>JBDVXK010000013.1:0-574273 GCA_039964455.1 Halieaceae bacterium | reverse complement strand
GTACTGATTAACGGCGGCTCTGCCAGCGCCTCGGAGATCGTCGCCGGAGCACTGCAGGATCATTCCAGGGCAATCATCATGGGTACCGACAGTTTCGGCAAGGGCTCCGTACAGACCGTGCTGCCACTATCGGAGTCACGTGCCGTAAAGCTGACTACCGCGCTGTATTTCACCCCCAATGGGCGCTCGATACAGGCCGAGGGCATAGTCCCGGATGTGCGTGTAGAACGGGCCAAGGTGACCGCCTACGACAACTCCAGGCGTATCAGTGAGGCCGATTTAAGCCGTCATCTGGACAATGCCAATGGCGGCAAGAGTACCAAAGACAATGCATCAAAAAACAACGCTGATGGGTTACTCTCCACCGATAATCAATTATACGAAGCCCTGACATTATTAAAGGGGCTCAATGTGTTGGGGTTACGTGACCAGAACAGCAAGCAGAAGACCACGAACGAAGTGGCGGCCAACGGGGAGTCCTGAACGCTCCTTTCATGGGCGCTTGCGCGCCTGTGCCACCCTGTTGCTGGCGTTGCTGGCACCCTTAGTCAGCGCCCAGCCAATGCCATCTCAGCTGGTGGCGCCCGGTACTACAGAAACAACCGAAACCCAGTTCAATGAGCCAGCAGCCCGGCTGGTCATTATCATCGATGACCTGGGGCACCAGCTAAGCAACGGCCGGCAAGCCGCTGACCTCCCCGGCGCAATCACCCTGTCTATTCTGCCCTACACGGGCCACGGCGATCGTATCGCCAAACGCGGGCACAGGGCGGGCAAGGAAATTATGCTTCACGCGCCCATGAGCAACCTGGCCAACCAGCCACTGGGCGCCGGTGGCCTGACACCCGAACTGAGCGAAGAAGAATTTCGCGCCAGTCTCACTGCATCACTGCAACAAATACCCCACGTACAGGGCGTCAATAACCACATGGGCAGCGAGCTAACTCAGTATCGGCTGCAAATGGGTTGGCTGATGGAAGAGCTAAAGGCCAATGCGCTGTATTTCGTAGACTCCCGTACCAGTAGCGACACGGTGGCGGCCAGTGTCGCTCAGGAATATGACTTGCCGCATCTGTCACGGCAGGTTTTCCTGGACAACGAGGCAACTCGGGAGGCCATCGAAGAGCGCTTCAATACCGCTGTTTTACGGGCGAAAAAAGACGGGCTGGCGGTAGCAATTGGTCACCCCTATAAGGCAACGCTGGATTTTCTGGCGGAGGCTTTACCGACACTGAGTGAGCAGAATATCGAACTGGTTACCGTATCTGCAGCCCTGCCGCCTGTGCAGCCAGTTGCTGAACCGCAAGATCCTGCAGTTGAACCTGTGCCGGAAACCGCGCTGGCAACAGAAGCCGCCGTGGGTCAAAGCCTGACCTCTACTCCCCGGTCTGCCATGTAGGCCTTGGCCTGGGGCACCGTATACTCGCCGAAGTGAAAAATACTGGCCGCGAGTACGGCATCGGCACCACCCTTTACAACCCCTTCTACCAGGTGATCAAGGTTGCCCACGCCACCAGAGGCGATAACCGGAATATCCACGGCTTCAGAAATTGCCCGCGTAACGCCTAACTCGAAGCCATCACGGGTACCGTCACGGTCCATACTGGTTAACAGGATCTCGCCTGCACCCAACTCGGCCATACGGGCGGCCCACTCGACGGCATTGATGCCTGTGGGGCGACGTCCACCATGAGTGAAAATTTCCCAACGGGGTTGCCCGTCCACATCGTCCACCCGTTTGGCATCAATAGCCACCACAATGCACTGGGAACCAAAGCGCTGCGCGGCCTCTCTTACCAATTCGGGATTGTGAATCGCCGCTGTATTGATACTGACCTTGTCGGCACCGGCATTGAGCATGGTGCGAATATCTTCCAGGGTTCGAATGCCACCACCCACTGTCAGCGGAATGAATACGTGCTCGGCAATCTGCTCCACCGTGTGCACAGTCGTCTCGCGCCCCTCGTGGCTGGCCGTAATATCGAGGAAGGTAATTTCGTCTGCGCCCTGCTCGTTGTAGCGCATGGCAATCTCTACCGGATCTCCTGCATCGCGAATGTCGACGAAATTTACGCCTTTCACCACCCTGCCATTCTCGACATCCAGGCAGGGAATAATGCGCTTCGCCAGGCCCATATCAGGCCTCTCCGTCACACAGCTTCTGGGCTTCGGCGACGTCGAGAGTGCCCTCGTAAATCGCCCTACCCGTTATTGCACCACAGATGCCCAGGTCAGCGACGGCCTTGAGCGCGCGAATATCATTGATATCGGTGATGCCACCTGAGGCAATCACCGGGATGGAAGAGGCTCTGGCCATGGCCACGGTCTGCTCGACGTTAACGCCCTGCATCATGCCGTCACGTGCAATGTCGGTATAGACGATGGCCGCCACCCCGTCCGCTTCGAACTGCCTGGCCAGGTCGGCCGCCATCACTTCGGTGACTTCAGCCCAACCGTCAGTTGCCACGCGGCCATCGCGTGCATCCAGCCCCACGATTACCTTACCTGGAAAGGCCTTGCAGGCCTCGACGACAAATGCGGGCTCCTTGACGGCCTTGGTGCCGATAATCACAAAATCAACGCCGGCCCGAACATAGTGTTCAATAGTCTCCAGCGAACGAATACCGCCGCCAATCTGCACAGGCAACTCGGGAAACGCTTTGGCGATGGCGGTAACCACATCGCCATTTACCGGTTCACCGGCAAATGCGCCGTTTAGATCAACCAGGTGCAGGCGACGACATCCGGCGTCAACCCAGCGTTTGGCCATGGCCACCGGGTCATCCGAAAATACCGTGCTGTCGTCCATCAGCCCCTGGCGCAAACGCACACACTGGCCATCTTTTAAATCAATTGCGGGGATTATCAGCATTGTCCGTCCCATTCCAGAAAATTACGCAGCAGCTGCAAGCCGGCGGTGTGACTTTTCTCGGGGTGAAACTGCACAGCGAACAGATTGTCCTTGGCCAAGGCAGCATCCGCCTGTACCCCGTAGTTGAGGCTACCGGCTAACAGTGACCGCTCTTTGGCCTGAACATAGTAGCTGTGTACAAAATAAAAGCGCGTTTTATCGGGGATATCGCGCCACAAGGGGTGCGCCATCACCTGCTCAACTTCGTTCCAACCCATGTGAGGTACTTTTAATCGACCGCCCTGAGCATCCCGTAAGGGACTGCCGAAGTGACGAACATCACCGGGAAGGATATCCAGGCAATCCACGCCACCATTCTCTTCTGAGCGCGACATTAACGCCTGCAGGCCCACGCAGATCGCCAAAACCGGCTTGTGCTGTTCCACCAGCGCAGTGCGCAGCAGTTCATCACAGTGCAGACGACGAATTTCAGCCATGCAATCGCGAATCGCGCCTACCCCGGGAAAGACCACCCGATCGGCGCTTCGAATTTTGGCGGCGTCATGAGTAACCAGCACTTCGCTGGCCCCTACATGCTCCAGGGCGCTGGCCACAGAGTGCAGGTTACCCATGCCGTAATCGATGACGGCGACAGTACCACTCATGTCAGTTGCCTATAGCACGCCCTTGGTAGAAGGGGTGATGCCCGCCATTGCGAGGTCCGGCGACAAAGCCATACGCACAGCACGGCCAAAGGCCTTGAATACCGTCTCGGCCTGGTGGTGAGTGTTCTCACCCTTGAGGTTATCCACGTGGAGGGTAACCAGGGCGTGATTGATAAAGCCCTGGAAAAACTCGTGAAACAGGTCCACATCAAAGCCCCCGACACTGGACCGGGTAAAGGGCACGTTAAACTCCAGACCGGGACGGCCCGAGAAATCAACGACAACACGGGACAGCGCTTCGTCCAGAGGCACGTAGGCATGGCCGTAACGCATGATGCCTTTCTTGTCGCCAACTGCCTCGGCCATCGCCTGCCCAAGGGTAATGCCGATATCCTCCACAGTGTGGTGGTCATCGATGTGCAGATCACCCTTGGCTTCAATCGCCAGGTCCATCATCCCGTGGCGGGCGATCTGGTCCAGCATGTGCTCCAGAAAAGGCACACCGGTAGAAAAATCGGATTGGCCGGATCCATCCAGATTCACCGTGACGGTGATCTGGGTTTCCAGCGTGTTACGACTGACTGTGGCTTTACGCTCCGCCATGGCGGTCTCCTATCGTTGCCCTGAAGGACAAACGGGGATCATTAACCCCGAAAAAACGCGCCATTATAAAAGAAACGCCCTGCAAATTCACTGGCGGTTTGGCAGCAACAAAATTACCCTTGATCCCTGATTTACTGGCGGCAACAGCATCGATGACCAGAAAGCCCACATTAGCCACCCAGGTTCTGGATTGGTTCGACCAACACGGCCGCCATGATCTGCCATGGCAGCTCGATATCTCGCCCTATCGGGTCTGGGTGTCGGAGATCATGTTGCAGCAGACACAGGTCAAAACCGTAATCCCCTACTTCACGACCTTCATGGATCGATTTCCCACCGTAGAGTCGCTGGCCCAGGCGCCGCAGGACGAGGTGCTGCATCTCTGGACCGGCCTTGGCTACTATGCCCGGGCCAGAAATCTTCACAAGACGGCAATCAAGGTCGCAACAAAGCTTGATGGTCGTTTCCCCGAGAGTGTGGAGGCTCTCTGCGAATTGCCCGGGGTGGGGCGCTCCACGGCCGGCGCCATCGCCAGCATTGCCGGTGGCCAGCGGGCCGCCATCCTGGATGGCAACGTGAAGCGGGTTCTGGCCCGTTATCACACGGTTGCTGGCTGGCCTGGAAAAACTGCTGTGCATAATGAACTCTGGCAAATCGCCGAGGGCCACACCCCGCACTCCCGCTTTGCTGACTATACCCAGGCGATGATGGACCTAGGCGCGACAGTCTGCACCCGCAGTGCTCCGGCATGCCAACGCTGCCCGCTGGCTCGGGATTGCAAAGGCCATGCCTCGGGAGAACCCACGCTCTATCCCGGCAAAAAACCACGCAAGACACTACCGGTACGGGAAACCACTTTCCTGATGGTTCGCTCGAAAGCGGGAGAGGTACTGCTGGAAAAGCGTCCTCAGCAGGGTATCTGGGGCGGCTTGTGGTGCTTCCCTGAAATCGGCGGTGCTGCAGAGGCCGACAACTGGTGCCTGGACAACTGCCACACCCAGCCCGCGTCATTGGAACAGACGCCGGGTTTTCGCCACACCTTTAGTCACTATCATCTGGAGATCAGCCCGGTACTGGCTGATCTTGATAGCGAGCCACTGTCAGTAATGGCCAGCGACCGATGGCTCTGGTATAACCTTCGCCAGCCGCCGCAGGTCGGGCTGGCGGCGCCAGTGGTCAATCTACTGGCAACGCTGGCCTAAGCCGCAAAATTATCGGAGTAGCCTTATGACACGTATGGTGATGTGTAAAAAATACCAGAAGGAACTGGAGGGTCTGGATGCACCCCCCTTCCCGGGGCCCAAGGGCCAGGACATATTCGACAGCGTTTCCAGACAGGCCTGGCAAGACTGGCAGGCACACCAGACCATGCTGATTAACGAAAAGCACCTCAGTCTGGTTGATCCGGAAGCGCGAAAGTATCTACAGGAGGAAATGGGCAAGTTCCTGGCCGGTGAAGACTACGATCAAGCCGAGGGTTACGTGCCCCCTTCAGCCTAGTAGCAGGCTTGACTCTCACCCCCTCTGCGGTTTTAATACGCCCCCTTCGCCTCAGGCGACCACGCCCGGATAGCTCAGTCGGTAGAGCAGGGGATTGAAAATCCCCGTGTCGGCAGTTCGATTCTGTCTCCGGGCACCATATCCAAATAAAGAGCCCCGGCAACATGCGGGGCTTTTTTATGGGCCGACACAAGTGTCGTCCCCGGGGCGCCGGCCGGTTCCATTCTGTCTCCGGGCACCATATTCAGATAAAGAGCCCCGTCAACCCGCGGGGCTTTTTTGTGGGCCGACACAGGTGTCGTCCCCGGAGCGCCGGCCGGTTCGATTCTGTCTCCGGGCACCATATTCAGATAAAGAGCCCCGCCAACAAGCGGGGCTTTTTTATGGGCCGACACAAGTGTCGTCCCCGGAGCGCCGGCCGACTCGATCCCAGCGATGCGTAATGCGCGGCAACACGGTAAAGTAGATCCAAATTAAACGAGGGTCGCTACAGGTGTTTTGGGTTTTCCTGGTGAACAGCCTGGTGATTGCGCTGACGGTAATGATTCATTACGAATTCCTCTACCGTTTCACCATCCTCATGCCGCGCATGCGTGTAAGACACCGATTCCGCATCGTTCTGGGTGTCTTTGGGGCATTGAGTGCCCACGCCATCGAAGTCTGGATCTTCGCGATCTCCTTCTACTTCATGCATCACGCTGAAGGCTGGGGGCACCTGGAAGGCAACTTTACCGGCGAGCTTCTGGACTTTGTCTACTTCTCATTTACCAGCTACACAACACTGGGCACGGGCGATATCGAGCCTTTTGGCGATCTGCGCTTTCTCACTGGCCTGGAGTCATTAACGGGGCTGGTACTTATCACCTGGACGGCATCTTTCCTCTATCTGGAAATGACACGCTACTGGGACTCAGATTGATACGCACACTGCACCTGGCCATAGGCGCTGCGGGGCTATTGCTTTTCGTCTTGACGGGACAGTACATGGAGAGGTTTGCTGGCGTTCCGGAACTGCCCGACACAGAGCGCATGTTGTACCGCTCCAACCACATCTATCTGCTGCTAGTGTGCGCCTGCAATATCGCAGCGGGCTTTTTCATGAAGCCAGCGGGGCCTGCAAACGTCTTGCAGATGTCATGCTCTGTGGCGCTTATGGCGCTGCCTTTTTTGTTCGCGGTTGCGTTCTTCATCGAACCCGCCTCTGGCAGCCTTGAAAGGCCTATCACCCGATTAAGCCTGTTCCTGGCTTTCGGTACTGTGTCACTGATGCTTATAAGCGAACTATGGTCGCGAGTGCGAGGAACCGGGGAATGATGAAAACTTTGTGGCTGTTGATCTTCCTGACCGTTTTGGCGTGGTCGGCTGTGAATCCAAAAGACTACTTCACCTGGGCGCTGGAGGTGGCACCGGCCGTGCTGGGGCTTATCGTTCTGGCGTTCACCTACAACAGTTTCAGGCTTACGCCACTGCTGTACTTCCTTATCCTGCTGCACTGCGTAGTGCTGATTGTCGGCGGGCATTACACCTATGCCGAAGTCCCCCTCTTCGATTATCTGAAACCCGTACTGGGTTTCGAACGCAATAATTACGACAAGCTGGGCCATTTCATGCAGGGCTTCGTGCCCGCGATCATCGCCCGCGAGATATTGATTCGCAAAGCGGTGGTTGCGGCGGCGGCCTGGCGAAACTTCTTCATCGTCTGCTTCTGTCTTGCCTTTAGCGCATTCTACGAATTAATCGAATGGGCGGTAGCTGTTGCCGCCGGCTCGGGGTCCGAGGCATTCCTGGGAACCCAGGGTTACGAGTGGGATACGCAATCCGATATGGGCTTTGCGCTGCTGGGCGCCGTACTTGCCTTGCTGCTATTGGCGCGCGTGCACGACCGCCAACTTCAGACACTGAACTACAGTCGCGTAGACGAGGGTCAGCAAGCGTGAGTGAATCCCGCAGTAGGGATGGCGTACATATCAGGCCCGCCAAGCAGGAAGATATCGGCCTTATTCTCGATCTGATCAAGGGACTGGCGACCTATGAGAAAGCACCGGAGCAAGCCAAGGCAACACCAGAAGACATCGACAAGGCGTTGTTCCACCAACCGCCAAGAGCCCATGCACTGATCTGCTCAGTTGATGGCCAGCCCGCCGGTTTCGCGCTGTACTTCTACAATTTTTCCACCTGGACTGGCAAAAGCGGCGTTTACCTGGAAGACCTGTTTGTCGAACCCGCTTTTCGCGGTCGCGGCGCCGGCAAAGCCCTGCTCAGGCGACTGGCGCAGGTCGCCTGCGAGCAGGACTGCGCCCGCTTTGAGTGGAGCGTGCTGGACTGGAACGAACCGGCGATAAAATTCTACGAGGCCTTTGGGGCACAGGCCCAAAGCGAGTGGGTCGGGTATCGGCTCAGTGGCAACGCGCTAAAGGCATTCGCCAATAGTTCTGACTGACTTCAGGCCTCCACAAACGCAAAGCGGGGCTGCTGCAGCCCCTCGTGCGTCACGCGCTCGGTAAACATAGTTAGCGGTCGAACCCAGAGACCACGCTCCCCATACAATGGCGTATAGACCACCAGCAACTCGTCACTTTCCGAGTGCCTGGCCACCCCTGTTACCTGATACTCGCCACCCTTGTAGTGCCGGTAACGGCCTGGCTTGATTGTTTCATTGTCTGTCGACATTGATCTCTTCTCCCGCATCTTCTGTCACCGTGCCGATAACTGCCGCCTGCGCATAAGCTGCTGAGCGCAGTGCGCTGCACAAGGCCTCGGCGTCAGGTTCTTGCATACCAATCAACAGCCCACCGCTAGTCTGTGGATCAAATAGAACTTCCATCGTCACGTGGTCTACTTCGGGGCCAAAGTGCACCCGACCCGCCGCCACACGATTGCTTTCGTGCATGGTGCTCAAGACACCACTGTTTATCGCTGTCTTTGCCCCCGCCAGCAAAGGAATTTGTTCACTCTGTAAATGGGCGCCCTGCCCGGGAGCCAGCATTTCCCTGAGATGCGCTGCCAGGCCAAAGCCGGTGACATCCGTGGCAGCGCTGGCGCCATGCGCCACTGCCAATTCCCCCGCCACACGATTACTGTTCAGCATTTGCTCAATAGCTGCGCTTATATCCCGGCCATCGGCCCGCAGCTGCATATGCGCGGCAAATAGCGCGCCCACCCCAAGGGGTTTGCACAGCACAAGCTTGTCACCAGGTTTCAGTCCCTGCTTGGGCAATGGGATACCTTCGTGGGCAGCAGGCCGGCCATTGACGACAAAGCCCACACTTAACTCCGGACCCTGCATGCTGTGACCACCTACCAACACACAATCGACAGCGCTGAACTCATGCAGGGCACCGGCCAGAATTTGCTCAAGATCTCTCTGCTGAAGGGCCTCAGTGGCAAACGGCAGGGTTAATATTGCCTGGGCCGACAGCGGCTGCGATCCCACCGCGTAGAGATCGCTGAGCGCGTGGTTGGCGGCGATCCTGCCCATTAGCCAGTAGTCTGCAAGCATCGCTCTCAATACATCGACACTCTGCACAACCGCGCCACCGGAACTAACCACCGCCGCATCATCTGCCGTTACCGATGTTGGGCAATGCCGGGGATAACGCTCAGACAGAGAGACGAGCGCGGTTCTGAGGCTATCGCCACCCACTTTGGCACCACAACCTCCGCAGGGCGCCTGCTCGCTGGCCTGGCCAGGCAATGCCGTCCCTGATCCTGAAGGCATGACCGGCAGGTCTTCAAACAAGGACATAAAGCGCCTGTCGATGCGATCCTTCCACCGCCATACCCACGAACCACTGACTGCTAGCCCCCGTTTATCGGCCACCGCCCGCTTGCCGCCCAAGGACAGCAGGGACAGGAAACGCTGCTGCGGATGATGTTCTTTAAGTGGTCGGGACAACAACTGATTGCGCAGGTTGTTAGCCAGCACCGGCGCCTGACGGACCGCAAAGACGCCGGCCCTGGGCCTGGGATGGTTAAGCTGCACCGCCACATCACCGGCAGCAAATACAGCGTCGTCGTCCAGCGTCTGCAGGGTATCGCGCAGCAATAAAAAACCCCTGTCGTCTACAGCCAGGCCAGACTCCGCTATCCAGGGCGCTGCCACTGCGCCGGTACACCAGAACAGCCGGTCATAGTGCGCGGGCTGCGCGCCCGATTCAAAGTGCAGGCTGTCTGCATCGACACGGGTCACCCGGGCATTGCAATGTACTTCTATCCCAAGGTTTTTCAGTTCACGACTGACCAGAGCCCTGGCGCGCCGGTTGTATCCGGGCAGTAAGTCCTCAGAACCGCAATAGAGTGCGAAACCCAGGCTGGAACCGGCCAGCGCATTGGCCATTGCCATCACCAGTTCCACACTGCCGGCACCGCCGCCAACAACGGCCACTTGCCCTTCCTGCCCGCTTAGCTGTGCCGTCCAGCGCTGCCAGGTCTGCCAAAGCTCGGCAACCGGCTTTATCGGGAGAGCATGTTCGCGGGCACCGGGCACGGAATCCAGTTCAGGCTGGGAACCTATGTCCAGGCTGAGCAAATCGTAGGCCAGCGGCGGACGCCCTGCCAGAGAAAGACGCTTTTCTTCGGGGTTCAGCGCGGTAACAGCGCACTCTATAAACCGAACGCCGGCCCATTGGCACAGCCGCGCGAGATCGATATGCGTTTCTTTAAAAGTGTAGTGCCCGGCAATCAGGCCGGGCAACATCCCGGAGTAAGGTGTGTGGCTGTTAGGCGAGATGAGCGTGATACGCAAGCCGGCAACAGGTCGCATGGCAAGCATACGCAAGGCGAGAGCGTGGGCATGTCCGCCCCCCACCATCACCAGATCCTGTTGCTGTATTGCTGCGACCTGCACCGGTCAGGAAGCGCCAGACGCCCAGTCGGTAACCTGCTGGCGATTACCGTTAAACAATTGCCTGCCCTCTCGTCTGGACAACTGATACTCGTACATGGGGTCGTAATAGGTTTCCAGCAAAGCACCAATCCACTCGCGATGCGCCTCCAGGTCGTCCTCGCGATGCTGTAGATCAAAAGCAACATCGATCATCGCGGCAACAGCCTGCTGCCGTTCACCGCCAAGGCGTTTTCGAATCTGGGCAAGATCAGCCTGTAACTTCTGCCGGTGTCTATCCATGCCATCTTTTGGATAAGCCTGGGCGTAGCGATTACCCAGATCGATGACATAGTCTTCCAGTACAACCTGGATGCGACTGGCGAGGCTTTCCTCCACAACGGCAAGTGGCGACTGGGTCATCTTCTCACGCAGCTCCTCTGGGAGTGCCAGGCGACCTATCAGGCGGCCCTCATCCTCGAGATAGATACGGGATTGATCACCCGACAGCAATTTCATAAGCGCAATGCTGACACTGTTTTCAAAATCAATCTGGCTGGGCTGGGGTTCGAGCAACTGACCAAATGTGGAACCGCGGTGCCGGGCAAGTCCCTCCAGGTCAAATGCGCGCGCAAGCTGATTAACCACACGGGTTTTACCCGAACCGGTTTTTCCGCCTATCAGCACGATATCTGCCCGTGCCAGTGAGCGCTGTAGTTCGTCTATAAGAAATCGGCGCATGGCTTTGTAGCCACCGAGCACCAGGGGATAATCTACGCCTGCTGCCTGCAACCACTGCTGCACTGTTTGCGAACGCAAACCGCCGCGAAAGCAGTACAGGTAGCCTGCCGGATTGGAGCGGGCAAACTCCAGCCAATCGGCCAATCGCTGCTCTCGGGTAGCGCCGGCCACAAGCGTGTGGCCCATCTCAATGGCGGCGTCCTGCCCCTGCTGTTTGTAGCAAATACCGACCTCTGCCCGCTCTTCATCGGTCATCAGGGGCAAACTGACCGCCGATGGGAAGGCGCCATGGGTGAACTCGCCTGGCGCCCGCATATCCATCATGGGAGCATCTGTCAGAAAGAGCTGGCGATAATCCTCGGTATCATTTCTGCCAGCCATCGCGCTTGTGCCTTACTCGGCCTCACCGCCAAACAGGGCGATCACTCGGTCCTGAAGGGAGGTGACCGCATCAGCCATCAGGGCAAAATCAGCATCAATTCTCGCTGCATCATCACCCTCGGGAATGTCCTCGTTTTCCTTCATTAACTCGTCCGCAAATTTGAGCCGGCGCAGGCATAAGTCTTCGGCAAGAACCAGGTTAACGCGCTCATCCCACTGCACTGCCAGGCGAGCAACCTGTTTACCAGCATGCAAATGAGTTTCCACCTCTTCGCTCAACAAATCAACGCCACGACAGCGGACAATACCGCCGTCTTCAACCAGTTCGCGCAACTCACATTCAGTACCCAGCTCGAAATCATCCGGTAGGCTTCTGTGCACCAGCCAGTTTGTCATCGTCGCCAGCGGTGCATCATTTACCTGTGGCAAAACCACCGGGAAACTACCGATGCAATCACGCAAAAGGTTGAGTAGCTCTTCCGCCCTGCCGGCACTCGCCGCATCGACAAAAATCCAGTTGGCTCGCACATCAATATAGGCGTGAACTGAAGAAGACCGGGAAAATGCCCTGGGCAGGCAATCCTGAATAATTTCGTCTTTCAAGTTCAGACGTTCCTTACGATAGACCTTGCGCGCCTGCGCCTGCTCTATTTCAGCAACTTTCTCGTCCAGCTGCTCGCGCACAACAGTGGAAGGCAGCAGCTTCTCCTCACGCTTTAGCTTGATAAGAAACCTGCCAGCGGCCGCGTGAGCCAGAGGAGACTCCTCATCACCAACCGGTGGTACCCAACCCAGCGCCAGAGGCTGAGACGGGGTACATGGGCTAAACGCCCTCTGCTCCAGCTTTTCAGCGAGTGTCTCCGCCGTCAGGTCAAAAGGGCTGGTAAGGCGATAGGCGCGAATATTCTTGAACCACATAAGAGCTGCTGTCCGGAAAAAGGAACGGATTGTACCCCAGCTTTCTGTCATTGCCAGCGATTCACCAAAAGCCAAAGGCCAAGTCTGGGGATAACACTGCTCAACAATGCAAACCACGGTGAAATTGTTAGTGTTGGTGGCCGCAGCGGCCGTTGTATGCGCTATGGCAAAGCGTTTTAATTCTTCACCCAGAGACCACCCACCGGCCGTGCCGGAATAGGTACAGATATGAGCCAGGCCAGCAAAACCAGCCCCAGCACCCCCCGCCATGTGCGGGATGTAGATAACTGGGACATTGAAACCGACGTCGCCATTGTAGGCTTCGGTGGCGCCGGTGGCTGCGCGGCTATCGCCGCCGCAGACGAGGGGGCTCAGGTCACTATTTTTGAGCTGGCCAGCGCCAGCGGTGGCTCTACCGCACTGTCCAGCGCCGAGATATACATGGGCGGCAGCGGCGGCACCCGCGTTCAGAAGGCCTGTGGTTTCGAGGACAGTACCGAGGACATGTTCACCTACATGATGATGGCGGCGGGCCCCTCTGCAGACGAAGAGAAAATTAGTAACTACTGCGAGAAAAGCAGCGATCACTTTGATTGGTTAGTAGGCCTGGGAGTGCCTTTCAAGGACAGCTTCCACCAGGAGCGCGCCATCATGTGCCTCACGGACGACGGGCTGTTATATACCGGTTCGGAAAAAGCCTATCCCTTTAGCGAGCAGGCCAAACCCTGCCCCAGGGGCCACAACCTGTATGTTGAGGGTGATAATGGGGGGCCTCTGTTTATGAAAATCGTCACTGAGAATGTCGAGCAGCGCGAGCAGATTACGGTGGAATACGAAACGAGGGCGCTGACCCTCATCATCGATGACGAGGGTACAGTCGTTGGGGTGGTCATCCGCAAGAATCAGCAGGAGCTTAATGTACGCGCCCACAAAGGCGTGATTCTTTGCGCCGGTGGCTTTGTCATGAATGACGAAATGGTACGCAAATACTCGCCCATGCTGACAGCGGGTACCGAACCCATAGGCAACCCGGGCGACACCGGTACAGGCATCATGATGGGCATGGCTGTTGGCGGCGCCGACATCAATATGCATGAAGGATTTATCAGCCTGCCCTACTACCCACCGGCAAGCATGACTGAAGGAATAGTGATAAACGATAAGGGCCAGCGTTTTATCAATGAGGATGTCTATCACGGTCGTCTTGGGGCAGAAGTCCTCAAGCAACAGTCTCAGCGCTTCTACTTTATTGTGACGGTTGACCAGTACGGTGATTACGAAAGAGTGAGCTACCTGGGCGCGCAGGTTGCCGGCACCGGCGAAACCGTCGAGGAACTGGAACAGGAGCTTGGCCTGCGCACCGGCACACTGGTGCAAACCCTGAGGATCTACAACGAAGACTGCGCAGCGGGCGAAGATACCATGTGCCACAAAGCCGCTGAGTGGCTTACGCCGCTGGAACCACCACTGGTCGCACTGGATATTACACCCGGGCGCGGCCCCTTCGTCCCCTACTTTACCCTTGGCGGGTTGGATACATTACCCACGGGTGAAGTCGTCAACGCCCAGCGTGAGCCGGTGCAGGGGCTTTACGCCGCTGGACGCACCGCCTGCGGGGTAGTTAGGACCGCCGCCGGCTACAGTAGTGGCATGTCGGTGGGCGATGCCACTTTTTCCGGTAAATTGGCAGGCAAACAGGCAGCCGCCCGCAGCTAACTACTGCTACCGGCACGGGCTTGCCAGCCAGCCGTCACGCTTCTAACATGGGTCACGTCCGCGCGCACCGCGCGGATTTTGTTGATTGCCAGCAATGGCGCTAACAGGATGGCCCAATGAGATATCTGCACACCATGGTTCGCGCCCGCGACCTCGATGAAACACTGGATTTTTACTGCACCAAATTGGGCCTGGTGGAGGTCAATCGCTATGAAAGCGAACAGGGGCGTTTCACCCTGGTATTTCTCGCAGCACCCGGCGATGTAGACGCCGCCAAAGAGAACCAAAGTCCATTTGTGGAAATCACCTGGAACTGGGACACCGAGGAATACGACGAAGGTCGCAACTTCGGCCATCTCGCCTACAGGGTCGATAACATTTACGACACCTGCCAACACCTGATGGACAACGGCGTAACTATTAACCGCCCTCCTCGCGACGGTCACATGGCATTCATACGCTCCCCGGACGGTATCTCCATCGAACTTCTGCAGGAGGGTGACTCACTGCCACCGCAGGAGCCCTGGCAGTCCATGGAGAACACTGGCAGCTGGTAAAAGTTGCGCACCCAACATGCGAAATAGCTTCACTTTCCGTCTGATTTTATTGCTGAGTATGAGCTCGGCACTGATCATCGCCGCAGCAATGACAATCGACTACCGCCTCGCACGCGACGAGATATTGGATCGACTGCGGGAAGAGTCCTTGGTAACGGTCAGAAACTCCATCTCCGATCTTGAAAATATGCTGGACGGCGTTGAAAGCTCAGCTCACTTCATGGCCAATTTTTTGGGTCGACAAGATTTGACTGAGGAGCAGCTCGAAAATCTATTAAGAGATATCGTCGAAACCAATGTTGACGTCTTCGGTGCAGCGATCGCCCTGAATCCTGAATTAACCTCGGATGAAGCCGGCTTTGCTCCCTACTACCATAAGGCTGGCGGGCTTATTCAGCGGAAAAATTTGGCTGACGGCCCAGAAAACTACTGGAGTCAACACTGGTATACACAGCCAATAGCGGCAGGTAAGCCTGTTTGGGTAGAGCCATACTTTGATGAGCTCGGCGCCGAAGTGTTAATGACAACATACTCAATTCCTGTATATCGCGAAGATACAAACGGTGCACCGGAGCTCTTTGGCGTTGTAACAGCAGACGTCACCCTGGAAGAGCTCAAAGCCTACATCTCTCGCCTCAGGCTGGGCGATAACGGGTACGCTTTTTTAGTCAGTGGCGAAGGCGCCATTTTAGCTTCGAAGGCAGATTCGTCAGCCATGAGAAATTATCGCGATCTTATCTACACCTCGCCGGAGGCATCTTCTTGGGAGCGCGCTATTTCGGGCTCGGATCAACTTGAAGACAAACCGCAGCTCGTGCAATGCCCACACATCGATGACAAGTGTGCTATTCGAACCAGCCGTTTGAGAACTACTGACTGGCCGTTTGGCGTGGTTTATTCAGAAGATGAACTATTAGCTCCGTTACGAGAGTTCACCGCGAAGTCGACAATCCTGAGCACCATTATCTTAATCATAATGGTGTTATCGGGGACACTGATTGTAAGAAGGCTTACCTCACCGCTAACAAAATTAGCCATTGCAGTAGACGCAATCGGTGGCGGCGAATTGCGAGCACCACTTCCCAGAGCTAAGGGTCACGATGAAGTAGCCCGGCTGATTAGATCTTTTGCATCCATGCAAACCGATCTGAGGAGCTATATATCAAGCTTGGAAGAGGTCACTGCAGCGCGCAGCCGATTAGAGGGTGAACTCACCGCCGCACGCGAAATCCAGATGGCGATGCTCCCCCAGGGTGGCGAAGCGATCGAGAAGGCTGAAGCTTTTAATTTGTGGGCCAAAGTGCGGCCAGCAAAAACTGTGGGCGGTGACCTCTACAGTTACTACAGAGACGAACAGCGCCTTTACCTGATCGTCGGTGACGTGTCGGACAAAGGTGTTCCTGCCGCACTATTTATGGCCAGGGCGATGAGCCTGCTACAACAACAGCGCGCTAACCTGATACAACCCGAGGCTGGCATGAGCCTGCTCAATGATGCCCTGGAGCAGGACAATGAAAATTGCATGTTCGTCACGCTGTTCCTTGGCGTACTCGATCTGCAAAGCTACGCCCTGACCTTTGCCAGCGCCGGCCACACGCCTCCCAGTCTGCTACGCAACGGCGTTGCAAATACTATCGAGCAAGATGCCGGGCCAGCACTGGCTCTAGCCAGTGGCTTACAGTTCTCCGCCAACACCCTTCAGTTGCAAGCAGGCGACCGCCTGGCGATATATACAGACGGTATCGACGAAGCCTTTAATATCGACGCGGAAATGTTTGGTATGGAGCGCTTTAATCAGCGCCTGGCTGCTGGCGTAGATGAGGCGGTGGAAGATGCTGGGATAGGGATTATCGACAGCGTCGATTCCTTTGCTGCCGGCACAGCACAGTCAGACGATATCACCCTAATGTTGCTTGATATTCCAGAAGCCAAAGCCGCAGTAAGTTCGAGCACAGACCAGTTGAGCCGCAGCTTCAAACTCGATGCACAGCTGAACGCCAGCTCGGGTGAATGGCTGGAGCACGCGCTGGAGCAGACTGGTGTTGCGCCAGATATCATCATGGAAATGACGCTGGTGCTGGAAGAACTGGTAACCAATGTACGCAAGTACGCTGGCCTACCGGAAGATGCTGAGTTGACGGTGCAAGTCGCGACAACAGGGAACTCGCTAATACTCACCATTGTCGACGGCGGCGTGGCCTTCAACCCGCTTGAAGACGCACACAGGTCGCCATTAGGCGCCGATATCGAGTCTGCGGAAATCGGTGGTCTTGGTGTACACTTGGTCACACAACTGACCGATGAACAGGTCTATCGCCGCGAGGGCGACCAGAATTTGCTGCGAGTTGTTAAACTATTGCAGCACGATTAAGCAACGAGAGATAAATACAAGAGGCTGACATGGACCTGACTACCACCGTATCCGTGGATCAAGAAAATTCCGTCGCAAGAGTCGGATTAAAAGGCGCGCTGAACACCGATACCGCACCGGAGTTCGAGGAGCGGCTGCAAAAAATCGTTGCGGAGGGTCACCAGTTAACCGTTCTGGATATGAAAGAACTGGATTACATCAGCTCTGCCGGGCTGCGGGTAATTTTCAAAGCGGCCAAGCAAACCAAGTCAGCCGGCCGAAGGCTTGCCGCGGCGAATAGAAAACCCCATATCGACAAGGTCTTCGAAATTCTGAAAGCACTGCCAGACATGGCAGTTTTCGCCAACGATGAAGAGCTGGATGAATACCTCGACTCCATGCAGAGCAAGGTCAAGGGCGACTAGCTTTTCAGGAAATTGAGAATCCAGCGGCCTATGCGGTCGCGTTCAGGCTGGCCTTGCAACGAGGCCACGCCGCCACTGTAAACATCCTCTCCAATCACTTCCCTGCGCAAATCCATAATTTCCTGGGAGTACGCGGGTATAAATTCAGGATGCCCCTGAAACGTCAGGATGTGGTCTCCATTCTGGCACACCGCGTTCTCACAAAAATCGCTGCTGGCAAGCACCTGGGTTCCCTCGGGAACTGCAACCACCTGATCCTGGTGACTAACCAGTACGCTGAAATCTGCATCGCCCTGATCGTGCCAGGCAGGCGCTTTGTCAAAGGCATAGGTGTGCAGCCCTACTCCCCAGCCCTTATCTGACTTGGTAGTTCTGCCGCCCAGCGCCTGAGCAATCAGCTGATGACCGAAACAGATACCGATCATCTTCTTACCGTGACGATCCAGTTCACGAACAAAATCCTCCAACGTTCGAATCCAGGCTTTGTCTTCATAAACGCTGCTCTTACTGCCGGTAATCAGGTAGGCATCCACCGCATTTATATCGTCAGGGTATTCGCTGCGCTCCGCGTCATAAACTTCAAATTCCAGCTGCGGGTCCAGGCGGCCCAACAATGCCATAAACATATCGGGGTACTCGCCGAACTCTGGCACCCACTCCGGTCTGACCGTATCTGTTTTAAGAATTCCCAGTTTCATTATCTGCCCCTCACAAACGGGCGACGCCAGCGAGACCGCATCATAGAAAGCCACCCTGTGACTGTCTATACCTATAAAGGGCAGGTGTCTTTTACCTGTCTCGGTCCAGTATCGCGAACCGTCGCCCTGAAGACCCGGCAGCTTAGGTCTATACTCGCCTAGCGCAACGGGTGGCCGCACGCCTACCGTGAATGATAGAGAGGACATAAAAATGAGCCGTCTTTCGAATGCCTTGCTTTTGGCAATATCACTATTGGCCAGCACCCTGACATTTGCCAGCGAGCAACCCAACATTATCGTGATGGTGGCAGATGACCTGGGTTGGGCCGATGTAGGCTATCATCAGGGGCCCATCGATACCCCGGCACTGGACCAGTTAGCCGCCGAGGGTGTGCAGCTGGACCGCTTCTACACCACTCCCATCTGCTCGCCAACACGGGCTGCCCTGATGACAGGTCGCGACCCGATTCGCCTTGGTGTTGCCTATGCCACCATCATGCCGTGGATGAATAACGGCATTCACCCGGATGAGCAATTTATGCCCATGGCATTCCGCGATGCCGGCTACCAGACAGCGATGGTGGGCAAGTGGCACCTGGGCCACGCCCAGCAGGACTTCCACCCGAACAACCGTGGCTTTGAGCACTTCTTCGGCCACCTGCACACCGAGGTTGGTTACTTTCCTCCTTTCTCCAACCAGGGTGGCAAAGACTTTCAGTTAAATGGCCAGTCCATAACCAAAGACGGCTACGAAACTTTCCTGCTCGCCGATGAAGTGTCCCGCTATATTCGTGAGCGTGATACGGAGAAACCCTTTTTCGTCTACATGCCGTTTATCGCACCGCACACGCCACTGGAAGCCCCCGAAGATTTATTGGCGAAGTACGCCGACATGGTTGATGACCGTAAGCCTGCCCGGGCGCGCAATACCGACAATACCCGCCGCATACGCAAAATGACCGGCCGCCCCAGTGCCCGCCCCCTGTACGCCGCCGTGGTCGACGCCATGGATCAGGCCATTGCACAGGTGCTGGTCACCCTGGAGGAGCAGGGTATCGCCGACAACACAATCGTGCTGTTTTTTAGTGACAACGGCGGGGCAGCCTACGCCACTGGCGGGGCCGACAATGTGCCTTTAAGAGGCGGAAAGGGTGAGACATTTGAAGGCGGCATACGCGTCGTGTCCGTGATGCGCTGGCCCGCAGCAATAAGCCAGGGCACCAAGATGGAACAGATCATGACGGTGATGGATGTGTTTCCCACACTGGCAGCGGCGGCCGGTATAGAGACTGGCATTACCCGCAAGATGGATGGCCAGAACATGTGGCCGGCCATTGTTGATGACGTGCCCTCACCGCGACAACAAACCGTATTCTTCGCCTCCGAGACACCCACCTACGGCTCGTTTTCGATCACAGCGTTCAATGAACACTGGAAACTCGTGCAGGAAATCGAGCAGGACAACGAAGGTACAAATATAACCAACCACCTGTTCCGCATCGCCGATGACCCCTACGAGTACAACAACCTGGCTCAGGAGTATCCTGAGGTGGTGCGTCAGTTAGCGCAGGAAGTTCGCGATTGGCGAGCCCTATACCCTATCTCTGGCGTCAGGTCACAGTTGGTGCCACCCCCAGGCTGGAGAGCACCGCGTGACTGGTCTACCTGGCCCCGGCCCTCGGACAGCCTTCGGGATGAGTATGCCCGGGGTATGCCCCCAGGGCATGCGCGTAAAATACTGGACCGGCAACTGGGCGACCGCGGACGACTCATCTATGACTGTGAGCCCAGCTGGCTCGCTGCGGGCTTTTGTCTCAATGAGGAAATTAACCTTGCGACTGAGGAAGGCGAGCGCAACATCCTCCTCAAGTAACAACAGGGCGAACTTGGGTCTGAGGGCTAATTGGGTTAGCCTTCCCCCACCTTTCGGGATGGAAACTCATGCCAGCTAAACTCATTACACTGCTGTGGCTATTGCTTGGCCCGGCCGTAGCTACCTCTGCCGCCCCTGACTTCGTGGGCAGCGAGCGCTGTGCCAACTGCCATGCGCAGGAACACAAAGCCTGGCAGGGTTCGCATCACGATCTGGCTATGCAAGTTGCCTCACCCGAAACCGTGTTGGGCGATTTCGACAATGCCAGCTTCACCTACAACGGTATTGTCTCCACTTTCAGCAGACGCGGCGACGACTATTTTGTTACCACCGATGGTGAAGATGGCAAGCTCACGGAGTTCCCGGTTCCATTTGTCTTTGGCGTATACCCGCTGCAACAGTACTTATTGCCACTGTCCCGCGGTCGCCTGCAGGCCCTGAGTATCACCTGGGACGCGAGGCCAAAAGACGAGGGTGGACAGCGCTGGTATCACCTTTATCCGGACGAGCCCATCTTCGCTGGCGACCCCCTGCATTGGACGGGCCCATACCAAAACTGGAACACGCGCTGCGCCGAATGCCACAGTACCGACCTGCAAAAAAACTATGATGCCAGGACACGGACGTTCTCTACGACCTATGAAGAGGTCAATGTGGGCTGCGAATCCTGTCATGGCCCCGGCAGCAAGCACACCGATCTGGCGGCGACTGGGAAATTACTTGGCGGCAAAGACAGCGGTTTTCAGACAGCGCTGGCGCAGCGTGGCGAGTGGGCCTTCCCGGACGGCGAGAACATAGCCAAACGGCAAACACCACTACAGTCCAACGCCCAGATAGATAACTGTGCGCGCTGCCATGCGCGCCGCAGCTCCCTGGGAGACTACCACTACGGGGCTGATCTTCTGGATACCCATCGTTTGTCTCTGTTGCGTTCACCCCTGTATTACCACGATGGCCAGATTCAGGATGAGGTTTACGTCTACGGCTCTTTCATCCAGAGTAAAATGCACATGGCCGGCGTGGTGTGTAGCAACTGCCACGAGCCTCACACGGCAGAGATACGCGCGCCGGGCAACGCTATATGCGCGCAATGTCACAAGCCCGATGTCTATGACTCACCAGAGCATCACCACCACAGTGCTGATTCCACCGGAGCCCAGTGCGCCAATTGCCATATGCCTGAAACAACCTACATGGGTGTGGACCCGCGCCGGGACCACAGCATGCGAATCCCCAGGCCCGACCTCAGCGTCGTCATGGGAACACCCAATGCCTGCAATCAATGCCACCTCGACAAAGACGCCGATTGGTCTCTGAGCGCACTGCGTGAATGGGGCGTGCAATTTCGCGATACCGGCCAGCATCCCGCTCGGGCATTTGCACTGGCCGACGCCGGTGACGTGCGGGTTTTACCGCAGCTGACGGCTATCGCACAGGACACAAAAGCACCCCCGGTCTGGCGTGCAACCGCTATAGAAAGCGTGTCTGACAGTGGCGGCAACAGAGAAATCCTGCAGCTGGCCAGCCAGTTTCTCTATGACGACAACGCTATGATTCGTACAAGTACTGTTAATAGTATGGAGTCACTGCCGCTCAATCAGCGCTATCAATTACTGCGCCCGCTAATCGATGACGACGTTACTTCGGTCAGGCTGGCAGTCGCCAACTCGCTGGCAGGTGTACCGCTTGACCAGATTCCGGAGACCGAGGCAGCGGCGCTAGTGGCACTGTTCAAGGAGTTCCAGTCAGTTCACCGACTGCATGCGGATATGCCATCAGTGCAAATGCAGCTGGGGCTGTTTTACTACAACAGGGGCGACCTCCCCGCGAGTGAAGCTGCTTACCGGGAAGCGCTGGTGCTTAACCCCCAGCTTATACCGGCGTACCTTAACCTTGCTGACCTGCTGCGAACTGCCAATCGCGAAGATGAGGCGAGACAGCAACTACTGGCGGCGCTGGCAGTGGCTCCCGAAAGTGGAGACACACTACATTCACTGGGTTTGCTGGAGACACGCGGCGGCAACAGCGAAAAGGCTCTGGACTATCTGGGTCGCGCGGCTGCCATAGAGCAAAATGGCACGCGACATCGCTTCGTTTACGCGATCGCCCTGCACGATCTGGGGCAACCGGAAAAAGCCGTAGGTGAACTGGAAAAGCTGTTGCGGCAGGTTCCGGGGAACCAGGAAGTGTTGCTGGCGCTGGTGAATTACAACGCCGAGCTAGGACGGCGCGACCCCGCCGTGCGCTACGCCCGGCAATTGCTGCAGCTGTCACCAAACAACCAGAACTACCAACAACTTCTGCAACAGGTCTCGACAAACTAGGTGAGACGCACCTACAGCGTCGAGAGAAAATTCAGTAGCAGCTTATTCACTGCCTCCGGCCTCTCCTGCTGAACAAAGTGGCCAGCGCCGGGGAGTAATTCCACTGCTCGAAGATCCCGCGCTTTTTCCCGCATATGCTGCAGTGGACCGTCTCCGGCCAGCTTGATGGTGGGGTCTTCCATACCACCGACAAACAAAACCGGTATCTCTATGTCGGCATGGGCATCTTTACGGGTCAATCGCCAGTTGTAATCCATGGCACGGTAGGAATTGGCCCCACCAATAAAAGTCAGATCCGGGCCGGCCGCCAGGTATTCGCTCACGTAATAATCCAGATCCTGCTGACTCAGCCAGGACCAGGGTAGCGGCCTGGCAGGCTCGGCCAATACATCCAGGTAGGTCGTTCCCTCACTGGGGAAATTCTCCCAGTTCAATAATTCACCCTCGCCCGACAATGCCCAGAACAATTTCCGCAGCATCTCTTCTTCACGGCCCAGGCAATGTGCCTCAGCGACACCCACAGCCTGATAGTAGTGCATATGAAAAAAGTGCTGGGCGGCAATAGCCGCGTAAAGCTCACTGGGCAGAGTGTCGCCGCCACCTGCCAGCTCCATCTCATAAGGAACACACAGGGGAGCGACCGCCCGCACTCTATCGGTGTGAGCTCTGGCCATATGCCAGGCCAGGTTGGCGCCAAAGTCATGGCCCACAACGACCGCGTGCTCTTCTCCAAAATAATCCAGCACCGCCAGTACATCGTTGCTGAGCCGATCCAGCCCATAGGCATCGCTGGTCAGCGGCCGGCTACTGCGGCCATAACCACGCATGTCCAGCGCTACAGCGCGGTAGCCGGCCTGAGCCAGCGCAGGCAACTGATGACGCCAGCTGTACCATAATCCGGGATAGCCGTGGCAGAAAACCACAAGGGGGCCGGCACCCTCGCTCACTACACGCAGTGTCACTTCACCGGCATCGAGTTGCAGAGCTTCCACAGCCAGGGTTGTTATTGGGCGGGAATGAAAACCAGATGTATGGATACAGGGATGGCCGTACTGATGGCATCGAGTCCAGCGATCTCTTGCAGCGCCTGCACACCTTTATCGAGACCAAAGTCGGCCGCATTCAGAATAACGGGACGAGAACTTAGAACCCGCAGCAAGCCGCCACTTTCACCGACCACAACCACAGGGACGGCCAGTTCGATCTCTTTGTCGTGAAGCGACAGCTTCACTGGAATATCCGTAGTCACTACGCCACCTTCGGTGGCAGCCTGCAAAATGCCGGGAGCCACTTGTGTATTGAGATTCGCCGCAGGGAAGCGGGCAGTTTCAAATAATAATTCGCGCATGCGTTCGTTGCGAATGGGAATCAGGGTTTCGACACTGTCCAGGTCTATGCCCAGCTGTACCTTGCCATCTGCACCTATAAAACCAACCAGCGAGGTAAAGCTGTGGGTCTCGGCAATGGCCGAGTTCTTCACCGAAATAAAGTTGACCGCCGAGCGATCGTTATCAAGCTCCCACTGTGCGAGAGCAGCTCCCGACAAGGTAAGCAGGGTAAAGCTCAGCACTAACTGCAACATTCTCATAAGGTCCACCCAGTGGTTACTAATACAAGCATCAGATCACACTGCCACGTCGGCAAGATCACCCTTTTTCTCCAGCCAGGATTTGCGGTCACCGGCACGCTTCTTGGCCAACAGCATGTCCAGCATGCTGTTGGTGCCATCACCTGAATCCAGAACCAGCCGAACAAGGCGCCTGGTATCCGGATCCATGGTTGTCTCGCGAAGTTGCAGCGGGTTCATTTCGCCCAAACCCTTAAAGCGTTGCACATTGACCTTGCCGCGCTTTTTCTCCGCCTCTATACGGTCAAGCACACCCTGCTTCTCAGCTTCGTCCAAAGCGTAAAACACCTCTTTACCCACATCGATACGGTACAGGGGCGGCATGGCTACAAATACGTGACCCGCTGCCACCAACGTCCGGAAATGACGCACGAACAGCGCGCAGATCAGCGTGGCAATGTGCAGGCCATCAGAGTCCGCGTCAGCAAGAATGCAAACCTTATGATAGCGCAGGCCAGAAAGGTCATCGGTGGCCGGGTCTATGCCCAAGGCTATCGAAATATTGTGTACTTCCTGAGATGCGAGGATCTCCTGCGAATCGACTTCCCAGGTGTTCAGGATTTTACCGCGCAGGGGCAGAATGGCCTGAAACTCCCTGTCCCTGGCTTGCTTGGCAGAGCCGCCAGCGGAGTCACCCTCTACCAGGAAGAGTTCACCGCGCTCCGGGTCTTCCCCTGAGCAATCTGCCAACTTGCCGGGCAGTGCCGGGCCTGTGGCAACTTTTTTACGGGTAACTTTCTTGGCCGAGCGCAGACGACTCTGCGCGTTGTTGATGCACATTTCCGCCAGCTGCTCAGCTTCCTGCGTATGCTGGTTAAGCCATAGGCTAAAGGCATCCTTGGCGACACCGGAAACAAATGCAGCGGCCTCCCTGGATGACAAGCGCTCTTTGGTCTGGCCAGAAAACTGCGGATCCTCAAGCTTGGAGGACAACACATAGCAACAACGATCCCAGATATCGTCGGGCGTTAGCTTGACCCCACGCGGCAACAGGTTGCGCAGCTCGCAGAAGTCTCGCATGGCATCCAGCAAGCCAGTTCGTAAGCCATTCACATGGGTGCCACCCTGGGCAGTGGGAATCAGGTTGACATAGGATTCGGCGATTACCTCGCCGCCTTCAGGCAGCCACTGTACCGCCCAATCCACACCTTCGCTGCTACTGCTGAAGCTGCCTACAAAGGGTTCCTCAGGGATACAGGGAAAATCAATGGTAGAGTCTGCAAGGTAATCCGTTAGCCCGTCTTCGTAATACCACTCTTCGGACTCGCCCTTCTTTTCGTCCTTGAACTTTACCCGCAAGCCGGGGCAAAGCACCGCTTTCGCGCGCAATACATGTCGCAGTCGCGAGACCGAAAAATTGGTGGAGTCAAAATATTGCCCGTCCGGTGTGAACTTAACCGCCGTGCCGGTATTTCGCTTGCCGCAGCTGTCTATAACTTCAAGGTCAGTCTTCTTGTCGCCACCGGCGAAAGACATCTGGTAAACCTTGGCATCCCTGCGAATCGTCACCTCCAGAAGACTGGAAAGTGCATTCACAACGGACACGCCCACGCCGTGCAGGCCGCCGCTAAACTGGTAGTTCTTGGAGGAAAACTTGCCGCCGGCATGCAGCGTGGACAAAATCACTTCCACGCCGGGCTTGCCCTGCTCCGGATGAATATCCACCGGCATACCACGGCCGTTATCACTGACAGTGACCGACTGGTCTTTATGCAGTATGACATCGATTTCATTGGCGTGACCGGCCAGTGCTTCATCAACACTGTTGTCGATCACTTCTTGCGCGAGATGGTTGGGCCGAGAGGTATCCGTGTACATGCCGGGCCTCTTACGGACCGGCTCCAGGCCCGTGAGGACCTCAATATCTTCAGCGTTATATTGACTCATTTACCCAATCTGCTTCGCGAAACCAACCTTCGATCATTGTACATCAGCGAAACAGGATTGCGTGTTTTTGCTTACAGATAACCGCCCGAATCGAGGTCAACCGAAAATTTAACACCGGTAACACGAGACACGGCGGTCTCAATGCGGCCATCGGGGTGCAGGCGCAACCAGCGATAGCCCGGAGAGACATCATCCACCTTGAAGTTTTTCTGCCCGGGGGCAAACTGGGCACAGGTAGAAGGCGAGGCCATCAGTAAAACATTGTTGCGCCGCTGGTCGATCTCCTGGTGAACATGGCCCCATAAAACGCCGCGAACACAGGGGTACTGGTCCAGCACTGCAAAGAACGCGTCTGCATCAGCCACCATTTGTTGATCCAGCCAATCACAGCCGATCGCCACAGGTTGATGATGCAGGCAAACCAGCGAGTGAAGACCTGCCGCCGCTGCCGCCTCAAGCGTCTGCGCCAACATGGACAGTTGTTCGCTCCCCAGCTCCCCACCCACTTCACCGGGAATCTGTGAGTCCAGCATTACAATCTGCCAACCGCCTCCACGCAATTCGCTACACAGTCGATCGGTTCCACCAATCTGCTGCATATGCGCGAGGTCATCGTGGTTGCCGGGTAACCAGTAGTGATGGGCAGTAAGCTCGTCAAAATATGCCAGCAGGCGCTGGTAGGACTCTCCCGCGCCCTGGTCGGACAGATCGCCGGTACCCAGTATTGCATCCAGCGAGGGCCGCTCACTGCGCACCAGGTCAATCACCGCCTGCAATGAATGGTCGGTATCCATGCCCAATAGCTTGCCACCCGCTGTGCGGCACAAGTGGGTATCAGTGAGCTGCACCAGCTCGAGGCAGTTGCCTGCTACCGGCAGGTGACGAATTGTTGAGGACAGGCGGGACATAGTGAGGCTAGCGACGAAGGTAGCTCAGATTCCCGCGGATGGCACAGGCAAATCTATCTGGGCCCGGCCATTCTCGAGACAATGTTCCAGCCAGTCAGCCAAAAAGGCGTTCTGTTGGGCTTTTTCGTCCTGCTGGTGCATCTTGGCATTGGGGTATTGATAGCGGGCGTCTATTTTCTCATGAGACTGGAACATACCCACTTCAAGCATCCCGGCATCGTGATAGGCGCGGGCCTCGATTTTTAAATGCCCCAGCCAGTCGGCCGCCACATGTTGCTGATAAATACGAAAAATCGTTGTATAGCGAGCACGCTCAATGACCTCGATACGAACTCGCGCCTCACCCACGGCAAATTCGCGGGAATTGCTGGTCTCATAATCGGGAAAAAGCAGTTTTAGTCTGGCGTAATTGGCTTCACAGACGGCGTGCAGGCCGGCCAGATCAACTTTGTAGAGTTTTTTAAGCGCTCGCTGCACGACCACCGCACCTCTCGAAATGCTCCATTGCTCCCTGACATTAACCTACGATGTTGCCAACGGGAACCTGATTATCAAATAGTTTAGCACTTAGCTCCACACAAACTACCTGCATATTGCACGTTTTACTGACTCGCAATTGTATGCGCTTATGGGCATGGGCTGCTAAACTTAGCATCCTGATAAAAGCTGATATCGCCTTGAGGAAACCTGCATGAGACATTCCGGCACTACTTTGCTTGCGCTGAGCATCACCTTGTTCACGTTGACGGCTCAGGCGGACTCATTGCGGGATATCTATGAACTGGCACTGGATAACGATGCCCAGCTGAAAGCCGAGGAAGCCCAGTATCTGGCTAACCTTGAGAGTGAGAACATAAGCCGTTCGGCGCTGTTACCCCAGATCGCTGCCAACTACGACTACACCGATACCGATCAGGACCGGGGGGGCGAGAGTTTCGAATTCATCCCCGAGGACGGTGGCATCAGCGCTATCAATACCCTTACCAACACCGACGTAACAACGGATGGTTACCAGGTTTCGCTGCGTCAAGCGTTGTTCGACCTGCCGGCCTGGTTCAGCTTTCAATCCGGCAAGGTATTTACGCAACAGGCCGAGGCAACCTTTGCCGCTAACCAGCAAAACCTTATTGTGCGAACGGTTGAAGCCTACCTGTTGGTACTGCGCGCACAGGACAACCTCGAGGCATCGAAGGCGCAGGAACGCGCATTTGAACGCCAGTTAGAGCAGACACAGCAGCGCTTTGAAGTGGGTCTGATTGCCATCACCGATGTGTATGAGGCCCAGGCCGCATATGACCTCTCCCGGGTCAATCGTATTGTCGATGAGAACAACGTATCGGTCGCACTGGAGCGCCTGTCTGTGCTCACCGGGCAGAATCACAGTAATCTGAACCTGCTTAAGGATGACTTCGAGATCAATCTCCCTGAGCCCAATGATCGCTCAGCATGGGTGGAATTTGCGTTGGAAAATAACTTCAACCTAGCCGCGTCGCGCTTCGCTGAGGAAGTTGCCCGGCAATCCGCCAAGGCCAACAAGCTGGAGCACGCGCCCAAGGTCAGTGGTAGCTATGCCTATTCGGATTTCAGCACTGACGGAGACCTGAAACGAAAGCCGGCAACGGATTTCGATACCTCTCCCGACAACGATACCGAACTGAATACCTGGACCATCAGGCTGGATGTTCCGCTATATACCGGCGGCGCCATCAGCGCCAATCGACGCCGAGCAGCGCAGGAATTCAATGCCGCCCGGGAACAGCGTATCAACCTGACTCGCAATACGGTAACCAACGCCCGATCGCTGCATATGACGGTGGTGAGTGATGTTTCACGAGTGGCAGCGCGCAAGCAAAGCATAGTCTCCTCCAGCAGCGCACTGGATGCAACGCAGGCGGGATATGAAGTGGGCACCCGTAATGTGGTTGACGTACTGAACGCACAGAACACGCTTTTCGCGGCCCAGCGCGATTACGCCAACAGCCGCTACGACTACATTATTAATGTATTGCGGCTCAAGGAGCAGGCCGGATTACTCAGCCCGCAAGATGTTTACAATCTCGATTCCTACCTGGTTACACCGCCGCCGCCCTCAGCCTCAAGCAGCAAATAGGGCACGACTCAACAGGCTACTTCAGTCCACGGGTAACGCTGACTCCACGATAGATAACAGGCGCTCGCGGGCACCGCGATTCGCCTCCAACACCTCAAGCGCAGCCCGCCCCATACGCTGTCGATCGTCCGCCTGATTGAGCAGTTCCACAAGACATGCCGGCAGATCAGCAGGCGCTGCCAACTGCCACATGGCCTTTGCTTCAACCAGCCTTTCACTGATTTCGGCAAAGTTGAACGTATGGGGACCAGTGACTACAGCCACACCCCAGGCCGCCGGCTCCAGCACATTGTGACCGCCGTGTTCGATCAAACTACCTCCAACAAAGGCGATATCAGCCATGCCAAGCAGCAGCACTAACTCACCCATGGTGTCACCCAGGTAAACATCAGTGCCCTCGTCGGGCTGAGCGCCAGAGGAGCGGCGAGTAACCCTGAACCCCTGCTGTTCACACAAAGAGGCAACGGCGTCAAAGCGTTCCGGGTGCCGCGGTACCAACACCAATAAAACATCGGGATGAGCCATTCTGACCTGCGAAAGAGCCGCCAGAAGCTGCTCATCTTCACCAGGGTGGGTACTGGCGGCCACGAGTACGGGTCGATCACCGCAGGCGTTACGTAACTGCGATGCTCCAGCGCGCAGGGTTTCATCCAGAGTGAGATCAAATTTGATGCTGCCGGTCACCTGCAAACGCTCACCCGGCAGGCCAAGCTCAGCAAGACGATCTGCATCAGCCTGCGACTGGCAGGCCGCAGCCGTCAGTTGTTGCAGCATCGGGCCGGTGAGCGCGCTAACCCGTGCATAACCAGCCGCTGAGCGAGCCGACATTCGGGCGTTGGCCAGCACAATTTTGCACTCAAGCTGCGATGTGTAATGAATCATGTTCGGCCACAATTCGGTTTCCATGAGTAGCAAGAGTCGCGGTTTCACCTGCCGCAGGAACCGTCGGGTTGCACCCGGCAGATCCCAGGGCGCATAAACGTGGAAAACACGCTCACCGAATAGCGATGTCACCCTGTCCGAACCGGTAGGCGTGGTGGTGGTGACCACAAGCCTGTGCCCGGGATATCGCCGCAGCAATTCCTCGATCACCGGTGCGGCTGCAATGGTTTCTCCCACTGACACCGCGTGCACCCAGATCACCGGCCTGCTATCAGCCAGGGCCTGCGCATCGAAGTAGGCAAATCGCTCGGCAAGTCGCCTGCGATAGGCGGGCGCACGACGGGATCGCAACACCATACGCAACAGCAGCAGCGGAACGAGACAGTAAAACAGGGCGCTGTATAAAAAGCGCATCAATGGCTTGCAAACCTTTGTGGCGGTTTAGAGCAGCCAGCATAGCGCCCACCCGTCACCGAAACCAGCGCTCTCACAAGTTTCCCGGCGACGAATCAGGCTATAATTGCGCTTTGGATTTACTCTTCGACGGGCTATGGCAAAGCAGACCCTGCACATTGATATCGCTATCGTAGGCGGCGGCGTAGCCGGCCTTTGGGCACTGAACCAATTGCGGAACCGCGGATTTAGCGCCGTCCTGTTCGAGCAGGAAGCGCTGGGTGGATACCAGACCATGGCCTCACAGGGCATGATTCACGGGGGTATAAAGTATGCTCTGGGCGGCGCCTGGAGTGGCGGTTCAGAAGCGATCTCGGCGATGCCAAATGCCTGGAGGGACTGCCTGAACGGCGAGGGTCCGGTCGATTTGCGAGGCGCCCAGGTGCTCAGCGAAGACTTTTATCTCTGGTCTGATGGCAACCTGCAGTCGCGAATGAGCTCCTTCCTGGCCAGCAAAATGCTTCGTGGCAGGGTCGAAAAGCTGTCTCGCAAAAACTATCCCGCTCCATTACAAGACGGCAACTTCAAGGGCCAGGTGTATCGCCTGATCGACATGGTCATGGATATGCCGTCTGTGGTGGCAGCCCTGGTCAAGCGACAGCAGGACGCAATTTTCTCTATCGACTGGCAGACCTCATCACTCGAACGGCGTGGCAACGAGGCCGTAATCAGCCTGGCTGACTGTGACATCTGCCCCAGCCGCCTGCTGCTCACCGCCGGTGTCGGTAATGAGGCCTTACTGGCGCAACTGGGCGCGAGTGAACCCCTGATGCAAAGGCGACCTTTGCAACAAGTGATCGTTAAACACGAGTACGAAGAGCCATTCTTCGGCCATTGCACAGGCGGCAACCCATCGCCACGGCTAACCGTTTCCAGCCACCGCATGACCTCCGGCGAACCCGTCTGGTACCTGGGGGGAGACCTGGCGACTGAGCATGCAGAAGACGAACCAGGCTTGCTTATAGACAAGGCCAAAGCCGAATTGGACGCATTACTACCGTGGATTGATTTCGGTAAAACCGAATGGCGCACCATCCAGCTGGATCGCGCTGAGCCCCGACAAAATGCCTTGCTGCGGCCAGACCGTGCTTTCGTGGGGCGCGCTGATGGCGTGCACAACACCCTGGTCGCCTGGCCCACCAAGCTTAGCCTCAGCCCTGATCTGGGCGACGAGATAGAAAGGCTCTTAGAAGAGGATGATATCGCTCCCATACACCCACAGAATCTGGAGCCACTGCAGACCTTAGCGAGGCCCGACATAGCCGCCACCTGCTGGGACCAGCTGTTCTGATGGGCTGGCTGCGCGAACTGGGCAACACGGGGATTTCAGTCAGTGCCTTGGGCCTGGGAACAGTAAAACTGGGCCGTGACCAGGGCGTGAAGTATCCCGGTGAGTTTTCAATCCCCGATGATGCTGCCGCGCGCGAGTTGCTGGCAAAAGCCAGCGATCTGGGGATCAACCTTATCGACACAGCACCGGCCTACGGCAACAGCGAGCAACGCCTGGGTGAGCTTCTGGCAGGCCAGCGCCAACAGTGGGTCATTTGCAGCAAAGTGGGCGAGGAATTCGAAAAAGGCGAATCGCGATTCGACTTCAGCCCGGAACACACCCGAATGTCAGTGGCCAGAAGCCTGCAACGACTGCGCTGCGACCATCTGGACATTGTGCTGATTCACTCCGATGGCAATGATCTGGAAATCATTCAACAGCTGGGGACCCTAGAAGCCCTGGCCGAGCTGAAGCAGCAAGGATTGATCAGGGCCTTTGGCATATCCACCAAATCGGTGGCCGGCGGCCTGGCCGCCGCCAAGACCTGCGACGCGTTGATGCTCACCTACAACCTGGCGGAGCGGGACCAGGAACCGGTGCTGGCCGCCTGCCAACAAAGCAACACCGGGGTGCTGATCAAGAAAGCACTGGCCAGTGGACATCTGGCGGGAGAATACGACGATCCTGTGCTGGCGAGTATGGCATTGATATTCGGTAACGAGGCTTGCACATCGGCTATTGTCGGGACTATTAATCCCGACCACCTGACAGCCAACATCGCTGCCGCGAGAGCAGCGCTAGGCTGAGTCTAGGCGTCGTCCTGCTGGATTTTGGTAACAATAGCCGTGGTTGAAACATTCTCGACGAACGCCAGCACTTTTACCTCACCACCGTACTCTTCAACAATTTCCCAACCGACTACGCCTTCCTTGTCGTAATCACCCCCCTTGACCAAAACTTCGGGCTGCAGCGCTCGCAACAAGGGTCGTGGCGTATCATCAGAGAACGAAAGAACCCAATCAACAGCCTCAAGGCCGGCCAGAACTGCCATGCGCCTCTCAACCGGATTAATCGGCCTGCCCTTCCCTTTCAGGCGTCGCACTGAGGCATCGCTATTCACCGCCACAATCAAACGATCACCCTGTTGACGGGCCTGCTCAAGATAGGCCACGTGGCCTGCGTGAATAATATCGAAACAGCCATTGGTGAAGACGACTCGCTCACCGTGACTCCTGGCATCGGCAAGCGCAATCTCCAGCTGTTCCTGAGTGACCACGCCGCGCTCTGATCCCTGCTCCTGCTGTACTGCACGACGCAGCTCGGGGGCACTTACAGAGGCTGTTCCCAGCTTGCCAACCACTATACTGGCAGCCACATTGGCCAGGCCTACCGCCTCCGGAAGCGCAGAGCCGGCAGCAACAGACGCCGCCAGCACCGCGATTACCGTATCGCCGGCACCGGTAACATCAAACACCTCGCGGGCACGAGCTGGCAGGTGCATTTCCTCTGCCCCCGGACGCAACAGTGTCATCCCCCCCTCACCACGGGTAATTAGCAGGGCTCCCAGCTGTAACTCGGCCATTAGTTTTTCGCCCTTCTCTACCAGGGCCTGTTCACTGTTGCAGGATCCTACGACAGCCTCAAATTCATGCAGATTTGGCGTTAAAAGCGTGGCACCACGATAGCGCTCGAAAGCCGTTCCCTTTGGATCGACCAGCACCGGCACGCCCGCTTTATTGGCCGCCTTAATCAACGGTTGGGGGTCTTGCAGTGCACCCTTGGCATAATCAGAAAGTATCAGCGCGCCACAACCGGTCAGGGCCTCCTCGATGACATCGGCCAACTCGCTGCCGTCCGCCAGCGTATCGGGCTGCTCGAAGTCCAGTCGAATAAGCTGTTGCTGACGGCTAACTACTCTCAGCTTGGTGATAGTCGGGCTCTCGTCCACGCGCAAGAAATCGCACTGGACACCAGCTCCCTCAAGCATTTCCTGAAGTGAATCGGCCATTTCATCGTTACCGGTATAACCTCGCAAGGTACCCGCTGCACCCAGCGCGGCTATATTCAGTGCCACGTTCCCGGCACCGCCAGGACGATCCTGAATTTGCTCTACGCGGACTACCGGCACCGGTGCTTCCGGCGAGATGCGCGACGTGCCACCGTGCCAGTAGCGGTCCAGCATGATGTCGCCAAGCACCAGCACACTGGCCTGATCAAAAGGTGGCATGCTCAGTTTCATATTCGAGGAGTACCTCTCGCTAAGCGGGAACTTGGGCCCCGGCGTTGTTTTTTACGTATCATAACACGGCGCCAGAGCGGCTCTGCCCTTGCCAACGACAGGTAAAACCGCTACTTTCGCCAACCTTATTCAGCAGGTGCCACGGCATGATTCCCGGCCTTCCCGCCAACATTGACCAGATCAAGGGCTTCCTCGCCGACGATGAGGCCGAGGCTCTCTATCAGGCCGCCCTGGTGGTGGGCGAACTGGGGCCTGTGCTGGAGATTGGCAGCTATTGTGGCAAGTCCACCATCTATCTGGGGCTGGCCTGCCGTGAAACCGACAACACTGTATTTGCACTGGATCATCACCGCGGCTCAGAAGAGCATCAGCAGGGCGAGTTTTTCCACGACCCGGAGCTGTATGACGATGGCATTGCGGCGCTGGATACATTTCGGGAGTTTCGGCGCAATATCCAGGCCGCTGGCCTGAATGATTCGGTCGTGCCAGTGGTCAGTGACTCACAAACGGCCTCAAGACACTGGCGAACGCCGCTGGGCATGCTCTTCATTGACGGCGGACACAGTCTGGACGCTGCGTTGAACGACTATCGTTGTTGGGTTTCCGCTGTTGCTCGTGGCGGCATTCTCGCCATACACGATGTGTTTACCAACGCGGGCGAAGGTGGCCAGGCACCACATGCCGTCTACCGGCTGGCAAAGGCCTCGGGCTTGTTCAGTGAAATGGCCAGGGTCAACTCATTGGCCCTGCTGCAACGGCTGTAACGCTCAGTCGATCTGGCGACGCTGTTCAGGCGCCTCGCCTTCCTCTTCAGCCAGCAGATTGATTTCGGTAAACAGGTTTGAAGCCGCGGTGTGTTCGGTCAGGGCATCGGCCGCCAACAGAATGGCACCGGCAGTCCAGGTGGGTTTTTCATCTGGCCACAGCAGGTCTTCCTCCAGCTGATAGCCTGTCCAGTACGAACCATCCGTGTGCCGCCACTGGTGCAACCAACTGTACACTTCCACCGCACGCGGATGGTCGCCTGCCGCCAACAAGGCCATCACCAGCTCACAGGTCTCGGCCACAGTAACCCAAGGTTGATCCGCTACGCAGCGACAGCCCAGTTGATCTTCAACAAACTCGTCCCAGCGGGCGGCCAGTCTGGCCCTGCCCTGTGCGGGGGGATAGATACCGGTAAGCACTGGATAAAACCAGTCCATGGAATAACGCGACTTGCTCTCCCAGGTACGGTCGAAACGCTCTGGGTGATAACGCAATGCGCGGCCAAGATTGGCACGGGCCTGTAACCAGTCGGGACGCTGTTCTGCCAGGGTAACCGCTATATTGTGCGCGCATTCCAGGCTCTTGTAGATAGAGCTGCACCCGGTAACCAGCGCATCGCCTTTGGCGACCCCTTCCGCATCTACCGCCCAATCAATCTCTCCGTGCTCCGACTGCAGTGCAAGTACAAAGCCTATCGCCTTGTCGACCATGGGCCACATGGCGCGTAAAAAGTCGCGATCACCGCTGATCAGGTAATGGTGCCAAACCCCGGTAGCCGCGTAAGCCACAAAATTCGTTTCACGGCGCTGTCCGTTATCGATTTCGTCGCCGCGATAACTTGCCCACCAACTGCCATCAACCAACTGCATGGAATACAGCCACTCGTAGGCTTTCACTGCAGACTGCCACTCGCCGGCAATCGATAATCCCATCGCAGCTTCGACATGATCCCAGGGATCGGTATAGCCGCTTTCAAACCAGGGAATTTCGCCACTGGGTTTTTGCACGCCGAGAATAAAATCTACCGTAGGCCGCAAAAACTCCTGTGGAAACAGGCCGCGGCTCAGATACAAGCCGCTCATGCGGACACCTCTTTGCGAAAATACATAACAACGCTCTTGCCCACAACGGGGTTCATACAGGCCTCAAGTATCCGCGTGAAAGCCGGTTTTTCCATCAGGTCCCAGACCAGCAGGCGATGATACTGGGCCACCAGCCAGTTGCTGTCCTGGGTCTTCCAGAACAGGCATTTCAACCACCAGAACGGGGCATGCAGTGCGTGTGCCCAGTGCCTGTAGTAGTGCTTGAAACCCAGGCCTTCAATATCGCCACGCAGCTCACCTGCCCGAAAAATTCGGATATGACCGCCGGGAACCTGGTGGTAGGCATCGCTAAGGGCCCAACAGATTTTTTCGGGCCAGCGCCGAGGAACACTCGCGCAGAAAAGGCCGCCGGGTTTTAATACCCGCTGAATTTCTACCAGCGCTCCACGGTAATCAGGGATGTGCTCCAGCACCTCACTACAAATCACCTTGTCAAAACTGTTGTCGGCAAACGGTAATTCCAGCGCATTGGCCGATGCCAGGGCAAACAGGCGGTCAGAATCATCCGCTTGTTCGAAGTCGCGAAACTTTTCCCGTGTTGTCTGCAGGTCGCGCACGGACAGGTCCACGCCTATGGACTCAACTTTTGCCTCAAGGTAGGCAGAAATAACATGCCTGCCCTCGCCGCAGCCAAGATCCAGCACGCGGTCACCCGGAGTCAGCGGAAAATGGCGAAAATCAACGGTCTGCATTTGTTAACACCCGGTGATAGTAGGCGGTCATCTCGCGCGCGCAGACCTCCCAGCTGAATTTTTCTTCGATACGACGGCGACCAGCCTCACCCATAACACGGCGCTGTTCGGGGTCGGCCAGCAGCGCCTCTATTGCGGTCGCCAGTGCTTCAGCAGACTTGGCCGGCACTATCACGCCGGCATCGCCCACCACTTCCGGCAGGGCGCCACCGTCTGTGGACACCACAGGGACACCACAGGCCATCGCCTCACCGGCAGGCAGGCCGAAACCCTCGTACACAGAAGGCACAACAGCGATAGTGGCTTCAGCGTAATAACGCACCATGTCCTCGGTGCTAATGCCATTCACAAACTGCACCTTGTCGCCAATACCCAGGGAAGCAACTAGCTGCTCTGTTTTTCCACCTGGCTGGGGCTTGCTAACTAACAACAGTTCAAGGTCAGGGTGGCGCGACAGCAGTTGGGCATAGGCTCGCAACAGATAACGCAAGCCTTTCAATGGTGCATCCGCGGAGGCTGTGGCCATCAGGCGCTTGGGTCGGCGCGTTACATCGGACAGCGGCCTGAACTCGGCGGTGTCGATGCCGTTGTACACCAGGCTGATACCCGCTGGCTGTAAGCCGAAGTCACGAGCGATGTCCTGACGAGAACAGTCCGATACCGTGACAATGTTGTGAAGCTGCTTGACCACTTTTTTCTGCATGCCCAGAAACGCATGCCAGCGCTTGATCAGTAGTCGCTCATGCCACCGGCGGGCGGCTGCAAGCGCAATGCGAAGATCGCTGGTGACCGGATGGTGAACAGTCGTCACCAGCGGCAGGCCCATCTCTTGCAACTGCAGCATGCCAAAACTGAGGCTCTGGTTGTCATGGATCAGGTCGTACTGCTTTCCGTGTTTTCGAAGGTACTTCACCGCACGTCTGCCGAAGGTGTAAGGCTCGGCAAAGCCACCGGTCAACTTGCTGGTCCATTCAATGATATTAGTCAGCGAACGCAAATGCCGGGGCCTGATCGAGCCCAGACCATTCTCAAACAGGTCCAGGCTTGGTAATTCGATCAGCTTTACCCGTGGGTCAAGGTGCGGGTAAGGCGGGCCGGAAATCACGTCAACCGAGTGCCCGGCCTCAACCAGCGCCTTGCTGAGATACTTGAGGTACACGCCCTGACCACCACCAAACGGCTGGCTGCGGTAACCCAGCAGCGCAATGCGCAGCGGGCGAACAGCATCGGGCTCTGCAACAGCGTAGCCCTGGTCAGGGCCGGAAGCCGCAAGTACAGGCGTAGCCTGCGAGTCGCTATGAATTGTATCGAGCTGCCTGATGGCGCATTCCTCAGCGTTAATGGGGTCGGGCGCGGGCTGGTAAATGCGCCAGGCAGGCTACACCGCAAGTAAAGCAGGCGGTTTAACCAGCGAAAGGGGCTGGATTTTATCAGTGATTGATCAAAAATCCACCCCTCAATGGCTGCATAGTAATACCCTTGGGATATGCAGACTCGTGCAGAAGGGCTGAATACGCCTATAATCCCGTCCGCAGACTTCAGGAGCCGTCCATGGCAGCAAACAACTACAAGGGCATCATTCTCGCCGGAGGTTCCGGCACCCGGCTACATCCGCTGACCAGCACAGTCAGCAAGCAGCTGATGCCGGTGTACGACAAACCGATGGTGTACTACCCGCTGGCCACCCTGATGCTGGCTGGAATACGCGATATCCTGGTGATCACCACGCCAAGGGACAGTGAGGCGTTTGCTGAACTGTTGGGGGACGGCAGCCAGTGGGGCGTCAGTATTCAATATACCGCCCAACCCAGCCCCGATGGCCTGGCGCAGGCCTTTCTGCTGGGTGAGGATTTCATAGGCAAGGACCCGGCCGCACTGGTGCTGGGCGATAATATTTTCTACGGCGGCGGCTTCAGCCATAAACTGGGCAGCGCCGCCGCCAGGGACTCAGGGGCCTCGGTGTTCGCCTACTATGTGCAGGACCCCGAGCGATATGGTGTGGTGTCCTTCGATGGTAACGGTGTAGCCATGGATATTGAGGAGAAGCCTGCCCAGCCCAAATCTCACTACGCCGTCACCGGCCTGTATTTCTACGACAATGACGTGATCGATATCGCACGCAATATCAAACCTTCACATCGGGGAGAGCTGGAAATCACGGATGTTAACAAGGTCTATCTGGAACGCGGAGACCTCAACGTGGAAGTGATGAGCCGCGGCACCGCGTGGCTGGATACCGGCACCCACAACTCCCTGTTAGACGCCGCCAATTTCATTCGAGTTGTGGAAGAACGGCAGGGGCTGAAGATCGCCTGCCCAGAGGAAGTCGCATTCCGGATGGGCTATATCACCGCGGAACAGCTGTTGGCGCTGGCGGCGCCACTGGAAAAAAGTGGCTATGGAAAGTACCTGCAGAGTCTGCTGCGCGACGACGGGGTAGTGTTCGAATGACCTTTGAGCCAACACCACTGGCGGACGTTTTCCTGCTGACTCCCCGGGTATTCGGTGACGAACGTGGTTTCTTTCTTGAGAACTGGAGTGCTGCCACGTTCAGCGAGGCAGGCTTCGACCTGAATTTTGTGCAGGACAATCACAGCCGCTCCGCCGGCGGTATTCTGCGGGGCATGCACTACCAAACCGAACACACCCAGGGAAAGCTGGTAAGGGCGACCTCAGGCAGTGTGTTCGACGTGGTGGTAGATCTGCGCCGAAGCTCCAGCACATTGGGCCAGTGGTACGGAGTCACACTGGATACCATCAAGCACCAGATGTTGTGGGTTCCGCCGGGCTTCGCCCACGGCTTCTACGTTACGTCTGAATTCGCTGACTTTCAGTACAAGTGCACCGATATTTATCACCCACAAAGCGAGGTCAGCCTGGCCTGGGACGACCCGACAGTAGGCATCGATTGGCCACTGACAGGCGGCGAGCCTCCGTCTCTGTCCGGCAAGGACTCAGAAGGTTTACCCTGGGGTGAAATTCCGCTGTTTGATTAGGCCGACGGCAGCAGAGGCCGCCACCACGCTTCGTTAGCCAGAAACCAGTCCAGCGTTCGTTCAATACCCGTTTCGAAGCTCTCGCGCGGACTGTAACCCAACTCATTGCTTATGCGGCTAGCATCAATGGCATAACGCCAATCGTGGCCTGCACGGTCTTCAACAAATTGAATCAGCTCACGGGCTCCGCGTCCTGCAGCCTGGGGGGAATCCGGGTAGCGCTCTGCCAGCTGTTCGTCCGCGGCAAAACGGGCATCCATCCGGTCGCATAGCAGGTGAACAATGTCGAGATTGTTCCATTCGTTGTTGCCGCCGATATTGTAGGTCTCTCCCACTACACCACTTTTCAGCACTTTCTCAATCCCGTTGCAGTGATCCTCCACATACAACCAGTCGCGAATATTACTGCCATCGCCATAGACCGGCAGGGGCAGGCCGCGCAGGATATTGGTGATACACAGCGGGATCAGCTTTTCCGGAAAATGGTAGGGGCCGTAGTTGTTCGAGCAGTTGCTGGTGGTCACCTGCAAGCCATAGGTATGGTGGTAAGCGCGCACCAGGTGGTCTGACGCCGCCTTGCTTGCAGAATAGGGCGAGTTTGGCTCGTATTTCTGATCCTCGTAAAAACCCGGATCATCCAGCGCCAGCGAACCATACACCTCGTCCGTAGATACATGATGAAAGCGGTGGGAAACCGGGTCCTCGCCCAACCAGACTTCGCGCGCCGCCTTGAGCAGCGTGTGAGTACCAATCACATTGGTTTCTATAAAGGCGTCCGGGCCGGTAATTGAGCGATCCACATGGCTCTCTGCCGCGAAGTGAACAATGGTATTGACGCCGTACTCACGCAGCGTTGCCAGCACGCGATCGTAGTCGCAGATATCGGCATGCACAAAGCGGAAGTTTTCTTGCCCCTCCAGCGACTCCAGATTGGCCCTGTTGCCCGCATAGGTAAGCGCATCGTAGGCAATCACAAGGTCTTGCGGATAACGCTGGGCCCAGTAATGCACAAAGTTGGCACCAATAAAGCCGGCCGCCCCGGTAACAAGCACTGCATCAGCCATCATTGTTTTCCTTTAAATCAGCAAGCATCGCACGCAGCTGGGCGCGCCAATGGATAAGTGAGACGTCCAGGTCGCGACAGGTGGACGACTTGTCCAGCACACTATAGGCCGGCCGCATGGCTGGCGTAGGATAATCGCTTGCCGGTATTGGCGAAATGGCTATCTCGCGCTGCAATAGACCCAGCGCCAGAGCCTCCTCCTGAATCGCAACCGCGAAATCGTACCAACTGCACACACCCGCATCGCTCCAGTGGTATATGCCGTGTGCAGCCTCCTGGTTCAAGCCTGCCCAAGTGGTGAGGGCAAGGCCGCGGGCCCAGGTGGGGGTGCCAACCTGGTCGACCACCACGCTCAACTGGTCACGCTCCGCCATCAGGCGCAGCATGGTCTTGACAAAATTACCGCCAAATCGGGAATACACCCAGCCGGTTCGAATGATTAATGCCGCCGGATTCGCAGCCTGTGTACCCTGCTCTCCCGCCAGTTTACTGCGTCCATACTCACCCAGGGGACCGGTCGCGTCATCCGGCCGATAGGGTTGGCTGGCACTGCCATCGAACACAAAATCAGTCGAAATATGCAGCAGACGGATATCACGTTCAGCGCACGCCTTAGCCAGCATGGTGGGGCCTTGGGCATTACTTTGCGCTGCCAGCTCAGGCTCGGCCTCCGCCTGATCAACGGCCGTATAGGCGGCGGCATTGATCACAGCCGAGGGCTTTAACTGCTCAAGGGTTTGAGACAAACAAGCCGGATCTGCAATATCCAGGGTGCTGCGGTCAGCTACGAGTACCTCCCAGCCCGAAGGGCTTGTCAGCTGCAACTCGCTCCCAAGCTGACCTCCGGCACCGGTTATCAGCACTTTGCGGCTCATGAGCTGGCACCAGCGTGATTAGCTGTGTGCAGGTCATTTTCCGGTGCAGAGCCCGAGCGCAGCGCCAAAAGCGCTGCCAGCGGCAGCCAAAAAATCACATAGACCGAGGATGGCGAATTAATAGGTTTATGAACGTCCGTCATGACACACAGCAAAAAAAAGACTAAAGCCGCAACATACACCTGCTCATCACGTTCTGCACGCAGCGTGCGACTCAACACCAGGGCGACAATAGGCAGGAACACCAGCATGCCGAAAAAACCGGCCCGGGCCTGCAAGTCGTAAAGCAGGTTGTGGGCGTGTGGCGCGACGAACTTGCCACCGTACTCCACACCCAGTGGTGTACCCAGACCAATGCCTCCCCAGAAATTCGCCTGCACGATGTCCCAGGTACCACGCCAGATTTCCAGACGAAAGCTGAGTCCTCTCTCCACCAAGACATCCTGAATAAAGTACCCCCCCACAGCGGCCAGCAACACAATCAATGCCGACTGAAGATAACGCCGATACCATACCCCGCAAACCAGCAGAGCCACCAACAGGAAACTGATGAGGGTGCCACGGGATTCGGTGAATACAACGAATCCCAAACAGAAAATTGCAGGCAGCAAACTACCCAGTCGGCCGGCAATAGCGCCTCCCTGGTAAAAGCGAACCAGGCCATAAACGGCAAAAAAGCCGAAATAGTGAGAAGCATGCAGAGAACGGCTGAATATAGTGGCATCGCCCAGGCGCCAGTTCGGGCCCTTGGGCTCCATGTACACAAGACCAAAAAGGTGAATTGCGGCACCAATACCGGCCAATAACAGCGCCACATCCAGGTAGCGCAGAAGGCCGGGGCCCAGCCGCAACGTGAGGTGCGCAACGGCCACCAGGAATACAAACAAGGTAAATGAGCGACGCAGAAATGCAGAAACATTTTCGGGGTGCTCGGACCAGACATTGGTCAGGGACCAGTAAAGCAAAGGAACCAACAGCAGCAGGATCGCGGGGCACTGGCGCAAAACCTGTTCCGGCTTGATCTGCCTGACCGCCATCAATCCCAGAGCGGGTAACAAAACCAGCGCATAGAAGATGGGCTTGAAGGAATGCCCATTACCGAGAAACGCCGGCAGAGATATAGCCAGGGCAAGCATTGAAGCATACACGGCATCAAGGCGTTCAGAAGACCCGGCCAAGCGCGTCTTGATCGTGTGTAGTGCGGGTCTCAAATAGTAATTCCCGATGATTAACAGGCCGCTACTTTTTGCGGCCGAAGTCGATATTTGGTATCTTCACGCCACGCTTTGGCAAGTGCGAAAGCGTCACTCAGGGGACATTAGGGACTTGGTCTGTTTACGACATCATTACAAGTCGAAACCACAAGCGAAATGAATTTCAATGTCTCTAAGATTCCGCCGCGACGTATTTCCCATGCCTGTTTTCACATCCACCGTCGGCGCAGAATTATGCCATACAAGGGGCCGCTGTGCAGATATTAGCGCCTGAACAGGAAACCCGACCCGGTGCGGCAGCAGGCATAGCGATATGAAGACCATTCTTCACATTATCCGCACCTACAGCCGCGATTCCTCGCTCTTCAACGACATCGTTCGCTCAGCCGAGGGCGGCTATCGCAATGTTGTGTGCTACCTCACTGGCGAGGACGATGGCCAAAACCAGATGACCACAATCGCAGACCGCGTCGTCTATCTGCAGCTCAGCAAGAACGCCGTTACCTGGCGCAGCCCTGGCACAGTACGCAGGGTATGCCAGCTCATCGATGACCATGAAGTCGATCTCGTCGACTGTCATATGTGGCGCTCCATGCCAATCGGCGTGCTTGCCACTGCTCGTAGTCAACGCAAACCCCGGCTGGTCGGTGTCTTTCACGGTGTCAAATCACGCATCAGTCTGCGCACCAAATTGCTCTACTATTTCACCTTGCGCCGCATGGCGAGAATCGTCAGCGTCTCGGAGGGCGGCGTTGCTGATATTCAGTCGCTATTCTGGGGGGCGGATCCAGAAAAATTATCGGCTATTCCCAATGGTCTGGATTTCTCGCGTTTTTCGGGCGTTGAAGCGGGTGATCGCAGTGCCCTCTTCGGGTCGGAGCTGGCCTCCAAACGGCTATTCATTACCGTGTCACGGCTGGCCAGCAAGAAAAACCTGGAGCGTTTGCTTCGCGCTTTTTCACACGTGCATTCCGCCTACCCCAATGCCGGCCTGATTGTTGTGGGAGATGGACAACTGCGATCGCGCCTTGAAGCTTTCGCCGCCAGTAAAGGACTTGGCGATTCAGTAGCATTTCTGGGCTTTCGCGACGACATCCCCACCCTGCTGAAAACAGCGGATGTTTATGCGATACCGTCATTGCGGGAGGGGCTTCCACGCAGCCTGCTGGAGGCTATGGCCGTGGGCAAACCTGTGCTGGCGTCTCGAATTCATGGCCATGAAGAAGTCGTGCGCGATCCGCAGCATGGGCGTCTGGTCGATGCCGCAGATGCCGATGACATCGCCGCTGCAATCGAGTACTTCATGCGACTTTCACCAGAGGACTTGGAGGCACAGGGTCAGGCTGCCAGTGACCACGTGCGCGCACAGTTCAATCGCGAATTGATGATGGCGCGCTATCGCGAGCTTTTCGACAGGCTACTGCTGCCCTGACTGTCACTGCAGGGAACGCGGCACTAGAACGTGTAGCCGAATGCCTCCAGGTCTTCGGCGAAGTAACGCTCTACAATTTGTCTGCCGGTTTCACCGTAGTACTGCTGATAGTTACCGCGTGAAGAAGGCTTGGCATGGCCGAGCTCGGCTTGCAGACCCAACCGCTTACAAACCTCGCCAAAGTCCTCGCCAAGGTTTTCAAATCGTCCTACGTAATCGACCAGCATTTCACCCGAGTCTGACAGCAACCACTGGCGCTGGGGCATGAACATGCGTGGCTTGTCCAGATAGCGAGGGTCACCGTCAACGTAAACTCGCTGCAGCCAATCCTCGAACGACAAGTGATTGTCAGCCAGTCCGGTCTGGTTGGTTTTCACTCTGTAGTGGTAATGACTGACTACTTTGTCCCAGGGATTACGCACGAAGGTAAACACAAATTTACGAGACCAGGCCGCCGAGCCCAATTGCTGATACTTTTCAGAAGCTGTGCTGTGATCAAGACGAATACCCAGCGCCTTTTCTATGCTACTCCCGCCAGTCTTGTTGATATGAATAAAGACATAGGGGCGCAGGTGTCGCTCACGCAGGGTGCGGTGCCACACACGAAAGTTTGCCGCACCGTCCCGGGCCAACCCCATTTATACTTCTCCCTGACCTAAGCTTGTTAGTGCAGACGCTTTGTTCTGCGCAGCGTAGAATACCACGACCCTTGTGAACCGGGAGGCACAACCGTTACTTCGTCAGACATCAACGATGCGCAATACCGACTGTGGGCAAACTCTTTGTCTGAACAGCGCCTGCCCGACGGCTGGCAGGTAGTAAGCAGCTCGGGTTTTGCGCGAGTAGCGGGAAACTCTGAACTGGGAATTTTTTTCAAGGAGTTTCTGCCGCGCAGCCCTGCAGAAGCCATCAAGGCCATGCTGCGAGGCAGCCGGGCAAAGCGCGCCCGCCTGAATTCTGAGGCGCTGCTTAGAGCGGGCTTCGACGCCCCGGCCAATCTCGCCTGGGGCAAGCTCAGCAATGGCCACGAGTACCTGTTTACCGCCGCCGCAAAAGGCCAGGGCGTTAGCACCTGGTTGCGCACCGAACAGGGACAGCGTCAGGGTGAGGCATTATCAATACGACGGCAACTGCTGGCCGAGTTGGGCATTTATATCGGCCGTCTGCACGCCAGCGGTTTCATTCACGGTGACCTGCGCACCAGTAATGTTCTCGCCGAATATCATCGGGATCGATTCCGCTTCACGCTTATCGACAACGAGCGCAATAGCCATACGCTGCCCTCTCCGGGTAAGTTGCTGCTGAAGAACCTGATGCAACTGAATATGCTGACCGCCGCGGAACTAAGCCGCAGCGACCGCTGGCGTTTCTTCCAGAACTGGCAGCGGCAGATGCGAGAACTCTCGCCGCCCGAAGCCCGCTTGCTGGCTGTAGAGTCCTACCTTTGGGCGCGGCGACGGCTGGCCGCGAAGGGGAAAGCGTGAAACGGTTACACATTGTTGGCTGCCCGCGCAGCGGCACGACGCTGTTGATGGAGCTGATCACTACCTGTTTCGAGAGCAGCGGCTTCTGCAGCCACGAAACCAGTATTTTTGCACCGCCGAACATCGATGATGGTGATTTATACATCAGCAAACAGCCCAACGATATCAAGCAGATACAGCATATTTTCCCGCGCGACCCCAACCTCCACATCATCTACCTGGGCCGGGATCCCCGCGCAGTCATTACCAGTAAGCATAGAGAGAACCTGCAGCAATACTTCTGCAATTATCGGGTTTGGAGCGAATGCGATGTCGCTGCCAGTCGTTACAATGACCAGGCCAGATTCCTGCGCTTGCGCTATGAAGATATGGTCGCCGACGCCAACCAGCTGCAAACAATCATCAACAATCGATTCGAGTTTTTAATCCAGAAGTATCCGTTCAGTGAGTACACGCAATACGCCCGGCCATCAGAGCCGTCGACCAGGGCGATGCATGGCTCAAGAGATGTGGACCAGCAAAGCCTGAACAAATGGCATGAACATTTGCCACGCATCGCCGAACAGCTTTCTCGGCACCCGAATCTGGCCAAAGACCTGATCCGCCTGGGCTATGAAAACGATGAACAGTGGCTGGAGCTGTTACAGGGCGTTCAGCCAGAAGTTTACCCCTGTCGCTACCCGGAGAAGCGGCCTGTTTTAAAAGAGGGCGAGCGAGCCTTGCGTGTTTACCTGAAGTCGCTGCGTTACCTGCGGGGGGTAACCCCCTAATCAGGCCCGTTCCAGGATCCAGTCGCGAAGTTCGCCAAGCACCTGCAGGCGCTCCGGCTCGTTGAATATCTCATGATACAACTGCGGATAAATACGCAGCCGTTTGTCCGCAGAAGAGATGGCTTCGTGAAAAGCTTCCGACCCGGCGGGAGTGGTCATGACATCCGCCTCTCCGTGCATTACCAGCACAGGCAGACGAATTGCACTACTGCCCGCCGACACTTCGTCCATTGTCTTGAATAGTGCGCGGGCCAGACCGGCAGTAATCTTGCCATTGTGTACCAGCGGATCCTCTATATAGCGCTTGACCACATCCGCGTCCCGGCTCACCTCTGAAGGGTCAAGCTGCATAACCCCGGCGGTGGGGCGGATTAACGTTAACAACCTGATAATCATCAATGTCAGAGCGGATGGCGGCGGCGCTGTCTGTAAAGCTGCAGCCGACAACGCTGCGCCCTCAAACCAATCCTGCCTGTCGAGAAGATAGCGCGCAGTAATTAATCCTCCCATGCTATGCCCCACCAGGAAGCAAGGCGCCTCCGGGTACCATTCGCTAATAGCCTCACGCAACTCATCCAGCGGCTGGATAAATTCGTCAAAGCTCCCAATATGGGAGCGCACGCCCGGGGACTCACCGTGCCCAAGATGATCGGGTGCGACTACGGCAATACCCTGCTCCGTAAAATAATCAGCGAAGTCGTTATAGCGGCCGCTATGCTCACCCAGACCATGCACCAGCAAAATGACCGCTCTCACCGGGGGTTGTGCTCGCCAATGACGATAAAAAACACCGCCGGCAAGTCGATGTTCCTCGCTTCCCATCTGCGACCGCGGTATTTCCGCATTCATCGCTTCACTCATAGCTAATCATTCTCCTACCAGTCTAACGCCACGTTGGCCGTATTTATCTTTATGACGCCGCCGCAACTGAACCAGCACGGGCGCGAGCAACTCTATCACGGCGGTTTTTGCGGAACCCGTGCTTTTCGCGTAAACGCTGACGAAGGTCTCAAAAATTTCCTTGTCTACCGATAATTCTTCGGCATTGAGCACAAAACGCGCAAGATCGCGGCCCTGCCGACGAGTACTCGTGGATCGCTGCACGCCGTCCAGGTCTACCATTACCACTTCGCTACCATCCCAAAGTAGATTGCCCCACTTACAATCGCCATGGACAAAACCCTCCCCGTGCAGCCTGGCTAAGGTTGCTGCCGCACGGGACATGATTAGCGTCCAATCATCCTCTTCCCGCTGGGATAACCAGAGCGCCTTGAGGTCAGTGCCGTGAATAGCCGTCGTCAGCAACACCATAGCGTCAGGGAGGCGCAAACAGGCCAATGGCTGCGCTACCGGCAGGCCAGTTTTGGCCAACGACAGGCCTGCATCAAAAGCCCGGGCTGCCCGACTAAGGCCCAATGCAAAACCTAAGCGTTGAACCCGCGAGCGGGCGCAAAAAAACTTGATGTAACAATCCTGCCCGGCAAGCTCCAGCAGACCTACGGTTCCAGCCTGCTCACTCTTTAGCGCACGCCCGTGTTGCTCAAGCCAGGACGTCGGAGAATCCAGCTTCTGCAGGGCTTCCTGCAGTACCGGCACCAGACTGCCCTCACCGCGCACGATTCCGGCCTTAGTTACTCCGCTTTGCGTTGTCACAACACAGGCGCCTCTGCGCCTCTTTCGCGCAGGTACAGTGCGCGCGCCCTTTGCTCAACCTGCTGCCAGAACCGCTTGTCTTTTGTCAGGGCCGTGCGCAGGTCACCATCACAGTAATCCCGCAAGAAGCGCAAAATATCGCGGCGACGCAAGCCACTGTCGATTGCCGAGAAGTAAAGCCCTGCCAGGTCTTTCACCCGCCACCGCCGTGGCGTGCGATCGCGCAGCTGCGCCCTGTGAAGGTCAATAATGTGACAACGGGGCGTTTCGCCAGAGAGCGTCTCTTCCGCCAGATGAAAGTGACACAGATAAAAATCGCGGTGGTTGATTCCCGCCCCATGCATGCGACGGGCACTGTCCGCCACAACCCTGATCAATTTGCTGCGCACCGCAAAGCTGGGCGGGTTGCTGGCCCAATGCTCACAAAAGTCTTCCAGACTGATAGTTCCCGTCAGCTCATCGGTCACCAGCAACGAGCGCTGTCGCGCGGGGTTGCGGCCTTCTACCGAATAGGCCGCCACCGAGAGCGTGGGAACACCGATCCGGGTAAGGCGACAAACCGCGTCGTATTCATTGCGGGCACCGGTAACCGGCATACGGAGTTTAAGTATATTTTTCAGGACTTCCCGCCAACCGATTCCAAGGTGAAGTTTCAGGAAATAGGGACGACCATCGGCGATAAAACGCAGCGTCTTGCGCCCTTCCTTTGAACGGTAAATATCGGCAGGTGAAGCGGCATCCGCCAGTTTTTGTGCCCAGCTTAACAACGACTGGGAACCCAGCTGTGCAGCAATATCATCACGCAAGTAGTGTTCGCTCACGATGTGTTTCCTGCCCTGGCAGCCGCCAGCTTTTCTATCAGCTCTGCGCCCGTGCTATGCATGGAATACAGGTCCACGCGAGCGGCATACTCCAGGCCGCGCTCACGGCACTGTCCGCGGTAATAGCCATCCAGCATTCGGTGAACTGCCTGGTCGAGTTGGGACTGCTCAAAAGGAGTAGACAGCACTATGCCGGCAGCTGCGCTACTTATATGGTGCGCATAGCCACACACGTCCGTGACCACCACGGGTAAGCCTGCCACCAGCGCTTCCAATAAAACGATACCGCCAGCCTCATCCAGGGCCGGATGAACCAAGGTATCGGCGGCGAGCAGCAGGTCGGGGATATCATCGCGACCGCCGAGAAAAGTGACACTGTCGGCCACACCCAAACGCCGCGCTAGCCGCTTGAATCGACGCTCTCGATCCTGCCCCACCACGAAGAGCCTGGAGACAGTATCAGTACGCTCCTGCTGCAGCGCGGCCAGCGCTACGATGGCGCGGTCCAGGCCCTTCTTGATAAAGCCGGAGCCGACAAAAAGCATCGCAAAATGATTACCTTCAAGGCCCAGTTCGCTGCGCAGGCGACGTCTGCGCTGCTGGGCGTCAGCAGGCACACAGCGATCCCGCGAAACTCCGGGAGGCAGCATATGCAACCTCGCCGGGTCAGTGTGATAGTGCCGCTCAAATTTGTCCTGTTCCGTCTTCGCTATCAACAGTATCTCTGTGGTGCTTTGCTGACCAAACACCGCCGCTTCGTATTCGGCAAAATGACGAAAGCGAGAGCCGCGCCGGTATAGCCAACCACGCTCGGTCAGAGCCTTGTCGAGATAGCAAGAATCTGCCGCGTAGTAGATATCCAGGCCGGGCATCTTGTTAAAACCCACCACCGCATCAACGGGGTCTAAGGCCAGATCAGCCTGCACCCAGTCGTGGTAGCGCGCGTTACGCACCTGATTAGTCATCGCACGCACCGGCACCTGCCGCATATCCACACCGGGCAAGACCTCTCCCTGCCAACTGATGTAATACACCCTGCAGGCATGACCGCGCTTATACACTTCCTCCACAAAGCGGCGGAAGTCTCGCTGCATGCCGCCATAGGGAAAATACTTGTAAAGTAGGAACGCCAGCTTCATGACTGGCTGCCATCGGATAATGCCGACTGCAAGGCAGTCCACGCCATATCAGGGGTAATGGACGCCATCATTTCTTCCGGCTGCGTTGTCTGCTTCACACCCACCGGCGACTGTATGTGTGCCTGATTGCGACCATAGGCACCGATGAGTCGCGTATCAGTTGGCCCATAGAGTGAGACCGTGGGTACGTCCAGAGCGGCTGCCAGGTGTGCCAAGCCGGTGTCTACCGCAACAGCTCCGTCCACTTCCAAAAGCATGCTGGCCAGGCCCAGCAAATCCAGTTTTGGCAACACTTGAACCGCCGAACACTCATCCGCAATACGCTCAGCCCGAATACGCTCTTCTTCACTGCCCCAGGGCATCCAGACCCCGAAGCCCGCCTGTCCGGCCTGCGTTGCCAGGGCCTGCCAGTAAGGTTCGGGCCACAGTTTTTCCGCCCGCGCTGTGCCATGAAAAAACAGCAAGCTGGGTGGCAGATCGTCTTTGGCAGGCTTGAGGCGTTGGCGAACACCATAGTCGCCGGGCGCCTCAGGCAGAGGATAATTGAGCGCACTGGCAAACAGCTGCCGAATGCGTTCAACCGCATGTAATTCACGCGGCACTGCTATTTTCTGATGATAACCCCGGCTGGCAATACGCTCGCGCACCGAGTGTTTGTCCATACCAAAGATTGGCGCCTTGACCAGCCTTGCTACAAGGGCGCTCTTCAGTAAGCCCTGGGCGTCGATAACCACATCGTAATGGTCCTTGCGCAAAGCCTGTCGAAATTGCCGCCATTCCGGGCCGGTAAAATCACGAAGAGGGTTTTTACGCCAGCGCCGCAAGGCAATCGGAATAACCCTGTCTACCGCGGGATGCCAGGCGGGAATTTCAGCAAATGCCTCCTCCACCACCCAGTCAAAGCGGCAGTGCGGCAGCGCTCTGGCGGCATCGGTGAGCGCCGGCAGGGTGTGAATAATATCACCCAGTGAAGACATCTTGACGACCAGCACCCGCACTAGCGTGTCACCCCCTGTGACTCTTCCCTTGCGATCAGGTCTGCCAGTTTATCAGCAACCTGCTCGGGCAGGGCCTCGCGCATACACCGGTGGTGTTGCAGGGGGCACTCACGCTGAAAACAAGGCGCGCATTCCAGCTCACTCACCTGCATGGCCGCCCTGTCTGACAGCGGTGGCGTAAAGCCGGGTGAGGTAGGGCCGTAGATCACCATAGTGGGACGCTGCAGTGCAGCGGCAATATGCATCAGCCCGGAGTCATTACTGACCACAGCATCGGCCAGCGACAATAAGTCTATAGCCTGCGAGAGCGTGGTGCGCCCGGCGAGGTCATGACAGGCAGCATGGCCATCAAGCGCCGCGGCAATAGCAGCGGTGACCTCGGCATCGCGTTCGGAACCAAACAGGACAAGCTGCCAGCCCTGTTGCAGATAATTGGCCGCCAGCGTGGCGAAATAGTCCGCGGGCCAGCGCTTGGCAGCGCCGAATTCAGCTCCCGGGCACAGGGCTAACATTGGCCGCTCCGTGGATAGCCCAAAGCGTTCGGCACAGGCTCTCGCTGCCTCCGGTCGAACCGCGAGAGAGGGTGTGGGCAAGGTGGCAGGCAGCGCTGCGCCGGCGTCCTGGCCCAGCGCCACAAACCGCTGCACCATCAATGGCAGTGCCTCGCTATCCAACCGCCGCAGGTCGTTGAGAAGGCCGTAACGCAGTTCGCCACGCCAGCCTGTGCGTCGGGGTATCCTAGCCAGAAAAGGTACCAGTGCTGCTTTGATCGAATTGGGCAGGATAATCGCCTGATCATAGGCCGAGGAGCGCAGCTGTCGCCCCAAGCGTCGCCGGCGACCCAGAGCCAGTTCCCCATGCCCTATAGGCTTGGTCAATGCGGCATTAACTTCAGGCATGCGCTGCAACAGCGGCTCGCTCCACGCTGGCGCCAAAACGTCTATGCTCACGCCGGGGCGAGACTGTTGCAGATAGGTATAGAGCGCCTGTGACATCACCATATCGCCGACCCAGGACGGGCCGACGATCAGCACTTTTTCGTTGTCAGATTTCATGGCGGCAGACGTCGACTACCGTCCGGATGCTCAGGCCACTGGTGCCAGCCACTCGCGATTCTCGGCCCGGTTACCGCGCACCGAGTCGAAATACATGGCTTGCAGCTTCTCAGTGATGGGGCCTCTGGAACCGCTACCGATCGCCCGACCATCCAATTCGCGAATGGGCACTACCTCTGCGGCGGTACCGGTAAAAAACGCTTCATCGGCGATATACACTTCATCGCGAGTGATACGCTTCTCTTCGACGGTAAAACCGAGTTCCTCGGCCAGAGTGAAAATGGTTCGGCGGGTGATGCCATCCAGGCAAGAGGTCAGCTCAGGGGTGTAGATTCGATTGTCACGAATCAAAAATACGTTTTCACCGCTGCCCTCGGCGACATAGCCTTCATTATCCAGCAGCAACGCCTCTTCAGCGCCACTTTCAAGGGCTTCGCGTAGAGCCAACATCGAGTTGATGTAGTTGCCATTGGCCTTGGCTTTACACATGGCAATATTGACGTGGTGTCGGGTGAACGAGGACGTGCGCACCTTGATACCACGATCACGTGCTTCGGGGTCCATGTAAGAGGGCCATTCCCAGGCGGCAACCATAACGTGCGTTTTCAGGTTGTCGGCGCGCAGACCCATACCTTCTGAGCCATAAAAACACATGGGTCGAAGATAGCCTTCCTCCAGGCCATTCTCCCTGACCACATCTTTCTGCGCCTGATTAAGCGTCTCCTTATCAAATGGCATGGACATGGAGAGTATCTTGGCTGAATTGAACAATCGGTCGGTATGCTCCTGCAGACGGAAAATGCAGGTGCCGTCATTCGGCGTATGATAGGCACGAACACCTTCGAACACGCCCAGGCCATAGTGCAGGGTATGAGTGAGCACGTGCACCTTGGCTTCCCGCCAGGGCACCATTTTTCCATCAAGCCAAATAAGACCATCGCGATCGGCCAGACTCATCTCACTACTCCTGTTTCCTGATCCTGCGGTTTGAAATCCGAATAAGGAGCAAACAAACGCTCCCACTTGGCACGGACTGCGGCTCGAAAGTCACCAAAGCGATCAGCCTGAACAACGCCAGACTGCTGCTGCAAGGCAAGTTGGTGAGCAGCGGAGCGGTAGGCGAGATAGGCATCGGTGAGTACATCGCACTCCTCCGGCGTAAACAGCTCTTCCTCGCCCAGCGCTTCCAGAATACGTACGTTGTCTGACCAAACGGCCAGCCCAGGTACGCGGTGGGACCACGCCAAGACCGCATATTGCACCATAAATTCGATATCTACGATACCGCCATCACCCTGTTTTAGGTGAAATTGCCTTTTTTCGTCGACCTCCGGAGGCAGCAGGTGCTCACGCATGCGCTGTCTCATTGCCTGGACTTCATGAGCAAGCTCGCCCTCACTTCGCGACTGGCACAGGGTTTCACGTCGCACAGCATCAACCTGCTCGGCTACCGCAGTATCACCAGCTACAAAGCGCGCTCGCACCAACGCCTGGTGCTCCCAGGTCCAGGCTGTATCCCGCTGGTAATCGGCAAAGCCCTTGCAACTGCTTACCAGCATCCCCGAGTCGCCCGAGGGCCGCAGCCGCATATCTACTTCGTAGAGTTGGCCCAGTGCCATACGGGTTTCCAGGATATGGATCATGCGCTGGCCCAGACGGGTGTAAAACACGGTGTTATCGACCGGGCGGGAACCATCAGTGACGCCCTGACGGGCGGCATCGTAAATGAACACAAGATCAAGGTCTGAGCCATAGCCCAGCTCAAGCCCGCCCAACTTGCCGTAGCCATAAACCGCAAAACCGGTACCCTCTCCCGAACGCTCTGGCTGACCGTAGCGTGCAGTGAGATCGGCCCAGGCCACGGCCAGCACCTGCTCGAGTATGACCTCGGCAATGAACGTCAATTTGTCGCTCACCTGCATCACAGGCAAGCTGCCGGACAATTCGCTGGCAGCAACTCTCAATACATGGGAGGCCTTGAAGTAGCGCAGAACATCCATCTGCGCCTCCAGGTCATCCTCGGACAGTCGTGCTACCTGTTGTCGCAACTCGTCGCGCAGCAGGTCCTTGTCCGGTGCCGAATAGAGGCTGGCGCCATCCAGCAATTCGTCCAGCAATACCGGGCTTTTCGCCATCTGCTCGGCGATCCAGGGGCTGGCAGCACAAAGGTTCACCAACTCTGTCAGTGCCGCAGGGTTCTCCAGTAACAGCGCCAGATAGGCACTGCGCCGCAACACCGCAGTAACCAACGGCAAGATTCTCTGCAACGCCAGATCCGCATTCTCATTAGCCGCGCAGCCCTTGAGTAACTGCGGGATAAAGCGATCGAGTCGCTCGCGACCCTCGGCCTGCAAGGCCAGTACCCTGGGGCTGGCCAACAGGCTGCGCAATTGCTCCCCAGCCTGGCCCTCGGGATCAAATCCCAGCTCTGCAAGGCCTTCATCAGTGAGTGCGGGGGCGATATCCTCCTCGGAGTCAGCGTCCTCTGGCGCCGCAATCAGCTGGTCAAAAATCTGCGAGACCTGCTGGCGAAGGGCGTCAAGGGCTTGCTCGTATGCCTGCCAGTTGGCAAAGCCCATTACCACGGCCATTGCCAGTCGAGGCAGGGGTTCGGTAGGCAGCGCCTGGGTCTGTTTGTCAGCATAGCCCTGAATGGCATGCTCGCTATCGCGCAGGAACAGGTAGGCTTCCCGCAACTGGGCCACCTCCTCAGTTGGCAAGCAACCCAGGGCCGCACACTCGGCAAGCACGGGCAGCAACTCGCGCTGTTGCAGACCAAGGTCGCGCCCACCTCGGATAAGCTGGAAGCACTGGGCTATGAATTCGACTTCGCGAATACCTCCATGTCCCAGCTTCACATCGGCCTGCAGTCCACGACGCCGAACCTCGGCACTAATTCCAGCCTTCATCGAGCGCAGACTGTCTATCACTCCGAAATCGATATATCGACGGAAAATAAATGGTTGCAGCGCAGTCATCAGGTGAGCACCCTGTTCGGCACCACCGGTCAACGGCCTGGCCTTGATCAGCGCGTAACGCTCCCAGTCACGGCCCTGATCCTGATAGTACTCTTCCAGGGCACCGAAGTTATGCACCAGCGCACCGCTATCGCCATAGGGCCGCAAACGCATATCAACTCTGAAAACAAAGCCTTCGGCGGTAACTGCATCCAGCGCGGCAATAACGGCCCGACCCAGTTTGGTAAAAAACTCCTCATTACTGAGCGGTTTCTCACTGCCGTCGGTTTTTCCCGATTCGGGATAAGCGAAGACGAGGTCGATGTCCGAAGAAACATTGAGCTCGCCAGCGCCCAGTTTGCCCATGGCGATAACAATCAGCTCTTGCGGTTCTCCCGAGCGGGCACCCAGCGGTCGGCCGTGTCGGGCTTCCAATGAAGCCTGGCAATGCGTCTGGGCGGCGGCAATACAGGCCTCAGCCAGCAGGGAGGTATCATGCACGGTTTCCTGAGTATCAGCCAGGCGGCAAAAGTCTCTCCAGATGATGCGCACCATATGACGCTGACGAAACCGGCGCAGCACCACCCCCAATTCCAGATCGGATTGGGCCAACAGGGTGGCCAGTTCCTGCTGCCACGCATCGGTGGGGAGACAATCTCGCAGCGCACCACTGCTGAGCAACTCGAGCAACAGGCCGGGTTTACGCCTGACCGCATCGGCGACAAAGGGACTGCAGGCCAGCACCCGAGCGCACTGCCGCGCATAAGCCGGGTCTTCCATTGCTTGCTCCAGCCCCTGGATGACAGCATCGTCCGCTGCCTCGCTGACATTATTCCAGGCCAGCTCCGCCTGGCTAACCAGCTCGGCAGGTAATTCGGTGGTGTTAATCGACATCCTGATTCTCTTGCTCGCTATCAGGCGTCCAGTACAGGGGCCACGCGCATGACCTCTTCGATGGTTGTTTCGCCACGGGCGACCCGGGCGGCGCCGCTAAGCCGCAGCGTCTTCATACCCTCTTGCACGGCGATCTCACGCAGGCGTGCCGTCTCCAGTTGCGGGGTGATCTCGTTCTGCACCTCCCGGGTATTAACCAGCACCTCATAGATACCGCGACGCCCCATATACCCGGTATCCCGGCAGGCGCGACACCCCACGGGGTGAGCCATTTCTGCTGGCGGCTCTATCGTCCAGGGTGCCGTGAGCTGATGCCAGGCATCGATATCAGTGGCGCTGAAGGCTTTGCACTCCGGACAGAGAATACGCACCAGCCGCTGCGACATGATGCCGCGAACAGTGGCCTTGATCAGATAGGCAGGAACACCCAACTCCAACATGCGCGACATAGAGCTTGGCGAGTCATTAGTGTGCAGGGTCGACAGCACCAGGTGGCCAGTCAGAGCCGCTTGCACGGCCATGTTGGCAGTTTCCAGATCTCTAATCTCGCCAACCATAATGATGTCGGGATCCTGGCGCATCAGAGCGCGAACCCCCGAAGAAAAGTCCAGGTCGATGGTGTGATTGACCTGCATCTGGTTGAAGGCGCCCTCCACCATTTCAATGGGGTCCTCGATAGTGCACACGTTTACTTCAGAGGTCGCCAGCTGGCGCAAGGTCGAGTACAGGGTAGTGGTTTTACCCGAGCCGGTTGGACCCGTCACTAACACAATGCCATTCCCGGCCGAGGTCATCTCGTGCCAGCGTGCCAGGTCTTCATCGGCCAGACCCAATTGTTCGAATGTCTTCTGTAACACCTCAGGGTCGAAGATGCGCATCACCAGCTTTTCGCCGAAGGCGGTGGGCAAGGTGGCCAGGCGCAGCTCTACCTCGTTGCCCTCTGGAGAACGGGTTTTCAGGCGTCCATCTTGCGGGCGGCGTTTTTCCGCCACATCCATGCGGCCAAGGATTTTGATCCGGCTGGTTACCGCCGAGCAGACCTGCTGGGGCAGCTCGTAAACACTGTGCAGTACGCCGTCGATACGAAAACGAACATGGCCCACTTCCCGCCGCGGCTCGATGTGTATGTCGCTAGCACGCTGCTCAAACGCATACTGCAACAACCAATCAACAATACTGACAATATGTTGGTCATTGGCGTCCGGCTCTTTCATCGAGCCCAGCTCCAGCATCGACTCGAGATTTGTTACGCCGGCGGCGCTCTCGGCCTTTTTGCCGCCGCCATGGGCGCCGCGAACAGAGCCTGCCATGGTGTAAAACTCGGCACTATGCCTGGCGATCGCCCGGGGGTCGGCGATTACCCTGCGAATCGGGGTGCGCAGGGTGTGCTGCAGGTTGGTTTCCCAGCCGCGGATATAGGGCTCCGCACTAGCAATAACAACCTCGTCAGGGTTCACTTCCACGGCCAGAATATTGTGACGCTCGGCAAACGCCTTGGACATAACCTCAGAAATGGCACTGACGTTGATTTTCAATGGGTCGATCTCGTAAACCTGCTGATCTACCTGAATGGCCAACCAGGCCAGCAGTTGATCCATATCCAGCCGCAGACCAGGCCGGGAAGGGTCCGCAAAGTTTTGCTCCGCCAGGTAGACCAGAGGATGCACCGCGCCTATGGCCGTTTTACTGACCTGCTGCATGTCTTCACGAGACAGCCGCCCGTCGTCGTGCAAAATCTTGGCCAGACTGGGCAGATGAAGGTTGTGTTCGGCCCGTCTTGCACCGCTGTTGATCGCCATTTTTTGAGCTTTTCTCCCTCGAAACCCCGAGCTTTATTCATGCTATCACAGCTGATTGAGTACACCGCGGCCCTATTCAGGCAATTGCGCTGAAAGCTCCTCTTATTTTCCTGTGACAGCCGCTCAGCTTGCACTTATACTCCGCTTTTTGAGACCCTCAGGATCCGCGCCATGGCCACTCGAAACCCGCTGGGCAACCTGTTTGGACGATCACCGATCGGCCCCATTCAGGAACACATGCAAATCGCCGAAGAAGCCGCCCAATTTCTACCGCAGCTTATTCAGGCCAGCGCCGATGACGACTGGGATCGAGCCGCCAGCATCCACGCTGAAATCGTGTCAGCAGAACGCGAGGCCGACAAATTAAAACGGTCGGTGCGCCGCCACCTGCCCAAGAGCCTGTTTCTGCCCGTACCCCGATCCGACCTACTGGAGCTGGTTGCCCTGCAGGATGCGGTAGCCAATACGGCAAAGGATATCGGTGTTTTGATGATCGGCCGCAAGATGCGCTTCCCGAAGAAAATCGAGAAGCATGTCATCGAATTTACCGCAACCTGTGTTGCTACCGTTAATCAGGCGTTACTGGCGATACAGGAGCTGGATGAGCTGCTGGAGGTGGGTTTCACCGGCCGCGAGGTAAAGCGGGTGGAAGCCATGTTGAAGGAGCTGGACAAGCTGGAAGGTCGAACAGACAAGCAGGCGGTCAATCTTCGCAGCCGCCTATTCAAACTCGAAGCGGACCTGCCGCCGGTTGATGTGATGTTCTACTACCGGGTGATGGCCCTGCTTTCAGAGATAGCAGACGCCGCCGAACGGGTGGGCGACAGACTACAAATCGTAATGGCAAAGTAGGGGTTAACGATGGAAATTATTGCCAATTACGGAACGGTTTTTCTGGTCCTGGCGTGCATGTTCGGCTTTTTCATGGCCTGGGGCATCGGCGCCAACGATGTGGCCAACGCCATGGGCACCTCGGTAGGATCGCGTGCGCTGACCATGAAGCAAGCGATTCTGGTCGCTATGATCTTCGAGTTTTTGGGCGCCTATCTGGCCGGTGGTGAGGTTACCTCAACCATTCGCAAGGGCATTATCGACCCGGTAATAATGGAAGATAACCCGGAGCTCATGGTCTACGGCATGCTGTCTGCGCTGCTGGCAGCCGGCACATGGCTAATGATTGCCAGCATCAAAGGCTGGCCGGTATCCACCACCCACTCCATCGTGGGCGCTATTGTCGGCTTTGCCGCCGTTGGTATCTCTGTCGATGCCGTCGCCTGGGGCAAGGTTGGCACCATCGTGGCAAGTTGGGTCGTGTCCCCCGTCATGGCGGGCACAATATCCTTCGGGCTGTTCATGAGCGTGAAGATACTGATTCTGGACACCGATGACCCCTTCGGTCGCGCCAAACGTTTTATCCCCGTGTACATGTGGATGGTCGGCTTCATGATCTCCATGGTGACACTGCTCAAGGGGCTCAAGCACATTGGCCTGGACCTGGATCTGGGCCTGGGCAGCAAATTCGCCAACGCCATTCCCGTCTCTGCTGCAATCGGATTGGTGGTTGCGGGCTTCGGCGCCCTGCTACTGCGCCGGGTTAAAGAGGAGCACGACGAGCTCAATCGCTTCGGCAGTGTCGAGCGCGTATTTGCCATCCTGATGATATTTACCGCCTGTTCCATGGCCTTTGCCCACGGCTCTAACGATGTGGCCAACGCCGTAGGCCCGCTGGCAGCGGTAGCCAGTACGGTGATGTCCGGCGGCGAGATCATGGCCAAGTCAGCCATGCCCTGGTGGATTCTGCTGGTAGGCGCGGCCGGTATCGTGGTGGGCCTGGCTACCTATGGCTGGAAAGTCATCAACACCATCGGCAAGAAAATCACCGAGCTTACGCCCAGCCGCGGATTTGCCGCCGAGCTGGGTGCGGCTGGCACGGTTGTTATCGCGTCCGCCACTGGCTTGCCTATTTCGACCACGCATACTTTGGTAGGCGCTGTATTGGGTGTTGGTTTCGCCCGCGGCATCGCCGCCCTGAATTTACGTACAGTGGGCTCCATATTCATGTCCTGGGTGATTACGCTGCCTGCCGGAGCCGGGCTGGCGATCATCTTCTTCTTCCTGTTCAAAGGCATCTTCGGCTAGCGCTGCAGTCAGTCCGGTTGGCGCTTACAGCCGGGTTGACTAGACTTTAGTCTTGCCAGTGGCCTGCAAACTTATGCGCAGGCCTTATTCCCGTTCGCCGGAGCGCTAATGCCCTATTCCGAAAAGCTCGTGCTATCCCGGCTGCAACAGTTGGTCGCCACACCCTCAGTCAGCTCAACCGACAAATCCTGGGACCAGGGCAATCGGCCTGTGATTGATCTGCTGGCCAGCTGGCTATCGGATATGGGTTTCGCCACAGAAATTATTGATGTCACAGAAGATGGGCGCAAAGCCAACCTGATCGCCACCCTGGGCAGCGGCCCCGGTGGCCTGGTGCTGGCCGGCCACACAGACACCGTCCCCTACGACGAGGGGCGCTGGCAGTCTGACCCGCTGAGCCTGACCGAGCGCGATCATCGGCTCTACGGCCTGGGCAGTACCGACATGAAGGGGTTTTTCCCCCTCGCATTGGCGGCCGCCAGTGACTTCCTGGACACGCCGCTGCAGCAGCCGCTGATCATATTGGCTACCGCGGACGAGGAAAGTTCGATGAACGGCGCTCGCGCACTGGCAGCCGCAGGTAGGCCCAAAGCACGAGCGGCAATCATTGGAGAACCTACATCCTTGCGTCCGGTGCGCATGCACAAGGGCATCATGATGCAGGCGGTTCGAATCACCGGACAAGCCGGACATTCGTCCAATCCGGCATTGGGTAACAGTGCCCTGGAGGCCATGCACACAGTCATGGGAGAGCTACTGTCATTCCGCCAGGACCTTCAGGCCCGCTACAGTAATCCACTATTCGACATCGCCTACCCCACACTCAACCTGGGTTGCATACACGGCGGCGATAGCCCCAATCGGATCTGCGGCCGCACCGAACTGCACTTTGACCTGCGAATGACACCCAACGGCAATAACGAGGAGGCCCGAGCGGAAGTAGAAAAAAGGCTGCAGGCCGTGGCACAACAGCACAATATCGAAATCAGCCTGGACTCGCTGGTCAAACATATACCGCCTTTCGAGCAAGCCGCAGATAGCGAGCTGGTCGCCCTCGCGGAATCACTCACCGGTCACACCGCCTCGGCTGTAGCCTTCGCCACTGAAGCGCCCTTCCTGCAGAAGTTGGGCATGGATACCATCGTCATGGGTCCGGGCTCCATAGACCGGGCTCACCAACCCGACGAGTACATGGAGCTTGAGCAAATGCGGCCCTGCGTCAGCCTCCTGCACTCTTTCATCGAGCGCTACTGCCTTTAGGATCTGTGCAATATTGCCATTAGAGTATCCCCGCACCATTGGGTACTCTTAGCAGCCCAAAGACACCGGGACACGGAGCAAACGGTGACCACAGAAAGTCGGGCTCATATTCGCTGGTTCAGGAATACCGCACCCTACATTAATGCGCACAGGGGCAAGACCTTTGTGCTGATGTTGGGGGGCGACTGTGCGCAGCACGATAACTTCGCCAACATCATTCACGACATCGCGCTTCTTAACAGCCTGGGTATACGCCTGGTGCTGGTACACGGCTCCCGCCCACAGATCGACCAGCGTCTTTCTTCAGCAGGCCTGGACAGCAGCTTTCACAATGGCGTTCGAATTACCGAAGGCGCTGCAATCAACCATGTAAAAGATGCGGCCGGCGCCCTGCGCGCGCAGTTTGAAGCGCTGTTGTCTATGGGGCTGCCCAATTCGCCTATGCAGGGCTCCAGCATACGAGTCTGCTCGGGCAATTTTGTGACTGCGAGGCCATTAGGGATTGTCGACGGCGTTGACTATCACCTCACCGGGCAGGTCAGGCGAATCGATGTAGAGGGAGTGCGGGCACAGTTGGACGCCAGCTCAATCGTTCTGTTGTCACCACTGGGTTACTCCCCCACGGGTGAAATCTTCAATTTGTCGCTGGCAGACGTGGCTGTGCAATGTGCCGCCGCTATCGGCGCCGACAAGCTGCTGCTATTCAGTGACCAGGATGGAATACGCGATGCCGATGGCTCGCTTGTACGCCAGTGCACCGTGGGTGACATCGACGCCATGTCGGTGGCGGGTGAGCAAGACAAAGCGCTACTGGCCACCGCAAAGATAGCCTGCTCCGCCGGTGTGCCGCGCTGCCAGATCATCAGCTATGCAGATGACTGTGCACTGCTGGAAGAACTGTTCACCCATGATGGCAGTGGCACCCTGGTTGCCGATGACGACTATGAACAATCCCGCGACGCCACCATCGATGATGTGGGGGGCATACTGGAACTTATAGAGCCCCTGGAACAGCAGGGCATTCTGCTCAAGCGGTCACGCGAATTGCTGGAAACTGAAATTCGCCAGTTTCGTTTGCTTGAACGGGATGGCCGAATTATTGCCTGCGCCGCACTCTACCCCTTCCCGGATGATAACTGTGGCGAAGTCGCCTGCGTTGTTTCACACCCGGACTACCGTGGTGGCAAGCGCGGCGAGCGTTTGCTGCGTGACCTCGAAGAGCAGGCGAAGCGTCAAAAGCTGCAGCGGGTGTTCGTACTCACCACGCAGACCGCACACTGGTTCCTCGAGCAGGGTTTCGAAGAGGCGCCCATGGCAGAGCTGCCCGATCAGAAACAGTCCCTGTACAACTTGCAGCGCAATTCCAAGGTGTTCTTCAAGCGCCTGTAGCTCATCGTTTTACCCTTCACCGGGGACAAAATTTTGCTATCCTGCGCGACCCGGGTTATTTCCCGGATTAATTCGTGTCACCGGCATGACAGAGGTAACTGACTATGCCCGATTTACGCTCCAAGACGTCTACCCATGGCCGCAATATGGCTGGTGCTCGCGCATTGTGGCGCGCCACCGGAATGACAGATGAGGACTTCCAGAAACCGATTGTGGCAGTGGTAAATTCCTTTACCCAGTTTGTGCCCGGTCACGTTCACCTGAAAGATCTTGGACAACTGGTCGCCCGTGAAATTGAAGCCGCGGGTGGTGTGGCGAAAGAGTTCAACACAATCGCCGTCGACGATGGTATCGCTATGGGGCACGACGGCATGCTCTACAGCCTGCCTTCTCGAGATATTATTTCCGACTCGGTGGAGTACATGGTGAATGCGCACTGCGCCGACGCCATGGTCTGTATTTCCAACTGCGACAAAATTACACCGGGAATGCTGAATGCAGCGATGCGCATCAACATCCCCGTCGTATTCGTTTCCGGCGGTCCAATGGAGGCAGGCAAAACAAAACTGTCTGAGAACAAGCTGGATCTGGTAGACGCCATGGTGATTGCGGTTGATGACAGCGCCAGCGATGAGAAAGTCGCCGAATACGAGCGCTCCGCCTGCCCTACCTGCGGTTCCTGCTCCGGTATGTTTACCGCCAACTCGATGAACTGCCTGACCGAGGCGCTGGGCCTGAGCCTGCCCGGCAACGGCTCCACACTGGCAACCCACGCCGACCGCGAACAGCTTTTCAAGCGCGCCGGCAGGCTTGTTGTCGACCTGTGTGACCGCTATTACCGGCAGGATGACGACTCCGTACTACCGCGAAACGTCGGCTCATTCGAAGCCTTCGAAAATGCGATGTGCCTGGATATCGCCATGGGCGGTTCTACCAATACTATTCTGCACTTGTTGGCCGCAGCTCAGGAAGCGGAGCTCGAATTCAACATGAGCGACATCGACCGCTTGTCCAGAAAAGTACCGCAACTGTGCAAAGTCGCACCCAATACGCCGAAATATCACATGGAAGACGTGCACCGTGCTGGTGGCGTCATGGGTATTCTGGGAGAGCTGGACCGCGCCGGTTTGCTACATACAAATTGCCCAACCGTGCATAGCCCCACCATGCACGATGCACTGGAGAAGTGGGACATTCAGCGTACTGAGGACCCTGATGTTCACCGATTTTTCCAGGCGGGCCCCGGTGGCATACCTACCCAGACCGCCTTTAGTCAGGATACGCGCTGGCCCAGCGTAGACAACGATCGCGCCGATGGTTGCATCCGCTCCCTGGACAATGCCTATTCCACCGAAGGTGGCCTTGCTGTGCTGTTCGGCAACATTGCAAAAGATGGCTGCGTGGTGAAAACCTCCGGCGTAGACGACAACATTTTGGTATTTTCGGGTCCCGCCTACGTCTGTGAGAGTCAGGAAAGCGCGGTTGAAGATATCCTTGCCGACAAGGTGAAGCCCGGGGACGTTGTTGTCATCCGCTATGAAGGGCCACGCGGAGGGCCGGGCATGCAGGAGATGCTTTATCCCACCAGCTACCTCAAATCGAAAGGTCTGGGCAAAGCCTGTGCTTTGCTGACAGACGGCCGCTTTTCCGGGGGCACCTCTGGCCTGTCAATTGGTCACGCTTCTCCCGAGGCTGCTGCCGGTGGCGCCATCGCGCTGGTAGAACCTGGCGATATCATCGAAATCAACATACCCGAGCGCAGTGTGAATCTGGCCGTCAGTGATGATGAGCTGGCTAGCCGACGCGCCGCCATGGAAGCACGCGGCAAAGACGCCTGGCAACCCGCACAGCTTCGCCCCAGGAAAGTGAGTGCCGCGCTAAAGGTTTACGCCATGCTGGCGACAAGCGCCGACAAAGGTGCGGTAAGAGATCTGTCGCTGATCGACTAGGTATAAGGTGCCGCACTGGAAGGTGCCGCACTGGCTGATGCTGCGGCGGCGGCCTTGGCCTCATTCTCGCGGCCCTGTTCTATCAGGGTCTCCAGGTCTCGCTCCAGGCTCCTGATTTCGGAGCGAAGGCGGCGGTCCTGCTTCTCGCTACGACTGTTGATGGTCTCGGCTAGCGTGCCGTAGATGACCGCCGTGTTGTGGGCGTAGGTGTCGCTGTAGGCAGCAGACACAGTGTCATCGCGGCTGTCGATGGCATCGCGCAGTGCCTGTTGCCAGCCAGGCTGACGCTGCAGAACGCGCTCCAGCATATCTATCCACGCCGCCCGCTCTGTTAGCCACACGCCGTCTGAGCGCTGCAGCTCCAGACTGGCGTCCTGTAACAGCGCGCGCTGATCTTTGTCCAGGCGGCCCATGTAATCCTGCAGGCTGTCGCGAAGGTTTTCATAGGCTTCTTCGTGATACTCCTCATCAGTACGGGTCAGGTACTTCTCCTCGTACTCGGTTTGCTTGTCACGGAGCTCGGTAATGAATCCGTTGATTTGCTCATCACTAAGTTCCTCACCCAGCTCCATCAACCACTCTAATGCACGCGATTCAAGCCGCAGCCATGCGGCCTCAAAAGATAAGGATATTGTTTCGATATCAGCCGCGGTCAGCGGGCCATCCAGTTTACTTTCCGCGTCCTGCAGCATCTGCAGGTATTGCGGCAGCTCCTCTGCCCTATGCCACTGCAGAAAAGGCTCCAGAAGACTGCCCAGGTATTTTTTCTGATCCCGCTCCAGCTCGACATAGTCACCGAGATACCAGGGCAACAGGAAGTCGAGTCGGTTATAAACGAACGTCGTACTACTGCAAGCGGTAAGGAATACCAACAGCAACACGGGAATCCAACGACAACGCCCCGGCACAGACCTTCCTCTCATAGAATTTTATACCTGCGCTCAACGCCAGATAGGCAGCGCGTCGCCTATCGGTTCTGCCAATGGCGTATCACCAATAACATGCTCTACCCGATTGCGGCCGGCACTCTTGGCGCGGTACAGCGCTTCATCGGCAAGCCGCATCCACTCCTCGGAATCACTCGCAGCGGAAATATCACAAACCCCGGCACTCACCGTCAGCTGGCCTTCGGGTAACAAATCGGTTTCCTGCACTCGCTGTCGCAGTTCATCTGCGAGGCGAACCCCATGACGCGCCGAGGTTTCACTGAGCAGAACGGCGAACTCTTCGCCGCCATAACGACACAAGGTATCTACGCCGCGTATGCGGCTTGAGATCAGATTTACCAGTAGCTTGAGTGCCTCATCTCCGGCTGCATGGCCGAAGCGATCATTAATGTCTTTGAAGTGGTCAATATCAAGTAGAACCAGGGTCGAGGGTCGCCTATAGCGGCCCCACACCTCCAGCGCCTGATTGGTTTGTTCTTCAAAATAGCGGCGGTTATAGGCGCCAGTCAGAGGGTCGGTAACCGCCAGATCCTTCAGCCGCCGCGACTGCTGCGACACTGCGAACATTAGCCAGGCGCTGATCAACCAGGTATGCGCCATCGACAGACAGATGATCACTGCCGTCCCCCGCTCAAACTGGGAGAACACCAGGGGTGTCACCAATACGCCGGACAATATCCCCAGCCAGATTGCCCAGCGGGTCTTCAGCAACACTGGCAAGGCGACCAACAGCGGATACATCCAGTACAAGCTGTAGTTCTGCCCATAAGACACCGACAGAACGACAAGGGCAATGGTTAACAGCAGCACCACGCCAGGCGACATGAAAGCTTCGCGCTGGTGCACGAGGCGCCAGATATTAGCGAGGAAAATAAACAACACTGCCAGGCCGGCAAACGCCGGAACGTATTGCCCGGTATAAAAATTATGGGCATCGACCGGGGCGAGAACCACTGCGAGCAACAGCAAGATATACCGGTAGGCGTCACGTTGTTTGGTAACAACGGTCTGGTCCAGCCGCTCGCTGTCAAAGCTGCGGCGCTGGATTTCAAGCTCACCGGAGAAGGCCTCGCGGAAGTTACGCCTAAGCTGGCTCCAGCGAGAGGTTCCATGGGTTGTCTGCGGCTCGTTCATCATTGCCATTTGAGGTTGCGGTCGCGAGCTGTCTGAAGCGCTCTTTTGTGAGAATCTTTACACAACTGGGCGGAGTTTTCACGGTGATTAGTGCCAGTCATAGCGAACATCCCATGCCGCTACCAGGGCAATCTGTCCAGGTCCAGATTGCCTCCGGTGATCACCACGCCGGCGCGGCGACCGCGAAAGCGTTCCGGGTACTCAAGCGCGCCAGCATAGCTTACAGCCCCGGACGGCTCGACCACGGTCTTCAGTCGGCTCCATTGCAGCTTCATCGCCTCGATAATCGTACTGTCATCGACCGTGACAATGGTATCTACATAACGCTGAATCATGGCGAAGTTCAGCACCCCAAGACTCGCGCGCAGGCCATCGGCTATGGTGTTGGGCGCGGTCTGTTCCACCCGTTCACCCAGGCCGAAAGAGCGAAAGGCATCATCAGCCCCTGCGGGCTCCACGGCCATCACCTCTATAGCAGGATTAATGCTTTTGACCGCAAGCGCCACACCTGCGAGCAGGCCGCCGCCACCAACTGGAACAACTACCAGGTCAAGTTCCGGTACCTGTTGCAACAGCTCCAGGGCAACAGTGCCCTGACCGGCAATAATCCTCGGGTCATCATAAGGCGGCACAGCATGTGCGCCAGTTTCGGCAAGCACTGTTGTCAATGCATCTTCCCGTGCTGCCAGAGTAGATTCGCATTCGATAATTGTCGCACCGTAAGCAGCGACGGCGGCTTTCTTAACTGCCGGTGCGTTCTCGGGCATCACAATGTGGGCCGGTATACCGCGCCTGCTTGCCGCCATCGCCAATGCAGCGCCATGATTGCCGGAGGAATGCGTGGCAACCCCCGCAGCAGCGTCTGCGTCAGCAAGCCCCAACACCGCATTGCTTGCACCGCGCGCTTTAAAGGCACCCACTTTCTGCAGATTCTCGCACTTGAAATGCAACTGTCCGCCAGTGTGCTTGTCCAGCAGCTCACTGTGATACACCGGCGTACGGTGCACGTAGTCTGCGATGCGGGCCTGCGCGGCTTCCACATCTGCTAGGGTTGGAATTGGCGTATCGGTGTTCATTGTTGGGCCATCCGCAGCTGGTCATCAGTATAAGTTTCGGAATTATGCGTTTTATTGTTACCTTTGTGCCAACTTTCTTCTGGAGCTTGCATGGCCTCGCCCCCTTTCTCTAGTGCTCCGGCCGAGGCCCGCCGCTGGCGCATGCCTGCCGTGCTGGCACTCACCGTACTGATTGCCTACCTCGATCGTATCAACATCACGCTGGCGCTGCCGCTTATCGCCGAGCAATATGCCTGGACCGAGGCCGAGCTGCAGCGCTATGGCAGTTTGCTGATGTCTCTATTTTATGTGGGTTACGGCCTGTCGGGCTTGTTGCTGACACCGTTCGCCGCAAACCTGGGCCCACGCCGCGGGATCATCATCATCCTGACACTGGCCTCGCTGTTTACAGCACTGAGTGCCTTTCTAAGCCAGTTCATCCTGCTCTTCGCAGCCTGCAGGATTTTTCTAGGGGCAGCGGAGGGCCCGCACATTCCCCTCGCCGGCATGGCAGTAAGAAACTGGTTTCCCATGAATGAGCGCAGCCGCGCTAACAGTATCCTGTTCTCGGGCATTTTTCTGGCAATCATAACGGGCCCCATTGTGCTGGTGCCCATCATGCATACGTTCGGTTGGCGGGCCGCCTTTCTGGGTCTGGCCGTTGCCGGCCTGGCAGTCAGTATTCCTCTGGTAACGCGCTTTGTGTTCGATACGCCGAAAAGCGATGCCTCCATGAGCGACAACGAACGGGAATGGCTGGCAAGTCAACACGAGCAGGAAGCGCTGGAGGCCGGTGCATCGAAAAAGAATACCGGCAAATACCCTCTGTACCTTTTCAGGGAGCGCGACTTTTTGCTCCTGCTGGCGGCCGGGACACTCAACAATGTGGTGAGTATAGGCCTTACCAGCTGGATACCAACCTACCTCACCGTGACCCTGGGCGTGCCCTACCAACAACTGATTTGGTATGCCTCTTTGCCTTACGCGGCAGGGTTACTGGGTTTGGCGTTCTGGTCGCAGCTGGGCGATCGCAGTAATCGTCGCGGGCTGGTAGCAGCCACCGGCTTTCTGCTGCTCGCGGTACTCATTTATGTGGCATTTACAGTGGAAAACTTCACGCTCACCATCGTCGCCATGGTCGGCGCGATTTTCTGCGCATCTGCTTACACGACTGCCGAGTTCGCCTTCGCCCAACGTATCATTCCGCACGAGCACATAGCCGCAGGCATTGGTTTGTTCAATGGTGTTTCTATCGTTCTGGGGGGGGCACTGGCGCCTCTTTCGGCCAGCGCGCTGATAGGCGCGGATGGCGCCGGCTTCAGTCTGTGGTTGCTCATTACCGTGGCCATTCTCACCGCCACAGTCATGGCACTACTGGGACATCTCAGGCGCTACTGACTACCAGTCCCCAGGCCGAGCGCCGCCAAAGGAAATAGCCCAGTAGAAAGTTGAGCTGCAACAACAGACTCAGCACCCACTCAAACGCATCTTCGACAGTTTCGTACCATTGCTCATTCCAGGCATCCAGCACGACGGTCAACAAGCCCAGTAACAACAGGACGCTACATATTGCCAACATCAGTTGGGCCAACGACTGTAACTCCGGCAGGCTACGCTGCAGCTGCCGCAGCTGTGCTACCAGCAGTAGCTGTGCAATATATGTGAAAGAAAAGAACAACACCGTGCCGATACGTCGTTGCCGCGACCACAGGTCACCCGACTCACCCAATACGGTGACATAGAGCACCAGGCCGATACAGGCCACAACGCCAAGCGCCAACATCCAGGGCCCGAGATAGCCTCCAGGCATTCCATCTTGTTGTCGGACACTGTCAAGCCAAACCAGGCTGCACCACCAGTAGGCTGCCATGAACACCGCTGAAGGCAGCATCATGGCCCGAAACAGGTAGCTGGCAGGGGGTTTGCGCCCAGTGGCACTGATTGAAGTGCAGCTGTCGATATAGGGAATACACCAATCGACCGTGCCAGTGGACGCGGCCACCAGATAGGTCAGGTGAACAGCAAAGAAAGGAACAAGCGCCGCCAGTAGCGGTATTAACCTGACCTGCATAGCGATCTATAAAGGCACAAGCTGGCTGTCAGGCCGCGGCAATTGCATCCTGCTCTGCTGCCCGGTTGATCGCGCCCAGTATGCCGTCCAGAGAGGCCTGCACAATGTCATGACTCTTCCCCACACCGCAATAACGCTCGCCATCGATATTCAACTGGATATAGCAGATGGCTTCAGCATCGGCGCTGTGGCTCAGCGCGTGCTCGCTATACTCCACGAGGACAATTTGCTTGCCGATAAATCCCGAGACGGCATCGACAAAGGCCGCCACGACACCGTTACCTGCGCCTGATAGCTTGTGACTTGCGCCCGCATTTATCAGCTCAACCTGTAAATTGTCGACACCGTCCACACGGCTGACCTGATAGTCGCCCATACGCCACTGACGGTCTTCGGAAAGATAGGTTTGTTCAAACAATTCGAGAATCGATGAAGACTCAACCTCACTCTCACGTTCTTCGGCAAAGGCCTGTACCGAAGAGCTGAAATCGATCTGTAACCAGCGCGGTAATTCCAGGCCGTAATCCCGCTCCAGTACATAAGCGATGCCACCCTTGCCCGACTGGCTGTTGATGCGGATAACCTCCTGATAGGAGCGGCCTATATCGGCTGGATCTATGGGCAGATACGCCACTTCCCAGACCTCGCGGCCATCCCGGCGCGCCAGACACTTCTTGATCGCATCCTGGTGACTGCCAGAAAACGCGGTGAAAACAAGCTCTCCGGCGTAAGGGTGCCGCGGATGCACCGGTAACTGGGTGCACTCTTTCACTGTCTGGATAATCTCATCCATGTGGCTGAAATCCAGCTGGGGATCTACCCCCTGGCTATACAGGTTCATCGCCATGGTGACGATATCCATGTTGCCGGTTCGCTCACCGTTACCCATCAGGGTGCCCTCTACCCGGTCCGCACCGGCTAAAACGCCCAACTCCGCTGCAGCGACGCCACAGCCACGGTCGTTATGCGTGTGCAGGGAGATGAGAACACTGTCACGTCGCTCCACCCTGTCACAGAACCATTCGATCTGGTCGGCGTAGATATTCGGAGTGCTCATTTCAACAGTCGCAGGCAAATTAAGAATACAGGGGTGTTCCGGCGTAGGCTGCCAGACCGCGGTTACCGCATCACAGACCTCCACTGCAAAATCGAGCTCCGTACCGGTAAAGCTTTCAGGAGAATATTCAAACACCCACTCAGTTTCGGGGTGACGATCGGCACAGGCCTTCACCAACTCTGCTCCGCTGACCGCAATATCAATAATGCCCTGGCGCTCAAGGCCAAACACCTGCTCGCGCTGCACTGTGGAAGTGGAGTTGTATACGTGCAAAATCGCGCGCCGCACACCTTTCAAAGCCTCAAACGTCTTTTCTATGAGTTCTGGGCGAGCCTGGGTCAGCACCTGGATCGTTACGTCATCGGGAATTCGATTGTTGTCGATCAGCTCACGGACAAAGTCAAAGTCATGACTGGACGCAGAGGGGAAGCCCACCTCAATTTCCTTGAAGCCGATCTTGACCAGTTGATCCCAGAGCTGCGACTTCTGGGCGCCGGTCATGGGCTCGATCAGCGCCTGGTTGCCATCGCGCAGATCAACGCTGCACCAGTGTGGCGCTTGGGTCAGCTGCTTATCCGGCCAGCGGCGTCCGGTCATCTTTACCGGCGGGAAAGCGGGATACTTACTGTGATCGAATCTGCTCATGACACGTTACCTGTCTACTCATTGTTAGGTGGCTGGTTTCACCCGTCCGCGTTAGCGGGGGACACGCCCTTGTGAGGCCTTGTTCTGCGCTGCGCGCCGAGGATAATCCGCACGCTGCGCCACTACAGGTGACACGATCAGCCGAGCGCACAGTATAGTGCTCTGTGTTGAGTGAATGATTGCAAATATTGCTGAATATAGGCCTTGAATAGCGTATTTTATCTAATTATTATCTATTTTTTAGAGAATTTCTCTCTTTAGAAGTTACCAATCGCAGGAGCTGCTCTACTGGTGTCTATCAAGCTGGATCGCACTGATCGCAGAATTCTGGATGCTATGCAGCAACATGGCCGTATCAGCAACCTGGAACTGGCTGACGCTGTGGGCCTATCGCCTACGCCGTGCTCCAGGCGAGTAAAGCGCCTTGAGGAGTCCGGCCTTATTCGCGACCACGTTACGCTGCTCAATCAATCGCTGCTGGGCCTCAAGCTGACCGCCTGGATCAGTATCAGCATGGACCGCCATACGCCGGAGCGCTTTGACGCCTTCGAGGCCGAGGTGGGTGACTATCCGGAGGTGATGGAGTGTGCCGTTGTCACAGGGCAGTCCGCCGACTATCTGCTGAAAGCAGTAGTGCCCGATATGGAGTACTACGAGCGCTTCCTGTTAGGGCGGTTAACACGTATCCCCGGGGTCACCGGGGTTCAATCAAGTTTCGAACTCAGGCGGGTAATTCAGCGCACTGCCCTGCCGCTAGACCATCTGGGTGAAGATGGTTAGTTTGTGCTTACTACCAATAGAGATAGCTTTATAGCTACATAGTCGCCGCTCGGGTGAGAGACCAGGGCGGAAAATCACCGCAATCCATCTGCTGGTACTCAACGGAATCGAAGAAATCGTCAGCGCCCCCTGTGTCGAGGAAAAGCTTCACGTAAACCGCACAACGCTCCCTGGCATCGACAATGGACGTGTCTGTGCGCAGCCGCTGCTTCAGGTCCGCCGCGCGTATTTGCTGGTCGGTGAGTCGCAAGCCGCCACCGGCAGGGCTATCCAGAATCAGGTACTGGCCTCCCGAGCTCACCCAGGATCGCCACTGGGGCAAGTCGCCATTACGGCCGCGAGCGGGATCACCTGTATAGGCAAACTGGCCCCAGTAGCTGCGCATCGCCTGCGACAGAAACTCCCGGCCCGGGGCATTTTCCTCGGTGAACAACCCTGGAATCCGCGTACCCAAAAGCGGGCTATAAAGAAAATCGAGCTCAAGCGCGTGCGCCGCGCCAAACAACAGGGGCAGATCCACCAGCCACCCGGCTGTGCCCTCGTCCCAGTCAAAGCGGTAACCGAACACGGGAGTGTCGCTGCGAGATTCGCTGATCACCGCCGCCACCTCATCAACCGCCAACGCTTTCCAGCCATCGCTGGCATAACTGGCGTCGCGCACATAGCGATCCTTGTCGCGAATACGCGGGATACGACCAAACCACTGCTTTATGTAGCGAGGATCCTGAGCCATGAAAAGCTTCTGCTCGTCGCGGTTTGTCCCTGTCAGCAACGGCACCTTATTCCAACGCGAGGGATCGGCGAAGGCATACATCAGGGACTCGCGAGGCAGCACCACACCATCCCGGAAATTCTGCGGTGGGCGGTACAGACCACCGGGCACACTGGCAACCGGTGCAAGAACCTCGTCCACCGACAGGCTGCGCAACACCGAGGCCAGCTCCGCCGAATCCATATTGTCCTGTAGCTGTACGGCCTGGTCGCGATCCGCGGCCCTGCCACTGCTATTCAACCAGGCTACCCCCAGCTCACGGGAGCTGAAAGGATGCCCCGGTTTCGGATCGTCACGATAGTTTTCGGAGCGCTGCAGGCCAAAGGTGCCGACAATACCACTCTGGGCGATGGCGCGATGGAACAAACCCTTCGCAAGCGGCGAGCCCAACAGCGCGTAGACATTCCTGCCACCTGCAGATTCGCCGGCGATGGTGACATTGGCGGCATCTCCGCCAAAACTGGTGATGTTATTTTGCACCCATTGCAGGGCCGCAATCATATCGAGCACACCAAAGTTACCCGATGCGTCCCGAGGACTGGCGGCTGTCGCTTTTAACGCCGGGTGACTCAGCCAGCCGAACAGGCCCAATCGATAGTTAATTGTCACAACTACCAACTGCTGGTCGGCTGCGAAATTGGCCATGTCGTAATTGCTGCCGGCTCCCAGGGTGTTGCCACCCCCGTGAATCCAGACCATAACGGGTAATGGCCGCTGCTGGGCATCCATTTTGGGCGCATAGACGTTCAGGGTCAGGCAGTCCTCATCACCGGTCCAACCGCCGTCCTGCGCGTCACCACCGGCCAACGGGCTGGCAAATTGCGGGCACATGTGTCCAAAGGACAGGGCCGGACGCTGCTCCGACCAGGGAATAACCGGCTGCGGCGCACGCCAGCGCAGTTCATCAACCGGGGCGGCGGCATAGGGAATACCCAACCAGACCAGGGTCTCATCGCTGCCAGCAATACCCACAATAGGGCCCGCTGTGGTGTAGCGCTGGCTGGACGGCTCTGGCGTTGGCCCGGACGGTCCCGGGTCACGTCCCAGCCACCAATCTATGGTCAGGCCACCCGCCACCAGTAACACACCAACAAACAACAGCACCTTATTCAATCCACTTCTCCACGCAGGTGAAAAACTGCAACTTTAACTGGCCGCTTAGGGTCTTGCGAGCTTTGCCGGCCACTCCCAGTATGAGCCGCACAATACGACCTCATCAATCAGGAGCAATGATGGCAGATATGACGGGTAAAGTGGCACTGGTAACTGGCGGCGCCAGCGGAATGGGCAAGATTATCGCCCTGCGGCTGGCGACACAGGGTGCTCAGGTGGCAATTTTTGACGTCAATGAGCAGGGGCTGGAGGAAACTGCTGCGAGCCAGCCCGGCATAGTGCCTTTCTCCTGTGATATTTCCAGCCTCGAGGATGTTGAAGCCAAGGTTGCACAGGTCGCTGACCAGCTGGGCCCCATTGATCACGTTGTTCACGCGGCAGCACTGATGCCCGGGCACAAATTGATGGACCATACCCACGAGGGCATGGAGCGCCTGTTCCGAATCAACTACTTTGGTACTACCTATATGGCCAGGGCCGTTTTGCCGGCCATGTTGGAACGCAAGTCCGGCAGGTTTATCGCCTTCGGCTCAATCGCCGGGCACGCCATGGTGCCCAATATGGGCGCCTACTGTGCAACCAAGTCCGCCGTTAACACCTACCTGGAAGTGCTGCAGAACGAGCTGCGCGGCTCCGGCGTCAACATCCATTTGGTCTGCCCGCCTGCGGTCAACACGCCACTGGTCGATCAAACGCTGGCAACGGACAGCCCGGGAAGCATCATAGAAGCCAAGGAAAAAGGCCGGCTGGCCGACCCGGAGAAAATCGTCGACGCCATCGACAAGGGCGTGGCCAAAGGCAAGGATATTATCTACCCGGGCGAAGCGCGCCTGTTACAGCTCTGGCATACCTTGTTTCCCCGCCTTTGGTGGAAGACCGTTATGCATTTCGAAAAGTAATCGGCAGACCCTCACCGTCATCATTGGCCGCGGTGTTACCATTGCCGGCCAATGACTTCCGCACCCCTTCCCCACGATTCACCACAGCTGCTGGCACTGCTGGCGGCAATGGTGGCACTGGGTCCGCTCACTGTCGATATGTACCTGCCGGCCATGCCGCAAATGATGGTCGCGCTGAATACCGACATCGCCCACATGCACATGACCCTCAGCGCCTACCTGGGGGGCTTCGCTGTATTTCACCTGGCCTGCGGACCGCTGGCTGACCGGTTCGGCCGGCGCCCGCTGCTAATCGCCGGCACCGCCTTGTTTGTGCTGGCCTCGGCGGGATGCGCTGTCGCTGACACGGTTGACGAATTATTCTGGTACCGGTTTTTGCAAGGCGTGGGGGCCTGTGTCGGCCCTACACTGGCAAGGGCTGTTGTGCGTGATGTCTTCGGTGCCGACCGGGCCGCAAGGGCGCTTTCGATTATCGCAATGCTAATGGCAATGGCCCCGGCGGTAGCGCCGGCTCTTGGCGGCATCATGTTGCTGTACCTGCCGTGGAACAGTATTTTTGTCTTTCTGGCACTTTACGGCGGCTGCATCATGCTGCTGGTCTATCGTTACCTCGAGGAAACACTGCCGGTAAGGCAAAGCCTGCACCCGGCCAGGATAGGTCGTAACTATGTAGAACTTTTGCTCAATCGCTACTTTGTGGCGGTTGCTGTTGCCTCCTCACTCATCTACGGCGGACTGCTGGTTTACCTGTCTTCATCCAGTTTTATTTTCATCACAATGTTCGGTTTGCCGGCTGAATACTTCGGGCTGATTTTCATCAGCTCCGTCATCGGCTACATGTTGGGAAGTGCTCTCAGTGCCAGGCTAAGCAGGCAGCTGACCTCAGAGCGGGTTATGTTGACCGGTGTCTCACTGGCGGCGGCCAGTTGCGCCGCCATGTGGCTGGCCCACGATTTGCGGCCCGATTCCATGCTGGCCCTGATAGTACCCATGGTGGCTTACTCGGCAGCACTTGGTCTGGTACTACCCCACGCCATGGCGATCGCCCTGCGCCCATTTCCCCATATAGCGGGGACCGCGTCCTCCCTGTTCGGTTTCGTACAGATGGCACTGTCGGCCAGCGCCACCGCTGTTATGGGCTATTTTCTGGTCAATTCCCCCCTGCCAATGATTCAGGCCATGTTCGTCATCACCGTGCTGGCACTCGCCCTGGCGTTACAGGTCAACCGGCTGGCAAGCCGTCAGCTGAGCGCCTGACCAGCCACGCCGCCTATGGCATACTGACCAGCCCTCAACGATGGAGATTTCCTTTTGCACGCCGCCCCGGACGTCACCCAGCTAATAGGTAACACCCCTCTACTCCACTTACGTCAGGTATCTGAGAAAACCGGCTGCACCATTCTGGGCAAAGCCGAATTTCTCAATCCCGGGGGCTCGGTAAAAGACAGAACCGCTCTGGGAATCATCCGGGCCGCGGAGCAGTCGGGAGACCTGCAGCCCGGTGGTCGTATTGTCGAGGGTACCGCCGGCAATACGGGTATAGGACTGACCCTTATTGCCAACGCTCTGGGATACGAAAGCAGCGTAGTGATGCCTGTTACCCAGAGCAAGGAGAAGATCGACTCGCTGGAATTACTCGGTGCCGACCTGCATCTGGTAGGCGCCACATCCTACAGCGACCCCAACCACTATATTCACACCGCCGAGCGATTGGCCAACAAACTCGCTGCAAAGGAAGAGCGCGGCGCGGTCTGGGCACGGCAGTTCGACAACCTGGCGAACATGGATATTCACCGCACAACAACCGGCGAGGAAATCTGGGCGCAGACCGAGGGCAAGGTCGACGGGTTCATCTGCGCGGTCGGAACAGGAGGCACCCTGGCGGGCGTTTCACAGTCGCTGAAAGCCCACAATTCAGACGTCGTCATAGGCTTGGCAGACCCGGAAGGCGCCTCCCTCTACGAGTACTACCGCAGCGGCGAACTCGACGCTGGTGAGGGCACATCGATGCTGGAAGGCATTGGCATTAATCATGTCACCGACAACGTGGCACAGGCGCAGGTAGATGTGCCCTTCCGCATCAGCGATGTGGAGGCGCTACCGTATGTTTTCGATATGTTGGAACACGAGGGACTGTGTCTTGGCGGCTCCGCTGGCATCAACATCGCCGGCGCGGTACGACTGGCCGAGCACCTGGGCCCGGGACATACCATTGTTACCATTCTTTGTGACTATGGGAATCGCTACCAGAGCAAGCTGTTCAACCCGGTGTTCCTGGAAAACAAGGGCCTACCGGTACCGCACTGGTTGGCAATCTAAGCGGCCAGCCGGTTAGACCGGCCGCGGTGAGCGATACGCTTCAGCTACCTGCAGCGACGCGCTCTTTTTCAATCAGGAAGTCCGCCAGCTTCAACATATTGGCCTGACTGCCAACCTTGCGCGTGCTGATGCGATACTTGCCGTTTACCATCATTTCCGGAGTGCCGGTAATTTTGGCCGCGCGGGCATTCGCGGAAGCCTGCCGCGCCTGACTGCCCACACCAAAAGAATTGAACGCCTTGCTGAAATCTTCTTCACTGACACCATGCTCGGTAAACAGCGCGCCAATCTCCGCCTCTGAGGAAAGACGCTTACGATCTACGTTCATGGCCTGAAAAATCACCAGGTGCATGGTATCCATCACGCCCAGCACCTCCGCGGTGTAATAGGCCTTTGCATGTAACTCCATGGGCTTGTTCCAGGCTGCTGGCGAGCCCTGAAACACCACGTCATCCGCCAATGTTTTCTTCCACTGGCTGATGATGGGCTCGAAGTTGTAGCAGTGGCCGCAGCCGTACCAGAAGAACTCTGTCACTTCTATTTTTTGGGGGTCCGCGGTGCGAATAGCGGGTGTGATGAGGTCATAGTGCGTGCCCTCTTCCCAGGTTTGCGCTTCCTGGGCACAGGCCCATAGCGGTGTCAGTAACAACAATGCAACGGGTAATAGCAGGCGCTTCAACATGTTCTTCTCCATCAATTGGTCCAATACTCAGACCACAATTCAATCGGCTTGTTTCATCGGGCATAAAAAAGGTGGCCTTAGCCACCTTTTCTACTAGGGGCGGCCTTTTATTTCAAGCCCGCCACATAGCTGGCTACCGCTTCGATTTCCTTGTCGCTCAAACCGAAAGCAGTGGTCCGCATAATTTTGCTGTCGCCGTCATTGGTACGACCGGCTTCGTCTTCATACCCCTTGCGATACATACGCAGCTGGGTGGCAGTGTACTCGGCGTGCTGCCCCGCAAGCGACGGGAAGCCCGCCGGCGCGTTACCCTTGCCAGTGGGCGAATGACAGGCGATGCAGGCGGCGACATTGCGCTCCATCACACCACTGCGATACACCTTTTCTCCCAGGGCCAGCAGCTCAGGATCGGTCTGCCCGCCAGAAGCTCCCTGGCTGGCGTAGAAGGCAGCAATATCGGCCAGATCCTGGTCAGACATGTTATCTACCTGCCCTGCCATGGTGGGTACGGGCCTGGAGCCATCACGGATGTTTCGCATCTGCTTCTGCAAATAGCGAGAGCCCTGTCCAGCCAGCTTGGGGAACGTGGGCGCGGCACTATTACCGTCAGCACCATGGCAGGCACTGCAGCTTACCGCTTTGTCCTTGCCCGCGGCGGCATCGCCAGACAGGTATACCTCTGCCGACTGGGCCAGCTGTGAGAAGCCCAGCAACAGGGCGATCGTCATTACACACTTGTTCATTGTTTTTCCAGATAAGTTGTGGGGTGCAGAGCCTGTCAGCTTGCAGGCTTGGCCATATACTCGATCAGCGCCTTGTACTCGTCGGCACTACAATCAAAGCACATGCCTTTAGGTGGCATTGCGTTCAGCCCGGTCTCTACAGATTTCACCAGAACATCCATACCCTTGGCCATGCGCGGCTCCCAGGCAACTGCGTCGCCAGTCTTGGGCGCATTGGCGGCTCCTGAGGCATGACAGACAGCACAGCTCTTGTTGTACTTGTCCATGTCAGGCTCTGCAATGGCGCCAGCTGCAAACAGTGTGCAGGCAATCAGTAACAGCTTCTTCATCGGGGACCTCGGATCTCTAGGTTCGGGTTCACGGCCGGATGCCGCAAGCAATTGATAACAGTCGAAAAAAGCTGTGGCATTATATACGAGATGTGCTCACCAAAAAAGCGACCCCACTTATGACAGTCAACGACCCCGATGGGGCCATCACCACGCCGGATTACCGCAAGGCCAGTTTCCTGACCAGCGCCGGCAAGGTTTCACAGTGCCCCGCCGACGAGGGCTGGGAAGTGGCTTTCGCAGGCCGCTCCAATGCCGGAAAATCGAGCGCAATCAATAGCTTAACTCAGAACAAGAAGCTGGCCAGAACCTCCAAGACACCGGGGCGCACCCAGTTACTCAACTTTTTCGAGCTCAGCGAGCAGCAACGCCTGGTCGACCTCCCCGGCTATGGCTTTGCCAAGGTACCGCAGGCGGTCAAGCGCGAGTGGACAAAACAACTGGAAAATTACCTGCAGCAGCGCCAAAGCCTGCGCGGCCTGGTGCTGCTCATGGACACCCGCCACCCACTTCAGCCCTTCGACCAGCAAATGCTGGACTGGGCGCTAGCGGCGCATATGCCCGTCCACATTTTACTCACCAAGGCCGACAAGCTGAAAAAGGGACCGGGTAAAAGTACCCTGCTCCAGGTGCGAGCAGAATTGGCAGAGCATGGTGACCTGGTGAGCGTACAGCTGTTTTCCGCACTCAAGCACACTGGCCATCAGGAGCTGATTGCCGTTTTAAATGCCTGGCTGACAGACGCCAGCGTTTACGATGATGACGAAGACGATGAGCAGGTTCAGGAATAGGGAGAAAAAAACCCGGCCGCCTTTTTAGGGGGGAAGGCAGCCGGGACAGCTTGGTCTCTGGGGAAAGAGACTTGCTTGCGGTGACCGATAAAATCGATCACCCGTAGTAGCAATTACTACCTAATATAAGATACCCGGCGGTGTAAAAAGTTCCGGAAAATTAGTGGGCCTGGTCCCAATTTTCACCGACACCGGCCTCTACCAGTAGCGGCACTGCCAATTCGGCGGCACCCGACATCACATCACACAGTTGATCACAGACCTGGGGCACTTCAGCGGTAGCCACTTCCAGCACCAGTTCATCATGCACCTGCATAATCATGCGGGCATCTGCATCGCCGCGCTGTAACCACTGGTCGGCAGCCAGCATGGCGCGTTTTATGATGTCCGCGGCGCTACCTTGCATGGGCGCGTTGATCGCTGTGCGCTCCGCCGCCTGAGCGCGCATTTTGTTGCGGGCATTGATCTCGGGAAGGTAAAGACGTCGACCGAACAGCGTTTCCACGTAACCTTGCTCTCGCGCCAGGGCGCGGGTGCGATCCATATAGTCCGCTACGCCAGGATAACGCTCGAAATAGCGATCTATATACAGCTGCGCCTCATTGCGCCCGAGGTGCAACTGCTTGGCCAAACCAAAGGCAGACATGCCGTAGATCAGGCCGAAGTTGATCGCCTTGGCCTTGCGCCTCTGGTCACCGGATACCTCGTCTTCCGTGACCTCGAAAACTTCGGCGGCCGTCGCGCGATGCACATCCCGGCCATCGTTAAAAGCCTGCAACAGGCCGGCATCGCCAGATAGGTGGGCCATGATGCGCAACTCGATCTGCGAGTAGTCTGCAGCAACGATCTGGTAGCCATCCGGGGCGATAAACGCCTGCCTGATACGTCTGCCCTCCTCCGTCCTGATCGGAATATTTTGCAAATTGGGGTCAGAAGAGGACAGGCGGCCAGTGGCTGTCACTGCCTGATGATAAGAGGTGTGCACCCTGCCCGTCCGCGGGTTGATCATCTCCGGCAGCTTGTCAGTGTAGGTCGACTTGAGCTTGCTGAGACTGCGGTATTCCAGCAACAGCTTGGGCAACGGATAATCCAGCGCCAGCTCAACCAGCACATCCTCTGCGGTTGACGGTGCGCCCTTGGGCGTCTTCTTGATCACTGGCAGTTCGAGCTTCTCAAACAGAATCTGGCCCAGTTGCTTGGGCGAGCCAAGATTGAATTCCTGCCCCGCCAGATCGTAGGCCTGGCTCTGTAGTTCCGCCAGTCGGGTTCCCAGCTCAATACTTTGCTGGGCCAGCAGCTCACGGGAAATCAGCGCGCCCTGCCGCTCGATACGCGACAGCACCGGCACCAGCGGCAGTTCAATATCTTCAAAGACAGAAACCAGAGACGCCTCTGCCTGCAGTTTGGGCCACAGTGCGTCGTGTAGCCGCAGCGTAATGTCGGCATCTTCGGCGGCATAAGGCGCGGCTTCCTCCACTTTCACCTGATTGAAGGTGAGCTGCTTGGCGCCCTTCCCTGCCACATCCTCAAAATGGATCGTTTTCATGCCCAGGTACTTAAGTGCCAGACTGTCCATGTCGTGGCGGCTGCCGGTTGAGTCCAGCACATAGGATTCCAGCATCGTGTCAAAGGCAATGCCACGCAGCTCGATGCCGTGATTGGCAAGCACGCTGGCGTCATACTTAAGGTTCTGGCCCAGTTTGGCTTTGTTTTCGTCTTCAAGCAGAGGTTTCAGCTGGCTCAACACTCCGTCGCGATCCAGTTGCTCCGGTGCACCCAGGTAATCATGCGCCAGCGGCACATAAGCCGCCTCACCAGCGTCGACCGCGAAGGACACGCCGACCACCTGCGCCTCCATATAGTCCAGGCTGGTGGTCTCAGTATCAAAGGCAAACACCTCCGCTGCGTCCAGGCGCTCCAGCCAGCGATCCAGGTCCGCCTGCGTAAGGACGGTGTCGTAAACCCCAGCGGCCTGCTCTGCCTCCGCTATTGGATCAGCATCTCCCAGTGACTCTTCCAACCAGGTATTGAACTCCATACGGGCGAACAGTGCCTGCAACGCCTCCCTGTCGGGATCGCCATTGAGTAATTCAGCCGGTCCCTTGTCGAGCTCGACGTCAGTTTTAATGGTGGCAAGCTGGTAGGACAGGTCTGCGTTGGCGCGCTCCGCTTCCAGCTTGGCACCCATGGTCTTGGCGCCTCGAAACTCCAGCCCTGCGACCTTGTCCAACGAGCCGTAAATCTCTTCCAGGCCACCCAGGCCCTGCAACAGCGCCAGAGCGGTTTTTTCTCCCACCCCCGCAACCCCGGGAATGTTATCCACCTTGTCGCCCATCAGTGCCAGAAAATCGATGATCAGCTCAGGCGGAATACCAAACTTGTCCTTCACACCCTCGATGTCCATCACGGTGTCCGTCATGGTATTCACCAAGGTGGTGTGCTCATCAACCAGTTGGGCCATGTCCTTGTCGCCGGTCGAGATAATGACCGGCCGCGCCTCGGCGCTGGCCTGCCTCGCCAGTGTTCCAATAACATCATCTGCCTCTACCCCGGGAATGCAGAGCAGGGGGAGGCCCATGGCGCGGACAATATCGTGTATGGGCTCTACCTGTTCGCGCAGCTCGTCGGGCATTGGCGGGCGCTGGGCTTTATAGGCCTCGTACATGTCATCGCGGAAGGTTTTACCCTTGGCATCGAACACCACAACAATCGGACTCTCAGGATAATCCTTGCACAGGCGCCGCAACATGCTGATTACGCCTTTGACCGCGCCTGTGGCTTCCCCCCGAGAGTTGGTCAGTGGTGGTAACGCGTGAAATGCCCGGTAAAGGTAAGAGGAACCGTCCACCAGGATGATAGGCGCATGCGCTTTGGACATAGGGTCTGCCTTGCTTTGTAAGGTACCGGATGCCCGGCGAGGGGGAATTAAAGCCCATCCCAAGGGAAAATACCATGCGCCCGGTAGAGCGCAGTTACAGAACCACACCGACTAGGCCTACATAACAATATCGTTACCCTGGGCACAATAACGTTACCTTCTAATAGATTGGCTGCCTGGTCGGGAAATTATTTCAATATATACATAAAAAACAATCACTTATTTAAATTCGGTCAGATTGTAAATTCTTCTCATCGCCAGGAAAACCGTCGTGAAATCGTACGGAGCAGTGATCCCAGACAAAAGTGTTACCGTAAAACACACATAGGTAGCATAAATTGAGAGGAAAACATGAGACTACTACTGATATCACTGTTATTACTGGCCCAGGGCGCCACCGCCAGAGAGGCAATGCCCACAGAGCAAGCATCCAGGCAAGACGCGTCAATAACACGCTCAGTACAGGAACAGCCGGTTGCCACGTTCAAGCCAGTTGACGTGCGCGCGGTTTCATCCGATTTGAATTCTAAATTGGAACTTATTGTGGACGAACAGCTGACAGAGGAGGGTAGGCGACAGAAAGCGTTGGTGAGCGCCAACTAACTCTTTAGAGCACTACCCAAGACCTACCGGTCCCAGAGAATACGGGCAGACCGGTACGTCACCTTCATTTTGGCCAGGTCCAGCGGTGCCTTGAAGAACCCATGATAATCCCCTCGCGGGTTTATCAGTACCACATTAGCACTATGGTCTACCTGATACTCTTCTCCCTGGCCCGGCACTTTTCGGAACGGGGTGTTTAATGCGGTCGCGACCCGGTGTAAGGCCAGAAACTCGCCTGTTACGCCAGTAAAATCGGGGTTGAAGAACGGTACATAGCCCGCCAGCTGCTCTACCGTATCGCGCGCCGGATCAACCGATATCATCACAACCGAGGTGTCTGCCACCTCAGTACCCTCCAATTCACCCATCAACTGGTTGAGGAATGCCATCGTCGTGGGACAAACATCGGGGCAAAAGGTGAAGCCGAAAAAAACCAGCGTCCAACCACCCTTCAAACTCTCCTGGCTAAAAGGCTGGCCGTGATGGTCCGTCAACTCGAACTCCCCCACAGCCCTGGGGGTTTCGAAAAGGTACAAGCCATTGACCTTCATTTCTGTTGCGGTCATCACGCGCGGCTGCTGAATTCGGTAAACAAAGCCCGCCACAATAACCACCATGAAGGCCACCACCAGTGCCACGGTCAGCCTGACCCCGCGCGTCTGGGTGGAAGTGCGCTGCACGCCTGCCATTACAAGGACGCCACAGGAAAGAGGTAATGGTCGACAAGCATGACCACGAACAGCGCCATCAGGTAGGTAATGGAGTATTTGAACGTTTCCATAGGCGCATTGGGATTACGGTTGCGCAAAAGCTCGATCGCCCAGTATAAAAAACCCGCGCCGAGCACCAGGGCGCCCATCAAATAGAGCGGCCCGCTTAGCCGGGTCGCATAGGGCAGCAAGGTGATCAGCACCATGATGATGGTATACAACAATATGTGTAATTTGGTGAAAGCCACACCGTGGGTCACCGGCAGCATGGGGATATCGACAGCGGCGTACTCTTCTTTACGGTGAATCGCCAGAGCCCAGAAATGGGGCGGCGTCCAGGCAAAAATGATCAGCACCAGAAGCAGGGCGTGGCCATGGATTTCACCGGTCACGGCGGTCCAACCCAGCAGGGGAGGGGCCGCACCTGCCAAGCCACCAATCACAATATTTTGCGGCGTGGCCCGCTTCAGGAACATGGTGTAAACAAAGGCGTAGCCAATCAGGGAGGCCAGGGTAAGCCAGGCGGTCAGGGCATTAACCCAAACCAACAAAATGATCATGCCCAGGCCGCCCAACACCAGGGCAAAGATCACTGCCTCTCGGGTGCCCACACGGCCCTGTGCAACAGGCCTGTTGCGGGTTCGGGCCATACGCTGGTCCACGCGCTGGTCAACAAGATGATTAACGGCAGCAGCCGCGCCTGCGCATAGCGCTATCCCCAGGTTCCCCAGAATCAGTGCATTCAGCGGCACCATACCGGGCACGGCCATGAACATGCCAATCGCCGAGGTTAAAATCATCAGCGCGACAACATTTGGCTTGGTCAGCTCCTTATAGTCACGCCAGGTAGCGCGCTCTACGGCATCGTTGGTAGCGGCAATATTACTAGTCACTGGAATTCTTCAACAGGAATTTGAGATCGGAGATCACGTCTTTATAGGACACATCTGCATTGTAGGTCATCATCACCCAGCCTTCGGGATCAGCAAGATACCACAAGCGCGGGTCCGAATTCTGCTCGGGAAAAAAGCGGCTGAACTGCGGTGGCGAGACATGCAGTGGCACTATTCCCCTGTGGCCAGTCTCGAGATAACTGGCAAAAGAGGCAGGCAACGGCGACCCGTCTGACAAGCTCTGCAACGGAAGCTGGGTCTGGGCGGGTGGCTGCTCGCCCACATACAGGCGTCGAATTCTGGAAAACCCCTTGCCCATGGCAACATGAATCTGTCGCGTCATATATAGATTGTGTTCACAGTCCTGATCGCAGGCTTCACCAGAGTTGACGACCACCAGGCTCCAACGGGGCTCAAGATCGTCGTAGGCGAACGGATAACCACCATCATCGAGCAGCTGCAGGTCGGCAAATTGCCGTGGTGGCTGCACCAGGTTGCCCCGGTTAGCGGTACCCAGCATTCCAACGAGATCCAGGTCGCCACGCATGACGAAAAACCACAACCAGCTGGCTGCCAGAATCATGGTCAGCGGAATCCCGGCTATCAGCAGCAACACCAGCCGGTTGTTGTTTTGGCTTGTTTCGTTCATTACCGGGAGTTCTCTACCTTTCCTGTCATCACCTGCCACAAGTTGCTGCTGCGCAGCACAAAGAGCATCAGCAACGCTGCTGCCATGCAAAACCACTGCACTGCATACCCACGATGCTTTTCTGGGCTTACATTAATAATCTGCCAATCCACCTGCAGCGCACCCGTCTGGCCGGCGTCAATCCTGACCCGGTAGGGCAACATGGCACCGCCCTTCGTGGCTTGCTCTATCACGGGCCGCAGTTTGTCCATTTCCAGCGCCTGCAGCACTTTTGGCCATGCCCCGGACAGCTCTTGCTCGGCCAACAGATAGGGCTGCCCAGGCGACACATATATATGGCCGGTAATATCCACCGGGCCTGAGGGTGCCTGGACTTGGGGCAACGACCGGCGGGCGGCATCACCGGCTATCCAGCCCCGATTAACCAACACCACGGCTTCACCAGAAGACAGCACCAGCGGCGACACGACCTCATAGCCAAACTTGCCACCCTGCAGGCGGTTATCCAGAAGAATGTCCCGCCCTGCAACAAACTCGCCTTGTATACGCACAGGCAGGTAAGCCAGACTTTCTGGCGCCTCAGCCATAGTAGCAGCGCTGACCATGACAGGTGCCGCCGCCTGCCTCTGCTCGAATGCCGCAGCCAAAACCGCCTTGTCCTCGGCACGCTGGAGCTGCCAAAATCCAAGATATATCAGCAATGGCAGAAGTAGGGCGGTAAACACGGTAGTACGCCACTCGAGATCAAGCTGCAATTTGACCTTGCTCATTTTAATCCGTTCGCCATCCCGACAACACAGGCTGCGACCCCGGCAGTGGTTTATAATGCGGCAACATACAAATGGAGCAGACCCTTGCTTAAAATCCTGATCGTTGTGTTTCTACTTGCGCTGGTAGCCAGCCTGGGAAGCGGCTTTTACTACCTGATGTCTGATCAGGGTGATAAACGTAAAAGACGGCTTTTTCACTCCCTGGGAGTGCGATTAAGCCTCGCCATAGGCCTGATGATCGTTATCATCTACGGCGTCGCCAGCGGTCAGCTGGGCCACAGCAACCCGTGGGATCCGGGCCCACAGTCAGCGACCAAGCAGCCCGAGTGAGTCTCAGCTCACTGTTTGCTTACAAGATGTAAACAAACAGGAACAGGAATACCCAGACAACATCGACGAAGTGCCAGTACCAGCTCGCCGCTTCAAACCCGAAGTGATCATCGGCAGTGAAATGCCCACCGCGCACAGAGCGCAGCCACTGAATCAGCAGCATCGTCATGCCCATCAGGACGTGAAAGCCGTGAAAGCCGGTTAACATGAAGAAAGTAGAGCCATAAATTCCCGAGTTAAGGGTCAGGCCAAAGTGCGCATAGGCTTCGTAGTATTCGAACGCCTGAACACCAACGAAGATAATTCCCAATAACACCGACAACCCAAGCCAGAGGTTGAATTTGCTCTTGTTGCCGTCCAACAGGCCCATATGGGCGATGTGTACGGTAACGCTGGAGGTCAACAGGATGATGGTATTCCACAGTGGCAGCCACATGTACCAGGCCGAAACCTCAGCAAATGCCATGCTCTGGTGAGCGCTGGTGAAGGTGCCATTGTTGGCTATCACCTGATTAGCTACGCCGCCTACAGCCTCTTGCGGCGTGAGGGACATAGGCCAGTTGTACTCAAAGCCTTCCCACAGCAGGCCATTCATCCGGCCGCCTTCACCTTCACCTGCCAGCCACGGGCCAACCAGTGTGCGCACGTAGAACAGTGCGCCAAAAAAGGCGAAAAAGAACATCACTTCTGAAAAAATGAACCAGAACATGCCCAGCACATAAGACTTTTTCAGCTGGGCGCTGTTCATGCCCGCAATATTTTCCTTGATCGTTATGCGGAACCAGCTGAACAGGGTGCCGATGAAAAAGAACAGGCCAAACAGCAGTATCGACCAGGAATTGGTATCTGCACCGGGCTCGCCGAACGTCATGTCGTTCATCACGCTGGCCGCACCGAAAATGCTCGTGATCAAGCCGATGGTGGCACAAGCAGCGAGCTTGCTCTTCTCGGGTACGTAATACTTTTCGTATTCTGCGTCCGCGGGTGCTTGAGTCGACATGTTATTTCTCCGTTTTTCGCACGCGGGCCCCCCTGGCCCCACGTGTTAGCGGGCAGCTACAGCGCCGTCCACCATTTCTGTTATATCAAATATTGTGTAGGACAGGGTGATGGTCCTGATATCTTTGGGCAAATCCCGATCGATAATAAACTGCAAAGGCATCTCGGTAGCGGTCTCACCCGCGAGCGGTTGCTGGTTAAAGCAGAAGCACTCGGTCTTGTGAAAATACTCAGCGGCGCGCGACGGCGATACGCTGGGAATCGCCTGAGCAACCATATCCTCAGGCAGCGGGTTGCGCGCCAGGAATACCGTGTCGTTAGACGCTCCGGGGTTCACTTTCATGATAGTCACGCTGGGCTTGAACTCCCAGGGCATGCCTTGATTGTTGGTCGCTATAAACTGCACCGTGATTTCTCGGCTTTCATCAACGCCAGCCTGCACTGCCGTATAGGCTTCGCCGCTGGTCTTACCATTGATGCCCAAGGCATCGCACAGCACATTGTACAAGGGCACCATAACCACAAACACGAACGCGAACATCGCTACCGCCACCACGACCAGCTTGGCCGAGGTGTCGATAACCGGGTTCTTGCTCAATGCCAACATGGTTTGCGCTCTTACCTCACCGCAGGTGGAGTTTCAAAGGTGTGGTAGGGCGCAGGCGTTGCAATTGTCCACTCCAGCCCTTCAGCGCCTTCCCAGGTTTTCTCATCACTGGTCGGCTTGCCGGAAACGATAGTCGCAATCACGTTGTACAGGAACAGAATCTGGGACGCCCCGTAGATGAATGCACCAATACTGGACATCATGTTGAAGTCTGCAAACTGCAGCGCATAGTCAGGAATACGGCGAGGCATACCCGCCAAACCGACGAAGTGCTGCGGGAAGAATGCCAGGTTGAAGCCTATGAACGAAATCCAGAAATGGGTCTTACCCATAGACTCGTTGTACATACGGCCGCACCACTTCGGCAGCCAGTAATAGACGGCAGCCGTCATGCTGAATACCGCTCCAGCCACCATGACATAGTGAAAGTGGGCAACAACAAAGTAACTATCGTGATACTGGAAGTCAGCGGGCGCGATAGACAGCATCAGACCGGTAAAACCACCAATGGTAAACAACACCAGGAAGCCAAGACAAAACAGCATCGGAGTTTCAAATGTCAGGGCACCGCGCCACATGGTGCTGATCCAGTTAAAGACTTTCACCCCGGTGGGGACAGCGATCAACATGGTTGCGTACATGAAGAACAGTTCGCCAGCGACCGGCATACCCACTGTATACATGTGGTGTGCCCATACGATGAAGGACAGAAATGCAATGGATGCAGTCGCGTAAACCATTGAATCGTAACCAAAAAGTGGCTTACGAGAGAACGTCGGAATAATCTGTGAGACGACACCAAAGGCCGGCAAGATAATGATATACACCTCGGGGTGACCGAAGAACCAGAAGATATGCTGGAACAGCACGGGGTCACCACCGCCAGCGGCCGAAAAGAAACTGGTCCCGAAATGCACATCCATGAGCATCATCGTCACCGCCCCGGCAAGTACAGGCATCACTGCCACCAACAGGAAGGCGGTTATCAACCAGGTCCAGACGAACAGGGGCATTTTCATATAGGTCATGCCGGGCGCACGCATATTCATCACTGTGGCGATGATGTTGATTGAGCCCATGATCGAGGAAATACCCAGAACGTGTACGGAAAAGATAAAGAAGGTGACAGACGGTGGAGCGTAAGTCGTCGACAGTGGCGCGTAAAAGGTCCAACCAAATGCCGGTGCTCCGCCTTCCATAAACAGGGTTGAGGCCAACAGCAGGAACGTGGGCGGAAGAATCCAGAAGCTCCAGTTATTCATTCGCGGCAATGCCATATCCGGTGCACCGATCATCATCGGAATCATCCAGTTAGCCAGGCCAACGAAGGAAGGCATGATTGCGCCAAAGACCATGACCAAGCCGTGCAGCGTGGTCATCTGATTGAAGAAAGCTGGCTCCACCAGCTGCATGCCAGGCTGGAACAGTTCGGCGCGAATAATCATCGCAAAGGAACCGCCAAGAATGAACATGGCAAAAGAGAACCACAGGTACATGGTTCCGATATCTTTGTGGTTGGTGGTAAACAGCCACCGGGTCAGGCCCGTAGCGGGACCGTGGTGATGATCGCCCATCTTCTATTGCTCCAAATCAGCCTTTCTTGTGGTTGAAAACGTCAATGGGCTGCACCATATCGCCCATATTGTTGCCAAACGCATTTCGCTGGTACGTAATAACAGCCGCCATATCTACGTCGTTCATTTGACCGCCAAACGCCTGCATGGCCGTGCCAGCCACACCATTAATTCCTATTTCCAGATGGCCACCGAGCTCGCCGGTTGCAATGGCACTGCCAGCTATCGCCGTGCCTACGCCACCCTCGCCCTTCGCGCCATGACACGCCAGGCAGGAACGCTCATACACCGACTCGCCGCGCTCCATTAGCTGGTCCAGAGTAAACGTCTGGGCCATCAGCGCCTTGATCTCAGAGGCTTCTGCCTGTTTAGAGGCCAGCCACTCGCCGTACTCTTCCTTGCTGACTACATTGACCACAATCGGCATAAACCCGTGGTCCTTGCCACACAGCTCAGCACACTGACCGCGGTAAATGCCTTCTTCGGTGGCCAGGGTCCAGGTTTCGTTGATGAAACCGGGTATCGCGTCTCTCTTAACGGCCAGCTCAGGTACCCACCAGGCGTGGATCACGTCGTTAGCTGTTACCAGCAAGCGGACTTTGGTATTCACCGGAATAACCACTGGCTCATCAACTTCCAGCAGGTAGTGCTCACCTTTCTGCTCACTGTTATAGATTTCGTTTTGCGGTGTACGCAGGTTGCTGAAGAAGGTCACGTTATCGCCCTCTTCATTCAGGTACTCGTACTTCCACTTCCACTGGAATCCAGTAATAAGGATGTCCATCTCAGCATCATCAGTGTCGTAGATGTCGAGCAGCGTGGTCGTGGCAGGCACCGCCATGCCAATCAAGATAAAGAAGGGGACTACGGTCCAGGCTATCTCTACTTTGGTGCTTTCGTGGAATGTCGCGGGCGTAACACCCCGGGACTTACGATGATAGTAAATGGAGTAGAACATTACCCCGAATACCAGCACGCCAATAATTACGCAGATCCAGAAGATGATCATGTGCAGGTCAAAAATATCCTGGCCCAACGCAGTGACACCCGGCGACATGTTAATTTCATTAACCTTTTCGCCAGCCGCCAGGGCTCCCGCACTTACCAAACCAAGCAGTATCAGCACAGGACTGAGCGCCAGCTTAACCAGCCGCTTCGCATCACAACACATTTCCCGTGTCTCCATTTATCAATTCAGAATTCCCCCAGTTGACCGAGCTTCGTCGCCCGCCGGACTACCTGCCCGGGTATGCCGGGGCTTCGGCGTCGTTAAGGGCAGCCGCCGCGATTTTACCGTAGCGCAGCCCTTTGATTTCACAGATCAAGTCAACTAATTAAGCCCTGCGAAAGCCGGAACAAATTGCCCCTGCTGCAAAGCGCCGCGAATTATAGCGAAACTTCCCCATAAAAAATACTAAGATACTGATTTGATGGACATTTGGCCGAGGGTATTGGTCGAAATTACACCAATTTAACCCGGAGAACCTCCCTCTGCCCACCTTGAGACCACTGGACCACAAGATATGGGGGATTGCCTGGCCGGCGATTCTTTCAAATATATCCATTCCCCTGCTGGGACTGGTGGATGCCGCCATTCTCGGCCATCTGGGTACCACAACCTATCTAGGAGCCGTGGCTATAGGCGGCGCAATTCTGTCCTTCCTTTACTGGGGGTTCAATTTTTTGCGCATGGGCACTACCGGCCTGGTGGCGAGAGCAGAGGGTGCCGGAGACAGCGACGGCTCGCTGCTTATTCTGGCCCAGTCAGCAGTACTGGCCATCGCGCTGGCGCTTTTGGTCTGGCTGGCACACCCCCTGTGGCTGGGAATCGGCATCGCCCTGATGGCGCCCCAGGACGAACTGCTGCCCCTCGCCAGCAGTTACGCCAGCATACGGATAATCAGTGCCCCTGCGGTACTACTCACCTATGCCGTGGTCGGCTGGTTCATAGGCAGACAAAATACCCGCTGGCCGATGTTTATCGTCGTGGCGACCAATGTTTGCAATATCGCGCTGGATTTCCTCTTTATAATCGGGCTGGGCCTGCAAAGCGACGGTGCCGCCATGGCCACGGTGATCGCTGAATACCTGGGGTTGGGATTGGCCGTTTACGGCGTAGTCGTGTCAGTACCGCGCCAGAGAGCGACCGGCTTCTACCGGAAGTTGCGCTCCTGGCCGGCGTACAAGGCACTGCTGCGCAGTAACAGGCACCTGTTTGTGCGCACTGTTTGCCTGTTGGGCAGCTTCGCCTTTTTCACGGCAATGGGAGACAAACTGGGCGGCGATACCCTGGCGGCCAACGCCCTGATGCTGCAATTGCTGATGCTCACCTCCTATGCCATGGATGGCTTTGCATTTGCGGCAGAAGGGCTCTCGGGCAACGCTTTGGGGGGCAGGGATCTGGCCGGCTTTCAGGCCGCTACCTCTCGCTGCGCGCTGTGGTGCGCGGTCGCAGCCAGTGTGATGAGCCTGGCTTTTTTGTTGCTGCATCAACCCCTGTTCTCCCTACTGACCAACCTGCCCTCGGTGCGCACAATCATGCTGCAGCACAGCGCCTGGCTTATCCTGCTGCCGCTGGTAGCCGCACCGAGTTACCTGCTGGATGGCGTGTTCATAGGCAGCGCCGAGACACGCCCGATGATGCTAACAATGATGTTCAGCGCACTCGGTATTTACCTTCCCGTCTGGTATCTGACACAGGCCTGGGGCAACAATGGCCTCTGGCTGGCATTTACACTATTCAATGCCACGCGGGGCATCACCCTGTTTTTCTACTACCAACACTTTAACCGGCGCGGGTACTGGTTAAGACAAGCCGCCGCCACGCAAAAAGCCTAAGCAATCGCCCTGACCCTGCTGGTCAATTGGCTGGAATGTACTAGCCTCAATGGACGCCTTCCAGAATGCCCAGCTGCAGGGGGAGCGCCATGGCGCAAACGGAGATCCGGACGATAATCGCCCAGGCAATCGCCCAGGAAAAGCGCACCCACGCCCTTCGTAACCGTTTGAGCGCCAACATCGACGAGCTTCGCGGACGACTGGAGTTACCGGAAGAAGCACCGGCAGAGGCGCTGATCGATTTCATCAGCCGCTACATTGAAAGCGTACCGGGCAGCATCGCGCTGGTCACAGCGGTCAGCAAACAACTGGGCTTTCACGAGTATGCCGCACCCTTTCTGCATATCGCCGAGGATTACTTTCTGCAGCCACCCGAAGATCTCCCGGAGACTGGCGGCCTGGCGCTGCTACTGGATGAAGCTTTCCTCGCTCACCGCTTGCTGGAGGAGGTGAATGATCATCACTTCCGTCATGTGCAGAGACCATTACTACCGGTAGACATGACCGAGGCGAATATTATCGCCCATCATTTGCTGGGCGACCCTCTGGCCAACCGATTGGAACAACTGGTGCAGTTTACAGCCAACCGGCTGCTGGAAAAGGAATACGTTTGGGAAAAGGTACGCGCGATGCCGGCCAGCGATGCCACGCTGGCGGCGGTTATCAACAGTGACAGTCTTGCCGATAGCAATCACTCAGTACGTCTGAGGCTGGCGCCGGCTAACTGAGCCTTCACATCGATCAATTCTGCTTCGCAGGGTCTACCAGCGTTACCACCTCGGCGGGCGTTTCCGAGCGACGGGCTGATGCCCGGCTAACCCGGGTTGGCACTTCTGCCGCCGGTTCATTATCGGCGGGACGCAGTTCGCTAAACCCACAGGCCACACACTCGCGGCTATCGGTATCGAGGTTAACGACAATTTTGTCCATTTCGCTGCAGCGCGGGCATACTGCACCGGCAATAAATCGCCGCCGCGTCCTCTCTGTTGGCGTCATAGGTAACACTCCCTGGTCAGGCATATCTGGCCTGCGCTCACTAACGCCGCTATTGTAGCAGGATCGAAAATAACCGAAGGGCAATCATGAGCATTGATAAAACCAGCCACCTGCGAATGTTCGAAGGCCAGAGTCCGCAACTCGGCGAGCGCGTCTACATCGACTCCAGCGCTGTCGTTCTGGGCAACGTGGTTCTGGGCAGCGATGTCTCAGTCTGGCCGCAGGCTGTGATTCGCGGCGACATGCACAGCATAAGGGTAGGGGACCGGACCAGCATCCAGGATGGCTGCATTCTGCATATCACACACGCCGGCCCCTACAACACCGATGGCTGGCCACTGCACGTTGGGCAGGAGGTGACGGTAGGTCACAACGCCACCCTGCACGGCTGCACCATTGGCGATCGCGTCCTCGTTGGCATGGGTGCAATTGTCATGGATGGCGCGATTGTTGAAGACGATGTGGTGATCGCGGCCGGGGCACTGGTAACACCGGGCAAACAACTGGAAAGCGGCTATCTCTATGCCGGCAGCCCGGCCAGGCAGGTCAGGCCGCTGAGCGAAAAGGAAATGAGTTATTTCAGCTACAGCGCCAGCAACTACGTGGGGCTTAAAGACCGCTATCTGGCCGACAGGTAATCGGGCTCAGGCGGCGGCCAGTGATTCGCGCAGGTTATTGATGACTGGCCGAGTTTCGGGCCGCACATGGCGCCAGAGATAGAACGACTCGGCAGCCTGCTCCACCAACATTCCCAAGCCATCGGCCACCGCCCAGGCAGTCTCCTGGGCAGCCCAGCGCATAAACACTGTTGGCTCAGACCCGTAGACCATATCGTAGCAACAGCTGCGCTCTGTCAGCAGCGTCGCCGGCAAATCAGGCATTTCACCAGACAGACCCGCGCTGGAGGCGTTGATAACCAGATCAAACTGACGCTTGCCAATTGACTCATAGCCACCCCCTGCCAGATGACCCAGGCCAGCAAACCCCGCAGCCAGAGCCGCTGCTTTGTCCGCCGTGCGATTAACGATCAGCAGCTCTCTGGGGCGCTCGCGCAACAATGGTTCCAGAATGCCGCGAACCGCGCCACCAGCGCCAATGACAAGCACGCGCATGGCCTGCACAGACCAGCCTAGATTGGCGATCATATCCCTGATCAAACCGACGCCATCGGTGTTGTCGCCAAACACGGTGCCGTCGTCACGTCGGCACAAGGTGTTCACTGCTCCAGCCCGCTGCGCGCGCTCGCTGAGCGTATCGGCGAAGGTGAAAGCGTCAGTTTTGAAAGGCACGGTGATGTTGAGGCCACAGCCTCCCTGTTCGAAGAAGCTGGACGCGGCTCGCTGGAAATCGCCCGATTCCACACGCACGGCGCGATATTGAATTGCCTGGGCGCACTGCTCTGCGAAAGCCGCGTGTATGAGTGGCGACTTACTCTGCTTAATCGGGTTGCCGAATACGGCGTATTTATCGCTCTCTGTCATCCGCGCCAGTACCCAGTGGTTAGCTCTGAACAACTGGCTCAGTGAGCCAGTCCCGATGTTGCAGGTAGTATTCGCCAAGTTCGGCCTCAGCGGTTCCCGGCTCGGGCTGATAGTCATATTCCCAGCGAACCAATGGCGGCAACGACATCAGGATCGCCTCTGTTCGCCCATCAGACTGCAGCCCAAAGAGCGTGCCCCTGTCGAACACCAGGTTAAATTCCACGTAGCGCCCGCGTCTATAAAGCTGGAACTGCCGCTCGCGATCGCCGTAAGCAGTGTCTTTGCGACGCTGCACAATGGGCCTGTAGGCCGTCAGGAATGAATCGCCCACAGAACGCATAAACCCAAACGTCGTGTCGAAATCCCACTCGTTGAGGTCATCGAAAAACAAGCCGCCCACACCGCGTGGTTCCTTGCGATGGCGCAAATAGAAATAGTCATCACACCAGGCTTTAAATCTCGGATAAACATCATCGCCGAACCCGGCGCAGGCCTTTTCTGCCTCACGGTGCCAACTCACACAGTCCTCACGATTGCCGTAATACGGTGTCAGGTCATAACCACCGCCAAACCACCAGACCGGCTCTTCTCCCGGCTTCTCAGCGACAAAAAAGCGCACATTGGCGTGTGAGGTAGGGACATAAGGGTTGTGCGGATGAATAACCAGCGACACGCCCATCGCCTGGTAACTACGACCGGCAAGTTCCGGGCGGGCTGCGCTGGCAGAGGCCGGCAGGGAGGCTCCCATGACATGGGAAAAATTTACCCCGGCCTTCTCAAATACAGCGCCATCCGCGAGTACACGGCTGCGACCGCCGCCGCCTTCGGGGCGCTGCCATTCATCAATAATAAAATCAGCGGCGCCATCCTCTTCAGCCAACCCGGCACAGATACTCTGCTGCAGGTCCAACAGATAGTTTTTTACACGTTCCAACTGCATGGGCTGGCCTATCGCTTGTAAACGGGCGGCATTATACGCCGCAAATTTGGCCTAGGGGCGAACAATTTCATCGCTGAGCAGGTCGCGTATGGTCGAAGGCCTCGCGGCTAGACCCACAGCACCCGGCAGAATCGCATCCAGTTGCCCGCCAAAATAGCGTTGCACCTGAAAGCGCTCTCGCGGGGCCTGACTGCCCGCCGGATTTGCCGAGGTAGATACCAGAGCACCGCCCCAGGCGTCACAAAGTGCCCGCATACACTTATGCGCAGTCACCCTTACAGCCACCGAGTCGTGATCTCCGCAAATCCAGGGTGGCACACGACCGTGGTGGGGCACTAGCCAGGTAGTGGGCCCCGGCCATGACAGTTGCAGGCGGGCAAGCTGGCTATCATTCAATCCAGCCAGCAAGCCATCAAGATGCGCGATATCAGAGGCCACAAGAATTAGCCCCTTGGCCACAGGCCGCTGTTTCAATGCCAGCAAGCGCTGAACAGCGCTGGGGTTGTCCGGATCACAACTCAGGCCCCAGACGGCTTCCGTGGGGCAGGCGACGACACCTCCGGCAGTCAGTGCATCCAGTGCCGAATAAAGTCGCTGTGACACGGTGTCTAGCCTTTCAGGCTTGCCTGCAGTGTGGCGTCCTTGGCGGCGATTTGCTCCGCATTGGCGGCACGCTCAGCACGCAACTTGTCGCTCATTGACGCATCGGCTACCGACAATATCTGGGCAGCCAGGTATGCGGCATTCTTGGCACCGGCCTTGCCTATGGCAACCGTTGCAACCGGAATACCAGCTGGCATTTGTACCGTAGAGAGGAGCGCATCAAGGCCGTCCATTGAGGCATTCATAGGCACTCCGATCACTGGCTTGACCGTGGCAGCCGAAACCGCCCCCGCCAGGTGCGCCGCCATACCGGCAGCGGCGATAAAGACGGCACAGCCTCTGGCCTCAGCGTCCTTAACGTAGTCTTTGGTGACCTCCGGCGTTCGGTGCGCCGAGGTGATTCTTGCCTCGAACGGGATACCAAACGACCGCAGAATAGCGAAACTGTTTTCCATGACCGGCAGGTCGGAATCCGACCCCATAACTATGGCAACAAAAGGCTCACTCATTAATTCTCTCCAGGTGACAAGGGCGAAGCCCTGTACGGGCTATCAAAGAGCGCGAAATTTTACCAACTGCTGCCAGCAAGGCAAGCCACAGCGACCACTTAAGTGCGCTAGCAGCGCACATACCCGGCCGGCAATCGCGCAATTTTGCCCTGCAACTCCAACGAAGAGAGCCCCGCCAACACAGCGGCCACCGGTAGATGGCTGCTGGCCACCAGGCTATCCAGATCAACCGCGCTATCTCCAATCGCTGCAAGTACCACCGCCTGTGCCGGCGGCAGGCCAGTGTCGTTGTCAGGTCGGGCCACACCGTCCAGTTCCAGCTGCAACTGATACAGGGAATCCAGCTCCAGCAGCACATCATCAATGCTTTCAACGATACCGGCGCCGTCACGAATCAAGCGCAGGCAGCCCCGACCATTGCGATGAAAAATACTCCAGGGCGCCGCAAAGACCTCGCGACCCTGCTCCAGCGCGGTGCCGGCGGTAAGCAGGGAGCCACTTGGCAGTGCCGCTTCGATCACCACAGTTGCCAGCGACAGGCCACTGATCAGACGGTTACGTTGGGGGAAATGGCCCCGCAGGGGCGCACTACCCGGCGGGAATTCGGTTAGCAGGCACCCTGTGTCGGCAATCTCCACCGCCAGTTTGTTGTGCCGACGGGGATAGACCTGCTCAATACCAGTAGCCATCACCGCGACGGTCGAGCCACCGGCGGACAAGGCACGCCGGTGTGCCGATGCATCGATTCCCAATGCGAGACCACTGACCACGGTAAGTCCGGCATCAGTCGCCGCCGCTGACAGTTCCGCCGCCATTCGCAAGCCTGCAGGACTCGCCTTGCGGCTACCCACTATCGCGAGGCAGGGTTTGCGCAAGGATGCGCGATCACCGCGATAGTAAAGCAGGGGAGGCGGGTCATGGATGGTGCGCAATAGTGCGGGGTACGCGGGCTGGCTAACAGCCATCACCCCGGCGGAAACTGCCTGCATCGCCCGCTGCGATTGGTCCACAGACCAGGACGCGGCAGGGTGGCCATTGCGTCGCCCGGCCAACTCAAGCGCACCCGCCTCGCCAGCCGTCATTCCGGCAGCGATACGCGAGCTGCGGTCGGCGCTCATCAAGGCAGCAGGGCTACCAAAATGACGCAACAGCGCGGTCATTTTTAAAATGGAAATACCGGGGATGCTGTGCAGGACAAGGCACAGCTCGGTGTATGAATCATTCATCGCCATCATCCTTGAAGTGCGATCTGGTTTTACTTCCGGACCAGCCTCAGCGAGCCTGGCCCAGGGACACCACCTCCTGTGGCGCCTACAAGGTGCTAGGGGGTTTTAACCTTATCCGACACCTTGAGCGGTCGGTTTGCCTTGAGCACTATGGCGTAGCTGGCTTTTTCAAATGCCTCGAACACCATAAGTAAGCCGGCACGAACATCAGGAAGACGGACATTGTTACCGGCAACCTTGTCGTGCACCAACTCGCCCGTCTGGTAAATGGCCAGCACGTGGCCCACTTCCAGCCCTTCGCGCTTACCGCGATTAAGCACCACAATGTTCGTTGTTCCGATCTGGCTGAGACCGCCGTCAACCGCGATCATAAAACCGTTCTCAATCTCTTCGGCCGGTGCACGGGGGTGGAAAGTAGCATCGATGATGCGCTCTTCCATAGGCAGCAGCCGATCCGAGATCCGAACTTCTTCGGTAACACGGGTAATCTCCAGCTCGGTTACCTCATCCTTGTTGCTGCTCAAGAGACGGGCATTACCGATATCCTGAGCCTGATAGCCAAGCAGCTCTCCAGTCAATGGGTCTACATAGGTATCGCCGGCACGATAGATGCCGTAGGCGCGCTCTCCGTCAGGGAATGGCCCGCGGCCAAAAATGCGATCGCCCGGGGCACTGATCAAGTGTCCCTGTGCACCCGCAACAACATAGGCGGAATTATTCAAGGCGTTGGCGCCCAGAATACGGTGGCGCAGCAAAAATGCCCCTATCTGGTCCAGCGGAATAAGAGGTATCGCCAGATCCAGCGGTGATACCCGCATGTTGGGTTCAAGTTTGACATCACGGCCACGACGCAGTCGCAAACGGGGCTGGCCGTCTATCCAAACCAGATAGAGCTCGTCGCCAGGGTAGATTAAATGCGGGTTGTCGATTTGAGGATTGACGTCCCAGAGCTCCGGCCACAGCCAGGGCTCACGCAGATACATGCCTGAAATACCCCAAAGCGTGTCGCCTTTCTTGACGATGTAGGTTTCCGGGATATCGTCGTTCAGTTCGACGGCTGCATAAAGCCAGCCACTGGCCAGCATAGACGCCAGCAACAAGCCCGTTGAAAGTATCCGTTTCATCATTATTCTGCCCCTGCGTGGACTTGTTATTATCCGCCCAATGCTTTTAATCATCATAGCAGCTTCCGTGCATTTATCTTCCCAACCGCGGCGGCCACCCCTGCCACCTGCAGCCCGACACACAGCCCAGCCACATCCCCAGCGCTGTGCAGTGCACAGCGAGCGGTTGTATAATGAACCTAGTTTGCGGTGGTGATTGGCCACTGGCAAGCCAAATGTGACTAATTCACGCAGCCAGATTTGACCACTTCCAGCCAGAAAATCGAGCAAATTAAGCAATGGCCTTACTGAATATCCTGGAATTTCCAGACCCACGCCTGCGAACAGAGGCCAGGCCCGTAACCGAGGTCAATGACAGCCTGCGCACGCTTGTCGATGACATGTTCGAGACTATGTACGCTGCCCCGGGCATAGGCTTGGCGGCAACCCAGGTTGATGTGCACCAGCGACTATTGGTTATAGATGTGACTGAAGATCATAGCGAGCCTCTGGTTTTCATCAATCCTGAAGTCACCGTACTGGACGAAGAGCTGGGCGAATACGATGAAGGCTGCCTCTCTGTGCCGGGTTTTTACGAGACCGTTAATCGGCCCAGACGCATCAGCGTGCAAGCCCTTGGTCGGGACGGTCAGCCCTTTACCCGGGAACTGGAAGGGCTGCTCGCCATTTGCCTGCAACACGAAATCGATCACCTCGATGGCAAGCTTTTTGTCGACTACATATCGCCCCTGAAGCGCCAGCGTATCCGTAAGAAACTCGAAAAAGCACACCGGCAGAGAGCCTGACCCAGGATGACTAATACCGCACTGCGAATTCTGTTCGCGGGTACGCCTGAATTTTCCGCGCGTCACCTGCAAGCACTGCTCGCCAGTGAGCACGAGATTGTGGCGGTGTACACGCAACCAGACCGGCCGGCTGGCCGCGGCAAGAAGTTGCAAGCCAGCCCGGTCAAACAGTTGGCGGAAACCGCCGGTATACCGGTTGAGCAACCGGCCTCTTTACGTGATGAAGAGGTGCAGCAAACGTTGGCAAACTACGCGGCGGACGTGATGGTGGTGGTCGCTTACGGCCTGATACTTCCACAGGCTGTTCTGGACACCCCCGCACTGGGTTGCCTCAATGTCCATGCGTCGCTGCTTCCTCGCTGGCGCGGCGCGGCGCCTATACAGCGCGCAATAGAAGCAGGAGACCCGCAAACAGGGGTCACTATCATGCAAATGGATGCCGGCCTTGATACTGGCGCCATGCTGGCCACCGCCGAGCGCGCCATTGCTGCTGAAACAACATCAGCCGATATGCTCGAGGAACTCGCCGAGTCTGGCCCGGCAGCCCTGCTTGCTGTACTGGCCGATCTACCGCAGTACCAGTCAAAGGCAATCACCCAGGATGACGAGCTGGCAACCTATGCCGAGAAAATCCAGAAAATCGAGGGCCTGCTGGATTGGAGCCTTTCTGCAGAGGAGTTGCGCCGAAAGGTTTGCGCCTTCAACCCCTTCCCCGTTTGCTACAGCCTGCTGGCAGGAGAGCGGGTAAAAATCTGGAACGCCAGGGCTCTTGATGACACAAATGCGCAGGCCGCACCGGGGACAATAGTCAGTGCTGACCGGGAAGGCATCGCTGTGTCTTGCGGGACAGGTGCGCTGCTCATAACGCAGTTGCAACTGCCGGGTGGCAAGTCGCTGCCCACTGAAGCCATGCTCAACTCACGACGCGACCAATTTGCCATCGGCCAGTGTTTTGATAATCCGGACTAGCCCACATGGCGATTGATTGTCGAACAGCAGCGGCCAAGGTTCTGGCCCGTGTGTTGGCTGGGCAGTCACTGGCCCAGGCGCTTCCACCCATGCTGGAGCGCGTTCCTCCCCGCGATCGCGCTCTGTTACAACAACTCTGCTACGGCACACTGCGAAACTTTCATCACCTGCAGGGGCTACTGCAACAGCTGTTAAGCAAACCCATTAAGGACAAGGATCGCGATGTTCAGGCCCTTTTGTTAGTTGGCCTGTACCAACTTAGCGATACGCGAATTCCCGATCACGCCGCTGTTGCAGCAACAGTAGACGCGACAAAAGGCCTGAAGAAAAACTGGGCTAGAGGGCTTAGCAACGCCATCCTGCGACGTTACCTGCGGGAGAAAGAGACTCTGGAAGCTGCGTTGACGGAAACCCAGCGCGACTCACATCCCAAATGGCTACATAAGGCAGTTCACCAGCAGTGGCCGGAACAGGCCACGCAGATTCTGGCAGCCAACAACGCCCAGCCGCCCATGGTACTGCGAGTTAACGCCCAACGCGGCGACCGCACAGAGTATCTGGCACGCCTGGCCGAGCAGGACATTAGCGCCCGGGTAGGGGAGCTGTCTCCACATGCTATTTATCTGGATGAGCCCAGGGACGTAGCCACATTGCCCGGGTTCGGCGAGGGCCATGTCAGTGTGCAGGATGAAGCTGCGCAATTGGCAGCTGCGCTACTGTCCGCCCAGCCGGGCGAGCACATACTGGATGCCTGCGCGGCTCCCGGCGGCAAGACCTGCCACATTCTGGAACTTGAGCCGGCGGTTGCCAGACTGTATGCCGCCGATATAGAGCCCGAGCGTCTGCAGCGGGTAACAGAAAACCTGCAGAGACTGGAGTTGGATGCGCAGCTGCTGACCATGGACTGCAGCGAGCCTGATACCAGCCTGTCGCAGCTAGAGTTTGACCGGATACTGGTTGACGCACCCTGCTCTGCGAGTGGCGTGATACGCCGCCACCCCGACATCAAACTGCTGCGACGGTCCGAAGATATTCCCGCACTGGCACAACAACAGTTGGCAATACTCGCCGGCCTATGGCCTCTGCTCAAGCCCGGCGGCACACTTCTCTACGTTACCTGCTCAATCCTCGCGGCTGAAAATGATGGCGTCGTAGCTACATTTGTATCGACAAACAAGGACGCCACGCTACAGCCAATCGATAAGGCCTGGGGAATAGCCACAGCCAGTGGTCGCCAGCTATTGCCAGAGCAAGAGGGTAGCGATGGCTTGTTCTTCGCCCGCCTGCAAAAGGCTCACGGGTGAACGGCCTACTGCTTTGTGTAAAAGTTACGCCTGCGCAGTACTTACAATCGGACTACTATTTATTTAAGGTGCATACGAATCTATCAAGGTTCACTGAACCATGAAAATCATCATACTCGGTGCCGGTCAGGTGGGTGGCACACTCGCAGAACACCTGGCCAATGAGCAAAATGACATCACCGTTGTCGATACCAACAATGACAAGCTGAAAGCCCTGCAGGACAGGCTGGACATCGGTACCGTTACCGGTGGTGCTTCTCATCCCAATACCTTATACAAAGCGGGCGCCGAAGACGCCGACATGCTGATTGCCGTCACCAACAGCGACGAAATCAATATGATGGCCTGCCAGGTAGCGCATAGCCTGTTTCACACGCCGACCAAAATTTCCCGGGTGCGCTCACCCAATTACCTGGCGCACCAGGAACAACTGTTCAATCCCGGCAATGTTCCCGTGGATGTCATCATCGGCCCGGAGCAACTGGTAACACAGTCCATCAGGCGGCTCATCGCCAATCCCGGCGCACTGCAGGTGTTGGACTTCGCCGACGGCAAGGTGCAGCTGGCGGCAGTAAAGGCTTACTACGGCGGGCCCATGATAGGCCAGGAACTGAGCGAGATACGCGCGCACATGCCCAATGTTGATACGCGCGTCGCCGCTATTTTCCGCCAGGACCGACCCATCATTCCCGAAGGCAGTACAGTAGTCGAGGTAGATGACGAGGTCTTCTTCATCGCAGCCAAAGGCAACTTGCGCGCCGTAATGTCAGAGATGCGCAAGGTCGACAAAGCCTACAAGCGCGTGATGATCGCCGGCGGCGGCAACATAGGCGCCACTCTGGCAATGAGTATCGAAAACGACTACCAGGTGAAGGTGATAGAGAAATCCTACGCCCGTTGTCGAACCCTGTCAGAACGTCTCAAACACGCGATCGTACTCAATGGCAGCGCCGCCGAGCCGCAGTTACTCGCGCAGGAAAATATCGAAGCAACAGATGTGTTCTGTGCGCTAACCAACAACGACGAATCCAACATCATGATGTCCATGCTGGCCAAGCGCATGGGCGCAAAGAAAGTGATCACCCTGATTACCAACTCGGCCTATGCCGACCTGGTAGGCGACGAGATCGACATCGCGATTTCGCCGCAACAAATCACTATCGGCAGTCTGTTGACGCACGTGCGCCGCGGTGACATCAGTAACGTCCATTCCCTGCGCCGCGGTGCAGCCGAGGCCATTGAAGTCATTGCCCACGGCGACGCCTACTCCTCCAAGGTTGTAGGCAGGCGGCTCGATGAAATCGCCTTGCCGGAAGGCGTGACAATAGGCGCTATCGTGCGCGGCGAAGAGGTTTTGATCGCCCACAGCCACATCGTTGTGGAAACCGATGACCACGTCATTCTGTTTCTGGTTGATCGCAATAAAATCTCTGCGGTAGAAAAATTGTTCGCCGTCGGCTTCGGATTTTTCTCCTAGGGGAGCGGCATGCACCTCACCGTTTCACTGCGAATTCTTGGCCTGCTTTTGATGCTGTTCAGCAGCGCCATGGTCATCCCATTGGTGATAGCGCTGCTGCAGGACGACAACACTGTTACCGGCTTTCTATCGGCGCTGGCCATTACCTTCCTGTCGGGCCTGGTGCTGTGGCTTCCCGTTCGCAATTCTCGCCATGAGCTCAGGATACGCGACGGTTTTCTGATCACCTCCCTGTTCTGGACAGTGCTGGGTGTTTTTGGTGCTCTGCCGTTTGCGCTTACCGAGGCACTGGCACTGTCGCCGGTGGAAGCTATCTTTGAATCCATCTCGGGGCTTACAACCACCGGTGCCACCGTAATCGTAGGGCTGGATTCACTGCCCATGTCCATTCTGCTTTATCGCCAGATGCTTCAGTGGCTGGGCGGCATCGGCATCATTGTTGTCGCCGTCGCGGTACTGCCGATGCTGGGTATAGGCGGCATGCAGTTGTACCGCGCCGAAACTCCCGGGCCATCGAAAGACAGCAAACTGACACCACGAATCACCGAGACGGCCAAGGCCCTGTTTACCGTCTACATGATGCTCACCCTGGTATGTGGCATCGCCTACTATGCCGCAGGCATGTCCGGCTTCGACGCCATCGCACACGCCTTTTCAACGGTAGCCATCGGTGGCTTCTCTACCCACGATGCCAGCATGGGCTATTTCGAGAGCAATACGATCCTGCTGATCTGCAGCCTGTTCATGTGTATTTCGGCAATCAATTTCGGACTGCATTTCGTGGCATGGCGACAGCGCACTCTGGGTATTTATCGCAAGGATTCAGAGACTCGCTTTTTCGGCAGTGTGTTGCTTATCTGCATTGCGATTACCTGTTCCTACCTGATTATCACCGAGACACTATCGCCGGAAGATAGCCTGGTTCACGGCATGTTTCAGGCGATCTCTATTACAACCACCACCGGGTTTGCCACCCAGGATTTTGCGTCCTGGCCAACGTTTCTACCGGTGATGCTTTTGATGCTGTCTTTCATGGGAGGCTGCGTGGGGTCCACCGGCGGTGGCATAAAGGCCATGCGCATGATGCTTGTATTCAAGCAGGGCATCAGGGAATTGAAACAGCTGGTACACCCCGCTGCCGTGATCCCGCTGAAGGTGGGAAAACGACGCGTAGAAGCGACAGTAGTCAGCGCCGTTTGGAGTTTCTTTGCGGTTTATGTCTGGGTGTTTGTCGTCATCATGCTGTTATTGATGGCGACCGGGCTGGATTTCACCACAGCGTTTTCGGCGGTTGCCGCATCCCTGAATAATCTGGGTCCAGGCCTGGGGCAGGTGGCGAGCAACTACGCCGGCATCGGGGATACGGCCAAGGCGCTGTTATGCATTGCGATGCTGCTGGGCCGGCTTGAAGTATTTACCCTGCTGGTATTGTTTACCCCGATGTTCTGGCGGCACTAAACCTCAGGCCCGCGACTTACGCACCATCTCATAAGCCGCCTGTATTTCCTGCGACTTTTCAGTGGCAATCTTGATCATGTCTTCCGGTACACCCTTGGCAATCAGCTTGTCCGGGTGGTTTTGACTCATGAGTTTTCTATAGGCGCGCTTGAGGTCCTTGTCTGACACCGAGGCACTGACGCCCAGCGCTGCGTAGGCATCATCAAGGCTGGTACCAGGTTGCGCGCCATAGCTTGATTGCCCGTGAAATTGCCCCTGGGCCTGGGCCATACGCAGCAACTGCTCCAGCTGGGCGGCGCCATAGCCCATAAGACCCGCGATGCGCTGCAGAGCCTCTTTCTCTGTCGGCTCGATTTGATGATCTGCCAGCGCCATGGAAACAAGGAACAACAACATGGTTTGCTGCAGTTGTTTCTGGGCACCACACACTGCCAGGAAATCTGCCACCGTCTGCTCTACGCTGAAATTGGCGTCTGCCCCCTGCCGAAATCTGGCTATTGCCTTCTCACGCTGTTCCGGGGTGAGCTGCATCTGCGTAAATATCTGTTCGGTGTGATCGATTTCCTGCTGCGAAATCCGGCCATCGGCCTTGGCCAGGTGGCCCAGCAGGGCAAAGGTGGTATCGAAGAAACTGGCCTGGATGCGGGCAATGTTCTCCGGTGATGCGAACTGCAAGGTTTTCAGCAGGCCGCGGTCAAATGCATGGCCCACGAACAAACCGAGCACCAGGCCAAAGAAGCCACCTAACAGAAGGCCTATAAAGCCAGCCACCAACTTACCGTAAATCATAAATATTCCTGTGTAGAGGACAGCAGACTGCGTTTGCTACAGCCCCTCATAATTACCCGGACCCTGCCTGGGCCTGACCCGAAAGCGCTTGTACTCCCATTGATACTGGTCGATACAGTGACTGACGCAAAGCTCTACACCGCGATTTAACGCAGCCAGAGAAACACTGTTGTCAGCATCGTAGATTGCCTCTTCAGCGGGCAGATATCGGACCACAAATCCGCCGGGTACCCGCTCGGCAAAACCAAACACAGCGAGAGCGCCGGTGCGGCGTATCATGTTACTGGACAATGTGCCGGTGAAACATGAAACCCCCATGAACGGGCTGTTTTCTCCGGCATTCAGCTGGGGCGGCGCCTGATCAGGCAGTATCCCCGAAATATGGCCCTGCTTGACGCTTTTAAGCAGCCGCGCCAGGCCCCTGCTATCGGTTGGCACCAGCGTGGCGCCGCTGCGCTGGCGGGCACGTTCAATCATGGGCCCCAGGGATGGCAGTGCCGGTGGCTCGTAAAGCGATACGGTGCTGCCCAACACACCCAGATGCAGACCAATGACCTCCCAATTGCCCAGGTGCGGGGCCAACACAATAACGCCCCGTCCCTCGCGCTGCGCATCGAGAATCAGCTCTGCGCCGTGAACCTCGGTAATCAGTGATTGCACATAAGCCCAGCTGCGCAGCCAGATATGCCCCATCTCGGTGACCAGTTCGCCGGTGGCTGCCAGGCTTTGGCGGGCAAGATCGCGTTGCTGGGCCGCATCCAGGTCGGGAAACGCCAACTCGATATTGCGTTGGGTCACCTTCCGGCTACGGCCGCCCACCGGCCAGTACAGCCAGGCGAAACCGCGGCCCAGCGCCCTGGCCCACGCTAGCGGCAGACCGGCACAAAGCCACAACACCGCCTTGATCAGGCCTGCTTTTATCGTATTCATGGAAGAATGTCGCTTTCCCGTAGGCTGAGGCAGAAAGCGCGTATTATGCCGCCAAAAGAGACTGTATAATAGCGGCCTTTTTTGACCTTCCAGCAGGAATAATGGTGCCAAGCGAACAGCTAAAAACGCTTTCTTTTCAGGAGCTTATATTACGCCTGCAACAGTTCTGGGCCGACCAGGGCTGCGTAGTGCTGCAGCCTCTGGATATGGAAGTAGGCGCCGGAACTTTCCATCCGGCTACTTTCCTGCGCGCGCTGGGCCCCGAGACCTGGAACGCGGCCTACTTGCAACCCAGCCGTCGTCCAACCGATGGCCGTTACGGTGAAAACCCCAACCGATTGCAGCATTACTATCAATTTCAGGTAGTGATGAAGCCCTCTCCGGACGATTTTCAGGAGCTGTACCTGCAATCACTCACCGCTCTGGGTGTAGACCCGCTGGTACACGATATTCGCTTCGTGGAAGACAACTGGGAGTCGCCGACTCTCGGTGCCTGGGGACTGGGATGGGAAGTCTGGCTCAATGGCATGGAAGTGACCCAGTTTACCTACTTTCAACAGGCTGGTGGCCTGGAGTGCTATCCCGTCACGGGAGAAATTACCTATGGGCTGGAGCGTATCGCCATGTACCTGCAAGGCGTAGACAGCATCTACGACCTGGTGTGGGCTCGCGGGCCCGGCGGCGACGTCAGCTACGGCGATGTGTTCCACCAGAATGAAGTGGAAATGTCGCGTTACAACTTCGAAGAGGCCGACGTGCCGCAATTGTTTGGCTTTTTCGACCATTACGAAGGCGAGGCCCTACGCCTGGTGGAGAAGAACCTGCCATTACCGGCCTATGAGATGGTGATGAAAGCCTCCCATACCTTCAACCTGCTAGATGCGCGGCACGCGATCTCGGTGACCGAGCGACAGCGCTTCATTTTGCGTGTGAGAACGCTGGCAAGAGCAGTCGCGCAGGCCTATTTCGACGCCCGCGCTGAGCTGGGTTTTCCACTGGCGGAGCAATCACTACGCGACGAGATTCTGGCCAAATTACAGGCGGAGGCCAGCTGAGCGATGACAACTGAAACCCTGCTGGTAGAACTGGGCACCGAAGAGCTCCCGCCAAAGTCCCTGAAAGCCCTGGGGCTGGCCTTTAGAGATGGCATTGTCGCCGGACTGCAGGAGCGGGAGCTTACTCACGGCGATGTGCAGTGGTTTGCTACCCCGCGCCGCCTCGCTGTGCTGATAGAAAACACAGCGCTGCGCTCACCTGACAAAACCATTGAAGTACTGGGCCCCCCCGCAGACAGGGCCCGAGATGAAAACGGAGACTGGACGCCCGCCGCTACCGGCTTTGCCCGCAAACAGGGGCTTGAGCCGGATCAATTGCAGGAGATCCAGACAGACAAAGGTCTCCGTCTGGGCTTCAGCAAAACAGAAGAGGGCCGCACACTCAGCGAGAGCCTGATTGCCATCATTGAGCAAAGCCTGGGTAAGTTGCCTATCGCCAAGCGTATGCGATGGGGCGCACGCCGGGAAGAGTTCGTGCGTCCTGTGCAATGGCTGCTCGCCATGATTGGCGAGGACTCTGGTTTTGGCGAGGTCATGGGCTTACCCGCTGGTAACACTACCCGTGGTCACCGATTCCATAGCCCGGACGAAATTTCTCTGAGCCGCCCGGAAGAGTACGTAGACGCACTGGCCCAGGCCCGTGTGGTTGCTTCCTTTGAGCAGCGCCAGGACATGATTCGCGACCAGGTGGATACCGAGGCCAGCGCCCTAAAGGCCACCGCGGTTATCGACGCCGACCTACTCGATGAAGTCACTGGCCTGGTGGAGTGGCCGGTGGCACTGACCGGCAGCTTCGACACCGAGTTTCTGCAGGTCCCGTCTGAGGCCCTGGTGTCTTCGATGAAAGAGCACCAGAAGTATTTCCACCTCACCGATGACAAGGACGAGCTGCTGCCTAACTTCATCACAGTTTCCAATATAGAGAGCAAGAATCCGGAGCTGGTCATTGAAGGTAACGAGCGGGTTATCCGCCCAAGGCTGAGTGACGCCGCCTTCTTTTACAACACAGACAAACAAACACCCCTGGCTCAACGAGTAGAGACCCTGGGTAATATCGTATTCCAGAAACAGCTGGGCACACTGCTGGATAAAACCCACCGTGTGCAATCACTGGCCGGCGCGCTGGCCGACCTTATCGGCGCCGATCGTGCATTGGCAGAACGGGCGGCCCTGTTAAGCAAGACTGACCTGGTTTGCGATATGGTATTGGAATTCTCCGATATGCAAGGCATCGCAGGCTCTTACTACGCACTCAATGACGGTGAAAATGCGGAAGTGGCCGCCGCACTGGCGCAACAATACTGGCCCAAATTCTCCGGCGATCGATTGCCACAGTCAGCCACAGCAACTTGTCTGGCCCTTGCTGACCGGCTGGATACTCTGGTCGGTATTTTCGGCATAGGGCAACCGCCCACCGGCTCCAAGGACCCTTTCGCATTGCGCCGTGCCTCTCTGGCGGTACTGCGAATCCTGGTGGAGCAGGAACTGGATCTGGACCTTGCCGACTGCCTGCAATTGGCCATTGACCAATACCAGGCCGACACCCTCGCTGGGGACACCAAAGAACAGGTTCTCGCCTACATGATTGAGCGGTTCAGAGCCCGCTATGAAGATGACGGCATTGCCGTAGAAACCTTCCGTGCGGTCAGTGCGCTGGGCTTGAGCCGGCCACTGGATATCGAGCGCCGGGTACTTGCGGTTAATGCCTTCACCTCACTGCCGGAAGCGGCTGCGCTGGCGGCCGCCAATAAACGCGTTAGCAATATATTAGGCAAGTTGGAGGCCAGTCATGAGTTTGGTGAAGTAAGCGCTGACTTACTCCAAGAGGCTCAAGAAAAGGCGCTTTACGAGGCTTTGAGCACCGTTGACGAGACCTCACACAAACTTTTGGTGCAGGGTGACTACGCGGATGCTCTAGCCAGCCTGGCCGCTCTGCGCGAGCCGGTTGATGCATTTTTTGACGGCGTTATGGTCAATGCAGAAGACAGCGAGCTGCGACTAAATCGTCTTAATTTGCTGCACAAGCTGCGGCAGCAGTTCACCGGTGTGGCAGACATCTCACAGCTGGCGGTGGCCGGCTGAGTCATGGCCCTGATCATCCTCGACCGCGACGGCGTCATCAACGAGGACTCGGACAATTACATCCGGTCACTGGCAGATTGGCACCCCATACCGGGCAGTATCGAGGCAATCGCTCAGCTCTGTGAATCGGGTCACCAGGTGGCAGTCGCCACCAACCAAAGTGGACTGGGCAGGGGCTATTTCGATCTGGACGACCTGGAGGCAATACACCATCAGCTGTGTGACCTTGTAGAGCGACAGGGCGGCGCGATCGCAGGCATATTTTACTGTCCTCACACCCCCGAAGACGACTGTAACTGCCGCAAGCCCCGCACCGGATTACTGGATGCTATCGAGGCAGAGTTGCAGAGGCCGGTGGCAGGCGCTTTCTTTGTTGGTGACAGCATGAAAGACCTTGAAGCCGCCACTGCCGCCAACGCAGTGCCCATCCTGGTCACAACGGGCAAAGGCACAAAAACCCTGGCCCAACTCAACAACGGCGAGGGCAAGCTGCCTGACGCTGATGTTGTTCCGGTGATGCCCGATCTGGCCGCCGCCACCCGCTATATCCTTTCGCTGGACGCCTGATCCCCCCAGACCTGTCCGCTCAGGCGACAGGTGCCCCTGACAAACGTGTCCGTGGCACAGCCAATTGATTTACACTGTGACAAACGGGGGCACCATGATCGATATTGATATACATCTGGCCACACAGCTAGGGCTGGCCGCTCTGGCAGGGGTCATTGTCGGTATGATTATTGGGGGCCTGGTTCGGCTGCGCCGTAACGGTCAGCTGCAACAAGGGCTGGCTGATGCTCAGGAGCAGCTGCAAAAGCTGGAGCTGGAGCTTGCCGAGGTTTGTGATCAGAGAGAGACCCTGCGCCAATCATCCCGTGACGCCGATGTTCGTGTTGGCGTGCTGGAGACCCAACTCAGCGAGCGAGCTCGTCAGCACGCGGAGCAGGTTGCACTGCTCAACGCAAACCGTGAAGCCCTCAAGGGCGAATTCGAGAACCTCGCCAACAAAATATTTGAGGACAAGGGCCGCAACTTCACCAACACCAGCAAAGAGTCACTGGAATCGCTGTTACAACCATTCCGGGAGCAAATTACCGGGTTCCAAAAGCGCATCAATGAAGTTCACTCGGAGTCGATCAAGGGCAATACCACCCTGGAGTCAGAGATACGCAAGGTGCTGGAAATAGGCCTGCAAATGAACGACCAGGCCTCCAATTTGACGCTGGCGCTCAAGGGCGACAAAAAGGCCGCCGGTAACTGGGGCGAGGCGCAACTGGAGCGCACACTGGAACTGGCCGGGCTGCAAAACGGCGACCACTATGACGCACAAGCCACCTTCAGGGATGAGGAGGGCAAGCGCAAGTTGCCCGACTTCGTGATCAAACTGCCCGACGGCAAACACCTGGTCATAGACAGCAAGGTTTCGCTGATCGACTACGATCGTGCCATCGCCGCAGATACCGAAGGAGAGAGGACGGAAGCATTAAACGCTCACGCCCAGGCTGTGCGTAACCATATCGATGATCTGGCTAAAAAGGATTATGGCAACCTGCCAAACATCGGCAGCCCTGATTTCGTACTGATGTTCATGCCTATAGAGCCAGCATATATAGAGGCGATGAAACACAACCGGGACCTGTTCAACTACGGCTACAACAAAGGCGTGGTGATGGTGTCACACACCACACTGATGCCCATTCTGCGAACCGTAGCCAATCTGTGGATGGTGGAACAGAGCAATACCGAGGCCAGGGAAATAAGCAGCCGCGCAGGAGAAATATACAACCAGGTGTGCACAGTCGCCGAGCGACTGCAGAAGCTGGGCAATACCCTCAAGGCCGCTGGCAACCACTACAACGATACAGTGACCGGACTCGTGGGGCAGCAGGGATTGCACGGCAAGGTTGAGCGCTTTCAGCAGTTATCAGCGAAAGCCAATAAGGAAATGGCCACATTAGACCCCATTCACAGTGATATAGAAAATGACCGGCTGGCGCTGGTCGTGGACAATGGCGAAGGCGACCCCGCGCCTACCCTGAAAGAGCCGCCTCCTATAGGCTGATTATTGGCCACCGGCCGCGCTTATGGCCATTTATTGACCTATTCCACACCCTGAACCAACCGTATACCCATGTTTCTGGGGTTTTCTCGGGTTTTTTATTGTCTAGCTGAGCACCTCTCTGCAAAGCTGGCTACCTGACAATAACCAACGAAATGTGTATGGGTATGAAACGCTTTGTAGCAAGACTGGCACTGATATGCGCAGGGACACTGGCCCTGTTGCCCCTGGCTTCAACCGCAGTGGCGGTCAGCGATGACTTCCGCATGATTGGCCTTGCTGTTCACCAGGAAACCGGGCGCGAAATTTATCTGGGAGCACTTCATATCGACGAGCTGGTGCCCCGTCCAGACGACCTGGTGGGCGCCTCCGGCCCTAAGTTGATGGAATATCGGGTGGTTGCCAGACGCACCAGCATACGCAGTCTTCTGGGCACGATGTTACTGCAGGGCGAGCTGGCCTCAGGCCAGGCACCTACAGCCGAAGTATCCAACTTCGCAGCCATGATCATGGCCAGCATCAAGGGTAGCTTGTATGCAGGCGACGCTCTGGAGCTATTGTTAACAGAGGACGACCAAACCATCGCGATGCTCAACGATGTCGAGCTTGTCAGCACGGACAACGGCTACGTTTTTGACTATCTGCTGGGGGGCTGGGTAGGCGAGCGCGGCCCGGGCAAAGCGTTTCGCGACAGCCTATTGGCCAGCGATATCAATGCATCACTGCTTTCGGCCTATCAGGCCCATGAGTGGTCGACGGAACGCGGCGAGGAAGTAGCACAGTGGCAAACACCTGTTGCTGAGGAAGAGCCCATTGCAGCAGTTGTACCTGAGCCCGCCGAAGCTGAAGCGGCCGCAATCGCCACAGCAGCAACCGTCGCACTGGTGGACGCGGCTGTCGCCTCTGCAGACATCGCACAACCCGAACCTCCCATCGTGCTCCCGGAGCTTTCGCCAACCCAGGATCCTGCCGAAGAATCCATAGGTGATAGCGCGGATGAGGCCCCCATGGAGCCTGTACAGCTGGCCTTGGCTGCACCGACATCCGCGCCCATCATAGAGCCAGAGCTGTCAGATATTGCGCGGCTTGATGTGGTCGAATATTCACAACGCCTTGCAACATTTAATACCGTTGTGCTGCGCATGGTGACAGAGAATATCCGCTACCCGAAGGCGGCCGTCAGGCGAAACCTGCAGGGCAATCTCGAGCTTGACCTCACCCTGCTCAAGGATGGCTCTCTGGCTGAGGTCGCGGTAGGTCGCAGTTCAGGCTTTGACACACTGGACCAGGCCGCTATCAGGGCTGCCAAAAAAGCCTTCAAGAGCAATGGCCTGGATAACATAGACCCGGTGGCCAATGCAGAATATGAAGACGACAACGGCCAGCTGATCGTGCCTGTGCCGGTAAATTTTATCCTGATGGACTAGGCCCATGAGAACTCACAAGAAAGCAATGGAATACCTGTATGTCTGAATTTCATCTCACCCATATCGCCCTGGTAGGGGCACGGATGTCCTGCTTTCACGGTCACGGTTTTCACACCCGCAACGAACTGTCCTTTCAGCGCGTGGCACCGGCTATGACCAGCCAGCAAGTCACCATGCTGTCGCGACAGGAGTTAATGTCCAGACTGAGAAAACAGTTACCGCTCTGGGTTCACAACATCATCGTCGACCCTGACTTTCCAGAACGAAGCAAGCTGACCATGCCCATACGTCGCTTCGAAGGCGAGCTCAACGACAGCAAGCAGGACGAAGTGGTGTCAGCTGTTCTTAGCCATGGCTTCAAGAATCAGGCCTTCGACCCACTCAACCTTCCGCACAGCATGCCTATGCGACAACGCTGCGCGATGGTCGTTCATATAAAAGTTTGGCAGGACGCCTATAAGCGTCTGGAAAACGACCTTGTTTCTATCCTGGCGGATAATGCAGAGGCCGTTGCTACCTGGTGTGAATACGCGCAGCATCCCAGCCACGCGTTAATTGATTAACTGAAGAGCGGCAACCTTCGCCGAAAGCCAGGCTTACTGGCGAATGATTTCATCCTCACCGGGAAGACGATCACTGTTTCTTGTTACTACCCTGATGGTCCGCTGACAGGTTTCCAGCCAGGGAATGCTGGTATCGGTTTTAAGTGCGCGTACATAACCACGATCCGTCAGGCAGGCAATACTGGTCTTGTTCGGTGTCCAGTCGCCCTCGGTAGGACGAGGCTTGCGCGCTGCAAAGAACCACAGCCCGCGTTTGTCCTGCATCACATACTTGGCGTCTGAGGGCAGAAAAACCTTACGCCCCTCAATCACCGCAAACACTTCAAGTCCTTTGTCCTGGCTACAACCCAAATCCGCAGTCGGCGTTATTGTCAGCATGTTATATCCCCTTGCTAGCCTTATATTTGTTCTGGATCGCGCGTGTTTCTTGCGCCCTGAGACTGTTATAGGCACGGGGGGTTTAGCTGACAATAATTCCAGGGCTGGTTTTTTTATGAGTTTTAGAAAGGGTGCTTTTTTTTGCCAAAATTTTAAGGAAGACGAAAAATTGGTGCTGTTCAGGCGGGAATCGCTGCCAAAATTTGCACGGCAGTCTTGGGGAGTTTAGTTCGGAATAAGCTCTAATTGAGGGGGAGAACCAGGTGAAACCCGCAGCTTTTTCAAGCCGGCACCTGCATTCAGGGGGATATCATTGGCGTCCTCTACCGCGCTCATCAGCATGTGCAGGGACAATGCAGCCCGTCCACTCACCGTTCCCGCCTGCCCAGCCAGAACGGCAAAGCGGTCATCCTGTATGCTCTCCAGCATTACAGCGTTAGTCAGGTAGTCACGAATAATCTGTCGATTGACCAGATCCTGAGTGTAGCGCTGAAAGCCCTCATCTCCGAACACACCGGCGAGCACCTCGGTCTCCAACTCAGTGAGTGGCCTGTCCGTAAATGGTTGCTCGGCGCCAAACGCATTTTCGATTTCTCGGACTACGGTTTCTAAATGCAACTGTTCCACCTTGCCTACCTCTTTACTACCTGCGGGTGCCGGATTCGCACTAACCAGCCGCATGAGCTTCCGTCATATGCTTTTGTAGGGCCAATAAATCGGGAACCTGATATTCCTGCTCGCCAAGGCGAAAGGATGCGCTACTGTGCTGCGCTGTCACCTGCTCCAGATCCTGCACCGCAGACTCCTGCAGATTAATTGCTGTCAGGCCTTCACCCCGTAAGGCCAGCCCCCAGTAATCCAGACCTTCGCCCTGCAAACCCAGCATGACCGCAATGAGCCGGCCACGCCAGGGCGCTGAGCCTGACTGCTGTAAGTCGAGCACAGGAATGATCTCGCCGCGCCAATTAATCTGCGCCGGCGGCTGTTCGTCGTCACCGTTATAGGTAATGATTTCCGCAAGACAATTCTGCGGCACCGCCCAACGCTCATCCTCGGAACACGGTAGCAATACACAATGTTGTGCTGTTATCTCTTCCATCAGTTTACCTAGTCCTAAACCAGCTCAAGTTGACGGCCGGTCAGCCTGTTAATGTCCTGCACCAACAGTGGGAAGTTAAAGGGCTTACCCATGTAACCACTGCAGCCGGCCTGCTCTGCCAGTTTGCGATGCTTTGCTCCGGTACGGGAGGTCACCATGATCACGGGTATATGGCTGTACTTGTTCGATTTACGAATTTCGCGCAGGGTTTGTATACCGTCCTTAACCGGCATTTCGATATCCAGCAGAATAACGTCGGGCAGCTTGTGAGCCGTATTCAGCAGTTCGATCGCCACCAGGCCATTTTCGGCAGTCACTGTTTCTACGCCTAATGAATCGAACTGACTGGTTGCGACCATACGCTGCGTCCGCGAGTCATCAACCACCAGAACCATCATCCTCTCCTGCGCGCGTTCAGTTTCGGTTGAAGCAACGCTAACGCCATCGGCATCCAGCGAACTCACCAGCGCATTGAGATCAAGGGCCACTACCGCTTGTCCGTCGGCCGTAGTCGCTCCGCCAGCAATACCCGGTACCGCGGAGAACTGGTTGCCAAGGGACCGAATAACCAGTTCCAGGGCCTGCTCCAAACCGTCGATAGCAATGGCCATAAAGCGATCGTCATTACCGGCAATAATGACCGGCACCGTGTTTCCCCACGCCTTGCGCGGTGGTATGTTCTCGCCGCCGCAGATTGTTCCCAGATAACCTGTCTCGCAATCCATTCCGAACAGTTGCAACGGCTCACCGCTTTCAAGTCGGGCAAAGAACTCATCGGCAGGCACGTGCTCTACCGCTACCAGGCCATCCAGAGGAACGGCATAGGATGCAGTACCTGCATTCACCAGCAGCGCACCATTTACCGTAATGTTTGATGGGATGCGTATTTTAAAGGTTGTGCCCTGTCCTACATCGGAAGTTATCTCGATGTCGCCGCCAATTTGTTGCAGCTCGGAAAACACTATGTCCATACCCACACCGCGGCCTGAAATTTCGCTGAGCTCAGTGGCGGTTGAAAAGCCTTTATGAAATATCAGGCGCTGCGCTTCTTCATCGGTCAAGTCTGCAATATTGAGATCCAGCCCTTTTTCAAAGGCCACCTCGCGCATCATGTCAGGGTCGATACCCCGGCCGTCATCGGCCAGCGTGATCAAATAGTCGCCGCCTTCTTTGCTAACATCGACAGTAATCCTTCCTGTCATTTGCTTGCCAGCAACCACTCTTTCATCAGGAGACTCTACGCCATGGTCGAGCGCGTTGCGCACCATGTGCTCCAGAATGATCTGACAGCGATTAAAGTTATCGCGATCAAGGCTGCCTACTTCGTTAATAACGCGAAAGTTTACCGCCTTGCCCAGCTCTGCTCCGACAGTTCTGACAATACGTCGCAAGCCGGGCATCAGCCGTGAAACGGGTATAACCCGAGCACCCTGAATAGAGGAGCGCAGCGAGGCCACTACCGAAGCCTGTTGCTTAAGCAGCGCTTCAACCATGATACTTTGTCGACTGCACAACTGAATAAGATCGCCCAGGTCTTCAACACCCTCCCTGAGAATATTGGCAGCCTCCTGTAGCTCGGAATACTGGTCCATCTCCAGCGCATCCATCTCCCCAATGGCCTGCCCTGCGTGAGCTTTTACATTCAGCAATGAGCGGTCGGCAATTTTGGAAATATGCGAACGAATAGAGGTGAGCCGGCCCTGTAGTTCAGCGGTGGCCAATTTCCCTTTGACTGTGCCCTGAGAGGAACGCACACCAAGTTGTTGCGCCTGGTTAGTAAGGTTCATCAGATGATCAACCGCATCCGGCGTCATGCGGATTGTCTGCTGAGCTGCCAACGTTTTAGCGCCTTCGTCGGCGAGTTGCTTGTCTTTCGCCCGCGATGCAGCCTGCTTTTTCTGCTCTGGCCGCGGCTCACCAAGCTCTGCTGTTTGCGTGGGCGAACTATCGGCCTCTACGGTGGCGGACTCTGCAGTCTCGTTCAGCACCGAGTGATTGTCGACCTCTGCTTCTACGACAACAGCGGTCTCGATTACAGACACTGCGCCAGCAGGCGGCTGTGGAATTTCTGATTCTACATCGGCGCGGCTATCCTCTATCTGTTCGAATCCACGTATAGCCGCATCCAGCCAAAGGTTAACAATACGGAAGTAGCCCGAACAATCGTCGGCAGGCTTCGGCAATTTATCCAACAGGGTCTCAAAATTGTGTATCAAGGTTCCATAGCGTTGCAGACCAACGCCCTTGGCGATTCCCTTCAAGGTGTGCAAGATTCTGGAAACAGGCGCAAAAGCCGCTTCACTGTTTATGTCTTTTTCCCACACACAGATTGCGTCTTCGAGCTTCTCCAGTTCCAGTGCGCCCTCTTCGAGGAAGGCATCGAGAAAGTCTGCAAATAACTCAGTGGAACTTTGGCTGGTGTAGCTGAACTCAATACCGGCAGGCATGAACCACTGTTGGTTGATATCGCTGTCATCTACTTCAGGCTCTGCCGGTTCTGATGCGACCAAAGGCTCTCGCTCCGGCGCAACCTGTTCGTTGGATGCGGGACTGTTCGACTCAAAAGCATCAACAGCGATGCCACACACGTCATCTATATCCACCGGGCTTTCACCCAATCCCTTGAACAGGGAATCCAGATCGGTATCTTCCTCACCCGACATACCGTTAAGGGCTTCCATTGCGTCATCACTGAACAAGTCGTCGTCAAAAACTTCTACTGCCTGCGCAGGCTCTGCGGTTTCTTCCTCACTCGCCTGCAATTCGACCCATGCATCATCCAATGTCGCTTCGAATCCCTCGCCGCTATCGCTGGCGTTCGTATCGAGAAAATCGAAATCATCCAGCGAAGCGTCTGAGACCGCGCCCAACACACCAAGAGTATCGCCCAGCTCGTCACCATCACTGTCCAGTGACAGTGGGTCAAACGCGGGCTCGTCATTGAAGGCAGCTTCGATGGATTCTCCCTGGCTTATTTGCGACAGCTGCTCCAACAACAGGGTGGGAGCGGCAGCAGGAAAATCTTCGGAGAAGATACGATTCCAATCATTGTTTTCATTGCCATTGGCAATGGAGATATAAATAGCATCTATCGCTTCCTGCCCAAGATGACTCATGGCTGCAGGCAATTGCGAATTAATCTGGGTAATTGGCGCAAAACCATTGCCAAGGCATTCGGCAATGGCTTCCGCATCACCGCCCAGCATGAAGGACAGGTTCAGCTCGTCGTTTTTATAGCCAAGGTCAATCAACCTGGCGGAAACCGCTACGGTGAGTTCCTCCATCACATCTGCAATTACTTCGGTGACCGAGGTTATCGCTTGGGCGCTGAAAGCACCGGTGACAGTAAAGTCATCGTGGTAATCGATATCGGCAGAAATCTCGGTATCCAGCGATGCGACGCCTTCAGTGTGCTGTACGGCAAGCTCGCCCAGGTCTTCACCAATATCCGCGAGGTGCTCACCACGCAAAAGGAACTGGTCGAACTCATGCTCGTCGGAGGGTAAGGACTGGGACGCTACATAATCAAAGACGCTGGAGTGATCATCGGCGCTTTCTGCTTCCTGCGGAAACTCAATTGCGGGCTGCTCTTCTGCCGCTTGCTCCACTGCGGCAGGTTCCACTGCGGCAGGTTCTACCGCGGTGGTTTCGGTCTGGCTGGGCTCCATCATTTCAGCTTGCATAACCAAGCTGCCCGCTTCAGGAATATCGATTTCTTTATTATCGGCACCCAGGCCTTCAATAGCTTCTATAGCTTCAATATCGAGGTAATCGGACTCAGTTGTTTCAAATGCCGAAACTTCAAGGTCGAAGGAGATTTCATCCGAAGCGCCATTGTCCTGCGCATAGAGCTCTTCAAGCGTGAAGTCGAGAGCCTGATTCTCATCTATGGCATCTGGGCCTGCATCCAATCCTTGCGCCTGCGCGACAAGATCAAGCTCCGCAAAATCAGCGCTCTCGGTTTTAGCTGTTTCATTATCGATTAGCTGATCCAGCTCCGCCGCCTCTGACATAGCCAATTCTGCACTATTGTCTGCGTTCGACTGAATAACAGTGGGGGTTACTGCAGCCTCTTCCGCTTGTAGTTCACCGTCAGTAGCAGAAAGGTTCAAATTGGCGACGGCTTCTGCCGGGGCGCTAACTTTGGGCTCAACCTCTTGCCGCGCTCGCTTGATAACCAGCGGCTTTTCGCCGATATCATCGTTGTCATCCAGCCCCAGTATATCCAGCCCTTCTTCCAACGGGTTTACCTGCACGCTGCTTTTGGGTTGGACGTTTGGGTTAAGCACGACAGCCGAAGGGGTAGACTCTGTTTTTTCATCAACACCCGGCTGGCTGGTTGAAGCATAGATGTCGCTGGTCTCACCTACCGATGAAAGAACAATCTCTTCCTCCACAAAGCCGGCAAGTGCGTCGGCCTGGGTATTACCGCCAATCATGGGTCTGGCTGCCATCGCCGCTTCTGTTTCCGTAAGGTCTGTGTCGAAAGCCTGCTCAACTCCCAGTGTGAACAAGGTTTCATCGGCGTCCGCCAGGTCCTGGTCGAGCAACCAGTCCAGCGTTACATCAAGAGAGTCTTCACCGAAGCCCTCTGGCTTGCCGGACGTTGCCGGCTTATGATTATTATCTGAATGCACGATTTTTCTCCCTGTACCTATTCGCAATACGTGGTGACGTGGCTACTAGGCCAATGGCTGATGTTGTACGTCAGCTGTAACAGTGCTGCGCGTTTCCGCTGCCGGCATGCCTTTAGCAAGGTCGGCACCACCGGTTCTGGCGATCTCAAAGCATTGGTTGGTCAGCTCCCGTACCACGCTGACATCCATTGCTCCGGGTGTTTTGTAGGCATCTACCAGTGCCGGCAAGCTGGCTACCAGTTGTTCCAGCAATTTTTGGATGTTATCTCCACACGCCAATTCGCCGTCCAGTACGCGATCCAGCATGTCCTGTGCCGCCCAGCCAAGCTCACCCAATACATTTGCGCCAACAGCACGGCCGTTACCTTTGAATGTATGAAAGTGACGCCTGATATCGCGCAAATTTTCGTTGGGGAAGGGGTCAAGCAACCAGACAGTAGATAAGCGGTTGAGTTCTTCAATAATCTCCTCCGCTTCCTCTATGAACACATCACGGAATTCGGCGGGAATGTTGCCATCCTGAACCAGGTTCTGAACCTGTACGCTATCGCCTTCCAAGGCGTCTGCACCGGGGGACAACTGCTCAATCCAGTTTTCCAACTCTGAAGAGCGCTGCTCCGCAAATGCGATCATGTGCGAAGTATCGTCCAGAGGATCAATGATAGAGCGCTGCAAATGCAGCTCTATCTGGGCAAAGGCATCAGCAAAACAGCGGAAGGCTTCATCTTCACGTACGCTGCCTGCCTTGCTCGCGGCCTCAAGCCAATTGCCACATTGTTCAATCACCCGCCCTTCACGTTCCATACCAGCAAAGGACAGAGCCCCGGCGATTTCGCCCAACAACTGTATGGACATACGAATGCCCTTGCGCTCCGGGGTATCATCGAGCTGGTCGAAGAATTCTCGCGCCAGCTCGCAAAGCAGATCCAGATCTGGCTCACCTTGATCAGCATCCCGAACAGCCTGACGCAGGGCTTCATGTCCCTGATCAGATTTATTGAGATAGCGATTCAGCGCCAGAGTGAGTTGCATGGTGCTTTCAACACTCAGGGGCTTTTGTTTCAGCGCGGCATCCAGCGCTTTCTTGCGCAGAATTTCATGCAGGTGATTCTCTACCAGAGACATCTGCGAGAATGTCGCGGATACAACACTTTCGCGCAGCTCAAACTCACGGCTGGAGAAGGAGCTACAAACACCGTGCTCCAATTTGTATTCCAGGTCCAGCTTAACGTCGACAATAGCGCGTACGATACCTGTGATGGATTGCTCCACTCGCTCCGGGTCGTTCTTGTACATACCACCATAAAGCTGCTGCAATTTTTCATAAACCGCTTCAAGCGATTCTGCATGAGCAACCTGGCCGGCGGCGTTGAGCCTGTGCTGCGCTCGCTCAATACCCTCCAGGGCAACACTTTCAATCGGGTCGTCTTCTTCGCCAGCAGCGATCGCCAGATCATTCGACGTTATGTAATCAACTACGTTATTGAGATTATCCAGCGCGCCATTCAAAGCCGTGATTAGTGCATCCAGGTGCACCAATCCGCTATTGGCCTCTGCCAGCGTATTATCATCAATCGCAAACGCGTCACGAATGCTGGCGATATGAACGGGGCGGGCTTTACAGGAGGCAACGTAATACAGCATTTGCTGAATGCTGCCGCGATAATCAACAGACGGATCAATCTCGCCGCCCTGCTCGCGGGCGTGCTTGATCATAAAGGCACCCGTCTTGAACAATTGGGCGACACACTCATCAGGAACGATGAGGCCACCTGCAACTCCTTCACAGATACCAATCAGCGTAAACCAGAATCGCTCAGGTTCGGTACCGGCAAACAGCGTCTGCATCTTTTTGGCAATCCGGGCCACTGTCTTCATGCTTTCGGCCACATTGCGCTTACGCAATGCCAGCTTCGCCATCTCAAGATACAGAGCCAACATCACGTTGGCGCGGCTTTTTATTTCTTCATCCGATGCAGGTGTTGCACCAGCTGTTATACCCGCGTCTTCAGGGACATCAATATGAAAGAAGAACGCCTGCGGACGAGGCCGCTCTCCTACCCATCGCCGAAGATCGTTAACATGCTGCTCCAGGCCCCGGCCGGTATCTTCCCGCGCACTTTGCACGTGGGCCAGATAGGCAGGCAACACTTTCAACGCCTGCATCAAGCCGCCCATGGCCAGCTTGCGACGTTCACCCAGAACCTTGTCTTTGTAGAGGAAATTCAGCGTGCGCTCCATTTCTATGGAGAGCATCTCGCCCTTTCGGATACCCAGGGCGCGCAGCGTGGATGTAATCTGGTGAACCGCCCACATGCACTGCAACAGAGGCTGCTTCTGGCGGGTATCTTTGCTGTACTCAACCAGCGCCGCCTCGGCATTCTCGGCCTGCTTGTTCATCAGACCAATGACCCACTTGAGAGAAACGATGTCCGTTTTACTCGCCATTATTGAACCTCCAGTTTTTTATAGGCGCACACACCAGGGCAAGGTGCCCTTTTCATCGAGGGGTGGCTCCATCGAAAATCTTCACCCGCTCCCAGGACCAACAGGCCACCTGGGCGCAACCGCTCCGTAAGCTGGTTAATAACCCAGAAACGGGTAGGGTGATCAAAGTAAATCAGTACGTTTTGACAAAAGATGACATCAAAGTCAGCAAATGGCGCATTGTGTACATGCAATAAATTGCTGTGAAATAAATGCGTACGGGTCAGCAGATCGTCGCTGATCCTGAATTCTGCATCGGCGGCAGCCAACACGTATTCTCGGCGGTACTGAGCCGGAATCGCAGCGGTAGCGAGCTCGCTATAACAAGCTTTCTGGCCTTCTGCGATCGCCTGAAATGAAAGGTCAGTACCAATGCCATGCCACTCCACCAGCGGGCGATGCTCGCGAATGTAGGCATCCACCACCATCGCCAGTGAATACAGTTCTTGCCCCGTGGAACAACCAGCACTCCAGAACGAGATCTCGGCTGGCGCATTAACCGAGCCTATAAACTGGTTTTCCAGATAACTGGCGACCAAATCTATGGCCTCCGGCTGCCGGAAGAACCGGGTCTGCTTGATAGTGAGTAAATCTGTTAGCGCCAGCCATTCCGCCCGCGCCGATATACTGTCGTCAAACAACGACATGTATTCCTGAGACGTTGCCATGCCCAGAGCCGTCATACGCTCACCGATCTTGCGCGCTATCACCGCCTGGGTGCTATCGAGCTTAATGCCCGATTGCGCACGTAATCTGTGCATCAGCTGCGAAAGCTGCTCACTTCCAACGATTGGCGGGCTCTGTGCGTAGGCAAGGCTCATACCGAGGCATGCTCCGACTCATTGGTAGTGTCGGTGCCAGCTTCCAGCGCACTCATCTCCTCTTCTCTATAAACCCTGCCCGCTTCCTGCAGATGCTCCAGATCCCTGGGGCCTTTCAGATTGCTAACGCTAGTAGCTGAGGGGGCCTCCTCAATCTTGAACTCACTGAGGTTCTGCGCCACATCGCGCATGGATTTTTGCAGACTGCTAACACCGATCTGAGTGAACTCACTGTATTCGCTAATATCGACGTTGCGCTCACGAATTTCAGACATGGAATTGTTCATGTGCTGGGCACTTACCGCAGACTGTCCAGCCGCATCATCCACCGAGCGAACGATTGAGCTGATATCGTCGGAGCCGCTATTAATGTCTTCCAACGCGCCATCAAGACGCTCAATGTACTCAAGGATGGTAACAACCGTACCAACGGTGTTTTCCATGCTGTTCATATTTTCAGCAGACATGTTCTGCAACATACGAACCTCAGAGATAATTTTGCGACCTTCTTCCTCAGCTTCACGCAGCAAGTCACCAATCGCTTCCGCAATACCCAGGAAGGGCCTGCCGTGTTCACCGGCTTTCTCAGCTTCAATACGCGTGTTAATCGCAACTACCGAGATTTTGGTATTGAGTGCCTGAATATATTCCGCTGCCGTCGTTACAGACTGAATCAGTTCACCCTGTTGCTTGGCAGACTTGGACGTTGACTGCACTGACTCACGAACATCAGCCGAGGCCTTGGACATATCCTTGGTAAGCTCGTATCCCCTGGCAACCTGCTGGCGGTTTCTGTCCGATGTTTTGGCCGCCTCACCCGTGGAATGCTTGATCTCTTCACTGGTGCGTACCATTTCGGTAGCCGCTGTCGTTGACTCCACAACCGATCGCGTCAACTGCTTGCCTTTTTCCACCTGACCTTTCGCTGTCTTACCGATTTTGCTGATTTCCTCGATAGAAACTTCGAACGGATTGCGGATATTTCGAATAAGTTCTCGCTGGCGTTCCACCGAGGCATTAATTTCCCTGGCGATATCGCGAGTCACCGAATTTTGCTCCGGTACATGAACAGTCAGATCACCTTCGGCGATCTTGACCAGTGCACTGTTAATTTCAGATACACCTTGCTCGGTATAAACCACGCGCTGACGCTGACTGCGATACATCACCACAAGCAAGCCAACAGCCAGTAGCGCCGGCGCACCAAACAGAACCATCAGTGTGCCGCGATCATACAGTCGTGCATTGGTCAGCCTGTCGATTGCAGGGCCCAATGTAGTAATGGCATCTGCTAACTGCGGACTGGTTTTATCGATAGCTTCACGGGCGAGAGTCGCCTCGCGCAGCTTGGGAGAGGCCTCAGCGATCTGATCGATTGATGTGGACACTACCGCAAACAGAGACGAAGCGGCGTTAAGCGAATCAATCGCATCTCGATCGGTAAGCTGCTGCACACCCATCACCCTATTGCCATTTTTAAGCGCGTCTACAATGCGCATAAAACTGGCAGAGTCGGTTCTGAACTCATCGACAGCGGCCTGGCTTTCTTCACTGCCAACCAGAATCTTGTCAATGTTTCTGGCAATACGCTCTGTTAGCCAGAGTGTTTTCTGCGCTGCGGCGACGGTGTCCGCCGAGACATTTTCATCACGGATAATATCTACAACAGCGGCAAACTCACTTTGTATTGGCCTGATGTTTTGCTCCAGCTGTTCTGACACGCCATGAATAAACACAATCCCCGGGCCGGCGGTGATCAAGGTGCGTGCCGAACTGGAAACGGTATCCCAGTTCTGGTCGATGCCACTCATTTCGGCTTCCAGACCACTTACAGGCAACTCCAGCAACAAACCATCAAAGCGCTTGAGCTGATCGCCCAGCTCTGCAAAGGTGGATTTCCCGCCCTGCACAGTCTCGCGAGATTGCACAACAATCTCCTGGCTGAGTAGCCGCAAGTCATTGGATACAACCCGCAGGTCACCCTCCTGACCGGCATCTCTCTGGATCATGAAAAAGGTGTAAAGCACGCCAGCAAGGCAGGCCAGAATACCCGCGCTGATAATGCTTACCCAGAATGTGGACGACCCACTCTTGGTGATTTTAGTCATCGTTATTAACCTCGATTGAATCGGAATTTGAAACTGAAGCGTTGGCCAGATCGTTATCGGCAACGAGCTTGTCGATATCAAGAATGGCCAGGAATGTGTTGTCGTGGTGGAAACCACCAAGGCTGAAGTCCCGAAAGTCAGGGTCAACCAGCTGGGTCATATCACGCTGTTCTATCGGGAACTTGAGGTCCCGCTCCACATGACTAAGTGTCATGGCGAAGTAAACACCAGGGCGCCGAATCACCATGCAGTAATCACGAACTCTGCCGGTGTAAGGAACGTTTCTGAAGAAAAGGTCTCCGCTGATCACTGGTAACAAGCCGCCGCGGTGAGCAGCCAGCCCCATTACCCAGGGTTTGGTACCAGGAATAAGCGTGGTGTCCGGTGTTTCTATTATTTCTTCCAGCTCTCCCTCACCAATCAGCAGGGACACACCAGCAATACCCAGAGATGTACCAACCCATTGCATTACATGATCGTCGGACGCTGGCACCTGCACGGCGTCATGCCGAAAGTTTTTCTGCAATAGCTCCAGGTGTGAGAGGGCGACAGAGCTCATGATCAGGCAGCCTGTTGTGCGCGTGTGTAGTTGTGGATCAATTCCCTGAGCACAGTTTCAGGTGGAATCTTGGTCACGTGGGCAGTAGCACCACGTGCCTGACCCTTGGCGATATCGAAAATTCCATCGGAAGAAGACAGCATCACTACGGGCGTATTACGCGTATCTTCAGCGTTTCTGATCAGCGTGCAGGTCTGGTAGCCGTCCAGCTCGGGCATGGTGATATCAAGGAATATCAGGTCCGGCTTAAAACGCCTGAGCATGCCCAGTGCTTTGTAACCATCCTCTGCACACTCTACTTCGCAACCCATACCTTTCAGGGTATGGGACATCATCATGCGGATTGTTTTCGCATCGTCGATAATCGCGACCTTTACGCCGCTTACATCCAACTGGTTAGTTTGCTCTGTCATATTCGCCTCACTCATTCAGGGGCCGCTGTGCAGCCGCTATTGCATTGACGAGGACAGTATTCGAGCGAAACCGTGGGAGCTTCAACAAAAAACTGGGGATTTCTCCAGTTTCCCGCCTTTTCTAGCCGAATTTCGGGATTTTACCGGGAGGAGTTACGCGCAAGGCGAGAACGAAGAAGGCTTCATGTGAGGAGTTTTTGTTGCTAGCCCTGGCAAACAGGCCGGAGGTCAATCTGTTTCCGGAGGAAACATGAAGTTTTTAAATGGCTCCATATGCCCCGGCTGAAAGTCTCTGGCCTCATAAATATTGAATTTGTGCATCAGAGTCAGGCAGCGTTGGAAGGCCTCCTCCGCCTCATAGGCGGAAGGGGGAATTTCATATTTGTCAGTAATCTGTGCAAATATCAGGGACGCTATATTGCGTCTTGACTGATCTTCCCGGTAGATCAGATGGTCTACTGGCGAAGCCACGGTGGGTGCACCATAGATCAGGAATGCCTCCCAACGCCTGGCGTTGTGCCCCTCAGGCAACTGGGAGATCAGGAACTTCACCATATTGTGCAGCTCCAATGGTGGTGGCACAGTATCTTTTTGCAGCCAGTTGCGTACATCCGATTCTTTCCACTGCGGATTAATTGCCATGACACCGCTAACCCTGCCGTCAAACTGGGACGGGGCCGCTGCGGCCAGGTCCCACAACATGTTCAGCCTTGCGGAGAAACCAAGTGCAGGCAACAATTCAGTGTCACAGAGCGCCTGATACTCAGCGGCATACTGCTGCACGGTTTTGGACTCACTGGCGCCATCGCCGTCCAGGGCATTTGGTGTTGGTTTATCTGGCACGACTAGCGTCCTCTGCAGGATGAGCGCCTTCTGACTCGCTCAACAATGTTTTAAGTCGCTTCTGATAGGTCGGTATCGACACTGCCATTATCTGCGACCGAACCTTGATATTAGTCTCTGCGCCCTGTTGCTCAATGTGCGCTAACAGTCGGGCGCGCAGGTATTCCTGGGGTGGCGACTCTGGGACCGATGCTTCCCGAACCCACTCTGCGACCAGCCTGGCGGGCTCACGCCATGCAACATGGCGGCGCTCTTCTGTGCGCGACGCGATCTTTGGCAACCAGCGGTTGATGTTACGCGTACTGGTTTGCAGAAAATCCGCCGCCTTTCTCACGTCCTGCCGATATCGGGCCAGTACAGCAAGTAACAGTTCATCGTCCAGCCAGTCACCAAGAGGATAGGAGGTGGACGCCAGCGAATCATGCACAGCCATGCCCAGGGCCTGGTCAAGTTCATCGATAGCCGTCGGATTGTAAGGCGTCGCATCAGGCACACCTTTGTCCATCAGCTCCAAAAAGCTCTCTTCTGGCGCCATAGCGCCTGCGGCCTCCGATTCCTCAAAGAATAAACCGAGGTCTACCGCGGTAAGCCACTCACCCGTGCTTCTATCCAGTGCACCCAGAACACGCTGCCGTATCTCTGTGATATTCCCGCGCCACTCATGGGCTAACATCGCCGCTTCGGCATCCGGACTGAACCCCGGTATCTGTCGGTCCCGGGTTTGTGCTTCCTGAGAGAGAATTTTGTTCGCCCAGCGTAATACAGCGCGCTTACGTTCTCTCATGGGCGGTACGTAAATGGGATAGCCAGCGAATACGCTGGCAAGTTTTTCATGCAAGCCGTATTCAGCAGTCAGGTGTTCCAGCGTGTCGGGAAACAAACCTACAAAGCGGGCTCTGGGTAAGTAGCGTTGGGGGCCGGCATCAACAAACGTCCGGCTACTGATCTGTCTTGCCAGTTTTAGCTGCGCATCCGCATGCATAAGATGAGGTGATTTAAAAACCAGCGTCTTACCTTCTGCAGCTTCCAACTCCCGGGCAATACTGGTTATGGCATCCAATTTATTTCTGAATTCGCGGCAATCAACGGCAACAATTGCGTCTGGGCTGCCGCCCGATTCCGAATGGACCACCCGGGCCAGATACATTTTCCCGGTACCCCTGGCGCCAATAACCGCCACTGGAAGATCGACTCTAGCCAAAAACGCTGCCTGATCGACAGCCCCTTCCATATTGTCGACCACGTAGCCGTCTAGCGCCGCATCAACATCGACGTCGATAATGGAGTCTTGATCAGAAGCTAATGAAGACGCGGGTCTCATTTTATACTGTCGTACAGATCAACAACTGCAAGCACTCTGGCTCCCTGTGACCTGAAGAGTTTAGCAATAATAGATATCTTGAGCGACACGCTCCGGCCGGCAGGGAATCCTGAAGCACGGCCGGAGTTTACTAACGCCCTTTACTTGGGCGAGTACCAGATCGGGGAAGTATAGGCCCTCTCCTGAGCAACCAGCTCCGCTTCCTTGGGAATCTTGGCACCCAGGCGAACCTTGTCATACAGAACCCAGCGCGGGGTGGGGATTTCGAGAACGCGCACATAGTAGAAGGCTGACTGGTCCGCATCAAAATCCGGGTCTGTCCAGACAGCACCTAATTGACCGTCACCAATGCTATTACTCCAGGTGGCAGTTTCCAGATCCACTGTATTGCCAACGGGCTGTTTGCAGCGGCCATTGCTGTCAATGCTACGACCATCTGATACGGCGACATCATAGACCCGCTCATGGGTTTCGCCCTTGTCATCCATCCAGCCTTTGATGATTTGAACTCGATCGAGAGTGCCACTCAGCGGATCCATGCTGGCCTGCACCATAAAGTTGGGCGACTTGCCGCTGGCTTTCTTCAAATCTCCACCCATAGGTACACCTTTGGCATAACCGATGGACACCGCGTCGCTGGAATAAACATCTTTATCATTGAAGTCCCAGCCACCAAAGAAGCGCACAGTCATGCGCGGCCCTGTCGTCGCGTAGGTCTCTTTACGCTCCATCGCATCAAACAGCGCTGTTCGGGTATTTTCGTGAGCCCAAATACCGGTGTAACCAGAGGCGACCAGCTTATAGCCAGGGATCTCGCCCGTTTCAGACTTCACAAAGGGGTGACTGATACGGTCCGCACTTGGCTCAACGCTTGTAGACTTACCAAAGAAATTATCTTCGTCGGCGGTAGCAAGTGCTGTGTGGCTATCTGTCGCGCCACCGACGCCGAACTTATAAGGGTTAACGCCGAACTTTTTCTCCAGCTGCAACCCGAGTTTCAGCGCTGAACGTCCATACTCGCCAGCCAGCATTTCATCAGTTTTGAGTTCACTCAAATCCAGATTACCTACTGCCCAGTTTTCATAGTCGGCAAATTCATCGTTCGGGGAGAGCGCCGGGTGCGCTTCACCGTCGCCTTTTATCTGCGTAATTTCGTAATGGGGCTCCCACCTGGCGCGCTGAGCAACGTATTCCTTGTCAACCACGCCGCCGTGATAGGTTGTTTCTGTGGGGAACATCCAGCCATTGGAGAGGTTACCGTTGTGAGCAAACGCAAAAACGCGCCCACCGGTTTTACTTTCATAATCCTCAAGCCATTGGTACAGCGTTTTGGGATCAGTGCTGCCCGTAGGCGGTTGGGTGGTGGCTGGGTCCACCTGCAGTGCTTTATCCGCGTTGTCGCGGAAAATGACATTCCTGTGCAGGTTGAAACCTTTGGGTACGGACGTCCACTCATAGCCGATGAATGCGGTAAACAGACCAGGCTCATTATGAAGCTCGGCGTTATCGACAATCTCTTTCCAGACTTTGCTGAACACTTCCGAGCCCGGGCTGTAATCATTCACCAGCTGCTCGGGCACGGTCATCTGTGAAAAATTCTGGATCAGGTCAAATGCTGCTTCACCCGCTGCGCGCCCGCCTTTCTTGAAGCCCTCATGCCACTCCTTGCCCTTGCTGTTGGCAACAATATTCGGAGCACCTTCTTTAATGTCAGTTGCAATACCCATCATGTCAGAGTGATCAGCGACAACCATCCAGTCCAACGGCCGTGCCAGTTGCACAGGAATACCTGAAGAAGCTGTGATCCGCTCTCCACGAGCAAGTCGATAGGCATCATCAGGGCCCAGAATATTGCCAAACAAGCCCGCATCCAGCGACAAGCCGGTGTGTAAGTGGGAGTCGCCCCAATACACATTGGTAGCATGGGTCGTGTTTGCTGGCGGAGAATATTTTTTGGCAGCCTCCGACGGCCCACCTTCTGAGGCACTGCTGCCCAGGGATGACGTCGCAAATGCTATTCCAAGCGCGACCTTACACGCCAATTGAAGTTTATTCATCGCTGTATTCCTTAACTGTGCGGTTCACCATTCGTGGTGGCCAGATAGACTACCTAAAGTGCCCCAGAGGGCACATCAATGCGGTTTGCATCGGCTAACGGCACCATAGTTCAAAAGTGCTCGTTAGCCAAGCAGAGAGGGGCTGAGGGTTTTAGTGACCCAGCTCCTTTTGGGGGTTCCAGTCTTCCCGGACATCCTGAATCTGCCACTTATCGGCATAAGCCTCGTAGAGGGCAACGAGTTCGGCGAGCTCATCAGGCAGTTCAGCTTCGAGTGGCTGCGTTTCAGCCGGGTCATTACGTAAGTGGTACAGATGCCATTTACCATCTCCCCACATACCTGTGCGCACCTTGATAGCCTTGTAATCGCCTCGAACAACATAGGCATTGCCAAAAAGCTCGAAAGCAGTCCAGTCGTCCGGGCCATATACGGTACTGGCTTTGTCATCCATGTAAGAGACCATGCTCTTGCCACTGGGCGGTACTATTTCCCGGCCCTTGTAGCTTGTCATCGGGTGCTCTACACCGGCGTACTGCAATATTGTCATAGGCAAATCTTTTACCGATAGAAAGGTATCTGACACCTCGCCCTGACGCGTGAACTTATCGCCGTGAGACTTGGGCGGGACCACAATCAACGGTACCCGTATGCCGCCCTCGTCGATAAACCATTTCCACCACTGCAAAGAGCCAGTAGCAGCGTTCGCCCACTCTATGCCTATCTGCCAGTTGGAATTGCCATGGCCTACGTCGTCAAAGTCCTGACTGAAGTGCTCTTCCATCCAGCTGCTCAGCGCTGGGTTGCCAAGCTCACCAAAGGCATCGGTACCCTCCGGGCCGTTATCCGTCATATAGATGATCAGCGTATTATCCAGCTCGCCGGTTTCACGCAGCCAATCCATCACCCGGCCTATATGCCTGTCCTGCGATTCAATCATCGCCGCGTAGGTAGCGAAAACCTTGGCCTGCAGTTTCTTCTCATCGTCACTGAGGCTATCCCATGTTCGGGTAATCGGGTTTTGCGGAGGAAGCTTGCTGTCTTCGGGCAGGATTCCCGCTTCTATGAGCTGCTCCATTCGCTGGGCTTTGAGACGATCCCAACCCAAGTCCAGGTATTGTTCGTAGTATCTTTCGGCCAAACCGCCTGGCGCCTGAATTGGCAAATGGGCTGTGGTAAATGCCAAATAGGCGAAAAAGGGCTTGTCGGCCTTACGCGACTGCTCCATGTAACTGAGCATTTTTCCCGTATAAAGGTCGTCCGAGTAGATGCCCAGTGGGCGATCCACAGGCTTGCCATCTTCAAAATAGGGCATGTCTATCATCGGTGGTATCTGCCCGGCTTTAGCGGCTTTCTGAGAGTCGGGGTGCGCCATATTCGGCAACATATCGCCACTGTTCCAGTGATTTGAACCGCCGGCAAGAATGCCGTAGCTATGGCTGAAGCCCATTTCATGTGGCCCGCGCCCACCGTGCTGACCGCCTAGATGCCACTTGCCTGTTTGGTAGGTGTCGTAGCCGGCGTCGCGCAGCAACTCCTGGATAGTGACAGCCTTCTCTGTCAGGTAACCCTCGTAGCCAGGCTTACCCTTTGCCTCCGGGTACACCGCATAGTCGAAGCTGGCCAGACCAATTTCGATATTGTTATTACCTGTCAATAACTGGGACCGGGTGATGGAGCACACCGGGCTGGCGTGAAAGTTGGAAAACCGCAGACCATGCCTTGCCATCATATTCAGCGACGGCGTGTGAATTTCAGAACCAAAGGGGCCGATATCTCCCAGCCCCATATCATCACCCACAAGGAGTACGATATTCGGGCGGGCCTTGGCCTCGTCAGCAGCCTGTGCCGCCATCGAGAAAACCGTGAGTAGAGATGCGGCGCCCAGTGAAAACGCCGCAGCAAGAATCGTTCGTTTAGTCATTATTACGTCCTAAAATAGATGAAAGCTGCGATCTTGAGACAGCGCAGACAGCCGTTAGTTGCCACGCTGCCCTCTGGCGAACTGAAAGGCGACTAGTGCAAAACCCACCTCCAGCAACAGGTAGACCACCAGAAGTGGGGCCGGAACCCCATCAATGAGCACACTTGCCAAGCGTCCCAGCGCCAGTCCGCCCATAAAAACGACGACGCTACACAAGGCAGCAAAGCGCAAATATTCTCTGGTTGCGCCCAGCACCCAAAAGACCACCATCGCCAGGTAGAGACCCATCACAGCTCGGAGGATATGGATAAGGCTTATCGAGTCCACCTCGACTCCATATAGCAAGGGCACCGTCGCCGCGGGTATCAAGCCGTAAGCCAGTGCGATCGGCGTAAGGCCTATTGCGGCAAGCAAAAGGAACACACTGTCTTTTTTCATGATCTCACCCCTAAGGTTTCAGAACCGCTATTGGCTGGCGAGAGCATCGCCAAATGTTTTCTCCAAACGGTAGTTAATCACGCGCAGAGCCAGGGATTTACTCGCCCCCTGCCGTTCGGCAAGCGCCAGCAAATCATTAAAAGAAAGTTTGATTCGCCCCGATACGTCCTCCCAGATCAAAAACTTCTGGCAGAATCCGTCCAGGCCCAGTGTCGGAGCATTTGCCATGGCTTTTCCACCCGGGCCGGGGCCGCCAAATAGAATCATATATGCAGGCGCTATTTCGACGCCCAGCTCATTTGCATTGGCCTGGAAATCAACAACGCCAAAGTGCATGGTGTCGTCCTGCGCGTTTATCGCCGCATTAACCCGTTCAATGGTTTCTTCATAACCATAGGGGCTGTCAATCGTGATAATGCCATCCGGGCTCATAGTGTCACTGGGGAATGACGCCATTGAGGCGGGCGCTATCCCAGCAACCGCCGCTTCCAGGTTTGCGCTGTATCGACCCTTCAGGCCAGCCGTAGCGACCGAATCAAGCTGATAGCGGGAAAGCAGGAAATCGAAGCTGTTGAAAATAATTTTACTGGCGCTATCAGCCCCATCTTCGAAGGCAAGCACCCGCTGCGGGAGGTCCAGTGCAACCAGGGGGTTTAGCTGTATCAGCTCCGTCTCAAGCTGTGTATCACTGAAGATAAGTACTCTGGCTGGAGCCATTGGCGAGCCTGCTTGCTGGCCAAGGCGGGAATGATCGATATCGACCACTTTAGACAATGCTGGCGAAGCGGCCAGATTCTCTTCCATCTGCCGAACCATACGGTCTGACTCGGTATAACGCGCCTCCGCTACAGGCTCCGAGCCGCCACAGCCAACCAAGGTGAAACTGGCCGCCAGCATACTCGCTAACAGGCCTGACCTGCGGTTTCTCATACTAAAGGCGCTCCGATAAAAGCCCGTGATTGTAATCGGTTCTCAGCAAGACTACCGAGAAGGCTACACGTCGAGATTGGCGACAGAGAGAGCGTTCTCTTCAATAAAGTCACGACGCGGCTCAACCTGATCGCCCATCAGGGTGGTAAAGATCTGATCCGCCGCAATGGCATCCTCTATCGTCACCCTCAACATACGCCTGACTTCCGGGTCCATTGTGGTTTCCCAGAGTTGCTCCGGATTCATTTCACCCAGACCCTTGTATCGCTGAATGTTGTAACCCTTGCGCGCCTCTGCCATCAGCCAATCGAGGCCGTCGACAAATCTCTGTGTGGCAAACACCTTCTCACCACGCTGAAAATAACCGTCGGCCTCTATCAGGCTATTCAGAGTTTCACCCAGGCTAACGAGGCTGCGATACTCACCCGACGCGAAAAAGTCGTGGTGATATTCGGTATCTGTCTCTACACCATGAGCCAACAGGCGTACCACCGGGTAGAAAAGTTGCCGCTCGTTATCCTTGCGCACAAATATTGAGTACAGGTTGCCTTTGGCTGACACGGTTTGTAAGCGCTCACTTAGCCCCTCACAAAACGCCGCTACTGTAGGCTCGTCTTTCATTTCGTCGACGGTCAATGACGAACCGTAGACCATCTCCCACAGTACTTGGGACGAATACAAACGGCTGAGACGATCAATCGTCGCCTCTACCTTACGGTAACGCTGTACCAGGTCGGCAAGGCCACCGCCAGATATGGCCGGGGCGTCCGGATTGACGAAGATCGACGCATTTTCCAGGGCAGATTGCGTAAGATACTGGTCTAAAGCCTCATCGTCCTTGAGGTATTGCTGCTGCTTGCCCTTGGCTATCTTGTACAGGGGTGGCAGAGCGATAAACACATGACCACGCTCGATCAACTCCCGCATTTGCCGGAAAAAGAATGTCAGTAGGAGGGTTCTAATATGGGACCCATCCACATCTGCATCAGTCATAATGATAACGCTGTGGTAGCGCAGCTTATCGGCGTTGAACTCGTCTTTACCAATCCCGCAGCCCAAAGCGGTCACAATGGTGCCAACCTCAGCTGAACCAAGCATCTTGTCGAAGCGGGCCTTTTCAACGTTCAGGATTTTTCCTTTCAAGGGGAGGATAGCCTGGAACTTCCGGTTCCTGCCCTGTTTGGCCGATCCCCCAGCAGAATCACCCTCCACCAGGTAAATCTCAGAGAGTGCCGGGTCTTTTTCCTGGCAGTCAGCAAGCTTGCCGGGCAAACCAGCGATATCCAGCGCGCCTTTGCGTCGGGTCATCTCTCGGGCCTTGCGAGCGGCCTCTCTGGCCCGGGCCGCGTCCAGCATCTTGCCAACAACGAGTTTGGCTTCCAGCGGGTTCTCCAACAGGTAGTCGTTGAACTCAGTGTTCATTGCCTGCTCAACCGCGGTCTTTACCTCCGAGGACACCAATTTATCTTTGGTTTGAGAGGAAAACTTGGGGTCCGGAACCTTCACCGAGATAACTGCGGTCAAGCCTTCCCGCGCGTCATCACCTGTTGTATTAACCTTCTCCTTCTTCGACAGGCCTTCCTTCTCAATGTAGCTGTTCAGGTTACGAGTCAGCGCTGCCCTGAAGCCAGCCAGGTGTGTGCCGCCATCGCGCTGGGGAATATTGTTGGTGTAACAAAATATATTCTCCTGGAAGGAGTCGTTCCACTGAAGCGCCACCTCCACCCCGATGCCGTCATCCAGGTCGATCTGGAAGTAAAAGGCCTTATTTATCGCTGTTTTATTGGCGTTGAGGTAGTCAACAAAGGCTCTTAGGCCACCCTCATACATATAGGTTTCTTCTTTACCGCTGCGCTCATCCTTAAGCACAATGCAGACTCCGGAGTTAAGGAACGCTAACTCCCTAAGCCGCTTGCCCAGCTGGTCGAAGTGATATTCGATGTTAGTGAACGTATCTGGCGACGGCTTGAACCGTACCGCTGTCCCTGAAGTTTCTGTAGTCCCTATTTCAGCCAGCGGTGCCTGCGGAACACCGTGCTGATAGACCTGCTCATACATTTTACCTTCACGGCGCACGGTCAGCACCAGCTCGGAAGATAATGCATTCACCACCGAGACACCTACCCCGTGCAAGCCACCGGACACCTTGTAGGTATTGTCATCAAACTTCCCGCCTGCGTGCAGTACGGTCATGATAACTTCCGCCGCCGAAACGCCCTCTTCGTGCATTTCTGTCGGTATACCGCGACCATCGTCACTCACCGTTACGGATTCGTCCGGGTGGATAACAATATCAATACGACTACAGTGGCCGGCGAGCGCCTCGTCTATTGAGTTGTCGACGAGTTCGAAAACCATATGGTGCAACCCGGTACCATCGTCGGTGTCCCCGATATACATTCCCGGGCGCTTTCTAACGGCGTCCAGGCCTTTGAGGACTTTGATACTGGAGGAATCGTAATTATGCTCTTCTTCGCTCATACAGCTCTCTTTTCGTGATTATACGTTGCACCAACCGGTGGCCCGCTTCGCACGGACCCCCAACACTCTGTCTCGCCCACTCAACCCGGTGAAATACCACCATGTTCCACGTGGAACATGGTGAGACCGGCAGGCACCGGCCATACCGTTTCTATATCTTTTCTATTAACACAGGTGATAAACACCTGCGCGCCCATTGCCTCTAGCTCCTGGGCTATTAATTCGCTGTGTTGCGCATCCAGCTCCGAAGGCAGGTCGTCTACCAAGTACACGCACTTTTCCAGCCCACTGCTTGCCAGCAACCTCCCCTGCGCGAGCTTCAACCCGCAAACCAGCAGCTTCTGCTGGCCCCGGGACAAGGTATCGGCTGCAGAATAGCCTTCAACCGTTACTCGCATATCCGCGCGCTGCGGCCCCACGTGGGTATAGCCCCTCTCACTGTCGGCTGCATAGCTATTAGACAAAGCCTCTTCAAAGCCAAGAGCCTTGTCCCAGCCCCTTCTATAGCGCAACTCCAGCTCCTTTAGCTCTGGAGCCAATGAGGCCATGATCGACTTGAAGCATGGCGCCAACTGCTTGAAATAGGCCTGACGAAAGCCATCTATGGCGGTACCCGATGCGACCAGGTCGCGGGTCCAGCTTGAAACTTCCGACTCCGGTATTTTATCACGGCGAAGCAGGTTATTGCGCTGTTTTATGCAACGTTGGTACCGCTGCCACTGGCTAAAGAACGATTGTTCCACGTGGAACACGCCCCAATCCAGATACTGTCGCCGAGTGCGCGGCGGGCCATTTAATAAGTCGAAACTACCCGCGTTTATAACCAGTAACGGCAAATGCTCTATCAGCTCTGACACAGCCCTGGCAGGGCTGCCTGCAACCTTGATAGTGGCTTCGCCGCTGAGCTGCCGCTGTATACCCAGGTTGACGCCAGCGCCCTCTCCATTGAGACCCGAATCCACCTGACCAAAAACCGTGCAACCCTGCTCCCCATGGGTAATGAGTGTACGGGCACTGGTGCTGCGGAATGATCTCGCCATTCCCAGCAGGTGTATGGCTTCCAGCACGCTGGTCTTGCCGCTGCCGTTGGCGCCGTAAAAAACGTTCACCCGGCCGAGGTCATTGAGCTTAACCTCTCGCAGGTTCCGCACGGCGTGGATATTCAGCTGGGATAGCGCCACTGCCCTTAGCGCCGCTCAACAAGGAATAGTGGGCCAGACAGTTTGGTCGAAGAGCGGTTGGCGACGATGCCGATGTGATCAGAGGCGCATGGGCATAACGACATACAGGGAGTCACCATCCTCAGACTCTTCCAGCAAGGCGCTGCTGTTTGGGTCCGCAAGCGACATCTTTATCTGGTCGCCGCTCAGCACCCCGAGCACATCCAATAAGTAGCTAACATTGAAACCAATTTCCAGGCTGTCGCCGGCATATTGCACCGCTACCAATTCCTCGGCTTCTTCTTGTTCGGGGTTATTTGCTACGATCTCCAGAGTGTCTGCCGTTAACTTGAGGCGAACTCCGCGATACTTCTCATTCGACAAAATTGCTGTACGGGCAAATGCCTGCCTAAGTTCCAATCGGGAACCATGTACAATCTTGTCCGCAGCACGTGGTAGCACGCGTTCGTAATCAGGGAATTTGCCGTCTACAAGCTTGGAGGTAAAGGTGAAGTCTGCTGTGTTAGCACGTATGTGGTTACTGCCTATGACTATCGCGATATCCGCGTCATCTTCAAGGAGCAGTCGCGAAAGCTCAAGAACACCCTTGCGAGGTAATATCACCTGGGCATCGCCACCGGCGTCAATTGCTGACGGCAGCGTGCACATGGCAAGACGGTGGCCATCAGTGGCAACAACGCGCAGTTTTCCGGATTTTATCTCCCAGAGCATGCCATTCAGGTAATAGCGCACATCCTGCTGGGCCATTGCGAACCCCGTACGCTCAATTAAGCGCTTGAGCTCTCCCTGCTTGATAGTGAACTGGTGGGTTCCAATACTATCCTCAACACTGGGGAACTCACGGGCAGGCAATGTCGACAGGGTAAAGCGGCTGCGACCCGACTTGACCGTTACCTTGCCCTCCTCCGCCACGAACTTTATTTCACTTCCCTCGGGCAGAGACTTACAGATATCCACCAGCTTGCGTGCAGGCACAGTCACCTCGCCGGACTCACCCGCCTGTGGCAGTTGCACCCGCCCCAGAAGTTCAACCTCCAAGTCGGTGCCCGTCAATGAAAGCCTGTCTCCATCGAGAACCAGCTTTACATTGGCAAGTATAGGGAGCGTTTGTCGCCGCTCTACAACGCCCGCCACCAGGTTAAGTGGCGTGATCAGCGCTTCCCGGGAAATCACAAACTTCATAGTGCAGGTCTTCCTTAGCGATTATTATAGCCGCAGGCTATTCATCCAACTGACGCAACTCAGGTGGTAAGAGAGCGCAACAGGTTTTTATAATCCTCGCGAATATCCGAATTGGTCTCGCGAAGTTCTTTAATTTTACGACATGCGTGGAGCACTGTCGTGTGGTCTCTGCCACCAAAGCTGTCACCAATCTCCGGCAGGCTGTGATTGGTGAGTTCCTTGGACAGCGCCATAGCTACCTGGCGCGGCCTGGCCACCGAACGGCTGCGGCGACGGGACATAAGGTCGGCCATCTTTATCTTGTAATACTCAGCCACGGTACGCTGGATATTGTCCATGCTGACCTGCTTGTCCTGTAGGGCCAGCAGATCCTTAAGGCTTTCCTTGATCAGGTCAATATCCACTGGCCGGCCCGTGAAGTGAGCGCTAGCTATCACCCTCTTAAGCGCACCCTCTAGCTCTCTAACATTAGAGCGAATTCTCTGGGCAATGAAAAAGGCAGCGTCCGGGGGCAGATCAACTCGCGCCTGGGTCGCCTTTGTCATCAAAATCGCGACCCTGGTCTCCAGCTCCGGAGGCTCCACCGCCACGGTAAGGCCCCAACCGAAACGGGATTTCAGTCGCTCCTCAAGGCCATCGATTTCTTTCGGGTAGCGATCGCAAGTCAGGATCATTTGCTGCCCACCTTCGAGCAGGGCATTGAAGGTGTGAAAAAATTCTTCCTGTGACCGGTCCTTCTTGGCGAAAAACTGTATGTCGTCAATCAGCAATGCATCGACCGAGCGATAGTAGCGCTTGAAGTCAGTAATGGCGCCAAGCTGCAGCGCCTTAACCATATCTGCTACAAATCGCTCTGAATGGAGGTAAACAATTTTGGCGCCCGGGTTTTGCTCCCTGAGAGCATTACCCACTGCATGCATGAGATGAGTCTTACCGAGGCCAACGCCGCCATATAAAAACAGCGGGTTATAGGAGTCCCCGGGGTTTTCAGCCACCTGCCGCGCAGCAGCCAACGCCAGTTGATTGGACTTACCTTCAACAAAGTTGTCGAAGCGGTAGTTTTCGACAAGGTTTGGCTGGTGGTGCAGCGCCCCTTCTACTTCAGCCCTTCGCCTGTCGGCATGTTCCGTACTGTGTGTTGTAACGGCGCTCACCGCACTCGGGACGTGTAAAACCTGCTGACCATTGACGGCTGACCCGGAGATCCCTGGCGTAATACCCTCGCCAGGCCCACTAGTTGCCAGTGAGGGCGCAGCCAACGTTGGCTCAGAGCCGGTTCCAATCTCCAGAACCACATCCCTGGCCACTTCGGCATCGACCTCATTAACCAACTGGGTGATACGGTCGCCAAATTTGTCGGAAACAAAGTCCTTGATGAACCGGTTAGGCGCATACAAATGAAGCCGGCCACCGTTTTCGTTGGCCTGCAATGGTCTTATCCACGTGTTGAATTGCTGAGACGGCAGCTCATCCTGCAGGCGTGATACACACCTCTGCCAAACTACATCAGCCAATTTTTTCCCCTCAGAGCCAGTTTTGCGCCTGGCACCCTAATCTTATATAGCGATGATAAACTTATTCGAATTCTGACCGGCTTTTGACACCAGAGCGAGCATCATACTCGGCAAAGACCAAGTTATCCACATATTTTATAGAAAAGTAGTTTATTATTATTTATATATTTATCAATTACTTAGGGTATTTTAGATTAATTTTCAAACAAAAAAAACGACGGCCCTCGATTAATAGCGGGATTGTGTATAAGTTGTTAATATCTTTTGGGTCAGTTGTGTATTGATCACCTAAATCGCGGAATTTACTGAAGTTTATTGGTCAGGTGCACAGATCCGCCGGGCACGCTGCAACGATGACTGCAGGAACCGCCAAGCAGAGATTCCGCTGAGCAGAAAAATACCCGTACTTTCATTGAATTAGCGCCGCGGTTTCTCTAGAATACCCCACCTTTTTTCGGCCAGCCCACGTCTGCGTGAGTCTGCCTTCTTTATATTACTGATTTGGATGAATCGAGATGAAAAGAACATTTCAGCCCAGCGTACTCAAACGCAAGCGCACACACGGTTTCCGCTCTCGCATGGCAACTAAAGGCGGTCGCCACGTACTGAATCGCCGCCGAGCCAAAGGCCGCAAGCGTCTGTCTGCATAATCAGGCAGCGCACTGGATGAGCGGTGCACACAAGTTACCTGGCGCAGATGCATCCTTTAGCAAAGGCAAACGGCTGCTCAATGCGGCCGACTACAGCCAGGTCTTCGAGGGCGCAGATGCTCGTGCTTCCCATCGCAACCTGCTACTGCTGGCCCGTGGAAACGACCAAAGCCAACATCGCCTGGGCCTCGTCATAGCCAAAAAGAATGTCCGGCTCGCCGTTCAACGTAACCGGATCAAGCGAATCAGCCGGGAGTTCTTCCGGCAACTCCCTGCGGACTCTGCCAGTTTTGATGTCGTACTCCTGGCAAGACGAGGGCTTGACCAGTTGGACAATGCTACGCTTTCATCTATATTGCGGCAGCAGTGGCAAAAGCTGCTGAACAACGGCGCGAAAGCGGCTCAAGACCTAAACGGATAAACAGATGCGACGACTACTTATAACGATCCTCTCTGTTTACAAAGCCTGCATTAGCCCTCTGCTGGGTAACCACTGCCGTTTTTACCCAAGTTGTTCCTCCTACGCCATGGATGCCATCGAGGAACACGGTGTTTTCAAAGGAAGCTACCTGACTCTAAAACGCCTTGGTAAATGCCATCCCTGGCACGAGGGCGGTGTTGATCCCGTACCTCCCTGCAATCACTCTCACTGACAACTGATTCTTTATTATGGATTTGCAACGTTCTCTGCTCATTGGCGTCATCGCTGTGCTTGCCTTCATGCTGCTTACCGAGTGGGTTGCGTTTAAAGACGCCCGTCAAATAGACAGCGCCGAAACCGAGTCGCGACTCATCAACAATGGCGAGTCAGCACTGGCGGGCCTACCGGAACTCTCAGAAGCAGATAACGCTGTTGCTGATGACGATATTCCCTCTGTACCTGAGGCCACAGACAAGCAGGCTACCACCGATAGTGTGATCGAAGAGACCAAGGTCGCGGGTCGCTTTGTAGAAATTCACACCGACGTATTACAACTGGCCATCGATCTGCAGGGTGGGGATATTGTTGAACTTGCCATCCCGAAATACCTGGCTGAACTGGATAACCCCGATGAACCATTGGTTTTGCTGGAGCAGAACAATAGCCGTATCTATGTCGCACAAAGCGGATTAATTGGTCAGGACGGAATTGATAGCAAGGGCAGGGCGCAATTCACCAGCCAGAGCAATCGTTACGAATTAGCAGACGGTGACGACACACTCGTGATCAACCTTCTGTTAACAGATACTGCCGGCGTTTCGATTACCAAACGCTTCACACTGCGCCGCGGCGATTACCTTATTGATATAGATTACCTGGTCGAAAACACCGGCAGCGAACGCTGGCAGGCTAATCTGTTTGGGCAAATCAAAAGAGACAGCTCAGCACCACCAGCGGCAGACTCCTCCGGCATGGGTATGCAGCCTTTCCTAGGCGCTGCACTGACCCAACCCGATGAACGTTTCACCAAGTTCTCATTTGACGATATGGCCGAGGAACCCTTCAAAGCCCAGTTACCGGGCGGCTGGATTGCCATGATCCAGCATTACTTCCTCAGCGCATGGATTCCCAACCCAGATCAATCCCACACCTATAGCACCCGGGTTACCAGCAATGGCTTTAATATCGCGGGGTTCACCAGCCCACCGCTGGCGCTGGATCCTGGACAATCTGGCACTACCGGCGCGCGATTCTATGCTGGCCCAAAAGACCAATACCGCTTGCAGGAAATTTCACCCTACCTGGAATTGAGCGTGGACTATGGCTGGTTATGGTGGATAGCGCAGCCACTGTTCTGGCTACTGACAAAGATACACGCGCTGGTAGGTAACTGGGGTTTCGCCATTGTGCTGCTGACAGTGCTGATCAAAGGAATATTCTTCAAACTGTCTGCCACCAGCTACAAGTCGATGGCAAATATGCGACGCGTACAGCCCAAGATGGCGGACATACGTGAGCAATATGCGGACGACAAACAAAAACAGTCCCAGGCAATGATGGAGCTGTACCGCAAAGAAAAAATTAATCCCATGGGAGGCTGTCTACCCATACTGGTGCAGATGCCCGTATTCATCGCCTTGTACTGGACGCTTATGGAGAGTGTGGAATTGCGCCATGCGCCCTTCATTCTCTGGATTAACGATCTTTCGGTGATGGATCCTTACTTTGTGCTGCCTTTGCTGATGGGCGCTTCCATGTGGTTCATGCAGAAACTCAATCCGCCACCGCCTGATCCCATGCAAGCGAAAATCATGCAGTGGATGCCCATCGTATTCACCTTCTTCTTCCTGTGGTTCCCTGCAGGCCTGGTCCTTTACTGGGTCGTTAACAACCTGTTATCGATGGCCCAGCAGTATGTGATCACTCGCCAGATAGAGAACGCCGCGGCGAAAGCCTGACAGAGCAGTGACTGACATCGCCCCGCTAGACAGCGACACCATAGCGGCCATAGCAACGGCCCCCGGGCGCGGTGGGGTGGGTATCATACGAGTATCCGGACCACTGGCTCCCAGTGTCGGCCGCCAGATAGCGCAGCAGGAACTGATACCTCGACACGCGCATCTTAGCGGTTTACACAATGCTTCCGCTCAGCCCATCGATGAAGGGCTGGTGTTGTTATTCCCCGGGCCTCACTCATTTACCGGTGAGGATATTGTCGAATTCCAGGCTCATGGCGGCCCGGTCATTCTGGATATGTTGTTACAACGATGTTGTGAGTTGGGCGCACGTCCCGCAAGACCCGGTGAATTCTCAGAACGGGCGTTCCTGAATGGCAAAATTGATTTGTCGCAGGCCGAAGCAATCGCCGACCTGATCAACAGCACAACCGAGCAGGCCGCGCTCAACGCCGGCGCCTCACTACAGGGTGTTTTTTCAGAAAGGGTAAATGCCCTGGTCGCCTCGGTTACCGAGCTTCGAGTTTATGTAGAGGCCGCCATTGATTTCCCCGAAGAGGAAATCGACTTCATCAAGGAAGGAGCCGTCAGTGAGAGGCTGGAAGGCATCATGGCTCGGCTGGAGTCGGTGTATGAAGAAGCCAGACAAGGAGCGCTCTTCCAGGAGGGGATGAAACTGGTTATTGCTGGCGCACCCAATGCCGGAAAGTCCAGTTTGCTCAATGCACTGGCGGGCCAGGACACCGCTATTGTCACCCCGATTCAGGGCACAACCCGCGATGTGCTGCGTGAGCATATTCAAATAGATGGGATGCCTCTGCACATCGTAGATACTGCCGGCCTACGCGACAGTAATGACCCGATCGAGCAAGAGGGCATACGCAGAGCGCGTGAGGAAATGACCAGCGCGGATCGTATACTGTTGGTAATCGATGACACTATCTCTACTAATGACATCACTATCGACAAACTTCTAATTGATAGTGAGCGCACACTATTAAACGACATCCCAGTCACAGTAGTACGCAATAAGTGCGACCTGAGCGGCGTAACGCCGGGTTTGAAAGCAGAAGATGACAGCGACGTAATCTATCTCTCGGCGGCCACCGGTGCCGGCCTCATTGACTTGAAGCAGCATCTGCTCGTCAGCATGGGCTACAAACAGAACACAGAGGGTAAGTTCAGCGCCAGACGCAGACATTGGCAGGCATTGGAAAAAGCCCGAGAATGTCTGGAAGAAGGGCGCTTACAACTCACAGGTACCGGGGCAGGTGAGTTACTGGCGGAGGATTTACGGCGTTGCCAGAATCATCTGGGTACGATCACTGGCACGGTATCCAGCGACGACTTACTGGGGGAGATCTTTTCCAGTTTTTGCATCGGTAAATAGTTATCTACAGACGATCCCCGGTTAGTACAGGGAAATTACACAGATTTGAGTCAACGGGATGCTTACTGTGAGTAAGCCGTGTATTTACTGACGATAAACAAGGGCCTTTTCAGGACATTCACGAGAAAATCAATTTCCTGCCCGATCACGGGTATTTTCATCCACACCGCATACACGCCTTTTGAACCCTGGTTTCAGTATTTTCCAACGGGGATATCATTGTCTTAAGTATCTGATAAATATACCGTTTAAGCGGTTACCAACAGCGATAAGGCCGCCTAATAATAACTACAATAATATAATACCTATATACATATATATTTAGTTAATACCTTATAAGTAATAGAGCAAAAGCCTTTAAATTAACCAAGCTCAATTTTTGTACAAGCAGGCAACGGCACGTATAATCGCCGACCCTTGAACTGCGGGACAGACGAAGGTTGGAATACAAACAAACATTTGATGTGATAGTTATCGGCGGTGGTCACGCTGGCACCGAGGCCTGCCTGGCGGCTGCTCGTATGGGTTGCCGTACGCTGTTGCTCACGCATAGCGTCGACACCCTCGGTCAAATGTCCTGTAATCCTGCAATTGGTGGCATTGGCAAGAGTCACCTGGTACGCGAAGTTGATGCCCTTGGTGGCGCCATGGGCAGGGCAACAGATCGTGCTGGAATCCAGTTTCGAGTGCTCAACGCCCGCAAAGGCCCGGCTGTTCGAGCCACAAGAGCGCAGGCAGACCGGGTTCTCTATCGCAATGCCATTCGTGAAATTATCGAGAATCAGCCAGGTCTTTCCATTTTCCAGCAGCCCGTTGATGACTTGTTGGTTGAAGGGGGCAGGGTGACTGGTGCGATTACCCAGATGGGCCTGGTGTTCAGGGCGCCCACCGTTGTATTAACCACCGGGACATTTCTGGGTGGAAAAATGCATATTGGGCTGGAGAATAGTTCCGGTGGTCGAGCCGGAGACCCTCCCTCAATCGCCCTTGCCCAGCGTCTGCGTGAGCTGCCGTTTCGGGTAGACCGATTAAAAACCGGAACCCCCCCAAGAATTGATGCGCGGTCGGTGGATTTCACTGACCTTGCCGAGCAGTGGGGCGATGAGCCCAGGCCGGTGATGTCATTTTTGGGCAGTACCGAAGAACATCCGGGTCAGCGTTGTTGCTGGATTACGCATACCAACGAGCGTACTCACGATATTATTCGCGCCGGCCTGGACCGGTCGCCATTGTATTCTGGCGTTATCGAGGGTGTGGGCCCTCGCTACTGCCCCAGTGTCGAAGACAAGATTCACCGTTTTGCAGACAAAGACAGCCACCAGGTGTTTATCGAGCCGGAGGGGCTGACGACATCTGAGCTCTACCCCAATGGTATATCCACAAGCCTGCCCTTCGACGTGCAAATAGATCTCGTTCACTCCATCCGTGGCTTTGAGAATGCCCATATCACCAGGCCGGGCTATGCCATCGAATACGACTTTTTTGATCCCAGGGATCTGAATCCATCACTGGAGACCAAAGTCCTGCCCGGATTGTATTTCGCAGGCCAGATCAATGGGACTACCGGCTATGAAGAAGCCGCAGCCCAGGGCCTATTGGCGGGTCTTAACGCCGCGCTTGCTGTGCAGGGTAGGGAAGCCTGGAGTCCGCGCCGTGATGAGGCCTATCTCGGCGTTTTGGTCGATGATTTGATCACGCTTGGCACGCTTGAGCCGTACAGAATGTTCACCTCCCGCGCAGAATATCGCCTGTTGCTGCGAGAGGATAATGCCGACCTGAGATTGACCGAAAAAGGCCGTGAATTTGGGCTTGTTGATGACGTTCGCTGGCAACGTTTTGTCAGTAAGCGCGAAGAGATTGATAGGGAAGCGCAACGCCTGGCAAGCACGTTTATTCATCCCGAAACCCCGCAGGCAGAGTCGCTGTCAGCTGTGCTAGCCAAGCCGATTACCCGTGAATACTCGCTGGCAGACCTACTGAAACGCCCGGAGCTAGGTTATGCCCAGGTAGCGTCACTCAAGGGCGAACCGACCAATGACCCGCAAGCAGCAGAGCAGGTAGCGATTCAGGCAAAGTATGCGGGCTATATTGATCGGCAGCAGGATGATATCGACCGCTTACGCCGACACGAAAATACCCTGCTACCTCAGGATCTCGACTATGAACTGGTCGACGGTTTGTCCAATGAAGTGCGCCAGACGCTTATAGCCGCAAGGCCAACAACGCTGGCACGCGCTTCGCGGGTGCCGGGAGTAACCTCAGCCGCAGTGGCCATTTTGCTGGTTTACCTGAAAAAGCGCGGAGAATTGGCCAGTTCAGACCCCGGCAGAAAATCTGCCTGATATGGATGACCCCTGTGCCTTGCTGTTGCAGCGCGGCTGTCGTGAGCTGGGTCTGGAAATCACCGAATCCGAGCGCGACAGCATGCTGGCTTACCTGGCCCTGCTGATAAAATGGAACAGCACCTACAACCTCACGGCAGTGCGTGATCCCGAAGCGATGGTTGTTCGGCATCTGCTCGATAGCCTGGCTATTGCGCCCCTGGTGGACGGTAAGCGTATGATTGACGTGGGCAGTGGCGCTGGGCTTCCAGGTGTACCGCTGGCCATTCTCAACCCGGCCAAAGAAGTCCACCTGTTGGACAGCAATAGTAAAAAGACCCGTTTTCTTTTTCAGGTGAAAACCGCCCTGGGCTTGGATAACATGGTTGTCCACCATCAACGGGTGGAATCATTTCAACCATCGCAACAGTATGATGTAGTCCTGTCCCGCGCATTCGCTGGTCTGCCTGATATGGTCGCCAGTTGCTCGCATCTTTTGAAACCGGATGGGGTTTTTCTGGCGATGAAAGGCGTTTACCCGCAAGATGAACTGGAAGCGGTTGAAAGTCTTTGTACAATCGAAGCAGTGCAGCCGGTAGTTGTTCCAGATCTGGATGAACATCGTCATCTGGTGCGGATGAAACTCCTGAAAGTATCAACGTAGTACCCTCTAGCCCTGAAAGGACGTTGTAAGTGCCAAGAATTATCGCGATCGCAAACCAGAAAGGCGGGGTTGGAAAAACGACCACCTGCGTCAATCTGGCTGCATCCCTAGCTGCTATGCAACAGCGTGTACTGTTGGTCGACCTCGACCCACAGGGCAACGCAACCATGGGCAGCGGTATCGACAAGCATGCAATTGAGCGCAGCATTTACGATGTTCTTGTCCACCGCGCCCCGCTCAGTCATGTCGCTTTAGCCACCGTAGAGAGTGGCTTTGATGTGCTACCAGCAAACGGCGATCTCACTGCCGCCGAGGTGGAATTGCTTGAGGTAGAGGGTCGAGAGCGACGACTGCGCGCGGCGCTTATCGAGGGTGGAGCAGATTACGACTATATGTTGATCGACTGTCCGCCCTCTCTGAATATGCTCACTCTCAATGGGTTGGTAGCAGCGGACGGTGTAATCATTGCAATGCAATGCGAGTATTTTGCGCTGGAAGGTTTATCGGCCCTGATGGACACGATTTCCGGCGTAGCTGACTCGGTAAATCCGCATCTGCGTGTCGAGGGAATTTTGCGGACCATGTACGACCCGCGAAACAGCCTCACCAATGAAGTGTCTGCCCAGTTACACAGCCATTTTGGCGAGAAGGTCTACCGCACGGTGGTACCAAGAAATATTCGTCTGGCTGAGGCGCCAAGCTACGGCTTGCCGGCATTACACTATGATAAATACTCTCGCGGCTCTAAAGCCTATATGGCATTGGCTGGCGAGATTATCCGGCGAGAAGAAAAACGCATGGAAGCAGATTCAGCTGTTGTTACCGCTGAGAAAAACGACGGAGAGGCGCTATGAGCACCAGAAAACGCGGCCTGGGCAAAGGACTGGATGCATTACTGGGCTCTGCCGCCGCATCGACAGCCGGCACCGCTGGCGATTCGACTGGCGACGGCGCCGAGCAGAATGGCAGCCTGAAGGTGTTACCGGTAGATCTGATCCAGCGCGGTAAATACCAGCCACGTCGTGACATCGAGCCCGAGTCGTTGCAAGAGCTTGCAGACAGCATCAAGGCACAGGGTGTAATGCAGCCTATTGTGGTGCGCTCAATATCCGATCGTAAATATGAAATCATCGCTGGCGAGCGGCGCTGGCGGGCATCCCAGTTAGCTGGACTGGCCGAGATTCCGACCCTGGTACGTGAGGTAAGCGACGAGGCGGCCATAGCGATGGCCCTGATCGAGAATATACAGCGAGAGGACCTGAATCCGATCGAGGAGGCGGCAGCACTGCAGCGTTTGCAGCAGGAATTTGAACTCACCCAACAGGAAGTGGCGCAGGCGGTAGGTAAATCGCGATCTACAGTGACTAACTTGCTGAGGTTGATGACCTTGCAGGAAGATGTACGGCGATTATTGGAACACGGTGATCTGGAAATGGGTCATGCCCGTGCTCTGCTTGGCCTGGAGGGCAACGAACAGTCACAAGCGGCACGCGTTGTGGTTAGCAAGGGCCTTTCTGTGCGCCAAACAGAGGCACTGGTGCGTAACAGCCTGGCGAAAGTAGCCAAGCCGCAGGAGCAGCGACAGATGGATCCAAACATTCGTCAGCTTCAGGATGATCTGTCGCTGCGACTGGGTGCGAAGGTCGCCATTCAGCATACCGCCAAAGGCAAAGGCAAATTAGTGCTGAGCTACAGCAGTCTCGACGAACTTGACGGAATTCTCAGCCACATCAAGTAGCTGAATCGCTGGACCGTGTAATCGACTATCTAGTGTTTTAGAGGGGCCTTTCTACTATATACAGTAGTTGTTCTGATACTGCCCATACTCGCCGATTCGCACCGCGTACGGTGGTACTTTTCATTGCCCAGACAAGGCACAGATCCGGTTGAACCTGTGTATTAATCAACCTATAATGCGCGCGCCCTGAACGAGGAAGAAACCCGAGTGGCTAATGGCAAGGGGAGTACGGCGTGGCAGCGATAGAAGGTGCCCGGATAGCCCGTCCTCCGGTCCATCGAATCACCCTGGCGCAATGTGCACTCCTGCTTTTGTTTGGCATGGCTGTGTGGCTATTACGTGGAGAGGTTTCTGCAATCTCTGTGGTATGTGGCGGTTTGATAGCCATTCTGCCCCAGGCCTATTTCGCTGTATTGGCCTTTAGATGGCGCGGCGCAAGTTCAGCCCGACAGATTGCACGGTCAAGCTATGCGGGCGAAATTGGTAAGTTTTTTCTCAGTGTGGCCGGGTTCGCCCTGGTCTTTGCACTGGTAAGGCCAATAGAGGGCGCCACAGTATTTATTGCCTACATTGCGATGGTGCTGATTCAAATTACCGGAAGTTGGTTGTTGCTGAGGTGACAACCTGATGGAAAGCGAGAGACGAGAGTTGTTATAGATGGCAGGCGAATCACAGACAATTTCCGAATATATCGTTCACCACCTGACTAATCTCACTTATGGGAAGTTGCCAGGCGGTTTCGAACGCTATGATGGCTCTGTAGTCCCGGACGGTGGAGCCTGGGTGATGGCCCACGGTGGCGCCGAGGCATCAGCCATGGGCTTCAATGCTATTCATGTCGATTCGATGATTTGGTCTATAGGCCTCGGCATCGTGTTTTGCTGGATTTTTCGAGGCGTCGCCAAAAAGGCCGAATCCGGTACACCCAGCGGCGTAGTCAACGCTGTAGAAATGGTCGTGGAGTTTGTCGACAACACGGTTCGCGATACCTTCCATGGCCATAACAAGCTGGTGGCACCGCTTGCCCTGACAATTTTCGTCTGGGTATTCCTGATGAACCTGATGGATATTATTCCGGTTGACCTGATTCCCCACTCGCTGATGCTACTGGGTGTTGAATACCAGAAAATCGTCCCCTCCACGGACCCCAATATTACGATGGGCATGGCCTTGGGTGTGTTTATCCTGATGCTTTACTACTCGATCAAGGTGAAAGGTCTTGGCTTCGTCAGAGAGCTGACCATGAACCCATTCAATCACTGGATGTTTATTCCGGTTAACCTGTTTATGGAAGTGGTTGGCCTTCTGGCCAAGCCGTTTTCACTGGGCCTGCGACTATTTGGCAACATGTACGCCGGCGAGATGATTTTTATCCTGATTGCAGCTCTTTTCAGCGCTGGTCTGGCGTGGATGGCGCCAGCAGGATTGTTACAAGTGGGCTGGGCGATTTTCCATATTCTGGTAATTACCCTGCAAGCTTTTATCTTCATGGTTTTGACCATTGTGTATCTCAGCATGGCGCATGAAGATCATTGATTTACGACTAATTAACTTTTGATTTAACACTAGGAGAAAAAAATGCCTGAATTAATCTTTGTTGCTGCCGCCATCATGATGGGTCTGGGCGGACTCGGTGCGGCGATCGGTGTAGGCCTTCTTGGCGGCAAACTGATTGAAGGATCAGCTCGCCAGCCAGAACTGGCTCCCAAGCTGCAGGTTACCTTCTTCCTCGGCGCTGGCCTGGTAGACGCGATCCCCATTATCGGTGTTGGTATCGCGATGTACCTGATTTTTGTTGTCGCCGCTTAATCCAGCATTCGTTGCCAAGGGGGTGGATATCGTAATCACCCCACGTTACCAGTGAGGAGCACAGCGTGAATATTAATCTTACGCTCATCGGACAGATGCTTGCGTTCGTCGGCTTCGTCGTCTTTTGCATGAAGTACGTATGGCCGCCGATTATTGCGGCAATGCAGGAGCGCGAAGAAAAAATAGCCGATGGCCTGGCCGCTGCGGATCGCGCCAGCCATGATCTTGAGTTGGCGCAGGAAAAAGCCGTTGAACGGCTTAAAGAGGCCAAGGAAGAGGCTGCGGGTATTATCGATTCTGCTAATAAGCGCGCCAACCAGTTGGTTGAAGAAGCCAAGGACGTGGCGGTTGTCGAAGCCGATCGTGTCAAAGCTTCCGCTCAGGCAGAAATAGAGCAGGAAACAAACCGTGCCCGCGAACAACTGCGTGGTCAGGTTGCCGCCCTGTCTCTTGCCGGTGCCGAAAAAGTTCTGGGTGCAGCGATTGACCAGGAAGCTCACAACGAGCTGGTCGACAAGCTGGCAGCAGAGCTGTAAGGCGGAGTAGCTATGGCTGAATTAAGCACACTAGCCCGCCCCTATGCCAAGGCCGCGTTTGAGTATGCGCGCGAGCATAGTGCTCTTGCAGCGTGGTCAGACCAACTGTCGACGGCGGCAGCCGTTGCTGCTGATGAAGGAATGGCCGCGGTTCTCAACAACCCGTCCCTGACTGATGAGCAACAGGCGCAAACAATGGCCGAGGTCTGCGGTGATGCATTGGGCGCTGAAGCGACAAACTTTATAAGCATTCTGGCGGCCAATAAGCGCCTGGCCCTGCTGCCGGAAATTTCTTCCCAGTTTGAATTGTTTAAAGCCAATCAAGAAAAGTCAGTAGATGTGGAAGTAGTCTCTGCTTTTGACCTTGGTGATGCGACAACCGAAAAATTGGCAGACGTGCTGGGCAAAAAGCTCGAGCGCGAAGTGAAGGTCAGCACCGCTACCGACAAAGAGTTGTTAGGTGGCGTTTTAATACGAGCCGGAGATCTGGTGATCGATGGCTCTGTGCGCGGCAGGCTGAACAAGCTTGCTGAAGCATTGAACTCCTAGAATTTAGGATTGAGGAACAGAGCATGCAGCAACTGAATCCATCTGAAATCAGCGAGATTATCAAGTCACGCATCGACCAGCTCGATGTGTCGTCTGAAGCTCGCAACGAAGGCACCGTGGTATCGGTTACCGACGGTATTATTCGAATTCACGGTCTTGCCGAGGTTATGTACGGCGAGATGATTGAATTTGAAGGCGGCATCTATGGTATGGCGCTAAACCTGGAGCGAGACTCCGTTGGTGCGGTAATCCTGGGTGACTACAAGAGCCTGGCGGAAGGCCAGAGCTGTCGTTGTACCGGCAGAATTCTGGAAGTACCCGTAGGTCCTGAACTGCAGGGTCGCGTTGTCGATGCACTGGGGACACCCATTGACGGGAAGGGCCCAATCAACGCCGCCTTAACCGATCCACTGGAGAAGGTTGCACCGGGCGTTATTGCTCGTCAGTCAGTTGACCAACCGGTTCAGATTGGTCTGAAAGCGGTTGACGCTATGGTACCCATCGGTCGGGGCCAGCGTGAGCTGATCATTGGCGATCGCCAGATTGGTAAAACAGCTATCGCGGTTGACGCCATCATTAACCAGAAAGGCTCCGGCATTAAGTGTGTGTACGTTGCCGTTGGCCAGAAAGCATCTTCTGTTGCGGCCGTTGTGCGTAAGCTGGAAGAACACGGCGCGATGGAGCACACCATTATCGTTGCTGCTACCGCCTCGGATCCTGCTGCCATGCAGTACCTGGCTCCGTTTGCCGGTTGCTCCATGGGTGAGTACTACCGCGATCGCGGTGAGGACGCCCTGATTATTTATGATGATCTGACCAAGCAGGCCTGGGCCTACCGGCAGATTTCCCTGTTGCTGCGTCGTCCTCCGGGTCGTGAAGCGTATCCCGGTGACGTTTTCTATCTCCACTCTCGTTTGCTGGAGCGTGCGGCGCGCGTTAATGCCAAGTACGTAGAGGACTTCACCAACGGCGAAGTGAAAGGCAAAACCGGTTCTCTTACAGCGCTGCCTGTCATTGAAACACAGGCGGGTGACGTGTCGGCATTTGTACCCACCAACGTGATTTCTATCACCGATGGTCAGATCTTCCTGGAAGCTGACATGTTTAACGCCGGTGTCCGGCCTGCGATGAACGCCGGTATTTCGGTATCGCGAGTAGGTGGTGCAGCGCAGACCAAATTGATCAGCAAGCTGGCCGGTGGTGTTCGTACCGCCTTGGCCCAGTATCGCGAGCTTGCGGCTTTCTCGCAGTTTGCCTCTGATCTTGACGACGCCACCAAGGCACAGCTGGACCACGGTGAGCGTGTAACTGAGCTGATGAAGCAGAAGCAGTACTCGCCAAAGTCTATCGCCGAGATGGGCGTGATGTTGTATGCCGCTAACGAAGGCTTCCTCACCGATGTCGACGTCAACAAAATTGGCGACTTCGAAGACGCACTGCTTTCCTATATGCAGGCTGAGCATGGCGATTACATGAGCAGTCTGGTAGAAAGCGGCGCTTATAGTGATGAGGTCTTGGAGACATTCAAGTCCGCCATCGAGAAGTTTAAGTCAACGCAAACCTGGTAATCCGTTATGGCAGCCGGTAAAGAAATTCGGACAAAGATCTCGAGTATTCAAAGTACTCAGAAGATCACAAGCGCCATGGAAATGGTTGCGGCGTCGAAGATGCGCAAGGCTCAGGATCGTATGCAGCTGGGCAAGCCTTACGCCCGTCGTATGCGCTCGGTAGTAGGCCATATTGCCAATGCCGCGCCTGAGTATCAGCACATGTACATGGAGAAGCGCGAGATCAGCCGGGTCGGCTATATCGTTGTCTCTACTGACCGTGGCTTGTGCGGCGGCCTGAACATCAACCTGTTCAAGACCACCGTGAAGTCGATGAAAGAATGGGACGACAAAGGCATTGATATCGACCTTTGCCTGATTGGCGCCAAGGCCACAGCGTTTTTTAACAGCTACGGCGGTAATGTGATTGCTGCCGCTCGCGACCTCGGTGAAGAGCCGGCGATTGCCGATCTTATCGGTGGCGTTAAGGCGATGCTGGACGCTTACGAAGAAGGCAAGATCGACCGCCTGTTTCTGGTCAGTAACCAGTTTGTAAATACCATGACCCAGGACCCCCTCGTTGAACAATTGCTGCCTCTTGAGGCGGAAGAGTCCGAGGAGATGAAACACCACTGGGACTATATTTACGAGCCCGATGCCAAAGCGCTTCTGGAAGGCTTGTTGACACGTTATATCGAGTCACAGGTTTATCAGGCGGTTGTGGAGAATGGTGCTTGTGAGCAGGCTGCGCGAATGCTGGCCATGAAGAATGCAACTGACAACGCCGGTGATTTGATCGACGACCTGCAGCTGATTTACAACAAGGCACGACAGGCAGCGATCACCCAGGAATTGTCAGAGATTGTTAGTGGCGCGGCAGCGATTAGCTAGCCAGCGTCTGTAGAAATTTTGAATTAGAGGATCCGAACATGAGCAGCGGACGAATCGTACAAATTATCGGTGCCGTTATCGACGTGGAGTTTCCGCGTGAAAGCGTACCGCAGGTCTACGATGCCCTGAAAGTACCCGAGAAAGAACTGACACTTGAAGTGCAGCAGCAGCTGGGCGACGGCGTTGTCCGCGCTATTGCCATGGGTTCTTCAGAAGGTGTTAGCCGCGGTCTGTCGGTTGAAAATACTGGTGCGCCAATTTCTGTGCCGGTTGGGGTCGAGACCCTGGGCCGTATCATGGATGTATTGGGTAACCCGATCGATGAGTGTGGCCCTATTGGCGAGCAAGAGCGCGCTTCTATCCACCGTAAGGCGCCAACGTATGAAGAGTTGTCGGCCTCTGATGAATTGCTGGAAACCGGCATCAAGGTAATTGACCTTGTGTGTCCGTTCGCCAAGGGCGGTAAAGTTGGACTGTTCGGCGGTGCTGGCGTGGGCAAGACCGTTAACATGATGGAACTGATTAACAACATCGCGACCGAGCACTCTGGCCTGTCGGTTTTTGCCGGTGTGGGTGAGCGTACTCGTGAGGGTAACGACTTTTATTTCGAAATGCAGGAGTCCAAGGTCGTTGACGTTGAGAACTTCAGCAACTCAAAAGTGGCGATGGTCTACGGCCAGATGAATGAGCCCCCAGGCAACCGTCTGCGTGTGGCCTTGACTGGTTTGACCATGGCGGAGAAATTCCGTGACGAAGGCCGTGACGTTCTGCTGTTTGTCGACAATATCTACCGTTACACACTGGCGGGAACCGAAGTATCGGCACTGCTGGGTCGTATGCCTTCAGCGGTGGGTTACCAGCCTACACTGGCTGAGGAAATGGGTGTGTTACAGGAGCGTATCACCTCTACCAAAGTGGGTTCGATTACCTCTATCCAGGCGGTGTATGTACCGGCGGATGACTTGACTGACCCATCGCCAGCAACAACCTTTGCTCACCTTGATTCAACCGTTGTACTGAGCCGTGATATTGCTGCCAAGGGTATTTACCCTGCTGTTGACCCGCTGGACTCTACCTCGCGTCAGCTGGATCCGCTGATCATTGGTGCCGATCACTATGATACTGCCCGTGGCGTACAGTCTGTACTGCAGCGCTATAAGGAGCTCAAGGACATCATCGCGATTCTGGGTATGGACGAGCTGTCTGAAGAAGACAAGCAGACTGTAAACCGCGCACGTAAGATTGAGCGATTCCTGTCACAGCCTTTCCACGTGGCGGAAATCTTCACCGGTTCACCGGGCAAGTATGTATCGCTCAAGGATACGATTGCAGGATTTAAAGGAATCCTTGCTGGCGAGTACGACCACCTGCCAGAGCAGGCGTTCTATATGGTTGGCAGCATGGAAGAAGCTGTCGAGAAAGCCAAGACTCTGTAAGCGAGCGAGGCCACATTATGGCAATGACAATTCACTGCGATATCGTCAGCGCGGAAGAAGAAATTTTTTCCGGGTTGGTGGAAATGCTGGTAGCCACCGGTGGTGAGGGCGAGCTGGGCGTGAGCTATGGCCACGCGCCGCTGCTAACGTCACTGGTTCCAGGGCCGATCCGCGTGGTGACACAGGGCGGCGATGAAGAAGTGTTCTATGTGTCCGGTGGTTTCCTTGAAGTGCAGCCAGGCGTAGTTTCTATACTGGCCGACACCGCAATACGGGCTGGCGATGTGGATGAAGCTGCGGCGGAAGAAGCGCGCAAAGAGGCCGAGCAAGCCTTGGCCAACCAGACGGGCGACTTTGACTACGGAAGGGCTTCCTCACAGCTTGCCGAAGCGGCAGCTCAGCTAGCCACCTTGCGCAAGATGCGAAACAGGGCCGGTCGCGGTTAAAGTTTGTTTCTTCAAGCGTATTCAGACCCCGGCTACTGCCGGGGTTTTTGTTTGTACTATTAAAAACGTACTATAAAAAACGCCACAAGGTGTCGAACAGAATTTGCTGGGTAGAGGCAATCGCCGCAGAATCTATGATTACAACAACCGGGTAGTTCTGGTCGGCCAGTGTAATCATTGCAACCTTCGGCGGATAAATAGCGATGTACGAGGCGTCTGCTGTGTCATCCGCTGCCAGCCATTTGCGTTCCGCCAGCTCGGCATCGTCACCTCCTTCACCCACCGCGATCACGCGTACATTGATGCTTCGCTCTATGCGTTGCCGGGTAAAGTTGGGGAAGGGGCGATACAGGTGTTCGCGTAGCGTTTTGGTAGAAATCACTGAATAGCCGCTGTCCGGCGACCGACCGGCCGTGTCGAGAATATCGCGCAGTACCAGCTCTACGCCATCATCACCCTCATAAAATCGAACATTACCGGGGCTGAACTCGGTCTGAGACATTTTCAGCGTCGGAATGATTTCCCGCCGCAACTGATCCATCGCCTGGGTCAGGGATTGCTGTTTGCTTTCGCCAAGGGACAATAACCGCTCTGGATCCTCGGCCTGAAATACCCGCCTCCGACCCTTGGGGAAGTAACTGACCACGCCTTTGCCGGCGAGTTTTTTCAGGGTTTCATAGGCGGTGCCGCGATTGATGCCGGCTTGTGCGGCCACATCACGTATGGAAGCAGGCCCCAGCCTGAGCAGGGCCTCGTAGATCGCGATTTCCCGAGCATCCAGCCCCAACTGGGCCAGTGCTTCATTCTTACTTGTTGTCATTTTATTTGTGACAAATGGCGTTGTGTTGGCTAAAGGTAGCTGTAATATGCGCTAACAAATCAATAAATGTCAAAAAACAATTGACACATGGGCGTCTCAGCAACGCTCGGAGCCACCACAGATGAATCTCGAAGTTATAATCCTCGCTGCCGGACAAGGCACCAGAATGCGTTCCAGCTTACCCAAGGTGTTACACCCGGTGGCGGGCAGACCGCTGTTGCAGCATGTTGTGGATACTGCATCGCGCCTGCAGCCCAGAGCAATACATGTGGTTGTCGGTCACGGCGCCGACACCGTGCGCTCCGCCTTGTCAGCGTATCCTCTGCAATGGGTTGAGCAGACCGAACGTCTCGGTACCGGCCACGCGGTCCTGCAAGCCATGCCCGCAGTTGACCCCGATAGCACGGTACTTGTGCTGTATGGCGACGTTCCCCTCATCGAAGAAGATAGCCTGCAGGCATTGGTCGAGCTGGCAGGATCCGGGCCGGCCCTGTTAACGGCACGGCTAGCTGACCCTGCCGGTTATGGCCGGGTGCTGCGGGATAGTGATGGGGCGATTCAGTGCGTAGTAGAAGACAAGGACGCATCTGCCGAACAGCGCGCGGTCGATGAAATTAATACCGGTGTGCTTGCAGCACCTGCCAGTGCGCTGAACACCTATCTGCCGCGCGTGGGTAATGACAACCAACAGGGCGAATATTACCTGCCAGATATTTTGTCGCTGGCAGTGACAGAGGGCGTGTCTATTGCCAGTGTGGAGGCGGTCGCTGAAATGGATGTGCAGGGCGTTAATGACCGGGTGCAGCTTAATACGGTGGAACGCGAATACCAGAAGCGGCAGGCGCAGGCCTTGCTAAGATACGGTACTAACGTCGCAGACATCTCGCGCATCGATATTCGTGGAACCCTGCAGTGTGGCGTTGATGTGTCGATTGATGTGGGTGTCGTGTTTGAGGGTGACGTGAGTCTCGCGGACGGCGTCACTATAGGCCCGAACTGCGTGCTAAAGAATGTGTCGGTTGGTGCTGGTGCGGTAGTTCATGCCATGTCCCACCTGGAGGATTGTCAGTTGGCTGAGGGCTGCTCCGTGGGCCCGTTTGCCCGCCTGCGAACAGGGACCGTTCTGGCAAAAGGTGCCCGTATTGGCAACTTCGTTGAAACAAAAAAGGCCAATATTGGTGCTGGCAGTAAGGTTAATCACCTGTCTTATGTTGGCGACTGTGACATGGGGTCTGAAGTGAATATTGGTGCGGGTACGATCACCTGTAATTACGACGGGGTGAACAAACACCAGACGGTTATCGGCAGCGGAAGTTTCGTGGGTTCCAACAGTACGCTGGTGGCCCCGATTGAAATAGCGGAACAGGGTTTTGTGGCAGCAGGCTCCGCTATTACCAAACCGGTTGGTAAGGATGAGCTGGCGGTTGGGCGAGGCAAGCAGCGCAATGTCAGTGGTTGGGTGCGCCCGACGTCGTCAAAAGAGCGGGGCGAATAGCAATGTGTGGCATTGTAGCGGCAACAGCCCGTCGGGAAGTTTCAGAGATTTTGCTGGAGGGTCTGCGCCGCCTTGAGTATCGCGGATATGACTCCGCCGGCATGGCATTGGTCGACAATGAAAGTAACCTTCAGCTGCACAAGCAACTGGGCAGGGTTAGTGAACTGGAGCAGGCCCAGTCCCTGCACCCGATACTGGGTTGCTCGGGTATCGCCCACACCCGCTGGGCAACACACGGTGAGCCTTCAGTAGCCAATGCCCACCCGCACCTCTCTGCTGATCGTGTGGCGCTGGTACACAACGGCATCATTGAAAACCACAAGGAACTGCGCGAGGCGTTGTCCGCCCAGGGTTATGAGTTTTCCTCGGCGACGGACACGGAGGTCATCGTCCACCTGTTGCACCAGCAGTTGGCGGAGGGTAATACCCTGTTGCAGGCCATGCAAAACACCGTGCCCCGACTCGAGGGCGCCTATGCCCTGGCCGCTGTGGATGCCGAAAACCCGGAAGAGGTCGTTGCTGCCCGTGAGGGTAGCCCACTGGTGATCGGAGTGGGGATTGGCGAGAACTTCCTGGCCTCCGACCAGATGGCGCTGCGCCAGGTCACCGACCGTTTTATCTATCTGGAGGAAGGTGACATTACGGTTATTTCCTCTACAGCCATGCAGGTTTTCGATGGCGCAGGGGCCCCGGTGCAGCGTCCGATTACCATGATTTCCGAGGCGGTGGAGGTCGCCGACAAGGGCGGCTATGAACATTTCATGCTCAAGGAAATCTACCAGCAACCGCAAGCATTGCGGGCAACGCTGGGCAGCCTGCCGCCCGGCTCGACCATTCCCGATGAGGCGTTTGGTGATACAGCTTCGGTCATTTTTGACAGGGTCAAGGCGGTGCAGATAGTAGCTTGTGGCACCAGCTTTCACGCCGGTATGGTGGCGCGCTACTGGCTGGAAGAGTTGGCGGGCATCCCCTGTGAGGTAGAAGTCGCGTCGGAGTTTCGCTATCGCAAACGCGTTCAACATGCCGACACCTTGTTGGTAACCATTTCCCAGTCCGGTGAAACTGCCGATACCCTGGCGGCGCTGCGCAATGCCGATGCGAATGATTTCATTGCCAGTCTGGTCGTCGCCAATGTCGATAACAGCTCATTGGTGCGCGAGTGTGATTTGGCATTCCTGACCCAGGCCGGTGCCGAAATTGGCGTCGCCTCGACCAAGGCGTTTACGACCCAGCTTGTTGCCATGCTGATGTTGACCACGGTGTTGGGACGGCGCGCCGCTCTGGCACCTGCGGATGAGCAGAAAATCCTTGAGGCATTGCGGAAGCTGCCGGCGCTGGTCGACAACACCCTGCAGCTGGATCCTGCGATCGAGCGGATGTCGGAACACTTTATCCAGAAACACCACGCACTTTTCCTGGGTCGTGGCATCCACTATCCAATTGCCATGGAAGGTGCATTGAAGCTGAAAGAAATTTCCTATATTCACGCCGAAGCTTATCCGGCGGGTGAGCTCAAGCATGGACCGCTGGCGCTGGTTGACGCAGACATGCCGGTGGTAGCAGTAGCCCCTGGGGACGATCTGCTGGAGAAACTGAAATCCAACCTGGAAGAGGTGCGCTCACGTGGTGGCGAACTGTATGTATTTGCCGATGCGGATGCCGGGTTTGCCGACGAACCGCGGGTGAAAGTGTTGCCCATGCCTCATTGTGAGGAGGTATTGAAGCCGGTTATCTACACGGTCGCTCTACAGTTGTTGTCCTATCATGTGGCACAGCAGAAAGGGACGGACGTAGACAAACCACGCAACCTGGCGAAATCAGTGACTGTGGAGTAAATGGCGCCACCTGAACGAACGTCAGGCGGCGCGTTGGGTCTTTAGCCGGGGTTTGCGGCCTTGTACTCGCGGATTTCTACGTTGAACTGGCCCGCGACTTCTTCTTCTTTCGATACCGCGTCATTGTAGGCATCGATACCCTGAGTGTAGGCGTCCTGGGCAGCCGTTACGTCGGCCTCCTCGGTGCTGTTTTTGACGGTTTCTTCAGCCGCCGTATAACCTTCCTCCAGGCACTTCATGTAGGCGAGGTTCGCCTCCTGAAAGGCCTTGACAGATTTTTGGCCGGCGAGCATATCTTCCATGGCTGCAGTAGCTCCGTCTGGAATTTCTGGCGCATCAGGGCTGGTGCACTCGGCGAATGCCTGGGTGCTTATCAATGCCAGGCCGGCGAGAGAGAGTGTAAGTTTGTTCATCATAATGATCTCCAATTTCTCAGGGTAGCAACATTATCAGGACGCCGGGCGCCTGCCAAGTCAGTTGCCACCGGGCAATTACTGGCGGCCTACCCACAGGGTGGGCAGCTTGTACTCTTGCTGCAAGCGGCCGGAAACGCTATCGGCCTCCGCCTTGCTGGGTAAGTCGACTACCCTGACGCGATAGACAGTTTTACCGTTGGCAGAGGCAGGTGCCACAATGACCTTGCCGTACGATGCTTCCAGTCTGGTAGCCCAGTCGCTAGCGACAGATTGTTGGCTATAAGAGCCAAAGTTAACGAACCAGGAGCCAGTACTTGCCGCCGCTGTTGTAGCGGCGGGTTTGCTGGCCGGTTTGGGTGCAGCAGTGACTGCCGGCGCCGACGAGGTCGAACCGGTTGCGGCCTGCCGTCGCGCGGCGGCGCGGGCCTCCTCCAGCTTGATCGCCGCCTGCCGCTGTCCTTCAAGCTGGTTCTCCAAGCCAGCAACGGTATCGCTGAGCTGGCGATTTTCTAGCGTGAGGTTGTCAAGTTGATCCTGCAGTTGCGCATTGCGTTCGCTCAACTCTCGCTGGGCATCGCGGCTATCAGTTACCTGCTGGGGCTGGGCGGCGGTAGCCAATTGAGCGCGCAGGTCGCGAATCTCTTCCTGCATTTCGGCCCTCTGCTGCATTACCCCGTAGCCTCCACCCGCAAGTAGCAGTAGTGCCACCACGGCGACAGCGATAAGGCCCACGGGCCAGCTTTCGAAAAAGCCCGAGCTCTCCTCAGCGCCGTCGCCATCCCATTCATCAGAGTCGAGAGCTGTTTGCCAGCTCTCACTGGTTTCGAGGTCATCCTCCGGCTCATCGTCTGGATCCAGATCGGTTTCCACGTCTTCGTTATCCCAGTCCGCTTCTTCCGGATCTTCGTCTTCTTCCTGCCAGTCTTGCTGCGTTGCCGGTTCGTTTGACCAGCCGGGCACAGTCTCTTCCGTGGCGGCCCAGTCAGGACTGTCTCCGGTATCGTCGTAGTCGTCTGCATCGGCATCGGTGTCGCCCCACAGATCGACGTCATCGTCGTCGTCAGCTATTTCGGTGCGAGATATTCCGGTGCCCACGGTGCCAGCACCTGCAGCTGTGGCGGGGGTATCAGCCGGTTGTTGCCAGATATCCAGAGGCCCATCATCGTCGGGCTCATCGGTAAAGGAAGTGTCTTCGTTGTCGTAGTCGGAGCTGTCGTCGATATACTCGGTACCGAAATCTTCAGTTTCGAGGTCGTCGTACTCGGTAGCCTGATCGCTGTCGAAAGCGTCGAAGGCCGGTCGTCTTGGCTCTGCCAGAGAGTCCTCGGAAGCGAATTCACTGGTTTCGAAGCCCAGTTGCTTGTCGCCGTCGCCTTCAGTCAATGAGTCGCGGTCGTCCTGATCATCGTTATTCATTATTAGCAACAGCCTCAGTCTCGCTGGACACTAGAGAATGTTACCAGACCGTTGAGGCAATTGCTTAATCTGCGGAGCGCAACATCTGTAGCCCGCGATTCAGCTTGCCCAGGTGTCGATCCACGTCCTCGCCCTTCATTTTAGACACTCCCACGGCGAGGATATCGATGACTGCCATATGGGCAATACGTGAGGGCAGGGGGGTGTAGCTATCATCTGTGGCCTGCTCCACGTCGATAGGGATGGGAATGGTGCTGCGCTTGATCACCGGGGTGCCACTGGGTGCCAGCCCGATCAGAATGGCGCCGGACTCCCGCACGTGATCCATGGCTTCCAGCAAGGAGGTGGTCCTGCCCGACTGAGAGATCGCTACAACCACGTCACCCGGGGCGAGTGACATCGCTGACATCGCCTGAATCTGTGGGTCGGAATGTGCTGCGCTGGCGATTTGCAGGCGGAAGAATTTGTGTTGGGCGTCGATTGCAACCGGGCTGGAGGCGCCAAAGCCGTAAAACTCCACGCGCTTGGCGCTGCACAAGACATCAACCGCTGCTTCAATGGCCTCCGGGTCTAGGGTGTTTCTCACCCGCTTCAGGGTATCCACCGTGGCGTCGAATACCTTGAAGGCGTAATCCCTGGCGGTGTCCAGTTCGCTTAGTTCGAAAGACTCTGCGGTCGGATTTTGTGCGCCGCTTCGTGCTACTGCCAGCTTGAAGCTCTGGAATCCATCGCAGCCTATGGCTCGGCAGAACCGAATCACCGTCGGTTCGCTGACCTCGGCGGCGGCTGCCAGGTCGACGATGCGCATGTGAATAACGTCTTCCGGACGCGCCAGTACCAGCTCGGCTACCTTGCGTTCCGACTTGCGTAATTGGTCCAGCCGCGTTTCGACTTCCCTAAGAATGGGCATGGTGGATGTATTCACGTTGTCTTTTCCGCCTGTGCAGGGTGAAACATTATACATTTGCTCGCATATCGTCGCAGGTAGCGATGAGTGCGGGGGCTTATTTGGTTAGAATAGCGGGATGGATGTTTCCGAAATTCTTTCTCCTCTCAATGATGCCCAGCGCGAGGCGGTCGCTGCTGATAGCCAGAACATGCTGGTATTGGCCGGTGCTGGCAGTGGTAAGACCCGGGTATTGGTTCACCGTATCGCCTGGCTGATAAAGGCGCTGGATTTTTCACCCTACTCGATTCTGGCCGTGACCTTTACTAACAAAGCGGCCAAGGAAATGCGCGGGCGCATTGAAGAAATGCTGCACTTGCCTGCCCACGGCATGTGGGTGGGCACCTTCCATGGCCTGGCACATAGTCTGCTTAAAGCCCATTGGCGTGAAGCCGGGCTACCACAGAATTTCCAGATACTGGACAGTGACGACCAGTTGCGCCTGGTCAAGCGGGTCTGCCGGGAGCTGGACCTTGATGAGTCTCGCTGGCCACCGCGCCAGGCGCAGTGGTACATCAATGGCCAGAAAGACGAGGGCTTGCGGGCGGCGCACATTGAGGCGCCTGCGGGCGATCTTTACCTCCAGACCATGCTGAAGATCTATCGCACCTATGAACAGGCTTGTGAGCGCGGTGGCATGGTGGACTTCGCAGAGCTACTGCTGCGGGCTCATGAGCTGTGGCTGAAGAGCCCCGAGGTGCTGCAGCATTATCAGGGCAGGTTTCGTCAGATTCTTGTCGATGAGTTTCAGGATACCAACACCATTCAGTACGCCTGGCTGAGAGTATTGGCAGGCAAGCATATTCCTGTGGTGGCGGTAGGCGACGACGATCAGTCTATTTATGGCTGGCGCGGCGCCAAAATCGAAAATATCCAGCGCTTTTCCGAGGATTACAAAGACACCCGCACGGTCAGGCTGGAACAAAATTACCGCTCCACCCAGACCATTCTCCGTGCGGCAAATGGCGTGATTAATTTCAACTTCGGTCGGCTGGGAAAAGAGCTCTGGACGGCGGGTGATACAGGCGAGCCGATCTCCCTGTATGCGGGCTTCAATGAGCAGGATGAGGCGCGCTTTATCGTCGAGCAGGCCGAGCGCTGGATTGATGGCGGCCAGTTGCGCGCGTCAATCGCAATACTCTATCGCTCCAACGCCCAGTCACGTGTGCTGGAAGAAGCACTGATCAGGTCGGCGATACCCTACCGGATTTATGGTGGCCAGCGATTCTATGAACGCCTGGAAATACGTAATGCGCTGGCCTACCTGCGGCTGTTATCCAATCGCGGCGACGATGCAGCAATAGAGCGCGTTATCAATACACCGCCCCGTGGCATCGGTAGCAAGACGCTCGATACGCTGCGTCTGGTGGCCAGAGAGCGAGATCTGTCCCTGTGGCAGGCCATTGCTGTTGTTGCCGAAGAAAAGCTTCTTCCCGCAAGAGCTGTCGGTGCTTTACAGGGCTTTACCGTGTTGTTGAATGAGCTGGACTCGGGGACGGACGAGCTGGCACTGGATGAGCTCATTGAGCATATTATCCAGTCATCCGGTCTCATCGAGTTCCACCAGAAGGAGAAAGGTGAAAAAGGCCAGGCCCGGGTCGAGAACCTGGAAGAACTGGTTAGCGCGGGCAAGCAGTTTGTGCCGGAGGACGCCGAGCTGTCGCCCCTGCAGCAGTTTCTTGATAGTGCGGCGTTGGATGCCGGTGATGCCCAGGCCGACGCCCATGAGGACAGCGTGCAGTTGATGACCCTGCATTCCGCCAAGGGCCTGGAGTTTCCACTGGTTTTCTTGGCCGGTATGGAGGAGAACCTGTTTCCTCACCGTATGTCACTGGAAGAACCGGGCCGCCTGGAGGAGGAGCGCAGGCTATGTTACGTGGGAATTACCCGCGCTATGGAACAACTGATTATCACCTACGCCGAGAGCCGGCGCCTGCACGGCAGCGAAACCTATAACACGCCGTCGCGGTTTATTCGGGAAATTCCCGCAGAACTACTGCAAGAGGTGCGTCTGCATTCGACTGTTAGCAGGCCGGTCAGCGCATTGGGCCAGGCTGAGGTACCCGATACTGGACTGACGCTTGGCCAGCAGGTTTATCACCAGATTTTTGGCGAGGGCGTCGTGCTAAACTTCGAGGGCCGTGGCGGTAACGCCCGGGTCGAGGTTAACTTCGATAGCGAAGGCAGCAAGTGGTTGGTTGTTCAGTATGCCAACTTGCAGTTGATGTAGGCGCAGGAACCGGACCAATGACAGAATCAAACCTTGAACGGCGCTACTCGCCCCTGATTATCCTTTTACTGACCGCCGCACTGGTGGCGGTGATCGGCCTGTGGTCTGTGGACCGGGCGGGCACGGTGAGTAATGTCTCGCTGGGTGCTGAAAGTTCTCTGGGTAGCGGCGATACCTATCACTGGAAAATTGTTACTACCTGGCCCAAGAACCTGCCTGGCTTGGGCGCCGGGCCAGAAAATTTCGCTCGCCTGATTGGTGAGTTGAGCGGTGGCCGGCTTACAGCACGAGTGTATGGCGCGGGTGAAATCGTCCCGGCCTTCGAAGTTTTTGATGCGGTGTCTCAGGGGGTTGCCGATGCCGGTCACGGGGCGGCCTATTACTGGAAGGGCAAGATTCCCTCCTCGGTGTTTTTTACAGCGGTCCCTTTTGGGATGACTGCCCAGGAAATGAATGGCTGGATGCATTACGGCGGTGGCCTGGAGGTTTGGCAAGAGGCGTACGCGCCCTCGAATGTCATTCCGCTTGCCGGCGGTAGCACGGGCGTGCAAATGGCTGGCTGGTTTAACCGGGAGATCAATTCGCCCGAAGACCTGAAGGGCTTGAAAATGCGCATTCCGGGTATGGCGGGAGAGGTTTTTGCTGCAGCCGGCGGCACGGCGGTCAGAATCCCCGGCGGCGAAATATATACCTCTCTGCAAACCGGTGTCATTGACGCGGTCGAATGGGTAGGGCCCTATAACGACCGGGCCCTTGGTTTACACGAGGTTGCCAAGTACTACTATTACCCCGGCTGGCATGAGCCGGGTCCCCTGCTCGAGTTTATTGTCAACAAGCAGTCCATGGAGGCATTGCCGGCGGATTTGCAGGCGATAGTCACTGCTGCGGCCAGGGTGGTTAATCAGGATATGCTTGATGAGTTCACGGCGCGCAATAACCAGGCTCTTCAGCAGTTGGTGAATGAGCACGGCGTGCAGCTGCGACGCCTTCCGGACGATGTGCTCAGGGTGTTGTGGCAGGGAACCCAGGAAGTCATGCAGAAATTGATAAATGATGATCCAATGGCGGCCAAGGTTCACGCGTCATTCAAGGCCTACTACGAGGGTGTGCGGGAGTACCACCACATTTCCGAGCAGGCTTACATCAATGCTCGCGACGTAGTAATGGACGAGTAGCGCGTCCGCTTCAGGGATTGATTGTCCGGGTGCGACCGTTCTGGTCTATCGCCACAAAAACAAACTCACCCTCTGTTACCTTGATCGGCTCACCATCGTGCTGAGAGTTTATCCAGACCTCCACAACGATGCGTATAGAGGAGCGACCGACCTCAAGAACGTCGCAATAGCAGGTGACGACTGCGCCTACATGTACCGGCGTGAGTAGCGCCATCCCCTCAACGGCAACCGTGGCTACCCGGCCCGACGCAACGTCACCGGCGGTCATGGCGCCTGCCATGTCCATTTGGGACAGCAGCCAGCCACCGAAGATATCGCCATTGGCGTTGGTATCTTTGGGCATTGCGATTGTCTGTAGGGCCAGTTCACCCTGCGGTATCGGGGTAGAGTCGATGTCGTTCATCTGAATATGCCTGGTGGAAAGTTGTAGTTTGGGCGCGCCTATTGTTTCAGTGTTGCAGGCAGCCAGGTTGCCAGCTCGGGCCACAACCAGAGCGCCCCCAGTACCAGAAGCTGGATGATTATAAAGGGAATCACACCCCGGTAGATAGCGCTGGTAGGCACCGAATCCGGGGCGACTCCACGCAGGTAAAAAAGCGCGAACCCGAATGGCGGCGTCAGGAATGAGGTCTGCAAATTAAGCGCAATCATGATGCCTAACCAAATTGGATCGACACCCATGGCCAGTAATATTGGCCCGACTATGGGTACGACCACAAAAGTGATCTCGATAAAATCTAGAATGAATCCAAGCAGGAATATCACCAGCATCACCACCAGTGTCGCCCCGACAACCCCGCCCGGCATATCGACAAAAAAGGCCTGGATCAGTTCTTCGCCGCCAAAACCGCGAAAAACCAGCGAGAAAACTGCCGCACCTATGAGGATCATGAATACCATACAGGTTACTTCCAGGGTGTTTACCACCACCTCCCGCAACCGTTGCAAATTCATCTCGCGCTTCGCGAAGGCCAGCAATAGCGCACCTACTGCACCCACGCCGGCTGCCTCAGTCGGGGTCGCTGCGCCGGACAGTATGGAACCAAGCACCAGTGCTATCAGCAAAATAGGTGGCGCGAGACCTTTTACCAGGGCTAGCCGGTCCGGTTTTTCTACTTTAGCGGGCGGCGCCATCTCCGGCTTCAGTGCTGCCACTATTAACAAGTAGCTTATATACAACGCTACCAGTAACAGCCCCGGCAATAGCGCACCGATGAACAGGTCGCCTACTGAGACTGTTTTCGGGTTGAAGATATTCATGCTCAGTTGAGCTTGCTGGTAGGCGCTGGATAATATGTCGCCCAGAAGAACAAGCGCGATTGATGGCGGGATGATCTGACCGAGTGTGCCGGTGGCGCAGATTGTGCCGGTGGCCAAAGCGGGGTTGTAACCGGAGCGCATCATGCTGGGCAGTGACAACAAACCCATGGTCACCACGGTGGCACCAACAATGCCCGTACTGGCGGCCAGCAACATGCCAACGATAACCACCGAGATTCCCAATCCGCCGCGCAGCCCGCCGAAGACCTTGGCCATATTTTCCAGCAGCTCTTCCGCCACCCGGGATTTCTCCAGAATGATGCCCATGAGAATAAACAGGGGCACGGCGATAAGCGTACTGTTGCTAATCGTGCCGAACAGGCGAGCGGGTAGGGCGGCGAGAAAAGCCGGGTCGAATACCCCGGCCAGAATTCCGCCGGCGGCAAAAGCCAATGCGGTGCCAGCCAGGGTAAAGGCCACGGGATAGCCAAACATTAGCAGCAGGCAAACCGCGAAGAACATCCACAGAGCGATAGTACCGTCCACTAGCGGTTGTCGCCTTCGATAAGCAGCAATGAACTGCGCAGAATTTCAGCCATGCCCTGCAACATAAGGTTGATTGCCATCAGGGGCAGCAAGGTTTTGAGCAGGAACACAGCGGGAATGCCACCTGGCTCCGGGGAGGACTCGCGTATCGCCCAGGACTCCGCCACATAGTTGATGCTGATCCCGAAAATGAACAGGCACAGAGGCATCAAAAAGAGTATTCCGCCCAGGCTGTTCACCCACGCCTGTGCTCTTGGACTGAAGTTACGGTAAAAAATATCCACTCTCACATGCGCGCCGGTTTTCAGGGCAAAGGCCGCGCCCAGCATGAACAGGCTTCCGTGCATGTAGGTGACGGCTTCCTGGGCGGCGATAGAACCGATGTTAAAACCGTAGCGTAAAAACACCACCAGCGTTGTTACCAGCGCCATAAAGAGCGCCAGCCAGGCCAGCAGTCGACCGCAGTGACTGGTAAAGGCGTCAATGTGCTGAAGCAGTGCTCGCATCGGGAATTGTAAAACGGGTCTTTTTGATTATTACGGTGGAGAGTATCATAGCGCGCTTGGGCGGGTGAATGATTGTGCCGCCAGAGGAGTGACGGGAAAAAACATGCTGACTGTAATATCTCCGGCCAAGACGCTGGACTTTGATACCCCACCAACGACGCGCAAAAAAACACAACCAGAATTTATTGAGGACGCGGCGACGCTGGTGGCGGATGCCCGCGCGATGTCCCCGCAGGATATTCGTGAACTCATGGGGGTGAGCGAGAAAATTGCCGAACTCAATCACCAGCGCTTCATGAACTGGCAGGAACCCTTCAGCCTGGAGAATGCAAAGCAGGCGGTTCTGGCATTCAAGGGAGACGTGTATACCGGCCTGGAAGCCGAGACACTCAGCGCAACTGAGCTCTCCTTTGCACAGAAGCACCTGCGTATTCTCTCCGGCCTGTATGGCTTGTTGCGACCACTGGATTTGATGCAGCCCTATCGCCTCGAGATGGGACTGAAGTTTGGTAATAGTGGCGGCAAGGACCTCTATCAGTTCTGGGGCGACCGAATCAATCAGGGCCTTAACAGGCAATTGAAGAAGAGCGGCTCACCGGTGCTGGTTAATCTTGCCTCCAATGAGTATTTCAAGTCAGTGAAGGCCGGCGAACTCGAGGCGGATATTGTTACACCCGTGTTCAAGGACCTGAAGGGCGAAAAATATAAAATCATCAGTTTCTACGCGAAAAAGGCCAGGGGCCAGATGGCGCGCTACATCATTGATAACGCGATTAACGAGCCAGACGCCTTGAAAAAGTTTCGGGTGGCCGGATACCGCTACAGCAAGGGTGAATCGACCGCACGTGAGCTGGTATTCACGCGGGACAAGCCGCCAGGCTGACCCTCTTTGCCGGGGCCTTGTGCTGGCCGATTTGGCTCACGCCGGGCAGGGGTGCTATAGATGATCGCTGACCTACCTTTCTCTCAGGCCTGTGAAAATAACAAGATAGCCATACTGGCAGTCCTGTCTCGTGTGTTTGCCACCAGCGACTCGATACTTGAGGTGGGTAGCGGCACCGGGCAACATGCTACTTTCTTTGCCGACGCACTTTCACACTTACGCTGGCTGCCTACAGAGACTGCTGAAAATTTGCCCGTGCTGTTGCCGCGTTGTGCCGAATATACCTCAGAGAACCTGGCGCCCCCTCAGGTGCTCGACGTGCGTCGCCGGCCCTGGCCGGAAATGGAGATAGATGGCGTATTCTCGGCCAACACCCTGCATATTATGGGCGTGGAAGCGGTGGGCGACTTCTTCTCTGGTCTGGACGCTGTACTTAAATCAGGCGCGCAGTTGGCCGTTTACGGACCTTTCAACTACGGCGGCAACTACAGCAGTGCCAGCAACGCGCAGTTTGACCAATGGCTGGCGGCTCGCAACCCCCTGAGTGCTATTCGAGACTTTGAGGCAGTCGATGAGCTGGCCAGAGGCATCGGTTTGCAGCTGCTTGAGGACAATGAGATGCCCGCCAACAATCGGCTGCTGGTTTGGCGGATGCCATAATCAAAGGGATTGCTTAAAGGGCAGCAACGTAGCGGCTTGCTCTTTATAAGCTTCTACGTGAGCGATCTCTCGTCGGGTGAAGTCACCCACGGCGGCCGAGAGCTGCGCGTCGGCTATCCAGTGATTGGAGTAGGTGTGCACCGGGTGGAAGCCGCGCTGTATTTTGTGTTCGCCCTGGGCGCCGGGATCAAACCGCTGCAGACCGTGTTCGATACAGTATTCGATGCCCTGGTAATAGCAGGCCTCAAAGTGCAGGCAATCAAACTCACGCTCACACCCCCAATAACGCCCGAATAACGTATCTGCTGAACGAAAATACAGAGCACCCGCTACAGGGCTGTCCTCATGGTAGGCCATGACCATTACCACCTGATCGCCCATCGCTGCCGCCGTCTGGATAAAAAATTCGCGCGTGAGGTAGCCGCCGTGGCCACTGCGCTTGGCGTAGGTCATTTGATAAAAAGTGTAAAACTGCTGCCAGTGCTGGTCTTCTATCTCGCTGCCGGTTCGTGTTTCCAACCGCAGCCCCTGTTCGATCACCCGCTTGCGTTCCCGGCGGAGGTTTTTGCGTTTCCGGCTGCTGAACGTACTCAAAAATTCATCGAAGGTTTTATAGCCATCATTGAACCAATGGAACTGGGTTGCGACGCGTTGGTGCAGGCCCAGCTGCAGCAGTTCGTCACTGACCGCCTGGCTGGGGAAGAGAATATGCCAGGAAGAAATTCCTCGTTTGCTGGCCAGTTGTTGTATGGCCTGTAGCACGGTGCTGGTCACTGCCGCGGCATCCTCGCCCTCGCCTATGCACAGGCGGGGACCGGTAGCCGGGGTAAACGGTATGGCGCTTACCAGCTTGGGGTAATAATCCAGGCCGCTGCGTTGCCAGGCATCGGCCCATGACCAGTCAAATACATACTCCCCATACGAGTGTGATTTGAGGTACATGGGCATGACGGCTATAGCGTCCGAACCGCGGCGAAGCACCACGTGACAGGGCTGCCAGCCACTGTCGGCCGTGGTGCAGCCGGTCTCTTCCAGGCCGAGAAGGAATTTGTGCCTGAGAAAGGGGTAGTCCTCGCCGGCGACGCGATCCCAATCGTCTGCGCTGATCGTGGCCAGGCTCGTTGCGAACTCGACGGTATAGGGCTGTTCTTTATCCCCGGTCATAGGGCATCAACTGGCATTGCCCAGCGCATAATCGAGAACCACTGCGGTGAAGATTGTCAGCCCTACCCAGTTATTGTGCTTGAAGGCGCGAAAGCAGGCATCACGGTCCTGGTTGCGAATGAGGTACTGGTGATAACCGAAAAGCAGTGCCGCAACAACAAGCCCAAGATTGAAGTACAGGCCAAGGTCAAACTTTTGCCCGCCCAGATAGTAGGCCAGCAGGCACATGACCTGCAGGCAAGCAATGACCAGCCGGTCCGCATCGCCAAAAAGAATCGCCGTTGATTTGACGCCTATCTTGATATCGTCCTCCCGGTCGACCATGGCGTATTTAGTGTCATAGACCACTGTCCACAGCACATTACCAATAAACAACAGCCAGCAGCCGGTAGGCAGGGTATTTGTTTGCGCCGCAAAAGCCATCGGTATACCCCAGGAAAATGCCAGGCCCAGCACCAGCTGCGGCATATGCGTGAACCGCTTCATCAGTGGGTAGCTTGCCGCCAGGGCCGCTCCAGGCAGCGACAGCATAATGGTGAGGTTGTTGGTGAACAGCACGAGAATAAAGGCGAGCAGGCACAGGGCCAGGCCGAACAGGGTGGCCTCGCCGGTAGTTACCGCGCCAGTAACCAGCGGACGCGTTTTTGTGCGCTCTACACTCCCATCCAGGTTGCGGTCCGCAAGGTCATTGGCGACACAACCAGCCGACCGCATCAGGAAGGTGCCCAGGATAAAAATAATCAGCAGATTGGTATCGGGAACACCGCCTGCGGCGATCCACAGGGCCCACAGAGTAGGCCACAGCAGGAGCAGTGTCCCAATGGGCTTGTCGAAGCGGATCAGTTGCAGCAGGGCAGCAGCTTTGGTGGCAATGGTCATGCAGTATCGATGTCAGTTTCAGGAAGGTACCAAGCTTACTGTGTTGCTCGCCGAAATGCAGTGCTGACCTTGCCGCGCTGTGAGCGGTGCACCGGGAGTACGCCAGCCCAGGGTTTAAATGTGTCGAGGAAGACCTCGCTGACCAGCACCGCCTTGCCATCGATCTCGAAGCGCGATCGCCTGGCCCAAATCGGGGTGTTCTGATGCAGTGCCGTCGGCAGGTAGGAACTGCCTGGCTGTAGTAATGCCAGTTCAAATTCGCTGCGCCGCAGCCCGGGGTGCTGGAACAAAATGCTTCCTAGCGATCGGTTTTGCAGGCCTCGCAAGTGCCGTAATGGCCCGACGAGGCTGGCATTGGGGAATACACTGCGGGCGAAAACAACCGCTGTGCCAGCCAGCTGCAATGTGACTTCACGTACCAACCCAAGTTCGCGATCGGGAGCCGATAACAGGCGGCGCTCAGAGGGGGTAGGCACCTGCCAGCGTTGGCTGAGGCGCTGCACACTGAATTCACCCCCCCCGCAGCCGATCAGTCTCGCCGTCAGTGAGCTGTTATCCAGCAGCCAGTTACGCTGTGCTGCCGGCAACTCGGTCGCTGAATACCGTCGCCATGGCCGCCACTTCGGTTCCTGCTGAGATTGGCCGCGATTGCCGGGCATAGACTGGGTTCTGAATGGGCTGGAAGAGACGACAATTTGCTTGAGTCAGCGCCTTGTTGCAAGCATTGGATGCGCTTCTTTCAGGCACAAAACTCTTGCACAATTTTCATACAACCCTATAGTGTGGCCTCGCAAATTTTATCTTTTTTACCCCCGTGGGCCCTCGCTTGGCCTCGTTATTCGGGGATCTAGCAGAACGTGAGAGAGTATTGGTATGAGTAAGTGGGAATGTATTGTCTGTGGCCTGGTTTACGACGAAAAAGAAGGCTGGCCGGATGACGGTATTGCGCCGGGAACCAAGTGGGAAGATGTTCCCGAGGACTGGCTCTGCCCCGACTGTGGCGTAGGCAAGGAAGACTTCGAGCTGATCGAGGAAGCCGTCGTAGAGGATACCCCCCATCACGAGGAACCGGTGGTTGATGAAGTTCACGCACCAGTCGTAATACTAGGCACGGGCCTGGCGGGTTATGGCCTGGCCAAAGAATTTCGCAAGCACGACACTGAGACACCGCTGATACTGATTACTTCGGACGATGGCAGGTCCTATTCCAAGCCTATGTTGTCCACTGGTTACACCAAGGACACCTCTGCCGATGACCTGGCGCAACTGGATGCCGGCAGCATGGGCAAAATGCTCAAGGCCAGTGTTTGGACCATGACCAAGGTGAACGCGATTGATACCGCGGAGCAGTTGATCCGGGTGGGCGATGCCGATACCGCGATTCACTACAGCAAATTGGTGTTGGCGGTAGGCGCCAATGTCATCAGCCCTCCCATCGAGGGAGATGCTCTGGAGATGGTTTATTCGGTAAATGACCTGCTGGACTACGATGATTTTCGTACCGCCGTGGCCAAGAATAACGTCAAGAAGGTGTGCATTATTGGTGGCGGCCTGATTGGCTGTGAGTTCACCAATGACCTGCTCAATGGTGGCTTTGAAGTAGAAGCGGTTGATCCACTGGCTTACTGCCTGCCCACCTTGTTGCCCGAAGCGGCTGGCAAGGCCGTTCAGGCAGCGCTGGAGGAGAAGGGCGCCAAATTCCACTTCGGGCCACTGGTCACTGCAGTTAACAAAGCTGATCAGGGCGTGGTGGTTAGCCTTAACAACGGCGAAACCATCGCGGCCGATATGGTTGTTTCGGCGGTGGGTGTACGCCCCCGCGTTGACTTGGCGCAGGCGTCAGGCATTGAAACCAACCGCGGCATTGTGACCAATAATCTGCTGGAAACCAGCGCGCCCAATGTTTACGCCATGGGTGATTGCGCAGAGGTTGCCGGACACGTTCTGGTCTACGTAGCCCCACTAATGGCGGCAGCACGGGCGCTGGGCAAAACATTGGCGGGCGAGCCTACAGCCGTGACCTACCCGGCCATGCCGGTAACCATTAAAACACCGGCCTGTCCGGTGGTGGTGGCTCCGCCAGCTCCAGGCGCTGAAGGTGATTGGCAAATTGAAGCGGACGGCAGCAACGTCAAAGCTGAATTTCGCTCCAGTGCCGGCGACCTGTTGGGCTTTGCCCTGACCGGTGAAGCCACCAAGGCGAAGATGGCGCTGCAGAAGGAATTGCCCGCTATTCTCAGCTGAGTTTTGTCGTCGGGATTACACCTGGCCAAATTTTTGACGGTTAGCGGTCCAGCGCAGAACAAGTGGCTCCACTTGTTCTGCGTAGCTGGCGCGCAACTCGTCGGATAGCCGCTGTACTTCTTCCAGCAGGGCATCGTGCTCTGGTAGTCGTGCCACTCGAAATTCCATAAGGCCGGTCTGGCGTGTTCCCAGCACTTCCCCCGGGCCCCTCAGCTCCAGATCTTTTTCAGCGATATAGAAGCCATCGGCGCTCGCCCTGAGAGCCTGCAGACGCTGCTTGCCGTTGTTGCTCAACGGAGTCTTGTACAGCAACAGGCAATGGCTGGCGGCTTCTCCCCGACCAACCCGCCCGCGTAGCTGGTGCAACTGCGCCAGCCCGAGGCGTTCGGGGTTTTCGATGATCATCAGGCTGGCATTGGGCACGTCTACACCCACTTCAATCACTGTTGTTGCTACCAGCAGTGCAATATCACCCGCCTTGAAGGCAGCCATTACGGCGTCTTTCTCTGCGGGCTTTTGGCGCCCGTGAATCAATCCCACCGACAGCTCTGGTAGTGCTTGCTCCAATTCCTGAGCGGTAACCTCTGCGGCCTGTGCTTGCAGTGCCTCACTTTCTTCTATCAGTGTGCACACCCAGTAGGCCTGGCGCCCGCCCGCGCAGGCTTTTGCCACCCGTTGTACCACTTGCTCGCGACGACTGCTGTCGATCAGTAGCGTCTCGACAGGTGTTCTGCCAGGAGGCAGCTCATCGATAATCGAGCAGTCCAGGTCGGCGTAGGCCACCATCGACAATGTTCTGGGAATAGGTGTTGCGGTCATGACCAGTTGATGGGGGCGAGCTCCGGCGGCCCCCTTGTCGGTAAGCGCCAAACGTTGGTGAACCCCAAAGCGATGCTGCTCGTCAACGATGACCAGGCCCAGTCGGGCAAAGCTGACTTCGCCCTGAAAAAGTGCGTGAGTGCCTATGACAAGGGCTGCTTCGCCGGACTCAATCACGGCGAGGGCCGCTTCCCGCTTTTTGCCTTTAACCCGGCCGCTTAGCCAGGCCCGCTCTATACCCAGCGGCTCAAACCACTGGGCAAAATTTTGCCAGTGCTGCTCGGCGAGAATTTCCGTGGGCGCCATAATCGCGACCTGGTAGCCATTGGCTATGGCCTGCAGCGCGGCGGCGGCAGCCACCAGTGTTTTGCCGGAGCCAACGTCTCCCTGCAGCAGTCGCAGCATGGGTCGCTGTAGCTCAAGGTCGGCAGAAATCTCACCTATTACCCGCTGCTGTGCGGCGGTGGGTGTGAAGGGCAGTTGCTCCAGAAAGCGTTGCATTATTGTGGGATCAGGAGAAAGTATTGGGGCGGGAACCGCCTGATGCGCTTCCCGCAGGCGTTGTAGTGACAGGTTATGTGCCACCAGCTCCTCCAGCGCCAGGCGCAGCTGGGCGGGATGCTGCCCCTCCCGTAATAATGCCAGAGATGCGTCGGGAGGAGGCCTATGCAGGTACTGCAGGGCTTCGACCAAATCAAAAGGGTAGGCGGGGCTGGTGGGTAAAAGGTCTTGTGGCTGCTCGTTGAGTAGTATCGCCAGCGCCTGCTCGCACAGCTTGCGCCACTGGTTCTGGCTGATGCCTTCGGTGGTAGGGTAAATCGGCGTTAGTGTCTCTTCCATCTCCACCGCATCCAGTTCCACCTGCTTGTATTCCGGATGATACATTTCCAGGCCGCTGCCCCCCCGCCTGGCCTGCCCAAAACAGCGCAGTCGGGTACCGGGCTGCAGGCACTTGCGCTGAGCTGCGCTGAAATGGAAGAAACGCAGTGACAGTGTGCCGGTGCCATCCTGCAGCCTGACCACAAGACTGCGCCGCCTGCCGAACACAATGTCGGCGATGCGTACCTCTCCCTCGACGACAACTTCTACGCCTTCCTGTAGCGCACCTATGGGCGTGACCCGGGTTCGATCCTGATAGCGCAGCGGCAGGTGGAACAGCAGGTCCTCCACATTGTTAACTCCATAGGCCGCAAGCTTACCCGCCAGGGCAGGTCCTACCCCGCGCAGCGACTGAAGAGGCCTTTGTCCAATGGTTGCCATGGCTCAGGCCCGCACGGCCTCTATCAGGGCGTCGATAGCCTCGGATCGCGGGTAGCTGGCTCGCCAGGCCACAGCCAGGGTTCGAGTCGGCACCGGTTTGGCAAAAGGGCGGATTACCAGACTGCTGTCGGCCGCGCGGGCACTGTCAGCTGCCAGTTGTGGTAATACGGTTATTCCCATGCCGCTGGCCACCATCAGTTTCAGGGTTTCCAGCGAGCTGCCCTCCACGTTAGCCTGGCCGTTTTCGCGGGCCTGCCCGATCGCTGTTTGCAGTCCGGGGCATGCGTCCAATACCTGGTCGCGAAAACAATGCCCCTCACCCATCAGCAAAACACGCTCTTTGGCAACATCAGCAGCCTTGACCGATTTTTTATCAGCCAGAGGGTGACCCTGCGGCAGTACCACTACAAAGGCTTCATCAAAGACTTCCCGGGTGACCACATCGGCCTCTGTAAATGGCAGGGCGACGAAAATTGCATCCAGCTCGCCATCGACCAATTTGCGTCGCAGGCTGGCGGTATAGCTCTCTTCAATATAAAGCGGCATCGTCGGCACCCGCTCGTGCAGTCGACTAACCAGGCGAGGGAACAGGTAGGGTCCCAGCGTGTAGATGGCGCCCACCGACAAAACAGAGCCAAGAGGGTCTTTGCCCAGCTCGGCCAGCCCCACCAGATTGTCTGCCTCTCTCAGTACGGTGCGCGCCTGGTCGATGACGCGTTGGCCAATTGGCGTGGCGGTGATATGGTTTCTGGCGCGTTCAAACAGTGGCACGCCCAGCTCTTCTTCCAGTTTCTTCACCGCCACGCTAAGCGTGGGCTGGCTGACAAAACATTGCTCCGCAGCCTGGCGAAAGTGCCCGGTCTCGGACAGGGCTACGAGGTACCGCAGTTCTGTGAGTGTCATAATAAGAGCCTGAAGTAGCAAAGCGTATAGTGTAACCAGTGAGTCAAGCGATAATGAAGCAGGACCGTGTTTTGTTTTTGGGTTGTGGTGACCTCGGTAGTCGAGCCGGGGGCATTCTGCTCGACTCTGGTATGGCAGTAGCCGGTGCGCGTCGCGATCCTTCCCGATTGCCGGACGGGTTCCAGCGCTTCTATGCCGATTACTTACAGCCCGACTCGCTGGCCTGCATCGCCGACTTTAACCCAGACTATATTGTCGCCAGTTTCAAACCCACTTCCCGGGATGTGGCTGGCTACACCGCTGGCTTTCTGGAGGCCAGCCGAAATCTGCGTGAGGCCCTGAGCGGCAGCCAACTGCGTCGGCTGATTTTTATTTCCAGCACCCGGGTGTTTGCCGAACAGGGAGGAGGCTGGGTGACTGAAGAAAGCCCGTTGGCGACATCCGACCCTGCTGCCGGGACCATGATTGAGGCGCAAGCCTTGCTTGCGGCAGCAGTGCCGACCACTGCGATCTATTTTTCGGGCATTTACGGCGACTCACGGGGGCGCCTGTTGTCCCGCGTCGGCCGGGGTGAGCTGGTTGAAGAACAGCCTGGCTATTTTAGTAACCGCATACACCGGCAGGATGCCGGGGCCTTTATTGCCTATCTGCTGTTAGTAGACAGGGATGGCCGTGCCAAAGACGGCCTGGCGCCCGCCTATATTGGCAGCGATAACCAGCCGGCCCTGCAATATGAGGTTGAGCACTGGTTGGCTGAACAGCTAGGTGTCGTTCCGGACGGGGAGGGCATTCCGGCGCCGCGAATGAGTCCGGGACATAAACGCTGCAACAATAGCTTGCTGCGGGCGACCGGTTTCGAATTGCGCTATCCCGATTATCGCAGCGGCTATGCAGCGGTACTTGACCAGGTCTCTAGACCGCCAGGATAGCCTCAACCTCGATGGAAGCACCCTTGGGTAGAGCTGCCACCTGCACACATGCCCTGGCCGGGAAGGGTTCTTCGAGGAAGCGTGCCATAACTTCATTAACGGCGACAAAGTCAGCCAGGTCCGTCAGGGAAATATTGATTTTGACGGCGTTATCCAGGCTGCCGCCCGCCGCTTCCGCCACGGCGGCCAGGTTTTTGAACACCTGTGTGGCCTGATCGCTTATATCCTCGCCCACCAGCTCCATGGTCTCCGGGACCAATGGTATTTGCCCCGATAACCACACGGTGTTGCCGACTTTTACGGCCTGTGAATAGGGGCCTATGGCCTCGGGCGCGGCGGGTGTTGAAATAATGGCGCGGTTTTTCACTGTGCTCTCCTGTTATTTTTGACGCAGCCCCGGGGCTATTGATTGACCCGGGCAACTTTGCGCACGGAATTCAGGGTGCGCAGCCGTTTCATGATTCTGGCGAGGTGAACCCGATTCTCCACCTGCATTTCCAGGTCGACATAGGTGAACTGGTAGTCCTTGTCCTCGGTTGAGATCTTCTCAATATTCACGCCCATGCTGTTTATGCGGGTCGCAAGCACCGCAATCATGCCGCGGCGATTTTCAACCTCGATACGCAAGTGGGCCTGGTACTCCCCCTCAACATCTTCATCCCAGCGCAAGGCAATCAAACGTTCCTGATTTTCACGCATATCACCAAGATTGTTGCAGGACTCCCGGTGCACCACGACGCCTTTCTCGGAGCTTAAGTAACCCTCGATCGCGTCCCCCGGAATAGGGTGGCAACACTTGCCAAAGCTGACCATGAAGCCCTCAGTGCCGCGAATGGCGACGGGCTGCGAGTGACCGCTGCTGATCTGGTCTTCACTAACCTCGCCCAATAGCTGCTGGGCGGTAAATGTAGGCAGTCGATTGCCGCGGGCGATGTCTTCCAATAGCTCTTCTATGCTGGCGTAGTTGTGGTTGGCCAGATAGTCGCTCACCTGCTCGGGGGCCAGTTGGTCTATCGCGCTGTCGAAACCCATTAGCGCTTTGTCGAGCAGGCGTGTGCCCAGCGTGACTGAGTCATCTCTGGTTTGGTGTTTCAGAAAGTGGCGGATGTTGGTGCGTGCCTTGGCGGTAACCGCGTAATTGAACCAGGAAGGGTTGGGGCGCGCTCCCGGGGCGGTGATGATTTCGACGGTCTGGCCGCTTTGCAGGGGTTCCGACAGGGGCGCCAGTCGGCGATTGATACGACAGGCAACACAGCTGTTGCCCACGTCGGTATGAACCGCATAGGCGAAATCCACGGCGGTTGCGCCCCGGGGTAATTCAAGAATCCTGCCCTTGGGGGTGAACATGTAGATTTCATCCGGGAACAGGTCGATTTTAACGCTTTCGATAAACTCCAGTGAGTTACCCGCCCGTTGCTGCATCTCAAGCAGTCCCTGCACCCACTCACGGGCACGGGCGTGACTGCCGTTAGCGCTCTGGCCATCACTCTTATACAACCAGTGCGCGGCGATGCCGTTGTTGGCCATTTCCTCCATTTCCCGCGTGCGGATCTGAATCTCAATGGGCACACCGTGCATCCCCATGAGTACCGTATGCAGGGATTGATAGCCATTGGCTTTGGGAATGGCGATATAGTCCTTGAACTCGCCGGGCACCGGTTTGTAGAGGCTGTGAACGCTGCCTAGCACGCGGTAACAGGTGTCCACCGAGTCCACGATAATGCGAAAGGCATAGATATCCATAATTTCGGAAAAGGATTTTCGCTTGGACTTCATTTTCTTGTAGATACTATAAAGGTGCTTTTCCCGGCCCATCACCTCAACGTCGTGGCCTTCCTGCTCCAGCGTTGTTTCTATCTGGTGGCGAATCTTGTCGACCAGCTCTTTGCGGTTGCCGCGCGCCGCGCGCAGGGCTGCCTCGATACGAGTGGCACGCATAGGGTAGAGGGCGCTGAAGCCCAGATCCTCGAATTCCATACGCACGCTGTTCATACCAAGTCGCATGGCTATGGGGGCATAAATATCGAGGGTTTCGCGGGCGATTCGGCCGACTTTGTCGGCACTGAGTACACCCAGTGTGCGCATGTTGTGTAGCCGGTCAGCAAGCTTTACCAGAATAACCCGGATATCGCGGGCCATGGCCAATGCCATTTTCTGGAAGTTTTCCGCCTGCTTTTCCTCGAGCGTATCGAACTCCATCTGGGTCAGCTTGCTAACCCCGTCGACGAGTTCGGCAACGGTGGGGCCAAACTGACCGCCAATGGCAGATTTGTCGATCCCGGTATCTTCAATCACATCGTGCAGCATGGCGGCCATCAGGCTTTGATGGTCCATGTGCATGTCGGCGAGAATGCCGGCGACCGCCAGCGGGTGTGTGACGTAAGGCTCACCGCTGCGGCGAATTTGACCGTGGTGAGCTTGCTCAGCGAAGTAGTAGGCGCGACGAACCTGGGTGGACTGCTCCGGATTCAGGTAACTGCGCAGGGTGGAGTCGAGGGCATCTATGGTCTGCATTGCTGTTCAGCGATCGTTAACCGAAGATGCCCTGAAGTGTTACAGGGCCTCGGCAGATCCCATAACCTCGGCCAGTTCTTCTTCGGCCTCGATTTCGTCTTCCCGGGTGAGTATCTCTGGCGTGACCAGGCCTTCGGCGATTTCCCGCAGGGCGATAACAGTAGGCTTGTCAGATTCTTCCTGTACCAGCGGGTCCTTGCCGCCCGTGGCCAACTGGCGTGCGCGCTTGCTTGCGACCATAACCAGTTCAAAGCGGTTTGCTACGTTTTCTAGACAATCTTCAACTGTGACACGTGCCATTGCTATTTCATTCCTATGTAATACATGCTGACGATAGCCTGCCAAGGGCAGATCGTGCTGCTTGTTTGCTAACGTGATTACTGCTGCGCGCGCGCCGGGTTGGGCATTGCGGGACAGCCTGTCTCAACCAGGCCTGCATAACACCGCCGGGAGAACACTAAATTATACCCTAATTGGCTGCGGATTGGACTACCCGCTGCGGTATTGGCAAAGCGTGAATATTTACTCTCTGGTAAGGCGACCTGCAGACCTACTGCAGGAGGTCTGCCAGCAGCGCCTGCAAGTCCGCTACCTGTCTGGCGGTTCGCAATCGGTGACAACCTAGAATGGACTGTAGGTCAGCCAGGGCGGTGTCAAAGTCGTCGTTGACCACCAGGTAATCAGACTCCACGTAGTGGGACATCTCCTGTACGGCCTGATCCATCCGGCTGTCGATGGTGGCCTGGTCGTCCTGGCCTCTGGCGGTCAAGCGCTGCAGCAGGGTTTCGCGGGACGGTGGCAGGATAAAGATCGCCTGGGTTGCCGGCATTTGTCGTTTGACCTGCTGTGCACCCTGCCAATCAATTTCAAGAATAACGTCTGTCCCGCAGGCCAGCTGTTCTTCTACCCAAAGCTGAGAGGTGCCATAAAGATTGCCGAAAACCCGGGCGTGCTCCAGGAACTCGGCGTTTTCCAGCATGGCGCTGAACACGGCCTCTTCCACGAAATGGTAGTTGACCCCGTCTTCCTCGCCGGGACGGCGAGCACGTGTGGTGTGCGACACGGATACCCGCAATTGGCCGGTGCGCCCTATCAATGCGCTGACCAGGCTGGTCTTGCCTGCCCCGCTGGGGGCGGAAACGGTATACAGGGTGCCTTTATTGCTCATGGTTTCCGGGTCTCGGTACCGCACTATTCTATGTTCTGGATTTGTTCGCGCATCTGCTCGATAAGCACTTTCAGTTCGACCGCATTCTGGGTGGTGCTGCTGGCGACTGACTTAGACGACAGGGTATTGGCTTCCCGGTTCAGCTCCTGCATGAGGAAGTCCAGCCGTCGTCCACAGGGCCCGCCTTTATCGAGTGTGCGAGTCACCTCACTGATGTGTGCCTCGAGACGGTCCAACTCCTCGTCCACGTCTGCCTTTTGGGCTTGTAAAACGAGCTCCTGTTCCACCCGTCCCGGGTCAGCGTCTATGGCCAGCTCCCGAATGCGCGCGGTGACCCGGTCCCGTTGTGCCTGCATAATTTCCGGCAGGCTGGTTCTGGTTGTGGTCACTTCGCTGGCCACTTTGCCAAGGCGGTCTCGTATCATGGCGGCCAGCTTTTCGCCTTCACGCTGCCGATTCTCAACCAGGGACGCCAGGGCCGCGGTAAACAGCGACTCAACCTGGGCGAACAATTCTTCTTCCGGTTTTTCTTCGCCGCGACAAATACCCGGGAACTGCAGTAGTTCCAGTGGATTGATGGCCTGAGGGTTGGAAATATTAACGGACACCTCGCCGGCCGCCCGCAGTACCGCCTGCAGCCGGTCGGAATTTACGGCGAGGCTGCCTCCGGCAGTATCACCCGTTTGTACCCGCACCAGGCAATCGAGCTTGCCCCGGGCAATCGTGCTGCCCGCGCGATCTCGCAAGCGGACTTCCAGCGGCCGAAGTGTGTCCGGAAGCTTGAAAGTGCAATCCAGGTAGCGATGATTGACCGAGCGAACCTCGACGGTAAGCACGGTGTTGTCAGTGGCCAGGCTTTCGCGTGCAAAGGCCGTCATACTGTTGATCATTGTGCGCAGATAAGCCCCGTGAAGCTGCCTGATAAGGTCATCGAGTGTAGCAGCTTGTCCTGTTGGCTCACAGCATTGCCCAACACTGCAAGGGTGTCGGCACTGCCGTATACTCTCGGCTTTTCCCTGTTTGGAGATTTCCCATGGTGCGACCCAGTGGCCGTCAGCCTGACCAGCTGCGCGATATCAGCATTACCCGTAATTACACTCGACATGCCGAGGGGTCTGTACTCGTCTGTTTTGGCGATACCAAAGTGATTTGCACCGCCTCGGCCAATGCCGGCGTACCGCGCTTTTTGCGAGGCTCCGGAAGCGGTTGGGTCACTGCCGAATATGGCATGTTGCCGCGTTCCACCGGGTCGCGAATGAACCGTGAAGCGAGTCGCGGCAAGCAGGGTGGCCGTACCGTGGAGATTCAGCGCCTGATTGGTCGCTCCCTGCGCGCGGCGGTTGATCTAAAACTGCTGGGTGAAAATACCATTACCATTGATTGCGATGTGATTCAGGCCGATGGCGGAACCCGTACTGCGTCAATCACCGGCGCCTGTGTTGCGCTTGTCGATGCGATTAACCATCTGCAGCGCGAAAAACTGCTGGATACCGACCCCCTGAGGGAGATGGTGGCCTCGGTGTCTGTGGGAATCTATCAGGGTGTGCCCGTTCTGGACCTGGACTATCCAGAAGATTCGGCGGCAGACACAGACATGAACGTCATCATGGGCGAGTCCGGCGGCTTTATTGAAGTGCAGGGTACCGCTGAGGGTGCGATGTTTGGTCGCGAGGAGTTAAACGGTATGCTGGACTTGGCAGGAGAGGGTATTGCACGCCTGATTACCATTCAGCGCGAGGCTCTTGCCGGCTGAGTTGCCTACAGCTCTATGTCGTAATCCATGATCACCGGGGCGTGGCTTGAAAACGCCTTGGACTTGTAGATTGCGCCGTACTCTACCGAGTACTTGAGCCCTTTCGAGATTACCTGGAAGTCGCTGCGCCAGCCGTTGTGATCACGGTCGCCGTCCGGCCACCAGGTAAATTCGTCGGCATCCGAATTAATTTCCCGGAAGGCATCCACGTAGCCGGCCTCCAGTACTTCATCCATCCATTGTCGCTCTTCGGCCAGAAAGCCGGGCTTGTTGCTATTGGCCTCTGTATCCTGCAAGTCGCCCGCGGTATGGGCGAACTGCCAGTTGCCGCAGATAATGAACTCGCGGCGCTTGTTACTCACTTTTTGCAGGTGGTTTTGTAGCAGCGAATAAAACTCGGTCTTGCGCTCCAGTTGTTCCTGATTACCTTCCTCGGCGTGAGGCGCCAGCAGGCAACCCACGCTGAGATTTTCGTAGTCGGCCTGAATATAGCGGCCTTCCATGTCGAATTCGGCGAACCCCAGGCCGGTCATAATGGCCTTGGGCAGTTGCCGGCAGTAGATGGCGACACCGTTGGCCTTGCCCTCTACATCATCGAAAAAGTAGCCGTTGTAGTCTTTGGGGAAGAACTGGTCTTCCTGCAAGTCGTACTCCGAGCATTGCAGGTCCTGAACGCAGATGAAATCCGCATCCTGATCACTCAGCCACTCGTAAAAGCCTTTATCAGCAGCCGTTTTTATGCCGTCAGCGCTGAAACTGATAATCCTCATTCATAGTCCCTGTTTGCGAGAGCGTGTATCATACCCGAGCCTGGCACTGCAGAGTACAGCCGGGCATTTTTGGTATTAGCAGTGGAGTAATCGGCAGCGCTAACCCCCTTATCTGACCACCCTCCAATGCAAGGTGGCCGAGTTTAGCAACGCGGCCAGAGTAACAGGTATAGCATAACCTAAAATTGCACAATTCCCAGCCCGAGAGCCAGCCAAGGACCAGTATGCAAGCACACCAAAAAGCGTTTATCGAATTGGCACAGCGACACCAGGTGCTTAAGTTTGGTGAATTCACCCTGAAATCCGGGCGCCTTAGCCCCTATTTTTTCAACGCCGGTGCTTTTGCCAGCGGCGAGGCGCTGGCGGCTCTTGGCCGCTGCTATGCCCAGAGTATTGTCGACTCAGGCCTGGAGTTCGATGTGTTATTGGGCCCTGCCTACAAGGGAATACCGCTGGCAGCGGCCACGGCCATTGCCCTGGCTGACAGGCATGGCCGGGATGTTCCATTTGCGTACAACCGAAAAGAGGCCAAGGACCACGGTGAAGGTGGCGTGCTCGTTGGCGCACCTCTGGTCGGACGTGTACTGGTAATAGACGATGTCATAACCGCGGGAACGGCTGTGCGCGAAGTGATTGCCATGATTGACTCCGCGGGGGCGCAATTGGCAGGTGTAGCTATTGGCCTAAATCGGCAGGAGCGTGGAGAGGGCGAGTTGTCGGCAATTCAGGAGATAGAGCGAAACTACGGTATTCCCGTACTGAGTATCATAGAAATGAGCCATATCATCGATTATCTCGAGGACGAAGGGGGCGCAGATGCAGCGTTGGCGGGTATGCGCGCCTATCGGGAGGAATACGGAGTCTGAGCTTGTACCTCGGGATTTAACGACATATATTGCACCCATGATGACCCTGTCTCGCATAGTTGCTCCTGTGGTCTGCTGCGCTTTGTTGCTGGTCCACCCCCTTAACTCCCTGGCCAGGGAGCTTTACCGTTATACCAATGACCAGGGCAATATGGTTGTCGACTATCAGGTGCCTCCCGAATACGTGCCCAATGGCTACGAAATCCTGAACGAGAAGGGCGTTGTCATTGAGGTGGTTCCCCGAGAGCTGTCGGAAGAAGAGAAAGCTAATCGCGATATAGAGGTACGTTTGGCCGAAGAGGCGCAGGCTGAGCAGGACCGTCTGCGTGAATGGGACGAAACCCTGTTGCTCAGATATAGCACGATAGAGGATATCGAGGCGGCGCGGGAGCGTTCGCTAAGTGACCTGCGAATCCGCGTCAGTATTTTGAAGAGCAACAAGCGCTCGCTGAAGCAGCAGGTTGAGAACTACCAGGCCCAGGCCGCCGACCAGGAGAGGCGTGGCAAGCCGGTAGATGTAAAACATGTCACCGCCATTGAAGACCTGCAGGCAGAGATCGCAATTACCGAGGCGGCAATCGTCGACAGGCAGGCAGAGATAGAGCAGGTATCAGCGAACTATCAGGCAGACATTGATCGTTTCAGTATGTTGCTGGAATTTGTCGAACTCAGGCGTAGCATGATGCAGAACGAGTAGCTTAGCTGGCGTAGCTGGTGGCTGGGCCCGGGTTGGTCTGGGTGATCGCTTCACGGAAGAAGCCTTGCATCAATAAGCCCCACTGATCTTGCCAGTCCGCCGTCGGTGAGCGCTCAAAGCCACTGCGTACGAATTGAGAAATCCTTCCTTCTGCGGCACTCATCAACAGGTTTGCTGCGGCCGGCAGTGGGATGGTTGGCCGAATACCTTCGCGCATTTCAGCTTCCCGAATCACCTGCTTAAGCTGCGTTTCGAACCTGTCGTAAAGCTGTGCCACCCGTTTGTGTAGCCGGTCTGTCTCCCCCGCCAAGGCATCGCCCGTAAGAATACGGGTGATACCAGGGTTGCGTTCGCTGAAGGCGAGAAGTAGCAGCAACATTTTTTCGCAGCGTACGGCGGCGGCAGGCTCTTCGTTCAAAATAATGGCAATGCGACTAAACAGGGTGTCCTCAATGAACTCTATGAGGCCCTCAAACATTTTTGATTTGCTGGGGAAGTGTCTATACAGGGCCGCTTCGGAGACGCCCACCTGTTTGGCCAGTCCCGCAGTGGTAATCCTGTCGCCCGGATGGGCTTCCAGCATCTGTGCCAGAGACTCGAGGATTTGCTGACGCCGCTGTGATTTCTTCGGAGACATGGTGCTCAGGGTTGGGCCAAGTAGATTTCCATGCTAGCGATTACCTGACACTGCTGCAATAAGTGTTCGCACTTCCTGGCGCTTTTTTTCGGGCGCAGTCTCGAAACGACGATGAATCAGTTGTGATTGTCGCGCCGATTGGTGATTAATGTGCCTATGCCTTCGTCGGTAAACACCTCAAGCAGCACAGCGTGGGGCACCCTGCCGTCAATGATGTGGGCGCTGGCCACCCCGGATTTTACAGCGTCAAGCGCACAACCAATCTTGGGCAACATACCGCCGCTGATAGTGCCATCAGCGATGAGACCGTCGACCTGCTCGGTGGTCAAGCCGGTCAGAATCTCACCGGACTTATCCAGCAGGCCCGACACATTGGTTAGCAACATCAGTTTTTCTGCCTGCATTACCTGGGCAATCTTGCCGGCAACAAGGTCGGCATTGATGTTGTAGGTACTGCCGTCTTCGCCGGTGCCTATAGGGGCAATCACCGGGATAAAGTCGCTGCCTGTGATCAGGTCCAGCACCTGGGTGTCAATTTGGTCGACCTCGCCAACATGCCCTATGTCGATGATTTCCGACGCGGTCACACCGGGACTGTTGCGGGTGACCTGTAACTTTCGTGCGCGGATCAGCTGGCCGTCCTTGCCGGTTACGCCTATCGCTTTGCCACCGCTGCGGTTGATCGATGCGACGATTTCCTTGTTAACACTGCCGCCTAGAACCATCTCTACGACATCCATGGTTTGTTCGTCGGTCACACGCATGCCGTCGACGAACTCGGTGTGTATATTGAGTTTTTCCAGCAATGAGCCTATCTGCGGGCCGCCGCCGTGTACTACAACAGGGTTCATGCCTACCAGTTTCATCAACACAACATCGCGGGCGAAACTTTCGTGAAGCTCCTGGTCGACCATGGCATTGCCGCCAAACTTAACCACAATGGTCTTGCCAGTGAACCGTTGAATGTAAGGCAGTGCCTCGGTAAGAACCTGGGCGATATTGAGCGCCGAAGCGCGAGTCAGTGACATGGTGTGATGTTTATCCGCGGTTGTCGCGGCTCCTAAAAGTTGAGTTCAAGGTCGGGGTCGACCAGCGCAACCTGGGCCCGAAATTCTGCCTGAATAGTCTCCAGAGCTTCTTCACTGTCGGCTTCGAAGCGCGCGGTGAATGCTGCGCTGGTGTTGGACGCCCGTAACAGGCCCCAGCCGTCAGTAAAGTCGACCCGTATGCCATCCAGTGTATTGACCTTGCCGGTGGAGAAGTCCGCTTCAGCAGTGATCTTTTGGATTAGCTCGAACTTGCGGCTCTCCGGCACAGGAATGATGATCTCGGGGGTGTTAACACTACTGGGGTAGTTGGCCAGGGTGTCATCCAGGGAATGGCCGTGGGTGCTAAGAATTTCCGCCAGCCGTCCGGCGGCATACATGCCGTCATCGAAACCGTACCAGCGTTCGCCAAAGAACATATGGCCGGAGAACTCGCCACCCAGCAGGGCCCCGGTCTCCTGCATTTTTTCCTTCATGAACGCATGGCCGGTCTTCCACAGTACGGGCCTGCCACCAAAGCGGCTGATCAACTTGGTGAGGTTGCGACTGCATTTCACGTCGAAGACCACATCTGCCCCGGGATTACGCGACACCACATCCTCGGCGAAAATCATCAATAGAACATCTGAGCGAATGATCTGCCCGCTGGGCGTCACAACCGCAAGCCTGTCGCCATCGCCATCGAAGGCGACGCCAAAGTCAGCTTCTTCAGCCTGTACCGCGGCGACCAGGTCGGTGAGATTGTCCTCGTTACTGGTGTCCGGCGTATGGTTAGGGAAGCGTCCGTCCAGCTCACAATAGAGAGGAACAACTTCGCAGCCCAGGTCCTCGAACAGCTCTGGCGCTATCCTGCTGGTGGCGCCATTGCCCGCGTCGATAACCATCTTTAATGGCACAGCGATCGCAATATCGCTGACGACTTCCTCTATGTACGCGGGGACCACGTCCTCGCGTATCATCCGGCCCGTGCCTTTCTTGAACTTGCCCGAGAGCACCCGTTCGCGGATATCCTGAATACCGCCGGCGGCGATCGTCTGCTGCTTCATCACGACCTTGAGGCCATTGTATTCGGCGGGATTGTGACTGCCGGTAATCATGACGCCGGAGTGACAGTTGAGGTGGCGTGTGGCGAAGTAAAGCAGGGGAGTAGGTACCAGGCCGATATCGATCACGTCCCGGCCAGACTCCATTAAGGCCTTGATTAACGCGGCCTTGATTCTGGGGCTGGAGGTGCGCCCGTCGCAAGCGACAATCATGGTCTGCTCGTCCATTTCGCCCGCAATACTGCCTATAGCGCCGCCGATTTTCGCCACCAGCTCATCGGTGAGTTCGCTTTGGGCGTCGCCGCGTATGTCGTACGCCCGGAAAATATGGTCGGGGAAGCCCGCTACTGATGGCGTTACAGGCGCGGCAGTGTCGCCTCCTGCACTGAGGTCCAGATCCAGGCTTTCCTCGTCGTTGTCCAGAATGTTGGCAGACTGGAACATGGGGTTGGTCAGGTCGTCCCCGGCTGGCGCCTCGCTGAACTCAACAACTGGCTGCTCGGGTGATGCGGGGCTACTCTGGCGCAGCGTTCGCAGCGTGGCCCTGCGCAATTGCTTGGCGATGGTGACCAGCTCCGGGACAGAAACTTCCAGCGGGCTTTTGCGATCCGCTGCTGCAATCACTTTATCTATTTGTTGTGCGAGCGTGCCCGGGAAACGAATGAGCACCAGCGCCATGCCACCCAGCATTCCCAGAACCACCAGGGCCATGACGGCAAGCTGGCCGCCAGCCGGAATAGCGAGGTCGCCGATCAGGGAATCCGAGGGGGTGAAAGACACCCGCCAGGTGGTACCCGGTATATCCACGGTGGCTGTATAGTCAGCGCCCTTGTCACTGCTGCTGCCGCGCTTGGCGATCACATTCTGTGGGCCGCTAGCAGTATCTGCGGCCAGGTATTGCAGTACCTCGAATTTGCCACCGGCTTCATCCAGTGATTGCAGCGAGTCGACCAGCAACTGGTTATCGACAGTGGCTATGATGACCGCCTGCCTGTCCTCAATTCTTGGATGGGCTACCCGTTGGGCAATAGAGCTGAGCCAGCGCCCTTCAAATTTGTAGGACTCCGGTACTGTTGGCTCGCCCTTGCCGGCTCTGCGTACCAGGTCGACTTCAATATGATTGCGCAGCCCCTGGTTGCCGCCCTCGAAGTCTGCCGTGCCCATTTCGCCCATGGGCAGGAGGCGCAGGCTGATCGCCTCGGGGAAATAATCCAGCATTGCCTGCTCAACCAGGGCGATATCCTGCCCCAGTTCGTTGGCGATTGCCTGCAGGGCGAGCGGCGAGCGAGCGGCACCGGCCAGGCGTTCGTTCATGCCCGTCAGTACGCGTTGTATGGATGTGGCCTGCTGGGCAGCGAATGATTCGGCCACCCGGCTCAGCTGTTGATTGTTTACCGTTGGATCCCGCAGCAGGAGCAGGTAGGTGAAACCCAGCAATGCCGGAACCAGCGCCACCAGCAGTCCAAGAACAACAGCACTGCGCAGGGCATTGCCCTTGGCTACGATTCCCTGCGGGTTGGCGCCTTCTTTTTTCTTCTTTTTCTTATCTGCTTTCAGCATCCGGACAAAATCGATGATTAGTCGTCGCACCAATCATATTACGGCGGGACTGTTTCTGAAATGCGCGAACCGGCTTTATTTGGGTTTTAAGCTAGTCCTTGCTGCATCGCTGGGCGATTTTAGCGATTATCTGGCTGGCAATGACGTTCTTTCGGGCTTGCGGCAGTGTTTGTTCGCCGTCCTCCCAGACCAGCGTTACCGCATTATCGTCGCTGTTGAATCCTATGGCCTGATTGGCGACATCGTTGGCTACGATCAGATCCAGCCCCTTTTTCTGCAATTTAGCTCGGGCGTAATCAAGTACATCGGTGGTCTCGGCGGCGAAGCCTACGGTGAAGGTGTTCTGCGCTGAACCTGCGACTGCTGCCACGATGTCCGGGTTGCGAACCAGCTCCAGCGTGATTGCCTCCCCCTGTTTTTTTATCTTCTGAGTCTGTTGTTGGGCGGGACGATAGTCGGCTACGGCTGCACAGGCGATGAAGATGTCACACTCGGGTATCAGCGCCAGGCTTTGCTGCAGCATCTGCTCAGCACTCTCTACATCGAAGCGGGTCACGTGCTCGGGGGTTGCAAGTGTTACCGGCCCGGCGACCAGCGTGGTTTTGGCGCCGGCATCGACGGCAGCCTGCGCCAGGGCAAAGCCCATTTTTCCGGAGCTGTGGTTGGAGATGTAGCGTACCGGGTCCATTGCCTCACGGGTGGGGCCTGCGGTAATGACCACGCGTTTACCGCTAAGCGCAGCGCTGGTGAAGCATTCAGCTGCTCGCTGGGCGATGAGCGACGGCTCTTCCATGCGTCCTGGCCCCACATCACCGCAAGCCTGCTCGCCCTGGGCGGGGCCAACGAAGGTGATGCCGCGTCCCGTCAGGGTGGTGCAATTGTCTGTGGTTGCCGGGTCACGCCACATTTGCTGGTTCATCGCTGGCGCCAGCATCACCGGAGCGGCGGTTGCGAGAGCAACTGTGGTCAACAGGTCATCGGCTCGGCCCATGGCCAGCCGCGCGATCAGGTCGGCAGTAGCGGGTGCAATCAGCAGCAGGTCTGCCCAGCGGCCCAGCTCAATGTGACCCATTCCCATTTCGGCTTCTTCATCGAGCAGCTCTGTGTGGACGGCTTGTCCCGACAGCGCCTGCAGCGTCAGCGGCGTGATGAACTCGCGGGCACCGCGGGTCATGATGACGCGCACATTGGCGCCATGATCCTGCAGCTGTCGGACCAGCTCTGCGGACTTGTAAGCGGCGATACCGCCACTGACGCCCAACAGTACATTGCGATTGAAAAGATGTGCCATTTGTTCTCCCGGCTTGGGACAATAGCCTTCGGGGGTGGAAAGATACCACCCCGCCAGCGCTTTTGACACTGGCCGTACATCCACTCAGGGAGGAGTGATTATGGCGAAACAGGGGCGGGTTGCGGCCGACAACCCGAAAGAAAAGCTATTGTCCAAGGGCGCCACGGCCCTGTCTGACGCCGAGCTACTTACTATCTTGTTACGTACCGGCCGCAGCCGCTCAGACCGCCTGGCCGATGCCACCGAGTTACTGTCGCAGTTTGATGGTCCTGCAGGGATTCTGGCTGCAGAGTCTTCCCGTTTGCTGAACGCGGCGGGGGTTGGGAGAGCGAGTTTGGTGCTGTTGCGGGCGGCCAGTGAGCTGGTGCGGCGCAGCGCGGAGCAGGGGTTGCGCGAGGATGAGGTGTTAACCAGCCCTGCCCAGACCAGGCGATTCCTGCAATATCATCTGGGCGCGCGTGATCGGGAGGTGTTCAGCTGTCTTTTTCTGGATAGCCAGCACCGCCTGCTGCGCTGCGACGACCTGTTTCTGGGGACCCTGGACGGTGCGGCGGTGTATCCACGCGAAGTCGCTGTACACGCGCTGCGCTACCGGGCGGCGGCGGTGATTCTGGCTCACAATCACCCGTCGGGGGTGGCGGAACCGAGTAGTGCCGACAAGCGCATCACCGAGCGGCTTTGCGCGGCGCTGGCATTGCTGGATGTGCGGGTGCTGGACCACATTATTGTAGGCCGCGGGCAGTGCTTTTCCTTTGCGGAGCAGGGCCTGATCTAGTGCGGTGACTCCTTCGGTAACGCTGGCGGCGCTTGCCTTGCCGAGGGGGTTCTGGTATAAAGTCGCGCTCCGCGAGGCAGGCGTCCCGAAAAGACCTGTCTGCGCTTCCAGTTTTATTGAAATTCCCGTGTTTTGGGGAGAGGAATCATGGCCAGAATTTGTCAGGTTACGGGTAAGCGCCCGATGACCGGAAATAACGTATCACACGCCAAGAACCGCACACGTCGTCGGTTCTTGCCCAATCTGCACCAGCACCGCTTCTGGGTTGAGTCTGAGAAGCGCTTTGTATCGCTGCGCGTATCCAGCAAAGGCATGCGTATCATCGATAAGAAAGGCATCGAGCAGGTGCTTGAAGATATGCGCGGTCGCGGCCAGAAAGTTTAGGTCGGCAGGGTTAAAGGAGAGAGACAATGAGAGAAAAAATCAGAATGAATTCGTCAGCCGGTACAGGGCACTTCTATACCACTGACAAAAACAAGCGCACCACCCCGGACAAGCTGGAAATGAAAAAGTACGACCCGGTGGCTCGCAAGCACGTGATGTATAAGGAAGCCAAAATCAAGTAAGTTTGGTCAGTTCCTGATTCTTCCAAACCCTGGCTGACGCCGGGGTTTTTTGTTTCTGGCGGCCAACTTTGGATTCATATGGCCAATGACGGGGGTGGATGTTGCCCGAATTACCCGAAGTAGAAACGACTCGCCGGGGTGTGCTGCCCTACAGCGAGGGTTCAAATATTGTGAACCTGGTGGTGCGGGACCATCGCCTGCGCTGGCCTATTCCGCAGAACCTGGGTCAGAAGCTGATTGGCCAGCGTGTTGAGCGCGTTGAGCGCCGCGCCAAGTACCTGCTATTCAGAACTGCCACAGGCACGCTGCTTGTTCACCTGGGCATGTCTGGCTCGCTGCGAGTGATGAATGCCGCTGACCCACCGCAGCGCCATGACCATTTCGATATTGTCTTCGATAATGGCCGGTGTCTGCGTTACAACGACCCGAGGCGGTTTGGTTGCTGCCTGTGGATTGAGCCGGGCGAGGTGCATCCCCTGCTAGCCCATCTGGGCCCTGAGCCGTTGTCCGATGCGTTCGATGGGGCTCTTTTGTATCGCCTGTCGCGAGGCCGCAAGGGGCCAGTGAAAAACTTCCTGATGGACGGAAAAGTCGTTGTTGGCGTTGGTAATATTTACGCTAACGAGGCCCTGTTTCTGTCAGGCATTCGGCCCGATAGAGCGGCGGGTCGTATTTCGCTGGCGCGCTATGAGGTGTTGGCGGCTCATGTGAAGCAAGTACTTACTTCGGCTATAGATCAGGGGGGAACTACCTTGCGCGATTTTGTCGGTGGAGATGGAAAGCCCGGGTATTTTGCTCAACAGCTGTTTGTTTATGGTCGCGGAGGGCTGCCCTGCAAGGCCTGTGGCGAGCCATTGCGGGAGCTGCGGCTAAGTCAGCGAATCTCGGTTTACTGCGTGACCTGTCAGCGCTGATACGGCTACACTGTAAGAAGCTTAGGGAAACGGGGATAACTCCCGGGAGTGAACAATGAAAATAAAAGAAATCTCGCGGCGACTGACCGCAGTAGTATTAACGTCCTTGCTGGCGTTGCCACAGGTGCTATGGGCTCAAGAGGCCATTGACGACAGCCCGAACGAATTTGCCATGGTAGGGGACTTGCTGGTTGCCAGGCCAATCGGTCTGGTGATGACCGTTGGCGGTGCCGCTGTCTGGCTGGTAAGCCTGCCATTCACCTTGCTGGCAGGTCATGCCGGTGAGGCTGCCGAGACGCTGATATTGGGTCCCGGAGAGACCACCTTTATGCGTTGTTTGGGTTGCCGGGATCCTGGCTACACCTATAAAGACATCGAAAGAAACCAGGAGGATGACGAGCAGGACGAATCCTGATCGTCGGCCGGGCTGTGCTCAGGCAAATCGTTGCTTGAGCGCTTCGGCTACCTGCTTTGGTACAAACGGTGTGATGTCGCCATCCAGAGCGGCAATTTCCCGCACCAGGCTGGAAGAGATATAGGACAGATGCTCTGAGGGCGTCAGGAAGATACTCTCGAACTCGGGCCACATGGCGCGGTTCATATTGGCCAGTTGGAACTCATATTCGAAATCCGCTACGGCGCGCAGCCCTCGTAGAACACAATGGGCGTTCTGGCTGCGGGCGAAATCCGTCAATAGATTGCTGAAGCCGGTGACTTCCACATTGTCCAGATGCGACAGGGAAGCCTCGCACAGCGCCACACGCTCCTGAAGATTGAATAACGGGGTCTTTTTCTCGCTGTGCGCTATTGCCACCACCACTTTGTCGAAAAGCTTGGCGGCCCGTTCAGTCAGGTCCACGTGTCCATTGGTAATTGGGTCAAATGTGCCCGGATAAATGACGGTATTGGTTTTCATTGAGTTGTCCGAGGCGCTGTTGAGTGCAGCCGATGGTAAACAATTTGAATTTCTCGCACAAACGACTTCAGGTTTGCTCACCGGCCAGTAGTAATTGGTAATTCACGCCACCACTGCTTTTTTGCCGGAAAACTGTCCAGTCAGGGGGTATTTCAGGGGCGGTATCCCGGCTGGAGGTCTCCAGGTAAACAAGCCCGTCTGCCGGCAGTGCCTGGTATTTGGTCAGCAAAGCGAGCGTTTCGCCAGCTAAGCCATCGTCAAATGGCGGGTCAACAAAAATAATATCGTAAGGCGGCCGGGCTTTGCCCAAGAAGTCGCTCGCCTGTGCCCGGGTACATAGCCCACGGTCCTGCGCTGACAGCATTGCCAGATGCTCAGTGATGTTGCTGACTGCGCTGGCGCTGGTATCGACAAAGTCACAATAAGCCGCACCCCGGGACAAGGCCTCCAGACCAAGCGCGCCGCTGCCGGCAAACAGGTCTGCGCAGCGCGCGTCCTGAAGGAATGGGGCTAACCAGTTGAACACGGTTTCCCGGATTCGGTCGGTAGTGGGCCGCAGGCCGGGTGTCGCGTGAAAGGACAGTTTACGGCCGCGCCACTGGCCGCCGATGATGCGCAACTGGCTCAGCTTACTGTCAGTTTGCCCCGCGGGCCTGTTCCGTGCCATTTCTTCGCCTTGTACAAGAGTGTTAGGATAGCGGCTGTCATTAGCGCCCGCACGAGGCGCGCCATTCGCGAACTCTAGCACGACCGATATGAAGTTTTTCAAACGCAAAAAGCCTGACGACACGGTAGAGTCCCCGTCTGCTCCAGCCGCTGTGCCGGCTGAGGCGGTGGTGGGCGCGGAGCCTGCGGCAGACGCTGCCAGGCAGGAAGACGTTGCCGTGGTTGTTGCCGAAGCGCCTTCCCCTGTGGAAGCGCAGCTACCCGACGATGCACCGGAAGTGGCCAACCCTGATCTGGCTGAGCCTGCATCGGGTGATAGCGAGCGGGGATTTTTCCAACGACTGCGCCGCGGTCTGGGCCGTACCAGTGACAATCTGGTGCAGGGTATGGGTACCCTGTTCCTGGGCCGTAAGGAAATTGACGAGGAGCTACTTGAGGAGCTGGAGTCACAGCTGTTACAGGCAGATGTTGGCGTCGAGGCCACTGTTGAGATTATCGGACGATTGACCCAGCGGGTATCGCGCAAGGAGCTGACCAGCCCGGAGGCCTTGCAGGAATCTCTCAAATCAGAATTGTTGTCTCTGCTGCAGCCCTGTGAGGTGCCTCTGGTGACTACGGGCAAAGGTCCCTTTGTCATATTGATGGTAGGTGTTAACGGGGTTGGGAAAACCACAACCATAGGCAAGCTGGCGCGCCGTTACCAGGCAGAGGGCCAGTCTGTGATGCTGGCCGCCGGTGACACGTTCAGGGCGGCGGCAGTGGAACAGTTGCAGGTGTGGGGTGAGCGCAACAACGTACCCGTGGTGGCGCAGCACACCGGTGCGGACAGCGCTTCGGTTATTTTTGACGCGCTGCAGGCCGCACAGGCGCGAAATATTGACGTGCTTATCGCGGATACCGCCGGGCGACTGCACAATAAAGACAATCTGATGGACGAACTGCGAAAAGTGGTTCGTGTGATGGGCAAGCTGGACAGCGCGGCCCCTCACGAGGTGATGCTGGTGTTGGATGCAGGTACTGGCCAGAATGCGCTGGCCCAGGCCAGTCACTTTCAGGATGTTGTGGGCGTGTCGGGATTGAGCCTGACCAAATTGGATGGCACCGCCAAGGGAGGTGTTATTTTTGCTATCGCCCGTAAGTTGGGCTTACCGATTCGCTACATCGGTATTGGTGAAGGCGTGGAAGACCTGCGGCCTTTCAAGGCCCAGGACTTTATAGACGCATTGTTCTCCCGGGATGATACCGCTGCATGATCCGCTTTGATCGGGTCAGCAAGCGTTACGAAGAAGGGCATGATGCCCTGCGGGAAATTTCTTTCGATATCGGCAGTGATGAACTGGTCTTCCTGACCGGTCACTCCGGCGCCGGCAAAAGCACCTTGCTGCGACTTATTATGCTGATGGAGCGACCCAGCCGCGGCCAGGTGCTCGTTAATGGGCAGAACCTCTCCGAGCTTGGTTCAAGGGCTATCCCCGGGCACAGACGCAATATTGGCGTGGTGTTCCAGAACCACCAGCTACTGTTCGACCGCAGTGTTTTCGATAATGTTGCCCTGCCAATGATTATTTCCGGCTACGACCACCGCGAGGTGAGCCGCCGTGTGCGTGCCGCCCTGGACAAGGTGGGCTTGCTGGAGCGGGAACGCGCGCTGCCGGTCACGCTTTCCGGCGGCGAGCAGCAGCGGGTGGGTATTGCGCGAGCAGTGGTGGGGCGACCCTCGATACTGCTGGCCGATGAACCTACCGGTAACCTCGACCCCGCGCTGTCGGCCGAAATCATGGGTCTTTTCGAGGAGTTCAGTCGCGTAGGTGTGACGGTACTCATAGCCAGCCATGACCTGGCCCTCATCTCACGCCTGCATCACCGCATCATTACCCTCAGGGAGGGCCGCCTTGTGAGCGGCTCGGCAACATGATCGGTCGCAAGGCAGCGGCGGCGCCCCGTAAGGACGGGGCCAGCCAGAGTCGGGCGCGCTGGCGCGATCAGTACAATGCCTGGTTGCGGCACCACCGGCTATCAGCAGCTGACAGCCTGACGCGAGTGATAGATCACCCCGGCGCCAGCATCATGACCTGGCTGGTCATTGGTATCGCCCTGGCGTTGCCTGTGGGCCTGAACGTGGCACTGGATAATGCCGACTCTCTCAGCACACAGCTGGACAGTCCTGCTCAGGTGTCACTCTTTTTGCGTGACGATATTGCCCAGTCCAAGGTGCAGGCGTTCCAGCAGGAGTTGACAGAGCGGGAAGACATTGCTGCGCTGGTCTTCGTGTCCAGTGACCAGGCCCTGGAAGAGTTCAGGGAGCTGTCGGGTTTTGCCGATGTGCTGGGTAGCCTGGATGAAAACCCCTTGCCCCACCTGTTACTGGTATCGCCCGCTGATCAGCTCAGCGATGGTCAAATACAACAATTACGCGCTGAGCTGGAGTCCTACCCGGAGGTCGCTGAAGCGGTGTTGGATATGGCCTGGCTGCAGCGATTAAACACCCTGATGGACCTGAGTCGCCGCCTGGTGCTGGCGCTGGCGCTGGTTCTGGTGCTGGGTGTGGTTCTGATTCTGGGCAACACCATACGGCTGGCGATTGAGAACAGGCGCGAGGAGATTGTGATCGTCAAATTGGTCGGTGGCAGCAATGCCTTTGTGCGTCGGCCTTTTCTCTACACCGGCCTCTGGTATGGCGTAGGTGGCGGGGTCGTCGCCGCCTTGCTGGTCGTTCTCGCCTTGTGGTTCTTGAATGCCCCCGTACAGCGATTGGCGGAGCTGTACCAGAGCAGTTTCCGGCTGGCTGGCCTGGGTTTGATGGGTAGTTTGAACCTGGTGCTGGTGGGTGGCTTACTGGGCCTGGCAGGCGCCTGGCTGGCGGTTTCTCGCCATTTGGGCGATATTGAGCCTCGATAATCGCTAAGTGCCTGTTTTATAAACAATAAATCTTATTTTTTTGCGCTCCAATGGAACTTTTCCGAGATTAGCACTCTAATTGAATGAGTGCTAAAATCAGCGTCCATTATTGGAGATGTCTACATGAGCAAGAGTTTGCAACCTTTTGAGCAATTGGTTCCGGGAGCTAATCTGGCCGCCTATGTCACGGCTGTCGGCAGCATTCCCATGCTCACTCAGGAGCGCGAGCAGGAACTTGCCCGAGACCTGTTTTACGAGGATAACGTGGAGGCCGCCCGCGAGTTGGTGATGTCGCACCTGCGCTTTGTAGTGCATATTGCTCGCAGTTATTCCGGCTACGGCCTGGCTGAAGCTGACCTTATTCAGGAGGGCAATGTTGGCCTGATGAAGGCGGTTAAGCGATTCGACCCCGAGAAGGGCGTGCGCCTGGTGTCATTTGCCGTGCACTGGATCAAGGCCGAAATGCACGAGTACATCCTGCGCAACTGGCGCATCGTGAAAGTTGCTACCACCAAGGCTCAGCGCAAGCTGTTTTTCAATCTGCGCAGCGCCAAGAAAACCCTCAGCTGGCTGAGTGCTGATGAAGCCAAGGCCGTTGCCGAGGATCTCGGTGTGGACGTCAAGGAAGTTCACCGAATGGAGGGTCGACTGACCAGCCGCGACGTGGCATTTGATGCCCCCACGGATAGTGACGATGACGATAGTTGGCAATCGCCACAGTATTATCTCGAAGACCAGCGCAGTGACCCTGCGGAATCGGTCGAGTCGCAAGACTGGCAGGAAAACAATGAGCAGCAGCTCTACCTGGCGCTGGGAGACCTCGATGACCGTAGTCGGGATATTCTGGCGCGGCGCTGGCTCGCAGAAGAGAAGTCTACCCTGCACGAGTTGGCCGCGGAGTATGGCGTGTCTGCTGAACGTATCAGGCAGCTGGAACAAAACGCCATGAAGAAGCTGCGCACCGCGATTGCCGCTTGATACGCTGAGGGCGGCGAACGCTGCCTGACGGCCTCGACTGCGCTACAATGCCGATATGGCAAACCTCTTTATATCTCTCGCTTCCTTTAGCGCCATGCTGGCAGTCGCCTTTGGCGCTTTCGGCGCGCATGCATTAAAGAACCGGTTGGACGAATACGCCCTGGGCGTGTTCGAAACCGCCGTCCAGTACCACTTTATCCATAGCCTCGCCCTGTTGGCAGTGGGTATCCTTGCCCTGAGTCAGCCTCACACAGTGCTACTCAAGAGTGCCGGCTGGATGTTCCTGCTGGGCATTCTGGTTTTTTCTGGAAGCCTGTATTGCCTAAGCCTAACCGGTATCAAGTGGTTGGGCGCTATCACGCCCCTGGGTGGGCTGGCCTTTATTGCCGGCTGGGCCTGTCTTGGCGTGGCGGGCTGGAAGCTGATGGCTTAGGCCAGTAGCCACACCATGAACGAACCAAATCAGCGAAGACCTATTCGCAGCTATGTATTGCGCACCGGCCGTATGACCGAAGGGCAACAGCGGGCCTACGATGAAAACTGGCAGCGCTGGGGTTTGATGGCGGCAGACGGCGTACTTGATTACCAGAACGCGTTTGGTCGAGATGCGACGGTGGTGCTGGAAATTGGCTTCGGCATGGGCCAGTCCCTGGTTGAAATGGCAGTTGCAGCCCCGGAAAAGAACTTTATCGGCGTAGAGGTTCATCGCCCCGGTGTTGGCAAACTGCTGCACGGCATGGTGGCCAGCGATATCGACAACATTCGTGTCTACTGCCACGACGCGGTGCAGGTGCTGCAGGAATGCATCGCAGCGGATTCACTGGACGAAGTGCAAATCTACTTTCCCGATCCGTGGCATAAAAAGCGGCACAACAAGCGGCGACTGATTCAACCGGGATTTGTCGAGCTTCTACTAACGCGTATAAAGCTCGGGGGTGTGCTGCACGTGGCAACCGACTGGGAAAACTACGCCGAGCAAATCATGGACGTCTTGTCAGCAAACCCACAACTGGAGAATACGGCGGGTGCTGGCAACTTCGCGGCCAGGCCTGCGCACCGGCCACTTACCAAGTTTGAGCGACGTGGTGAACGCCTGGGGCACGGCGTTTGGGACTTGATCTTCAAGCGCGTTTAGTCGGGCAGGAACTCAGCAACCACTGTGTCCAGAAATCGCCGGCCTAGCTCGGTGGTGCAGACTCGCTCATCCCGGGTAGTCAGCAAACCTTTTGCAACCAGTGAATCCAGCTGCGGCTGCAGCGATGTCGCGCTCAGGCCGGTGCGTTCAGTGAAGCCGGCTAAGCTGAAGCCCTCGTTAAGGCGCAGGGCGTTGAGTACAAATTCCGCGGGCAGTTCCCGCGCCTCCAGAACCCGCCTGCTGGCCATCAAGTCCGTCTGGTCGGCTGTCATATAGGCCTCCGGTTGTCGACGCTTCGCATAGCGTTCGATCCGGCCGTCGCTGTAGCTGATCTTGCCGTGGGCCCCGGCGCCTATGCCGATGTAGTCTCCAAACAGCCAGTAATTGCGGTTGTGGCGGCACTGTCGTTTGTCGCCGGCATACGCTGACACTTCATACTGTTGCAATCCGGCCTGGGACAGCCGGTGTTCCCCCGAGTCCTGGATATCCGCCAGCGTATCCTCCACTGGTAATAGCGGCGGACGATTGTGAAATACGGTATTGGGCTCGATAGTCAGTTGATACCAGGACAAGTGCGGCGGAGCATAGCCCAGCGCTGTATCCAGGTCATTCATTGCCGATGTTGTGTCCTGCCCGGGCAAGCCATGCATCAGGTCTATATTGAAGCTGTCGAAATTGGCGGCTTTGGCCATCCCTATTGCTGCATGCCCCTGTTCACTGTTGTGTACTCTGCCCAGGCTGGTCAGCGAGCCATCATCGAAACTTTGTATACCTAATGACAGCCGTGTGATCCCTGCGTCGCGATAGCCCTTAAACCGCTGGGCCTCGGCGCTGCCGGGGTTTGCCTCCATGGTGGCTTCAAAGTTGTTGCTAAGGTCTGCATTCTCACGAAGCCCGTCCATCAAGGTAGCAATCGATTCTGCGCTGAACAGGCTTGGGGTGCCGCCGCCTATAAATAGGGATGACAGGCCGCGGCCTTGCAACTGAGGCAGAGAATCCTGCAGGTCCGCCAAAAGCACCGCGATATAGTCCTGTTCAGGAATGACCTCGCGCTCGTGCGAATTGAAGTCACAGTAGGGGCATTTGCGCTCACACCATGGCAGGTGCACATACAGGCTGATCGGAGGCAGGGTTTTGCCAGTCACGGTTGCTCGCGCAGGGCATCCAGCAGCGCAGCGCTGGCGATAGCGCGATGGCTTATTTGATTTTTTGTTTCGGAAGGAAGTTCGGCTGAGCTGCAGCCAAGGCTGGGAATGTAAAACAGCGGGTCATAGCCAAAGCCATTCTCGCCGCTAGGCTGCAATAGAATTTCACCCTTCCAGCTGCCTTGGCAAATAACTGGCACTGGGTCGCGTGCGTGACGCAGGTAAACCAGAACGCACTGGAAGCGAGCGCTGCGTTGCGGGGCGGGCACGTCGGTCAGTTCTTTTAGCAGGAGGTGATTATTGCCCGCATCTCCCTCGCCAGAGTAACGCGCAGAATGGATACCGGGTTCTCCTCCCAGATAATCGACTTCCAGGCCAGAGTCGTCTGCGATCGCTGGCAGGCCGGTATGCTCGCAGGCAGCTCTTGCCTTGATCAGTGCATTTTCAACGAAAGTCAGTCCTGTTTCAGCGACCTCGGGAACCTGAAATTCTGCCTGTGAAACCAGCTTCACAGGCAGCGGAGACAGAATCCTTTGTAACTCCTTGAGCTTGCCCGCATTGCCGCTGGCCAGTACTACCCGGGTATTTTCCTTCACCGCAAGCCTCAGTCGACGTAAAGCTGATGTTTGAACTTAAAGGTGTAGGTTTCGTTGCCGCCATCGGGGCGAAAATCCATTTCGAAAAATCGCCACTCTTCATTGATGAAACGGAACTCGGCGATGTAGTAAATTGCCGGGCCTTCACGTACTTCCTGAAACTCCAGGAACTGGTTCTGGATCAGGTCCCAGGTCCGGCCCTGCAAAAGCATCTCCCGGGCCTCGGTTCCTCCCTCCACATGCTCTCTCAGGGCCAGGTTCAGGATCGCCCGTTTTTTACCGCGGGTGATGCCATAGCCGGCGGCTACATCCGGCTCCAGGAAGGTGGTGTTAACCACGCTATAGAAAAGCTCATAAGGGCCGAAGCGCTCTGACTGCTGGGCGTGAACCGGCAGTGCGGCGAACAGTAAACTCAGGATAAGCGGCAGTATTTTCATGTCAGCGAGTGATGTGATAAATGGCGGTCAGTGCGAAAAGATTGGGCCATGCACTGGCGAGCAGCGGTTGACTCCGGGTTTTGCCCACCATGTCCCGGGCCAGAATACGTATGCCCTTTTCTTCGCAAAGGCTTTCGAAGTCGCGCACGGTACAGAAGTGGATATTGGGGGTGTCGTACCAGTTGTGAGGCATGAACCTGGAAACGGGCATACGGCCTTTCGATACCAGATGCAGCCGGCAGCTCCAGTGGCCAAAATTCGGGAAAGTGACAATACCCTCGTTACCAATGCGCAGCATTTCGTCCAGTATGCGATCGGGAAAGTGCACAGCCTGCAGTGCATGTGCCATCACCACGGTATCAAAGCTGTTGTCCGGGAAGTTGGCCAGCCCTTCATCCATATTCTGTTGCACGATATTGAGGCCGCGGCTCACACCCGCGGTGATGTTGTCCTCATCGATTTCCAGCCCGGTGCCCTGTACTTGCCGTTCGCGGGTGAGCAGGTCAAGGAACTCCCCATCACCGCAGCCCAGGTCCAGTACCCGCGATCCGGGAGTAATCCATTTCTGGATATGTGCGAGATCAAGGCGCATCAGTTGGCTACTCCCACTCGCTGCATATAGGCGCCAAACAGTTCGATGTAGCGTGGAATAGGCATCAGGAAAGCGTCATGGCCTTCATCGGCTTCAATTTCGGCGTAGGTGACTGGCCTGCCTGCGGCAATCAATGCATCGACGATTTCGCGAGAGCGGCTGGGAGAAAACCGCCAATCGGTGGAAAAAGACAGAACCAGAAAATTGCACTGTGCCTGTTTGAAGGCGGCCACCGCATCGTTACCGTATTCGCGGGCCAGATCAAAGTAGTCCAGCGCGCGGGTCATCAGGATATAGGTATTGGCATCGAAATTAGTCGAAAATTGATTGCCCTGGTAGCGCAGATAGCTCTCTACCTGGAACTCAATTTCGTCCTCGGTTCCCTGTTCCAGCGAGCCGGAACGCAGATCGCGGCCGAATTTCGAAGCCATGGCGTCGTCAGAGAGATAGGTAATGTGACCCACCATGCGCGCCAGTGCCAGGCCTTTAGCCGGGATGGCATTCTCCTTGAGATAGTCTCCGTCGGCGAAGTCGGGGTCTGCCTGAATCGCCTGTCGGGCGATCTCGTTGAAAGCGATGTTCTGGGCGCTGAGCTTCGTGGCTGCAGCAATCACTACACAGTGCTTGACCCGCTCCGGGTACTCCAGGGACCAGCGCATCGCCTGCATGCCGCCCAGGCTGCCGCCGATGACGGCGGCCCAGCATGTTACTCCCAGCAAGTCGGCAAGGCGCACCTGGCTGTTAACCCAGTCGCGCACTCGCAATGGTGGAAAGTCGGGCCCCCAGGGCTCGCCGGTTGCCGGATTTATCGAACTGGGCCCTGTGGAACCATGGCAGCCGCCCAGGTTGTTGAGGCTGACCACGTAGAAGCGATTGGTATCTATGGGCTTGCCCGGCCCTATGCATTCTTCCCACCAACCGGGTTTTTGATCACTTTCCTCGTGGTAGCCGGCGGCGTGGTGGTGGCCGCTCAAGGCATGACAGATGAGTACAGCATTGCTGCACTGGGCATTGAGCTCACCATAGGTTTCGTAGACTAGCTGGTAATCGGCCAGCTCTCTGCCACAGGCGAGTGCCAGAGGCTCGCTAAAGTGAGCTAGCTGTGGCGTAACAATCCCGACTGAGCGCTGTTGTGTCATGGCGATCGCTTCAAAGCCCGATCACCAGGGCCGGGTGCAGGCCAACACCGCCCGCGAGATGTCGCAGGGCGATTTGCAGGACGTTGATCAGGATAAACAGCAGGATGGGTGAAAAATCCAAACCGCCCATGGCTGGCAACAGCTTGCGAAAAGGCGCCATCACCGGCTCGGTAATTTGATGCAGCAGGGCCACCGCAGGGTTACCGCTTCCGCCTGCGATCCAGCTGAGGATAATCATGGCCAGCAGGGCAAAGAAGTAGATATTGACCAGCAGCCCGACGACGCCTAGTACAGACCAGACAATCAGCAGCAGTGGATTGGGCAGGCCCAGCCCGTTCAGCAACATGAGTGCGACGATCGCGAGCACCTGCAGCAACACGGCCAACAACAATGAGGCGAGATCCAGACCACCGATACCCGGTATGACCTTGCGCAGTGGAATAACCAGCGGGTTGGTGACTTTTACCAGGAACTGGCTGATCGGATTGTAGAAATCTGCCCGCACCAGCTGGAGCAGGAAGCGCAGCAGCATGGCGATCATATACAGGCTAAGGGCTGTCTGAATCAGGTAGCCGAGGATTTCGTTCAGGGCACTCATTAAATCGTGTTCTCCAGTCTCTGTGTGTCGGGGCCTTAGCCCATTTCTTTCGCCATCTCTATGGCCCGCGCTTCAGCAGCAGCCATAGCTTTGCTCACTACGTCGCGCAAGCCGCTGTCTTCGAAGCTTTGAATGGCTCGCTCCGTGGTGCCGCCCGGGCTGGTTACCCGCCGCCTGAGCTCGACCAGGTCAACGTCGCTGGCCAGCGCCATACTGGCGGCACCCAGGGCCGTTTGATGGGTCATCAATGCCGCGGTGTCCCTGTCCAGACCCAGGTCGCAGCCCGCGTCTATCATTGCCTCCATGAACAGGAAGAAATAGGCAGGGCCACTGCCTGACAGCGCCGTGATGGCATCCAGGGCAGCTTCGCTCTCTACCCAGGTGCTCACGCCCACGGCCGACAGGATGTTCTCTGCGTAGCCCCTCTGAGTATTATTGACCCCGGCATTGCCATAGAGCGCGCTGGCACCAAGCCCCAGTAGAGCTGGCGTGTTGGGCATGCAGCGTACAATCGCGGCGCCTTGGCCAAGCCGATTTTCGAGGGTGGCGATGGTGATGCCCGCAGCGATTGAAATTGTCAGTGCACCATTGGCCTGTACTGCAGCCGCGATACTTTCGCTGGCCTCCGCCATCACCTGCGGTTTTACCGCCAGAATCACCACGTCCGCATCCGCTACTGCTTCGGCGTTATCGGAGCTCACCCGCACAGGCGCCATTGCGCTCAGCTTTTCCAGACTCTCGGGAAAAGGGTCAGCGGCACTGATCCTGGCAGCCGGGTGGCCGCTGTCCAATAGTCCTCCAATGATGCTGCTGGCCATATTGCCGGCACCGATGAAGGCGATGTTCGGTCTGTCCAAAATGGGCTCCGCTGTACTGTGGCGCATTGGCTCAAAGGCGCCAGTATACACGGCGGCTTACGGCAAAATCATCAGTCGCGCGGGCCGAAGATATCTGTACCAATGCGTACCATTGTGGCGCCTTCAGCGATGGCCGCCTCGAGGTCGCCGGACATGCCCATGGACAGTGTGTCCATGGTCGGTGCCAGTGCCTGCATCTCCAGCAGGGCGGTGTGTAACTTGCGGAAGGCGCCGCGTTGTACCTCGGTGTCGTCGCTGGCCTCAGGTATAGCCATCAGTCCGCGCAGCACAATATTGGGTAGCGCTGCCACGGCTTCCACCAGGGGAGCCAGTTCGTCCAGGCTGACACCGGACTTGCTCGCCTCGTTGGAAACATTGACCTGTAAACACACTTGCAGTGGTTTCAGGCCCTCGGGTCGTTGTTCGCTCAGCCGCCTGGCGATCTTCGCTCGGTCGACACTGTGCACCCAGTCGAAATGCTCAGCGATTGGCCGGGTTTTGTTTGATTGCATAGGCCCGATGAAATGCCAGCAGATATCCAGGGCCTGCAGCTGCTCGATTTTTACCAGTGCTTCCTGCAAGTAGTTCTCACCGAAATCTCGCAAGCCCAGTTCTGATGCTGCTTTGAGGGTATTGGCATCGCGGGTTTTGCTGGCCGCGAGTATGCGAATGTCGCATTCTTTACGCTGGCTTTTTTCGGCGCTGAGTCGTACTCTCTGGCGAAGCTTTGCTATATTGTTTGATAGTGCAGAGGCGTCCATAGTCAGCATGGTAGCGGATTTCGTGACGTCATAGTGATTGGAAAATAAGACTGCCCGAGTATGTTCAACATACAAAAGGGCGCTTGCAGGCCGTGAAACGCGGCACCATGTAAAGCCAGGGGAGGGTAACAATGGATATCACGGAACTTCTTGCGTTCAGTGCCAAGCAGGGCGCGTCTGACCTGCACCTGTCTGCGGGATTACCGCCAATGATTCGTGTCGACGGCGACGTTCGTCGAATTAACCTGCCGCCTATGGATCACGAGCAGGTTCACGAACTGATTTACGACATCATGAACGACAAGCAGCGCAAGGACTATGAAGAGTTCCTTGAGACTGACTTTTCCTTCGAGGTGCCAGGCGTGGCGCGTTTTCGTGTTAACGCCTTCAACCAGAATCGCGGCGCCGGCGGCGTCTTTCGAACCATTCCATCCAAGGTATTGACTATGGATGACCTTGGCATGGGTCAGGTCTTCCGTGACATTTCCATGATGCCTAGAGGCCTGGTGCTTGTGACCGGCCCAACTGGTTCCGGCAAGTCCACCACGCTGGCGGCGATGATGGACTTCATTAATGACAACAAGTACGAACACGTACTGACCATCGAAGACCCCATCGAATTTGTTCACGAGAGTAAGAAGTGCCTGGTCAACCAACGTGAGGTGCACCGCGACACCCTCGGGTTTGCCGAAGCTCTGCGCTCGGCGCTGCGGGAAGACCCCGACATCATCCTGGTGGGTGAGATGCGTGACCTTGAAACTATCCGATTGGCCCTGACGGCCGCCGAGACCGGCCATCTGGTATTCGGTACCCTGCACACCACCTCCGCCGCCAAGACGATTGACCGGGTGGTTGACGTATTCCCGGCGGCTGAAAAATCCATGGTGCGATCAATGTTGTCGGAATCACTGATGGCGGTGGTTTCCCAGACGCTGATGAAGCGCGCCACCGGTGGCCGGGTAGCTGCTCATGAGATTATGCGCGGTACACCGGCGATACGTAATTTGATCCGCGAGGACAAGGTTGCGCAGATGTATTCCGCTATCCAGACCGGCCATGCGCTGGGCATGCAGACCATGGACCAGTGTCTGGCGGATCTGGTTGAGAAACGCATTATTACCCGTGAGATAGCCAAGGAAAAAGCGCGGATGCCAGAGAACTTCTGATCCCGCATGGCTGTGCCTTCAATAACGGTGAGGTAGTTAGTATGAAGATCGAGGAATTACTGGAGCGAGTGGTCAAAGAGGGAGCCTCCGACGGCTTCATTGCCGCTGACGCCGCCCCTGCTATCAAGGTGGACGGACAAATTCATCCTATCAGCGAGCACAAGCTTACTGATGAGGAAGCCCGCGACGTTGTTCTTTCGACAATGAGCGAGAAACAGCAGAAAGAGTTCATTGAACACCACGAGTGTAACTTTGCGCTTGGCAGAGAGGGCCTGGGCCGTTTCCGTGTGAGCGCCTTTGTACAGCGTGGCAAATGTGGCCTGGTGTTGCGCCGCATCGAAACCATCATTCCAAAAATTGATGACCTGGGGCTGCCGGACATTATCAAAGAGCTGGCCATGACCCAGCGCGGCCTGGTTATTTTCGTAGGTGCTACCGGTACCGGTAAGTCGACCTCGCTGGCCTCTATGGTGGGCTATCGCAACGAGAACAGCCACGGTCACATTATCAGCATCGAAGACCCCATCGAATTTATCCACGATCATGCAGGATGCATTGTTACCCAGCGTGAAGTGGGCATGGACACTGAGTCTTTCGACGTCGCGCTGAAAAATACGCTGCGTCAGGCGCCCGACGTGATCCTTATCGGTGAGGTACGAACTGCTGAAACCATGCAGCAGGCGCTGACCTTTGCTGAAACCGGCCACTTGTGCCTGTGCACCTTGCACGCCAACAACGCTAACCAGGCGCTGGACCGTATACAAAGTTTCTTCCCGGCTGAATTGCACAACCAGGTGTGGATGGATCTGTCACTCAACCTCAAGTCTATGGTGGCTCAGCAACTGATACCGCGTAAGGATGGCAAGGGTAGGCATCCGGTAGTGGAAGTGCTGCTGAATTCCCCGCTGATCGCAGATTACATCCGTAAAGGCGAGGTTCACCTGATCAAAGAGGTGATGACCAAGTCTACCGAGCTTGGGATGCAGACTCTCGACCAATCCCTGTTCAAGGCCTATGCGGACGGCACCATCAGCAGCGAGGATGCCGTGCGTTATGCAGACTCGGGCAACGACGTGCGCCTGATGATCAAAATGCATGAAAAAGGCAAGCATGCCTTTGATGATGGCCTGGGCCTGACGGTCAATGACGAGGATGAACGCGGTAAGTTCTTCCGTTAATCGCTTCGGTTTTCCCGCATCCAGCTGCGCAGGATAAGCTCCGCAGCTATGCTGTCGGCAGGCTGGTCTTTGTAATTCCCACTGTGTCCCTGTTCGGCCAGCTCCTGCTTGGCCTCGAAGCTTGTCAGGCGCTCGTCGACCATGGTCGTTGCCAGCCCGAAGCGGCCCTCCAGGCGGCGGGCGAATTTCCCGGCGCGCTGACCCAGCTCGCTGGCGCTGCCATCCATATTAAGCGGGTCCCCCACCAGCACCAGGTCAGGTTGCCACTCGGCGACTAGCGTTTTGACGATGTTCCAATCGGGGATACCGTCTTTGGCGTGGAGTATTGATAGTGCCTGGGTTGTACCCAGCAGGCAGTTGCCAACGGCAACGCCAATCTGGCGCAGGCCGAAATCGAAGGCCAGTACTGTGCGTTTATCTTCGGTCAATCGCTGGCAGTCAGGCGTGCCCGGCCTGAGCCGAGATCAAGTTGATATCGACGCCCAATTGAGCGGCAGCAGCGCCCAGTCGGGCTTGATAGGGTGTGGAGAAAATAATGTCGCTGTCTGCGGGCAGTGTCAGCCAGCTATTTTCGGCCAGCTCCTGTTCCAGTTGCCCGGCTGACCAGCCGGCGTAGCCCAGTGCAATCAGGTGTTCCTCCGGGCCGGTGCCATTGGCGATGGCACGCAATACATCGCGCGATGTGGTCAGGGTGAGTTCATCAGTGACCTTGATGCTGGCCTCCCAGTCTTTGGCTGACTGCTTGTGCAGCACAAAGCCGTGATCTATCTGAACCGGGCCACCCGCCATCACAGGCATATCGTCAAAATCCCCTCGGGTTTTTATTTCCAGATGATCAAATATTTCAGCGACAGTCAGCTCCAATGGCTGATTGATGACTATTCCCATGGCGCCGCTTTCGCCATGCTCGCAGATGTAGGTGATGCTTTGGGAAAAGATACCTTCGGACAGGCTGGGCATCGCCAACAGGAAGTGATTGCGCAGGCAATCACTGCTTCGGGAAGTGCTGGCGTGAAACGGTCGTGGCATATGGAACCTGAAAACGTTAGAAGCTGCTCCTGTAGAGCGCTGTTCAATCTGAGCTTAGCTCGTTTTCCTGAAATTGCCATGTCCGTATTATTTCAAGTTTGTCTGTGGTGGCGCGAAGCTCGGGAGGGAAGGGGGCGTAGGGCGCTGCCATGCGCACGATCTTGATAGCGGCATCGTCCAGCACGGCATAGCCCGACGATGACAACAGGTCGATGTCTTCCAGGCTACCGTCGTGTCTAATGGTGACCAACAACCGGAGGCTGCCGTAAATACCATAGCGCAGCGAGGCCTCTGGATAGTATTTGTTGCCTACCGCCTCAAGGCGCTGGCGCCAGTCATGCAGGTAGGCAGCATCCACGGCCTGGCGCGTTGATGCAGACGTGAGTCGGCGTACCCGAGGACGGTTTGAGTAGGCCCGGGTCTGCTCGTCCAGGGCGGCCTGCAGGGTTGCCAGCTCCTGATTGAGCTGGTCGACCTCGGGGCTGATTCCGTCCAGCTCTGTGGGCGCTTTCTCCCGCTTGTCTACTTCGGTAGCCGCCAAATCTCTTGCCATAGTGGCTGTTAGCACCGGGTTGGTTGCACTGCTACTTTCCTGCTGTCGCAGGGGTGGCGGGGTTTGCTCGGAGGCCTGCTGGCTGGGGAGCGGCGTATTGGCGTTACTGGTCATCTGGGTTTGATCGGCCATATTACCGCTACCGACCTGGTTGGCCTGGGCGATATGATCGGCCTCTTCAGGTGCTTCTGACAACGAGTTCTGTGCCAGGGTGACCTCGATTTGCGGAGCGTAATAGTCGTTGTCGGGCGCACTGAATGTGAGCCCCAGAATCAGGATCGCGTGTAATGCCGCCGCGATAAATATGGCGAAGCCAAGCCGGTCATTACTGGCCTGCTCGATCCCAACGTATTGCATGGACCCCTAGCGCCTCTTTTCAGCGAGCTCCTGGGTAATACAATCCATGAGTTGGCCGCCAATGTCCAGATCGTAGGCATTGTCGATTTCGCGGATGCAGGTCGGGCTGGTGACGTTAATTTCGGTGAGGTAATCACCGATAATATCCAAACCCACAAACAGCAGACCCTTCTCAATCAGAGAGGGGCCGACCTGATCGGCGATCCACTGGTCTCGCTCGGTGAGCGGTTGTGCCCTGCCGTTGCCGCCGGCGGCGAGATTGCCACGCAGTTCGCCGCTCAGGGGAACCCTGGCCAGGCAGTAGGGCACCGCCTTGCCGTTAATCACAAGAATGCGCTTGTCGCCCTCGCTGATTTCCGGGATGAAGCGCTGTGCCATGATGGTGTTCTGGCCGAAGTTGGTCAGCGTCTCCAGTATGACGTTGAGGTTGGTGTCGCCTTGCTTGACCCGGAAGATTGAGGTTCCCCCCATGCCGTCCAGCGGTTTGAAAATGACATCCTCATGCAGCAGGTGAAAGGCTTTCAGGCGCTCTGTATCGGCGCTGACAAGTACCGGCGGGCAGCACTGTGGGAATTCGGTGGCAAACACCTTTTCATTGCAGTCGCGCAAACTCTGGCAGCGATTAACAATCAGTGTGCCCAGCCGCTCGGCGGCCTCGAGTATATAGGTTGAGTAGATGTATTCGTTGTCAAAGGGCGGATCTTTACGCATCAGGATCACATCCAGCTCCCCGAGGTCGCGCTGTTCCGGCTCGCCCAGGTCGAACCAGTGGTCCGGGTCGTGGAACACGGTGAGATGAGACATTCTCGCTCGCGGCACGCCCTGGTCCAGGTAAAGGTCTTTCTGTTCCATGTAAAAGAGTTGCCAGTCGCGCGCTGCGGCTGCCCAGAGCATGGCCATGGTGCTGTCTTTTTTGTAGCTCAGGTCCGCGATGGGGTCCATCACCACGCCTATCTTGATAGTCATACCTTGGTTCCGCTGCGAAGTAGGCCTGCTAAATTACGCAATGGCTGTGAACGGCGCAAGCGAGATTCTCTATTGTGCCTCCCGGCTTCCCCCAAAATGCAATAGAATAGCGACCCCTTCACGGTATTGGAGAGCTGTTTCGTGAGTGTTGCTGCAATTTATCTCGGCCTGGCTGTTTTTTTCGCGATCGGCACCTTGTGTGCGCTGATCAAGGCAAGGCAGGTTTACTTCCTGGTGCCCCTGTATTTTATGCTGGCGTGGCTGACCGGAGAGCTCGCCTTTATTCACATACTCTGGCAGGTCGCGCTGACATCAGTATTGGCATTTGCCGGGGTATTCGAAGATGCCCGCGCTCAGGCTGGACTGGGCATTTTTGCGCTGTCTTGGCTGGGGCTCGCCTTTCTGCACAGCCAGTCCATGGATACACATCAGTATTTCCGGGCGGCGCTGAAACGGGCGCTGGGCGACAACTATCGCAATGAGCTGCCACTGGACCGGCAGGCAGTACTCAGTGATGAGGTAGTGTCACGTAGCTGGTTGAAGCCATTTCATTTTGCCCGTGACGGTGTTCGAAAGCATACCCACGTCAGTTATGGCGATGCGGGTGAGCGCAACTTACTGGACGTTTACCAGCCTATCGCCAAGCGCGATGGCCCTTTCCCCGTATTGCTGCAGGTTCATGGTGGTGCCTGGGTGATCGGTAAGAAGGAAGAGCAGGCCAAGCCGTTGATGTATCACATGGCCCAGCGTGGCTGGGTATGTGTGGCGATCAACTATCGCCTGAGCCCTACGGCTGCATTCCCCGCTCATATTATCGATGTGAAGAAGGCCATAGTCTGGATAAAAGACAATATTGCCGAATTTGGTGGCGACCCTGACTTCATTGCCATTACCGGTGGTTCCGCGGGGGGGCACCTCAGCTCTTTGGCCGCGCTGACGCCCAACTGCCCCGAGTATCAGCCTGGTTTCGAGGATCGTGATACCTCCGTACAGGCAGCGGCGCCGTTTTATGGTGTGTTTGATTTTCTGGACCGATACGACATACGCCCGAAAATGGCGATGGACAGTTTTCTTGGCAAACGGGTGATGCAGTGCACGCGGGAGGAGAACCCCGAGCTCTGGGATCAGGGATCACCGCTAAGTCGGGTCAATGCCGATGCGCCGCCATTTTTTGTTGTTCAGGGAACACATGACACGCTGGTATGGGTTGAGGAGGCGCGCACATTCGTGTCGGCCCTGCAGGCGGTCTCTGAGCAGCCAGTTGGTTACGCTGAACTACCCGGCGCCCAACACGCGTTTGAAATCTTTCATTCGGTGCGCACCGATCATGCGGTTAATGGTGTCGCCGATTTCCTTGAATGGACGCACGCCCACCGGGCAGGTTGATCAGTCGCCTGTCCCACCGGCGTTCATGTCACCCCATTGGGCCTGCAGGATGGCGATCGCCGCCAGCGGGGCCGTCTCGGTTCTCAATATCCTCGGGCCTAGTGTCAGTGGCTGAAAACCCCTGTCCTGAGCGCTGCCAATCTCTGCCTCGGAGAGCCCACCCTCCGGCCCTATGAGAAGGTCAATCGAGCTCGCCTGCGCATCTGCATTCAGGCCCTTGTTACCGCGGTGATGTAACACAAAGCGCAGCTGGCTATCGCTGCTTTCCAGCCACTGACCGACCGGGCTGGGGGGGTGCAGTTCGGGCAGGGTGTTGCGCCCACATTGCTCGCAGGCGCTGACAATGACTTGCTGCCAGTGCTGCAGCTTCTTCTTTTCGCGGTCGCCTTTCAGCCTGACTTCGGTACGCTCACTGATAATCGGAGTGATCGCCTGCACGCCCAGCTCGGTTGATTTCTGGATCACGGTGTCCATCCGGTCGCCGCGGGAGATCGCTATTGCAAGGTGTATCGCCAGGGGCGACTCGGGGGTGCCGATGGCTGACTGGTCCGGTAAAACACTGACCTGTTTTTTATCAATTGCGGTAATTTGTGCTGGCCACTGGTGGCCGCTGCCATTGAACAGGCAGATGCTGTCGCCGGCCTGCATACGCAGTGCCCGGCCTATATGCTGACTGGCACCAGCCTCCAGTTGCAGGAGTTTGCCGGCGGTGATGTCTTGCCCGGTGTAGATCCGGGGAATTCGCATGGTGTTACCAGATAGCCGCTAAAGACCCAGATTATTATAGATTTCGCGAGTTGGCTCTACCTGATTCATGGTGTAGAAGTGGATGCCCGGGGCGCCGTTGTCCAGTAGCGTCTGGCATAACTGGCTAACGACATCGACACCGAACTGCTTAATGCTGTCCTGGTCGTCGCCAAAGGCCTCTACGCGTTGGCAAATCCAGCGCGGTATTTCCGCCCCACAGTTCTTCGAGAAACGCTGCAGGTTCTGAAAATTGGTAATCGGCATAATGCCGGCATGAATGGGCTTGTCTATGCCCGCTGCCGCGCACTGGTCGAGGAAGTAGAAGTAAGATTCCACGTTGTAAAAATACTGGGTAATGGCGCTGTCAGCACCGGCGTCGAACTTACCCTTGAGGTGTTCGATGTCGCGGCTGTAACTCTCCGCCTGGGGGTGAATCTCGGGATAGGCCGCCACTTCGATATGGAAGTGGTCACCCATGTGCTCACGAACGAAGGCTACCAGCTCGTTGGCATAGACCAGCTGGCCGCCGCCACCCATGCCTGAGGGAATATCGCCGCGAAGCGCAACCAGCCGGTTTACACCCAGATCGCGATAATCCTGAAGCAGGGCCAGAATGGCTTTGTCATCATCGCCACCAAAACTGAGGTGCGGCGCTACGTCAATATCCTGCGCGCGTATAGCCGCGACGATATCGCGAGTATTGTCACGCGTGGATCCACCGGCGCCATAGGTCACCGAGAAAAACTCGGGGCCCAGGGCTTGCAGAGCTGGCGTAATTTCGCCTAACAGTTTTTCGCGGCCAGCATCGGTCTTGGGAGGGAAATACTCAAAAGAGATGCTGGGCTTTTCCTGTGCCATGAGCGCGCGATTCCTAGTACTTGTAGCTATCAGGTTTGAAGGGGCCGTCCACCGCTACACTGATGTAGTCGGCCTGCTCTTCTGTCAGGCGCGTCAGCGTACCGCCAAAGCCGGCGACCATGTGGGCAGCCACTTCTTCGTCCAGCTTTTTGGGCAGTACTTCCAGCGACAATGCACCTGGCTTGAGCTCTGGCTCGAGATCAGCAAAACGGCGCTCGTACAAATAGATCTGGGCCAGCACCTGGTTGGCGAAAGATCCGTCCATGATACGAGACGGGTGCCCTGTCGCGTTGCCCAGGTTAACCAGTCGACCTTCTGACAGCAGCAGCAGGTGATCGTTTTTGGCTTGGTCGCGATACACTTTGTGAACCTGCGGCTTGATCTCTTCCCACTCCCAGTTCCTGCGCATAAACGCGGTATCGATTTCATTGTCGAAGTGACCGATGTTGCACACCACCGCACCAGACTTGAGGTGCTTGAGCATATTTTCGTTGCAGACGTTGTAGTTGCCCGTGGTGGTTACCAGCAGGTCAATGTTCTGCAGCAGGTCGTGATCGACAGATGCTTCAGTACCGTCGTTAACGCCGTTGATAAAGGGCGAGGAGATTTCGAAACCGTCCATGCAGGCCTGCATCGCGCAAATCGGATCAATCTCGGAAATGCGCACGACCATACCTTCCTGGTTCAGTGATTGAGCAGAGCCCTTGCCGACGTCGCCATAACCAATAACCAGCGCCTTCTTACCCGATAACAGGTGGTCGGTGCCGCGCTTGATGGCATCGCTCAGACTGTGTCTGCAGCCATACTTGTTGTCATTCTTTGACTTGGTTACGGAGTCGTTAACGTTGACTGCGGGTACTTTCAGCAGGCCCTGGTCCAGCATTTCCTGAAGGCGGTGAACCCCGGTTGTGGTCTCTTCGGTAATGCCGTGGATAGCGTCCAGCATTGCCGGATATTTTTCGTGCAACATGCCGGTGAGATCGCCACCGTCATCCAGAATCATGTTGGCTGCCCAGGGCTGGCCATCCTTCAGGATGGTTTGCTCGATGCACCACTCATACTCTTCTTCGGTTTCACCCTTCCAGGCGAAGACTGGCACACCGGTTGCAGCAATCGCCGCCGCCGCGTGGTCCTGGGTAGAAAAAATATTACAGGACGACCAGCGTACTTCGGCACCCAGCTCTGTCAGTGTTTCGATTAATACGCCGGTCTGGATTGTCATGTGAATGCAGCCCAGGATCTTGGCGCCAGCCAGCGGTTGATGATCTTTATATTTGGCGCGCATCGCCATCAGTGCCGGCATTTCACTCTCGGCGATTTCCAGCTCGCGACGTCCCCATTCAGCCAGGTTGATATCGGCGACTTTGTAGTCCTGTGCGGTGTCCAGTTTTTCTGCTGTGCTCATTGTCATTTCCTTTGGTTCGATGAACCTGTCTTGTTCAAATGTAATCGGTAATTTATGTCTTAATCAGTGGCTATCGGTTGCTATGACCGAATCACGGGCGCTTAAAGCGCCGCTTTCAATGCCTCAGCCTTGTCGGTTTTCTCCCAGGTGAAGTCAGCGTCTTCCCGGCCAAAGTGGCCGTAGGCAGCTGTCTTGCGGTAGATGGGACGCTTCAGATCCAGCATTTCCACCAGTCCTGCGGGTCGCAGTTCGAAGTGCTCGCCCACCAGTTGCGCGATGCTGTCGTCGGCTATTCTGCCAGTGCCGAAGGTGTTGATGGCGATAGAGGTAGGCTCTGCTACACCGATGGCGTAGGACACCTGAATTTCGCAGCGCTCTGCGAGGCCAGCGGCCACAATGTTCTTGGCGACATAGCGTCCGGCATAGGCGGCGGAGCGGTCGACTTTTGAGGGGTCTTTACCGGAGAATGCGCCGCCGCCGTGACGGGCCATGCCGCCATAGGTGTCGACGATGATTTTGCGTCCGGTCAGGCCACAATCACCGACGGGGCCACCGATGATGAACTGGCCTGTGGGGTTGATATGGTACTTGGTGTCGGCGTGCAGCCACTGCTGTGGCAGAACCTCTTTCACTACCAGGTCCATGATGGCCTCATGGATATCTTTCTGGCTGATATCTTCGTCGTGCTGGGTGGACAGTACTACAGCGTCGATAGCTACCGGCTTGCCGTTATCGTAGCGCAGGGTAACTTGGCTCTTGGCGTCGGGGCGTAGCCAGGGCAGGGTGCCGTTCTTGCGCAGTTCTGCCTGACGCTCTACCAGGCGGTGAGAAAAGTAGATCGGTGCAGGCATCAGCACGTCGGTTTCGTTGGTGGCATAGCCGAACATCAGGCCCTGGTCGCCGGCGCCCTGTTCCTTGTCAGCACCTTCGTCAACACCCATGGCGATGTCCGGAGACTGTTTACCGATGGCATTGAGGACAGCACAGGATGCGCCATCAAAGCCCACATCGGAGCTGTTGTAGCCAATATCGATAACGACATCTCGCACCACGTCTTCCAGATCGACATAAGTGTCGGTGGTCACCTCACCGGCGACGACGACCATACCGGTCTTGACCATGGTCTCGACAGCAACACGGGCGTTTTTGTCGTCCTTGATGATCGCGTCGAGAATGGCGTCAGATATCTGGTCGGCCATTTTGTCCGGGTGGCCTTCCGAGACTGACTCGGAGGTAAAAATCGCATATTCACTCATCGTACTTTCCTTATTAACTGGGGCGGCCGAAGAGGCGCACCTGTATTTGAAATCCATTGCGTTGCGCCAGAAAAACACTGGCAATATCGTCCAGACCGACATCCGCGGCCCAGCTGGTGAGATCCTGTGGGTCAAAGCCCAGCCAAAGATCGCCACAATTTTCTCGCGCCCAAGCCTGGTCGTGACTGCACAGGTCGGTAATCAGGACAACGCCGCCCGGATTCAGGGTGGCGGCGATGTCAGACACAATTTGCGCGGGCTCGGGCGTGTGGTGCAGCACCATGTTGACCACCACGCAGTCCGCCTTGAGATCGCGCAGCTCTTTGGAGCGGGTATCACCGGAGATAAACTCGATATTCTTCAGTCCGGCATGGTCGGCCGTGCTTTTGGCCCTGGCCAGCATTTCTGGCGCGTTATCCAGTGCCACGACTCGATCGAAGCGCGGTGACAGTTCTACCAGGAACGTGCCATCGCCTGGGCCTACCTCCAGTACTGCCTTGTGCTGTTGCAGAGGCGCGTTGGCGAGCACTTCGGCTACTGTATCGGCATATTGTTCGTAACTGGCAATCAGGTCTTGCTGCTGTCGAAACTTTGCCGCATTGACGCGAAAGAAATCCCGGGAGTTTTCCTCACGGTTCTGGTGCAGGGCCTGTAGCCTTTGGGCCAGAATGTCCGGTAAAGCCACCTTATCCAGAGACGTCAGTATGCTGGCTTGTAGAGCATCCAGCCCGGGGCGCTGGCCCAGCTCACTGCGGCGATAAAAGATAGAGTTGCCCTCGCGTCGCGTCGCCACTAGCCCCGCATTGGCCAGCACCTTGAGGTGGTGACTGAGAGCGGGTTGGCGTATGGCGAATAACTGACACAATTCCGAAACGCCAAATGAATCCTCGTGCAGGACACGCAGGATTTGTAGCCTCAAGGGGTCTGCATTGGCCTTGCACAGCCCCGCGAGGGCGTCGAAGACTTCCCCTGTTTCCTCTGTATTGGCGGTGGCTTGGCTAGCTAACATGGCGCGGGAGTCTACCAGCCTTTCAAATCTATATCAAAATATTTTGATATAGATATCAGGCGGCTTGATTAGCATGAAAAATGGGTGATTTGATTGCTGTCAGCGCTGGGTTACGCGAAAATAGCCGCCCACGCACCTCGGGCCCCCGCCGCAACCAATCACGGAGAACAGAATGTCCTCACGCACCAGTCTTGCCAATGCAATTCGAGCCCTCAGCATGGATGCAGTACAGCAAGCCAATAGCGGTCACCCGGGCGCCCCAATGGGCATGGCTGATATCGCCGAAGTTCTGTGGAACGACTACCTGCGACACAACCCGGCCAATCCAGATTGGCCCAACCGCGACCGTTTTGTACTCTCCAACGGTCACGGCTCCATGTTGATATATTCGCTGTTACACCTGTCTGGCTACGACCTGCCGATGGCGGAGCTGCGTAATTTCCGGCAGCTACACAGTAAGACGCCCGGGCACCCCGAATACGGCTATGCGCCGGGCGTAGAGACCACCACGGGTCCGCTGGGTCAGGGTATTACCAACGCCATCGGGATGGCGCTGGCCGAAAAGGTACTGGCCGCCCAGTTCAATCAGCCCGGCCATGAGGTGATCGATCACTACACCTACACCTTCCTGGGCGATGGCTGCATGATGGAAGGTATCTCCCATGAGGCCTGCTCGCTAGCCGGGACATTGGGCCTGGGTAAGTTGGTTGCCTTTTACGACGACAACGGCATTTCAATTGATGGCGAGGTGGAAGGCTGGTTTTCTGATGATACGCCGGCTCGGTTTATCGCCTACGGTTGGCAGGTGATTGCCAATGTTGATGGCCATGACCCCGACGCGGTGAAAGATGCGATTGAGGCCGCGCGTCATGAAACCAGCAAACCGACATTAATATGCTGCAAGACGATTATTGGCAAGGGCTCGCCCAACAAGCAGGGCAGTGAGTCCTGCCACGGTGCGCCGCTGGGCGGAGATGAAATTGCCGCAACCCGCGAGGCCATAGGCTGGCCACATGAGCCTTTTGTTATTCCCGATGAAGTGTATGCCGGCTGGAATGCTATTGAGAGGGGTGCGGCGCTGGAGGAGGAATGGCAGCAACAGCTAAGCGCCTACACAGCAGCGTTCCCCGATCAGGCGGCAGAGCTGAAGCGGCGATTGGCTGGCGAGCTACCTGCCGACTTTGGGGATAAGGCTGCGGGCTATATCGCCGACTGCCAGGCTGAAGGGGCCAGTATCGCTTCCCGCAAGGCCTCACAAAATTGCCTGAATGCCTACGGGCCATTGCTACCGGAGCTGTTGGGTGGCTCGGCGGACCTCGCTGGCTCAAACCTGACCTTGTGGAGCGGGTCCGAGGGAGTCAGCGCGGCTGATGCCAGCGGCAATTACATTTATTACGGTGTTCGAGAGTTCGCCATGTCGGCGATCATGAACGGTATTGCGCTGCATGGCGGCTTCATCCCCTACGGCGCGACCTTCCTGATCTTTATGGAGTATGCCCGCAACGCTGTGCGTATGGCGGCATTGATGAAGCAGCCGGTAATTTTTGTCTACACCCATGACTCCATCGGCCTTGGCGAAGACGGGCCCACCCACCAACCGGTTGAGCAGCTGACGGCACTGCGAGCCACGCCCAACCTGCAGACCTGGCGGCCCTGTGACACGGTAGAGTCAGCGGTGGCCTGGAAGATGGCCATAGAGCGCACCGATGGTCCTTCTACCATGGTGTTCTCACGACAGGGTCTGCCACACCAGCAACGCGACGAGCAGCAACTGGCCGATGTGGCGCGCGGCGGGTATGTGCTGCACGACTGCGCCGGCCAGCCTGAGGCCATTATTATCGCCACTGGATCGGAAGTGCAGTTGGCTATTGCCGCTGCTGACCAGCTGAACCAGGCCGGCAAGCAGGTGCGGGTAGTGTCCATGCCCTGCGCCGAGATATTTGAAGCTCAAGATGCGGCCTATCGCGAATCGGTGCTGCCCAGCGACGTGCTGGCCAGAGTCGCCGTCGAAGCGGCGCACATGGACTTCTGGTACAAGTATGTCGGCCTTGACGGTCGTATTGTTGGCATGAGCAGCTTTGGCGAGTCAGCACCCGCTGGCGAGTTGATGCAGCAGTTTGGCTTTACTGTCGACAATGTAGTGGCCGCCGTGGAAGACGTCGTCCTCTAGGACGTATCGGTATGCTGAGTCTGGCGATTAATGGCTACGGCCGCATAGGGCGCAGTGTCCTGCGCGCCCTCTATGAGAGCCCCATGCGTGGTGAGGTTGCTGTTGTTGCTATCAATGAAATCGCTGACGCACGTACGGTAATTCACTTAAGTCGCTATGACTCTACCCACGGCCGTTTTCCAGCCGAAGTGGCGGGTGAGGGCGGCATGCTTTCAGTGGACGGCGACCAGATTACCCTGCTGTCTGACCCCGACATTTCCAGGTTGCCCTGGGGTGAACTGGGCGTGGACATTGTGCTGGAGTGCACCGGTGCTTTTAGCGATCGTGCAACGGCCGAGCAGCACTTGCGACAGGGTGCGGGCAGGGTACTGTTTTCCCAGCCTGCTCACGCGGATGTTGATGCCACCGTGATCTATGGCGTGAACCATCAACAACTGCAGACCAGCGATGAAATCGTGTCCAATGCATCCTGCACCACCAATGGCATTGTGCCTGTGATTCAGGCGCTGGAGGATGCGGTGGGGATTGAAAGCGGTACGATCACCACTATCCACTCATTGATGAACGACCAACCGGTATTGGATGCTTATCATCATACCGACCTGCGTAAGACCCGCGCCTCTGCCCATTCGATCATTCCAGTGGATACAGAATTGGCTCGCGGTATCGAGCGCATACTGCCTGCAATGGCGGATAAATTTACGGCCCAGGCGCTGCGTGTGCCTACGCTCAATGTGTCAGCGATGGACCTGACAGTGCAGGTCAAAACGGATATTGACGTTGCCGGTATTAATACGGCACTGGCAGCTGCTGCTGCTTCCCGTTTTAATGGGGTGCTTGGCTACACCGAAGAACCGCTGGCTTCCTGCGACTTTAACCACGACCCGCGCTCCAGCATCATCGACGCCAGCCAAACCCGGGTGAGCGGGACGCGACTGGTGAAGGTGCTGACCTGGTTTGATAACGAGTGGGCCTATGCCAATCGCATGCTGGATGTGGCCAGGTACTGGGGCGAACTGAGAGATTGAGCCTATGACACAAGATGTAAACCTGATGAGCGAGCTTGATCTCAGTGGCAAGCGTGTCCTGATACGTGAAGATCTCAATGTGCCGTTGAAGGACGGTGCAGTCAGTAGCGATGCCCGCATCCGCGCTGCGCTACCTACGATCAAGGCAGCACAGGCCGCCGGTGGCAGGGTGATGCTTATGTCTCACCTGGGCCGACCGACTGAAGGCGAATTCGATGACACGTTTTCGTTGGCGCCAGTGGCGAGCCATTTATCAGATCTACTGGATAGCCCGGTGACACTGGTAGCCGACTGGCATGACGGCGTTCAGGTGGCAGATGGTGAAGTCGTCCTACTGGAGAATGTGCGATTCAATGTTGGCGAAAAAGCCGACGACGAAGACCTTGCCAGGCGTTACGCGAGTCTTTGTGATGTTTTTGTAATGGATGCCTTTGGCACCGCCCACCGAGCCCAGGCCTCCACCCATGGTGTTGCCCGCTTTGCCCCGGTGGCATGCGCCGGTCCTTTGCTGGCAGGTGAGTTGTCTGCACTGGAACAGGCGCTGGCGGATCCGGCGCGGCCTATGGTCGCCATTGTTGGTGGCTCCAAGGTTTCAACCAAGCTAACCGTATTGGAAACCCTGTCGACCAAGGTTGATCAGTTAATTGTTGGTGGTGGTATCGCCAACACGTTTCTTGCCGCAGCGGGAAAGGCGGTGGGCAACTCGCTGTGCGAACACGACCTTATCCCGGCCGCTCAGTCATTGGCGACGAGCACATCGATTCCGCTGCCGGCTGACGTGGTGACGGGTAAGGCATTCTCAGAAGATGCAGAGGCGACGTTGAAATCGGCAGACGAGGTTGCTGATGATGACATGATTTTTGATATCGGCCCGCAGGCAGCCGCCGACGTGGCAGAAATTTTGGCAAAAGCAGGCACTATTTTGTGGAATGGCCCCGTTGGTGTTTTTGAATTCGAGCAGTTTGCCGGAGGCACTGAGGCCCTGGCAAAAGCGATTGCCGACAGCCCGGCATTTTCGCTGGCCGGCGGTGGCGACACCCTTGCCGCGATCGACAAATTTGGTATTGCCGACAAAGTGTCCTACATCTCTACTGGCGGTGGCGCTTTTCTGGAATATGTTGAGGGCAAGACCTTGCCCGCAGTGGCGATACTTGAACAACGAGCGAGTGAAGGCTGACTGCTTTCCCCCGTTACTCCATTTAATGTAAGCAGGTATTTGAGGATTAACAAATGGCACTAATCAGTTTGCGGCAATTGCTGGATCACGCCGCGGAGCACGACTACGGTGTGCCCGCATTTAATGTGAATAACCTGGAGCAGACCAGGGCGATTATGGAAGCCGCCGACGAGACCAACTCGCCGGTGATCATGCAGGCCAGCGCAGGTGCTCGCAAGTATGCCGGGGCGCCATTCCTGCGTGCCATGATGGAAGCTGCCATGAATGAGTTTCCCCATATTCCCGTGGTTGTTCACCAGGATCACGGCGTATCGCCAGCCGTGTGCCAGCGTTCTATCCAGCTGGGCTTTAGCTCAGTGATGATGGATGGCTCACTGGGTGAAGATGGCAAGACGCCTATGGACTACGACTACAACGTTGAAGTGACCCGCAGAGCCGTGGAAATGGCGCATGCCTGTGGCGTATCCGTAGAGGGCGAACTGGGGTGTCTGGGCTCGCTGGAAACAGGCCAGGCCGGTGAAGAGGACGGCATTGGCGCCGAGGGAATACTGACACACGACCAGATGCTGACAGATCCGGAAGAGGCCGCCGACTTCGTTAAGGCCACACAGGTAGACGCCCTGGCAATCGCCTGTGGTACCAGCCACGGCGCCTACAAGTTCACCCGTCCGCCCACTGGCGATATTCTGGCCATTGACCGGATCAAGGAGATCAACTCCCGCATACCGAACACCCACCTGGTCATGCATGGGTCGTCCTCGGTGCCGCAGGAGTGGCTGGCGGTGATCAACGAATTCGGCGGAGAAATTCCTGAAACCTACGGCGTGCCTGTGGAACAGATACAGGAAGGCATTCGCCATGGTGTTCGCAAGGTGAATATTGATACAGACCTTCGCCTGGCCTCTACTGGCGCGGTGCGACGCTTTCTGGCGCAAAACCCGTCGGAGTTTGATCCACGAAAGTTCCTGGCCGTGACCATGTCCGCCATGAAAGACATCTGCATTGATCGCTACCAGGCATTTGGTACAGCCGGCAATGCCGACAAGATCAAGGTGCGTTCGCTGGATGAGATTCAACAGGCCTACAGCTCAGGTGAGCTGACCCCCGCGGTGAACTGAGCTTACTCCTAGTGTCCCGGCCGACATTGGCAGCGCTGCGGCAGTTGCGTGATTCATTGTCGCCGTGGTCCGAGCAGCAGCCACTGCCTGAGGGTTGGGCGGAGTATTCTCGTTATTACGGGCTGGATTTCGAAGGCCGCTTTGCGGCGCTGACGCATAGGGCTGGCGTCGTAGAATCCGGCGGCTATTGCCTGGCAGTGCAGTGCTGGCAGGCGCCATCGGCAACGCGCAATCTGGTTTTGTTACACGGTTATACAGATCACACCGGCCTGTTTCGGCATTTGATTGAGTATGGACTGGCCACTGGCTGCAATGTTCTGATCTTTGATTTACCGGGCCATGGTTTGTCTACGGGTGAACCGGCGGCTATCGATGATTTTGGCGAGTATGCGCAGGCGCTTGCAGACGTGCTCGCGGCAGTAACTCTGCCGGCCCTTCCCACATGGACAATGGCTCAAAGTACAGGCTGCTCCGTGTTGATGGAGTATGCCCGTCGCAACGATTGGCCGTTTCAGGCAACCGTATTACTGGCGCCACTGTTACGGCCGGCTGAGTGGCACAGGGTGCGAATAGCGTGGTGGCTACTCAGGTCATTTACCAAAAGCATCCCCAGGTCTTTCAATCGCAATTCCTCCGATGAAGCCTTCCTGGAGTTTATTCAGCAGGACCCACTACAACCCACGCGTGTTCCCCTGCGCTGGATAGGCGCTTTGAAACGCTGGTTAGGGGATTTGCCGCTGGCTGACCTGGGTGCGGGTCCGGCGCTGGTGCTGCAGGGGGACCAGGATGGTACGGTGGATTGGCGGTATAACACAGGGCATATCGATCGGTTGTTCGCGGGCAGCGAAATCCAATTTTTACCCGAAGCTGGACACCAACTGGCTAATGAGTCGATGGAAATACGATCAGTTTATCTGGATCAGGTTTCAAGCTATGTTGAACCCAAGCTGAGCCGCGTAACCGAATCAGCGTAACCGCTGTCCCGGTTAGGCGTGCATTTTCTACTTGATTCGCTTTACCGGTACAGTCTTGCCAGTACCAACGACTTCCATGCGGTGCAGACCAAGCATGTGTCGGGTTATCACGACTTCTGGATTTTCCAGCTCAGTCCTCCACTTGGTGTCATAGCGTTGTTGCCAGATCTGGCCGTTTTCCAGGACGAATTGGCTATCGCCCGCCCAGCCGGTGAAGGTGCCGGGGATTCGCGATCGCATTTCGTCGGGCTGTGGTGCGGGTTTGCCAAAGTTATCAACTTCTTCCACGCTGGTAGCGGCTGTAGCCGCCACCGAAGTAGTGGCTGAAGCGTTGGCCGATACAGCAGCTGCAGCTGTACTTGTCGCCGCGGTCGCATTGCTGCTCGGGGTGGCGTTCTGGGGCGCGGCTTGCTCGACGGACAGTGAAGTCTCTTTATTCTGCGAAATCCATTGCACAAGGTTTTGCTGCTGCGCGGGTGACAGCTTGTCCAGACCCATAGCAGCTATTTCCTCTGCCGACATCAGGCTGGATAGGCTTGGCGTTGTCTGGCCACTGGCTAGTTGGGAAATTCCGAGGGTAAAGGAAGTCAGTATCAGGAAAATTGTAAGGGGACGCATTTTATTTCACTCGCTGTTGTCAGCCTGGAGGTTAATTCACTGTACCTATCGCGATAGCACCGGGTCAACGCGATGAGTTTTGTCAGGCATAAAAAAACCCGCACCACTCGGTGCGGGTTTCTCGTTTGTCGGCGATGGAGCATCGCCGATTTCACTTCCTACCTTTAGAAACGATAGTTCAGGTTGAATGTATACATCCGACCGAGAACGTCATAGTTACTTGGGAAGGTGTTACCAAAGTTGGAGCTGGTGTCACCAGCGTCCTGGCCCACGATAGGCGGCTCTTCGTCAGTGATGTTATCGACGCCCAGTGACAGAGTGAAGTCACCGTTCCAGGTCAGCTGGTAGCTGGCGTAGAGGTCGAAGTAATCATACGAATCGATGCTGCGGAACCTTGGGTCGACAGCAGCTGCTTCAGGCTTTTCGATGTCCACTGAGCCAATGTGACGCCACAGCAATGACAGGGTAAAGGCATCCCAGTTCCAGCTGGTACGCTGGGTCCAGCGGATGTCTGACAGCGGGTCACAAGAAGTGCCGTAATAACCTTTACAGTCGATCACTGGAACAAGAGAGCTGCTCTGGGATTCCTGCGTCAGGTACTTGGTAAGGTTACCGCTGAAGTCCAGGTTACCGTACTTGCCGATATCGAAGCCAAAGTTGAAGCCAACGTCGACACCTTCAGCCTGAAGGAAGTCCAGGTTGGTGGTAAGGCGGTTGATGCCAGCGCCTGAGATTGTCAGGTCGCCCGCGACGCGATCGATTTTCGCACACTCACCAGCCTGGCCGGCTACATAACATGCGTCCAGGATTTCCTGGGCGGAGAATTCACCAATGGTGTCGGTGATTTCGATGTCGTAGTAGTCGATAGACAGTGTTGTGTAATCGAAGAAGCTCAGGTCAGGCGTCCACACAATACCTGCTGTGAAGGTTTCAGCCTTCTCAGAGTCAGGTGGGCTGCCGGGGTCGCTACCGGAAAAGGTATTAACCTGTCCGGAAATCACGTCCTGTACATTGCCGACCTGCTGTGGAGTCATGCCAGTAGACACACACAATGCCGCCAGTTGCGCATTGATGTTGCCAGCGTTGGCGATTGAGCAGGGGTCTTGCTTGGCGTTGTCCAGGTTGGTGGTGACAGGAGAAAACAGCTCACCGACGTTTGGTGCACGGTTAGCTTCCTGCTCCATGACGCGAACCAACAGGCTTTCGATAGGACGCCAGCTTAGACCCAGTTTCCAGGTGTCTACGCTGCCAACAGACGTGTAGTCAGAGGTTCTCCAACCAAACTCCATAGTCAGCTCTTCAACGCCGGTCATGCCGTCAATCAATGGCAGGAAGCCTTCGATGTAGAACTCTTCAACGGTGTACTGACCATCGATGGGCAGCAGGTTACCACCGGCTCCACCCTGACAGCTGGACGGTGCCAGCTTCAAACACTCGTCCGGGTTGAGCGAGCCAGATTCGTTCCGGTGCTCATAACCGACGGCGAATGCCAGTGCATCGTCTGCTGTTGGTAAGCGGATGAAGTCTATCGGACCGTTAAAGGTCGCGTAGTAGATTGTTTGCTCCACTTCCTGACGCTGCAGTGCGATAGCGCGGGCGTAGCCTGCCATTTCCTGCGTAATAGTTCCGAAGCCACCAAAGAGGTCGATAGGTACACAGGTGGAATCGCCGTTCTTACAGTTAACACCATCGACAGAATCCAAAGCGTTCTGGATATTGGTCAGGTTGGTGTAGCCATCACGTACGGTGGTCAGGTTTGACTCACCGTACTGCAGGCCAACGTCGTAGCGCCATTCGTCGAGAAACGGAAGGTCACCCTCGAAGCCGGTTACGATCTGGAAATAGTCACTGTCATATTCCTCAGAGCGCGTGCCCAGTTCCAAAGTACGACGACGTAACTGCAGCTGCAGATAATCGGCTTCGTCAACAACGCCATTGCTGTTGATGTCCTGCCAGTTATTAACGCCCGGTGGGTTCAGCAGTCCGGCGTCCAGTGCGCTGTTACCAGCATCGATCATGTACTGACGTGCCTGGTCACTCAGGAAAGCGTTAGCCAGTGGTACATCGAAAGTCTGGCCAAACGTACCTGAAGGTGCGACCTGCTGTGTAATGGTGTTGTTGGCGAAGTTAATCGTACTGTAAACGCTGTGCTCGTCGGTCAGGTCAAAATGGCCGATAGCCGTTGCATTCCAGCGTTCGTTCGGAGTTTGGAAGTAGTTGTATGGGTTGAAATTAAACCGACTACATTCCGGCTGGCCCAGAGTTCGGTCATCCCGAAATTGGCCTGCACTTCTGCCGTCACCTACCAGGTTAAAGCGGGTTGGTATGGCGGTGGTGGAGCCACTGCCCGTAATATCTACAACGTCGGGCCCTGTGCAGCCCGGGTCTGTTGGCGGCGCGGGTGCGATCCCGGCATTGTATTCTGCCAGTCCAGAGCCAGTCGCTGTATCAATACCCAGCAGGCCGAAGTCGCGCTCTCCAAGAAGGAGTGCTTTGCGTTCGTTCCAGCCAACGCTCATGACCACATTACCGCGGTTGCCGGCAATATTTGCACCGACAGTCAGGTTAACCCAGTCGGTTTCAGCATCGTCGTCGCCGGATTCGCTGGTACCGATATCCAGCTCCATGCCTTCGAAGTCTCTCTTCATGACGAAGTTGACTGCGCCGGCCATCGCATCAGAGCCGTATACCGCCGATGCACCACCGGTAATTACGTCAATCCGCTCGATTAGAGCCGTGGGAATAGTGTTGGTGTCTACTTCACCGTCATAGTTGAATGGCGTCATGCGTCTGCCGTTCATCAGGATGAGGTTACGCTCTGCACCGAGCCCGCGAAGGTCGATAGTGGCCTGGCCAGCGGTTCCGTTGTTTACGTTGGAGCCGTCAGCAGGAATGGTTGATGGGAGGTTACGCAATACCCGTTCAACACTCACTTGTTGCTGAAACTTGATTTCTTCAGCGCCAACCGAGGTTATCGGACTAGATGAGACAACTCCAGGTACCGTGATCCGGCTACCCGTGATGACTACTTCTTCCAGCGCGAGGTTTTCCTCCTGCGCCAGAGCCGCGCCAGAGAGGGCTGTTGCCCCAAGCGCTATCCCCGCATTGATTAGGCAACCCCTTACGGCGGTCGCTAATATTTTTGGTTTATTCATAGATATATTCCGATGAATTTTTAGTTTTGGGTGACATCTCCGACCAAAAAATGGCGGGAGGCCTGCATGTTTAACGAAACCAGCAGGAGTTCCCTCAAAGGCGATTAAGAATTTGTGAAATATTCACATATGGTGAAAAAGGCACGAATGGTGTCTTTCGAGATGTTCGCTGGGAGTTAGAACCTTTGACTGAGCTTGGTGTACCAGTAGCGCCCTTTCAGCTCGTGGGTGCGTCCATCGATATTGTCGTTGAATGCAGAGGCAGCCAACGGAGCTTCTTCGTCAAACAGATTATCCACCCCCAGACTGGCGCGAAGTCCTTGTAGCACATTAAAGGTGTAGCTGAGCTGCAGGTCGTGCACCAGCCATGAGTCGATGTCCCGGAATAGCTCTGTTCCCGGAATGACCTCCTCCATCGAGCTGACATAGTGGAGGTCGTAGCTGCCGCGCCAGCGTTTGTGCTTCCAGCGAGCGCCCAGCTGGGCCTTCCACTGCGGTATGCCGCCCAGACCCTCGGAGGCCTCATCCCTGAACGTTCCGGCCAGGTCCAGCTCAGGTGCGCTGGGGTCAAGGCTGGCGAGATACTCGTCAATATACGCAGCGTTCCCGGTAAAGGTAAGTTGTCCCCAATGCTGCTTGGGCAAATGATAGGTCATCGAAAGGTCCGCACCGCGAACGCGCCGTTTGCCTATATTGATGTTGTTGGCTTGCACTAGCGCAAGATTGCCACTTTCGTCCCTTTCCACGTTATCCTCGAACACGCCGAAGCGGGCATTCTGGCTGACAAGGAATTGGGCGCTGGCCGAAACTACATCTTCTTGTTCAATCTGGAATATATCCGCGGACAGGGTCAAGCCTGTTAAGGACGAGGGGGACCAGACCACGCCGGCGCCCCAGCTTTCGGATGTTTCCGGCTTCAGGTCGGGGTTGCCGCCGCGAATCGTCAGGAACTGGTTGCGGGTCGGGTCGGCCTGCTGACTGCAGCCCGGCAGTACGCCTACGTTGGCGGGCTGCGTGCAGGGGTCATTGATAAAAGCCTGTTCCTCGGTGTTGCCTTCAAACAGCTCATTCAGGCTTGGTGCCCGGAATCCTTCTGCGTAAGTAGCCCTCAACATTAACCCCTTGGCCAACCGCCAGCGCAAACCAAACTTGGGGTTGGTGCTGTCGCCGAAGTCGCTGTAGTCGGAGTGACGCAGTGCGGCTTCCAGATCCAGGGCCTGTGTGCCACTTTTCCATACTGGGATATTTGTCTCGGCGTAAAGTTCGATTATGTCCCTCGAGCCGCTGGTAGCCTCGAAATTTGTGCCACCTATGGTGCCGGTTGACGCCAGTAGTGCGTCCGGTCGCTTGCTGGTTGATTCTTTGCGCAACTCTGCGCCAAATGCGACATCAATACTTCCGTGCTGTATCTCGAAAGGCCTCCCGCTGAGATTACCGCTGAACCCGGCCAGCTTGGTGTAACCACTTACTTCGCCGGAAGCCCTTAAAAAGCCGACCTGCGTACCGTCCAACGTCCCCGCTGCACCCAGCAGGTTAACGGGAACGCAGTTATCGATCGCAAGCCCCAGGCAGTTTGCCGCGGGCCCTACGCCGCGCCTGAGGTTGTCTGCATTGATGAGATTGACTGTTCGCTCACTGGCTTCACTGCGGCTCCAGTTGTAACCCACATCCCAGTACCAGTCGGCGGTCTGGCCCTCGACAATGGCGCTGAAGCGGGATACTTCCGATTCATTGCGCTGCTTGCGGTCGGGCAGTTCTACCAGGCGCCGCCTTACATCGGTCAGTTCCTGGCCGAAGTTGTTGTAGATATTATCGGCCGCGACTGTAATCGGAGTTTGCTCAAACCCGGTGAAAACCGGTGTGGGTGCCAGGGTAGCTTCAGACTCTGTTTCCAGGTAGCTGGCGTCAATGCTGGCAGTGATATCGCTTGTCAGGTCGTATTCAAAGCTGCCGTAGAGACTGTTGCGCTCCAGTGGCACAACGGCTGTGGTGAAATCCAGGTAGTTAAACAGGTCTTCATCTGTGGCGGGCCGATATCCGCTTGCCGTTGCTATCACAGTACCGGCATCTGGCAGCGTTACTCTGCTGTCGGGTGTAGCACTGGAGCGCTCGTCGCTGCCTCCTAGCCGTCGAGTATCGGCATTGCGAGAAATTTCGCGGTCACGACTGAAAATAGGATCCTGGTCAAATAGTGTGGCACTTAAAAATACCGAGCCTCTCGGTATCATGGCCCCATATTGCAAGGTGTGTGTCTGGGTGGTCAGGTCTCCCTGCTCTGTTTCTCCGAAGTAGGTTTCGGCCAGGAAGCCCTCAAAATCGCTGCGCGTGATGACATTTACAACCCCGGCTATCGCATCTGACCCATAAATCGCCGAAGCTCCATCCTTGAGTATTTCGATGCGCTCTACAGCTGCTGGCGGAATACTGTTGAGGTCTACCGAGTCGCCCGCAAGGCCGTCATTAGCGACTCGCCTGCCGTTGATGAGCACCAGGGTATTGCTTGCAGGTAGCCCTCGCAGCGTGACCGATGCGGTGCCATCGCCCCCGTTGGAGATGGCTGTACTTATGGCATTGCCCGAGACCGCCGGGACAAACTTTAACAATTCGCCCAGAGTCTGGGCGCCGCTGAGTTCGATATCTGGGGCAGAAAATACATCCACCGGTGCCGAGGTGTCATAGGCAGTGCGTTTGATTCGCGAGCCGGTTAGCTGAGTGCCATAAACCAGCGTTTCCTCGATACCCGGTTCAAAGAGGGGATACTTTTCTACCGTTCCCATAGGGCTGGGGCAGGAGTCGTCGGCCGAGCAGTCGATGGCGTAGATTGCGATAACCCTCTCACCAACCAATTCCCACCCTAGACCGGAATCTTCCAGCAGGTTGGTTAGGGCCCCGGCGTTTTCCCAGACACCCATGATCGGCAGGGCTTCCTTGTTACGGGTCAGCCGCTTGGAAAATACAATGGCTAGCCCACTTTGCTGGCTAAACTGGATGAGAGCCGGAGCTAGCTGCGGTGCGTCGATGGTGAAGCGCGAAGTACCCAGGCTGCCGCCTATAGTTTGCAATGCAAAAGCGCACAGAAGAACGCCAGCGATCAGTCGTCGCAGCGCGTATCCCCGCCCGCCAGCGGTATGCCAAACACACTCTGCAGCCATAACCATCCAGGCCACGGCGTAGAACCGTAAGCCTATGATATAAAAGAGTTTTAATAGAGCCAGATGGGTGAGAAGCAGTTATATCTCAATTGGCGGCTTTCAGCAACTGCACCACGTTGCCGTCGAGCTCTACCAACTGCAGCTCCAGCGCCCGCGAAACGGCTTGCAGGAGAGCTTCGGGTTGGTCCAGTGGGAAGACGCCTGACACTTTCAGTGAGGCAATGCTGCGGTCGCCCAAAACGACGCGACGATCATCATAGCGCTGCAATTCCTGAATGAGGTCATACAAGCGCATATCGTTGGCGACCAGCTCCCAGTTTCTCCAGGCGACAAGCGGCTTGGTATCAACTGTACCAACGCTTTCCAGCCCCGCGCCGGTGGCGAAGACTTGCTCGTCCGCCCGCAGGATATTGCTCTTGGGACTGGCCAGACCATTGGTATCGCGCTCGGTTACGCGAACAACCCCTTCGGTAACCGTTATGGCGGTGGTTGTTTCGGTACGATAAATATTAAATGCAGTGCCAACTACAGTGGCATCGGCGACACCTGCATCGACGGTGAATGGACGCTCTATATCAGAGGTCACTTCGAAGAAAGCTTCGCCGCTAACCAGCTCGACACGGCGCTCTTCGGCAGAAAAAGACACATTCATTCTACTGTCTGTATTCAGAGTCACCTGTGATCCATCGCTGAGCTCAAAGGTGCGCTGTTCACCCAAGGCGGTTTGCAGTTGTTCGGCAACGGGTGTCTGGGAGGTAGAAAAGGGCCAAAGCGCTACTGTGGCTACCAGGCAGGCTGCTGCCATTGCTGCGCCCACCTGAAACCATCGGCTCTGGTTGGCCGCAGGCCGGGTATCTATTTCGGGAAAGGGCAGAGCTTCAACCGCGCCCAGATCATCCCAGAGATTGAGCATGTCATCCATGGCGCGCCGGCGTGTTGGCCCCTCAGCCATCCACAAGGCAAACTGCTGATGATCTTCTGCGGAGACATTGTCCGCACGCAATCTTGCTATCCAGGCAAGGGCCTGGTCGCAGTCAATGTCGTATGTAGTAGCTGTAGCGTGCTTATTCATTTTTTCCTGACCTGAGAGGTGTTACCCCCGGCATCCGTGCATTGGTCACGTCCTGCTCCATAAGTTTTAGTTTATATAAGTTTTAAGCCTGAAACGAATAGTAAGAGCACATCCACAAGAAATAGTTGCGTATTTATTAAAATTATTCTGTCGGATAGTGTTGAGACAAGCGTTTTCGACAATGTTTAAGGGCCTGCAGCAAGTATTTTTCCACGCTGGAGACCGAAACCCCCAGCGCTTGTGCGATTTCTGCGTAGGACATCCCGCTGCGACGATGCAATAAAAACGCCTGTTTCACCTTGAACGGCAGTTCGTCGACCGCTTCAAACATCATCTTCAGCTTTTCTCGTGCCGCCAGTATTTGTTCAGGTGAGGCAGTTACTGCACTGGCATCCTGCGGCTCTCCCTCTGGTAGCTGGCTTTTCTCAGTCTTCAGGAAACGGAAATGCAAAGTGCGCCGCCTGAGCTGGTCCACGGCAAGATTGCTGGCGACCTGATAAAGGAAGGCCCGGGCGTTGTCTAGCTGCTGCGGATTCTCCATTCGGTGTAGTCGCAGGTAAGCCTCCTGAGCGACCTCCGCGGCGTCCTCGGGGTTGTCGAGTTTTCGGGTCAGGAATCTCTCCAGCGGTGTTTGATGCTCCGCTACCAGATTCCTGAGAAATTCATCTTTTTCATCTGTCACGGAGCTATTATGCCTCGAAAACAGTGCGTTGCTTCAGTCTTGCAAGCTCAGCGGGTCTAAAACAGAACACGGCTTCTGATGGTCCCATCGATATTGGCCAACTTGGTCAGCGCCATTTCCGAGTACTCGGCGTCTACATCGATCACCACGTAACCCAGCAGGTCATTGGTCTGCAGGAACTGGGCAGTGATGTTGAGGTTGTTTTCAGAGAATACGGCGTTGATAGCTGACATAACGCCGGGGACGTTGTGGTGGATGTGGAGCAAACGGTGGCTGCCGGCATGTTCCGGTAGCGCAACCTCGGGGAAGTTAACCGAAGATGTGCTGGTGCCGTTGTCGCTGTAGCGGGCCAGCTTTTCCGCCACCTCCAGGCCAATATTCTCCTGTGCCTCGACGGTGCTGCCGCCTATGTGTGGTGTCAGGAAGGTATTGTCGAAAGCGCGTAGCGGCGAGATGAACTCGTCGTCGTTGGAACGCGGCTCTACCGGGAATACATCGATGCCTGCGCCCCCCAGATGACCTGACTGCAGGCCGGCGGCCAGCGCCTCAATGTCGACCACGGTACCGCGAGAGGCATTGATCACGATGGTCCCTGATCTCATTTGCTCGATTTGCTGTGCACCGATAATGTTCTGTGTGGTGCCCGTCTCCGGCACATGCAGGCTGATGACGTCGGAGTTGGCCAGCAGGTGATTGAGACTGGGGACCTGGCGGGCATTCCCCAGTGGCAGCTTGTTGACCACGTCGAAAAACTGCACCTGCATACCGAGGCTCTCGGCGAGCACTCCCAGCTGCATGCCTATGTTGCCGTAACCAATAATGCCCAGTTGCTTGCCCCGGATCTCGAAGGCGTTGTTGGCAGACTTCAGCCACTGACCCCTGTGGGCCGCGGCATTTTTTTCGGCGACCCCTCGCAATAGCAGAATGGCTTCAGCCAGCACCAACTCGGCGACGCTGCGGGTATTGGAGAAGGGTGCGTTGAATACGGCCACTCCCCTGCGGGTCGCTGCTTGCAGGTCGACCTGATTGGTGCCAATACAGAAGCAGCCAACGGCAACCAGTTTTTTTGCATCAGCAAGGATTTCTTCGCTTAGCTGAGTTCTGGATCTGATCCCGACAAAGTGGGCATCGGCGATCTCAGCGGATAACTCTGCCGGCGGTAAAGCCTTGGGGTGTTCCACGATATTGCTGTAGCCGGCCTGGCTGAGGGTCGCTACCGCGGACGGGTGAACACCTTCCAGAAGTAAGAATTTGATCTTGGATTTTTCCAGCGATTGCTGCGCCATGCCAGGTCTCCGCGGCGGTTGGGAGTGTATTTCAGGGGGTTTGCGAGGGCGCGTATGGTACCATACGCGCCCCCCGAATCCGGGGCCTGTGAAAATTACCGGAGAGAGATTGGTGAGCGGTTTGGATGCAGCTGTTCGAGTTGCCCTGGAAGCGATTGTCGGTGCAGAGAGAGTTCTGGATGACCCGGATTCCCTGGCGCGCTATGGCAGTGACTGGACCCGTGTTTACACCCCCGCTCCCTGCGCGATTGTGCTTCCGGGCTCAATCGCCGAAGTGCAGGATATCGTCCGTCTGGCTGTGTCGGAGCGCCTGGCCCTGGTTCCGTCCGGCGGCCGCACCGGACTCAGTGCGGGTGCGGTAGCCCACAAAGGTGAACTCGTACTGGCGCTGGATCGACTCAACACTATCGATGAATTCAACCCTGTAGACAGGTCGGTTCGCTGCGGTGCCGGGGTGATAACTGAGCAGCTACAGCAGTTTGCCGAACAGCAGGGTCTGTACTATCCGGTGGACTTCGCCTCCAGCGGGTCCAGCCAGATTGGGGGCAATATTTCTACCAATGCCGGTGGCATCAAGGTCATTCGACATGGCATGACCCGCGACTGGGTGGCCGGGCTCAAGCTGGTAACCGGCTCCGGTGAGTTGCTGGATCTCAATCGCGGCCTGCTGAAAAATAATGCCGGTTACGATCTCAGGCATTTGGCGATAGGCGCTGAGGGTACGCTGGGCGTTGTTGTCGAAGCGACCATGCGTCTAGCTCGCCCGCCAGAAGATCTGGCTGTCCTGGTGTTGGGTGTTCCGGACATGGCCTCGATCATGAAGGTGTTGGCCTGTTTTCAGGCTGAGATGGATCTCTATGCCTTTGAATTTTTCTCCGAGCTCGCCCTGCAGAAAGTAGTTGAGCACCAAGGGCTGCAACGGCCCTTCGCCGCCGCTACCGAGTTTTATGCATTGATAGAGTTTGAGCAGCGCAGTGACGCTGAGATGGAACAGGCTATGGCCCTGTTTGAACAATGTGTGGAGAGCGGTTGGGTGCTCGACGGTGTTGTCAGCCAGAGCGTAGCCCAGGCGGAGTCCCTGTGGCGTTTGCGCGAGGATATTTCAGAAACGATCTCTCAATGGACGCCTTACAAGAACGATATTTCCACAATCGTATCGCGGGTGCCTGAATTTCTCGCGGAGGTTGAGAGCGTCGTAAGCCATCACTATCCCGAGTTTGAAATCATCTGGTTTGGACATATCGGTGACGGCAATGTGCACCTTAACGTGCTGAAGCCCGAGGATTTGGATATGGCCGAATTCCAGCGGCGTTGTGGCGAGGTGAGCCAATGGGTGTTCGAAATTGTGCAGCGCTATGGGGGCAGTGTCTCAGCTGAACACGGCGTCGGCCTGTTAAAGAAGGACTACCTTTCCTTCAGTCGCTCGGACACTGAAATTGAGCTGATGCGACAGATAAAGCGTGTTTTTGACCCGGCGAATATTTTGAATCCGGGCAAGGTGCTGGACGTTTAGGCCGTTTCGCAGCTAGGTTGCGCGCAGTGTCTTGACCCCCTCAGCGGTACCCAGCAGAAGGACATCAGCAGGCCTCAGCGCGAACAGGCCGTTTGTCACCACGCCGGTGATGCCATTAATTTTCGCCTCTGTTGCCAGCGGTTGGGCGATAGCAAAGTTGTAAACATCCAGAATGATATTGCCGTTGTCGGTAACTACGCCGTCCCTGTAAACCGGGTCTCCGCCCAGCTTGACCAGTTCCCGGGCCACATGGCCTCGCGCCATGGGGATCACTTCTACCGGTAACGGGAATGCGCCCAAGGTGTGTACCAGCTTGCTGCCATCGGCGATGCAGATGAACTCACGGGCAACCGCCGCAACGATTTTTTCTCTGGTAAGCGCGGCACCGCCGCCCTTGATCAATTGCAGTGCCGCATTACTCTCATCGGCGCCATCGATATAGAAATCGACCTGGTCCACTGCATTCAGATCAAATACCGGGATGCCATGGCTGCGCAGGCGCTCGGCGGACGCTTCAGAGCTGGCCACTGTGGCGTTAATCTGGCCACTGATCTCACCCAGGCTGTCGATAAAGAGGTTCGCGGTCGAGCCAGTACCAATGCCCAGTACGGTGTCGTCGTCCAGTTGCCCGCGTATGTGATCCAGTGCGGCATTGGCGACTGCCTGTTTCATCTCGTCCTGATTCATCAATTGCATCCTTATGCTGTAGCGCAGGCGGGGTAGGGGCCATTATAGGGCAGCGTTGTCAGCGGATCACGAATAATACCGAAATCGCCGGCCTGGTCGGGGTGTAAATGGCAAGCCCGTCCATTAACATTGCCGGCTGTAACCAGATTGGGTGGTGTGCCGGCCGATGCCGCAGTCCTACGTAAAGCGAATACTTGATGCACGGGTCTATGACGTCGCCCGAGAGACCCCTGTGGACAAGGCATATCTAATGTCCCGTAGGCTGGGCAACGAAGTCTGGCTCAAGCGAGAAGATCTGCAACCCGTATTTTCCTTCAAGCTGCGCGGCGCTTACAACAAGATGCAGCGCCTGTCTCAGGACCAACGCGATCGAGGTGTGGTCGCTGCGTCGGCGGGAAATCATGCCCAGGGTTTGGCGATGGCGGCTCAGCATATGGGGGTGAAAGCCACCATTGTGATGCCCCGAACAACTCCGGCAATCAAGGTGGATGCGGTACGAAACCGTGGTGCGAAAGTGGTTTTACATGGCGACACCTTTGATGAGGCTTCAACCTACGCCAGTAAATTGGTCGCGGAAAAAGACATGGTGTTTGTTCACCCCTTCGATGATCCGGATGTGATTGCTGGTCAGGGCACCGTGGGTATGGAAATTGTCCGCCAGCACCAGCAGCCGCTGGATGCATTATTTGTTCCTGTGGGTGGTGGTGGCCTGTTGGCTGGTGTCGCAGCCTATGTGCGTTATGTCTGGCCAAAAACCCGAATCATCGGCGTTGAGCCGGAAGACGCCGCCTGCTTGAAGCTGGCGTTAGACAAGGGCCGTCGCGCCACCCTGCCAGAAGTCGGTTTGTTCGCCGACGGTTGTGCAGTTGCCCAGGTCGGCAAGGAAACGTTCCGCGTGATCCGCGACACGGTGGACGAGGTGATCACCGCCTCTACCGATGAAATGTGTGCCGCAATCAAGGATATTTTTGAGGACACTCGCAGCATTGCAGAGCCTGCCGGAGCCCTCGCACTGGCAGGCCTGAAAAAATACGCGGAAACAACAGGCGTTAAAGATCAGCACCTGATGGCCATTGTCAGTGGTGCCAATACCAATTTCGACCGGCTGCGCTATATCTCCGAACGTACCGAAATAGGCGAACATCGGGAGGCGGTTATCAGTGTTACCGTCCCGGAAAAGCCTGGAAGCTTTCGCAAATTCTGCGGTGCGATAGGCCGTCGCAATATCACCGAATTCAACTATCGCTATGCCAGCCAGGAGCAGGCGCAGGTATTTGTGGGCTTGTCGGTGGTTCCCGGTGGCGATGACCTGGAGGTGTTGCGCAGCGAGCTGGAGCACAAGGGCTATCAGACGGAAGATCTCACTGACAACGAGATGGCCAAGCTGCATATCCGTTACATGGTCGGAGGCAGGGCCCCGCAAGCGGCTGACGAGGCGGTTTATCGTGTTCAGTTCCCTGAGCGGCCAGGTGCACTGCTAAAGTTCTTGTCCGGGCTGGGCCAGCGATGGAATATCTCGATGTTCCATTACCGAAATCATGGCGCGGCCTATGGACGCATTCTGGTCGGCGTTCAGGTGCCAAAGTCCCAGCGCTCGCAGTTCAGTGCCATTCTCGATGACATTGGTTACCCCTATTGGGATGAAACTGATAACCCAGCCTACCAGTTGTATCTTGGGCCTGGGGATAACTGAGTACGGCCCAAGCCAGTAAAAATGCGGGTTTCGGGGTTTTCATTTGTAATTTGCTACTATAGACTCAGCTTAGTTTTGTGACTTATTCACTAAGTAGCACAAGGCGCCCGTATAAATAGACGGCGAGAAACCTCAAAGAAGGTTCAGGCCGCGATAGGCGAACTAGCGAGAGAAACCGCCCCGTGAAACGTAAACCTGACGTGTTAGTAGTACTTTTGGCCCTGTTTGGACTGGGGGTTGTGGTGACTTTGTTGTTACCTACCTCGGCCAGTAATTCGGTTGCCGCCCCCGCATCGGCTCTACAGGCCGGAGTGATCATCCAGGAGTAGTCGTCCCGGTCAGCTGCTGCAGTTGATCAAGCCGCTTTCGGTAATCACCATATCCAGGGACACATCCCAGTTGTCCCGGGGCAGCTTTGCTTGCTCCTGTAGCCCGTAGGCCAAGCCCACCAGTAAACGTTTGTTTTCGTTCCCGGCGAAAGTCCGGTCGTAAAAGCCGCCCCCCATGCCCAGGCGAGTGCCTGTCCGGTCCCATGCAACCAGTGGTAAACACACCAGGTCCAAATGCTGGCTAGCGCAGCTGTCTGCTGAGTCCGGCGGCTCGGGAATACCATAGCGATTGTCAGTTAGCGCTGCATCGGGTCGCCATTCACGAAAGTGCAGGGAGCTGTCCGGTCGAATAACCGGCAGGAACACGCTTTTACCCTGGGCTCTTGCGGCATGCACAACAGGCTTTGTATCGAGTTCGCCGTCTGAGGCGATATAGACGGCAATATTGCCGGCGTCGCGCCAGTCGCTGGTGCCGATCAGATGTGTGGCTACAGCGCGGGCATGGGCCTCCCGGTCTGCGTTGGAGAGTTCGCGCCTCGTGGCGCGTAACTGGCGGCGAAGATCAGCTTTGCTCACGACTGTCTGCATGCTTGCGTAAGAGAATTAAAAGAGAGGGATTCCCGGTATACCGCCGACAGCACTGCCCTTGAACCCGACGGTTCAAGGCGGGGGTCTCCGCACTGCATCAGGCTTCCCGGCTAAACCGGACTTGCACACCAACAGCAACTAGAAACCTCCAGTTACATATTTATCGGCTCGAGGACTGTCTGCCTAGCGAATACACCAGGGATCCGAAGCAAGTATAACGCAGTTGAAGGTGAATTCCTGTCTGGCGGCCAGAAAGCCGCCCTGGGGATCAGCTGATTTCCAGCTGGCGAAGTTTGTAGAGTGCTTCGTCGATCTTTTTGTTGAGCCCCATGAACGCCTCGTCACCGCCGTCTTCGGGCAGTTCCAGAGAGATGGGCGTGCCTTTTTCCGAAGCTTGCAACAGTTCGTGGCTGAGGTTCAGGGCGGCCATCACAGCTATCCGCTCCAGGCCTATGACCTTGCCGGTATCGCGGATGGAGCGCATTTGTTTGTCCAGGTACTTGGCCGAAACTACCAGCTCAGCTTCCTGCTCTTCGGGGCAGGCAACTTTGTATTCTTTGTCGAGGATGGTGACCGTCACCGTGTTTGGCTGACCCATGGCGCTTACTCCGTTGACCGTAGGCGGTCTATCATGGCTTCGACCTTGCTGCGGGCCAGGTCATTTTGGTCGATCAGGTCTCTTTTCTCCTGCTGCCAGCCCGCGTTGTCAGCTTTCAACTGCTGATTTTCGCGATTGAGCTCGGCGCACAGGCCTATGAGTTCATCGATTTTGCCTTCAAGGGCTTGAAGCGGAGAGTCTGCCATCGGAGATATACTGGGCTTGTAACCGGAATGTTCAGTACTATAGAGCCGCCGGAACCTCAGGTCAACGGCACAAAAGCATTACATTTCAATAGCATGCCACGCTTTTTACAGTAATCAGTAGAAGTATTCCGGAATGGGCCGGTGGCGGCAGCAAAATTGGTAGACCAGATGTTTGATGATGATAGTCGCGATGTTGGTGTTTTCGACTTCGATGAAATAGCCAACCACTTGTTGGAGCAGGGCCTGCAGAACTCGCCGGCTGAACTGCACGGTTGTCTCACCGGTTTGATGGGAGCAGGAGTGACCGATAGTAGTGAGGCGGGGCTGGCAGGTCTGGCCGCCGCACTGGATCTGGAGTTGTATGGGGAGCTTGCCGAGCGAGCGCAGCAGCTGTATCAGGTCACGCTGGCTGCATTGTCAGATGAGGACTTTGATTTTCACCCGCTGTTACCTGATGACGAGGTTGAGCTGGAGCAACGCACCGAGGCGCTGGCCGGCTGGTGCAAGGGTTTTGTATCCGGGTTCGCCCAGGGCAAGGTTGCATCGCGCGCCACTGACGCACCAGTGGCGGCCGATAGTGCAGAGGCGTTGAGAGACTTTGCCGCCATTGCCCAGGCCGGGCTGGATGATGACAGCACTGAGGAAGAGCTGGAAAACAGCTATGCCGAAATCGTCGAGTACGTGCGTATCGCTGCGCTCAACGTATTTATGGACGGCCACGTGCCCGAGCCCGAAACTGACCAGGATAAGGAGCCGCCGCAGCTGCACTAGGTGAACGCCTCTGTGCTAATCTCTGCGCGTGATTTGAATCTGGCAGCAAGACCCCGACTATGACGATTAGTAAGACCGAATTCTCCCGCCGGCGAAAAAACCTGATGGCGCTGATGGAGCCCAACAGCATCGCCATCATTCCCTCTTCCTCAGAGCAGGTACGCAGCCGCGATACGGTGTTCCCGTTTCGGCAAGACAGCGACTTTTACTATTTGACCGGCTTCAATGAGCCAGAGGCGGTGCTGGTGATTATCCCGGGTCGTCGGCACGGTCAATTTGTGATGTTCTGTCGCGAGCGCGATGTGACCATGGAGTTGTGGAATGGCTATCGGGCCGGGCCCGAAGGGGTTTGCGAGAATCATGGCGCTGACGATGCATTCCCTATTGGGGACATCGACGACATTCTCCCTGGCCTGCTTGAGGGCCGGGAGCGGGTTTATTACTCCATGGGCCGTCGTGCCGAATTCGACCAGAATATTATGAGTTGGGTGAATACCCTGCGCAGCAAGGAGTCGCAGGGTTCGGTACCCCCGGGTGAATTCACCGACCTGGATCATATGTTGCACGACCTCAGGCTGATCAAGAGCGCCGCAGAGCTGCGCCTGATGCGCAAGGCCGGTGATATTACGTCCCGTGCCCACGTGCGGGCCATGCGCAACTGCCAGCCAGGGCGCTATGAATATCATCTGGAGGCCGAACTGCAGCACGAGTTCGCGCTGGGCGGAGCCCGCGATCCGGCTTACGCCAGCATCGTTGGCAGCGGCAAAAACGGCTGCATACTGCACTACGTTGAAAACAATGCCCGATTAAAGGATGGCGATCTGGTGTTGATTGATGCCGGCTGTGAGTACCAATGCTACGCGGCCGACGTAACGCGAACCTTCCCGGTAAACGGCAAATTTTCCAAAGAGCAGCGCGCTTTATACGATGTGGTTCTGAAGGCGCAACTGGCGGCCATAGAGCAAATTCGTCCCGGTAATCACTGGAACCAGTCGCACGATGCAACGGTCAAGGTGATCACCGAAGGGCTGGTGAAGCTGGGCCTGCTCAAGGGCAGGGTCGCCACACTGATCAAGAACGAGGCCTATCGCGATTTTTACATGCACCGGGCGGGTCATTGGTTGGGCCTGGATGTTCACGATGTCGGTGACTACCGCGTAGGCGATGAGTGGCGGGTTCTTGAGCCGGGAATGGTAATGACGGTTGAGCCCGGAATATATGTAGCGCCAGATAATCGCAAGGTCCCTGCCCGCTGGCGTGGGATTGGCATACGCATAGAAGATGATGTGGCTGTTACTGGCGAGGGCTGTGAGGTCCTGACCGGTGGCGTCCCCAAAACTGCCGAGGAGATAGAGGCCCTGATGGCCGCCTGAGCGCATGACTGAGCAGCGCGATATTGTTATTGCCGGCGGCGGCATGGTGGGCATCAGCCTGGCTTTGCAGCTGGCCGCGACCCTGCCCGAGGACCGTGCTATTACCCTTGTCGAGGGGTTTGCGCTGCCACCACCAACAGCCGATGGCCGTCCCGATTACCACCCGTCCTTCGATGCTCGCTCGACTGCGCTGAGCTATAGCACGCGGCTTGTGTACGAGCGCATAGGCGTCTGGCAGGAACTAAGCCGCTGGCTGTGCCCAATCGACACCATTCATGTCTCCAATCGCGGCCGCTTTGGCAGCGCGCTGCTGCAGGCAACCGACTACGATTGGCCGGCGTTGGGCTATGTGGTTGAAAACGCCTGGTTGGGTAATTCGCTGATTCAGCAATTGCATCGTCAATCGCGCGTTGAGCTGTTATGCCCGGCGCGGGTAGTTGCAGCGACGGCAGGCGCCTCCGGGCTGGACGTTACTGTCGAGGCCGGGGAAACACAGCAGATCAATGCCCAGTTACTGGTGGTGGCAGATGGTGCCGGCTCCGGTCTGCGCGAGGCTCTTGGTGTTTCAGTCGCTGAAAAACCCTATCGACAGCAGGCCCTGATTGCCAATGTGGCGTTTGCCAAGCCGCATGCAGGCTGCGCTTTCGAGCGCTTTACTGATGAGGGTCCGCTGGCGCTGTTGCCACTGCAGGGTGTGGCAGGGGCCGAGCATCGCAGTGCCCTGGTGTGGACATTGCCGCCTGAGCAGGCGGAACATCTTCGCGATTGTGAGGACGAGGAATTTCTGGGCGCGTTGCAGGATCGTTTCGGCTATCGCCTGGGTCGGTTGCAACAGGTGGGTGAGCGACATACTTATCCGCTGGCCCTGATGGAGTCAGATGAACAGGTACGTCACGGGGTGGTGGTGATGGGTAATGCCGCGCACGCCCTGCATCCGGTGGCGGGGCAGGGCTACAATCTTGCAATGCGTGATGTGGCTGAGTTAACCAGTGTTCTCGATGAGGCGGTCAGGGCTGGCAAGTCACCCGGTGAGCTGGCGGTGCTGCAGCGCTACAGGCAGCGTCAGCATAAGGATCAGTCCCGCACCATTGCCATGAGCGATCTGCTGCCCGGGCTGTTTATGAAGAATGACCCGGTGTTAGGCCTGGCCCGTGATATGGCACTTTCCGGGTTGGATGTTATGGCGCCCCTGAAGCGTGAATTTGTGCGCTATGCGGCGGGCGTTGCCGCGCTGGGTGACGCCCGTGGTTGAGCCCCGGGACTTCGATGTTGTTGTCGTAGGCGCGGGAATTGCCGGGTCTGCCCTGGCGCTGGCACTTAGCGGTAATGGCCTGCGCATCGCATTGGTTGAGGCGCGCCCGCTATCGCAGGAGGCGCTGCCAGAGCAGATTGATTTATCGTCCTTCGACCCTCGCGTCAGTGCGCTCACACCGCGTTCGCAGTCAGCACTTGCGCGGCTTGGCGCCTGGCCCGGAATTGTGGATTACCGCCCCTGCGCTTATCGTCATATGACGGTCTGGGATGCAGAGGGCACCGGCGAAATCGATTTTGACGCCAGTGAAGTAGATGCTGGAGAACTGGGTCATATTGTTGAGAATCGCTCTGTCACCCAGGCGCTGTTGCAGCAGGTGCTTGCAGCGCCTGATATCAGCGTTGTGTGTCCGGCCAGCCTGGTAGCGGCGCAGCGTGACGAGTCGGGACACATTGAGATCAGCCTTGAAGATGGGACCTCCCTGCGTGCGGACTTGATGGTTGCCGCCGATGGGGCACTATCACCCGTGCGGGACTTGCTGGGCTTTGCCACTCGCGAGTGGGACTACGGTCACCGGGCAATCGTAACCACAGTGGCGGTGGAGCATTGCCACCAGCACACTGCATGGCAGCGGTTCTTGCCGTCGGGTCCGCTGGCTTTTCTGCCGCTACCGGAGGGTAACGATAAGCATTTTTGCTCAATCGTCTGGTCCTTACAGGATGAGCTGGTTGACGACCTGATGGCCCAGGACGACGAGGCGTTTTGCCTGACACTGGGCGATGCAATCGAGCATAGGCTGGGTGCCGTGCAAGAGTGCGCGCAGCGTTACGCTTTCCCGCTGCGCCAGCGTCATGCCATCGACTACGTGCAGCCAGGTGTGGCGCTGGTCGGTGACGCGGCTCATACAATTCATCCGCTGGCGGGGCAGGGCATTAACCTTGGGCTGCTGGATGTGATGGTGTTGGCTGAGGAGGTGCTGGCAAGCTGTGAGGCGGGTGGATCCCCGGGAACTATTGAAACCTTGCGCCGCTATCAGCGCCGTCGCAAGGGCGATAACCTGCTGATGATGGCTGCGATGGATGGCTTCAAACGGCTGTTTGAACAGCAGGCACCGCCAATTCGCTGGTTGCGCAATGCCGGCATGCGCCAGGTTGGCCGTATGTTGCCGGTTAAACGGGAGATAATCCGGCGCGCCATGGGGATAGGCGAATAATCGCAGCACCCGCGGGTAGCATTTGTGTTTCCTGTCTTGCGCATTAGAATGAGTCGCTTGTTTTTAAAGGCGCTGCCCATGGCGGCAGGCCTATCCAATTGCAGAGGAATACGTCATGAGCCAGACCCCAGCAGAGTTGAAGTACGCCAGTAGCCACGAATGGGCGCGACTGGAAGAGGACGGCACGGTGACGGTGGGTATTACAGACCATGCTCAGGAGGCGCTGGGTGATGTGGTGTTTGTTGAGGTGCCTGATGTTGGAGCGAGCATTGCCGCCGGCGATGAGGCTGGCGTGGTGGAATCGGTAAAAGCAGCCTCAGACATCTATGCGCCCATTGGCGGCGAGGTGATCGCGATCAATGAGCAGCTGGAAGATGAGCCCGAGACGGTGAATTCAGACCCCTATAACGATGGCTGGTTTTTCAAGCTGCAACCCCAGGATACCTCGGAGCTGGAAAAACTGCTCTCCGCTGAAGATTATGATGCCCAGTGTGCCGAGGACGACTGATCGGGACCTTTGAGGGCATGGTGCACTTCCCGATAACGCTTGATGCATGCCTTTGGACCAGGGCAGGCGCCGCCAGCATTTTCCAGAATAACAACACCCTGTGATCAGGGAACTGCGCCTGCGTAAGGGGGCAGATCGTCGTCTGCGTGGCGGCCACCTGTGGGTGTACTCCAATGAAATTGACAGCAAGCTGAATCCGCTGGGCGGGTTCAGCGCTGGCGATGCTGTCAGCGTTGTGACTGCCGACAATACGGTGCTGGGTACCGCTTACATGGAACCGAATAGCCTTATTTGCGCTCGCCTCTGTGCGCCACGTGTGCAGGTAGCACTGGACCTTGAGTTTTTTTGTGCCGGTATCCAACGTGCACTGCAACTACGGCAGTCCTGTTTCAAAAACCCCTATTACCGGCTGGTGTACGGCGACAGTGACCTCCTGCCTGGCGTAGTGGTGGATCGCTACGGCGACTATCTGGTGTTGCAACTTAACAACAGCGGTATCGAGCGCTACGAGGCAGAGCTGGTAGCGGCTATGCAGCAGGTGTTGCAACCGCGTGGCATTCTGCTGCGCGCTGACAGTCGCAGTCGCCGAGAGCAGGGTTTGCCGGATCGGGTTGAGGTTGTTTACGGCGAGGTTCCCGACCAGTTGCCGCTGGAAGAAAACGGGGTGCATTTTCTGGCACCGGTAACCAGTGGACAAAAAACCGGCTGGTTTTATGATCATCGCCTGTCGCGCGCCCGTCTTGCCGATTACGTACAGGATCGATCAGTACTGGACGTGTACAGCTATGTAGGCGGCTGGGGTGTGCAGGCTGCCGCGTTTGGTGCGCGCTCGGTGTGTTGCGTCGATAGCTCTGAACCCGCCCTGGCTGCAGTAGCCGCCAATGCTGCACTGAACGAGGTTGCCGACAAGGTGACTACGTTGCGCGGGCAGGCCACCGACGTGATGGCGCAGTTGCAAAGTGAGGGCAAGTCATTCGATGTGGTGATTCTGGACCCGCCCGCATTTATCCAGCGCCGCAAAGACCTGAAAAAAGGCATCGCCGCTTACCGGCGAATCAACGAGCTTGGCTTACGGCTGCTGTCCCCCGGGGGGCTGCTGGTTGCGGGCTCTTGTTCCATGCACCTGGGTCGCGCCGAACTCAATGAGGCCCTGCAGGGCGCGGCGCGTCGCAGCGGCTGCGAGCTGCGCATTATTGAGCAGGGCGGTCAGGGACCAGATCATCCCATTCATCCTGCAATTCCCGAAACAGAGTACCTGAAAGCAGCCTTTGCCAGGCAGCTCATTACCTCAGGGACATAATCTCCCAGCCCGCCTCCTGGGCTTTTGCCCGCAAGGTATCATCCGGATCCACTGCGATGGGGTTATCGACGCGTTCCAGTAACGGTAGGTCGTTGTGGGAGTCACTGTAAAACCAGGCGCCGTCCATGGACTCGTCCTGCTCTGCCAGCCAGGCCTCCAGCCTTGTCACTTTACCGTGGGCGTAGGATGGCGTTCCCTGCGGCTCTCCGGTGTAGCGTCCATCAACAATCTGACCCTCGCAGGCGATTAGCTCGGTGATACCCAGGCGCCGGGCAATGGGTCGGGTGATAAATTCATTGGTAGCTGTGATGATGAGCAGACGGTGATTCTGCCGCCGGTGTTGTTCAATCAGGGCGGCGGCCTTGGGTAACATGATTGGCTCTATAACCGTAGCCATAAAGTCCTTGTGCCAGTCGTCGATCACCTCTCTGGGCTGGCCGATCAATGGCGACAGGGCGAAGCGAAGATAGGCGTCAATATCGAGATTTCCGGCCAGATAGTCCCGGTAAAACTGGTCATTGCGCGCCGCAAAATCCCCGGCATCCACCAGCTCTCGATCGCAGACGAACTGCCCCCAGAGGTTGTCGCTGTCGCCACCAATCAGGGTGTTGTCCAGATCAAAAATAGCCAGTGTCATGGGTGTAGCCCGAATCGATGGCGGGTCAGCATAGCTTGCAGCACCAGTGGAGTAAATTTCTCTGACCCTCCAAAGTGTGGAACAATAGCCGGTCCTTTTAGAGAACGGCTGTCAAATTGATTGACTCAGAAGGCTTCAGGCCTAACGTCGGAATAATCGTAGCCAACGACCACGGACAGTTGTTGTGGGCCAGACGTGTGGGCGGTAAAGACGCCTGGCAGTTCCCCCAGGGCGGCATAAACAGCGGTGAATCCCCGGAAGAGGCCCTTTACCGAGAGCTGGAAGAGGAAATTGGCCTGGCCAGTGATTCGGTAGAGGTGTTGGGCGCCACCAAAGGCTGGCTGCGCTATCGCCTGCCCAAACGATTTGTTCGCAAGGGCCAGAAGCCCCTGTGTATAGGCCAGAAGCAGAAGTGGTATCTACTGCGTATGTTGGCAGATGACAACGACGTGCGGCTGGACAACAACCAGAAGCCGGAATTCGACCACTGGCAGTGGGTCAGTTACTGGTATCCACTCAATCAGGTGGTGTCCTTCAAACGTGAAGTCTACCGGCGAGCCATGAAAGAGCTGGCCCAGCCGCTGGGTCGTCATACTGCAAAACTGGCGGGAGACTAGACGCTGTGCTGGAAGTCCTGCGCAATACCGTTCAGGAGGTTAACGCTGCCGAGAGCCTTGATCACGCGCTGGATATTATTGTGGCGCGGGTTCGTGTTGCCATGGGTACCGAGGTCTGCAGCGTTTATATGGCTGAACCCGGCGGTGATCAGCTGGTGTTTCGCGCGACAGAGGGCCTCAATACCGAGCAGATTGGCGTTGCCAGCCTGTCTTCGGGAGAGGGTCTGGTCGGCCTGGTAGCCGAGAGGGAAGAGCCGGTAAACCTGGAAAATGCAGAAGCCCACCCCAGTTTCCAGCATTTGCCCGGGATTGGTGAGGAGCCTTTCCACGCATTTTTGGGTGTTCCTATTATCCACCAGCGCGATGTGCTCGGGGTGTTGGTGGTCCAGCAAAAGGAACACCGTCGCTTTGATGAGAGCGAGGAAGCTTTCCTGGTTACGCTGTCGGCTCAGCTGGCGGGCGTTATTGCCCACGCGCGAGTCACCGGTGCAGTGGGAGCAGAGCTTGCCGGCGGTGGCGAGCGACGCGCTGCCAAAGTCAGTGGCATCGCCGGTGCGCCGGGTATCGCTATTGGAGAAGCGGTGGTGGTGTCACCGATCGCCGATATGTACGCGGTACCACGCAAAATTGTTGCCGATCGCCGGGCCGAGCTGCGCGCCTTCAAGCAGGCATTGGAAAAAGTCAGGCACGACATTCGCAAAGTCTCGGAGAACCTGCTGGAAGAATTGAGTGCCGAAGACCACGCGCTGTTTGACGTCTACCTGGGCATTCTCGATGACTCCACCATAGGTGGCGAAGTCGCCTCCCGTATCAAGGCCGGTCACTGGGCCCAGGGCGCCTTGAGCGAAGTGATGATTCAGCACATACGCCATTTTGAGCGTATGGAGCACAGTTACCTGCGTGAGCGTGCGGTCGACGTCAAGGATCTGGGTACCCGGGTACTGGCCTACCTGCAGGCCGATCAGCAGGAGGAGCGACACTTCCCTGCCAAAACCATCCTTGTTGGGGAAGAACTCACGGCGTCGTCGTTGGGTGAGATACCCCGCGACAGGCTCGCCGGGCTGATTTCTGTGCGCGGGTCTGGCAACTCCCATGTTGCTATTTTGGCGCGCGCCATGGGTGTGCCAACGGTAATGGGCGCGGTGGACCTGCCCTACACACGGCTGCAGGATATGGAGCTGGTAGTAGACGGCTATAACGGCGTGGTGCACCTGAATCCACTGCCGGAAATCCGGGAACGCTTTCTGGAGTTGGTCGATCAGGACCTGGCGATTAGTCGTGACCTGGAGTCGCTGCGCGACTTGCCCTGCGAAACCCTGGATGGTTACCGCTTGCCCCTTTGGGTGAATACCGGGCTGATGGCGGATGTGACTAAATCACTGCAACAGGGTGCCGAGGGTGTTGGTCTTTATCGCACCGAGGTGCCATTTCTGTTGCGCGAACGTTTTCCCAGTGAAGAGGAACAGCGGCAGATTTATCGCAACCAGCTTGAGGCCTTTGCCCCACGCGCCGTCACCATGCGCACGCTCGATGTGGGTGGTGACAAGGCACTGCCCTATTTCCCGATAGAAGAAGATAACCCGTTCCTGGGCTGGCGCGGTATTCGTGTCACCCTGGATCATCCGGAAATTTTCCTGTCCCAGGTGCGCGCCATGCTCAAGGCCAATGCGGGCCTGGAAAATCTGCGCATCATGCTGCCCATGATCAGCAATATCGCCGAGGTTGATGAGGCCATAGAGCTAATCAAACGTAGTCATCGTGAGATTCAACAAGAGGGCATAGACACCGTGCTGCCGCCCATTGGGGTGATGGTCGAGGTGCCTGCCGCGGTCTATCAGGCCAGGGCGCTGGCGCGTCACGTCGACTTCTTGTCTGTGGGCAGTAACGATCTGACCCAGTACCTGCTGGCAGTAGATCGCAATAACGCGCGGGTAGCCGACCTCTATCATGCCTACCATCCGGCGGTACTGCAGGCGCTGGCAGAGGTTGCCAGTGCCGCTCGCGCCGAGAACACCCCAGTCAGTATTTGTGGCGAACTGGCAGGGGATCCCCTGGCAGCGGTGTTGCTGTTGGCGATGGGCTACGACGTGTTATCAATGAATGCGACCAGCCTGCCAAGAGTCAAAAAGGCCCTGCGGGCTATCAGCCGTGATGATGCACGCAAGCTGCTGGAGCAGGTCAGGGAAATGGACGACTCCGCTGCCATCCAGAAAGCGCTGGAGCATGACCTCAGCCAGCGAGGCCTGGAGCAGTTTATTCACAAACCGGTCAGCTAGGCCTGCAGATCCAGGGTGAACGCTTCGGTCACCGCACCTACCACAGCACCTGATTCATCGTAGCTGGTCTCTCGCCAGTTAATCGCGCCCGATTCCTCAACCCACAAGGTGGTACTGCATCGTGTGCCGTATTGCCCCGCCTGAATAAACTGGGCCGACAGTGCCTGGTCCATTTCGCCGGTCAGTCCCTGGCCATGCAAGGCCTCCGGTGAGGCCAGCTGTGGATCGTTGACGACAGTGAGCAGTGCCGCATGGTCGGGGGTGTCGTTGCCAAATGCGTGCAGACGTGATTTGCCTAGCTCGACTTTTGGCCAGGGAGTATCCAGAGATGCGTTGCTCAATCCATACAGCCCCGGTGGCAATGCTCTTGGCCCGGCGGTTGTCTGCTCGCCATGGTTGCTGAAGTACCAGAGGTCGTCGGTGTCAGCCAGCAACAGGTTGAAACCGGCGTAGGCGTCGGCTCGGTCGGCAATTTTTTCCAGGTAGGCTTGCGGGCTATCGGCGCCCAGCAGGAAGTCCAGGGTCAGCTCACCGCGTGAGCGCGGTGCCGGCGCCGTGCGAGCAGGATCACGGTAGTTGGTGATGGCGGCAAAGCGGCCGTTGCGGGTGATGCCTAGCCATGTGCCACCCAACTCCAGATCCTGGCCTGCCAGCAGCTTGGGATGGTCCTGCCAGAACCGGGCCGGTGCGGTGGGGCGGGCAAAAAACTCGTCCCGGTTGGCGGCAACCACCAACGGTTGGCCCGGGCGACATTGGTGGGCCAGAATGATCAGGCACATGAGCTATTTCCAATCCCTAATTGTGAATACGTTCGTGCTGCATGATAATAACGGTTTTGCATCCCGACCGCGCTCTGGCGGGTCTTTACCTCGGAATCGAAGATCATCAATGCTGGCCTACCCTGAAATTGATCCGGTCGCTTTTGCCCTTGGCCCGGTTACGGTCCACTGGTACGGACTGACCTACCTGGGTGGTCTGGCGTTTGCCTGGTGGCTGGCGGTGCGCCAGACCCAACGGCCGGGGTCTGTGCTCAAGCGCGAGCAGGTCGATGATCTTATTTTTTATGCCGCCATTGGCATAGTGCTGGGCGGTCGCCTGGGCTACGCATTCTTTTATGGCGGTGAGCGGCTGGCAGAAGATCCAGCCTGGTTGCTGCGGGTCTGGCAGGGTGGCATGTCGTTTCACGGCGGCCTGCTTGGGGTCATTGCGGCCATGTGGCTGTTTGCCCGCCGACAGGGTATCGCCATTGGCCCCTTGCTTGATTTCATCGCGCCACTGGCGCCCGTGGGGCTGGCCTTGGGCCGGCTGGGTAATTTTATTGGTCAGGAGTTGTGGGGGCGCGCCAGCGATGTGCCTTGGGCGATGGTGTTCCCGCGAGATCCACTGCAATTGGCCAGGCACCCTTCTCAGCTGTACCAGTTTGCGCTGGAAGGGGTGCTGCTGTTTGTGATCGTATTGGTATTCAGCTCTCGCCCCAGGCCCACCTGGGCAACCGCCGGGCTGTTTGCCGTGGGCTACGGATGTTTGCGTTTTGTTGCCGAGTTCTTTCGCGAGCCGGACGCACACCTGGGTTTTCAGGCGCTGGGATGGGTGACGCGTGGTCAGCTGCTGTGCTTGCCCATGATCGCAATCGGCTTATACCTGATGGTCTTCGCCTCCCGGAGTAAACGGACAACGGCTGCCTGAGCCGACAAGATTTGGAAGATAAGCAATGAAACAATATCTGGACCTGCTGCAGGACATTCTCGATAACGGCACCCGCAAGGGTGATCGCACGGGCACTGGCACCCTGTCAGTGTTTGGTCGTCAGTACCGGCACAACCTGGCCGACGGGTTTCCGCTGCTGACCACCAAGAAGCTGCACCTGAAAAGCATAATCAATGAGCTTATCTGGTTCCTCAATGGCGGCACCAACACCGCCTGGTTAAAGGAGCACGGGGTGAGCATCTGGGATGAGTGGGCCACCGAAGAAGGTGACCTGGGGCCACTTTACGGTGCCCAGTGGACTGCCTGGCCAACGCGCGACGGGGGCAGCATCAACCAGATCGACTATGTGGTTGACTGCCTGCGCAACAATCCGGACAGCCGGCGTATCCTGTTTCATGGATGGAACGTTGAGTACCTGCCCGATGAGACCGTCAGCCCCACCGATAATGTAAAAGCCGGCCGTATGGCGCTGCCGCCCTGTCACCTGCTGTACCAGTTTTACGTGGCCGACGGACGCTTGTCGGCACAGCTATATATCCGATCCAGCGATACCTTTCTGGGCCTGCCCTATAACACTGCCAGCCTGGCGGCGCTGACAATGATGCTGGCGCAGCAGACGGACCTGGAGCCCGGTGAAATTATTATCACCACTGGCGACTCGCATATTTACAGCAATCACTTCGAGCAGGTCAGGGAACAACTCAGTCGTGAGCCCAGGCCGCTGCCTACCCTCAACATACTGCGCAGGCCGGATAGCATCTACGACTACTGCTTTGAGGACTTTGAGTTACTGGAGTACGAACCTCATGCGCATATCTCTGCACCGGTTGCTGTGTAGGGCGCCTGTGAGCATTCTTCAGCAGGGGCGGCGCTGATGCGTCTTGCAATTATTGTCGCCGCCGCGGAAAACGGCGTCATCGGCAGAAACAATGCCCTGCCATGGCATTTGTCCGAGGACCTGCAGTACTTCAAGCGGATAACGATGGGTAAGCCCATTGTGATGGGCCGCAAAACTTTCGAGTCGATAGGTCGGCCGCTGCCTGGTCGAACCAACATCGTGATCAGCCGCAATCCCGATTTCTCGCACGAAGGGGTGAAGGTGGTGGCATCGCTGGCTGCAGCCCTGGCACTGGCCGAAGACGTGGCGCTGATTGATGGCGCAGACGAACTTATGGTGATTGGTGGCGCGCAGATCTACGCCGAAGCCTTTGCCAGTGCCCAGCGCCTTTATCTCACGCGAGTGCACGCCGAGGTGGACGGGGATGCCTATCTGCCAGCCGTAGACTGGAGCCGATGGCGTGAAATTGGCCGAGAGCGCCATGCCGCAGTACCCCCCAACCCCTACGACTACAGCTTTCTGGTTTTTGAAGCAGAATCCAACCAGGCTGCTTCCTAGCGCCAAGTGTTACCTTTGGCGGTAGTTATCGTAGCGCCTGTCACCAATCTACACACTGCGACCCCCTTGTGGGCAGACTGCCCCTACTTCATTGAAATATGGAAAGTTCTGGGGTTAAATTGCTCGCCTCGGTTTACCGACCCAGATTTATAAACTATATAAATAAGTACACGTCTTGCTTTAACAAGCTTGTAACAACTCTGTTGGATATAGGAAGTGCTATTCCCATGACTATGCATCGATTGAAGAACGTTTTCGTCGCTGCGCTCATCTCTGCCGGAACCCTTGTGGGCACGGTAGCGGTAGTGCAGGCCAGTACCCTCGACTCCATTTTGAAGGTTGGAGAAAACAAAAACGCAGCAGCGCGTAAGTCGCAGGCCAAGATAGACCGCCTCGCCGACGAAACGGGCGATTTGCTCAGTGATTACAAGACTGTGATGAAGCAGGTAGACGGCCTGGTCGTTTATAACGACCGGCTGGAGCGGCAGATCCAGAATCAGCTGGCGCGCATCAACAACATCGAGGGCTCTATCGAGCAGGTGACGGTTGTACAGCGGCAGATGACGCCACTGGTCATCCGCATGATCGATGGGCTGGAGCAGTTCATCGAGTTGGACGTTCCGTTCAACAAGGATGAGCGCATGCAGCGTGTTGCGTTCCTGCGCGGCAACCTGGATCGCGCTGATGTCAGTGTCGCCGAGAAGTTTCGCCAGGTTCTGGAGGCTTACAACATCGAGCTCCAGTATGGCCGAGGCATTGAAACCTACCGCGATACGATCGAACTCGGCGGCGCACAGCGCGATGTCGACTTCCTTCGCATAGGACGTATCGCTCTTGTATACCAGTCAACCGACGGTGCGATTTCAGGTGCTTGGGACAAGAGCGCTGGTGGATGGGTAGAACTGCCATCCGGCCAATACGATGGAGCAATCCGTAAAGGGATTCGCATCGCCAAGAAACAAGCCACTATTGAATTGTTGAGCATGCCAGTTTCGGCGCCGGAGGCGAATTAATGTTTATCAACCGCTTTAAAGTCTCATTGCTCGCATTTGCGGGCGTCGCTGCAGTCTCTGCCAACCTCGCGGTTGCACAGGGAGGGGCGGCCGACGCGCCAGCCGCATCCCTGGACGAGTTACTGCAATTTGTTAAGAAAGGCCAAGTGACCGAGAGCAAGGAAAATCGTGCTCGAGAAGCTCGCTTTGCCAAAGACAAGGCCAACCAGGCTGCAGCCGTGAAAAGGGCTGAGCAGGAGAGGACTCGTCAGGAGCAGCGCAGTGAGCGTCTTGAGAATTCGTTCGAAGAGAACGAGCTGCTGATTACTGCCAAGCAGGCTCAGCTGCGTGAAAAGCTGGGTACCCTGGCTGAACTGTTCGGCCACCTGACATCAGCGTCTGGTGACCTTGCATCTAATATCGAAGTGTCACTGGCCTCTGCCCAGTACCCAGACCGCGAGCTGTTCCTCAAGGAGCTGATCGGCAAGATGGGTGGTGCGGATACTCTGCCCAGCGTAGAAGAGATCGAGCGCGTCTGGTATGAGTTGCTGCGTGAAGTGCGTGAAACAGGTGTTGTCACCACATTCAGCACCGAAGTAGCTACCCCGGCTGGTGAGCGTGAGACTCGTGATGTATTGCGAGTTGGCGCGTTCAACATCGTAGACATGAATGGTAACTACCTGAGCTTTGAAAATGGTGGTCTCAGTGAGTTGCCCAGACAGCCAAGTGGCCCCTACACAGGCTGGGCTGCTGATCTGGCGTCATCAACGTCTGGTCTGAACAGCTTTGGTGTTGACCCCACTGGTCCTACAGGCGGTTCCTTCCTGGCGGCTATCATTGATACCCCGACGCTGGAAGAGCGCTGGCATCAAGGCGGCTACATTGGCTACGCGATCACGGCTGTTGGTATCTTTGCCTTCATCCTGGCGATTTATCGCATGCTTGTCCTGACAATGGTTGGCGGCAAGGTTAGCTCGCAGCTCAAGAGTGAGAAGGCCAACGACAACAACCCTCTGGGTCGCGTCCTGAAGATCCACGAAGACAACCCGACTATGGACACCGAGACATTGGAGCTCAAGTTGTCTGAGGGTGTGCTGCGTGAAACGCCCAAGCTGGAGAGCGGTTTGACGCTGCTCAAGATCATTGCGGCGGTTGCTCCGCTGATGGGTCTGCTTGGTACGGTGACTGGTATGATCATCACGTTCCAGGCGATCACAATCTTCGGTGCGGGTGATCCCAAGGCGATGGCCGGTGGTATTTCCGGTGCCTTGATCACTACGGTACTGGGTCTGTTGGTTGCTATTCCAACGGTTCTGCTGCACACGGTTGTTAACGGTCGTGCACAGCGGATCATCCATGTACTCGACGAGCAGACTACCGGCATTATTGCAGAGCACACAGAAGCCAATCTGAGGTCGTAACATGCAAGGGCTAAGTAGCTTGATTGAAGTCCTTATGGGCTTCATGGACAAAGGTGGCGATGTGCTTTGGCTCATCGCTGGCCTGCTCTTTGTAATGTGGATGTTGATTTTCGAGCGTGTCTGGTACTTCAAGTTCGGTTGGAAAGCCGACGTTGCAGAAGTTATAGGTCGCTGGGAATCCCGCTCGGAGCGCAAGTCCTGGGAAGCACACCAGATCCGGTCGATGTTGATTTCCCGAGCCCGGATGCAGATCAACCAGTTCCTTCCAGTAATCAAGACATTGGTGGCGTTATGCCCCTTGCTTGGGCTGCTGGGAACAGTGACCGGTATGATCGAAGTTTTCAACGTGATGGCGGTCACCGGTGGTGGTGACGCGAAATCAATGGCTGGCGGTGTACAACAGGCTACGATTCCTACCATGGCTGGAATGGTTGCTGCGCTGTCTGGCGTATTTGCCAACACCTATGTCACTCGAATTGCCCAGCGTGAGAGCGAATTCCTGACAGACAACCTGACCACGGATCATTAATAGAGCTGATTTGATGCGCAAAAGAAATCGACAAGCAGATTCAGACGAGGCAGAAATTGATTTAACGCCCATGCTTGATGTGGTGTTCATCATGTTGATCTTTTTCATCGTCGTCGCTTCCTTTATCAAGGAGGCAGGAATCGAGGTCAACAGGCCCGATAACTCCAAGTCTGATCCTAGTGATGCGACCAGCATCGTGGTGACGATAACTGGCGACAACCAGGTTTGGATGGAAAATCGTCGTATCGACATCAGGTCGGTAAGGGCGAATATCGCCAGGCTGCTAGCCTCAGACCCCGAACAGTCATTCACTGTTAAAACAGAGCGTGGCGCCAGCGCGTCCATGCTGATTGAAGTAGGCGATGCCGCCCGTGAAGCGGGTGTGGCGTCTGTCAACTGGCCTGCGGAGGAAAAGAAGTGAGTAGGCGTAGTATGGCACGAGGGGCCGCGGCCCAGGGTGGCGGTGGCGAGGGTGAAATTGACCTGACGCCAATGCTGGACGTCGTCTTCATCATGCTGATCTTTTTTATTGTCACGTCTTCGTTTGTGAAAGAGCCCGGCGTGGAAATTACCAAGACTGAAGCGATCACCACCGGCGCCTGCGAGCGAGGCACCATTATTTTTGCGGTGGACGCCGTTGGCAAAATCTTTTACGACAAGAAGGAAGTGCAGGTTGATCGCGCCTACCGTCTTGCCGAAGCGGCCAAAAAAGAAGCGCCCAAGGCTAACTTTGTGATTCAGGCCGATGTCGATGCGCCAACGTCTGTGCTGGATGAGTTGCTGTCAGCGGTAAAGCCGCTGATGGATGCACCACTTTGCGCTTCCACTGAAGAGGAGGGCTAGACACCATGCGCAGTAACGCAGTAAGAATGTTGGTAGCCGCGCTCTTCGCAATCCCGGTAGCCTTTGGTTTGTTCATGATTATGAACAAGTTGATCGATCGTGATTTCGAGAACCCGGATATCAAGAGCCGCAAGGTTGCCGAGATTGTAAGACCTGATGAAGAAATCGAGGTCAACGTAAAGCAGGAAAAGCCGGAGAAGGTTGAAGATCCGGAACAGCCACCACCAGAACTGCAGCCCCTTGAATTCGATGTGGATATGGACGTTGATGTGGTTAACACCGCGCCAACTGCCAGCGTTGATGTGTCTATCAGCTCCAGCGGCATGTCTTCCGGTGATGGTGAATATCTGCCCATCGTGAAGGTTGCACCTATCTACCCCCGACGTGCCCAGACTCGTGGTATTTCCGGCTACTGCATCGTTGAGTATGTGGTAACCAAGACCGGTTCTATTCGCGATCCGCAGGCGGTCGATTGCCAGCCATCTGGAGTGTTCGACAAGGCCTCCGTGAAGGCGGCATTGAAGTTCAAGTACAAGCCCAGGGTTGTGGACGGCGAGCCGATCGAAGTTGCCGGTGTGCAGAACAAGTTCACCTACGAGCTGGAACAGTAAACAACGGTTGAAACGTGATGAAAGTGACTAAACATCAAATCTGGACTCGTGCATTGCTGCTGGCATTGCCAATGGTTGCTGCGCAGATAGGCTTCAGCCAGCTGCAGAATGAGTTAGGTATGCAGTCGTTGTCGACTGCCTTTGCACAAGACGGCGCTGAGCCCAAGAAGCAGCAAGAGACACGACGCACGCCTGCGCTGCGCAACAAGGTCTACGAAACGCTGACGGAAGCACAGGCTGCCGCGGAAGCCAAAGATTACAACGGCGCATCCAGGATTTTGGATGGCATGATTGCTTCGGGTGGCAAGAAGGCGCTGAACAGTTACGAGCTTGCCAATGTCTACAACCTCTACGCGTTTATTCACTATTCGCGTGAGGACTACGCCAAGGCGTTGCAGGCTTATGAGAATGTTATCCGTCAGCCAGATATTCCGCTGGCGATGGAAATCAACACGCGCTATACCGTTGCCCAGCTCTATTTCGTGCAGGAGCAGTGGCAGAAAGGTATCAATGCCCTGAACGACTGGTTCCGCATGACCGAGAACCCGCCGGAAAGCGCCTATGTGTTGCTTGCTCAGGGTTACTACCAGCTAAAGGATTACAACAAGTCCCTGCTGAATGTTGAGAAAGCGATCAACATGTACAAGGGCAAGGGCAAGGTACCCAAGGAGCAGTGGTACAACCTGGCTCGTTTCCTGTACTTCGACAAGAACGACATCAACAACTCTGTCAGGGTGTTGGAAGAGTTGCTGGTTCACTACCCGAAGAAGCAGTACTGGGTGCAGATTTCCCACATGTATGGGGAGCAGAAGAAAGAGTCCGAGCAGTTATCTGCTATGGAAACTGCCTATGTGCAGGACATGCTGGATAAAGGTTCTGAGCAGGTCACTATGGCCTACCTGTACCTGAATGCGGATGTGCCCTACAAGGCTGCCAAGGTTCTGGATAAGGGAATCAAAGATAAGTCGGTAGACCGTACCTCGAAAAACTACGAAATACTGGGCAATGCATTTCGACAGGCTCAGGAAGTTGAAAAAGCGATTCCCGCGATGGAGTCTGCAGCATCCAAGTCTGATTCCGGTGAGCTTTACAGCAGACTGGGTAATATCTACCTGGACGGTGACCAGTACAAGAAAGCAATTACTGCTATCAATAAGGGATTGTCTCGCGGCGGTGTGAAGCGTCCGGACAATGCGCGATTGGTGCTTGGCATGGCCTACTTTAACGACAAACAGTACAGCAAGGCACGCGATGCCTTCACGGCTGCAGGTAGGGACAAGCGGTCAGAGAAATATGCAGCTCAGTGGATCCAGTACATGGACTCTGAGTTGGACAGGCAGAGGAAGTTGAAAGAAGAAGGCTGAGATAGCTTTTTACTGGAACAAAAAAGGAGCACCTGGTGCTCCTTTTTTTATGCCCCGAAGAGCATTAGTGTCGCGTTCTGATCAGACCGGCACTACGTTTTCTGCTTGCGGACCTTTTTGGCCGTCAGCAACGGTGAACTCAACTTTCTGGCCATCAGCCAGAGTCTTGAATCCATCGCCCTTGATGGCGCTGAAATGTACGAAGACGTCAGGGCCGCCTTCTTGTTCGATGAAGCCGAAGCCTTTGGTTTCGTTAAACCACTTTACTGTGCCGGTTACTGTAGACATATGCAATTTACCTGTGCTGCTTATATTGAAACCCTGAGGTTTCTTATGTTCAAAAAATTATTTATACGTGCTCACGAGGTTTCTAAAAACTCTGATCGCCCACATAAATACCGCTGAATTATTCAGCTCAAGTTAGTCTAACACCGCTTTTGGGTTCGCGTATTGCCCCCAAATAAAATAAATTGGCAATATTCCATCTTCAAGTGGCCGGCTTAAGCCCGGTTTCATCTTGATTAGGCACATTACCGAGCGTTGCTTGGCATCGATTTGAAGGCAGATTGTGCGAATTTTGCTCGTTGAAGACGATAGTCAGCTGGGTGAGTCTCTTGAGGCGGCCTTGCGGCTCGAACAGTACGCGGTTGACTGGCTGCGCTCCGGTGAACCGGTGCGTGCTACTTTGTCCGCGACCCCTTATGACCTGTTGATTCTGGACCTGGGCCTTCCCGGTGTACCCGGTATGCAGGTATTAAGGCAGCTGCGTAGCGATAAACACCTGCTGCCAGTGTTGCTGTTAACTGCCAGAAACACCCTCGCCGACAAGGTGGATGGGCTGGACTCGGGGGCCGACGATTATCTGACCAAACCCTTTGAGATGGATGAGTTGTTTGCCCGCGTGCGCTCACTGTTAAGGCGCAAGGGCGACAGCAAAACACAGCAATTACAGGCGGCGGGTATCACACTGGACCCGATTGACCGGCAGGTCTTTTTCGATGGCGAAGCCATTACGCTGACCGCGCGTGAATTTGCGATTCTGGAGATTCTGATTCGCAATGCCGGCCGCTTTGTTTCCAGGGCGAGGCTGGAGGAGGGCATCTACAGCTGGGGGGAAGAAGTTGGTTCCAATACGGTAGAGGTATATGTCTCCCGACTGCGTAAGCGATTTGGTAGCGAGACCATAGAGACCATGCGCGGCGTCGGGTACCGGATTCCGACATGAGCACCTCCCTGCGCAAACGACTGATTATTATTCTGGCGGCACTGACGCTTTTTGCCTGGATAGGCTCTGCCGGCCTGACAGGCATTTATGCTTCGCGTGTTTTGATCGACCAGGTTGACCGTCAGCTGGAGCAATACTCGGTGCTGGTCAGCTACATTACCCGGGTTTTTGCTGCGCAGATGGATAAGGGCGAGACCCTGCCGGGGATAGATGTGGCAGAGATGGGCGATGAGACCCCCATGATTATTGAGACACCGGCAAGCGAAGGGCTGGCCCCGGTGGTGAATATTTTTTATCGCGGACAGCTGCAGGCGGTGCTGGAAAATTCCCCGCGCTTTGAACCTCCCGCCGAAGAGGGCTTTTCCTTTCGGCTAACTGAGGAAGGACACAACCACTGGCGTTTGCTCGCGCGCTATGACGAGCGCAATGATTTGTGGGTGTTGGTGGGCATAGAACTGGATCAGGCTCGCTGGGCGCTATGGCGAAGTTTTGCCCGGGTTTTGTTTCCTCTCATGATTATCCTGCCGCTGACTATGGGTCTGCTCTATTTCGGAGTGGCCCGGGGTCTTCTGCCACTGAAGAATCTGGCGGCTCAAATCGGACGACGAAACCCCCAGCAGCTGGACCCGGTAGGATCAGACACAGTGCCGGAAGAAATGAAATCCATGGTCGGTGCGCTCAATGAATTGTTGGAGCGTCTGGCATTTGCGCTTGAGTCGGAGCAGCGGTTCACCGCCAATGCGGCTCACGAGTTGATGACGCCCCTGGCCGCCATCAAGACAGAGGTACAGCTCTGTCAGCGACAGCTGACCGAAACGTCCGCGGTTACCATGCTGCAACGTATTGCCGAGCGTGTAGACAGGGCGACCCACACGGTTGAACAGTTACTCACTCTGGCGCGCGTCGACCCCGATGCACCTCTGGTAAAGACTTCGGTGGCACTCAGGAGTTTGCTGATAGAAGTGCTGGCGGAAAATGCACACCTGGCGATAGACAGGGATGTGCAAGTGGATATCAAGGACGGCGAGGAGGTAATGGTGCAGGCGAGTGAAGAGTCGATCGCTATCCTGCTGCGCAACCTGTTGGTCAATGCCTTTCGCTACGCCAGCGCCGGGTCTACTGTCACAGTACGTCTTGATGAACTTGAGGCAGGGGTGGAGCTCGAAATCTGCAATGACTGCGAGCGCTTGTCTACGGCTGAGTTTGAAAGACTGGGCGAACGCTTCTACCGCGTTCCTGGCAGCGCTGGACTGGGAGCCGGCCTGGGACTGTCAATCGTCCAGCGGATCACCGATCAGCATCAGGCCCAGTTCACCGCGCATCCCGGTAACAGCGGTTCTGGCTTTTGTGCCCGTCTGAGATTGCCAGCCTGATCTTAAACCAGTGGCGCGTGGGCGGCACCGATCAGCCCGGTATCACCACTGTCGATCATCCATATCGGAACCCGCCCCAACTGTTCCTTCATAGCGCCTTTGTGTTGAAAGCGATCGCAAAAATCGCTTTCTCGCAGTAGGGGCAGTATTTTTGGAACAATACCGCCGGCGAGATAAAGTCCGCCGTAAGCGCCAGTGGCCAGGATGAAGTTACCGCAGGCGGAACCCAGCAGGTCACAAAATAGTCCCAGTGCAGCTTTGCAGTTGTCATCTGCGCCTGACAGCGCAGCTGCAGATATCTGGTCTGGCGACTGCATCGTCGCCTCGCAGCCCCGTATCGTGCACAGCGCTTGATAGCCAGTTACCAGGCCCGGCCCGGACAGCAGTAGCTCGGCGTAAATGTTGTCATGCTGCCTTAGCAACACTTTGAACAGTTCCAGCTCCAGCTCATTGACCGGAGAAAGTCCCATCTGCCCAGGCTCGCTAGCCTGAACCCGGTAATTCCCGTCCAACTCAGTAACCGTAGCACCGCCCAGTCCGGTACCTGGCCCTACAGTAGCGAGCGGGCCCGTCATAATGCTGTCACTGTTGTGGACACTGACCAGCTGTGAAGGCTGCAGCGAATGCAGGGCGTGTGCGTTGCTTTCGAAGTCGTTTAGCCAGGTCAGCTTGTCCAGGCGCAACTGCCGGGAAATATCACGTCGGGAAAAGGCCCATGACATATTGACCATGGCAATGTGGTCGCCGGCCAGCGGTGCTGCGATAGCGATGCAGCCCTGTGATGGCTTGTCGTCCAGGCCAGCCTGCCAATGGGCCAGCAGTTCACTGAAGGTGTCGAAATCGCGGTTCTGGTAGTTAACCCGGTGCAGAAAAGCATCTGTGTCTGGGTCGTAAACAGCAATTCGAGTGTTGGTGCCGCCCACATCCGCCACCAGGCGCTGCCGGGGGTTGCTCATACGGGCAGTATTTTCATTATGTTGGTGGACCCAGCGCGGCCCATGACTGAACCCCGGGTCAGTAGTATGGAGTCACCCTTTTGCAGGTAACCACCGTCGCGCAGAAATTCGATGGCTCGCATCTCCACGCTTTCAGGGTCGAAGGCACCAGCGTCAAAATACAGGGGGATGACGCCCCTACACAGGCTGAGCTTCTGCAGGGTTTCGCTGTTGTGACTCAGCCCGAAAATAGGCAGCCCTGAGCTCAACCTCGACATCAAGAGGGGTGTAGTGCCTGACTCGGTGAGACAGGCGATGCCGCGAACATTGCTGTAGTGATTGGCAGCATAGATAGCCGACAGTGCAATGGTTTCCTGTGCGGAGCTGAACTGCTTGTCCAATCGATATTTGGAGGTGCGCGCGACGGGGTGACGTTCTGCTCCAAGTGCGGCGTCGGCCATCGCCTTGACCACCTCTACCGGGTATTTACCGATGGCGGTTTCTGCCGACAACATCACAGCGTCAGTCCCATCGAGTACCGCGTTGGCCACATCAAAGACCTCCGCCCGTGTGGGCATGGAGCTGCTGATCATGGATTCCATCATCTGTGTTGCGGTGATCACCACACGGTCCATTTTCCTGGCGCGGGTAATGAGATCTTTCTGAATACCGATCAGCTGGGCATCGCCCACCTCTACACCCAGGTCCCCGCGCGCGACCATGACACCCAGCGAGGCCTGCAGTATGCCATTCAGTGTATCTGTGTCTGCGACCACTTCGGCTCGCTCTATCTTGGCGATAATTCCGGGGTGCAAGTCATGCTGTGCGAGTAGCTCACGGGTCTGCTCGATATCGTTGGCACTGGATACGAATGATACAGCGACAAAGTCCGGGCGAACCTCGGCCAGGTGGTCAATATCCGCTATGTCTTTCGCGGTTAGCGCCGGTGCTGCCAGGCCGCCGCCCAGTCGATTGATACCTTTGCGAGAACCCAGTTTTCCGCCCACCAGTACGCTGCAATCTGCTGCACCGGGTTCTACGTCCTCTACTACCAACCTGATACGGCCATCGTCGAGTAACAGGGTATCTCCGGGGAAAACATTCTCCGACAGCTCCTTGTAATCCAGGCCTACCCCGCGAATGTCGCCCTCGTCAGCAGCAATAGACAGGTCGAGTCGAAAGCGGTCGCCATTGACCAGCTCGACCTCGCCCTCGCGAAAACTGCTGATGCGAATCTTTGGGCCCTGCAAATCTGCAAGGATGCCAACGTAGACGCCGCCGAGGGCAGCCTGTTTGCGAATTCTGGCTGCGATGCTGGCGTGCTGGTCGGCGCTGCCATGGCTGAAGTTCAAGCGGAATACATTAACGCCGGCACTGATCAGTTTGGCGATGACATTCTCGGATTCGCTGCCGGGTCCAATGGTCGCAACGATCTTGGTGCGGCGTTCTACTGTCGGGGTCAAGAGGGTGTCCTTTGGGTCGAAGTCAGTGGCTGTTGTGGTAGGTGGTTACACATCATGGTCTATGGCTCGCTGGCTATGACCATAGCATCGATATACTGTCTGGCAAGGTCGGGAAAGTCGGTAAAAATTCCATCCACCCCGGCCTGCTCCAGCATAAGTTCCAGCAGGGCATTGAAATCCGTTATCCCCGATGGCAACTCGTCCTTGCGCAGAGTGTAGGGGTGTACCTGCAAACCGCGCTCCTGTGCCAGTGTGACCAGCGAACTCAGCTGGGCACCGCTGCCGTCATTGCCAAGATAAATTTGTCTGTACCAGGGTCCGATACCGGCTGCGTAACTGGCTACGTAGTCCAGCCCTGCCGCCGTTTGCAGAAAAGCGTAATCAACGTTGCTGTCTTCTCCCCAGCCGGGGTCGGCAATGAGCTGTATCAGGGGCAACTGGCAGTCCAGTTCGTCTCGAAGGTAGCGCAGCACCTGGTCATCAAAACTTTGTAGAAAGACCTGCTCGGGCCGTTTGTCATAACCTGTGTCAGCCAGCACTGCCATGATTGCCCTGGCAATATCCTGGCCTTCCTGACTATGAAACCTGGGGCCTTTCAGCTCTATGTACAGGCCGGTTTGCCGGCCTGTGCTGCGATCCATGCCAGCGATGAATGCGATTTCTTCTGCCAGCGTTGGCACGCGCATATCGGCGCTGTTTGCAGACAGCGGGAAGCGGTTGGGGTAGACGGCAACCCGCTCGCCGGCATCGTTGATACGGGTGCGTTCATGGGCCCTTAGTTGGCGAAGCTCGGCAAGGTCCAGGTCTATAGCGTAGTAATGGCCGTCTTCGCGCCGGCGCTCGGGAAAGCGCTCAGCAACATCGGTAGTCGACTCCAGGTGAATATCGTGAAGAACGACCGGTACGCCATCCCGGGTCAATACTACGTCCTGTTCAAGAAAGTCGGCTCCCATCGTATGGGCCATCGCCTTGGCGGCGAGGGTGTGCTCTGGCAGGTAGCCACTGGCACCACGGTGGGCAATGACGATAGGGGAACTGTGTGCCTTTAACAGCGTTGCCATAAATACTAATCCCAAAAAAAAGGGCGTGGATATTACTCCGCGCCCTTTTGCTTTAATGCCTTGCATCACATCGCTAGGGCAGCGCAGCTACCCAGGCGTTGCTCTCAAACCACTTCTTGCGCAGCTTGGTCAGAACGCCAATCTTGCCATAGGCTTCCAGGTAGTTGTCTACCAGGTTGCTGAACTCCGCGTCATTGCCTTTAACTGCAACACCAATTGGCTCAACAGTGAGGGGCTTTTCAAGCGTTACAAAGCCGGCATCGGGGTAGCGCAGTACGGAAAGTACACAGATGGGCATATCGGCGATCATGCCGTCTACCTCGCCGTCACGAACCATGGCGACACCTTCGTCGTAGTTGGATATTGCAACCATGGTAGCTTCGGGCGCGACCGCAGAGACAAAGTCGGCACTGGTAGAGTTCTTCAGGGCAGCCAATTTGAGGTCGCTGCGGTTGAATTCCTGGCTCTCGGAAACTTTGGCCAGAACGTCGTTCTTGGTCAGAATGGATTTCCCGGACATCATATAGGGGCCGATAAATGTGGCTTCTTCAGCGCGCTGCGGGGTGATCGCCACACCGGAAATAACCATGTCTACCTGGCCTTCGTCGAGTGCTTTCATCAGGTCGCCAAAGGGCATGACCTTCACTTCCAGCTTAACCCGCATGGCATTGGCCAGCGCTTTCGCCAGATCCAGATCGAACCCCATGAGCTTGCCGTCACGGTCAGCCATACTGAACGGGGGCTGACCAGCAGAGGTGCCCACTTTCAGTGTTTTAAAGTCAATGACCCTCTGCAGGGTGTCGCCTGCCATTGTCGCGCTGGACAGCGCAGTGCCCAGCACCAGCATGGCGCTCAGCAAAATGAGTTTTATCTGTTTAAACATGGAGTTCTCCTTGGTGAAAGCGTTGCCCAACCGAAGCTGCCGGGCTATTGGCTAAAAAATAAAGGTGCCTAGTTTAGTGCTGATTGGGCAATTAGCCAAAGACTTTCGAGTTTGCGAAGATGATGATTTCCCCTTGGCGCCATAATCATGATTGAGAGCTTTGATCGCATTGTAATCCGTGTCCCGGACCTTGCCGCGGCCTGCGAGGAGTACGCCACTTTGCTGGGTTCACGCCCCCTGTTGTTGGATGGCGACAAACGCGCCTGGTTGGCGCTATCAAATACGGTACTGGAGTTCGCTGAGGGGCCCGTTGCGAGCGCGACGATAGTGTCTCTGGCGCTGGTTTCAGCCGGATCTGATGTCGCTGATGCCGCTCTGGATAATGACCTCGGGCTTGATCTAAGGGTGGGTGATGGTCGTTATACCGCCGCTTTTCGGGACGATTGCCCGCAAGGCTGCCTGCCCGACACCGGCGTGGATCATCTCGTCTTGCGTTCGGTAGATGCCGACCGTTGCATCTCACTGTTTAATGGCCGCCTGGGAATCCGTTTGGCACTGGATCAGGATGTGCCGGAATGGGGCGGCAGGATGCTGTTTTTTCGAACCGGTAAGTTAACGCTTGAAGTGATAGCCAGTCACACAGTGGAACCCGGGGCAGTAGATGCGTTCTGGGGCTTGACCTTCCACCTGCCTGATATAGAGGTCAGGGCCGCTCAGCTTCGCGACCTGGGTGTTGAGCTGTCGGACGTTCGTGATGGCCGCAAGCCGGGCACCCGTGTGGCGACCGTTCACAGTCACTGTCTGGGGCTACCTACCCTGTTGTTACAGCCGGCGCCCCGTTAGCAGTGGTGTCTGCTGCCTAAATAACGCAGTGCTTGGCGTAGTTCTTGGTTTCTTCGTTAGTCCAGTCGCCCTTGTCTGTGTCCTTGAGGTCAGCGCACCAGTCGTCCGAACCGATAGTCTGGCTGTCAAGCAGGCAGTGCTTGCCATAGGTCATGGTTTCGTCGGCGGTCCAGTCGCCTTTGCTTTTTTCTTTCATGCTTTCGCACCAGGCCTCACTGCCGGGTTCAACGCTACAGGCGGATAGGAAGAGGATCGCGGAGGCGGCGATTAATCGTTTCATTGTCTTGCTCCAACTGGAAAATGTAGTCCCGCAAGTATTGCATCACAGGGTGATTTTCGCCAATTCGACGTGGGCAAGTTGTGCGGGCCTATGCTCTAATGTTGCTCCGAACAACAGGAGTAGAGTCGATGATCAGAAGCCCGATAGCGGGGCTATTGCTGCTGGCCTGTGTCACCGCCTGTGCGGTGACCGGTTTCAATATTCCACCGGTTACCGATGCGAGCGCAAGTGGGAGGTTGCCAGGGAAACTGATTTGGCAGGACCTGCTCACAGATACGCCCGACAGGACCGAGAATTTTTACTCCCAGCTGTTCGGCTGGGAGTTTGAGCCGCTGGCCAGTGGCATCAACTACACCCTGATTCGTCACAACGGCCAACTGATTGGCGGTATGGTTGACCAGAATCAGTTACCTAATACAGCCGATATATCCCAATGGGTGGTAGCGATGTCGGTGACCAACGTAGAAAAGGCTGTGGGAGTGGTGGCGTCTGCTGGCGGTACTGTCTTTACGCCAGCGACTTCGCTGGGTGACCGTGGCGATATCGCGGTGGTAGCGGATCCAGAGGGCGCTTTACTGGCGCTGTTGCAAACCCGCAATGGTGACCCAGTCGACTCGACCAGCGCGAAGCCCGGCACCGGCGACTTTCTATGGCACGAGCTGTGGACAACGGATCCGGCGCAGGCGAGCGATTTTTACAATCAGCTTGCGCCGTTTGAAGAGACGCCCCTGTCTCTGCCACTGGCGGACACGCAGGTTGATTATCGGGTGTTGAAAACGGCTGACCGGCCGCGGGCTGGAATACGAACCACCCCCGTACCGCAGATGCCGCCCATGTGGGTCAGTTACCTGCGCGTGGCCGACCACGATGAACTGGTGGAGATTTTATCCCAGGTACCCGCTCTGGGTGGTGAAGTTCTGGTGCCCGCTGTAGCTCGCCCCGGCGGAGGGCATGTGGCCGTGATCGCGGGGCCCTCGGGTGCTGGTATCGCATTACAAACCTGGGCCGACACATCCGCGCAAGCTTATCGAGGGGAGCAATAATGAAGCGACTGATAAAGCTGGTGAGAGTGGTGCTGGTGTCTTTGGTGATGGTCAGCCTGTATGGCTGTGATGACCCGCAGATCTACGGCAGCGTTGGCGTATCCAGTGGTTACAGTAACTATGGCTATGGCCGCGGCGGCTGGGGCTCAGGAGTGCATACCAGTATTTCTGTGGGCGGAAGAATACGCTAGTTGTTCCATAGGAATCAGACATAAAAAAAGGGGCCCTGTTGGCCCCTTTGTATTTTGCCTGCCTCGTTTTACTTCTTAATCTGCATCTTAATGGCGCTTTCCGTCGACTTACCGTAAGGCGGTAACATACCGGAGAGTTTGCCGATGTTAAGAGAGCTCTGGCTGTAAATCGATTTGCCATGGCTGAAGTTCTTGAAGCCCTCATAACCGTGGTAGGAGCCCATACCACTGGGGCCAACGCCGCCAAATGGCAGTTCCTCTTGCGCAATATGCATGATGACATCATTGATGCATGCACCGCCCGAGGTCGTCTTGGTCAGAACAGCGGATTCTTCGCTCTTGTCCTGGCCGAAGTAATAGGCGGCCAGTGGGCGAGGCTTGCTGTTCACATAGTTGATGGTTTCATCAAACTCCTTATAGGTCATGATCGGCAATACGGGACCGAATAGCTCTTCTTCCATGGCCTTGAGGTCGTCGGCGGGCTCCAGGATCAGGGTAGGAGGAATCTTGTAGCCGCTCTGCTCGCTGAAGTCTTCCTTGCCCGGGTTGACGGCGATTACCTTCGCACCGCGCTCTTCTGCTTCGTTGATATAGCCAGTCAGGCGCTGGTAGTGACGATCGTTGATAACCGAGGTGTACTGCGGGTTATCCAGCAGTTTTGGATACATTTCACCGACGGAAGTCTGGATAGCTTCGACGACTTCATGCAGTTTTTCCTCGGGCACCATCAGATAGTCCGGGGCCAGGCAGATCTGACCGGCGTTCATGGTCTTGCCCATCATGATGCGGCCTATGCTTTTCTCGATGTCGGCCGATCGGGAGATGATAACGGGAGACTTGCCACCGAGTTCCAGCGTTACTGGCACAAGGTTCTTGGAGGCCGCGGCCATAATGTGTCGGGCGATTCCCGTAGCACCGGTGAACAGCAGGTGATCAAATGCCAGCCCGGAGAATGCCTGGCCGACGTCCGGGCCGCCGTCGAAGATGGCGACCTCGTTCTCGTCCCAGGCCTTGGCGACCATCTCACACATCACTTCGGAGGTTGCGGGGGTGAATTCAGAAGGCTTCATCATGACCCGGTTACCCGCGGCAAGAATGCCGCCCAGTGGGCCGAATGCCAGATTAACGGGGAAGTTCCAGGGAGCGATCACGCCAACCACGCCCAGGGGCTGATACTCAATGCGAGAGCGTCCACCCAGCAGTCCCAGCGGGAAAGTACTGGCACGTTTCTCAGGCTTCATCCAGCTACGCAGGTGCTTTTTGGCGTGCTTCATCGGGGTGACGGCGGCAGCCAGGTCGGTGAGGAGGCTGACTTCCCGTGGTCTACAGGAAAAATCGGTGTTTAGTGCGTCGACGAGCTTGTCCTGGTACTCCAGTAACACGTCGATGCCGCGATCAAGGCGGTCTATGCGGGTTTCGGCTGTCACAAAGCCTTCAGCCAGATAAGCTTGCTTCTGATTGGCCAGGACTTGCTGCATTCTTTCTTCAATGTCGCTAATCGTGGGTAATTGCTGGGGTGCGTTCATAGTCTCTTCCTCAAATGCGGCTCTGCTGCTGTTGTTAACCACAATCACCGGCCGAAGGTGCATGGCTATTTATGCGAACGGCGTATTATAGTCGCCAAATGGCTAAAAATTAACCATAAATCGGGGTTAATTCGGGCCAAGTCAGGCGGTTCAGCCGTGGAGATATACGCCGGAAATGCGTGATGAGATTGGCATTTCTGCTGACAGCTGCTAAAACAGCACTATGCAGGACAATCACGCCAAGCAGGACACCCGAACCCCATCGCCGCCCTACGGTTACTCCAGGGTGTGTGAGTACGGCCGCGAACAACAGATACATATTGTCGCGGAGTTTCACGCCAACAAGATTCGACCGAGTCGTATCGCCTACCGCGTGGGTATCGATATTGCCTTTATCGAGGAGCTTATTGCGGGAGAGGTGGAGGCCGAGCGTTTTCCCCGGTTGGTTGCGCATTACCGTCGGCAACGTTACCAGCAGCGTATGAGCAATTCCCGCCGCAAGCGTGGTGTTGCGCAATACGAGGCACAGCAGACCATTGAAAAAGAGTTCCATCAGGAAACGGGGATATAAGATAACCCGCTTGTTTGTCACCACTGTGTAGGGCGCGTGTGGGATACTCGTGCTCTATTTTGTCAGGGAGTAACGGATTTTGAATACAGTAGAGCAGTGGCACGAGCTCATGCGCGAACGGGATCCAGCCCGCTTGCCGGAAATTATCGGGGAGGATTGCGTATTTCTTTCACCCGTAGTCCACAGTCCCCAGGAGGGCAGGGACATTACCGTCCTCTACCTGACCGGCGCCATGCATGTATTCAATGAAGGCTTTCGCTACACCAAGGAAGTTGTGGCCGGCAATCACGCTGTGCTTGAGTTTGAGTGCGAGATCGACGGCATCCTGATCAACGGCGTTGATATCATGACCTTCAACGAAGAGGGCAAGATCGTTGAATTCAAGGTGATGGTGAGGCCACTAAAGGCCGTAAATATGATTCACCAACAAATGGGTGCAATGCTGCAAAAACTGGCCAGCTAGCTGCCTGGCCATTGCACCATGATTTACAGGAGAGTGACTTTTGATCTGGAATACTGCACGCCTTCGCGGATTTTTCGGCGCCTATGTGTTGCTTACGGGCCTGTTGGTGTCGGGCTGCGATAGCAGTGAGACAGGCGTGGCAGAGCAAGCTGAAAGTATGTCGCAAATTGAAGGAAGCGTAATTTATCGCGAGCGTATGATGCTGCCCCCGGGTAGCGAGCTGGAAATTCAGCTACAGGACGTTTCGCGGGCTGATGCGCCGGCGTCTGTGTTGGCAACTGTGATGATGACACCCGAGGGTGGTCCACCCTATCCTTTCAGCATTGAATACAACCCGGCGCAGATTGACGACCGTATGCAATATGCCCTGCGGGCCACCATTCGCCTGGATGGCCGGCTGCTTTTTACCAACACTGACTATATCAACGCTTTTGGCGGCAACCCGGTAGAGGTATTGGTGCGGCGTGTGCCTGAATCCGTTAAGTCAGTATCCGAGCCGGTTCTGGTGGGCACCAACTGGCAGCTGGTGACCCTGTCGGGTGAGCCGGCAGCGACTGGCGCTGGCGACCGTCCTGCAGATTTGCAGTTGTCGGAGCAAGAACAGCGTGCAGCTGGTTTTTCGGGTTGTAACCGATTTAGCGGTTCCTATAGCAGCGAGGGCGATGCCACCCACGGGACCCCACTGTCCTTTGGTCCACTGGCAGGAACCATGATGGCCTGTGCCGAGGGGGGCGATCTGGAGCGCACCTACCTGCAAATGTTGGCAGGCGTCAGTGCCTACCGACTGGAAAGCGGGGTCCTGTCGCTGCTGCATGGCGATCAGGTAGTGGCGACTTTCAGCGCAGAGTAAATCGTGGAACTTGATACCCGCCAAACCCTGATCATCGCGATCATCGTCCTGTTTTTCGGGCGCTACCTGAACGATAAGATAAGGGTACTGCGCGAATACAATATCCCGGAGCCGGTGACCGGTGGCCTGATGGCCTCTCTGTTTGCCGGCATGCTCTATTGGCTAGCCGGCATAGAGGTCAGTTTTGATATGGCCAACCGGGATATATTGTTGATCGTGTTCTTCACCACTATCGGTTTGTCCTCTCGAATTGATGTACTGCGCCAGGGCGGGCGTGCCCTGGTGACACTATTGGTGCTCGCCGTTGGCTACTTGTTCCTGCAAAACCTTGCAGGCATTGGTGTCGCCGTTGCCGCTGGCCAGGTCCCGGTGCTGGGCCTGCTCACAGGCTCGGTCAGCCTCAGCGGTGGTCACGGCACGGCAATCGCCTGGGCGCCGACCTTCAGCAGCGAGTACCAGGTGCCTTTCGCCATGGAAATAGGCTTGGCCTGTGCCACCTTCGGCTTAATTTTCGGCGGTATCGTAGGCGGGCCCATTGCGCGTTATCTGGTGTGGCGACACAAATTAAAGGCCGAGGAGGAGGGGGAACTGACCATCGGCTTCCGTTACAAGGAACATGAGATCATCAACGTTGATGGCATTCTCAAGTCACTATTGGTCATCGCTATAGCCATAGGCATAGGCACTCGGCTAAACGATCTTTTCGAGCATTGGGGTTTGATGCTGCCCGATTTTGTGACCTGCCTGTTCGCTGGCATTATTCTTACCAACACCATTCCCCGGGTAATGCCCCGGTATCAATGGCCAACCGGATCCCGATCGCTGGCTTTGATCTCTGATCTGAGCCTGGGGCTTTTTCTCTCCATGTCCCTGATGAGCTTGCAACTGTGGATGCTGGCGGACCTGGCTGGCCCCATGTTTGTGTTGCTGTTGGTCCAGGTGGCAATGATCGTCTGCTACACATTGTTTGTGGTATTTCGGGTCTTGGGGGGAACGTATGAAGCGGCGGTAATGTGTTCCGGATACGCGGGTTTGGCGTTAGGTGCTACACCCACCGCCGTGGCAAATATGACCGCAGTGACCAAAAGCCTGGGGCCCGCGCCACGTGCGTTTATTGTAGTGCCCTTGGTTGGTGCCTTCTTTATAGATCTGTCCAACGCCATGATTATCAACTTGCTGCTGAGCATTTTTGGCTGATCTCGCTGATCGAAAGGCTGTTTGTCACCGCCCAGGAAAGTGCTAGACTCCCCCGCATGTCGCCTATGAGCCAATTTAATCCCTATAAAAGTCGAACGGCCTGCGTTATCGCGCTCGCCGCGATGCTGTTATTTGGTGGCTTGCAAGCGCTTGAGGCAGGGCACTTTCATAGTGGCGATGACACTGTAGAGCAGTGCCTGCTCTGTAAAAATATTGGCGACAGCCATGCCGCACCGCAAACTGCGCCTCCGCAGCTTTTCGCCGCAGCCACGGCGACAATCCTTGCTGTTGTGCCGGCGATGGCCGCCAAAACTTATCTGGACCTGCAGCCCCGGGCACCACCCTTCCACAACTCCTGAGTTACCCCCAACTTTTTAGCTTTTTTCAGGAGAGAACCGTGAGAATTCTTACGCCTTTGGCGCTGGCTGTGGCCAGCGCCTCGAGTTATGCGCAGCAACCACCTATGGAACACGTACTGGTTTCTGTACCCCTACACAAAACATCCGCCGAAACTGCCTTACCGGTAACGGTATTAAGTGGCGATGAATTGCGCCGTGCAGCATCCGCAACTATCGGTGAAACGCTGGGTCAGTCGCCCGGCCTGGCCAGTGCCTCCTTCGGCCCCGGAGTCGGCCAACCGGTGATCAGGGGCCAACAGGGCCCCCGCGTCACCATCTTACAAAATGGCACCAGCAGCGCAGATGTTGCCGGCCTCAGCGGCGACCACGCGGTGTCTGTGGAGCCCCTGCTTGCTGACAGCATCGAAATCCTTCGCGGGCCCTCGACATTACTCTACGGAGGTGGCGCCATCGGTGGCGTGGTCAACGTGCTGGATAACCGCATTCCCACGAGCCTGGAAGAGGACCTGAGCGGCGGCTTGGAGTATCGCCACGACACGGCCTCTGATATGGACAACATCGTGGGTAGAGCTGATGGCAGCAGCGGCAGCTTTGCCTGGCATGCAGATTTTCTTTACCGAGACTACAACGACCTCGACATTCCTGGTGAGGCCGCTCGTGAACACAGCGATGAACACGAAGGCGAAGAGCACGACGAGGAAGAACACGAGGGCGAGGAACACGATGATGAGGAAACCACTGACGGTTACATCGGCAATACTGCAGGGCGCGCAAAGAGCCTGACGCTGGGTGGCGCCTATCACTTCGATGAGGGTTTTTTTGGTCTGGCGGTGAACCGTCTAGAAAATGCCTATGGTATCCCGGCAGGTGCGCACGAACACGGGCATGAAGAGGACGAGGATCACGGCGACCACGATGACGATCATGACGACGACCACGATGAAGACCACGACGATCACGAGGGCGAGGAGCACTCGGAGGGTGAGGAAGAAGAGGGTGGCGTGAGCCTCGACATCGAACAAACCCGTTATGACGCGGCGTTGCATTGGCACGAGCCAATTGCGGCACTTGAGGTCATGCGGGGTTTTGTTACCTACACCGACTACGAGCATTCAGAGATAGAGGGCAGTGGCGAGGTTGGTACCAAGTTCAGCAATGAGACCTGGGAAGGCCGGCTGGAGATGGTTCACCAACAGTTTGGGGGTTTCCATGGCGTGTTAGGCCTGCAGGCATCCAGCGGAGAATTCAGTGCAGTGGGCGAAGAGGCCTATGTTCCAGAAACTGAATCCAGCCAGTGGGGAGTCTTCGTGGTGGAGGACTACCATGCTGGCGACTGGCTGTTTGAGCTGGGCATGCGCTTCGACCAGGTTGACCGCGACCCGGATATAGGCGCTGATGAGGACTTTAGCGCCTTCAGCGCCTCTGGCTCAGCCCTTTGGGATGTCACCGATGGGTGGCAGGTGGGCCTTGCACTGTCTCGCAGTGAACGGGCGCCGGCAGTCGAGGAGTTGTACTCCAATGCAGGCAATGAAACGCCGGGCGAATGGGTGGAGCATGCTGCCACTGGATCGATTGAGCTTGGCGATGCTGGGCTCGATACAGAAACCTCCAACAATGCGGATCTCTCTGCGCGTTGGACTGGCGACGGTCACTGGCTGGACCTGACGGTGTTCTACAACGACTTTGCGGATTACATCAATTTGCTCAATACGGGTTTGGAGCGGGATGAAACACCTGTATTGGCCTATGCGCAGGAGGACGCCGAGTTCTATGGTGTCGAGTTTGACAGTGAATTCACCCTTGCCAGCTTCGGCGGTGGTGACTTGCGCGCTGGATTGTGGGGCGATTATATTCGCGGCGAGTTGGACAGCGGCGACGATATTCCGCGCCTACCGCCCATGCGTTTAGGTGCGCGCCTGGCCTGGGCTTCCGAAAGTCTGGAGCTGTGGACCCGGGTGATGGATGTCGATGATCAGGACAAGCCCGGCGCCAATGAAGAGCCTACAGACGGCTACACAAAGTGGGATGCTGGTGCGGACTATCGCCTCCCGGTAGCTGGCAGCGAGGTTACGCTGTTCCTCGCGCTGAACAACATCACCGATGAGGAAATCCGTCTCAGTACCTCCTTCCTGCGTGACGTTGCGCCGGAAGCCGGTTTTTCCGTAGAGGCGGGGGTTCGCTGGACCTTCTGAGGGGTTGAGTAGCAGTCTGCGGTGCCCATGAATTATTGCCCGCGGGCTGCTACAGTGGTCGGCTAAGGCTTTGGAGAAGGGCATGGCAGAGCGAATTATCGTGGGTATCAGTGGCGCGTCGGGCATCGTATACGGTGTCCGCGCTTTGCAGTTACTTGGTGCCTGCGGTATCGAAACGCACCTGGTGATGACTAAGTCGGCGGAGCTAACCTTACATCATGAACTTGATATGTCTCGATCAGAGATCGAGGCGCTGGCCAGTGAGGTTCACGCCATCAAAAATGTAGGTGCCTCTATAGCCTCCGGCTCGTTCATCACAACAGGCATGTTGATTGCTCCCTGCTCGATTCGGACCATGTCTGAAATCGCCACCGGTGTGACGTCAACGTTGCTTACCCGAGCGGCTGACGTGGCATTGAAAGAGCGCCGCCGTCTGGTGCTGATGGTGCGCGAGACACCCTTGCATACCGGGCATCTGCGTACCATGACCCAGCTGTCAGAAATAGGCGCGGTGATAGCGCCCCCGGTACCCGCCTTCTATGCCAAACCTGAAAACCTCGAGCAGATGGTTACCCAGAGCGTCGCCAGGACGCTGGATTTGTTTGACGTGGATACTGGCAAGGTACAACGCTGGACGGGTGAGTAGCCTTTTGCCGGGCTGCGCACTGTTTGCCGCGCGGCTAACCCGGTTTTGGTGGTAGGCGGATGCCGATTCTCTTTGGTGTGATTCTGCTGGACCTTATTGGTTTCGGCATCGTCATTCCAATTTTGCCTTTTTTGTCTCCCGAGCTGGGCGCCAGCAATTTCGATATTGCGCTGATTATCGTGTCCTACGCCGTGTGTTCGGGATTGTGCGGACCCTATTGGGGCAAGCTTTCTGACCGCATGGGGCGCAAGCCTGTAATTATGATTTGCCTCGCCGGTGGCGCGCTGGCCTATGTGATGTTGGGCTTGGCGTCAGAGCTGTGGATGGTATTCGCGGCCCGGGCATTCGCTGGCTTGATGGCCGGTAACATTGGTGTGGCCTCTGCCATGATGGCCGACCTGACCACTCCGGAAAACCGCGCCCGGGGGATGGGATTAATCGGCGCGGCTTTTGGCCTGGGTCTGGTGATGGGGCCGCTGTTGGGCGGCTTGCTCGCTGGCGATGGCAACAGTTTCACCCTGCCGTGTATTGTTGCCGGTGGTATGTCGGTGCTTGCGATAATCGCCGCGGCACTTTTTTTACCGGAGTCGGTGTCGAAACAAAAGCAGGAAGAGAGCCGGGTTCTGCAGCAGGGCAAGCAGAGCCTGTCGATCTACCAGATGCTGAAGCAGACCGGTAATCGCCTGCTCACCACCCAATATGTGCTTCATAACAGTTGTGTGAGCGCCTTTACCTACATGTTTCCGCTCTGGGTTGCCGACCTGTTGGACTGGACTCCCCGGGAAGTCGGCATCGTGTTTGGGATACAGGGCGCCATCATGGCAGTGTTACAGGGCGGCTTCATGGGCCAGCTGATTCGATTGCTGGGCGAGTTTCCGTTGCTGCGTGTCTCTATCACCCTGTTTCTGTCGGGATTGATTATGGCGGCATTTGCCCAGACCATGCCTGTGATGGTGGCCGCCGCATTTACGGCTATGTCCGGGGCGACCCTGTGCATGCCGGTACTCAACACGCTTACCAGCAACCGAACACCAGCGGCATTGCGCGGCAGGATGTTGGGCACCACCAGTTCTGCGGCGTCCTGGGGTCGTGTTGTCGGGCCACTGTTTGCTGGCACCAACCTCGCCCTGTTTGGTTACCAGGCAGCCTGGCTGGGTTGTGCCGCGTTGGTGGCGGTGTATCTCGCCTGGGCCTTATGGGAGAGGCCGGAGCGCCATAGCGGGATGCAAATACCCGAGTGAGCAGGTAGTATTCTGCGCTCTTTGTTCTGACATTCAACTGACCTCAAGGAATTTTTCATTCATGTCGACGCAATTATTTGATCTTACTGGCAAGATTGCCATCGTTAGCGGCGCCAGCCGTGGTATCGGCGAAGAAACTGCACGTTTGTTGGCACAGCAGGGTGCCCATGTCATCGTTTCGAGTCGCAAGATAGATGACTGTGCCAAGGTGGCGGAGTCCATCGTTGAAGCCGGCGGCAGTGCAGAAGCCTTTGCATGCCATGTGGGTAACCTCGATGATATTCACGCAACCTTTGACCACATCAAGGCCACTCATGGCCGGCTGGATATCTGCGTCAATAACGCGGCGACCAATCCCTACTTTGGTCACGTGCTTGATACGGATCTGGGTGCTTATAACAAAACGGTGGAGGTGAATATTCGCGGCTACTTTTTCATGTCCATCGAAGCCGGCAAAATGATGCGTGAGCAGGGCGCGGGTGTCATCGTCAATACCGCCTCTATCAATGGCCTGCAGCCCGGGCCGATGCAGGGCATCTATTCGATCACCAAAGCCGCTGTAATCAATATGACCAAAGTCTTTGCCAAAGAATGTGGCGGGCTAGGCATCCGTTGTAATGCGCTGCTACCCGGACTGACCAAGACTAAATTCGCCGGCGCTTTATTCTCCAATGATGAGATTTATCAGAAGGCCATGGAGGGAATTCCCATGGGCAGGCACGCTGAGCCCGCTGAGATGGCCGGCACTATGCTTTATCTGGTGTCCGATGCCAGCAGCTACACCAATGGTGAGTGCATTGTGGTTGACGGCGGCATTACGCTCTAGTCAGACAGCAGGTATCTGAAGCCGCCTTCTTTGATATATAACTCACAGTAATCACTGCTGGTAGGCGTAATAGAGCCGCCAGCAGGGATTCTCAACCAACTGTGGCAGGCATAGCTGCCCAGTTCGTCGGCAAAGCTTCCCGAGATTATGAAAAGCTCGGCGCCCTGCGGAAAATTGATTTGCCCAAGCTCTGAGGGTGTGTCCCACGATTCCAGCCGGGTGAAATCGGAGTAGGGTTCCTGTGCATATAGCTTCTTCCAGCTGACGCTTTTCCGGACCGACTCCTTCCATTCCACGTCTTCTTTGTTGACGGCAATATGCTGGCGATCCAGGCCTGGATATTGGCGTAGTTTTACGAATAGCAGACAGCCCTGCTGCGAGTAGGGCTGGTGAAAAAAGCCTTCCGGATTGAGCAGATAAGTACCCGCGGGCCAGTCACCATGCTCGTCAGAGAATACGCCCTCAAGCACCAGGATTTCCTCACCCTCGGGGTGTTCGTGCCCCGGGAATTTGGCGCCAGGTTCGTAGCGAACAACGGATGTTACCTGTCCGGACTCTGGCGGCCCCACCCGGTGCAGGCGCTTTCGCAGCACATGCCCGCCAGGGCTTTCTGTCCACGGCATGGCTTGCGTATCAATGGCCAGTCGCTGGCTCAGGTCGCCGTTAATCACATCGTTGTCATCACTCATGCGGTGGATAATAGGTTATATGCCAGTGAAATGCGCGTCTCTTTGGTCGGGCGGTTTTTGTCCGGGCTAGCTTGCGGTATGCTCGGACCATGATGAAAAAAGTACTGGTAAGTCATCAGCTCCCAGGCGAGCGTATCCACGAACTGGCGCAGCATTGTGACCTCAATGTCTGGGTAGGTCCGGGCTTATTGCCCGCAGAATCCCTACGCGAGGAGTTAGCCGGTTGTCACGGCCTGGTCTGTCTGCTCACCGACAAAATTAATGCGGAGCTATTGGCGGACCTGCCGGAGCTCGAGTTTGTCTCCAGCGTTTCTGTGGGCGTTGATCATATCGATGTGGCAGCACTCAGCGAACGGTCTATTCCGCTGGGGCACACGCCAGGCGTTCTGGTGGATACCACCGCCGATGCAGCTTTTGGTCTTCTGCTGGCGGCGGCTCGACGTATGGGCGAAGCAGATCGCTTTGTTCGGCAGGGCGGTTGGCGCGCCGAAAATGTCTGGTCGCCCGATTTTTTCACCGGCAAGGATGTGAGTGGCGCTACTCTGGGCATTGTCGGTCTGGGTGAGATAGGCCAGGCCGTGGCGCGCCGGGCAGCGGGTTTTGGCATGGAGGTTCTTGGCTGGAATCGCAGCGATCGGCAGGTGCCCGGTATCGACAATGTGTCACTGGAGGAATTACTGCTGCGCAGTGACTTTGTCAGTGTTCACGTTCCTCTCACTGAAGACACGCATGACCTTATCAACGCAGAGCGTATCGCAATGATGAAGCCGGGTGCTGTGCTGATTAATACAGCGCGTGGCGGAATCGTTAATGAATTGGCCTTGTCCGAGGCGCTGAAGTCCGGCGCCCTGTTTGCCGCAGGTCTCGATGTCTTTGAAGAGGAGCCGGTGGCCAGCGACAATCCGCTGGTTGATTTGCCCAATGTTGTTCTGGCGCCGCACATTGGCAGCGCTACTGTGATTACTCGCGCGCGCATGGCCGATATGGCGGTGGAAAATGCAATCGCAGCCCTAAAAGGCGAACCAATGAAGCACTGCGTGAATCCAGACGTTTACGCCTAGTTTGCTTTTGGCAGCGGCCGTAAACCCTCCTTCACCGCTGAATTGATATTCTTGCGCAGCCGGTCCGAGTCAACCCGATTGGCATCTTCAACAATCTTGGTGACGATGACTCGCCACACTTCTTCCTTGCGTTCCACATCATTGAATTGCAGCGCGATGTTGCTGGTTTCTTTTACGCCGCCAAGCGCATAGGCATTATCCACTGAGGCCTGATCAACGTTACGGTTTGGTATCACTCCCGGATAGTTGGAGAGGTTGCTGGCCTCGCTGCCTTTCTGGCCCATGCGCATTCCTGTGGCATAGAGGTAGTCGACATTGAACTGGGCCTTTTCGGGGTTCAGCCTGTATCCCTTGTTCTTCAACTCGGCATCGACTGCGGCGCGCACGATAGGGTCCATGATGTAGACGGGGTCCCTGGATGAGGCCGTGTTTTCCAGTGGCTCGCTGCGCCATTGATAGAATTTGTAATTGCCGGCGGCAAACGTGTCAGTTTCTTCCGGTCTGGTTTCCACTCCGCTGCAGGCGGCAAGAGTGAGTGCGACAACAAGCGTGACGACCAGGGTTTGAAGTGTCTGCATTATAAATCTCGATTGAGTGAAAGTCGGGGCTGGGGCTACGATGTATTACACCGCTATGTTAGCAGCACCATTTGCGCTCAGCCAGCAAGGCTAGACCTGTGGAATGCTGGCCAACAATTTTTTGGAGATCCAACCAAGACGTTCGTCTGCTGCGTCGACCGGCTGCATAGAGGGGTCGGTGAAGACTTCCAGTGCGCCTCGCCAGACAATATCGCTGGTCCCGTGGGGCGCAATCGCCAGCATCACAGTACCTTTGCCGTACCCTGCCGCAGGGTTGGCCAGCGAGGGATAGAGCCGGAATATTTCCTGTATTTCTGCATGGTCCTGAAGTTCGCCCAGTAGCACGACAGCGACAACGTCATAGTCAGGGGAATCCTGTGTGTTGGCGAACTGATAGCCCTTGCGTTCGAACTCCGCTTGCAGCGACTGTTGCAGGATCTTGCCCCGGCGCTCAAAGCGACCCTGTGGATCGTCTACCCAGATCAGATCGGAGCGCCAGGCAAGGACGGTCTCTTCAGTGGTGACAAATTCCGGCATGGCGACAGAAACGGCACTGGATCGTTGCAGGGGGTCGCTACCCGGTTGGCCAGGTGGTTGGTTACTGCAGCCGCTGAGGCAGGCGAGGGCAAGTAAAGGAAGCAGCAGGCGCAAGGTCACGGGATTGATCTCCGGAGCAAAAGTTGGAACCGCAGATACTAAACGATCCACGGGCAATTAGCAGGTGCTAGCGGGGAGGGCGTTTCAGCGAGCAGCCAATGCCTGAAAACGACCCGACAAACAGCTTGCTAGGTACCTGTAATTATTAACTTTTTTAGGGAATTAGGCGGTGCGTTGGCAAAATCGCTCTGCTAAGATCAATGTTATAACTATAAGTTATTTCTTTCGGGGGGAAATAATGATTTCAAGAAAGTTGGTCCGTACCGACCTGAACCTGCTCGTCGCGCTGCAAATTTTGCTGGAGGAGCGTAACGTGACACGAGCTGCGGAGCGCCTGTCTGTGTCCCAGCCGGCCCTGAGTAAAACGCTGCAAAAATTGCGCGCCTCTTTTGATGATGAGCTTTTTACCCGTACCGCTCACGGTCTTGTTCCCACACCCCGGGCAGAGGTGTTGGCCCGTGACCTACCCTCGCTGCTGGAGTCGGTGGAGACCGTGCTGGGCAATGAGGATTTTGATCCGCAAACCTACGTCGGTGGTTTCAAGCTGTTGTTGCCGCCCATCGTCAGCGAAAGCCTGCTGCCTGCATTAATGGCTGAGCTGCGCCTGTGCGCACCCAATGTGCAGATCGTCACTGCCGAGGTGCCATCCGATTACCAGGACAAGCTGAAAAAAGGCGAGGCAGATTTTGCGGCGTTTGTGGCCTTGGAGACTGATCGCGATATTCACGCAGAGCCCATCGCTGCGATTGCGCCACGTTGCTATATGCGCATCGATCATCCACTGGTCGATCAGGAGCTCGATCTAAAACGCTTTCTGGACTACCCCCACCTTCGCCTCTACCTGCCCGGGTTAACCCGCGAAAACACCAGTATGGTTGATGACGTGCTGGGCCAGTATGGGGTGCACCGCAACATCGTTCTGGAGACGACCCAGTTCGCCTCGGCGGTAGGCGTAGTCACTCACACAGATTCGCTACTGGTCGCAAATGCTGGCTTTGAAGAGGGCGGTCTCTATCGTGATTTGATTGTAGGTCGCGAATTACCCGCTGAACTGCAGCGAATGATTAAAAACACTCACAGCAGTAATCGCGGCAAAATGTCCTTGCTGCGACATACGCGCACTGCGCGCAGCGCGCCTCACCAGTGGCTGCGTGCCTTATTGATGAAACATCTCACCCGCTCGGATAACCAGGTGGAAGTAGAGCCGCCCAGATCAGTCTCGGTGGCCTGAGTTGCCGCTGGCCTTACTGGCTGCTGGCTTCCAGTTCGCCCAGACGCTTGTTGGCGGTGTCCTGTAACTGCTGTTCAACGCCATCCGCTTTTTCCAGTGACCGTTTGTACCCTTCCGGCAATGCGTCTTCAGGGTCTTCTTTGAGGCAGCCGTACAGGGAGCCCATCAGCAGCAGTGTCATGGCGATTGTCATAACTCGTTTCATGTTGTTGCCTCCATTGTCCTAGTCTACCCGCAGCGAAGGAATGCCACTGCGGTCGACGATTGGTGTGTTGGTCCAGTGCCCTTCTGGCGTTTGATACCAGCCGGCTGCGGCCAGCGCGCCACCGTCACAGTGTATAACAGTGCCGGTAACCCAGGCAGCCATCTCGCTGGCTAAAAACAGTGCACATCCGGCAGTGTCGCCTGGTTGTCCAAAGCGCCCCAGCGGAACCCAATGATTGGGTCGGTTATAGTCCTGCTCGCTAATCCACTCTCTGGGATTAACCTGCTCCGTTTCGGTGGTTTCCGGCGCAATGGCATTGACCCTGATTCTGTCGGGTGCAAGTTCCAGCGCCAGGCTTTTGGTAAATCCCTCTATGCCCAGTTTGTAGGCACCGTAGGGCGTGATGTTGGGCATGCCGCGATAGCCCTCGATTGAGGAAATGCTGATGATGGCGGCACCGGGTGTTGCTTTGCGCATGAGCGGGATGGCCTCTCGCGAGCAGATCATCACCTGTCGCAGGTTTACCGAAAAAAGTCTGTCGATGTCGTCGTCCGTCATGTTTTCCAGCGGTTTTACCAACCCCAGAAAGTCACCGACATTATTGACCAGTATGTCCAGCGCGCCGTACTCGCGATCAACATGGGAAAAGAGCTTACGGACCTGCGCGCTATCAGTTACGTCACATTGCTGGCAACTGTGTCCGGCCTCGGCGGGCAGTTTTTCCGCCGCGCTGGCGATGGCATCTGCATTGTTGTCAGCAATAACAATGCGGGCGCCTTGTTCGGCAAACAGTAGGGCAGTCGCCAGCCCGATGCCACCAGCGCCACCGGTTACCAGTGCTGTTTTGCCGTTCAGCATCTCTTCCATAAACCTGACCCTCTGAAGTCCTGTTAACCGCGGGCAACCGTTGTGGCCGCTGCCAACATGGCAACCCTGCCTTTAGCTATCTAAAGTGAGATAAATATTATTCCTCATAAGAGTGTATACGATGTCCTTTGTTACCGTGGAAAAACCGCGCCCTGGCGTTACCCTGATCACCCTGAACCGACCAGAGCGCATGAATGCCATGGCATTTGATGTGATGGTGCCTTTCAAGGAGGCGCTAGAGGAAGTCAGCTTCGACAATGAAACCCGCGTGGTTATTGTGACTGGTGCAGGTGCCGGATTTTGCTCCGGCGCTGACCTCGAGGATCCGGGTTGGCTGGATATCTTCAATGGACTGACAGTGCCGGGTATTGCCCGCCGCGCGATGAAGATACTTGAAGATGTGATCAAGGCTATTCACGACATGCATCAGCCAGTCATAGGCGCGATTAATGGCCCGGCGATTGGCGGTGGTTTTTGCCTCGCAATGGCCACCGATATCAGGGTGGCGGCCGATAGCGCCGTGTTCAGGCCCGCCGGCATCAATAACGGACTGACTTCTGCTGAGCTGGGGCTTAGTTACCTGCTGCCTCGCGCGATCGGTACCTCCCGGGCCTTTGAGATAATGCTCACCGGGCGGGATGTGGACGCCAGCGAGGCCCAGCGTTTGGGAATCGTCAGTAAAGCTGTGGCTGATGATGTGTTGCTGGAGGAGTGCTATGCAATTGCCGAGCGTATCACCGGCTACAGCCAGCTCGGTGTAGAGCTAAGCAAACAGATGCTGTGGGCAGGGGTAGACGCCGGCAGCCTTCACAGCCACATGAACCACGAGGGTCATGCCCAATTGTTTGTTCGAATGACCACGAAAAACTTTGAGGAGGCGATCATTGCGCGAAAGGAGGGGCGTGCGCCAGACTTCAAGGATTAGCGCACAGCCCGGATTGGGAGACTACTCAGACACGCTTTCGTCATCAGCGCTTTCTACTGCATCCGTTAGAGTTGCAGCCAGCAGTTGCGCATCGATGCCGGTAATGCGATCAAAATCGTAGTCGCTCAATCGAAAGAACAGCGGGTAGTTGCCACTGTAGACGTAGCGGCCGCCATCGAGACTGAAGTACTCCAGCTTTTCGACACCACTATCAGTTGTAACTTCCAGCGTCAGCGTAGGCGGTGATTCGGCCAGTGTGCGCTGCGCATCCTCCTCGGCAACCCCGTCGATTTGCTGGCTTGCCAGTGCCAGCAGCAGGGCATCCAGTTCGCGCCGGTCCGGCGTAATGCCCGAAGGGGTCTGCCAGACATTACCTTCGCGCTTGACCTCGAAGCCGGGCCCTTTGATCTGGCTGGGCTCAGCAATTTGCAATAGGGAGCGCTGCAGCCACGATGCGGCGGCGGCCGGCGCATCGAAGTTATTGAATTTTATGCTGTAGATTGCATCGCCATTATCGTTGCGCGCGTGTACTCGTCGAAATCCAGGTGAGGTGCCCAGGTAGACAGTTCCCAGCAATTCGCCTTCGCCGATCAGTGTGAGACGCCTTTGAAAGTGATAGCCGGTAACCTGGAAGCGCTGTCTAGCCGGCACGCTGTCTGCAACCGGACGGCCATGTGACTGATACGCCAGCGCATCGATCAGATCTTTTATCATGCTGTCATCGACCGGCAGTTCTTCAAGGTCCGGCAATACCCAGGCTTCACCCTGTCGCAACAGCACAACCTCGTTGTCGTTCCTGTCGCTGATATTAATTTCATCGAGAAGGTCAGCATTGAAAGCGAGCAGCGGTTTCTTGTCTCGCATGCCGTCCATCATGCCTGCCGGCCAATACATTAGAGCGGTGAGCACGCACTGCACCAGCAGTAGGACCAGTAGCGCTTTTATCGGCGACTTCACAGTGCCAGACTCTTTCGATAGTGGCGACGACGTGCCAGCTTGCGTAACCAGTAAGCGGCAGCCAACAGTCCCAGCCACAACAGGGCCATAGCGTAATTCACATACTCAATAACAGCCTGCGATTGTTTATCCATGGGCGGAAGCGTGCGATTGAAATGTGCTCGTGAGCGTATTTCCAGAAGCGCCTTGTCCTGTAAGGCCCAGTCCAGCGTATTCATTAAGAGCTCCAGCGGCCCCAGATACTGTGTGCCCGATGCGGTGACGATGGCGTTCAGCATCTGGTCGTCCATAAAATCGTTGGATGCGAAGACGATGAGTCGTGCTGAACCCGGTGAGTGTTCCAGTAATTTGTTAACGCCGCGCGTTTCCCTGGGCTGTGCATCTTCCAATAGCGCCGGTTTTCCCGCAAAGAACGAGGTAAATTTACCTTGTGCGACAACGGCCAGTTCTTCAGATTGAGTGGGTTCACTGCTGGTAAATAAACTGTCGCCATTGGCGTCGACACTGGGCATAACGTCGTTACTTGCAGAGCGCCAGGCCTTGGGTGAACTACGCAACAGATTGGTGATGCGTTTACCTGCGGCCCTTTGCAGGGTCATAGGCGATACCCAGGCCATGGTTAGCTGGGGGATATTCTGGGTAATGGGATGATCCTGATTCAGTCCATCTTCGCGCAGGTCTATGAAATAGGGGTAATCAATAAGCTGTACATCGCGGAACTCGTAGCCACCAACTCTGCGAATGACGGGCGATGGGAATGCCGCGTTGAGTTTGTCCAGTACCAGGGTTTCTTCAATCGTTATGCCCTGATGTTGCAGCCAATCCTGCAGGCCACTATCCCAGGACTGCAGACGCAACTCGCCGCTGGACAGCTCGGCGGTGAATGGCGACGTGGCAAGCACCACAGTGCCTCCGCGCATAAGATACTGGTCGATAGCGAATATCGCCCGACTGCCAAGTTTTTGTGGCGCGATGACTGCAAGAATATCGGCCTCGGGATCTATTCTTCCGTCGCTCAGATCCTCCAGACGAATACTGTAATCACGCGTGACCATGCGCTCTAGATTGGTAAATGTTGGCGCGCCGAGATTGTGGCGTGCCATGTTTTCATTTACCGGAGGCAGGGCCAGCGATACTGTCTTGGTGAAGCCACTGGCGAAGCGCTTCAGCCCCGCTTCCAGCATGGTCGGGAAATCAGCGGGATCGAAACTGTCTGTGGGTAGTTGTACGACTTGCCGTGTATCAGACAGCGTCAGGTAAAAGTAAAACTCCCTGTCGCCTTCTAGCGTTGCCAGCATGGGTTTGAAGCCCCATTCCTCGACTATCTGCCGGGCAACTTCGCCATCGCCGGCCTCTGGCTCGACAAAGCGAATGCGAAACTTGCCGGAGGCGTTGCGCGCAACGTCTTGTAAATGGCTTTCAATCGACTGCCGGTAATCAAGCAGCAGCTCGGGTAATTCGGAATCCGCTGAAACGTAGGCAACGAAGTCAATCGGGTCGTCGATGCCGGCGAATAGATCCCCGGAAACCTGATAGCTGTAAAGGACATCCTTGATCGCCCGGGTAAGATCGAACTCGGGGTTGCCTAACAGTACCTCGGGCTCCGCATTGGGCGTGGTACGTACCTCGATCAGGTCGCTGAAGCCAAGAGTTTCAAATTCTTCGCCATACTCCACCAGCACATTGAAATAGGAGTTGACCAGCGCCGACTGATACCGATCGGCAATCTGGAAGGGCGTGGCAAAAATGTTGTAGCGCTCGTTGGCTTCCTGCTCAATTTCAGGATTGTCGGCAGGGTCAATAATCTCGACCCGTACTCTGCCATTGCCCGCCACTTCATACTCCCTGAGCAGATCTCGTAGCTGAGGGACCAGTGGTGCCAGCAGCGGGTGTGTCTTGCTGCTGAAGTAACCGCGTATCAACAGCGGTTCTTTTAGTTGCGACATGAAGTCACGAGAGGCGGGGGACAGGGAGTACAGTTTCCCGGCAGTGATGTCGGCGCGTAATACGGTGACCCTGTCCATCCACAGATTGGCGACCAGCAGGTTGGCGATAACAAGTAGCATGGTGGTGCGCCATATGCGATGACGGGGTGTCTTGTTGCCGGTAGCCCAGCGTTCTTTCTCCAGCAGATAAACGTTGATGGAGAGAAACGCGATGGTCAGCGAGACGTAATAAAACAGGTTGCGAACGTCCAGTACGCCGCGTGTGATGCTCTCGAACCGTGACCCTGTCCCGATGGTTCGCAACCAGTCTGCCACCTGGTTGTCGAAAAACCCGGTCATTAAACTACTACCGGCCAGGTAGAGCAGGCCACATAGAAAAACGCTGCTGATCAGGCTTACGATGGGGTTGCTGGTTCGTGCCGATACGCACAAGCCTATACTGATATAGGCGCTGCCCAGAAGCAGGGTAGCCAGATAGCCGGCGAGCACGGGGCCCCAGTCCAGGTCGGCTATCAGGGCTACACTGATTGGCAGTGGCAGAGTGGCGATCAATGCCAGCACCAACAGACTCAGGCAAGCCAGGTATTTGCCAAAAACAAATTGCCACAGGCTGACCGGCTGGGTAAGCACGTGTTCCAGCGTGCCGCTGCGTCGCTCCTCACTCCACATGCGCATTGTCAGCGCGGAGCTCAGAAAAACCAGCAGCAGCGGCATCCATTCGAACATGGGCCGGACATCGGCGATATTGCGGGCGAAAAAAGATTCCACCCAGAAAAATACGAACAGGGTAGTTCCGGCGAAGGCGGCGAGAAACAACCACGCCACCGGCGAGGCAAAAAACAGCCACACTTCCTTGCGGGCAACCATCAGTGCAACGCGCTTACTCGACATCCGTGACCTCGGCGCGTTCACTGGCTTCACGGAAAACGGTTTCGAGATCTCTGACCAGGGCCCTCAGGCTATACAGCTTGGCGCCGGCGTTGATCACGGCCTGGCCTATGTTGCCAGCGGCCTCGTCACTGTCAGCATCGGCCTCCAGGGTTATTACAAATTCCGCGTGAGCAGGCAGGGTGTTGGCTTCCGCTTTGATGTCAGCCACCTCGGGCATTGCTGCAATCAACTCCGTCAGCTCACTAACGGTGTCATCGGTACAGAGGCTAAAGCGGCGGCTCTCGCGCAGGTTGCTCATCGATTCGTCCAGCACCAGCTTGCCGTTACTCAGCACCAGCACACGATCGCATACCGCCTCTACCTCTTGCATGATGTGGGTGGATAGAATAATGGTGGCTCGCTTGGAAAGACTCTGGATCAGCTTGCGCATTTCATCCGTTTGATGAGGGTCCAGGCCATTGGTTGGCTCGTCGAGAATGAGCAGGCGAGGCCGCCCCAGCAGCGCTTGTGCAACACCTACCCGTTGTTTTAAACCTCGCGACAAGGTGCCGATGACATCCAGCGCACGCTCGCGCAAATCGGTGGCCTGCAAGACTTCTTGCAGTGCCTGGTCCCGTTCTGCTGCCGGGATGCCTTTCAGGGTTGCGGCGTAGCTAAGGTAGTCTGCAACCATCATTTCAGGGTAAACAGGCAGGCTTTCAGGAAGATAGCCCAGCATGCGTTGCACGGGCAGCGGGTTTGTTGCCAGGTTGTGGCCGGCAATGTGGATTTCGCCCGCATTGGGTTCCAGGTAGCCGCTGAGCATTTTCATGATGGTGGATTTACCGGCGCCGTTGTGTCCGAGTAAGCCTACAATCTCATGGCGGCCAATTTCGAAGGCGACGTTCTTTACGGCAGAGAAGCTGCCGTAGCGTCGCGTCAGATTTTTTACCTCAATCATCTTGAGTAGTCGGTCTTTGCGTCATCATGTGGTCACGGGAAAAACAGTAGCTTGGCGATAAACAGGACCAGCACCGTATTGAGTACCCACTTGATCAGCTTCTCGCCCTTGCTGATTGTAAAGTGTGCGCCCAGAAATCCCCCTATTGAATTCCCCAGTGCCAGCGCAGCGCCAACGATCCAGAGAATCTCCACCTGGCTGGCAAATACCGCCAGGGCAACGCTGGTGTAAACCGCGACAATGAACACCTTGTGCATATTGGTGCGCACCAGGTCCATGCCCATAACCCGATTCAGCACGGGCATGATGATGAATCCCACGCCGATCTGGATAAAGCCGCCCCAGAAACCCACGGCCACCATGAGAAGATGGCCGTTGATCATTTGTTTCCGGCTGGGTGTGTGATCGGGGCCCGCTGCTGCCGCGCCGCGGTCGAAGTGCATGATCAACATCACCGCGACCATCACTAGTGCCAGAATTCGGTTAAACCACTCACCCTGCAAGCCCACTCCGGTGAAGGCACCCAACATGGCGCCAGGGACGGCGCAGGCGGCAAGAGTGAGGCTGAGACGAAACTCGGAGAAGCCCTTGCGGAAAAAGGTAGCGATTGCCGTCAGGTTTTGCGCCAGTATTGCAATGCGGTTGGTGCCGTTGGCAACAGGGCCGGGCAGGCCCATGAAAACCATCACCGGCACCGTCAGCAGTGATCCACCGCCGGCCATGACATTAAGAAACCCGGCGACTATACCTACTGCGGTGAGACTGGCGGCCTGCCAGAGCTCCAGCTCCAAGGTCAGTCCTCGGTCCAGGGTTCGCGCATGGTTACAAATTCCTCGGCAGCAGTCGGATGAATCCCAATGGTGCTGTCGAAGGTTGCTTTGGTCGCGCCGGCTTTCAACGCGATGGCGATGCCCTGGATGATCTCGCCCGCGTCCGGACCCATCATGTGCACGCCAACCACCCTATCGCTGGCGGTATCGACAATCAGTTTCATAAACGTTTTTTCATCGCGCCCACTAATGGTGTGTTTCATTGGGCGGAACGCTGATTTGTACAGGGTGATGTTACCAAACTCTGCTCGCGCCTCGTCCTCGGTAAATCCAACGGTGCCAATGTTGGGCTGGCAAAACACCGCCGTGGGGATAAAGTCATAATCGACAGTGGGGGTGAGTTCGCCAAATTGAGTGCGCGCGAACGCCATACCTTCCGCCAGTGCTACCGGGGTTAACTCCATGGTATCGGTGCAGTCGCCCAGCGCGAAAACGCCGGGCTCGGTGGTTTGGAACTGTCCATCAACGGCGATAGAACCGGAGGCGGTCAACTCTGCATTGATGTTCTCCAGCCCCAGGCCCTGCAGGTTAGGCTTGCGCCCTGTTGCGTAAAGCACTGCATCCGCCTGCAGGCTCTCGCCATCGGTGAGGGTCAGCTGCAGACCGTCTGCTGTTCGGTTGATCGACTCGACATTGGTTTCGAAACGCAGGTCGACGCCTGACTTGCGTATCTCCTGGCTGGCGTGGGCCCTGATATCGGGATCAAATCCGCGCAGGAACATCGGGCCCCGGTATAGCTGGGTAACCTGTGCGCCAAGGCCATTAAAAATACCGGCGAACTCAACGGCGATGTAGCCGCCTCCCACAATGACAATGCGCTGCGGGAAGCTGTCCAGATCAAAGATTTCGTTGGAGCTCACCACCAGGTCGGAGCCAGGGAAGTCGGGTACGTGCGGCCAGCCACCGGTTGCGATCAGGATTTTTCTTGCGGTGTAGTGTTTGTCGCCAACCGCCACCGTATTGGAATTGACGATGCTTGCGCGTCCGTCGATGACCTCGGCGTCCACGCCTGACAGCAGATTGCGATAAATGGCATTAAGCCTGGAGATCTCGGTTTTTTTGTTGTCCCGCAGAGTAGTCCAGTCGAATGCTTTAACGTCGCTCTGCCAGCCAAATTCTCGGGCATCGTTGAAACCCTTGCCGAACTCCGAGGCGTAGACATAAAGCTTCTTCGGTACGCAGCCCACATTGACGCAGGTGCCGCCCATGTAGCGATCTTCTGCAATGGCGACTTTGGCGCCAAAACCGGCGGCCATGCGTGCCGCCCTGACACCACCTGAACCTGCGCCAATGACAAACAAATCGTAATCTATATCGCTCACTACCACCCTCCTATGACCAGATGCGCCAGTCTACCAGTGATGGAGCACGCGCTGTAGCGCCCAGGCTGGGCTATCCTCTGTGTAAACCTGGAAGCAAAGAGTGCTGGTTGGTAGACCATTGAAGGAGGAACAGGTGATCTCAGTAAGCGAGTTAACCGTGTACCCAGTGAAATCTGGTGCCGGGATAGGGCTGCAGGAAGCGACGTTGGACCCTTTTGGTTTGCGCGGTGATCGCCGCTGGTTAGTGGTGTCACCCCAAGGCCACTTCCTGACGCAACGCGATGAGCCACGTATGGCGCTTCTGACGGCGACGCCGGTGAGCGCTGGTTTATCCCTGGCGTTGGACGAGGACACGCTGTCGGTATCTGCTCCGGATGAGGGTGCCAGCGAGCGAAGAGTGCAGGTGTGGAGTGATCAGGTGTGGGCCCGAGATGCCGGTGATGCAGTGGCCGCTTGGTTGACCAGTGCTTTGGGCAGGGAATGCCGGCTGGTGTATATGCCTGATGATGCTGTGCGGCGAGTTGATGGCCTGTATGCCAGTGAGGGAGAAACCGTCAGTTTTGCCGACGGTTTCCCATTGTTGCTGATCTCCCAGGCCTCACTGGCTGACTTAAATAGTCGCTTACCGGCCCCTGTCCCGATGAACCGGTTTCGTCCCAATATTGTTGTCGATGGCTGTGAGGCCTTCGCCGAAGATGGTTGGCGCAGGCTGCGCATAGGCGCAATCGAGCTTACGGTCGCGAAGCCCTGTTCCCGCTGCGTTATGCCCTCTATTGATCAGGCTACCGGAGAGCGTGACTCGGTCATAAACCGGGTGCTGGCGAGCTACCGGCGCCGTGACGGACAGGTGTATTTCGGTCAAAACCTGCTGTACCAGCACACGGGGCCTATTGCCGTTGGCGACGCTGTCGAGGTGCTGGATGGGTAAATTTTTCACAGTGGGCAGGCAACGGCCTTAAATTCGCGTAGAATTCCGCTCGCTTTTTGTTCAACCCGCTAGCGATGACGCCCAAGTAGCGTCCCATAACAAAGGTAAGCTTCAATGATAGGGAAACTCTCAACGGCGCCCGCAGTAGCCGTTACGCTGATACTGCTGATCTTGTCCCCGATTTTGGTGGCTGAAGAGGAGGCCGCTGTCGCTGGCCCCCCGCCAGACAGAATTGTTTTGAAAAATGGTTCAACCATTCTTGGCACTATCACCGCCACCCGCGATGGCATTGTCAATGTTGATACCGACTTTGCCGGTAGCCTGGAGATAGCCCAGGACCAGATTCAGTCACTGGGAACCACCGAGCCGGCGGTTATCCAGCTGGCGGACGGTAAAGTGCTGGATGCGCAGCCAATTGTTGTCGAGAACGAGCAGGTGGTGGACGCAACTTCCGGGCAAAGCTTTGCGCTGGCCGATCTTGCGGTGGTCAATCCTGAGCCTTATGAGCTGGGTATAGGCTATCAGTGGTCCGGTCTGGTCAACTTCTCTATGGTGATGGAGCGGGGTAATGCCGATACAGACGAACTCGACTACAAACTTGAAACCCAGTGGCTGAGTGACGATGACCGCTTCACCATTCGCCTGAATGGCGAGATCGATGAGGCCAACGATGTAGAGATCGCCGATAACTGGTCTATCATCGGCAAATATGACTACTTCCTCGATGGCCCCTGGTATGTGGGTGGCAACGTGGCGGCTGAGAGCGACGACTTCGCAGATCTGGACCTTCGGTACTATATGGGCCCCTATGTCGGTCGTAATTTTTACGATACCGACCTGCTTTTCCTCGAAGCTGAGCTTGGTCTTGCCTACGTCAACGAGGACTTCATTATTGCGGAAGATCAGGAGTACCCTGGCGCCAATTGGGAGCTGCACTTCTCCAGCAACTACCTTGGCGGTGATTCGCGGCTGTATGTTGACCATGTTGGTATCTGGAACCTGGAAGAGACCTCGGACCTGATTCTCAACACCACGTTTGGCCTTGCCTTCCCGCTGTTGTTCAGTCTGGAAGCCGCGGCTGAGGTACTTATTGAGTACGATTCGGGTGCGGTAGAAGGCGTTGAAGAGCTGGACGAGACCTACAGCTTCCGCATTGGTTATACCTGGTAAGGCTTCCGGTAGCTCAAGGTTTAAAAGGCCTTAAAGGTAAGTAAGTACCTACTAATTACTTCCTTCCAGGCGTAAAAAAGGGCGGTGACACCGCCCTTTTTTTGTTCGGCGGCCTAGCGGCTGCCTTTGATCAGGCCGCGAAACCAATCGGCCAGCGTTTCATGTTTGAAGTCGGTAAATTCGCCGGCATCCATGAACATACCGTGCTCATTACAGGTCTCGTACCAGATATGTGGCTGGGTAGGATCAGAGGTTTTTTCCATATCCTTACCGCAACGCGGGCAGGCGATATCATCAACAGCGTCCCACTTCTTGCCTTCCTCGCTGCTGCCCATATCCAAAGCGTCGCCCATCCACTTGCCCTTGAGCTGCTCGGCTTCCCCGGTGTCAAACCAGAGTCCCTGGCAGTTGGTGCAGCGGTCAATGGTCACCTCACCATAGGTGATTTCTTCCATGCCGTGGCCGCATTTTGGGCACTCGATACTGTGTGTGTCTGGGTTGTATTCCATCGGCTTTCCCCGTTCTGGTGTTTATTTTACATTCGGTCGATGTCCCGCAGTTGTGCGGGTAACAGCGAGTCTAGCCCAGTGTGACGGGATTGTCTCCTTTGTCGCCGATATGAACATAATTCCCTGCCGCAGGGCCCCGTTTTTTAAGCTACGTTTAATGTTTCCCCCTCAGTATGCGCAGCTGCTGCGGGGTACCCCGGGATGTCGCTGCGCTCAATTGTGAGGATCAAGCCATGCGTTTTATGAAATTTGTTGTTCTTAGCCTGTTGCCGTTTATGGCTGGCCCAGTGCTGGCTGAAGGTGATGCCGGGCAGGGCAAGGCCTTGTATGCCACCTGCACTGCTTGCCACGGTGCCGATGGTCAAGGCAATGTCGCCCTGAAAGCGCCTCGCCTGAATCACCTGCAGGCCATCTATATAGAGGCGCAGCTACAGAAGTTCAAAGCGGGACATCGCGGTGGTCCGGGTAGTAGCCCTTCCGCCATGAGTATGACCCCAATGGCAGCGACCCTGGCCGACGAACAGGCGATAGCGGATGTTGCGGCTTATATCACGGGGCTTGGTGGAGAGGTCTCAGCGGCGTCTATCGAGGGTGACAAGACGCTGGGCGGTGATTATTACAACCAATTTTGTGGTGCCTGCCACGGAGCGGCGGCCGAGGGCAATCTGGCGCTGAACTCGCCGCGGCTGACTGGCACAGATGACTGGTACCTGAGCGAACAGCTTCGCGCCTTTCGTGCTGGCGAGCGCGGCGCCCACCCGGACGATCGCACGGGTAAGCAGATGCGTGCAATGTCCATGGTTTTACCCAATGACCAGGCTATTGCCGATGTAGTGGCCTTCATTCGATCGCTGGAGCCTCAGGACTGATACCGTGCCTCGACTGCTCACCCAATCACTGCTGATAGCGCTGCTGGCCTTCTCCGGCGGTAGCGCCATGGCCACTGAGATGATCAGTCTCAGCGGCGATTGTCCCCCGGGTTTTGAGCTGACCACCGGGCAGTGCGAGTTGCGCAGTCTTTACCAGATGTACCCCTCGCTGGAGGATGCCGGGGTAGGTGGTCTCAAAACCGGTTTACCCGCTACCCGCGATGGTTTTAGTCCGCAGCAGACTGATCTCGGCCGTTACCTGTTTTTTGATCCCGTTTTGTCCGGTGACGGCAGCACCTCTTGCGCCAGCTGCCATCACCCCGACCTTGGCTTTGCCGACGGTCGTGGTCGCAGCGTGGGTGCCAGTGGCGAACCGCTGTCCCGATCCGCACCCAGCCTGTGGAATGTCGCCTTCCTGAATTCATTTTATTGGGACGGACGTGCCGAGACCCTGGAAGAGCAGATGGTGGGGCCGCTTTACGATGTAAACGAGATGGCAAACACGCCAGACCAGTTATTGCGCGACCTGAACGCTATTCCGGAATACAGGCGACTGTTTGCACAGGCGTTTCCCTATGAGTTCCGCAACGCCCAGGCCGAGATACAGTTGCCACAGATTTACACGGCGATCGCCGCTTTCCAGGTATCCCTGGTTTCCCTGAACAGTCGCTATGACCAGTATGCCCATGGCTACGCCGATGCACTTAGCGAGCCTGAGAAGGCCGGGCTCAATATTTTTCGCTCTTTCGTGGCCCGTTGCGCCGAGTGTCATACCCCGCCTTTGTTCAGTAATCAGCAGATAGCCGTAATAGGGACCCCGGAGCCCGAGGGGATGCCCTTTGATATAGGCGCCGAAAAGCCAACAGGGGACAAAACAGTGCGCGGCGGATTCAAGGTACCCTCGTTGCGCAATATCGATTTGACCGCACCCTATATGCATTCCGGTCGCTTTGGCACCCTGCGCGAAGCGGCCGAATTTTATACCGGGGGTCGCGGCCACGCGGTGCCGGATGACCAGGAGCTGTTAATACACTGGCATATCTGGGAACCCAAGCTTACCGATGACGAACTCGACCGACTGGTCGACTTTATGAAGACATTAACCGACGAAAGTTTCAAACCAAGAGAACCGCGTGCATTGCCCTCGGGTATGGCTCCGGTCCACAATACGCTCGCAGCGTTAGGCAGTTCCCAAGAAGGGGGGAGAAAACCATGAATAAATTTGTCGCCATAGCAGGCGCACTGGTGCTACTGGCAGGGGGTTATTACCTGGGCCAGAACAATGCGCCCGAACCCACTGTGATCAAGGTCGATTCGGCCCCTAAAGCCGCATTTACATCGGAAGGCACCGAGGGGATGGCAGAGGTCGCTTTTGCCGGCGTGCGTACTCTGGAAACCCCTAAATCAGGTGAACTGATTATTGTGAAAGATGGCGAGTCCATCCAGGAAGCGGTTAAAGCTGCCTCGCCAGGCGCAGTCATCAAGGTGATGCCGGGAACCTACAAGGAAACGGTTTACATCGACAAGGACAATATCACCCTGTCAGGTGTGATTGAGCGTGGTGAGTATGCGGTTATGGACGGTGAGGGCATCCGTAACGACGCGGTGCTTTACTCGGGGAATGGTGTAACTGTAGAGAACCTGTACATCACCAAGTACAAAGGCAACGCCATCATGGGGCAGGCCGGAAACAACTACATCATCCGTAACAATATTATTGTCGATACCGGTGTTTACGGCATTTTCCCGCAGTTGGGCAAGAACGGAATTGTGTCTCACAACATCATCTCCGGTATTGAAGATGCGGCAATCTATGTTGGCATGTCAGACCATGTCGACGTGGTTTATAACGAGGTCTACGACAGCGTCGCCGGCATTGAAATTGAAAACAGTCGCCACGCTCTGGTAGAAGGTAATTATGTTTACAACAACACCGGCGGTATTCTCGCCTTTATCACGCCGGGGCTACCCATCAAAACCTGCGGAGATGTTCTCATTCGTAACAACTTCGTGGTCAACAACAACCATGAAAACTTTGCTATCCCCGGTTCTCTGGTTTCCAATATTCCCAAGGGTACCGGCGTATTGGTGATGGCCTGTGATGATGTTGTCGTTGAGGGCAATATTATTTCCGGTAACGAGTCGATTGGTATTACCTTCACCGACTTCAGCCTGGCCTCCAGTGCTTCCAATGATCCCGATTCTGACCCCAATCCCAACCGACCGAAGATCCTGAACAACATCATGATCAACAACGGTCAGAACCCCGCACCGCTGGTTCGTGCGGCGCTTGCGGCCTATATGGTTACCAGTGGCCTGGACATTGTTGATACGGTTGGGCTGGATGATGGTTGCATCCTTAACCCCGAGCGTTTCCGAACCCTTGGGTTGGACAAGTACGGCGAGTGTGATTTTGCCAATACGTCAAATGTCACCAGCTACACTTTGCCAGAGCCGGTTCCAGCGCGAGTTAAAGATCATATGGAAACTGGCAAGCTGGCTTACTACGGTGTGTGTGCCGGTTGTCATGCCTATAACTCTCGCATGATTGGGCCACCCGCCCAGATCATTCAGGCACTGTATATGGATAATCCGCAGGGCATTGCCGACTACGCGGCTAACCCGGTTAAGAAGCGTCCGGACTATCCCGAGATGCCACCCCAGGCTCACCTGGACGACGCCACACGGCTGGCAGCGGCAGAGTTCATGTTGAAGCTGACCAAATAAATTCTGCGCGTGATTAAAAAGCCACCCTCGGGTGGCTTTTTTTATGGGTTCAGGATTTGTCGCGTTCTATGGTGTCCTGATAGCGACTGGCCAGGTGGTCCTTGGTGTCAATATCGGCGAGCCTGGCCAAGCGATCGGTTTCCTCTGGCACCTTATCGGGTGGGGTCGCGGTGTTCTCGGGACGCGGCTCCTGTGCAGCCCGAAACTGCCAGATTACGAACGCGAAGGCACCGTAGACGATAGCGATCTTGGCGATCAAAGCGTAGATCACCGAGCCTGGATGTTGCTGCTGCAGGTAGTCCACCACATCCTGGTAGAGCAGGGATGTCACCAGTGCAAATAACAGGACCACGGTAACCCTGAAGATTTTCTGTTTGTATTTACCGAAGAAAAAAAGCAGCGATGAATACTTGATGACTCGAAACAGGGACATGATCAGATTCCGATATTGATACCAAGCAGCAAGGCCACGATTCCAAAACCTTTCCAACCAATGCCGGACCAGATCTCTTTTTCCTTTTCCGCCACCAGGTACTCGAGATCCTCATCCGAGTAATCCGTCTCTTGCCGGCCTGCGTGGATGATGTCCTTGCGCACACTGGCAATTGCGCTTTCACGTAGCTTTTTTCGCACTGCACGTGGTGCGCGAATGCCGCTGCTTTTTTCTGCTTCCATTACAGTATTACCCGTTGCCTGGCATGCCGAGTTGGTAATGGTAGCCCAGTACATTTCTCTTGCCCAATGGTAGTCTCAGGCACGCGCCGCTTTGTCTGCCGTTTCCAACACGGATATTGATCAAAAAATACACGTTACAACTGTGGAAATTAGGCCTACACTGAGCTTGCGGCATCTGCCCTGACTATGGAGTGCATGAACAATGTTGGAAAAAGAATTAGCCCAGGCAACAAAAATGGCTGAAAAGGCCAGTAAGGAAGTTGAAAAACTGCGCAAGAAATTGCTGGCTGAAACAGAGAAAGCGCACGCACGTGCCAAGAAAGAGCTGACGGCCGCCAGAAAGAAACACTCGGCTGGTTCAGCGCGACTGAAAAAGGCTCGTGCGAGTCTTCGTAAGAAAGCGACTTCTGACAACCAGAAGCGCGTAGACCAGTTGATGAAGCAGGTGCAAGAGCTGGGCGATAATGTCAGTAATATCGCCAAGGCGGCTTACGACTATGCCGAGAAGTTGATGCCCATGCGAGCTGATGCCGCGCTGGAGGCCCGCAAGGCCCAGGCAGCAGAGCGAGCAGCTGCAATGGTAGAAAAAGCGGCGGCTAGACAGGCGAAAGCCAAGGCCAAGGCCAAGAAATCTACCCGCAAGAAGCCTGCGGCGAAGAAGAAAGCAGTTACCAAGAAAAAGGCAGCGCCCAAGAAAAAAGTGGCTGCCAAGAAAAAAGCAGCGCCCAAGCGTAAAGCTGCAGCCAAGAAGAAGGCTGCGCCAAAGCGTAAGGTAGCCGCGAAGAAGAAGGCCGCTCCCAAGCGCAAAGCAGCAGCCAAGAAAAAAGCTGCTCCCAAGCGTAAGGCTGCCGCTCGCAAGAAGGCAGCCTAAGTAGCCCTCTGGCGGCCATCACCTTGGCCGCCGTAGCACTGCGTAAAGCACGATAGCCGCCGTCTGCGACAGACGGCGGGCACTTCCCTGCCAATGAATTTGGCCCACGATGCCCTGACAAAACAACGACCTCCAGACTAGACTGTTGCTACACGTTAACGTTTATGCCCTCTGGGTCGGTCGAGATTATGACTAAAACTCTGGTTATGGGTGCCAGCGGCTTTCTAGGTAGCCATGTGGTCAAGCAACTGGCCGCACAGGGCCGCGAACTGCGCATCATGGTGCGTGACAGTAGCGATACCAGTGCGATTGATCACCTGCCCATGGAAAAGGTGACCGGCGATATCGCCGACGCGGATGCTGTTCGCAACGCGATGACCGGATGTGAATCCGTATTTTATTGCGTGGTTGATACTCGCGCCTGGCTGCGCGATCCAGCACCGTTGTATCACACCAACGTTGATTGTTTGCGGGTGGTGCTGGATGTGGCGCTTGAGGTGGGCATGAAGCACTTCGTCTTCACCAGCACCTTCGGCACTATTGGCATTAATCCGTCTGGCATTTCTACCGAAGACGATGCGTTTAACTGGTGGGATAAGGCGCCCGATTACGTGCGCTGTCGTGTCCAAGCCGAGCAATTGTTTCTGGAGTATTGCAACGAAAAGGGCCTGCCCGGAGTGGCCTGCTGTGTCGGTAACACTTATGGCGCGAACGATATTGAGCCAACGCCACACGGCAAGATGGTTAAGGATGCCGCTACCGGCAGCATGCCTTTTTACTGGGACGGCGGTGGCCCCTGCGTTGGCATAGAGGATGCCGCGCGCGGTTTGCTACTGGCAGAGCAATACGGCCGACATGGCGAACGTTACATCATTGCGGAACGTTGGGTAGATTACGAAGAGATGTTCCGCCTGTCTGCCTGGGAGGCGGGTAGGCCGCCACCGGCCAGGAAAATGCCTATGTGGCTGATGTATATCATGGCGGGTATTGCCGATGTTGTCAGTTTCATACAGCGTCGCGATAACCGGTTCAGTGTCGCTTCGGTGCGCTGTTCGACGCTGCTGCCCAATGTGGATAGCGCCAAGGCGAAACGTGACCTTGGTTGGCAGCCTGCCCCCATAGAGCAATCTCTGGCGGCCGCTGTAGCGTTTTATCTAGCCCATCCCTGATCAGGTGTATTCATGAATAGTTATAATAAATCACGACAGGCAGGATGGGCGGGGAAAATAGTACTGCTAGTTCTGGCCGTTATTGCAGCCGCTGCAGCATGGTTGCTGCTGGACGATGATGCTGGCAAGGGCCTGAAGAAACAGGCCGAGCTTAAAACGCTGGAAGTTATAGGTGATGTCGCCACCAGCAGGCTTGATTTTGGTGACGATGGCGAGGGCACTCACGGCAGCGCCGTTGACCTGATCAAACGACCCGTTGAGGTCAGGGAGATCGCCGACAATGTTTACTACGCCACTGGTGTAGGCAATACCATCATGATCACCACCACAGAGGGCAATGTGGTTTTTGATACGGGCCTGGTGCTGCAGGTAGCGAAACAACTGCAGGCACTCAAGGAGGTCTCAGCCGCCCCGGTGCGTTACATCGTCTTGAGCCACTCTCACGCGGATCACATAGGCGGTACCCGATTCTGGCAGGAGGAGGGCACTGAGATTGTTGCCCATACCGATTTCATTGAGGAGCAGCGATATCTTAGTGAGTTAGAGCCCTACCAGTACGGTAGGAACCGTACCTTGTTCCCGTGGATGCCTGCCTGGGAGGATCGCCCGGATATTGCGATGATGCGTTACGGGGGTGTTGAGCCTACGATCACAGTCGCCGATTGGCAGACCTATGATTTCACCCTTGGTGGTATTGAGTTTCAGGTGATCGGCACACCCGGTGCAGAGGGTGCCGACAATGCAGTTCTCTGGTTGCCTCAGCAGAAGATTTTGTTCACGGGTGATTTTTTCGGCCCCCAGTTTCCCCAGTTCCCCAATGTATTCACGATGCGCGGAGAGAAGGTGCGCAAACCCATGGAATACATAAAATCGCTGGATCTACTGCTGACCCTGGATCCCGAGATCGTGGTGCCAAGCCATATGAATCCGACTGTCGGTGCACAAGAGATCAGGAGCAGCATGGTACGTATTCGTGACGCTGTGCAGTATGTTCACGATGAGACAGTGGCGGGAATGAATGCGGGCAAAACTGTTTACCAGCTAATGAAGGACATCCAGCTACCTCCCCATCTGGATCTGGTACAAAACCACGGCAAAGTCGACTGGGCGGTGCGCAGTATCTGGGACTATTACACCAGCTGGTTCCGCTTCGAAAGTACTACCGAGCTATATCCTGTGCCTGCGAGCGCGGTATATGCCGATCTTGCGGCGGTGGCGGGAGAGGAGGCACTACTGAGCCTTGCCTCAAACTATATCAACCGTGGCGAGCCGGTACATGCCTTACATATTGTTGAAATGGCGCTGGCGGCCAACCCGGACAGTCAGCCCGCGTTGCAACTGCGCCAGCAAGCGCTGGAGGCTTTGCTGTCTGCCGCCAGAGCAGGTGTGCGCAATGACTATGAAATCTATTGGCTGCAGTCGCGCCTGACCGATACGACCAACCGGTTGCTGTCCGGCCCGGCGCTGTAGCGCTTACTCTATGCCCGCCTTGGAGCGGGCGGCGTTGCGTTCCACCTGCGTTCTGAAAGACAGGCTATAGGCCAGATAGTACTTATAGATATTGGCGACGTACTGCACGGTTTCCCGGCCTATCTCCTGGGCCGCAATAATCTCGACATTATCGAACCACACATTGGGGTCGTAACCCTGTTCCTGTGCTTTGCGCCGCAAATTGATCATGCGTGCAGGGCCTGCATTGTAGGCACCAAGTGCCAGCAAATGCTGATTGATATTATCGATGTCAGGGTCGTCAAAATAGCGGGTGCGAAGGTAGTCCAGGTATTTGATGCCGGCCTCGATATTGGCGTCTACCTCATGGATGTTGGGAATACCTACCTTGGGGTCGCTGGCTGTGCTGGGCAGCAGCTGCATCACACCAATGGCGCCGGCGTGGCTGCGCACGTTCTGGTCCAGGCGTGATTCCTGGTAGCCCTGGGCGGCGGCCATTAAATATTCGACTTCATAGACTTCGCCGTGTTTTTTGAAAATATCTACCAGCGCCTCCAGCCGCTCATAGTCCTCTTTATTCAGGGCGTTGGCTGCCCAGTCAAAGTCACGGATGTAGCGATTGCGCAGAACATTACCCAGCAAGGTGCCCTCACGGTTTTTCTTCAGGAAAGCATTTACACCCTTGGCCAGCTTGGGGCTGTCCTTGCGGAATGCCCAACCGATGCGTCCGCCATCGCGAAAGACGATGTCGTCTCTTACTGTTAGCTTGGTAAACACCCCGTCCCAGAATTGCACTTTGTAGTCATCCACGATTACCCAGGGCAACAGGCCGCCATTGACCATCTCGATAAGGTCGTCGTCCTCCAGCAGTTCAGAGAGCAATTCGATCTGTACAGGGTCTTTGCCCTGGCTTGTCAGTCGCTCATTCAGTTGTTCCACGCTTTCACGGTAGCTACTGGACTCGCGAACATAGACGGTTTGTCCGGATAAGTCCTCGATAGTCTGGACCGCAGGCGCCGACGGCCCGGTCACCAGAATTTCGGACAGGGGTTTGGTGGAGGGGATGCTGAAATCAATAATCTCTTGCCTTTCTGGCGTGATCGACAGGTTGGCCACGATGATGTCGCCTTTGCCAGCCAGCAGACTGGGCAGCAGTTGGTCGCGTGCCATGGGGATCACCACAACGTGTACACGCAGATGGCCCCGGTCCAGGCTCTTGTTGATCGCATCCTCAAAGTGACCAGCCATTTCTGCCACGATGCCTTTTTCCTGGCCGTCATCCAGATAGTATTGGCCCGGGCTATACACTGTAAGTATGCGAATTACCCTTGCCTCTATCATGGCGTCCATGTCGCCGGTGCGAGTAACGAACTTGGAGACCTGTTCTGGCACCAGCGCGCGTTCTGCCGGCGGTACTTCGGTCGTAGTCTCATTGTCCTGCGCTGCAGTTGGCGTGGCGGGCTGGGATGGCGAGGCTGCCGCGGCCTGGTCGACTGCGGGAATGATTGCCTCAGCTGTGTTGGACTCGGGTTGCTGCGGCTCTCCGCAGGCAGAAAGCGCGATCGTCAAAAGAATGGCAATTACAGGTCGCCGGTGGCGAAGCATGGTGCTTACTCCTTACTGAGAGGGGCTGCGCTGAAACACTGTTGGCGTTCCAGGTCGTGTCAGTTGAAAACTGTCCAGGGTTGGAATAGCGACAAGATACTCGATTGGAAATACGATGTCTTGCCGGTCCTGATTAAGATCTATTGCCAGTGGCTGGTCTATGGTCAGCCAGGAACCGCAGGCTTCGCCCGGGTCGCAAATGAAAAGATCATTATCCAGATCTGTTCCAGCGATGACCTGGTAGCGGCCTGCGGGTATTCCGGCGAAGTTGAACGGGTATCGACCGTCGCGTGCGCGGGTTACGGTTTCTGCAACGATAAAGTCTTCATCGATATCGTAAAGCAGGATATACACCACCCCCAGATCGGATTCCGTGGTGCCTCCTACGGTCATCAGCACCTCGACAGACAGTGAGTTCACATTGGATACCGCAGTGACGACAGCCGAATAACTACCTGCAGACAAGCCCTGGCGGTCTATGGAAAGCGTGTAGCTTCCCAGGCCGCTGTTATCCACATCGTTGGGGGACACGTTCAGCCAAGAGGTCGAGGCGGTGACTGATCGAACCGTCAGCTCGCCCTCGCCGCGGTTGCCCAGATTCAGCGACAAGGTGTCCAGGCCTGCGCCAAAATTCAACACGCTGCTGGTCGCCACCAAACCCGGCTCGGTCGCCGGTGTGCCGCCAATTGCAGACAGTGCCGCTGATACCGCTTTTTGCGCGTTGATCATGCCGTGACCGTACAGGTCGTCCCTGCCCGCATCACCGCGGTCGTCGGTGAGCTCATTGCTCTGCAACAGCGCGTCAATATCTGCGGGTGTTAGCTCTGGATTTACCGATTTCATTAGCGCCATGACCCCGGCAACGTGCGGCGCCGCCATTGAGGTGCCAGACAGAAAGACATAGGCAAAGCCGCTGGCAGAACGACCGGTACTGAGTACTCCGTCCGGATAGCCGTCACCATTAAAATCCCGGCCATTGTCGCCACCCGGGGCGGCGACATCGATGCGGCTGCCGCGATTGGAATAACTGGTCAAACGCCCCTGTGCATCGACTGCACTTACCGAAATTACATTGTCGTAAGAGGCGGGGTAGCTCGCCCGGGTTGTGGCCTCATTGCCAGCGGCGGCCACGACTATGACACCCGCTTCGTACAGTTCGCGATACAGAGACTGATTCAGCTGGCTGAATGACTCACCGCCCAGGCTGAGATTGATCACGTCCGCTGTTTGCCGCGGTACAGTGCCGGAGTCGTTGGCCAGGCCGGCGGCGAAGCGCACCGCCTGACTGACATCATAGGAGGATCCGCCGCGGTCGCTGAGGGCACGCAGTGGCATTAGCCGGGCGCCGTAGGCTACACCCGCCACGCCAATGCCGTTGTTACCGGCCGCAGCGACGGTGCCCCCTACATGGGACCCGTGAAAACTGCTGGCACCGGGTTCGGCGCCATTACCCGGATCTTCCGGGTTGGGGTCGATGCCGTCACCGTCGCCGGCATCAATAGGGTTGCGAATAAAGTCGTAACCGGGAACCAGTTGACCCTGCAGATCCGGGTGCCCCGAGAGAATGCCCGTGTCGACCACAGCCACAATGACGTCGCCAGATCCCACGGTTGTGTCCCAGGCCGCCGGTAGATTGATCAGCGGGTAATGCCATTGCACAGACAGTGCTTCGTCGTCTGTCGTGGCCAGGGTCGACACGCGGTAATTGGGTTCGGCGTGTAATACCGCAGGGTCACTGCGCAGAGACTTCACAGTTATCAGCGTTTCCCAGCGTGCCCGCAATTGCTCATCTGCAATGGCGTTTCGTCGTTCTTTGGCATGTCCCAGACTGCGAGCCCTGTCGATGGATTCCTGTGCCGACTGGCGCATGGCCAGTAGTCGCGCCCGTCCGGGACCGCCACCCTGGCGCCGCAGACCGAATCGCTGCTGCATTTTGGCCTGCGCCGGGCTTGCATTGGGTGCATCGCTATCCCGGTAGTCGACCACTGCTTCCCAGGGGATGATGTTGTCGTAGCGGTTTGCAGCTGCGGCCCCGCCCCGCGACCCGATGGCGAGGGTGTAACTGGTGGCGCCCTGAAAGGCGAAAACATTAACGAGGTAGCTGCCATCTTCGTCGATGGGAATGGATTCCAGTTCCCCGGTGTCGATCGAAAAGTCGAGAATGTTGCCCTGCAGGTCCAGGAGATACAGGTCCGCGTCGGCGCTCTGGTAGTCAGCCACCAGTAAGGTCACGGCCTGCCCGGCCAGCAGGTCGACGCGGTAGTAATCGTCGATGTCGCCGGCTGCGGTGGAGCGACCGCTGGCCCCGGCCCCGGGCTCATTGACGTAGCCTCCCAGGGTTATCGGGCTGACCAGTGCCTGCGCCGTACCTATGGAATTGTTTGATGCCAATGGGTTGGCCGGATCATTAGTGTCGCCGTCCACAGCCTGGCTGTTGGAGGTCGCCACCTCACCTGACAGTTGGTAGCGCAAGGTCGGATCGCTGCCGGCGACAGAGACGCGGGTTGTTGCCATGCCTGTTGCGCCGTCGTTGTCGGTAACGGTAAGGGTAAATGTCAGGCCTGCACCCTGGGTAAGATCGGGCGCGGCAAAACTGGCCTGTGGACTATCGCTGCCGGCTAACACTACGGCGGGGCCAGAAGACTGTTGCCACAGCCAGCTGGTGATTGTGCCGTCGGAATCATTGCTGGCGGTGCCGTCCAGTATCACCTGGGCCTGGGCGCTGGCAGTTTGCGCTTCGCCGGCATTAGCTAGTGGGGCCTGGTTGCTGGGTGCCGCACCATTTCCACCACCACCACCACCACCACCACCGCAAGCGGTCAGTAGCAGTGTCAGAATAAGGGCGGCTGTTTGGCCTGTATGGGGTGTGCGCATTCGTGCAGTATCAACTATCTTTAATCCCGTAAACGATAACAGGTTTGCCAGCGTTTACCGGTAAAAGTTCCCCCGTAGATCACTCTTAAGAGGGGGAAGCGGTGGTCAGCCCGTTTTTATGGCCGTTGCGGTCATTAACAGGCCTCACTTTTTCGGTAATCTCTGCGCTCCTCAACCTCGGGAGATTTTTCATGCGCAATAACCCCATGCGAAAACTGGCAGCGTTTGTGCTGCTGCAACTTTGGGCCGGGCTGGCGTTTGCCGCTGGCGATAAACCCAATATTCTGGTGATCTGGGGTGACGATGTGGGCTGGTCTAACCTTAGCGCCTATCACCGGGGCATGCTGGGCGGCAGTACTCCGAACATCGACCGCATCGCCAACGAGGGCGCAATGTTCACCGACTATTACGGTGAACAGAGCTGCACCGCTGGGCGCTCCGCGTTTATCACGGGACAACACCCGCTGCGTACCGGGCTACTGAAGGTAGGTTTACCGGGTGCTGATATCGGCTTGCAGGCAGAAGATCCTACGATTGCCGAATTGCTCAAGCCTCACGGCTATGCCACCGGCCAGTTCGGTAAAAACCATCTGGGCGACAAGGACAAGTTCCTGCCCAGTAATCATGGCTTCGACGAATTCTTCGGCAACCTCTATCACCTGAACGCGGAGGAGGAGCCCGAAACCTATTTCTATCCCAAGGACCCTGAGTTTCACAAGCGCTTTGCACCCAGAGGCGTTATTCACTCCTATGCCGACGGCAAGATTGAAGATACCGGGCCGCTCACCCGCAAGCGCATGGAAACCGCAGACCAGGAATTCACCGACGCGGCGCTCAAGTTTATTGATACCGCGCACGACGATGACAAGCCGTTTTTTGTCTGGTTTAACTCAACGCGCATGCACGTCTGGACCCGCCTCGCACCGAAGTGGCAAGGCGCTTCAGGCCACGGATTGTATGCCGACGGTTTGATGGAGCACGACCATCATGTTGGGCAGTTGCTGGATAAATTGGATGACCTGGGCATCGCCGACAACACCATTGTTGTTTACAGCACAGACAATGGTTCACAGACCAATACCTATCCGGATGGGGGTGCAGAGCCCTTCCGCGGTGAGAAAGGCTCCACCTGGGAAGGGGGCTTTCGCGTTCCGGCGATGATCCGCTGGCCGGGAACCGTCAAACCCGGCACTGTGATCAACGATATTTTTTCTCATCAGGACTGGTTCCCCACATTCCTTGCTGCCGCCGGCGAGCCCGATATCGGGGCCAAGCTGAAAAAGGGACACCGGGCCGGCGACAAAACCTTCAAGGTACACCTTGATGGTTACGACCAGACCGCTTTATTGGCGGGTGAGGGTCCAGGCCAGCGCAGTAACATTTTCTACTTTGATGACAACGCCAACTTCAATGCCATTCGCTGGAATGACTGGAAGATACACTTTGGTATTTCCTGGGAAGGCTGGAATGGGGCACGCGAGGCACTGAATTTCCCCCGGGTGATCAACCTCCGCAGTGACCCTTATGAAGAATCCTTAGAGTCAGGATTGTATACGCGCTTTTTCGCTGACCAGCTGTGGTTATTCGTCCCCACCCAGCAGGAGGTCGGGAAATGGCTGATGACATTCCGTGAATTTCCCCCGCGTCAGGCCACGGCCAGCTTTACTATCGATAAAATGATGCAGCAGATGCAACAGATGCTACAGATGCGCGCCCGTGCCGCTTCCGGTGCTATGCCAGCAGGAGCACAGGGTGGTCAGGGCAAGCGGCCTCAGCAGTAGACGGTATGTCCGCGGCTAGCCCGCGGTCTGGGCGCCGTCGATAGGCAGTGCAGCGCCCGTAACAAACCTCGCCTCGGCAGACGCCAGATAAGCGACTGCCGCGGCGATTTCTTCCGGTTCCGCGCCTTCCAACAGCGGAAACAATTTCCCCATCAGCTGCATGTCAGCATTCTCGGGCATTGCGAAGTTGTCGGTGAGCGGCGTCTTGACCATGCCCGGACACACTGCGTTCACCCGCACTTCCTGCTTGGAAAACTCTATGGCCAGTGATTTGGTAAACATCAGCACTCCCGCCTTGCTGGCGCAGTAGGCCGAGTTGTATACCTGACCTTCCAGCCCTGCAGACGATGACATATTGATGATGCAGCCCTTGCTGGCGACAAGCTGCGGAATCGCGGCACGGCACATATAGAAAACACCATTGAGATTGATGTCCATTACCCGCTGCCACTGCTCGTCAGAAATGTCGGTGAGATGCTGGCACAGCGCAATACCGGCGATATTGCACAGGATATCCAACTTTCCGAAGTGCTCAGTGCAGGCGTCTACCGCCGCAGAACAGCTTGCCGAGTCGCGAACATCGGTAACAACGCTGACAGCTTCGCAGCCCTCGGGTAAAGCCGCGCAGGTGTCTGCCAGTGATTCCTCATTGATGTCAGCCAGCACCACATTGGCACCTTCGCTAGCCAGGCGCAGCGCGGTCGCTCTGCCTATGCCAGAGCCTGCACCGGTAACCAATGCTACTTTGCCTGTAAATCTTTCCACCCTGTTACTCCTTCATTGTGAGAATAATTTTGCCCATGTGGCTGCCGCCCTGCATCTTCGCCTGTGCCTCTGCGACCTGCTCCAGCGGGAAGCTGCTGTCTATGATGGGTCTGACACTGCCGGCATCCAGATAGGGGTACACCCGCTCCAGGATTTCCTCGACCATCACGGCCTTCTGCGCAAAGCTTTGCGCGCGCAGGGTTGAACCCGTCACGGTGAGGCGCTTCATCAACAGTGGCACCATGTTTAGCTCGGCCTGAAAGCCCCGAATGAAAGCGATGTAAACGATACGCCCCTCTGGCGCTGCCACGTTGAGATTTTTCTGCACGAAGTCGCCGCCGGCCATGTCCAGGATCACATTGATGCCGTCGCGCAGGCCCAGCTCTGTGAGTACCTCTTCGAAGTCTTCGGTCTTGTAGTTAATTGCCCGCGCCGCACCCAGTTCCTCCAGTGCACGACACTTCTCTGGGCTGCCGGCGGTGGTGTATACCTCTGCGCCAATGGCTTTGCACAGGGCTATAGCGAGAGTGCCTATGCCACTGGCACCGCCATGAATTAGCACCTTTTCACCGGCCTGTAACTGGCAGCGCTGAAACAGGTTGTGCCAGACGGTGAGCACGGCCTCTGGCAGGGCTGCTGCTTCATCCATGCTGTAGGCCTTGGGCACTGGAAAACACTGTGACACTGGCGCAATGGTGACATCGGCGTAGCCGCCACCGTGGGTCAATGCGCAAATGCGATTGCCAACTTGCCAGTCGCCGGCGTCGTCGCCCACCGCGATGACCTCACCGGATACCTCTAGTCCCATAATCGGTGAGGCGTCAGCCGGGGGAGGGTAAAGGCCGGCTCGTTGCATCAGGTCAGCCCGATTGATGCCCGCTGCATGTACCTTGATGAGCACCTCACCTGGCCCCGGTGTGGGCGCGGGTTCCTGCTGCACCGATAAGGTCTGGTCATCGGGGTTGATCGCTACAAAACGGCGTGTGGTCGGCGAAGCTTCAGTCGATGTCATGTTGGTGATGTCACTGCTTGGATTGAAGGTTGGCTAGTATAGAGCAGGATGTTGTTGAGGTAAGGGTTTTGCGCTGACAGGCTGAAAGCGCCCGGGCGGGTGCTTAGTTTGGCTGGGCGCAGATCAGCAGTTCGAACATGGACCTGGCCTCTTCAAGCTTGGCGAAAATCGGGTACTCGCTGTCTATGGCCCAGCTGGTGGTCAGCGTATTGAGCGTGCCTACGACCATGCTTGCCAGGATTTCTGGCGAAAACTCTGTTCTCGCATCGCCCGACTCCTGGCCGTTCAGTATCAATTGGGTAAAACTGGCGATAGCCGAATTGCCAATTTCCCGTTGTTGCTCTGTGTTGCTGGCCAGCGTCGTCGGCGCCAGCAGGATCAGGTGTCGGTCTACGTCTTCATAGCTGGCAAAGTTGGATTCGATGTAGTCAATCATCGCTTCCAGCCGGTCCCGGGTGGTGCTGTAGTTGGCCATCAATTGCTGCAGCATAGGTTCGGATTGGCTGTACAGGCGCGAGACACCCAGACCACCAAGCAGGGCGTGCTTGTTGGGGAAATATCCGTAGAAGGTCCGGCGGGCCACGTCGGCTTCTTCGCAAATCTGCTCGATAGAGGTTTCCTCTATGCCCTGTGCTTTGAACAACAGGTAGGCGGCGTCCTCGATGCGGCCCCTAATTTCAATCTTGCGCTTTTCCCGGCGACCAATCGGCGCCTCGACAGTGTCCATGAATTTTCCGTAATGCAGGTTGCAATCTCCGAATCATTAAACTATTTTGTATACAAATGTGCAAGTTTGCTCATTTGGGAATCAAATCCCGTCAATAAAAATTGCCAAGGTGAGAGAGTTTTTGACATGTCCGAACGTTTAATCGTGGTGTCCACCGACTGCCACGCCGGTTTACCTATTGCTGACTACAAACCGTATGTGGAGTCCAAGTATCACGAGATGATGGACGTCGCGGTGCCTATCCAGGTCGAGATGATGGATAAGGCGGAATCCAGTTTCCTGATTAAAGAGATTAACGATGCCTGGCGTGCCCCCGTGAAGCAGCAGCTCACCGGTGCCTGGGATTATCAGGAGCGGCTCAAGATGCTGGCCGGTGATGGCATCGCTGCCGAGATTATTTTCCCGGACGGTATCACCGAGCAAAATACTCCGCCCTTTGGTGCCGGCCTTGGATTGTCGCCACGTGAAGCGGTGCCTGAGCTGCAGTGGGCAGGCGCCATGGCCCACAACCGCTGGCTGGCAGAGTTTTGCGCCAATGACCCCGCCCGCCATGTCGGCGTTGCATCCATCCCGTTATTGTTTGATGTGCAGCAGGCAGTCGAGGCTGTGCGCTGGTGCGTGGATAACGGTTTGCGCGCTGTGATGATTCCCACGCTGTGGGGCGATCACGACGCCTATCACCACACCAAGTACGATCCGTTCTGGGAAGTTTGCCAGGATCTTGGTGTAGTAGTGCACTTTCACTCCGGCCCTGCGCCGCACCCTGAATACTTTGGTAAGGAATGGCCCGTAGTAGACAGTTCTGCTGAATTGCCGGGGGCGATGGGCATTTACGTGTCTGAGGTGATGTGGTGGCTGGTACGGCCGCTGACCTACATGATCTGGGGCGGTGTTTTCGAGCGTTTCCCTCAATTGAAGGTGATGACGGTAGAGGGTGGCACCATGTTCATGCTGCCCACCTGGTTACGTCTGATGGACCACAACTACACCGACGTACATTTCTCGGCCAAGTTGGGTGACTTCCGTTCACACCTGTCTATGGCCCCTAGTGAGTACTTCCGCCGCAATGTGGGTATAGGCGCTTCCTGCGTGCCGCGCGCCGATCTCGACCTGCGCGACATCATTGGCCTGGATAGCATTATGTGGGGCAGCGATTACCCGCATCCGGAAGGCACCTGGCCCAATACAGCGCAATACTTTAAGGATACTTTCAGTGACTTCCCGGAAGAGGATGGGCGCAGGATTCTGGGAGATAACGCGATCGATTTCTACGGCCTTGACCGAGACAGATTACAACAGGTGGCGGATGACATTGGTCCCGACACCTCAATATTTCATTAAGGACCTGCGGGTTCACTCATTCGGAGAATTGACATGACGATTGTTGAAGCATGCGAATCAAAAACCAATAGCACGCCGGAGTTTCCCATGGGCTGGTACTCGGTGTCCCGCAGCCAGGAGCTGCTGGTCGGCGAGGTAAAACGCGTTCAGGCGTTTGACCGTGAGCTGGCCTTGTACCGTACCCGTTCGGGTGTGGCTGTGGTGCAGGATGCATTTTGTCCGCACCTGGGTGCTCACCTTGGCGTAGACGGCAGGGTTATCGGTGAATCCATACAGTGTCCCTTCCACGGCTGGAAGTTTGGCACTGACGGTGTCTGCACCGAAATTCCTTACTGTGACGAAATCCCGCCTCGTGCCCGCGTCCGCACCTGGGAGACCGGCGAGAAAAATGGCGAAATTTACATGTGGTTTCACCCTGAAAACACACCTTCCCAGTGGGAGTTGCCAGACCTGCCTGAACTGGGTGATCCCAACTGGACGTCACCGCGCTATGCAGAGTTTGATGTGCCGGCACACGTACAGGACATCGCTGAAAACTCCTGCGACCCGGTACATTTCCAATACGTGCACCGTCAGCCCGATGTGCCACCCTCAGAGGTGACTATCGACGATGATGGCCGCCACCTGCACCTGCGCTCTGATGCCAGTAACGCACCTGTTCCAAGCCAGTTGCATGCAACAGTCTTTCAGCCCGGGTTTGCGCTGGTGCGCAACACCTACGGCCCGAACGCTGAAATGATTGTGTATAACAGCGCGCAGCCTGTGAGCAAGCACGAAACCAAGATGCGCTGGACCTTGATCGTTCGCCGGGAAATTGAAGATCTGGCGGGTGATGAGGTGATGCGTGGAATCATTGACGGCCTGGGTGACGACTACCCGATCTGGGCCAACAAGGTACACAAGCACAGGCCGCTGTTCTGCAAGGGTGACGAGACTCTGGTGAAGTTTCGTAAATGGGTGCGCCAGTTTTACGTGACCGAGCAGGACAAGCGGGAGATTGCGTAAGCATGGAAGCGTTCAATGAAAAAGTTGCTGTTATCACTGGCGGTGCCAGCGGGGTAGGGCGATCGCTTGCCTTTGCCCTGGGCCGACGCGGTGCCCGCATTGTAGTGGGTGACGTAGACAAGTCAGCAATGGAGCAAATAGGCACTGACCTGGAAGCGGAAGGTATTCAGGCCGTGGTGCAGTTTTGCGATGTGACCTCGGTAGACAGTCTCAATGCGCTGGCCGACAAAGCCGAAGAGGCTTTTGGCGGCATGCACCTGGTCTTCGCCAATGCCGGTATCGGTGCGGGTGAAACAGGTGCAATGTGGGACTACTCCGAGAAGGATTGGCAGTGGTGTCTCAACGTGAATATGTGGGGTGTGATTAACTCCATTCAGGCGTTTATGCCCAGGTTGGTAACCAAGGGCGAAGAAGCGCACTTTGTTGTCACCGGCTCGGGTAACGGCGCGTTTATGGTGTTGCCAGACGCACCCATTTACACGACCAGTAAAGCGGCGGTGCATGCGATTACTGAAAATCTGCACTACCAGGTGCAGGCCGCGGGAAGCCCGGTGAAAGTGAGTGCGCTTTTCCCCGGCCCGCATGTGGTCGACACCGGCTTGTTCAATTCCGGCCGTGTACGCCCGGAAGAACTGAAGAAAGACGTGGCAGGCAATGAGTCGGGCATCAACTCGGTGGACGACATGAAAAAAATGGCCGCAGAATATGGCATCGAGATGGAAGTCACCCATCCCGACGAGGTTGCCGAAATGGCGGTAGCCGGGTTGGAGCAGGATGCCTTCTGGCTGCTGGCCACTACCCCCGATACAGATGACAAGATTCGTCGGCGCGCTGACATGATTCTCAACAGGACAACACCTGTTCCCGAGATGGTCGGCGGCTGATTATTTACTCAACACTTATCCCAGTAACTCTAATAAGGAAACCATAATGTCGAACGAAACAGGTGCACCCCAGGGCAACCCGGGCGATATCGTTAACTGGCCCATGCTGAAGATCGTCTACCGGACGGATCCAGCCAAAATCGCCGCGCTGTTACCGCCTGGCATAGAGCCAGGTGCAAACCCCAATGTGAATCTCACTATCTACAACTTCCCGGTACCCGATGAGCCCGAATATGGCATCGTGACTACAGTAGACGCGGACTACAATGGCATTGCCGGCGAATACACGCTGGGTTATGGCATCGACCAGGAGTCGGCGATTTTTGTCAGTCAGGAAACCAATGGCCAGCCCAAGTATCCCTGTGACACTGATTTTTGGCGCCTTGGTCCGCAGGTAGTGGCGAAATGTACACACCAGGGTTATACCTTCGTAGAGTTCAAGGGCGTATCCGACGGTGAAAACAAGCCGCAGGATGATTTTGATCAGCACGAGTGGTGGATCAAGTCTTCGCGTGCCGTCAGTGTAGGTGGCCCGGCTACCGGCTTTGACTTTCCGCCGCATGTGGTTCATGTACGCAGTCGCTATGGCACAGCCTGGCGTGAAGAAGTGCAGGGCGAGTTGATCTTGCGCGACAGCCCCTGGGATCCGCTCACTACAGAGCTGCCCATGCTGGAGCAATTGTCTGCCCACCTGTGGTGGCCGATATTCCTGGACCGTGAAATCAAGCTGGCTGGTGAACTCGACGCTGAGGCGTTCCTGCCCTTTGCCGACACCATTTCCGGTTCTCGCTGGCCGGGACAGAACGGTGGGCCCAAGCGCGGCTAAGACGCGCTCGCTTGAAACTCTTACGAGAATGGTTGCCGGCGTTTGCCGGCATGACCTGCCTCGGCCTGGGCGCCGGGCTGATCTCGATCTACGGCTTTTTTGTCGAGGATCTGGCAACCGAGTTTGATGCTGGCCTTGCTGCGATCAATGCCGGACCGGTAGCGCTGCTGTTGGTACCCGGTCTGATTGGTCCTTTGGTAGGTCGCCTCGTTGATAGTGTGCCCGTGCGTCGCCTGATGCTTATCGGTGCCACTATAGCCATGGTGTCGTTGGCGCTTGCCAGTCAGGCGCCTACGCTTTGGCTGGCGGGTCTGGCCTTTCTCGGTTTTGCCCTGGGTGTGTCCCTGTATGGTCCCGTAGTGGTCAATGCCATGCTGGTTCGCCGCTTTCCCCATCGGGAAGCACGGGCGTTGGCGATCGCCGCCATGGGCATCAGCTTCGCCTCGATGATACTTCCCCCGCTTGTCGGAGTGTTGCTCTCTATCGTGGATTGGCGAACAACGCTATTAGGCCTGTCACTGGCCTTGCTGGTGCTTATTTGGCTGGTGATTATCAGCTCAATAGACGCCAACGATGGCGCGGTTGCCACAGCCGAAACGACAGCGTCCGACACTGGCTTTTATCGACGCGCCCCATTCTGGTTGATCGGCTTCTGTCTTGCGCTTGCCTTTAATGTGACGATTATTTTATCTGTCGCCTATGCCCCTTATTTTCTCGATGAGGGCTTTTCGGTGACGCAGGCAGGCTGGTTTTTGTCTATCGCCGGGGCGGGCGGTTTCACCGGCAAGTTATTGATAGCCTGGTTAGCAGATTCACTGAAGGCCTTCGCCAAGTGGATCGCCGTGGGCCTGTTACTGGTGCAGGCAGCGGGTTTGCTCCTGCTGTTATCGTTTGATCAATCGGCGGGTGTGCTGGCAGCGCTGTTTTTACTTGGGTTTGGTGGTGGTGGCATGATACCGATTCACCCCTATCTCAATAGTCGTTACTTTGAGGCGTCAGTGATCGGCCAGGTCAATGGTGCGCAAATGCCGCTGTTCCTGCCCTTTGGGCTGATAGGCGCACCGCTGGCCGGCTACACCTATGATCAAATGGGCAGCTACGAGCCGGTGATGCAGGCGCTGATTATTGTGCTTTGCCTGGCCGCCATGCTGGTCGTAATTCTGCCGGGAGTTTCCGCTCAGGCAGACACCGATCAGACGTCAGTCGGCCTGTAGTTCCGGGTGGGTGATGGTCAGCATGTATTCAGCTGCGGCTTCCACGTCATAGTCGCTGGCGTCTTCCGCACCGCCCTTGGGTGGCATCGCCAGGTAGCCCTTGTTGGCGTGCTCAAACAACACGCTCTCCCACAGCGATGAGCGGCCCTCCCAGTCTGCTGCGTTGCGCGTTTGCGGCGCTCCGGCAATGCCACTCTCATGGCATATCTTGCAGGTGGTCTCATAGACCGCTTTGCCATCTGCCATCCGCTGCTCGCTGGCCATACCCGGCCCGGCGATAAGCGCCAATGCCAAACCCGCCGTTATCGATATTACTTTCATGTTTTGCTCCCGCGTATGTCCGTTAGCTTTTACTTTAGTCCAAACTCGCCGCAGTATCCTCCCGTATACTCCGGATGGGCGTTGATACAGATCATTTTTGCTACAATCACAGCGCTGGCAAAAAGGGGACTGATTCCTTTGAGCAATGGCTTTGCCCTGTTTGGCGGACTGCCTTTTGGGCTGATCCTGCAGGCCTTGTGCAAGCCTGGTCTGTTATTCAAGTTGGAGCGTAGAGAGCAATGACAAAAGCCGTAATCTGGGGCGCTTTGGTGGGCCTGTATTTACGCTTTGGCCTTGAGCCTACCGGGTGGCTGTTTTATGAAGCCAGCCATGGGCTGGGCATAGAGGGGCTGTACTGGGGCTACTCCGTTTTCCGCGGGGGCGGCTATGCTTTCGGCCTTTGGCCTTATCAATCATTGGCCTGCCTGTTGGCCGGTAGCCTGATAGCGGTGTTGGTCTGGTGGCGTTCCAGCCGGGGAGAATCCTGATGAGACGAAGAGAATTTTTACAGGTAGCCGCGCTGGTCAGTGCCGGCACCTCGGTGATACCCAGGGGCTGGGCGCTCAATGCCGAGCAAAGCGCCTTCCTCGCCGCGCGGCCACCGTACATCGACCAACAGACGCCGAATCTCTTTAATAAAGTGCAGCGCGCTGCCGTGACAGCAGCGGCCGAACAGATTATCCCGCGCACCGACACGCCCGGTGCGATAGACGCCGGTGCCCCCCGCTTTATTGAGCTTTTGGTGCAGGACTGGTTTAACGACGCCGAGCGTAATGATTTCCTGGCCGGGCTGGACGACCTGTTGCAACGCAGCGGTGGCGACTTTGCAGCATTGTCTGTTGCGGAGCAATTGGCGGTGTTGGAGAAACTGGAGGCCGAGTCGGCCGACTCTTCCTGGTATGACTTTGCCTCCACCCTGCGTATCTGGGATGACACAGCACCGTTCATCTGTCAGCTGAAAGAACTTACCGTGCTGGGGTTTACCCTGTCGGAGGTGGGCGCCACCCAATTCCTCAGAATTAATCCCATGGGCAAATTCGATGGCGATTACCCTTTTGCCGAGGGTGATGGCGCTTACGACAAAGACACGCTGTTGCGTAAGCTGGCGATGGAGTCACCCCGATGAGTGCTACCCAGTTTGATGCCATCGTGGTGGGCTCGGGAATATCGGGCGGGTGGGCCGCGAAAGAACTTACCGAGAAAGGCCTGAAAGTATTGGTGCTGGAGCGGGGCGCTGATATCCGCCACCAGAAAGATTACCTTGGAGAGCACGCGCCCTCCTGGAAGTTACCTTTCTATGGTCTTCCCGACCGTGAACGCGACCAGCGCGATTACTTTGTACAACAGCAGTCCTATGCCTTTGGCGAGCCGACCATTCAGTTCTGGAATAATGACAGGCTCAACCCCTATGTGCGGGACGACGACAAACCCTTCAACTGGATGCGCGCTGATGTCGTTGGCGGACGCTCTTTGTTGTGGGGCAGGCAGGTGTATCGCTGGAGTGAACAGGACTTCCGCTCCAACTCCCTGGATGGCCACGGCATACCCTGGCCGGTGGCGTACAAAGACATTGCCCCCTGGTACAGCCACGTTGAAAAATTTATCGGTGTGAGTGGCGAGGCTGAAGGCTGGCCGCAGTTACCCGACAGCGAATTTCTGCCGCCCATGGATTATTACGCGATCGAAAAAACGATCAAGCGTCGGGTGCAGGACAAGTTGCCAGAGATACCCATGACCATGGGCCGGGTTGCGATTCTCACCCAGGAGCATAACGGCAGGGCAGCCTGCCATTACTGCGGGCCGTGTCAGCGCGGCTGCTCCACCGGCAGTTATTTCAGTTCGCAAAGTTCCACGCTGCCGGCCGCCACCGCTACAGGCAATCTCACCTTGCTACCTGACCAGGTTGTGGAGCGGCTGGAGCATGATGAAACCGGCTCGCGTATCACCTCGGTAAAAACGATTAACAGCCAGACCGGCGAGCGCAACGAGTATACGGCGAAGGTCTTTTTCCTGTGTGCCTCAACATTGGGTAGCACCCAGATAATGTTGAACTCAGCCAGTGATAAACATCCGCAGGGTTTGTCGAATCGCAGTGGCGCGCTGGGTAATTACCTGATGGATCATTTGGCGGTGTCTCACACCGGATTCTTTGTCGATGACGTAGATACCTACTATCAGGGCAATCGCCCCAATGGGCTGTATGTGCCGCGGTTTAGAAACCTGGGTGAGGAACCCGACAGTGACGCCGAGTTCCTGCGCGGCTATGGCTATCAGGCGATGCCACTGCGCACCGACTGGGAGGCCACCTTCAACAGCAAGGGCTTTGGCGCCGACTACAAAAACTCCCTGCGTGACCCCACGCCGTTCTGGATCTGGGCATTGCGAGCATTTATTGAGTGCCTGCCCAATGAGCGCAATCGCCTGTTCCTGCACCCCGACAAGACTGACCGCTTCGGTATCCCGCAAGTGGCCACTGAGTTTGAGTGGAGCGATAATGAACGGGCGGCGGTCAAGGACAGCGGCGTGCAGGCCGGGCGTATTCTGCGTGCGGCCGGTGCCGTGGGTATCGATACCTCTGACGGCGCCAGGCTCGATGTAGGCGGCGACGCCATTCACGAGATGGGCACGGCCCGAATGGGTGCCGACCCGGCAACCTCAGTATTAAACGGCGATAACCGCGCTCACGAAATCGATAATCTTTATGTAACCGACGGCTCCTTTATGACCTCGTCGTCCTGTGTAAACCCTTCGTTGACCTATATGGCGTTCACCGCCCGGGCCAGCGAGCATGCCGCCACCCGCTTGCGCGAAGGTGAGCTGGGTTAGCGGTTTGCGTACCCGCGCCGGTGGGCGCTGAAAAATAACGTTCTAATCTCTGACAACGGAATAAAACCATGCCAATGTTTCTCAGAAAATTTAAACATGCGATGTATCTTGCCCTGGTGCGGAACATCGTAAAAATCAGTCCGCAACCCAGCTATATGCTGTATGCCGGTGCTGGCAGTTCCAAACAACTCTGCGACTTCCTGTCGCATACCGGGGTAGGGAAGGTGCTGATTGTCACCGATAAACCTTTGCGTGAGCTGGGGGTAGTCGACCAGGCGGTGCAGGGGCTGGTGGATGCCGGCATCGATATCGCGTACTACGACGGTGTGCTACCTGACCCCACCTATGTTCAGGTAGAAGAAGGTGTTGCAGCCCTGCGTGCCCATGGCAGCGACGTGGTGCTGGCCGTGGGTGGTGGCTCGGCAATTGATGCGGCCAAGATTATTGCGGCTTCCTCTGCCAGCGATGATGACCCCCGTGACTGGGTGGGCTTCGGTAAAGTGAAGCACGAAATACCCAAGATCTACGCCATACCCACAACCTCTGGCACTGGCTCAGAGGCAACCATGGGTGCTGTTATTTCAGATCCCGTGAGCCATGAGAAGGGCGTGATCTCCGGTGCGACACTGTTGCCCGCTGCGGCCGCGCTGGATCCGGACCTGATACTCGGCCTGCCCGCACCGATCACTGCGGCCACCGGCATGGATGCACTGACCCATGGCATAGAGGCTTATATCGGCGTCTGGGAGCGCGGTACTCGCATTGAGCATTCGCGCGCCGCCATCAAGCTGGTGTTTGATAATCTGGTAACGGCCTGTAACGACGGCGGCAATCGGGAAGCGCGCGCTGCCATGTCGGTAGCGGCCTGTTATGCGGGTATTGCGATCAACCAGGTGAACGTGGGTAACGTGCATGCCATCGCCCACCAACTGGGCGGCAAGTATGGCATTCCACATGGCATGGCAAATGCGCTGGTGTTACCCGGTGTGCTTGAGTTCTGCAGGGAAGAGTCGCAGACACAGCTGGCCGAGCTGGCGCGATTGGTAGGTGCGGGCAATGAAGGCGATAGCGAGGAGCAACTGTCTCACGCGTTCATTCAAGCTGTGCGTGATCTGAGAACTGCTGTGCATCTGCCGGACCACTCCGACAAGATTCGGGCGGTAGATTACGAGCATATCGCTGAGCTCGCGCTGGCCGAGGGTGAAGGTTATCCGGTACCGAGGTTGCTTGACCGCGATAGCACCTTTGCGATTCTGGCGCAGATTACTGCTTAATAGCGCAGTGACTGGTGGCGCTTCAGGGCGCCCACCAGATGCTCACTGGTACCTTGGTTTGCCTGAGGATTGCCGCGACTGGCAGATGCTTATCCTGCGCTGATTGCAACACCGCGCGTTTCGTCGCGCCGGTAATGTGAATAATGATCTCTTTGCTAACCAGCACCGCGGCCAGGGTCAGGGTGAGGCGCTGATGCGGAGCAGTCACCGGATCGGTGGCTGCCAGAAACGCCGGCGCTGCAGGGTCCAGTAGCGTTTGCAGATTACTTGCCTGGGGAAACCAGGACGCGGTGTGACCATCTTCCCCCATTCCCAGCACAACCGCAGAGAATGGCCGCTGCAGGTCGGCGAGCTTTTGGCTTGTCTCCGCAACGCCGAGTTCCGCATTCGCTGTGTCGCACTTCAGCCCGATAAAATTGGCGTCGGCGGCGCGGTTCTGCAAAAGCTCTTCCCTCACCAGGCGCTCATTCGACTGATCGCTGTCGGTGGCAACCCAGCGCTCGTCAACCAGTGTGACGTCCACCTGTGGCCAGGTCGCCGGGTAGTGAGACAGGCCGCGAAACAATCCCTTCGGCGTGTTGCCACCTGATACGGCAAGGCTGGCGCGACCGCTGTCGTTTACTTGAGTTTGCAGACGCTGACCGAGATAGTCGGTTAGTGCGATGTCGAGTTCCGCCGTGCTATCGAATAGATGCCAGTCATTCATACCAGCTGCGACCTTCCACCGCGACCAGAGCGGTTGCTGCACTGGGCCCCATCGTGCCGGAGTTATAAGGTTTCACGGGCGTTCCCTCAGCCTCCCAGGCTTCGATGATTGAGTCTATCCAGCGCCAGGCGGTTTCTACCTCGTCGCGCCGCATGAATAATGTCTGGTCGCCGTTGATCGCGTCCAGCAGTAATCGTTCGTAGGCGTCGTAACTGTCTTGCAGGTTGAGGGTGTCGGCAGTCAGTTGTAGTTCTACAGGTTGCAGCTTCAGCTTGTTGGTCAGCCCGGGCTTTTTATTCAATGTATGCAGGCTGATGGTCTCTTCCGGCTGCAGCCGAATCACCAGCTTGTTGGTTAACTCGTTGGGGTCGTTGGCGAACAGCGAAAAGGGCTGCCGTTTGAATTCAATAACAATTTCGGAATAGCGCCGGCCCAGCCGCTTGCCAGTGCGCAGGTAAAACGGCACCCCGGCCCAGCGCCAGTTGTTGATGGTGGCGCGCACGGCCACGAAAGTCTCTGTAGACAGGGCATCCTTGTACTCGGCCTCGTCGAGGAAGCCATTGACGGCCTCGCCCGCAACCGCGCCTGCCTCGTAGCGCCCGCGCACCGTGCTGTCTTTCACATTGGCTGCGGTGATTGGTTCAAGGCAGCGCAGCACTTTCATTTTCTCATCGCGAATGTCAGCCGGACGCAGGCTGGAAGGTGGCTCCATGGCAACAATCGATAGCACCTGCAACACATGGTTCTGAACCATGTCCCGTAGCGCGCCGGTTTTAGCGTAGTAACTGCCGCGCCCCTCAACCCCGAGCTCCTCGGCGACGGTGATCTGGACATTATCGACGAAGGTGTTTTTCCACACCGGGTGTAACAGCGGATTGCCAAAGCGCACTGCCAGCAGATTCTGTACTGTCTCTTTGCCCAGGTAGTGGTCAATCCGGAAGGTGCACTCCTCATTGAATACCGCGGCGACTTGCTCATTGATGGCCTGGCAGGAGGCGAGGTCGTGGCCCAGTGGCTTTTCCAGTACTACCCTGCTGCCTGCCCAGGCGGCGCCGGCTTCCTGCAGATGCTGGCAAATAGTGCCGTATAAGGAAGGCAGCGTAGCGAGGTAGTAAAGCTTTACGCTGTTTGGGTCTTCCTCCAGCAGCGTTGTTAGCCGCTGGTAGTGAGCCGGTTGCCCGGCGTCCAGTTGCGCGTAGTGCAGGCTGTCGCGAAAGCGCTGCCAGATAGCCTCATCCCAGTCGTCTACGGGTAAGAACTTTTTCAGGTTGGCGTGGGCTTTGTCGCGGAAGGCTTCGCTGCTGGTGTCAGCGCGGCCGGTGGCCACAATGCGCTGCAGTTTGTCGGCAAGGCCATGTCGGTGTAACTGAAACAGGGCGGGTAACAGCTTGCGCGTGGACAGGTCGCCGGTGCCACCAAAGATAATTAAATCAACCATCTGACCCATTCATGTATTCCGTGGGCCCGACGGCCCCGCACAGTGTTTACCCAAGTGTAGTTGAGTGCGGCGCAGGTGGCAGCTGTTACAGCGTGGCCAGCCAATCCCGCATGTTGTTCATCAGTGTATCGAAATCGGGGGTGGGACCCTCGGAACAGGCAAAGCCGTGCTTGGCGTTATCAAAGTGATGGTCTGTAACCTGCACACCGGCAGCGCGGCACTTCTTGCCGTAGTCAATACCCTCGTCGCGCAATGGATCCAGCTCTGCCGTGACCAGCAGCATGGGGGGCAGGGAAGAGAGGTTGGCAGCGCGGCTGGGCAGGGCGCGCTCGGCCGATACCGCGCGGCGGTTGTCGCCACCCAGGTAGGTATCCCAGAAAAAATACAGTCGTTTGGTCGTCAGTGCCGATGCATTCGCTCGCTCTGTGTAAGAAGGGTAATGCACCGAGTAGTGGTCCGTGGCCGGGTACAGCACCAGCTGCCCGGCTATCCTGCTGCGGCTGGCACCATCAAGTTGCAGGCAGGTGCAGGTGGCAAGATTGGCCCCGGCGCTGTCACCGGCGACTACCAGTCGGCCATTGGATGGCCCCAATGTGTTGATGTGCTCTGCTACCCACTGGGTAGCGGCCAGGGCATCGTCATGTGCTGCCGGGAAGGGGTGTTCTGGCGCCAGTCGGTAATCCACGGATATCACCGTGCAACTGGTAGCGCGGGCGAGTGCCTGGCAGAAAGGGTGATGGGTATCCAGGTCGCCAATTACCCAGCCGCCCCCATGGAAGTAAAGAATCAGTGGTCGGTTCTCGCCGCCGGCCTGGCTGTACATGCGCGCGGTGAGAATGCCGGCATGGGTGGGTAACTGCAGCACGCTGAAGGCATCGGGCTCGACTTCGCCGCGCCACGCCAGGGCGCTGAGCAGCCGATAGAATTTGCGGAACAGGTAGATATACAGCGACCGCCACATGGTTTCAGTCCTCTGCCGTGGCCAGTGGAATCTGCTGGTACCAGTCCACGCCGTCGGCGTCGCGAGTGCGACTGATGCGCCGCCGGCCCAACAGGCATGACAGGTGGGCCAGGGTCTCGCCAGTGGCCAGGCCCAATGAGTCCATTTCAATGTTGCGGCGGAACAGTGCCGGGAAGCACTCTATCGCACGCCGCGGCTCAGCGAGGAAGTCGAAAAGGCTGTCCAGGTCGGTTTCGTGCGCTTCTATTAACTGGGTAAGGCGCGTGTGCAAACCGTAGAAGGGCGCTTCGTGCGCGGGTAGTACCAATAAGTCGTCGGGCAGCATCTCGCGAATCCTGGCGCTGGAACGCAACCACTCCTTCAGCGGGTCGCCTTGTGGCTCGGTGGGAAACAGGCTGACGTTGGGGGTGATGCGCGGCAGGATCTGATCGCCGGAAATTAACAACTTGAGCGCAGGGCAATACAGCGCCGCATGTTCCGGTGAGTGGCCGCTGCCCACGATCACCTGCCAGTAGCGGTTGCCAATGGTCAGCGTTTCGCGGTCACTGAGGCGCCTGAAACTGTCGGGCAATGGCGAGATGGCCCGGCCAAACCCGCCAAACCGTGTTTTGTAGTTTTCCAGTTGCTCTTCGCTGTAGCCCGCCGCTCTATAAAAGTTAATGGCCACGTCTGGCGCTGCCCTGCCGGTGTCACCGGCCATGGCCCGGCACATCAGGAATTCTTCCCGGGTCATCCACAGTTCGCAGCCGAAACGTTCGGTCAGCCAGCCGGCCAGGCCAACGTGATCGGGATGCAGGTGGGTACAGATCACGCGCACAACGGGCTTGTTGCCCATGAAGCCGCTGAACAGCTGCTCCCAGATTTTTTTGGCAGATTTGATGCCCAGGCAGGTGTCTACCACCGTCCAGCCGTCTTCATCCTCCAGCAGCCACAGGTTGATGTGGTTGAGTGACATGGGCATGGGGAAACGCGCCCAGTAAACGCCCTCGGCGATTTTTTCGGGCACGCCTGGCTCCGGATCGACTTTGCGTCCGAAGGGATAGGTTAGGTCGCGGTATACCTCGGGCGTATCGGGGAGCATTGTGCGAAGCCGGTGATGAGGGATACGCTAGTTTGGGGATTGCGAGGTGGCTTGTCCAGAACTGTTGTTTTGCGAGGGTTGCGTTAGCGACATTGCGTCCGGGCGATCAGGCCCGGAGCAAAGTTTGTAAGCGGTGGTTATGCCTTAGCCCACACCCCGGTCGCTGCCTTCCCAGTATTGTGCGCGAACCGCTTTTTTGTCGGGCTTGCCGACAGGCGTAAGCGGAATACCATCGACGAAGTCGATGCTCTTGGGCGACTGCACCGAGCCTTTCGCGTCTTTGACTAAATCCTGCATTGATTGCACGACGTCATCACTGCCTTCAAAGCCCGGCTTCAGGACAATCACCGCTTTTACTGCCTCGCCCCACTGGTCATCGGGAACACCGATAACCACAACCTGGCCTACCGCTTCGTGTGTACCCAGAACATCCTCTACTTCGCGCGGGAAGACGTTAAACCCGCCAGTAACAATCATGTCTTTGGTGCGATCGACTATATAGAGAAAACCGTCCTCGTCGAGCCGGCCCACGTCGCCGGTATGCAGCCAGCCACCGGCAAAGGCCTCGGCGGTTTGCTCGGGCATGTCCTTGTAACCTTTCATTACCAGCGGACCGCGCACGCAGATTTCTCCGGGCTTACCTTTTGCCACTTCGTTACCGTCACCGTCCAGCAGTGCCATGTGCACCCACGGGCTAGGTCGGCCGCAGGAAGACAGGCGCTCGGGCTTGCTGAGGTCGTGATCGTCCCGTCGCATATTGGCAAGCACCATAGGCGCTTCAGACTGGCCAAAGAACTGGTAGAACACGTGGCCCCATTTCTCCAGCCCCTCTTTCAATCGGCTTGGGTTCATTGGCGAGGCGCCATAGAAAATTGATTCCATGCTCGACATGTCAGCTGTTGCCGCGCGCGGTGAATCCAGAAGGAAGTACAGCATCACCGGCACCAGCATGGTGGCCGTGATTTTGTGCTGCTCTACCATGTTAAAGAATTCGTCCGGGCTGAAGCCCTGCATCACATAAAAAGCGCCGCCTTTTTGCAACACGGGAATGAAAAATGCAGCGGCGGCATGTGACAGCGGCGTGGCGATCAACATACGTAAGTCTGATGGAAACTCCCACTCGGCCAATTGTATCTGCGTCATATAGGCGGTGACGCGGTGCGTACTCATCACGCCTTTGGGCTTGCCGGTGGTGCCGCCGGTAAAGTTGATCGAAGAGACATCATCCGGGTGCACATCGGGAGCCACCAATGGCTGTGGCTCGAACGTGGCTGCCCGGGCCAGGTAATCTTCGCCGGCCTCGGTGGCGCCCAATGCCAGCAACTGTAAGTTTGGCAGGCGCTCTTTCAGCGCGCTGGCGTGTGCATCAAATACGGAGGGGTCGAATACCAGGGCGTCGATCTCGGCTGCCTCAAGTACGTAGCAATGGTCATCCATCGATCCCATCGGGTGCAGGGGCGTGCCTATGCACCCGGTCAGTTGCATGGCTGCGATGTTGGATAACACCTCCGGACGGTTTGCCGACAACACGGCAACCTTGCTGCCCTTGCTCATGCCAAAGGATTGCAGCGCCTGAATCATCTGGCTGGTGGTTTCGCGCACCTCGCGGTAACTGGCAACGGTGTCGCCCAGACATAGGCAGGGCTCGTCGTTGTAGCGGTTGAGTCCATCCACCAGCAGGTGGGCCATCAGGGGTGGTTCGTGTAAAGCGTCAGTAGTCATGTTTGGTCTCGGTTAAGGTGTTCAGGAATCAATGCAAAGGCCACGGCGCAACACCGCGAACATTTCCTCTGCTTCGCGTTGGCTGACAGCGGCGGTTGGTACCATGGAGGAACCGTGGAAGGTACCGGGGTAGCTGTGTAACTCGGTGGATACACCGGCTTTCATCAGGGTGAGGGCATACAGCACGCCCTCATCGCGCAGCGGATCGAATTCCATGGTATTTATATAGGCAGGTGGTAAGCCGCTGGCATCCTCCAGACGTGCTGGTGCTGCCAGGTAGGGCACATCGTCGGCACCGCGCTTATAGGTATCACCAAGGTAATAGTCCCAGCTGAGTTCGGCATTTGGACGGTTCCACATGGGGGTATCAACAAATTCATTCATGCTGTTGGTGGCCAGTCGGTCGTCGACCTCGGGTATGCCCAGATACTGAAAGCAGATGGCAGGACCCTTGTGGTCGCGCGCCATCAGTGCTGTGGCTGCCGACAATCCGCCACCGGCGCTCAGGCCGAAAACACCCAGCCTGCGCACGTCGAGATTAAGCGACTCGGCGTTATCGTGTGTCCAGCACAGTCCTGCATAGCAGTCCTCCAGCGGCCCCGGGAAAGGTGTCTCGGGAGACAGTCGATAATCTACTGACACAACAACAATGCCCAGTTCCCGACACAGGCTCAGGCAACGGCCTTCTTCACTGTCCACGGTGCCAATGACGAAACCGCCGCCATGGATGTAGAGCAAACCCGGCACGGCAGTTGCCAGGCCGCTGGGTGAATAGATACGCAGCATCAGGGGTGGGGCACCGTTGAGCCCGTCGATCTCTTGCTCGCTGATGTCAACGCCAGAGGTGTCCAGCTCGGCATTCATCATTCCCACAAGCTCGTTAAAGCCGCCGCGAGCCGATACGGGGTCCTCGATACCCAGGGAAGGAATCAGTTCAAGGATGGGCGTGAGTTCGGGATCAATCGGGTAAGTCATTCGGGTGTATTCTCCATCAGGGGCAGTGTCGCTGTCCGGTAAGCGAGCCAACATAGCGCTCGCGGCCAATAATCCGGGTCAATTTTTTAGTGGCGTCTGGCAGCGCAACCAAGCATAGACCCTGCAGCGCAAATGTGAACGTGGGGGGTACAACTATGGATACTTTTTGTGCTGTTTTGCCGCGGCCTAGCGACTGGTATCCCAGCCGCGCAGGTTGCCTGAGAGTTCGCGCTGCTTGGCATCGAATTGCTTGCGCAGTTTTTGTAGCGCTTGGGGATGTCGGTCGCTGGTGTCATAGGACTCACGCCGGTCGCCAGCCAGGTCAAACAGCCATTCCTTTTGCGGTACGGCAAATGCGATCGGCATCTGGTCGGTACCGTAATGTACTCCTGCGGGAGCGCGATATTTAAAGCGCTGGTCGCGCACCGCGAACAGCTGATCACCGTCCAAGAAGTACAAGTAATCGTGCGGGCTTGGTTCCCCGTCTTCCAAAACGCCAATAATGCTCTTGCCGTCCAGTAGACGGTCTGTGGGGGCTGGCAGTTCGAGTATGTCCATGACAGTCGGGAGCAGATCGGTGCCCATCGCCATCGCCGCTTCGGTTCTGCCACCGGCAATAACTGCTGGCCAGTGCGCAATGAAAGGTACCCGCATACCGCCCTCGAAGGTGCTGCCCTTGCGGCCACGCAGGTTACCGGCGTCGCCCAGGTACCAGGGCCCGTTGTCTGAACTGATTATGATCAGGGTATTTTCCAGCACGCCCTTTTTATCCAGCGCTGCTACCAGCTCGCCAATGTCATTGTCGATCTCCTCCATGACATCGCCAAATAATCCGGCGTCAGACTTGCCCGCTAATGTGTCGCGAACAAACAGTGGGTCGTGCGGAAAATTGTGGGCGAAATACAAAAAGAAGGGCTGACCAGCGCTATCCTCTACAAAGCGAATTGCCTCCTGCGCATAACGTTCGCTCATCTGGCGCTGGTCAGCGGGGGCCGACACCGTTACATCCTGATTCCGATAGAAGGCAAAGGGCTTCTGGTCGTTGCTGTAGAGAGCACCAAAGAATTGGTCGAACCCCATCTCGTTGGGTAGTGAAGGACTGCTGTCGCCCAGATGCCATTTACCGACCATCCCCGTGCGATAGCCGACGGCGCTCAGTACTTCTGCCATGGTGATTTCTTCAGCGGGCAAGCGACTATTACTGTCTGGATTCAACACCCGTGAGAACAACATATTCTTGAGGCCGCCGCTGGGGAACAGCACATTGGGTACTCCCGCCCGTGCCGGCAACCTGCCGGTTAGGTAGCTGGCTCTTGCCGGCGAGCATACGGGGGCGGCGGAGTGGAAGTCGCTGAGGGTAACGCCGTTTGCCGCCAGCCTGTCGATGTTGGGCGTGCTGATCAGGTTGCCCCCAGCAGCGCCAGCGCCTATGTCGCCATAGCCGAGATCGTCGAACAGGATAAATATAATATTGGGGCGCGAGGCTTTGGCGCCGCCGGTGGCGCCGGCCAGGCTTGCCAGATAATTCGCCTTGTCCGACATACGGTCACTATCGTCGTCCTGCTGGAAACTTACGATGCGGTATGCGGCGACTGCTGCGAGTATCGCAGCCAGTAGTAACAGCCAGCCCAGCAGCGAGGCCAGCCGTTGTCCCAGAAATCGTAAAAGCGTCATCAAAATACCGTTCACAGTGAGTATCGGGGAATGGTCGCACAATAGCGTTCCCACCGTAACTGCCGTGCTGTTTTGCTGCTAGACTCGGTCTGCAGTGATCAAGCTATATCGGAGTACAGGCGACAATGACCGAGAAGACGTTTAACCAGCCCCTTGGCGGCAATGAAATGCCACGCTTTGCCGGGGTTGCTTCCATGTTCAGGTTACCCACTCAATCGTCGGCCGAGAATCTGGATATCGCGCTGGTTGGGGTCCCGCTGGATATTGGTACCAGCAATCGCGGTGGTAGTCGCTTTGGCCCCAGGGAAATTCGCTGCGAGTCGGTGATGGTGCGCCCCTATGGCATGTATACCCAGGCAGCGCCGTTTGATTCTTTTCAGATAGCCGATATTGGCGACGTGCCGCTTAATGCATTCAACCTGCAGGATTCTATCGGCATCATCGAGCGATACTTTGATGAGGTGGTTGCGACCGGCGCGAAAACCGTCGCTATGGGTGGCGACCATACAGTAGCCCTGCCAATTTTACGCGCCGTTGCCAGAAAGCATGGGCCGGTCGCGCTGGTACATGTTGATGCTCACTCGGACACTAACGATGCGATGTTTGGTGAGCCGATAACACACGGTACGATTTTTCGTCGGGCGATAGAGGAAGGGCTGGTAGATCCGCAAAAGATGGTGCAAATCGGCCTGCGCACCACCGGTTACTCGGCTGAGGATTTCGACTGGGCCAGCGACAGGGGTGTGCGAGTTGTGCCCGCAGAAGACTGCTGGTATCAGTCACTGCAGCCACTAATGGCAGAAGTGCGAGAGCAGATTGGCCCCGATACACCCACCTACCTGAGCTTTGACATTGACGGCCTGGATCCATCAGTAGCACCGGGTACCGGCACCCCCGAGCCGGGCGGGCTGACGGCGTCCCAGGGTATCGAGGTAATTCGTGGCTGCTGGGGGCTCAATCTGGTGGGCGCTGATATGGTCGAGGTGTCACCACCCTACGACACGTCCGGGAACACATCATTGCTGGCCGCTAACCTGATGTTTGAAATGCTATGCAGTTTTCCCGGCTGCAAGCGCAGCCGCTAACACCACCCTCGGTCCATCAAAGACAAGCAAATTACCCGATTAAACAGGCGAAAACGCCGAAACTGGTCAATACTCTAAATTCAACAGGTTTTTAGAGGTTGTCGTGATGACTGCCCTGTCACAGAGCTATTACTGCGGCGAAGCAAGTTCGCAGATTATTTACGAGACGATTGGCGACTGCCTTGATCGTGTCGCTGACCGCTATCCGGATAACGAAGCCCTGGTGGTTTGTCATCAGGATATTCGTTGGACTTACCGCGAGTTTCGAGAACAAATAGACCGATTGGCCACCGGCCTGCTGGCGCTGGGTATTCGCCCGGGAGACCGGGTGGGCATCTGGGGCCCAAACAGTGCCGAGTGGGCGCTGGTGCAATATGCCACCGCCAGAATGGGCGCCATTATGGTTTGTATCAATCCCGCCTACCGTTTGTATGAGTTGGAGTATGCGCTCAACAAGGTGGAGTGCAGGGCGCTGGTTACCGCTGAACAATTTAAAACCAGTAACTATCTGAAAATGATGCAGGACCTGGCGCCGGAGTTGGCCAGCTGCGCGCCCGGTAAACTCAAGGCCCACAAGCTGCCCCACCTTGAGATGGTGATACGCATGGGAGAGGACGCATCTTCGGGCATGCTGAATTTCAGTGATGTTCTCGAGATGGGTGGAGACAACGAGACACAGCAACTGCAGGCACTTAAACCTACCCTGCGCCCCGACGACCCAATCAATATACAGTTCACCAGTGGCACTACCGGTTCGCCTAAAGGCGCTACCCTGACTCACTGTAATATTCTCAACAACGGTAATCTTTGTGCCCAGGGGATGGGCTTTACCGACCAGGACAGGCTGTGTATTCCAGTGCCGCTGTATCATTGTTTCGGTATGGTGATGGGCAACCTGGCCTGCCTCAGTCATGGTGCGACTGCGGTATACCCGGCGCCATCCTTTGAGCCGGATGCTACTTTGGCCGCGGTACAAAACGAGCAGTGCACCGGCTTGCACGGTGTACCCACCATGTTCATTGGTGTACTGGATACGCCCGATTTTGGTAGCTACAAACTGTCCAGCTTGCGCACTGGCATCATGGCAGGCGCCCCCTGTCCGGTAGAAGTCATGAAACGGGTGATCGACGAGATGCATATGGACGATGTGCTCATCGCCTATGGCCAGACCGAACTCAGCCCGGTGAACCACATGACGCTGCGTAACGACTCAATGCAGAACCGCACCGAGACTGTGGGCAGGGCGGTGCCCTGGGTTGAAATAAAAATCGTTGACGAAAATGACCGTGTTGTCGCGCCGGGTGAAAAAGGAGAGATCTGCACTCGTGGCTACTCGGTGATGCGCGGTTACTGGAACGATGAGGAGCGCACCCGTGAAACCATCGATGCGGCGGGCTGGCTGCATTCAGGCGATATCGGTGTGATGGATGACCAGGGTTATGTGCAGGTTGTCGGCCGCATTAAAGACATGCTGATTCGCGGCGGCGAAAATATTTATCCCCGCGAGGTGGAAGAGTTTCTCTACACCCACCCGGCAATCGCCGAGGTGCAGGTGTTCGGTATACCCGATGAAAAAATGGGAGAGGAGGTGTGCGCCTGGGTTCAACTGCATGCTGGTGAAAGCGTGGGCGAGCAGGAGCTGAAAGACTTTTGCAAAGGTCAGATCACGCATTTCAAGGTGCCGCGCTACGTCAAATTTGTGCAGGATTTTCCGATGACAGTTACCGGCAAGATCCAGAAATTTGTGATGCGAGAGCAAATGCAGGCCGAACTGGAGCGCGCCGAGGCCAGTTAATTCTCATGCGATAGCGGTTTTTTTTGGCTAAAACTGTGATGGTTATCACAGGCCCGGCCACAGGATGTTTGTGTCTTGTGCTATCTAGGTTAATAAAGACTAGGTTTTAGTAATAGATGCGCCTTTTAAACTGAAAAGGCGCAGAAAATACAGGCAAAGAGTTATGGCAGATTGGAATATCAAAGTTAATGAATTAGTGCGCGAACTGCGTCGTCGTACGATTGGACTCAAGAACAGTGTCGATGAGCGTAGGCAGGTGGTTAATGTGGCCCCGATCAATGACCGCAGGCAAAGCGAGCGATTTGTCAGCAAGCCGGCGCCTACCGATTACCAATGGATTCTAACGGCAGAGTCTGGCCCGCTTGAGGGTATGCGCTATGCAGTTACTGCGCCCATTGTTGTGGGTAATGATGATGACTGCGACCTGACCCTGATTGCACCCCAGGTATCACTGCACCACACGCGCTTTACCTTGGAAAAACATCGTCTCTATGTTGAAGACATGGGCTCTATTCAGGGTACCTTGTTGAACGGCGAATTGGTCACAGACAAGCAGCCGCTGCATCATGGTGACTTGGTGAAACTACATGACAGTCGCTTTCGTGTTGCAGAGGGTTACTTTCGCAGCAACAGTCTTGATAACCTGTTGCGTCAGGAAAGAACTGCCTCTTCAGCGGTTGCCGAATAACTCACTTTTCATTTCGCGGCGTTAAGCTTTTCCCCCCAGATTGGTCTACTATTTCAAGACGATAATCCAGGCGTCAGTTAAGACCTGTTAAAGGCAGGGCTGCGCGCTCGTTTGGTATAGAAACCCCTCCTTCCTACTCAGGGAATATTTCATGCTTCATCACTTCCTAAAATCACTGTCGCTGTGCATTTTGTCCCTTGCCTGCAGCGCACTCTTTGCGGCCGATGAAGAGCAGCAGGGCAACTGGCCCAGGGAGATAGTGATTAAAGAGGGCGTTGTGGTTCTTTACCAACCGCAGCCTGAGGAGTTGGATGGCAACATGCTCAAGGGCAGGGCGGCGGTATCAGTTGAAATGGAGAGCCGCGATCAACCTGTTTTCGGTGCGATCTGGTTCAATGCGGAACTGCGTATAGACCGGTCTGATCGCACCGCCTATATGGTTGGCCTGGACGTGGAAAACATTCGTATTCCTGAGGAAGACCAGGATAAGGCCGGTGCACTTGCAGCGCTGCTGGAACGCGAAATACCCAAGATGAATATTCCCATTTCCATGGATAATCTGCTGGCCACATTGGAGGTTGTTGATGCGCGGGCCAGTGCTGCCGAGCAGATCAATACCCAGCCCCCCAAGATCGTCTTCAGCACAGAGCCTGCAGTATTGGTTCCGCTGGATGGCGAGCCACAAATTCGGGAGATAGAGGGTTCGCCTGTTCGCCGGGTGATCAACACGCCGTTTACCCTGTTGCAGGATCCCGCCAGCGACAGCTTTTATCTCTATGCCGATGAGGACACCTGGTACCGGGCCGAGGACTTGCAGGGCAGCTGGCAGATTACCTCTGGTGTGCCCGCTGACGTGGCCAAGCTGGCTCCGCCGCCAGCTGACTCTGAGCCCGAGGACGAAACGGGTTCAGGCGCTCCTCCAAAGGTGATCGTGAGCACTGAACCGACGGAACTAATCGTGATCGACGGCAAGGCTGAGTTTTCGCCGGTTGAGGGCACACAGCTGCTGTATGTCAGCAACACCGAGAGCGACCTGCTGATGGATATTAACGGCCAGAATTACTATGTGCTGTTGGCCGGGCGCTGGTACACAACGCGTGACCTGAACGGCCCCTGGTCGTATACCGCAGGCGAGGATTTGCCCACAGACTTTAAAGCGATTCCGGAAAGCTCCGAGGTTAATACTGTGCTGTATGCCGTGCCGGGCACCAAGGCTGCCGAGGAAGCGGTGCTGGATGCGCAGATGCCGCAGACAGCGGCGGTAGACCCGAGCAAGGCATCGCTGGCAGTAGAGTACGACGGTGCGCCCACATTCAAGGATCTGGATGGCACCGACCTCGATTATGCGGTCAATACGGCAACCCCGGTCATTCTGGCCAGTGGCCGTTACTACGCGGTTGATGAGGCGATCTGGTTTGTGGCGGATAACCCGAATGGCAGCTGGGCTGTCGCGCGAGAGGTACCCGCGGAGATTTACAGCATTCCCCCCGAGTCACCACTGTATTACGTCACCTTTGTACGTATCTACAAGGCCGAGCCTGACGTGGTGTATGTAGGCTATACGCCGGGCTACACCAATACCTATATCTATAACACCACCGTGGTGTATGGCACTGGTTACTATTATCCGGGCTGGTACGGGCGCTACTATTATCCACGCTACTCCACCTGGGGTTTCCATGTGCGCTATACGCCCTGGGGCGGCTGGCGATTCGGTTTCAGTTATTCCAGCGGACCGTTCCACTTTTACATGGGCGGCGGCGGTTGGTATCGCGGTGGCTGGTGGGGGCCGGTGCCATACCGCGGTTACCACCGGGGCTATCGTCACGGCTACAACCATGGCTACCGCAACGGGTTTAATCACGGGTATGCGCGAGGCTATGTGGCCGGACGCAATCGCGATGGCGACAACCTCTACAAGAGCCAAAGAAACATTGCCCGCACACAACCGGCCACGGCAGCGCTGGCCGATCGTTCTCGTAGCCGAGTTTCAGCCGCCCGAGCCAACAACGTCTATACCGATCGTGATGGCAACATCTACCGCGATCGTGGCGTTGATGGCTGGGACAAGCGCACCAAGGATGGCTGGGCCAAAGACGATATAAAGCGACCGGCTACGCAGCCTGACAGGCCCGCAGCCAAGCCCGTAACAAGGCCTGAGAATCGGCCGCAACAATTGCCGGAGCAGCGACCCCAGCAGCGGCCAGAAACGAAGCCAGCCAGTCGGCCTTCGACTCAGCCCTCACAAACACGCGACTACAGCCGTGACCTCAATCGCAGCCGCGACAATCGGGCCAGGGGTAATCAGCGCACGCGCAGCTATAACCGCGCGCGCAGTGGCGGCGGTATGCGCCGCCGCTAGTTTTGCCTAAGCTGCTGCGTCTGTTGCAGTGTCTGGCCGGTAACGGGCGCGCGGCCGTATCAGGCGGCTGTCTTCGCGGAACTCGAGAAAGTGCGCGATGTAGCCGTAGACCCGAGCCATGGCAAACATGGCGGTGAAGTAGTCGGCGGGTAAACCCAGGCTGTGAAAGACCGCGCCTTTGTAGAATTCCACGTTTGCCCAGATTTCCTTGCCCTGCTTGGCGAAGGTGCGCTGGCAGGCGGCTTCCACTGCGATGAGCGTTGCCAGTAGTTCGCGACTGTCGGCGTTTTTACACAGCTCCTGAGCCATTGGCTTGAGAATCTTCGCCCTGGGGTCAACCGTGCGATATTCCCGGTGGCCCATACCCATGATCTTTACCTTGTTGGCGAGACACTCTTCCACATAAGCATCGGCCTTATCGGCTGCGCCTATCGCCATTGCCATCTCCAGTGCCGCCTGGTCGGCGCCGCCATGTAGCTTGCCGAACAGTGTGCCTATGGACGCCGACAGCACAGACTGGATGGGAGCCAGCGTACTGGCGCACACGCGCCCGGCAAAGGTGCCGGCGTTGAAGCTGTGTTCCATTTGCAGAATCTGCGCGGCATCCAGCATTTTGATGGCTTCGTCCGAAGGTGTCTTTCCGTGGAACCGGTAGAGGAAGTCCTGGTGAAATCCGTTTTCGTGGTGAGGCTCAAGAATCTGCTCACCCCGCGACAGCCGGTAGTAGCCAGCGATCAGTGCTGAGACCTTGGCCGCCAGGAAGAGTCCGTCTTCGGCACTGTCCTGAATGTCCAGACTGTGTGTTGTGGGCAGTTCCAGCAGGGGTAGCAGGCCTTGCAAAACCAGCATGGGGTGCAAGCCAGGTGGCACGTGCTGCAGCAACGCTTGTTCCTTATCGGTCAGCGCGCTGTGGCTGCGCATAAATGTACTGAGGCTTTGCTCCTGGGTGGCAGTAGGCCACTGGCCAAACAGTACCAGCCAGACCACGCGATGAAATGGCTGTTCCACCAACTCATTGATGTCGATGCCGCGATAGCTCAGCAGGCCTTTGTCACCCTGCACATCTGAAATCGCGGTTTCACCCACCACGATGCCAGCCAGATCACTGGAAAATACGCCTTGCTCCATACTCATCTCGAAATGACTCCTGAATGTGAATTTTTCACAGTATAGGAACTGTGAGATCATTAGTTGAGTTAAACTCACTTATAAAAGTATTAGCGAGACTTATGTGAGGCTGGAGAATAGCGAACTACGTGCTTTCCGGGCGGTGATCGAGGAGGGTGGATTCAATCGAGCCGCGGAAGCGCTGCACCTGAGCCAGTCGGCGATCTCGCAAGCGGTAGCCGGTCTGGAGAACAAGCTGGAGACCGTGTTGGTGGAGCGCGGCAAGAGCCTGCAGTTGACCGCAGCAGGACGGCGCCTGTTTGACCATGCGGTAGAGGTTTTGCGTGACGAAGAGCAGGCGCTGGAGGATATTCAGCGCCTGCGTATGGGCGGCTCCCAGAGCCTGGATATCGCCCTGAGTGCTTCTATTAATCGCTTTTATGCGCCAGAGTTAATTAGCGCTTACTATCAACAGAACCCCGCTGTGCGAATGAAAATCGTTGAAATGCCCAGCCGGTCTATTATTTACGCCGTGCTGGCAGGCAATGTTGAGCTGGGCATGGGCCCGTTCCAGAAGCACATGCCTGCTTTCGACCGTATTCCCTTGTACAGTGATTCCCGGCACCTGGTGGTGAGCCCTCTGCACCCGCATTACGAGCGGATGATCGCCGGCGATGCGCGGGTGCTGAAGGAGACTCCGCTGATTGCGTCGGCGCTGGACAACCCGGATATGCGACCTTCTATACAACGGCTGCGCGATCAGTTCAGTGCGGTTTGGGAGGTCAGCAGTTTGTCTCTGCGCATCCATATGGTCGCCCAGGGCATGGGCGTTACCTTTATCGATGGTAGATTGCTGCGGGAACACCATCAGTGCCGTGAATTCACTATCATGGACGACCTGTCATTCGGGCGCATAGAGAAACAGGTGGGCTTATATTTTCGCTCCGGCAAGAGCCTCAGCGACAGTGCGAGCAGCTTTATAGAATTGTGTGAAAATTTTTGGGCCCGTTGAAACAGACGATGTGCTCCAGAGAACAAGAGGTATGGCGATGACGTTGCGTGACAGCAACCTGGAAAAACTGCGGGAAGAGGACTTCGACGTCCTGATTATTGGCGGTGGAATTAATGGCGCAGTCAGTGCGGCGTCCCTGGCCGGGCGCGGCGTGCGGGTGGCGCTCATTGATCGCGAAGACTTCGCGTCCGGGGTTAGCTCCAATTCCTCCAACCTCGCCTGGGGCGGTATCAAATATCTGGAATCCCATGAGTACCTGCTGGTCAACAAACTATGTAAGTCGCGCAATGAATTGATGCGGGCCTATCCTTCAACCGTTAAAGAGATACGTTTCTTTACCACCATACAGCGGGGGTTTCGCTTCTGGTCGTTTTTCGTTTTCCTTGGTAGCGTGTTGTATTGGCTGATGGGGCGCTGTGTCACCCGGCCGCCGCGCTACCTGACGGCCCGCACGATTGAAGATGCCGAGCCCGAAATCAACACAAGCAAAGCGGCAGGTGGCCTCGAGTATTCCGACTGCTATCTTTACGACAATGATGCGCGCTTTGTCTTCAATTTTATTCGCCGAAGCCTGAGCTATGGCTGTATCGCAGCGAATTACGTCAGCGCTGACAGCTCCACTTTTGCCGATGGCCGCTGGACCACGCAGGCCACGGATCAGGAGACGGGCGAGCGTTTTACCATTCGCTCCAAGGTGTTGATCAATGCGGCGGGCCCGTATGCCGACACGGTCAATACAGAGGCTGAGATTGAGACAGAGTATCGGCACCTGTTTTCCAAGGGTATACACCTGATTGTTGACCGCCTCACCGACAATCAGCGAGTGCTGACTTTCTTCGCCAGTGACGGTCGCCTGTTCTTCCTGATTCCAATGGGCCCCAAAACCTGCATCGGCACCACCGACACACAGGTAGAGGCACCGGAGGTAGAGGTTACCAATGAGGATCGCGACTTTGTCCTCAGCAACTGCAATGCCCTGTTGGACCTGGAGCGGCCGTTGACCCGCGATGACATTATCGCCGAGCGTGTTGGGGTGCGACCGCTGGCTGTGGCGGGTGAAGGGGGTGTGGCCGATTGGGTACAGCTGTCGCGCAAGCACGTTATTGAAGTGGATGATGCCAAGCGTCACATGAGTATTTTTGGCGGCAAGCTCACCGATTGCCTGAATGTTGGTGATGAGGTGGCCGAGCAGGTTGCTGCTCTCGGTGTTGAGGTCCCAGAGCCTGACAATCACTGGTATGGAGAGCCGGGCAAGGATCTGCGCGATGAGTTCATGATCCAGGCCAGGCGTATGAAGCTAGATGACATGACCGACCCCAGTTCCTCAGAGCCCTTATCGGAGCGCTTCTGGCGACGCTATGGCGAGTCGGCCTTTGGCCTGCTCGAGCGTATCCGGGAGGATGAAAGTCAGGTGGAGCTGCTTCTTGAAAACGCCGAGTACACGCGCGGTGAAATTGAGCTGGCCGCGCGCCGGGAAATGATCGTCCGGCTGGAGGACTTTATGCGCAGACGCTCCAAGATCGAACTGGTGGTGCGAAACCGGGATATTGCGGCAGCTCCCGGCCTGCGTGAGGCCTGCGAACTTTTGTTTGGTGAACAGGCTGAGCAGCGCCTGCAGGAATACCTGAATGGGCTGAATATTAGTGCCTGAATCGGCCCCAGTTCCGGTTAAAAAATGGGTTAATGACAAAAATCAAAAAAACCGATATTTACGACTTTTGCCTCCTCAACTGTGACCAGATGCGCCTTTTGGCTGTTTACTTGGGCACGAAGGGATTTGATGTGCTTAGATAAGGGCCTGGACAAGAAACCCAGGTGACAGAGGACGGAGCCATGGATCAGCGTAAACCAGAGCATTTGCAATCAAGTACGACGTCTATCCCGATTGTTGGGCTGGCTCTTGTCTTTGTGGCCGCTTCTTTTTTTGTCGCCACAAGCAATGCCCACTCCGCTGCTGATGCGGACATGAACCAATCTGCAAATCCAGGCTTTGTGGTCGTGGATACATTGCCCGCTAGTCAACGGTAATAACAACACGATCAGCCCACTATTAGCGATTGTCACCTACTCGCCACTCCACTACACTTCGCGACCTTCCCAATCGTCGCATAACAACAACCCCTCGCCGACTGGTTAACTGAATTTTTACGTCACTCGCTGTTCATTGGGCAGGGGCGGCTATTGCGTGAGATTGAACGATGTTTGAGATAAAACCCAGTAAGGTAACCAGCGCCAAGAACGACCTGCTCTCCGGGCTGACGGTGGCGTTGGCACTGGTGCCGGAAGCGGTGGCGTTTGCGTTTGTCGCCGGCGTAGAGCCTCTGGTGGGACTTTACGCGGCGTTCATGGTCGGGCTTATCACCGCGGTGATTGGCGGTCGTCCGGGAATGATTTCCGGTGCTACCGGCGCGCTCGCGGTGGTGATGGTGGCGCTGGTTGCTGATCACGGGGTGGAATATCTTTTCGCGACCGTTGTGCTGATGGGTCTGCTGCAGATTACCGCCGGCGCCCTGCGGTTGGGTAAGTTCATTCGCATGGTTCCGCACCCGGTAATGCTGGGGTTTGTGAATGGTCTGGCCATCGTTATTTTCCTCGCCCAGTTGAGCCAGTTTGGTAACGCGGGCGAAGCAGGCTGGTTGGCCGGCACCTTTATGGAAAACAGTATTCTGGATGTGGCCTGGCTGGAAGGGAGTCAGCTGTATATGTTGGTTGGCCTGGTAATGATGACCATGGCGATAATCCATTTTCTGCCGCGGCTCACCACGGCGTTACCGTCATCACTGGTAGCGATCGTTGTTGTGACCTTGCTGGTGCTTGGCCTCAACCTGGACACGCGGGTCGTTGGCGATGTGGCATCCATCAAGGGTGGGTTACCCAGCTTTCATATTCCAAGTGTTCCCTTGAACTGGGAAACACTGGTGATTATTTTCCCCTACTCGCTGATCCTCGCGGCGATTGGTTTGATCGAGTCGCTGCTAACTTTGCGGTTGGTAGATGAAATTACCGAAACCCGTGGCCGCGGTAATAAAGAGTGCGTAGGGCAGGGCGTTGCCAATACGGTGACTGGCTTCTTTGGCGGCATGGGTGGCTGTGCCATGATTGGCCAGAGCATGATCAATGTGAACTCCGGCGGCCGCGGACGTTTGTCGGGCATCTCTGCGGCGTTGTTCCTGTTGCTTTTCATCCTCGTAGCATCGCCTCTGATTGAACAGATTCCGCTGGCCGCACTGATTGGCGTGATGTTTATTGTGGTTATTGGTACGTTTGAATGGAGTAGCTTTCGGGTGATTCGCAAGGTGCCGCGCAGCGACGCATTGGTGCTCGTTCTTGTTTCCGGTGTGACGGTAGCGACTGACTTAGCCGTAGCGGTTATTGTTGGGGTTATCGTTTCAGCACTGGTGTTTGCCTGGGATCACGCCAAGCATATTCGAGTGGAAGCGCGTGAAGATCACAAGGGCTCTACTGTGTACGGGGTGATAGGGCCTTTGTTCTTCGGTTCGGTTACCAGCTTCCTGGAACAGTTCGATCCAGCCGACGCCAATGATGATGTTGTTGTGGACTTTGCGCGTTCGCGTGTTTGTGATCACTCAGGCCTGGAGGCCATTGATACGCTGGCGGAACGGTTTTTAAACAGCGGTAAGACCCTGCACCTGGTGCACCTGAGCGCCGAATGCAAGAAGCTGCTGACCAAGGCCGGCAGCCTGGTCGAGGTTAATGTGATTGAAGATCCCCAGTACTTTGTTGCCGAGGATGCGCTGGCCTGATCGCTGCCAGCACATCCGACCCTGTTGCTAGGGGCTGGTCAGGTAGGCCATCCATGCGTTGATTCGCATCACCACCTTGCTGATGATATGCACGGGCTTGCCACGCTGGGTATAGACAGTCGCGGTACCCGCGGTACCCTGTGGCAGGCTTTTCGCGACGTCCTGGTCGTCAAACTGCATCCTCACTACCCAGCGATCTGGTGGTGCACTATTGAATGTTGGCAACTGACCACTTGCGGTTGTTTGTGCCGAAGCGCTGACGCCGATTATGTGACTGACTGTGCCAGAGTAGACTTGCCCTGGTCGATGAAAAAATGTGAACTCCGATTCATCGCCCACCTGGATGTTGCGAATGGCACTTTGGCTGAAGCTGGCCATAATCTCGTTATCCTCAGTTGAGATAAAGGGCAGCGTAGCCGCGACGCCTACGACCCCGGCGAAAGAGCCAGGACGGATCACCACATTAACGGCATAGCCGTCAGCAGGTGCCCGAACCACGGTTTCTTCCAGCTCCCATTCTGCATTACCCAGTTGGGCCTCGGCGCTTGCAATAGCCGCCGTAGCCGCGTCCAGTTCGGCGATCCAGCGATCCAGATCAACTTGTGCAGCCGCTTGCGTTTTTAACAGGTTCCGGGCCCGTTCAACCTGCAGCTCTGCCAGGGTTCGTTGAGCTTCAAATTGAGCGATTGAGGCCTTGGCTTGCGCGACGCTGAATTCATAGCGACTTGGGTCGATGCGAAACAGCACATCACCTTTTTCCATCGGCTTGTATGCCTGGACTTCAACGTCCTGAATCAGTCCCTTGACGTTGGGAACGATCGGGATGATGTAGCGGTGCAGGCGTGCGTCCTGGCTAACAGGTGAAAAGGTATACCAGGCAAAAACCACGGCGCCTATCAAGACTACACCGCCGCCGACAAATGCCGAGATTGCGCTGTTGGTCTTGGGAATTAACTTTAGCTTGTTGAACAACAAGACGTAGAGAAGGCTGTAACAGATGACAAGAAAAGCGATCATTGTTGCGCCTCCTCTGAGCTGAGCTCAGCCACTTGGGTTTCAAGCTCAGAGATACGATTTAGCAACTCTGCATTAACTGCGCCTGGAGGTTTGGCATAGGCCCATACGATGGCTACAAACCAGCTTACGCCCAGAGTGAGAATGCCTATCCAGCCGAGAATATTGATTGCCTCAGCCTGCGGGTGATGTTTTTCTTTTGCAATCTGGCCTGGTAGAGAGCCTAGCGTGACGACGATCCAGATGGCCGCCGCTACGATGATCAGAATGACGATCAGCGCGAAAATATCCATGAGATAACCGCCTCTGGTTTTATAGGAATCAGGGCGACAGTTTAGAGCGCCAGCGCGCGTGAATCTATCGGGGAAATACTTTTTTTCGAGATTAGTTCTGCTGCCCGGTCAGAGCCAGTCGCAGCTTTGGTCGAGTTGTGGTGGGAGATAACCAGATGCCGGTGAAGCTGTCACCGAATTCAGGGTCTTCAATAACGCCGAGTAACTCACCGTTACGATAAAAGGTGCTGCGGTCCTGCTCGTCAATATCGAGTGTAAGCACGTCATTTTTGCTGACGTCAGGCCACAGTGTGGCGAGCGCATCCAGCCATTGTTGCTGGCGCTCGTGATTCATCCCCTGAGAGCTCCACTCTTCTCCTGTGCGTTCCACCAGGGCTTCGGAGTCGATGTCCAGCAGGTACTGGATCTTCAGCTGCAGGGGTCGCTGCCCCTCACTGTACTGGCCGTCAGCGCTGTAAAGCGTTGAGTTATAGATGGACCAGAAGAGAACGCGCAGCTCGGCCTCGCCAACTTTCTTCAGGTCAACCGGCTCGGCCGACGTCAATGAGCAAAAGGTCAGCAGCAGGATTGGAATGAGTCTATGCACTGCTGTTCTCCCCCTCGCTTGTTGTATTGATATAGTTTACCGCAAAGTACAGGCTGGGCAGCAAAACCGCCCATATCGCGGCCATGACGCCAAAGGCGACAGGTAGGGAATAACCGAGCTCCACTGCACCGAGGCGGGCGCCCACGCCATAGTTGAAGGGCACCACGATTGCGCCTGCTAAAACTGTCAGTAATGGTCTGCTGGCCAGAAATGACAAGCTGCGGGTAAAGGTCGTCGCGAAAGCCAGCCAAAGGCCAATCAGCCACAGAGGGATCAGAGCACCATCGGGAAAGATGAATACGCCGCTAGCGCTGAGAAAGGCGTCTACGCCAACGCCCACAGCCGCTACAGCCGCCAATTGCCTGATTTCCTTGCCGCGATCAGGTACCAGCGCCAGGTGAAGGGCAATCAGGGCGGCAGTAAGCGGTAGCAGTGACTCCCGGCCCAGCACGGCGCAAAACCACGTGGTCTGGAACCAGATCGCGTTGAACCAGTTGGTTTCGGTCAGTGGTTGCGAGAACAGTCGTTTGCCCGCCGTCATGTATGTGCTCATTTGTGTCATGCAGGAGTATACGATGCCCCGGCATAGCTGGATTAGCGACTCATTGAGGCCGCTAGCATATGGCGGGAAAGGTCACCGCATACATCCTCTACCTCAAAATTGTGACTCGGTGCCGTGCACGCCCAGATAGTGAGAGCTGAGGGCGGGGCGCTCTGGCACCTGCTCGTTGATTTCATACAGGCGTTCGTAGCGAGTTTCCCGGATCAACCAGTGCCCGTCCACTTTTTCGTAGCGGTCCCAGTAAATGGCGGTGCCATAAGTTTTGGCATTGTGATTCAGAATCCACATATGATCTGCGAGGTACCAGATGCCGGTGGCCTCGGTATCGCTCAAAATCTGGATTTCGGGCTGGTGCCCATTGTGATGGCCAACGGATTCCTTATTGAATGAATAGCCGATGTTGTCCAGATAGTCCTTGCGGCCCTGCACTTGCCATTCATAGGTTCCGCCGATGAAGTGCACTGTCACATCTTCATGGAATAGCGTTCCCAGCTCTTCAAGGTTGGCGGTGTCGATGCATCGAAAGTAAGCGTGCTTGAGCTGTTTGATGGCCTCAATATCCATGAGCAACTGGATGTCTTTGCGCAGCGCATCAACATCGCCATCGGAGGCCTGCAGTGGCAGACCTGCTGTTATTCCCAGATTTTGCTTTGTTAATTTCTGGCGTTCTTCGCTCATGGCTGCGGCTCCTGCGTTTACGTATTCGAGAGACGAAGTGTAGGTTGGGCGAGGCCAGGTCGAAAGTGCACCAGGCTAGATAGTTAGGCCAGGGTTGGCTACCTGTACAGCGGCAAGCTGTTGGCTTATTGGCGGGTACGATGGTTTTCCGAAAAACGGATAACAACTTCGCCTATAGCGAGCGTTATTAGTACGCCACCCAGTACAGCCCAATCGATCCCGGAATCCGGCGTATAGATGAACAACACGACAGAGAGCGCGAGAATTGCAATGCACAGGCAGGCACAGAGTCTGGCGACGCCAAGGCCGCCGGGCACCGCATAGGGGCGGGGGTGATCGGCATCAACAACCCGCATTTTCATAAAGGTGAGCAGCATGCCCTGGTAAGGCAGCAGGAATATCACCGCGCTGAAGGCAAACAGGGCCCAGAACAATTCTTCATTAGAGCCTGACAGAAAGCCGTAAAGCACCAATACGGTTGTGCTGACAATGCCCATCAACAGAGCGGCACCAATAGGGGTGCCCAGATTCTTGCTTTCCACCGCAAAGATTTTGGGCAGCTCACCTTCCAGCGCAGCCTCTGCCGCTGCCCGGTTACAACCCAGTGCCCAGGTAACGCCGTTTGAAAAGAAGGTGAACAGGGCGCCTATGCCCAACGCTAATACGAAAGCCTTACCCACGGCGCTTTGTCCAAAAAAGAGGTTCAGCGTATCGATCAGGCCTTCAACCAGGTTGATATCGCCAGCGGGAATAGCGGTTAACACGGCGATGGTTCCCAGCAGGTACAGCACAATAATGATTGTTCCGGAAATGAAGATCGCCCGGGGTACATCCCTGGCCGGGTCGCGCATTTCTTCGCTACCCGCGCTGACCAGTTCGAAGCCAAGCATGCCGTAAATGATAGCGGGAATATATTGGATGCTTGAGCCAAAATCGGGCTTGAGGGTCTCCAGGGTAAGGGGGTTGGCCATACCGTGGTCGCCAATGTAAGAGAAGGCGCCGACAATGATCGCCAGGAATATGATGATCTTGAGGATGGCGCCGAGGTTTGGAATCCACTTACCGACATCCAGGGTCATTACATTGACGGCCACAGCGAGCCAGGTCAGCACAATGCCAATACCGATCTGTGCGGCTAGCGACAGGTCAGGGAAAAACATCTGTTTGAAAACACCGGCGAACAACAGGAAAATCGCCGGTAACCACACCGCCGTGTTAACCCAATAACACCAGGTGGCCCGAGACGCCCATCTACCGCCATAGCCATCGCGAATCCAGGCGTAGATACCGCCCTGCTCCGGGTAGGCGCAGCCCATCTCGGCGCAAATCAGTGCGAACGGAACGAAGAACACGATCCCCAGGAATATCCACCAGAATACACTGGGGGCTCCAACAGATGCCGCGGCGGTCAGGGTGTCCAGCAGCAGGATCGCGGAGACGGTGAACAGCACCATATCGCGCTGTCTGAGGGTCTTCTTGTGGACGATAGTGTCGGTCATGGTATCTGGCGCCTAAAAAAAACCCGGCATGTGAGCCGGGTCTATCGTATCAGGAAATACCGTAATGGCGGGCGGTTTCATCGAGGGCGGTGCCCAGCTTGTCGACCAGGATGTCGATCTCGCCGGTGCTGCAGATGAGTGGCGGCGCAGTAATCATGGCGTCACCAGTCTGGCGCACCATCAAACCATTGGCATTGGCGCTATTGCGGCAGTACAAGGCGCCGGCGGAGTCAGGTGCAAGGCGGTCACGGGTTGCCTTGTTGCTGACCAATTCAACCGCGGCAAACATACCCTTGCCTCGAACCTGGCCCACGATGGGGTGATCCTCAAACTCGCGTAGCCGGGCCTGGAAGTGGGGCGCAACAGTATTGGCGGCTGTCTCAATAATATTGCCATCCTGCAAAATCTTCAGCGTCGCAAGGCCGGCTGCGCAGGCTGCCGGATGACCCGAATAGGTGAGGCCGTGGGCGAACTCGCCGCCGCCTGCGAGCAGTACATCGGTGATCTTGTCGCTGACCATGACGCCACCCAGCGGTATATAGCCGTTGGTGATCGCCTTGGCAAAGGTCATCAGGTCGGGCTCAATGCCGTAGGTTTCGCTGCCAAACCATTGGCCTGTGCGCCCGAAGCCGCAAATTACCTCGTCGGCAATAAGCAGGATGTCGCGCTCCTTACAAATACGTTGTATCTCCGGCCAGTAAGTATCGGGTGGGATGATCACGCCACCTGCACCTTGTACGGGCTCGGCGATAAAGGCGGCAACCTTGTCTTCGCCAAGTTGGTCGATCATGGTTTCCAGTTCGCGCGCTACCTGGGTCCCGAATGTGTCGGGGTCCAGATCGCCACCTTCCTCAAACCAGTGTGGCTGGTTGATGTGGTGAACATAATCGAGGCCACGTGCCTGCTTATGCATGGCGCTCATGCCACCCAGCGATGCCGCTGCGATAGTGCTGCCGTGATAGGCATTCTTGCGACTGATGATAAGTTTTTTGTCGGGCTTGTCCTGCAGGTCGAAGTAGCGGTGAACCAGGCGGATATTGGTATCGTTCGCCTCGGAACCTGAGTTGGTAAAGAAGACGTGATTGAACCGTGCCGGTGTAACGTCTACCAGGGCTTTGGCCAGTTCCGCTGCGGGTTGGTTGGAGCACTGGAAGAAGTTGTTGTAGTAGGGCAATTCCTGCATCTGCTGATAGACCGCATCGATGATACCTTTCTGGCTATACCCCAGGTTGCAGCACCACAGGCCAGACATGCCATCCAACATTTGGTGGCCTTCAGAATCCGTAATGTAGATGTGTTCCGCCTTGCTGACGATGCGGCCGCCGTTCTGGGCGTACTCCTGAAAGTCGGTAAACGGGTGCAAGTGATGCGACTGATCCATTTTGCGCAAGCTGGCGGTATCTGCAGTCATGATTGAATACTCGTGTCTATCAGCGGTGAGTCCAGGCCGCTCCTCGCCCTTCGCGGTAATCGTTACCCCGAAGTGTTATGGCGCAGGTATGCCCAGCATTGTTTAATAGTGTGGCACACGGCTTGGAATTGGGAATTACCCCTAAAGTGGTGTTTTCCTGATATACCAATAACAACCCCATGCATGGAAGAAAGGCTATGGCCGAAAATGGCGAGCACCTGCAGAAATTTCTCGATACCTATCCAGATATTGAAGTCTTTGAAGTTATCCTCCCGGACCTGACGGGTGGCTTACGGGGCAAATGGGTAACCCGCGAAAAGATTCACAAGGTGATGGAAGGGGGCTTGAAGCTGCCCATCAGCTCGGCTGCGTTTGACGTGTGGGGTCGTGACGCCGAGGAGTGGGTGTTCGACTCTGGCGATGGTGATGGAATGTGCGCAGCTGATATTCGTACGCTGGTGCCCGTGCCCTGGGCAGAACGCCCCACCGGCCAGGTCATGATATCCCTGCGTGAATTGAACGGTGAGCCCTGTGCCATAGACCCCCGGGTGATACTGCAGCAGCAGGTAGACCGCTTTGCCGAATATGGGCTCACGCCAGTGATTGCCAGCGAAATGGAGTTCTACCTGTTTAAGGATGAACAGGACACCCTCGGTCGCCCGGTGCACACCCAAAACGATCGCGTTGGTGGCGCTCTTGCCGCCGGCCACACTTACTGTATTGATACCATGGCCGATATGTCGGAACTGATGCACGACATTCGCGATGCCTGTACCGGTCAACATCTGCCGATAGATACGCTGATAAAAGAGGGTGCGCCCTCGCAGTACGAGATTAATCTCTTTCATAGCCCCGATGCGCTGATCGCTGCCGATCAGGCCCTGATGCTGCAGCGTGCGATACGAGGTGTTGCCAAGAAGCACGGTCTGCTGGCCACGTTTATGGCCAAACCCTTCGGTGAGTTATCCGGAAATGGCATGCATCTGCATTGCAGTCTGCTGGACCAGCAGGGTAACAACGCCTTCGATGACGGCACCGGCAAAGGAACTGACCTATTGCGCCATGCGATTGCGGGCTGTCTGCATAATATGAACGACAGTATGTTGTTGTTCGCCCCCAACCTGAATTCCTACCGACGCTTTCAGCGTGGCACCCACGCGCCACTGGCGCCCAGCTGGGGCTACGAGAATCGCACCGTGGCCGTGCGGGTTCCCGCCGACGCTCATGCAGCAACACGTATCGAACACCGCGTGCCCGGTGCCGATGCCCATCCTCATTTGGTAATGGCGGTCTTGCTGGCGGGGATGCTGGACGGTATACAGAATAAGCGCGAGGCGCCGGAACCGCTGGAGGGTAATGCCTATGACCAGTTGCCGCCTAGTTTGCCGCGTTACTGGCCGGATTCGCTCGACGCCTTTCGTAACAGTGACTTTATTGGTAAAAGCCTTGGTGCTGAATTTCATCGCGTCTATGCGATCATAAAGCAACAGGAGCTGGATACCTTTGACCAGCATGTAACGCCGCTGGAGTACGACGCTTGTCTGTAATCCACGTCTAAATTTTGCCAAAGAGGATGAGTGTCTATCATGAGTCGCCCCAAGCCTCCTGCTAACGCATCTAAATTACAGGAATTACTGAGCCAGGGTTTTCAGGCTCTTTCTGCGGGTAACCTCGATAAGGCCGGAGGTATTTGCCAGCAGATACTGTCACTTCAGCCAGACCTTGCGCCGGCCCACTTTCTCGTTGGACTGGTTGCGCTGGAAGCCAAAGATCGTAAAACCGCGTTCAGCGCATTCCAGTCGGTGGTAAAGCTGGATCGTGACCATGTGGCGGCCTGGGCACAGCTCGCACGGTTATATATGACCGAAGGGCAAGTAAACAAAGCCGATGCGGCGCTGGGGGAGACGCGTCGAATCAAGACCGAGGATCCCATCGTACTGGACCTGATTGGTACTACATTATCGCTAATGGGCGAACACAGTGTAGCCAAGGGGTTCTATGCTCGGGCTAATACCACGAGGCCGAACCACCCGCCGTTCATGTTAAATCTGGCGAACAACCTTGTTTATCACGGTGACACCGACACTGCGGATATTATTTTTCGAGACACCATAAACGTCCAGCCAGATACGCCGCAGGCTCACTGGGCATTAGCAGGGTCGGTGAAGGCGACGGATGACAACCACATAAGAGAGATGCAGAACCTGCTAGCACGTCACAAGAACAACCCGCGTGCCGCGGCGTTTTATCTTTATGCGATAGGCAAGGAGTTTGAGGATTTACAGCGCTGGGAGTCAGCTTTTGAAGCGTTTAGCGCCGGCGCGGCAGCGCGTCGCAAGACCGTGGAATATGATGAGCCAGCAGAAGAGGCGATGTTCAACTTTCTCGAAAAGCATTACACGACAGATTGGTTCGATAGCCTGCCAGCAGGTAATCCGGACGGGTCTCCTATATTTGTTCTCGGGCAACCACGAACCGGGACCACCCTGGTAGAACGGATCATCAGCGCGCACTCGCAAGTCCATTCGGCCGGTGAGCTACAACAGTTTGGATTGGCGTTGAGGCGGCTGAGTAATTATCGCAATCCAAAACGGTTCACGGCAGAGTTATTTGATTTGGCACGGACAACGGATCCGACCAAGGTTGGATCCATGTATCTGCAGACCACTAGCCGAATGCGCGGGGACAGTCCGCGCTTTGTCGATAAGCTGCCGCAGAACTACCTGATGATCCCTCTCATATTGAAGGCATTGCCCAATGCCAGGATTGTTCATTTGGTGCGCGATCCTATGGACGCCTGCTTCGCCAGTTTTAAACAACTGTTTGCCGATGCCTATCTGCACTCCTATGAACAACAGGAAATGGCGCGGCACCATGCGCGCTACCGCAGGCTGATGGATGTCTGGCGAGAGCGCTTTCCCAACCGCATCTTTGATATAAGCTACGAGGATACGGCACGAGACCTGGAGCCTAATGCTCGCGCGCTTCTGGAATTTCTGGATTTACCCTTTGAGAATGCCTGCCTGGATTTCCATAAACAGGAGGGCACCGTGTCTACTGCCAGCGCAGTGCAGGTGCGTGAGCCCGCCCATACCCGGTCGATAGGCCGTTGGCGACGCTATGAGGATCAACTGCAGCCTATGCTTGATACCTTGGCGGCTGAAAAAATTGTTGTGCAATAGTTACTTAGGCGACAGCTACACCTTAGGGGTATATTATTTCAGGAGTGCTTTGGCTAATTTGGCACGATAAGAAGGTATTACTCGGCCCTGTCATGGAATATGGGGTGTAAGAGTCGTCGCAGAACGGCCCGCAAGAGTGCTAATTTCATTAAAAAGGTAACCTCATGACCACCACTCGATCACAGATAACTCCGCAAGTCGTTGGATTCAATAACTCCAGAAAGACCTTGTCGCGTGCAGTTTCGGCGGCCATTCTCACCTCCGCTATTGCCGCACCTGCATGGTCGCAGTCTCTGGAAGAAGTAATCGTCACGGCAACCAAGCGCAGCGAGTCTGTGCAGGACGTGCCGCTGGCAATTACCGCCTTGTCAGGTGACTTCGTCAGCAAGGTCAACCTTGATGACGTTAAGGACCTGGTATCGTTCACTCCCGGTGTAACCGGAAACAGCCAGGACAGCTTTATTGATGCCATCAGTGTTCGCGGTATTCGAACCCAGGATTTTGGTATCGGTGGCGACCCTTCCTCAGCGTTCTTTAAAAATGATCTGTACGAAGGGCGTAATGGTTCGGCCGTGACCAGTCTGTACGATATCGACAGGGCAGAAATACTGCGTGGTCCGCAAGGCTTCCTTTATGGACGTAGCTCGGTAGGTGGTGCTTTCAGTGTACACACCAAGCGCGCCGAGATCGGCGGTGACAACTCGGGCTTTATCAATGTAGATGTGGCAGAACGCGATCGCCTGGTGGTTGATGGCGCCATCAATCTACCAATGAACGACAACCTCGCCATGCGCGTGGCAGGTTACTACTCACAGGAAGACGGTTTTGCCGAGAACAAGTTTCCGGGCTCTGATGACCTGATCGAACACGATAAGTGGGCGTTGCGCTGGTCTACAACCTATGAAAGCGACAAGCTCGGCATTTACACCACAGTCGAATATGAAGAGCGCGAACAGTCTGGTTCGGTTTACCGTGCCATCGACAAGGGCGATATCTGGGATGCCTTCGATGAGAACCTGCTGGGCGTCAGTTTGCGCGGCAACGATGAGGAGATCGACTCCGATCAGGCCGGCGGCGATAACGATGACGCCGATATACTGACCCTCGGTATGCGCATAGACTACGATTTAGGCTTTGCGACCTTAACCTCGAATACCGGTTATAAAGATCATGATTACTTTTATAATGAGGACTACGACGGTACCCCGCTGAACATTAATAACTATGGCCAGGATCAGGAAGGCGATTACTTCCAGCAAGAGCTGCGCCTTACGTCGAACACTGAAGGGCCGCTTAACTGGTACGCCGGTGCTTCCTATTACAAAGAAGAAATTGACACTCTATTCAGGTTTCTCGGAGAAGAGGATTTCTTTTGTCAGTACTATGGTAACTATTACTATCCGGGCAATGATTTCACCGGTTGCCAGGATTTGTATGACTACTATGAGTACGATTTCACCCCGCAAGCCGATGGCCTTCTTCGTGAGAACGGTCGCATCAAGGGTGACTACAATGGCTGGGCTACCTACGTAAACCTCGATTACTACATTACTGAAAACTTTGATGTTGAAGTTGGCGTTCGCTACACCGAAGACGAAAAAGATTTTTCTGTGTATATGCCCACGCCGGACAGTGACCTTGGTGCCTACTGGGCCTACGGATTTTCCACTACCGGGTTTTTGCAGGATGAGCAGGATTGGGACGATACCACTTGGCGGGTGCTGGCCAAATGGCGACCGACTGATGACAGCATGTTTTTCGCCAGCTATACCCAGGGCTTCAAATCAGGCGGTTTCGGTAGTTTCTCGATTGTAGATGCCGATGGAATTGCGCCTGACTTCGGTACCACAGACATAACGCCAGATGATGGCTACCTGCCAGACACCTTCGAGCCGGAAACCGTTGATTCCTACGAAATCGGCTACAAGGATTCACTGTTTGACGGCAAGGCCAATATCGACCTGACTGCCTTCTACTACGAGTATGAGGACCTGCAAATACTCTATTACGACGGTGGAGCTTCATTGGTTGATAACGTCGGCGAGGTTGAGGCCTGGGGTGTCGAAGGCTCGCTGACTGCGTCTTTGAGTGACAACTTTACCGTCTATTTGGCCGCCGGGTACCTCGATTCTGAAGCCAATGAACTGCAGCTGATCTGCGGTGGCTCTACAGATTGTGAGGGCAGCCCATTATTCTGGGCGCCAGAGTGGTCAGGTGCTTTTGTGTTAGACGCCTATTTCCCGCTGGGTAGCGGTGCCATTACAGGTAGCCTCGAGGCATTTTACGAGGGCGAGCGTGGTGGTGACTGGACTGGCACTCGCGAGAACTATATCGATTCCTATACCGAGATGGCTTTGAGGGTGGGTTACGAGTCTGAAAGCGACTGGTACGTAGAAGCTTACGTCGAGAACCTGACTGATGAATTCACCTGGGATGGCCAGAATATCAACGGTGGTGTTTTACCGTCACATTTCTTCGGTCCCAAGCGGCCGCGTACATTCGGTATGCGACTGGGTATGACCTGGGATTAATTCTCAACGTAAATAAAAAGGCGCTCCTATGGAGCGCTTTTTTTTTGCGTCGCCCTGCTCCTGGGGGTGAGAGCTCGACAAGTAATTTGAGGACCTTTGCAATATGAAATGGATTCTTCTTCTGCCGGTATTTCTGCTCTCCCTTTCTTTTGCCCAGGCGGAAGAGTTGGCCGATATCGTGATCTGGAACGGAACTATTTATACGGCCAATCCGCGGCAAGAATCGGTCGAGGCGGTCGCTATACGCGGGGATCAGATTATTTATGCCGGTAGTTCCGAGGGCGTCCGCCTTTTGATTGGCGAAAGTACCCGAGTGATCGATATTAAGGGGAAAATGGCGCTACCGGGTCTGCATGATGTTCACCTTCACCCGGTATTGGCATTAGAAAAGCATACCTGCGATTTGCCCGAGCAAAACACATTCAGCTTGTCTGAGTTGGTAGCGGAACTGCAATCGTGCATTGCTGGTCTTGGCGAAAAGGCTCCCAAGCCAGGTGGTTGGATCACCGCCTGGGATTTTAATGGCTACGGCGCCGACTCTGCTGAATTTCTCGGAGCCTATGCCAGTGTAAGAGAGGGCCTGAATAAGGTTAGTGACAGACATATTATTTTTCTGACAGGCTCCGATGGGCATGTGTATGCCGCCAATGACTACGCACTGGCTCATGGCGCGACACTGCATGGCCGACATATCCCTGTTAATGGCAAGACCCTGCAAGCCGAACTCGCAGGGTATCGCGAGTATTTCCAGCTTGATTCAGACGGTGAACCAACAGGCATTATCAAGGATGCCGGGGCTTATGACCTGTTCGATTACGACAGGGAAAGCGTGTCCTCTTTGGTAGCTCGTGCCGATGAAATCAACGAGTATTTTTTCTCGGCAGGCGTGACCTCCGCTCAGGAAGCCTGGGCCAAACCCCGGGATGTGGCGGTTTTCAGAGCCCTCGCGGAGCAGGGTGCTCTGCAGGTGAGAATGTCGTTAGCGCTTGCCATCTCGCGGGATCGGCACATGGATGACCAGGGTCGTCTGATGTTGCCAACCCTGTTGGCGGAGGTAGAGAGAGTGCGCCGGGAGCTGCAACCCCTGCCCATGCTGCGGGTAGAGGGAGTAAAGGTGATGCTGGATGGCGTGATTGAATTTCCCACGCAGACAGCAGCGCTTTACGATCATTACCTGAAAGTTGAATGGGATGAGCGTGGTCGCACCAAGTACAAGCTGCGTCGTCAGGATTGTTCTGCTCAAGAGTCGCCCTGTGATGGTCCGCAGTTTAACTACGGCATACTGGAACTGTCAGAAGCCGACTTGAAAGATGCTGTTGTGGCCTTGGATAAAGCGGATTTGACAGTGCATTTCCACGCGCTTGGCGACCGTGCTGTGACCCTGTCGCTGGATGCAATAGCCGCAGCCAGAGCAGCTAACACAGGCTCGTCCTTACCGCACAATATTGCGCACTTCCAGCAGGTAAGCCCTGAGGATACTGAGCGTTTTGGTGCGCTTGGCGCATTTATTACGCCAAGCATGTCATGGCTTGCCCCTTGGCATGATTATGACAAAACAGTGATTCCCTACGTGAGTGAAACGCGCAACGTGAATGATCTTAAAGAACTTTACCGCCAGGATTCTGCTTATATTGAAAATCTTTATCCGATCAAGCGCATCATGGATGCCGGCGCACTGGTGAGCGCCGGTAGCGATGCGCCTGTCGATGGTGCGTTGCCGCGTCCTTTTACCGACATTATGTATGGCTTGCTGCGTGGCGAGTGGGTGCAGGCGCCAGGTTCAACAGACCCTGCCGACCGGTATTGGGCGAGCTTCAATCGTAGTGAGCGGCTCAAAATTGAAGACCTGCTGGATGCCTACACGATCAATGGCGCTCGGGCGTTGCGTCAGGAGCAGCTGACTGGCTCGCTCGAGGTGGGCAAGAAGGCGGACGTCGTAATTATCAATCACGATATCATTGCCGCGGCGCATACACTTGGCGTGCAGGGCCCCATGCGGGACTACACTGCGGCGGCGCATACAATCTGTGATTACTGGTTGGCGGAGCATTGTCGTACGCGAGTCGAAGCCACTTATATCGATGGCAAGCTGGTGTACAGTGCAGCGGGCACGGAAGCGACGCCTGCGATTAACTAATCAACAGGAAACCGATAGCGGCAATGCTTCCGCCCAATAGCGCATATGGCAACTGCGATAGGGCGTGCTCATAGGACGGGCAGCCGCTACCCTGGGCTGCTAGCACGGTGGAATCACTGTAAAAGCAGGCCTGGCTACCAAAGCCACTGGCAGAAAATAAGGCACCCGCCATCAGCGGGATACTTACATCCAGTTCTACCGCCAGTGGAAACACCACCGGAATTGCGATCGCGAACACCCCCCAATTTGAACCTGTGGTGAAAGATACAAAGGCCATGGTGATGAAGGTCAACACGGGCAGCATGCCGGGTGTCATATAAGGCGATACCGATGAGATAACGTATTCAGTGAACCCCAGGGCATTATTGGCCTCAATGAAGGTGAATACGGCGACCAGAATACACAGCACCGGCAGCATCGTCTTCAGACCTTCCATAACCGTATCAAACATTTCATAGAGTGTAAGAGTGCGGGTCACCAGGTATTGCACCATGGTCACCAGGATCGCCGCTATCACCCCAATCAACAGATCAATATCGGACAGGACGGTAACCAGTATCAACACAAATAAAGGGACAAAAAACAGGGAGGGGCTGGACGCGCTGCTGTCACCTTCGTGATAGGGCTCTGCCATTTCGATGTCCATAGAAGTGCCCGGTGGCTGCAACTCGCCGGTGGTCTCGGCACGTAGTTCTGCCTGCTTCATTGTGCCAAACAATGGAATGACGCCCATAATAACCAGCGGCACGATGGCCAGCGCCACAAACGGGTAGAACATGTAGGGAATGGACTGGATGAAAAGATTGATGCCCTCACCCTCGGCGGCGACACCGTTTTTTTCCAGCAAACCGGCGAAGTAAACGGCCCATGTAGAAATTGGAATAATCAGGCAGGTTGGCGCTGCTGTCGAATCCACAACATAGGAAAGCATTTCCCGCGAGGTTTTGTATTTGTCAGTGACCTTTTTCATTGATGAACTGACGGTTAGGGCATTGAGATAGTCGTCCAGAAAAATGACCAGGCCTAGAGCCCAGGTCCAGAGCAGGCTGCCGCGCTTGCTACTGACGCGTCGGGTAACCAGGTTGCCAAATGCCTGCGCACCTCCTGCGCGCACCAGCAGTGCGATAAAACTCCCGTACAGACCGCAGACCATTAACACCCAGCCGGTGTTTTCATCCTGCATAACCGTCAACAGCGCTTCCGATAAACTGCCAATGAAGCCTATGCCATCAGCAATAAGGAATGCGACCAGTGCACCAGCGGTTACTGCGGCGATGGTGCGATGGGTGATGATAGCCACCGTAAGCACGACGATGACAGGGATCAGGCTAATTGCCCCGTAACTTTCCAAGGTGTGGCCCCCTCACTAAGACAATTATTGCGGTGGCTGCATATAAGCTACCAGCGTATCGCCGCCTTCGTAGTTTCGTGCGCTCATGACCGAGTCGAGGAACAGATAAAATAACTCGGCTTGAGAACTGACTTCCAGTTTTGCGTAGGCATGTTTGCGGTGCAGCTTAACGGTTTCCATCGAAATGGAGAGTTTCTCCGCGACAGTCTTGGTGCTGTGGCCATGCAATACGAGATTGATCACCTGGGTTTCCCTCTCGGTGAGCAGGCTGCTGCCAAAGGCGTTCAGGGCGCTATGGAGTTGCGCTCGCAGTTGTTCGGACGAAGCCGACGATTCATGCGCGGTCCAATGCTGTTTGCACAGTGCCTCCACGGCCGGTCCAATCGCCTCTAAAATGACTAGCTGCGCCTTGGTGAATGTAGCACGGGGCCGAGTCTTGCCCAGCGCGATATTGACGAACCCACCCGCCGGCAGGGCGATAAGGTAGCCACACTCGTCCTGGTAACCACAATTGCGGTACCAGGTCTTGTAGTACTCGCTATCCTTGAAACCGGTGGGCGAAAGATCGCGCAGGCGAAACACGCCGAATCGTTTGTCCCGATCGGCGGCAAGATAGTAGGGGTCCAGCAGGAAAGGACCTTTAACGAAACGGTCAAGAGTAGAGGTTTTTGCGGGAACCTCAAAATGTTCTATGACGGGCATTGCTTTGGGTGGATATAAGAGGATGCTGGCATCATCGACAGGCACCAGCGCTTTTAGAGTGGCCACAAGACCTGCCGGGAATTCACTACTTCCTATTTGTGGCAGCAGACTTGCCAAGTGGTGGCTGAATTGCGCGAGTGCTGGCATGGCGTATTGATGGCTCTCTGGGTTTGGCCTGGCCCGTCATGATAACTTGAATGCGGCCCAATCCAAAAAGGCTTGATTGGCACCCGAGATCACTCTGCCGCGCCGCTTTGCCAGGGCCATATCTATTCGAGTATCGGCGGCAATGCCGATACCGACAATGCCTGGCTCTTGCTCGACCATCATCTTGAGACCCACCGTGACCCCAAGGCCCTGCCTGACCATGCGGATGATCAGTGGCAGGAAGTTCGTTTGTACCCGGAAGCTGGGTTCTATCCCGGCCTGCTGGCAAAGCTGATTAAACTTGGCGCGAATGAAGTAGCCGCTCTCGTAGATTGCCATAGGCACATTGGCCAGCTCCTCAATGTCGATCTGTTTTTTGCTCGCCCAGGGATGTGTTTGTGCAACGCAAAGCACCATTTCTTCCTGCACCAGCGGCAACAGCTCCAGCTCATCGTCTCTCATGCTACCGCTGGTAACGCCAATCTCGACCTGGTCATCCAGCAGCATCTGCTCTACGCGCGTGGTACCCGCCTGGGTGACGGCGGCTTTCAACCCTTCGTGATCGATAAGAAATTCGGCCAGCACGTCAGGCAGGTAGTAGGTGGCGAGCATAGAGGGGCAGGCGATATTCAGTTCACCGGTAAGCAGTTGGCCCATGGCGTCGCTGGTGCGCAGTAGCTCTTCGGTTTCGCGCAAAATAACATCCGCCCGTGCCAGCACGGCCTCACCCTCTGCGGTGAGCTTGACCTGGCGACCGGAACGGTCGAGCAGGGTGACTCCCAGTGATTCTTCCAGCTTGCGCACGGCGATGCTGACGGCTGGTTGAGCCATATGCAGGTCTTCGGCGGCGCGACTGAAGCTGTTCAGTCGGGCGACGCGGGTAAAGATTTCCAGTTTTCGCAGGTCCATAGCTATAAATATATAATATATATAGGAAATATATAAAACATATATTTTATTAATAAAATGTAGTTTGCTACGGTATCGTCTCCTCAAAATTTCCGCAGGTCACGACCGATGAGCAAAGGCAAGAGCTGGCAGAAACTCAACTGGCAGGATCCGTTCCTGCTGGATCAACAACTGACCGATGAGCAGCGCATGGTGCGTGACAGTGCTCGCCAGTACGCCCAGGACAAGCTGGCACCGCGGGTGCAGGAAGCTTTCAGGCGTGAGGAAACCGATGCGGCGATTTTCACCGAGATGGGTGAGCTGGGCTTGCTGGGCTCGACCATCGATGGCTACGGTTGCCCGGGGGTCGACTACATCTGCTACGGGCTGGTCGCCAGGGAAGTGGAGCGCGTGGATTCAGGCTATCGCTCGATGATGAGCGTACAGTCTTCGCTGGTGATGTACCCCATCTATGCCTATGGCAACGAGGCACAGCGAGAGAAGTACCTACCCAAGCTGGCAACCGGTGAGTGGATTGGCTGTTTCGGCCTGACCGAGCCTGATCATGGCTCCGATCCGGGTGGCATGGTAACCCGCGCGAGAAGCGTGGAGGGCGGCTACAGCATTTCCGGCGCCAAGATGTGGATCAGCAACAGCCCCATTGCCGATGTGTTTGTGGTGTGGGCGAAGACCGACGACGGTAAAATTCGCGGCTTCATTCTGGAGAAAGGAATGAAGGGGCTTAGCGCTCCGAAGATTGAAGGCAAGCTCGCCCTGCGCGCTTCTATCACCGGCGAGATTGTGATGGATGAAGTCTTTGTTGGCGAAGAGCAGCTGATGCCCAACGTTGAAGGGCTCAAAGGCCCGTTCGGTTGCCTTAACAACGCGCGCTATGGCATTGCCTGGGGAGCGCTAGGCGCCGCCGAGGCCTGCTGGCATGCGGCCCGTGATTACACCATGGAGCGTAAGCAGTTCGGGCGACCGCTGGCAGCCAACCAACTGATTCAGTTAAAGCTGGCTGATATGCAGACCGAGATTAGTCTGGGCCTGCAGGGGTGTCATCGCGCCGGTGTACTTATGGACGCAGGGGAGATTGCTCCTGAGCTGATTTCCCTGATCAAGCGCAATTCCTGTGGCAAGTCGCTGCAGATTGCCCGCCAGGCGCGGGACATGTTGGGTGGTAATGGTATCTCCGACGAGTATCCGGTGATGCGCCACATGGTGAACCTGGAAGTGGTGAACACCTACGAGGGCACCCACGATGTGCACGCGCTGATACTCGGTCGTACGCAGACGGATATACCAGCGTTCTAAGTGGCTCGTAGGCAATCGATGCCTATCGCTGGAGACCTCCAATCAAGCAGCGGCGATGACACCAAGTAAATGCTTACTGGTGTCGTCGCAGCCTGCGCCAGCCCAGCCAGCCTATAAGCACCGTAAGAGATAGTAGGCCCGCCTGGCCCAAGGCGGGAATAGACTGCACCATCCCAACGAACACCACGATAGCATTAGCGCGTGATGCCACAGGCTCTCCGTCATCGGACACCCCGGTTGCGGTGACCTCATCGAGGTGGGTTTCGCCAAGTATTCCCGACAAACTCGTAGAGAACACGCAGCTGTAGGATTCCCCCGGTGCAAGTACTTGTGGAACGCTGCAACTGCCCTGACCGTTCAGGTCGCCGAAGACGTTATCCTGCAACGTATCAAGCGTGACAACGTCGGCATCTGATGTGTTGGTGGTTGTAAATGTAAATGATACGAGGCCCCCAGTAGCTGGAACGCTGGTTGGATTCGCTGTCTTGGTAGTGAGTATTGAAGGGGCGGTACCGATGACTGTAACAGTCGCCTGGGCGTTGCCCTCCACCGACTTTCCTTCATCATCCTCAGCGATCGCAAGGACTGTGTTGCGTTCCTCGAAGCCCGGTTCACCACCGACAAACACTGTGAATTTGCAGCGATAGGGGTCACGGCCGGGGAATAGCGTTGGGGGTGGAGGGCACAGACCATTGTTCAGCAGATCGCCGTGTACATTATCAACCAGGGATGTGAGCAGCAACCTATCTGCCGGCGATGTATTAAATACCAAAATATCAAACGTCACGTCTTCGCCAGGTTCTATCACGGTGACAGGAGTCGCTCGCTTGGTCACTTCCAGGCTGGCAGGGACGTCGACAATAGTGACAGTCGCATCGTCACTGCCGATGACTTCGTTGTTACTGGCATCTTCTGCTGTGGCGATAATTACATTTGTTACGGTCTGATTCGCCGTGCCCGTGACGTTTTCAGTGAAGCTGCAGCGGGCTACGTCTAGCGCGCTGGTTGCGGGCACAAGAACCGTATCCTTCAACGCGCTGCAGTCCCCCTTGCCGGGAACAAACAGGTCACCGTAGATGCTGTCATCCAACTCTCGAAGCGTCAGATTCGGGGCAGGTGTATTCGGGTCTGATGTGTTGGCGATAAACACTGAAAATGTCACCTGATCACCAGGCTCAGGCACTTCAGTGGGCGAGGCGATTTTAGCAACGGCCAGTTCAAGGTCTGGAATGGCGGATCCGATGTAGGTCACTGTCTCCTGAGCCGTTGCAGAAGCTGGCGTTCCCTCATCATCGATGCCGGTCGCTTCGATCTCGTCCATTACTGTATCACCGACGGTGCCGGCCCCCAGTGTCTGAGGAAATGAACAAATGTAGAAAGAGTTGGCCCCCGGCGCGGGTTGCAACACAATTGGTGGGTCCAGACTGCAAGTGCCCATGCCGTCCAGCGAAACTGGCATCGCCCCATCGACTGAATCTGTCAGCCCTGTGATGGTTACCGGGTCGGTAGAGGTCGAATTGTTTTGTATAGCCACAATGTAAGTCACTTCACCACCGGCCTCCGGCAGAAAGCTCGGGACGGCTCGCTTGACCACTTCCAGCTGTGGCGGCTGGCCGACGATGAAGACACTAGCGGCGTCAATGTCGAAGGCCAGCCTGCCGTCGTCATCACGCCCGCTAACTTCCACCACATTGGTGACTGAGTCCCCGCTGTCACCCTCAACATCGAGGGTATAAGTGCACTCGTAGCTCTGGTCGGGCGCCAGTGTTTGTCCTTCAGAGCAGCCAACAGGCAAACCGACTCCAGTCTTGATAAAGGCGAGGGAGTCAAAGATGCGGTTGATCGTGACGTTATCTACGGGTGATGTATTCTGAATGGCAAGTGTATAGGCAACCGCGCCGCCAGGCTCGGGAAGGGCTTCCGGGTTGGCTATTTTGGTAACCAAAATATTTGAACCGACATTATCGATAGTTACCGTTGCTGAATCCTGCGCTGTCAGCGCATTCCTAGCCGGTAATCCGTCAGTGCCGCTAACGACAATCGTGTCGGTAATCCTATCGCCTGGCTGTCCAGTCACTTGCTCCTTGAAAGCACAAAAGTAGAGAGAGTTAACACCGCTAAGTGTTTGCGGCAACACGCAACTGCCCTTTCCATTGAGATCTCCGTAGAGGTCGTCTTCCAACGATTCGAGCTCAACAGGTGTAGGAGAAACATTGGCGATCAGGACATCGTACTGGACTGTGCCCCCTGGCTCGTCAATCTCTGTCGGCGATGCGAACTTTACCAGGCGCAAGTCGCCGGGCGGGGGTGGCAGGTCGGGCGCGATAATTTGGACTTGCGCAGAGTCGGAATCCTCAACACCCTGGCCCTCATCGTCACGCCCCGCTACGGTAATGGTATCTGTAACAACATCACCGGAAACGCCGTTGACCGGGGATTCGAAATAGCAGGTCTTACTTTCGCCAGGGGCGAGAAAGAATGGCACCACGCAATCGAGCAGTCCGTTGACATCCTGCGGAGGGCCACCATCCACTCTGTCGATGAACGAAACAATTTCGACCGGGTCCGTTGGCTCCGGGGATGTGTTGAGTACGGTGATCGCGAAGCGAACAAGACCACCGGGTTCCTCCACTTGAGAGGGAAAGGCCCCTTTAGCCACCTCGATGCTGGGTGGATCCTCGACCGCAATCGGCAGATCGTATTCGAGGTCTGATCGACATTTGGGCGGATTGGGTTCAAATTGAAGCGGATCTAACGGATTGTCGCAGTCGGTATTCTTGGCGTTATTTTCCCAGGACAAAACGTAGCTGATGTCCACGTTGCCGTCGCCATCATCATCCTTGCATTCTATGGCGTTAAGAGAGATGTCCTTGAAGGTTGGTTCTCGCTTGGAAATGTCACCGCAGGAGTCCCCGCTTAATTCGGGATAAGGCCCACCCAGAGGGTTATCATCTGGTGGTAGCACGACAGGTTGTAATGAGTCGAAGGTGCAGCTCGCACCGCCGACCGCCGGTTCGCCATTCTCCCCAACAAAAAAACCTACCGTATAACGTTCGTTTGCGCCTCCGCCATCGGAGAATAGAATGCGAACTGTGGCGGAAAATATATCGCCCTCATTACATTCCGAGGGCCCGTTAATGATAATTGTGCCTGTTGGCTGCAGGTCGTTGGCGACGCAGTCATTGATGTCGATCCCGGCCGGACATGATGCACCATAAATCTGTGCATGGGCTGGTGAGGCGTGCATTCCGAAGGAACAAACAGCCGATAGTAAGACGAAAAGGCGTCCTTGAATTTTCATCACTGTCCTAAAAAGCTTTAGTCATTGCAAGATGGTAACGAAATAAAAGTTGGATATCACGGACTGATTCTCTGCCAAATCGGAGCGGGGGGCGTTTTCCGATTGTCAGCTGCCTCGTTTACCTGCTCGCAACACTTTCGACTCTCACCCCCATGCCCATCAGGATCATTGTGGTCAGCATAAGCATCCAGATTGGCCAAGTGGGAATAGCTTCTGGTTCGACCGATTGGGTGCCGGGCCCTGGAGCAGGTAGTAGCGGCAGCACGGGTGGGGTGGGTCCGCCGCCGGTCCCCAGTGCGAGGTAACCAAAGTTGGCCTCAGTATAAAGTTGCCCTCCCGACAGCGCGAAGTTATTGGGGTTAGTGCCGGCAGTCAGGGTTTGGCCAGCCAGAACGCCAAAGTCGTCTGTGACCTGTATCCGCCAGTCGCCTTCAGGTACCGGGATGAACGCATAAAAACCGCTCTGGCGTGTCACTGTGCTCGCAGCCACGCGATCGAAAACGCCGTCATTGTCATCGTCGACCTCAAGGTCAACGGTTACACCGCCGATGCCGGGCTCCGAGATGTCACGAACGCCGTTGCCGTTTTCATCGTTCCAGACCAGGTAGCCCGCCGCGCCGAAATTGATCCCGATGATGTCGACATCGAAAGATGCGCGTCCCTCAATGCCGTTCCCCGCGTCATCAGTTGCGGTCGCACTAATGGTATTGGTATGAAGGTCGCCAGCAGAGCCGGACACGTTGCCTATGAACTGGCAGGCTACTGAGGAACGCGCGGGAACGCGTAGTGGTGTTGCGCAGCTGCCCTGGCCATTGAGGTCTCCAAACCTGTCATCTATGAGGTTGGTCAAAGTCACATCAATGTAGCCGATGTTTCTCGTGGTTACCGTGAAAGTAACGTCGCCACCCGGTTCCAGGAATACTTTCCGGTCGCCTTCCTTGACCACCTCTATCGCTGCCATGGCGTATCCGAAATCCGCAAGAGTGTAGTTTTCACCAAGTGCTAGCTCGATACTAAGTTGCTCGGCCGTGGTGGTAAGTACTTTATTGCCCAGCGCGCCTGCGGTGTCGGTTATCTGCACTTCATAAGACCCTGCGGCTAGCCCCATAAATTGGTAATTACCCGAAGCATCAGTAATGGTTGAGGAGACCAACAGGCCCGCGCGGTAGAGCTCCACGGTTACATTGGGTACGCCTGGTTCACCCTCATCGAAGATGCCGTCTGCATTCAGATCCTCCCAGACCTGGTCTCCTATCGCGGCTTCGTCGGGATCGCGGAATGCAATGGTGGCACCACCAGAATCGAATGCAACATTGTCATTGGCATCACTGGCAGTTGCCGAAACTAGATTGCGATGCAGCTCACCTGGAGCGCCGGAGACCGACACAGTGAACCTGCATTTGTAGATATTACGCTGTGTAATCGTAATATTGGCTTCACAAGTACTGTTGGGCAGTGCCGTGAGATCGCCAAAGCGGCTGTCGACAAGCTCATCAATTGTCACTGCAGTATTGCCGGTGTTGAGCACCGCCACACGATAGGTGACGTCGGAGGACGGTGAATCGTGGATTATTTGTGTGGGTATTTTCAGCGTCAGGATGTTCGGTCGTGGTATCTCGGCATAGCCGAAATCCGCGTCCAGAAGAGACTCTCCTGCGCCAAGTGTGATATCCCTGGGCGCTGGCGGTGTTGTCAGGTATTTGCCCCTGAGAATGTTGAAGTCGTCAGTTATCTCTACCCGGTAATTGCCCGCGGCAAGGTTGAAAAAGCCGTACTCTCCACCAGCACTTGAGCGGGCGGTACCGATGGGGGTTTCGTAGCTGCCGTTATTATCGGCGTCAAGCAGCAGGCTGATGGTGATATTGTCGAGACCAAATTCCCCTTCATCAACTGCACCATTGCCGTTGTCGTCTTGCCAGATAAGGTGACCGATGGAGCCGTCAGCTGGGTCAATAATAGCCACTATTGCATCATCTGCGGCAAAGACCTGGTGTCCGTCAATCGCGTCAGTGGCAATGGCTTCCACAGTATTTACGTGACGGTCGCCCGGATTACCGGTTACCTGTTCCGTAAATTCGCAGGTGTAGCTGAGGCCGGGGATCAAAACTGTTCTGGGAAGCGGGCAGGCGGTGCTATCAAAAAGGTTGCCATATTCGCTATCGGCCAGATCGGAGACGTCAACCGGTACCACCCCGGTGTTGACTACCTCCACTGTGAAGGTGACCAGTTCGCCGGGCGCATTGATGACCTGTGGGTTGGCCCTTTTCTGTAAAGAGATTTCCGCGCCGACGTAGCCGAAATTAGCGGCGGAGGTAACTTCTCCCGGAGAAATACTGAGATTAAAAGGGTTGCTGGCCGTGGTGCGCACAAGGTTGCCTAGCGGCCCATTTTCTACAACTTCTACGATGTATTCGCCAGCAGTCAGGCCAAGAAAAGTGTAGAAGCCGGCGGCATTGGTAAGCCGGCTCTGCAGTAAAGAGCCATCTGCGTTGCGCAGATTGACGGTAACGCCCGCGATTCCTTTTTCGTTCTCATCCTTGCTGCCATCAGCGTTCAGGTCATTCCAGACCAGATAGCCGATGCCACCCGTCGCAAGGTCTACAATCTCAACTGTGGCCGTGCCATCAGCGGTGACGGCCTGACCATTTCCTGTGCCACTTCCCGTTACGATATTGATGTGTGAGCTAGGCGCCGGGCCTGCGGGGAATGCGTTAAATGCGCAGCTGTAAACCTGGCTCGGGATGATGGTCTGCGGTACGGAGCAGGAACCCCGTCCATTGAGGTCGCCAAACTGGTCGTCCACCAGCGTATCTATTGTGACTGTTACGGGTCCGGTATTTACTACATTGATAATGTAATCAACGTCTTCGCCCGGGCTGATTATCGGCGGTTGGGCGATTTTCTCAACGCTGATTGTCGGTATATCAGGGTTAGGAGGTAGTACCGGAATTTCGTCGATGTCGCCGACCGCATTTATGCACTTGCTGGATGTGGCCAGGCTGAAATTCGCCGGGTCGGTTGGGTCATCGCAGCTGTTGCCGGATTTTTGCTGCCAGGTGATAGCGTACTGCACGTCCAGTGCGCCATCATTATTTATGTCCTGGCAAAGCACGTTGCTGAGGGTGAATTCCTTAAAGATTGCGCCATCGGCCTTATCCGCGTCACCACAGGCATTCCCATCAATATCCCTGTAGGGCCCGTTGCCACCAAGGGCATTGAAATTACCGCCAGATTCCAGCGGAGTCAGGGCCTCGAAGGTGCAGCTTGCGCCATTGATGGGCGAGTTGTCACCGTCGCCCACAAAAAAGCCAATATCGTAAGCTTCCTTGCGATTACCCAGCACGCCGACTCGAACCACGACATCGCCGGGAATGATTTCGCCTACCTCGCAACTGGTCGGTCCCGAGATTAGCTCTTCACTGACCACCTCAAAGTCGTTGGCGGTACAGAGCTTGCCTGGCGATGAAGACTGCAGGCACTGGCCAGCGTGGCCGCGCATTGGCGCAGCGGTGCAGGCAAGAATAATGAGGATAAGAGTAAGAAGTCTCATGCCGGTAATTTCGAGTATTTAATCGGCGAGGGAGTATCCCACTTTACTGCCTGCTCATACAACTCCTGCACACAAGTCAAAGTGTCTATCAGCGCACAGTTTGTCAGAAATTTGTGCCTCTCGCAGTGGGTTGCCCTGGCTTTGATAGCGCCAGATCTATTGCGCGCTGCAGTTGCTTGCGAATCGCCTTGCAAACACAGACATCGCTTATTCCCCGACGCCCACCACAAAACTCGCACAGGTAGTGGTGCTGCCACCCACGTTGAAGGTAATCATATTCTCGGCGCCGGCTATCTGGCAGGCGCCAGCGCGGCCGGTAACCTGTCGGCTACAGTCCAGCACCATGCGAATGCCGGTTGCCCCCACCGGGTGACCAAGGCCGATCAGTCCGCCACTGGCGTTAACCGGGAAGTCGCCGTCACGGCTGATGCGATCCTCTTCAACGGCTTTCCAGCTCTCGCCCGGTGCGGTGAGCCCACTGTGATCGAGCGCCATATATTCAGTGATGGTGAAGCAGTCGTGGGTTTCCAGGCCGTCCAGGTCGGTGAGTTCTGCGAAGCCGGCGCGCTTGCGGGCATCGTCCAGTGTGGCCTTGGCATGTGGGAATATCAGCGGCTGGTCAGCGCTCATCTGTAACTTGGTTTCCAGCAGGATGGGCGCACTGTGATGCCCCCAGCCTTTGATGCGCGGAATGTCTGCAAGGCTGAGTCCATGGTGCTCTGCATGCTCTTTTGCCCGCCGCTCGCTGGCGAGAATGACGCAGGCGGCGCCATCGGTGATCTGGCCGCAATCAAGTTTTCTTACTGAACCGTCGATCACCGGATTGAGTTCGTCGTCGGCACAAAAGCTGCCCTCGGCGAAGCGCCAATCTCTTGTTTGAGCATTGGTATTGCTGCGGGCGTTGCCAAAGTTTACCTCGGCGATACGCGCAAGGTGGTCGGCGCGAATGCCGTAGCGTTTGTCGTATTCGCGGGTCAGGCGGTCGAACAGGTGAGGCCAGGGGAAGTCGCAGGTGGTGGCTTCCTGTCCCTGCCACGCAGCAGCGCCCAGGTACTCCGCGCCTGTTTTGCCATCGACATTGCGCATCAGCTCCAGGCCCAGTACGCAGGCAGTTTCATAATGTCCCGCTTCGATATCGCGCATGGCGGCAAGCAATGCCATGGAGCCAGACGCGCAGGCGGCTTCATGACGCGCGGTCGGAATTCCCGAAAGTTCCGGATAAAGCTGCCCGAAAAATCCGCCTAACAGACCCTGCCCCGCAAACAGGTCGGCGACGAAATTACCCACATGGCCCACTTCGATTTGCTCGGGCTCGATAGCCGCATCTTTCAAGGCAGAGGCCATAACCTCTTCGAACATGTCGTAAAGGCCCAGCGACTCTCGCGCCCAGTTGCGGGCAAAATCTGTCTGACTGCCTCCCAGTACATAGATGTCAGTCATGGCTATTCTCCAGTGTTGTTACTTGTTGCGTCAGCTCACCGCGCAATACTTTACCCATAGGATTGCGGGGGAGTCTCTCCAGCAGCGCTATGCGCTCTGGCAACTTGAATTTGGCCAGGCCGTTGTCACTGAGATACTGACAGATTTCGTCCAGCGTGGGTGCAGGTTCCCCCTGAGCGGGCACCACGCAGGCGCAGATTTTTTCGCCCAGCCTGTCATCGGGGTAGGGGCATACCGCGGCTTCAGTCAGTCCTGGGAAAGCTTCCAGCAAAACATCCAGCTCCGACGGCGAGATCTTCATGCCGCCGCGGTTGATAATGTCCTTGCAGCGCCCAACGATACGGTAGTAGTCCGGTGGATCGCCGCAGATCTCTACAAGGTCGCCGGTACGAAACAGGCCCTGCTCACTGAATACACCCTCGTTGGAATGACCGAGGTAGCCGTCAAAGACGGTGGCTCCGCCAAAGCACAGCTCTCCGGGGCGGTTGGCTTCGGTAATCGGTTTACCCGTGTCCTGATCGATCACCTGTGAGTATAGCGCCTGTGCTGTTGATTCTGCCCGTGGGAACATTGTGGCCCTGACATCGGGATCTTCGGCATTGGCGGGGGTCGCGAACAGGCTAATGCCCTCGTTGGAGCCGTAAAAATTCACCACTGGCACGCCGTAGTCGCGGTCAAAAGTGGCAATCATTTCGGGGGACAAAGGCGCGGAGCCGGAGCCGATTGCGCGCAGATTGCCAAAATCGAATTTTTGCCAGAGCGCGCTGTCTTTAGCCAGTTGGTTGAGCAGGGCAGGTGGGGCGATACTGAAGTTAATGGCCTCCGTAGACAGCTGCTGCAGGTAGACGGCGGGCTCCAGCGGGTGGTGCAAAACCAGGCTGCAGCCTTTCAGTGCCGCCGGATACAGGAAGCCACCCACTGCCGCCATATTGACCAACGGGAAGGGGTTGAGCAGCGCGTCGCCCTCGCGATAATCACCGGCGTTGATAGTGCTGCGAGCGGTGGCCAGCCACATATTATGAGAGCGCGGAACACCCTTGGGTGTGCCCGTGGTGCCAGAGGTCCAGCAGATCGAGATGATAGTGTTAGCGTCATCGGGGTGTGCATTGCGATGCGCTTCCACGGCTGCTTTTGCTGCCGCATCGGCCTCGCTGCTCAAGGCCAGTTCACGTCCAAAGGCTATGGTAGGGCAATTCTTAATGGCCTCTTCAGCGAGTGCGGCGAGTGGTTCGCCGCGTAAGCTATCTATGCCAATGAAGAGGTTTGGCGACAGGGTGGCAGCCATACTGCCCAGTTCGTGTGCACGGTACTGCACGGGCACCGGTGAAATAACCGCCCCCAGCTTGCTCAACGCGTAATAACAGACCACCAGCTCACAGGTATTGGGTAGCTGCACCATGACCCGGCTGTCGGCGCCAACACCGCGCAAAAGCAAATCGGCGGCCAAGGTATCGCTGGCGTTGTCCAGTTGTGCAAAGTTCAGCCGGTGTGGTGGTGAGCCGGTGAGCTCCTCACAATTGGGTTGATCAGCGACGGCCAGTCTATCGGGTGCACGCTGGCACCATTGCGCTAACAGGCCGTGTAGCGTCTCGTTGCCCCAGGCTCCACTGGCCGTTAGTTCCTGTATGCGTTCGTTCGAGGAGGTCTTCATTTCAGGCGGCGCAAGCCTCTCTGTATTCTGTCTCAAGTTGGTCTACCAGGGCGGCAAGAGGCTGGACCGTGTCGATACTGCCCACACCTTGCCCCGCGGCCCAGATGTCCCGCCATCGCTTGGTGTCGCTCGCGGCCTTGATAACATCAATGGCCCCGGCCGGCGGCATATCATCAGGGTCGTAGCCTGCCTGTTCCAGACTCTCGCGCAACCAGTTGGCTTTAACGCCGGTAATTGCATCAGAGCAGATGATGTCTTTGCCCGAGGCCGCGACCACCATGTCCTTGTAGCGTTGGTCGGCCATGCTCTCGGTGGTAGCGATGAAGCTTGTACCCATATAGGCGTAGGTTGCGCCCAGTATTTCGGCCGCCCGAATGCCACGGCCGCTGCTGATGCCACCGCCAAGCACGATGTCGCCATCCCAGAACTTTCGAACTTCTTCGACGAAGGCAAAGCCGGAAAGCTGGCCGGTATGACCGCCTGCTCCCGCTGCCACCAACACCAGGCCATCAACGCCACTGTCCAGCGCTTTGCGGGCGAACTCACTGTTGATGACGTCCGCGTAAACCTTGCCCCCGTAACCGTGCACAATCTCCACAGCTTCTCGCGGGCTGCCCAACGCTGAAATAATCAGCGGCGCCTGATAGCGGGCGGCGAGCTCAAGGTCATCAAAGCGGCGCGTGTTGGAGCGATGCATCATCAGGTTGATCGCCCAGGCAGCATCTGTCTCTGGGTTCACTGCGGTGGTTATCTCCGTCAACCATTCGTCCAGCTGCTGGACAGTACGCGCGTTGGGGGAGGGGAATGAGCCAAGAATACCTGCACGGCAAGCGGCTATTACCATCGCCGGCCCAGATTGCAGAAACATCGGTGCCTGAAACAGGGGCAGACGCAGATTTTGAGAAATTGCTGTCATCGCTTACTTATAAAGAAGGTTGTGCACGCAGACTAGAAGAGTGCTCGCGCATTGGCAAGCCGGGGCAGGGCATTGGTGTGCAGCGTTTGAGTCAGCTTGCATAAATGAACCCCGTTTCTATAATCGACGGGTGTATGATGGATTGATCTTATCGTTGAACGGAAGGCGGGAATGAATATAGCAGCGCGATTACAAGACTACCCGGCTACCGAGCGCTGTCTTGGTGATGCGCCTCTGTTTGATGATGCCCCTGACTGGATTTACGGTCTGGACAATCCCTACCTGCACGGAGCTTATGCACCGACAACCCGTGAGTTGTCGGCCCCGGCCGAATTGATTGAAGGGGAAATTCCGGCAGATCTTGTTGGCGCCTATTTTCGCAATGGCCCCAACCCAGTGCATCAGCCAGCCAACCGTTATCACCCATTTGATGGTGACGGCATGGTGCACGCTGTTTACTTTGGCGATGGCGCCGCCACCTACCGCAATCGCTACGTCCACACCGCCGCATTTAACGACGAAGCGCGCAGCGGCGACTCGGTATCTCCCGGCGTTATGGGGCCCTTCGACTACAGCATCTCGCCCTTTGGCATAAAAGATACCTCCAACACCGATTTGTTCTGTTATGCCGGCGATCTGATGACGCTGTGGTACAACGCCGGCAACCCCTACAGATTGGATGCTCACTCATTGGAGACTCGTGGCTTTTTTGAGCTGGAGGGCAGAGCCCAGCGTCGTATGTCCGCCCATTCCAAAGTGGATATCTCCACCGGCGAGCTACTGTTTTTCGATTACGGCGATGAGCCGCCTTATATGACCTATGGCGTGGCGGATATGAGCGGCAAGCTGCTGCACGAGGTTGCTATCGATTTACCTGGGCCTCGCCTGCCTCATGATTTGGGTTTCACTACCAACTATGCGGTTCTGCACGACCTGCCGTTTTTTCATGACATGGAAGTGTTGCGTCGCCATAAGCTGCGCGTATTGACCTTTCACCGCGACATACCCACGCGCTTCGGTATTATCCCCCGACGCGGGCAGGGCAATGAGATACGCTGGTTTGATTGCGAGCCCTGTTACATTCTGCACGTGACCAACTGCTGGGAAGAGGGCGAGTGGGTGGTTATGGATGGTTGCCGGTCCACCAATCCCATGCCGGATGCCCAGGAGGGCGAGGGCGAGCTGGCGCACATGCTGGCGTATATGCGTTTGGAGGCCAATGCATATCGCTGGCGATTTAACCTGCGCACTGGGGAAGTGCGCGAGGGCGACATCGATGACCTCAATACGGAATTCAACAAGTCGAACCCGGTCTTCCACGGTGTCAAAAGCAAGTATTCCTATAACCAGCGAATCCCACTCTTACATGAGGGTGGACACACGCTGCGCTTTACCGGTCTGGTGAAGTACAACAATGACACCGGCCAGCGTCAGGAGTGGGACTATGGCGCAGGGGTTTTCGGGAGTGAGGCAGTTTATGCGCCCAAACCGGGTGCTGATCACTCTTCGGCAGAAGACGATGGCTATGTAATCACGCTGGTTACCGACAGCAACAGCTGGCAATCGGACTGTCTGGTGTTTGACGCCACCGATATAACGACAGGCCCGATAGCTCGACTAAGATTGCCGCAGCGGGTGCCTTTCGGTTTTCACGCCAATTGGGCGCGGGCTGAAGATCTGGCTACCCGGGTGGCCTGAAGCTTCTCCTAGCGAACAATCTGTACGGGATGAACCGCCGCTAACTGTCCATTGGGATTGAGTTGGCGCATTTCTGGTACCAGCCCTGCCAGCGCCGCCTGGCGATTACCCGGTGCCGGGTGTGTACTCAGGAACTCCATCTGGCCACCACCGCTAAGCGAGCCCATTTTCTGCCACAGCGTCACCGCGGCGTCGGGGTCGTAGCCCGCCCGCGTTGCCAGCTCGATACCAATTCGATCAGCTTCTGATTCCGCCGTGCGGCTATTGGGTAATTCCAGTGCGACCTTGGCTGCTGCCGCCGCGCCCACCAGCGCGGCACCGTGGTTGTCGGCCGCTGCGCCAATGGCAATGACACCAATACTGGTGGCCATCGCGCGGGACATCCTCTCGGCGGTATGATTCGCCAGGGCGTGGGAAATTTCATGACCCATAATCTGGGCAAACTCGTCGTCGGTTAGCTTGAGCTTGTCGAACAAGCCCGTGTACACCGCCATTCGACCACCGGCCATACACCAGGCATTGACCATCTCCGGGTCGTCGATGATGGCAACACTCCACTCCCAGTCCGCAGACTTCGGATACAAGGCGATTGCTTCAGTGACCAACCTGCCGGTGATAGTCGCAACCCGGTCGGCCATTTTGGGGTCGTCTATAAGTTTGTTGTTCTGCTCCAGTTCGCCAACGGTACTGAGGTAGGCTTTCTTTGACTCGACAATGGCGGACTCGGGTGAAATCAGCATGAGCTGCGAGCGGCCAGTAGGACTGGTGGTGCAGGCCGTAAGCAGTGTCAGTGCGGCTATCAGCAGTAACGTGTTTTTCATCATCTTACCTCTCCAGAACAGGCGCTATTCTAGCGCAACTGCATCGTTTAGCGAGACCGTGCAGAATTGGCGCATTGGCGCCTCAGTGTCAGGTGGCGCGCCCCGCGACCAGCAGGCTGAACCCGCTACTTGTTTGTAGACCAGTCACTGCTTCTCGCCTTGGGTGTGCTGTATCCCGATGCTATCTTAGACGCTTAGTTTGCCTTTTTGTTTCATTGTGCCACGGGGCGCCTTTTATGAAGAAAGTGCTGGTTATAGTCATAGTCCTGATCGTCGTGGCGGTATGGTGGTTGCCGCGACTGGATCGCTACCAACAGGCCGGTGAGATTGCCTTGCCGTCACTTTCCCAGGAAGTTGAAGTCGTGCGCAGTTCAGACGGGGTTCCCTACATCCGTGCCGGCTCGCTCGATGATGCCTTCACTGCCCAGGGCTTTATGTTTGCCCAGGACCGTTTGTTCCAGATGGAATTTCTCCGTTACGTTGCTCAGGGCCGGCTGGCCGAATTGATCGGCGAGCGGGGGCTGGGCAACGACCGTTTGGTCCGTATTGTTGATATTCCGGGATTTGCGCGTCGCCACGTGGCGCGTATCAGTGAGAGAGAGCGCAATTACCTGCAGCGCTATGCCAATGGCGTAAATGATTTCATTGCCAGCCGCGAGCATGAATTTCCACTCATGTTGGGGGTGATGGGGCATACACCTACGCCCTGGCAGATTGAGGACATGCTCAGTATCCAGTTCTTCGGCGTCTGGAGCAGTTCTGTGAACTGGAAGCAAGAGCTACTGACTCTGCGCCTGATCGATACAGTGGGGGGCGGTCGTGCCCACGAATTGAAACCGCTGGCCATCAATCCTGATGACCCGCGTACTGAATATCCTTTGCCAGATGGCGCTTTGGCCGCAACTACTTTGGGCCTTTCCGTCGACAGCGACTATTTTGCAAGTGACTGGACGCCACGCGTCGCCATGGGCAGTAATGCCTGGGCCAGCGATGGACAGAAGTCTGCGGGTGGCAAACCGATACTGTCCAATGATCCTCACCTGGACGCGAGAATGCTGCCCGGTTTCTGGTATCCCATGGGGCTGATTACACCGGAGCTGCGCGCTGTGGGAACAGCATCTCCGGGCGTACCCGGTCTGGGTGTGGCGCGTACAGCTGACATCGCTTACGGCGCGACTAACGGTTACGCGGATGTGGTCGACGTGTTTGTCGAACAAGTCGACCCGGATAATCCTGACCATTACCTTGAGGGCGAGAAGTCGCGGCCGTTTGCGGTGCGAAGCGAAGAATTGCGCGTTGCTGACAAAGACAGCGATCAGGGTTACAGGACGGAAACACTGACGATCAGGCAGACACCGCGTGGGCCGGTGATTTCAGATCATGGAATGTATGTCGTAGCAGATAAAGTATTGACGCTGCGTTGGTCTGTGCCTGAATACGCTGGGGCGGATCTGGGTAACCTGGATTTACTGCTGGCGAGAAATGTTGAGGACGCTGTTACGGCTATTGGTAAGGCCGCACAGCCACTGAATTATGTGCTGGTGGACAGGGAAGGCAATATCGCTCGCGCGGCCTCCGGCATGGTGCCAGAGCGAATATTCGGTAATGGCCTGATACCCCAGGCCGTCACTGCGGAAGATAACTGGCGCGGTCGGATTCCAGCTGAGGAAATGCCGCTGCAATTAAACCCGAAGAAGGGTTGGGTGGGCAGCGCCAATCATCGCGTTACCGATTACGATTATCCCTATGCGTACTCCACGCACTTTGCCGGTGACTGGCGTTACCGCAGACTGATGGAGCTTATGGAAAAGCCTACGCTCAGCTCCGACGATCACTGGGCGGCCAATCACGATATCAAGAATCTGCTGGCACAGCGTATGCGGCCGGCATTGATCGATGTTTTCAATGCCGAGCCTGCGCTACAGCCCCTGGCCGTGCTGCTGGAAGATTGGGATCTCATGGACGACAAAGCGCTGGCTGCACCGCTGGTGTTCCAGGTGGTGCTGAGGCAATTCGCGCTGGCCACATTCAGCGATGATTTACCGGAGGATCTGCTGGCGGATTATCTGGAGCAGCCTTATTACTGGCAGCAGCGATTACTCGCCTGGTACGAGCAGGGTTTCAGTGATTGGTTTGATGATGTCCGTACGCCCGAGGTGGAGGGACGCGACGATATGATTCGTCGTGCGGGCGAGTTGGCCCTGGCTGAACTCAATACTGACTGGGGCAATGATCCGAAGAGCTGGCGATGGGGCGACGCCCATACAATCACCTTTGCTCATCCGTTTATTCCCGGCGAACGCGCGGCGAACTGGATAGGCGGAGGCACTCACCCTTATTCCGGTTCGGGAGAGACCTTGATGCGTGCGCTCTACCTTTTCAATAAACCCTACGCGACCAAGGTCAATGATTCGTTGCGCATCATCGCTGACATGGCGGATGAAGATAAAATAGTGTTCCACTTTCCCGGGGGTGTGAGCGAACGCTGGTTCGATCCACGCAATAAGAATTTTCTGGACGCTTATCTGTCAGGGGAGAAAAAGTATCTCTGGTTCAGCGATACGGCGATCGATGAGAATGCAGAGAGCCGCCTGAGCTTGCGCCCCTGAGGGTCAGGGGCGCGTAAGTCAAAGCAGTAGGCGGTTAAGCGGTAAACTGCAGCCCGCCGTCGATGTTGTGATTGACCTCCTCTGGAGTCTTTAACCCCTGAGTCAGATGCTCACCGTTAAGGCCGCCTTGAATGGCTTTAACGTCTTCTGGCGCCGCATAAAACTGCGAATACCAGGTGCGGCCCAACCTGAAAGGGCCGTCGGTTTTGAGCTGCATGACCTTGATCGCGGGCCGCTTGTTCTGCCAGACGTTAAAGTCCGCGGCAAACGCTTCCAGTGCTCCAGCCTGTGCCTGTTTCGCCGCGGCTGTGTCTTCCTCGCTGGCGGGATTGGCCTGGCCCTTGTAAAGAATGGCGTGCCAGCATTTCACCAGCCCGTCGTCTACCGGCGTGTTGGCTATCAACTCGAAAATCTCGTTACCGGCAAATACCTGCTTTGACAGAAGCAGCCCAGGGCCGGTGTACCAGGTCGTCGTTTGCAGGTACGTGTCATACAGCTGCATCGGCCCACCCTGGCGTTGGATGTACACATGATCCTGGAATTCGTTGGCAAAGTATTCGCAGGGCGCGCCATGAGTTGGCCCCAAATGCCTGGCGTCGGCCATGTTATCCAGAATTTCCTGTGGGTGAATGGCGATTTCACCGAGGTGATCCAGCTGCCAGTTGACCCATTGTGCATCCTCCCACGCTGGCAGATGCGGTGGCTCAAAATCAGGCTCGCGGCCGTCGGGGTCATACCAGGCCATGATGCAGCCCATATTGTCGACCACGGGGTATGAGCGTATTGAAGCTGACTTGGGGCAGGGGCCGTCGAAGTAGGGTATGTCATCCACGTCGCCATTCGGGTCGTAGCGCCAGCCGTGATAAGGGCAGCGAATGGAGTCACCTTCAATCTGCTCGCCATTCTTGACGATCATGGCGCTTTCACTGGCAGTCAGGTGGGTACCCATGTGAGCGCAGTAGGCATCCAGTAGTACTGGTCTGCCGCTTTCGCCGCGGTACAGGGCCATGTCCTGGCCGAAAAAGCGAACCGCCAGTGGGCCTTCCTCTAGTTCACTACTCTCGGCCACGATGAACCAGCCACGTGGGAAGGTGTTGGGCCCCAGATTGTAGTCGACTGCTTTGGCCATGTTGAATCTCCTTATATTTCCAGTGAGGGAAGTATAGCCACCTGTTTGGCGCTGCCTATTGTTTCGAGTCAAGAATTGGCAAGGAATGGCTGTCGGCTTAACTATTTGGTGCCTGTTTGTGCCGGGATTCGGAATATTAAACCGTAGTGAGTGTTGTCGCCTCCCTTCGGGGTGGCGCAAGGGCCGTGTTAACCAGCTAGACTGCATAGGCAGCCTGTTATTGAGAGGAATGGCACCATGAGCACCAGAGTAGAACATGACAGCATGGGCGAGGTCAGGGTGCCGGAACAGGCGCTGTATGGCGCCCAAACCCAACGTGCCGTGGAAAACTTCCCGGTCAGTGGTGACCCTATGCCCGAGCCGTTTGTTCGAGCTTTGTTGCTCTGCAAGCGCTCGGCTGCGCAGGCCAACGGCAGGCTGGAAAGGCTGCCTGTGGATGTTACCAATGCGATCGTCGACGCCTGTGATCAGTTACTCGCTGATCCATCCGTAATGCTTCACTTCCCGGTGGATGTATTCCAGACAGGTTCGGGTACCAGCAGCAACATGAATGCCAATGAAGTGATTGCGACGATTGCCAGTGAGCGCCTTAGTCTGGAAGTACATCCTAATGATGCGGTTAACTTCGGGCAAAGCAGCAACGATACTATTCCCACGGCGATTCATGTGAGCTCGGTGCTTGTTCTCACGTCGTCGCTGGTACCAGCCCTGAAGCATCTGGAGAACACCATTCGCGATAAAGCCAAAGAGGTGGGTAGCTATGTCAAAACCGGGCGCACCCACCTCATGGACGCAATGCCTGTAACGCTGGGCCAGACGCTGATCGCCTGGGCTGACCAACTGGCCGAGGCAATCGTGCAACTGGAACAACAGTTGCCTGGATTGCAGGCCCTTGGCCAGGGCGGCACTGCAGTGGGAACCGGGGTCAATGGCCACCCGCAGTTCGCCCGCGAGTTTTGTCTGAGCCTGTCTGCAGTTACCGACATAGAGTTTGAACCTGCGACTAACCCGTTCACCCGTATCGGCAGTCAGGATGTGGCGGTGGCACTGTCTGGCGCGCTGAAACGCTGTGCTGTGGCGATTTCAAAACTGGCAAATGATCTGCGTCTGATGAACTCAGGCCCCTTGTCGGGGTTGGCTGAAATTGAGCTGGAGGCTTTGCAACCGGGTTCGTCGATTATGCCGGGTAAGGTTAATCCGGTGATCCCCGAATCGGCGGCGATGGTGGCCGCACAGGTTATCGGAAATGATGCCGCAGTGACGGTTGCCGGACAGTCCGGCTCCTTTGAATTAAATGTGATGTTGCCCCTGCTGGCGAACAATCTATTGCACAGCATGCACCTACTAACCAATGTTTCACATTTGTTGGCTGATCGTGCAGTGGCGACATTTACTGTGAATGAAGCCAATCTGCAGGCGTCATTGGCGCGCAATCCGATACTGGTAACCGCGTTGAACGAGCGTATTGGCTATACCAAGGCAGCAGCAATTGCGAAGCGCGCCTACCGCGAGGGGCGGGCAGTCATTGATGTGGCAGCGGAGGACACTGAGATCAGCCGCGAGGAGCTGGCCGTATTACTCGACCCTGCCAGGCTGACTGGCGAGGGCTGACGCTATTTACGAATAGCTATTGAATACCCGCAGCATCTCTTGCCGCTGATCGGCGTCAGGAACTGATCCGAAGTTAGCCACCATATTGTCCTGCATGTGATGCAGCTTTGATGTGGCGGGAATAATATTGGTGACAGCCGGGTGCGCCAGGATGAACTTGAGGAAGAATTGTCCCCAGCTACTGCATTGAATATCGGCTGCAAGAGCGGGTAGCTCCTTGCCCCTGGTACGCGCGAACAGCGAGCCCCGTTGAAACGGACGATTGATCATCGTGGCGATGCCGCGATCCTGTGCCAGTGGTAGCAGACGTTCTTCGGCGGCGCGATCTTCGATGTTGTAGCTGAACTGTACAAAATCCAGCGGCTCTTCCGCCATTACCTGCAAAACCGCTTCATGGTCGCGGCCGTGAGACGTAGTGATACCGATGTAGCGCACCTTGCCTTGCTCTTTCCAATTCTTGAGGGTGGTGATGTGGGTGCGCCAATCCTGCAGATTGTGAATAGCAATAAGATCAAAGGGCGCGACAGCCATACGCTCTTCCGACTGCTGCATCTGGCTTATGCCCTCGTCCTTGCCCGTAGTCCATACCTTGGTAGCAGCAAACAGCGCAGGCCGTTGCGCCATAGCCCTGAGTACATCGCCCACTCGTGCTTCTGCATTGCCATACATGGGGGAGGAGTCGATCACCGTGCCGCCGGCACTGAAAAAGGCCTGCATCACTTCAGTCAGTTGAGCCAGTGCCTGTGGGTCGTCGGGCGCATCGAAAGTACGAGATGTTCCCATGCCTATCACGGGGATCGCCTCGCCTGAGCTGGGAATGCCGCGTTTGATCACGGGTAGGCCTTGAGGGGTATCTGCTGCTGCCCGTAAGTTCAGGGCCTTTGCTGCCAGCAGGCTTGCGCCCAAGGTGATTGCTTGCCTACGCTTGATCATATTCCTGCTCCGGTTGGTCTGACTAAACTGTGAACGCGTCGGTAGTTTTCAACGAACCCCGCAATTTCTTCTACTGACTAAACTGTTCCAAACAGCCGGTGCTTTCAAATGCCACACAGAGGGTCTCACTGGTCGGTGCTGATGGCTTGACGGTGACGCCATTGTTTTCCTTGAACCGCAGGAATTGAGGCTCGTGTCGTAAGAGCAATCTACCGGCGGCTATTAACTTATCAACCTGGGTGTCTTCCAGTTCAAGGCTGGTGGGCAAACTGTTCAGCACCCGGTTGGCCTCGGTTTCTTTCACTGAGTCAAAGCTGACCTCTGCAAAATAGACATTAATCGCTTTACCGTTGCCCGCTGTCATGTCTTCGAATGCAGCCAGGCTATCGCGCAGTTTATCCAGGGTTTCCTGATTGTAGCGATTCATCTGGGCGCTGGTAAAAGCACCCATAGTTGAGCCTACAGAAGGCTTGGCCGCAGTTTGTTCAATCAACAGGTCGGGCTTCACTTCTGCATTGACCAGGATGATGACAAGGTTTTTCGGCGCTGAATCCCGGAACTGTTCTGTGCCGTACCTTGTGCGCCCGGCGCCTTCAAATCGGTCAATCATCGCCCGTAAGCCGAGATTGTCTGCAATGCCGCCATCAACCAGGTGAATGTAGGGCCGCTCTTCTGCATTGCGCAGTGATTTGAGGTTATTAATGATCTCACGTTGAGCCTCTGTATCAGCTTGCGCTTCTACCTCCTCAAGTAACTGCCACTCCCTGGTGTTGCTTACATCACAGTCATCGGCATGATTTTTCAGCACAACTGTGGGGAATGCGACCGGTACAGCAGAGCTGGCAGTAACCGCCCTGGCAACTGAAAATTCGTCCAGATCTGTGCAGATCATGTCGAACAGTTCCTGGGTGAAGGTGAAACGTAACCCGGTAGTCAGGTCAGTGGCGTTGATGTCGATGAAGGGTGGACCATTTGCCCTGAGGTCTGCAAATGTCGCGCCCTTGAAAATCATCCTATCGTAGTAATCGATCGCCATCTCGGTTCTGTCGAATCCGGAAAATGATGATCTGATCCAGTGCATCGGGTTGAAGAGTTGACGGATCAGCGCCTGTTGAACCCCAAGACGCAGAAAGTCATCTTCAAAGTCTTCGAACAGCTTCTCGCGATAGAGGCCATAGTAGGCTGATGTGAAGCTACCACCGGAGACCGACGAGATCGACTCCACTTCGTCGAGAACCCTGACATTGCCATTCTGGGTTGGCAGCATACTGTCACGAAGTTCCTGCATAACCCCGTATGACAAGGCGGCCGCTCGTGTACCACCGCCGGAGAAAGCCAGCATCACCGCAGTATCGCCATAGCTCTCCACCAATCCCTCGCGAAGGCGACGATAACCTGTATCCTCGTCCACGCTGGTGATAGCAACGTTGTCAGGTTGAATGAATGAGGAGCACCCGGACAGAAAAACGAGCCACCCTAGTAGCAGACTTCTTGGGATAGTCAGCAAACCGATATTCTCCCTAGTCGATCGTTAGCGGCGAGCGCAACTGCGTATCCAGCAAGGTACCCGAGGCGATGCCCGCCTGGTTGCCGCCAGTGATAATGGCTGCGCCTGCGCCAACAGCTGCGCCTGTTTTGGCGCCCGAGCTACCGTCGATGAGCCCGCCCAGAACTGCCGCACGACCAATCTGCCGGCCACTCTTTTTGGCTGTGTTGTCGGTTTTACCTGACATGGGTTCCGTAGCTATGGGATACATCTTGTTGTTGATGAGAATGTCGGTAAACGCAAGGGTGAGGCTGGAACTTCCTACCACGCGCCCTGAAGACGTTGCACTGACCAGTTGTCCGTAAACTGTGGTGCCCCGTGGCGCGACTACAACCCCGCCGGCTGTCAGGTCTGCCTCAAGTTTGGCGATGAAGCGGTGCCCTGCCTTGTGCCGTTTGGTATCTATGCTCTCTGCCATGCGCAGGGTCAATCGGGTTCCCGCAGGCACCGTAGGTTTGGCCTTGGGCTTTGGTGGCGGCGGTGGTGGAGGCGGGGGCGCAGGGGCGGGCGCCGGCGCTGCCTGGGGAGCTGGCGCTGCGCTGCTGCCCATAGTCATTGTCATTGACTCGACGTTGGCCTCTGGAATCTTGAGTTGCTGGCCGGCTATCTCAAACGTGACCATTCCGTCAGCACGGCCCACAAAATTGCCCTCAAGTACCTGACCATCTTTCAAAATCAGTTGGTCTGCTACGGCAGTGGCAGCAAGCGCCGTCAGTAGCGCTGTGCTCATACCTATTCGTAGTGTCTTTCGCATTTTTTGGTCCCAATAGTAGTTTGTTACAATTTCCTGATAGGGTCCGAGGTAGCTCGCGAACATGGATAGTTGACCCGTATTTTCATTGCGCAGTATAACCGAAGAGCCAATTCAGATGTCGACTTTGATGTACCGGGCAAAGCGGTCTATTATTAATCGCGGTAGTATGTAATGCCGATATAGCAGCACACGCTGCTTGGTAATTTTGGAGAACAAGATATGAAGATTTTACAATTCTTCTCGCTGGCCCTGGTGCTGGCAAGTTTTTCTGGCTGGTCCAATGCCGCCCAGGAGATAAGCGACAGTGACTTTTCCGGCTGGCTTGATGACTACGACTCACTTGAATTTAACGAAGCGAAGAACTCATTTGTCTTTTTCAATGAGGAAGCGCGTGGAAAGTACGACAAGGTGTTGCTGGAATCGGTATCTGTTTACTCGGTGAATGCCAAAGCCGATAAGGTAATGGCCACTAAAGCGACAGATTACCTGCGTGAGGGTGTGCTCAAGGTTCTGGCCGACCGTGACATTCTAGCCACTGAAGCTGGTCCTAATGTGCTGCGCTACAGTATGGCAATTACGGGTGTCGAAAAATCCAAGGCCGAACTGAAGGCGCATAACCTTATACCTGTAAGCGCCTTGTTCCGTGGTGCACAGGAAGTTTCGGGTAAGGTGTCTACCTATATCGATGCAATGTTTGAGGCGGAATTGGTGGACAGCGTAACGGGAGCCCGCGCTGCCGCAACCGTCCGCAAAGGCATAGGCGAGACCACAAAACGCAGTGGTGATGAGCTGACCTTCGAAGATGTGCAGCCTACGCTTGATCTGTGGCTGGAACAATATGGGCAGACGCTTGATGAGTTCATGGCAAAACGTTAGTCCGTTTACCAGTAAGAACGTTCGTAACGGCGCCTGAAGGCGCCGTTTTTATTTCAGAATTGTCGATAGTGTTGTCTACCTTGCTTGATCCGGTGTGTAACTGGCACAACTTCAGCCAAGTGGTGTATCGTGTTGTCATTCAAGATTGAGAAACTTCCACGCGTCGGCCTGATGGATGGCGTGTCAACAGGAGGCGTTAACGTGGAACCTGGGAAGACTAGTGCCAGAGCTGTCATCGCAGCGGTCCTGTTGGGGTTGTCGCTGCCTCTGGCGGCAATAAATAACAATGTTGAAACCACCAGGCCGGAATCTGCTCCGGACAGTGGGTCGCAGCTCATACCTTATGCATTCTTTAATGCGGACACCGGTGTCGCGGCAGCCGCCGTCTGGCTGGGTAAGGGCTATATTCAGCCGCAGGTCCTCACAGTTGCCAATGCCTGGTTTGGAGCCAGTGGCTCATATCAACTGTTCTGGGCGAACACAGACATACAGCTGCGCTTTAGCGACCGTCTGTTTATAGATTCGGTTTTTATGTACTCGGATTGGGATGAGGTAGACACCTACCAAAACGGCAATCCGGATTTCCCGGATGAAATCTCGGGTGGTAATGATTCCGACAAAGACAATTTCGTTGAGGCAGAGGGAGATGACCTTTTCGGCCACGTCACGCTCAGGTATTTATTCCCGATTGGTGATGGCAGGGGTGACCCGATACACACGTTTAACCTGGAAAACGGTCTGCCCATGCCGGGTTCAGAAGCGGGAGGGCGAGACTGGAACCCATTAGAGTCGGGCAGAACCACATTTGAATTCAGGCCCTTCTATCGCGACCAGGATTTTGCCGAGGTGGATAGTGGGGCGCTGTATCAAAACAAAACCTCGGGTGTAAAGTTCACCCTGGATTACAACAACACTGACTGGTACAACAACCCCACCCGCGGTACTCGGCAGCGCTTGACCGTAGCGCGCGACTGGGGATTGCTGGATGAGTCCAGTACCTGGACCGCAATACAGTTCCGTCACAGTCAATTTTTTAACCTTGGTGAAACATCGAAGGCGCGACAAAGGGTGCTTGCCTTCGATTTTTGGACATCGGATGTACCGACATGGAATTCAACCAGCCGTAATGGCGACGGAGAGGAGGTCTTTCACCGGGCCCCATTATTCGAGGGATCTACTTTGGGCGGGCTCGAGCGTCAGCGTGCCTTCCCCAGTAATCGTTTTCACGACCGATCGGCGGTTAACTATACTGCAGAATATCGGTATATGCCCAAGTGGAACCCGTTTCCTGACATACCCCTGATCAATACCTTGCATATACCCTGGTGGCAGTGGGCGGGCTTTGTGGAGGTTGGCCGTGTTGCTGATAATTGGAGCTTCAGCGATTTGCACAAGAAAATGAAAGTCAGTGTGGGCGGTAGCGTCCGTGCGATGGTCTATGAACTGGTGATCAGGGTCGACGTTGGCGTCTCTGAGGAGGGCAGTGAAATCCAGATGTTTTTCAACCATCCCTTCTGATTCTTCGCGTGATTGAGTGATAAGGCTATAGCGTGAAACGGTTAACGATCCTCTCGCAAATAAAAGCGGATGACGCGGGTTTTCTGAACTGCCTGCTGACGGCCATGCTCGCTCTCCCTTTTCTGTATGCGACGCCACTTTCTGCACAGGAACAAGTTCAAAAGGTAGCGCCAGAGTCGGACTCAGCAGCGGAAGAAAGTGAGGCTTCGGATGAGGACGCCGCTCCTGATTCACTAGGTGTCCAGGCTTTGTTGGACGAAGATACAACTGCCGACATGCACGACGACTCCACAATCCTGCGAGATATTGGCGTAGCCTCGGTAGATGAACGCGGGTTGCTTATTTTCGATACGCTGCGCTTTTGGGTGGGTGGGGCCGTGCAGTACGACTATTACAATCTTGACGACATCTATACCAATCAAAGCAGTAACAGCAGTCGCGAGGGGACCAACTTCCGTCGCCTGGAGGGTATTTTTCGAAGTCAGATCTCGGACTGGGGCGAGGCCAAGGTACAGTATGATTTCAACGAAGGTATTTTCAGGGATCTTTATCTGCGCTGGGTCTCCAAGCTGACGGATACCCCGACCACCATAACGCTGGGCAATCAGAAAGAACCCATGGGTCTGGATTATCTTTCCGGTACCAAATTTGGGCTTGCCCAGGAACGCTCGGCACCCACCCATGCCTTTGGTAGTCGCAGGGGGCTTGGTGTCAGGCTGCACCGGTCTTTTAAATTGCAGCCTTCAGAGCGCGTGTTTGATTTCTGGGAGGAAGACTCAACTTTCATGACGACCTCTGTCGGTGTTTTTACAAAAGATATTGAAGAGAATAACGATACTGATTTGTCGGTGACCGGTCGCGTCACCGCCGGTCGCACGCAGGGCAAACGCGGCCAGCACGTCGGTTTTTCTCTTTCCTATCGGGAGGGCGATTTTTTCCGTGTCAGTATGCGCCCCGAGTTGCGTGAAGCAGACAGGGTGACACTGGCCAGGCCCGAGGCGAATACAGGACATATAGTCGGCCTTGAGGCAGCCTTTAATGAAGGTAGACTTTATGCGCAGGCTGAAGGTTTCGCGGCAGCCTACCGTGGACGTAACGATGGTGCGGGTGGCGGGGCCTATCTGCAGAGTGGCTGGTTCCTCACTGAAAACTCACGTATTTACCAACCCAAATGGGGTACGATTCGTTCCGGTGTGGGCGGTCAGCGACTCGTCGCTGATGTGTTCGGCCGCATCAGTCATACGTACGGAGAAGACGATATATCGGGTTCTAACTCTTACACATCCTTAACGATTGGCAGTAACCTCTACTACCGACAGCTGCGAGGCAGTATTAATATTCTTTACGGTACCAGTCGCGAAACGATTAACGATGAAGACAGTGGCATGGCCTTTAATATCAGGGCGCAGTACATCTTCTAGATCGAGGAATCACCGGGTGATATCAGCGTGACAGAGAGGCTCTGGCGCGGGCGACAAGATCAGTGAAAATTCGGAAGCTTTCATCGGCGGCCAGTTTTTCGGCGATCATGGAGTTAAAGGCTTCATTCTCAAGTTCATTCAGTTCTGTCAGCAGTGCGCCGTCATTCTCTGCCCCGATGCGATCCTCTATAGCCCTTACCCGAATGTAAAATGTATCGATTCGATCCTTTTTTCGCCTCGCGGACCAGCGAGCCAGCGCTAGGAAGCTCGTTAGCAGCAGAAATATCAGGTACACCAGCATGTTGATTGTCTCAGCATAGCGCTCAAGTAGCCCCGGCTCATCGCGCTCCAGATAGCGTCGCGCGCCGCTGTGAAGCGGAAAGCTCAGTGCATAGCGGTCAAAGGATTCATTGACGGCACTGAACAGACTGGGTGCCACAGCAGTGAAGCGCGGCTTTTGCTCCAGCAGAGTTTTGGTCACACCAAAAATCATTCGTTCGGGTACATCGCGGCGCGTTACCAGAAGCGCGTCTACCGCAACAGTGAGTAGTGGTTGATCGTTGCCCGGTATGTCGTAAGTCAGCGCGGGAATGACTTTTGGTCGCATATTGGGCGCGATGTAGCCAACCCCTTCTTCGTAGAAATGACGTTGGGGGTTGAAGCGGCTGTTCAGTGAGGCGAAGCGGTAGCCAGGTTGATACCAGAGTGTATTGTCTGTATCCACGGGTCCAAAGTAGACGATGACGTCGGTGATGCCTGGTTCGAAGGTGTAGCTGAGTTGGTAGTCGCCCGGCTCCATACCTTGCCGCCGGGTGACAAGTCCGACGAAACTGGAACCAGCTTCGGAGCTATTCACTACGTAGAATGACGCGCCCTTGAGAGACTGATGCTGGTCGGTTACTTCAATATCGTCGCGTATCAGTACATGCAGAACGCTTTCGTAAATTGGCAGAATTGCACGGATTCCAGGAACAAAGGCCGCGCTGTTCTCCACAATAGCCAGGTCAGCTTTGCCTGAAGTCAGTGCAGAGAGTGGCGCCATCCCCGCGCTGTCTTCGGCTGGCACCAGGTTTGCCAGAGAGTGTTCTTCGAAAATTTTGCGCAGTGCAGATGGGGCGAAGGGAGTGTTACCCGGTGGGTGCATTCGCACATCGGTGGCCATCCCACAGCCGGGGATCGCCAGCGTAAGTACCGCCAGAAGAGCGACTAAGGCTAGCGCGGCCGGTTTGACGGCACCCATAGCGACAGCAGGTAAACGTTAGTTACAGCGTCCAGTTGGCGTACACGCCCAATTCTATGACGTTGTTGCTGGAATATTCGCCACTCCAGCCGTTAGCCTTGATTTTAGCGCTACCAAGATCGGTATAGTTTGCGTAGCCACCCAGCTTGAGGTTGTCACGCAGAGCATAGCGCGCACCTATGTTGTAGCGTATCTGTCGGTCCACGGGCAGGTCGGCGGTTCGGTCACTGGAGCTAACCGGATTGGTATCGTAAGCGATGCCTGCTGTAATGTCCCAGCGGTCGCTGGCCTTGTACTGGAAACCGGCGGCATAGTGATAGGTATCCTCCCAGTTTTTCTTCAGGCTTGCTCCTTGCGAAGGTAGTGCCACAAACACCTCGTCCAGAGCGCTCCAGTCATCCCAACCTACGGTGAAGTCGAAGCCGATCTGGTCGTCAAGGCTGTGATGCAGGCTGACCCTGACCATTTGCGCAAGCGACAGCTCGGTATTGGAGTCGACCCTCACGCTATTCGCGGGGACCTGTAGTTTACCGTCAAAATCCAACTCAACCTCGCTCTGGTAGTTGATGCCCAGCCGGGTCAGCTCGGAAAATTCGTAGACAGCGCCCAGGGTAAAACCGAAACCACTGTCGGTGCCGTCCAGCTTGCCTTTACCGTTGTCGACACCCGGCCTGATGCTGGGAATAGCGAGTTTGAGGTCCAATGTGCCATAGAAGTATTGGATGCCGGCGCCAACCGAGAGATCATCCGTAAGCTGGTATGCGACCGTGGGCGACAGCGCCAGCACCAGAATTTCAACTTCGGTGGCCTGAAAGCGGCCTACCCAGTCGTCGTTGTACTCCAGGCCGGCACCCGATAGCCCGGCCATGTAAATACCCGTACTCCACTTGTCGGAGCCGGTATCGTGTACGTAAGAGAATCCGGCCAGAGGCGCATCGAGGCCCGCATCGCCGCCATCGTCGTTGCCGCTGATGGGATTGGTCTCGTCAATGTCGAACTGCATATCGGCCAGGATCACGCCGGCCGACACCAGAAGTTGGCTGCCCTCAGTCTGCATGGAGCTGGCGGGGTTGTGAATGATAGTGGTTGCTTCATCAACCCCCGCGGAGGCGCCGGCGCTAGCCCGGCCGGCGGCGAAATCGCCAAACTGGTTTAACCAGAGGCCACCGGCATTAGCCTGACTGGTGGCGGCGAGTGCCAGGGTTGTGGCCAGTACGAGTTTATTCCTGTTCATTGCGTGCTCCAGCTGATGCTTAAATACCTGTAAGTGACGGAATTATAACCCTTATTCCGGAAATTTCCGTGTAAGAAAAGTATGAATATTGACCGAAATAATAGCTGTCGGCTCTGGTGACGAAGGTGTGGCTAGAGGGCGGCGCTGAATGTCAGAACCAGTTGCGGGCCTTCGATATCGACCTTACCGACGGTTTTATCAAAATCCAGTTCGGTTTTCATGTAGCGAACGCCTATGCCCACGTACTGTTGATTCTTCAGCGCGAAATCGATTCCGGCACGGGCATATACCCCAAAGGCAAAGTCGGAATCGTCTGACGAAGTCAGTACAACGGTACCGCTGGGGGTAACCACTTCCTCATCGTCTTCCACCTCGTGCTTGCCGTACATCACCATGGGGCCTGCTGCGGCGTACAGTGAAACTGCTTCGCCAAGGTTGCCGCGCACGAAGCCGCCCAAGTGCAATTCGCCAAGAAACAGCGAATTATCGACTTCTATACGAATTGTGCCGCCAGTTTCGCCGTTAAATCCGCCCGAGAATTTGGTGTCGCTACTTTTCCAGGCGATGCTGCCGCCTGAGTTGATACCCCAGCGAAGCCGTTCGCCGCCGTAGGCATACTCGGCCTCTACGCCACCGCTGGGGACGCTGGAGGGGAATTCAATGTCTACTTCCTCATCAGAGATTTCGTCCCACTCGCCCGACTGGTCATCCAGTGACAGGCTGCCCAAAAAGGCCTGGATCATCGCCGGCGAATCTTCGTCGGCGATTGCAGGCAGGCTGATGTGCTGGCCAATGGCAAGTGTAATCGCGAGTGCGCTCTGCTTAAGGGGTCTTGATTGGAAATGCAGCATGGCGATTAACTATTTGCCAGCATCCACTTGCGCAGTCGATTGGAGTCACCGAAAGGCGTCAGCTTTCCAAAGGAGTTCAGCAGTACGATGGAGACGTCTTCCCCCTCGATATTAGCCTGCATGACAAGGCAGCGTCCCGCTTCGTTGATGTAACCTGTTTTACTTAACTCTATGTCCCAGCTTTCGTTTTTCAGCAGCCGATTGGTATTGCCATAGGTGAGAGGCCCGCGCCGAGTGTAGGGGTGTACTTCTTTGCGCGTGGTTGTTGTGGCCTGGGTGATGAGGGGGTAGTGACCGGCTGCATCCAACATGCGGGCAAGGTCTTTGGCAGTAGAGACATTCTGTGCTTTTAGCCCCGCAGGGTCAGCAAATTCTGTGCTGCCCATGCCCAGTTCATCAGCTTTTTTGTTCATCGCCGAGATGAAGGCGTTCATCCCGCCAGGGTAGGTCCTGCCCAGCGCGGTGGCAGCGCGGTTCTCCGAAGACATGAGTGCCAGTAGCAGTAACTCACGTCGTGTCAGCGACGCACCATATTCCAGTCGCGATCCGGTGAGTCTAATCAGGTCTCGGTCTTCCTTGGTGATCGTAATTTTCTCGTCCAGATCCAGGCGCGCATCCAGAATGACAATGGCTGTCATTAATTTGGTGATTGATGCGATGGGCCTGACGGTATCCACGTCTTTACCGTAGATTACATTACCGTCGCTATCGAGAACGATAGCTGAAGCCGAGCGTAGGCCCGGATTGCCGTCAAGTTCGGTAAATTTCGAATTGCTGGCGTTAACAGGTGTTGCTGTAGAGATGGCCAAGAGCAAGCCTAGCCAAAGTACACTTTGAAGTCTCATCCGCGATTACCCCGTTGGTCTTATTATCGTGGCGCGGCCCCTAACCGCATCCACAGGACCATTCTGCATTACTGGTGGCAAAAAGCCCAGCAATAACAGGGGTTTAGCCCGGGTCGGATTCTGCCCCTGCTGAGACTCGCAGCAGCCCCCTATAGGCGCCCCGGGCATTGGTTTCGCCGCTGACAACCCGGTAGACATCACGGGCGATTGGCATTTCCACCCCATACTGCTCTGCCAGCGCCATCACCGCCGGCGCACTTTTGGCCCCTTCAGCGACCATCACCATGTCGTCGATGATGTCCTGCATATCGCGGCCCTTACCCAGCTCGATACCAACATGCCTGTTGCGGCTCTGGGGGCTGGTGCAAGTGGCAATCATATCGCCCATGCCGGCCAGTCCCGCAAATGTCTCTGGTCGCCCGCCCATGGCTACTCCAAGCCGTGTGACCTCTGCCAGGCCTCGTGTGATCAGCGCAGCTCGGGTGTTGTCACCGGCGCCCTGGCCATCACCCATGCCCACCGCAATGGCGATAATATTTTTCAGTACACCACCCAACTCGCAGCCTATAACGTCGGTATTGGTATACACGCGGAACAATCCGCTTTTGAAAACGTTCTGCAATTCCCGCACGATGATTTCGTCTTCCATTGCGATCACGGAAGCGGCAGCCTGACCAGCCATGATTTCGCGCGCGAGGTTGGGCCCGGTGAGAACACCCACAGGGTGCCCCGGTAATACCTCGGTAATTATTTCGGTCATTCGCATGCGGGTTTTCAGTTCCAGGCCTTTGGTCAGGCTGATTACCGGCACCCACGCCCGTATATGTTTGCGCACCTCTTCCAATACGCTGCGGAAGTTGTGTGACGGTATACCCATGATGACTACATCGGCGTTGGCCACCGCCTCGCCAATATCATCGGTGGCAACCAGTTTTTCCGGCAACGAAGCGCCAGGTAGATAAGTCTCGTTGGTATGCCGCTCATTGATTTCAGTGACGGTCTCGCTGTTACGTGCCCACAGCGTCACCGGCGCGTTGCGTGTGACAAGAGACGCAACCGTGGTGCCCCAGGACCCGCCACCCAGCAGGCTGACTTTGAGGTTAGACATGGGTTTCTCCTTTAAAAAACACCGCGAGAGGCAACGCCAATCGCACGGATGACCTCAATTCGCCGCAATACATCGCGCAATTCCAGCGCCATGTTGTCGCGCTGTTCTTTGATGTCGTCGCCGCCACCTTGCGTCAGGTTGCGGTTTGCCAATAGCTGATAGCCGTTTTTGAATAGCAGTTTACCGATAGATGACTCACTGCTGATGCGCCGCTGAAGATAAGCTTGCTTGCCCAGTTTCAGTGCCTGCGTTATGCACTCCTGCTCTTCCAGTGACTCACCGGGCTCCATTCTGGCCAACAGGTCTGACACCACCGAGTAGGCCTCGGCGTAGGTCAGCAGGGTCACATGTGAAACCAGGGGAGTGAGCTGGGTGAGCATCATCTGAAAGCCAATCGTGCCCTGGGTAATCAGGCTTTGCCAGTCCACGCCGTAGCGGGCCAGTTCGTCCCTGATTTGCTGGTGGAATTCTTCAGTGGGTGAATAGAAGAATTCAAATTTGAACAGGTCGCGCAAGTGATCCACTTCTTCCCAGAAAACCTGCTCAGCTTCCGGGTTTTCTGTTTCAGTCGCTTTCACCAAAGCCAGTTCGATAATGGCCTTGTTCACAAAAAAGTGAATGATGGTGTTGCGGTAGTAACTGGCCACGGGGTGTTGTTCCAGTGCAATACCGTAAACAGTTTCAGGGCCCTCATCGTAGCGGGTAACTATGCCCTCGCTGATCATGATATCCAGCAAGGCATCGATACCTTCCGCGTACTCACTATCAAAATCCCTGGATATACGCAGATTGCGAGCCTGCGCCCAATCCAGCAAGATGCGCAGATCTTCGGTGACCTCGTCACTTGTCAGCGCTCTGGGTGCGGCGCCAAGCAGGCACATCGTAACCAGTGATGGGAACGTAATCGGAGTCACGCGGTTGGCTTCTACGGCAATTTCAAAGGCAATCTTTGACAGCGCCAGGCTATCGTCCGGGTCCGGCGCGCGCTCCAGCACCACCGGCTCGCCTATATCGACATATACCTTGCCCATTGGCCTGGCGAGGCTGCGAATGTAACCGATAAACCAGCGCAGCGATTCCGGCCCCTTGCCTACGCTGGTTTGCTCCGTGGCATATTCCTCTACATCGCGTATCAGATCATAGGAAATGGATACGGGAATAATGTGAACGTTGCGTGAATCGCTTGCATAGCAGGCTTCCAGCACATATTTAAGCAGGCCATAGCGCGGTGGCATCAACTTTCCCAGGCGCGAGCGCGTGCCCTCAAATGCCCAGTTCATGGGGAAGCGTTTTTCCATCAGGTAGCCGATGTACTGGCGCAAGGTGACCTTGTAAAGCGGGTTATCCTGAAAACTGCGGCGGATAAAAATACCGCCCGAACGCCTGATCAAAAAACCCAGCCCGGCAAAACTGAGATTGGCGCCGCCAAACATATGCGGCATAGGAAAGTCATTCTCGTACATCAGTTTTGGTACGACCATACCGTCCAGATACGTTTTGTGTGTCCACAGCAACAGCGATGGGTGGTCGCGTACCATTTCTCGAATGGATTCGATTTCGTCGGGGTTGTAGACGATCTTGTCTTCGTACCCCAGGCCCAGGCAAAAATTATTAAACTTGGCGTAGAAGTCCAGCCAGAACGTACGTGGCTTGGAAATCATTTCCTTCATGTAAACAGCGGCTTCTTCCATCAGCGCTGACTTGTCCTTGTCTTGCTCCTGTGCCAGCTTTTCCACAGCTTCGTTATAGCCCCGGTTCGCCAACATGCTTTCGGCGACATAGCGCGGCACTTTGTAGCGACCACCTTGCAGGTGTCGCTCGCCTATATCCAGAACGATGCCGGCCTGACGGGCGGTGAACTTGGCGAAGGACTGGGGCGCGCTTCCGGGTTCGATAGCGTACTTGTGCTGGTAACGGCCGCGCAGGTTTGCAAGGCTGTCGGGTTGGCCGGCGATCAGGTGCATCCTGCTGGGCGACTTACTGAGTATTTCCTTACCGCGTTTGGCATTGGGCCGGCGTGGGTCCCCGAAGAGGAAATCCCGCAGCCTGGGCCCGGAATTGATCACCTCTTCACTGGGCAGCCAGGTAATTCGCAGCGGCGCGACAATGGTTGTGTCATCCGCAGCTAACTCCGTGACCAGCGGCACGCTATCGATACCGTCGCGATCGTCCGCCAGATTAACTGTGACCAGCCGGTATTCCCGGCTCTGCTGCTTGGCGTGCTGTGCCACCCACTGTCGTAAGGTCTCTTCCTCGAAACTGTTACGCGCATCCAGGATAAACAGAACGTCGTCCGCGCCCTCTCCGGGCCAGGGATTTACCCGTAGCTTGCTATCGAGGTTCACTCGCTGCCAGTCCTTGTGCGAGTACTACGCGGCTTTTTTTTTGGTTTCGCTTTCGCTTTCGCCTTGGGCTTTGGTTTGGTGGCAGTTTTAGGCTTGGCCGCGGTCTTGGCTTTCGGCTTTGCTTTTGTTTTCGGTTTGGCTTTTGTCTTCGGTTTAGCCTTGGCAGCTGGTTTTTTCCCAGCACCTGCTTTGGCAGCGGCCTTTGCCTTTGGTTTCTTCTTTACAGGCGTGGCGGCGGTGGATGTTTTTACCTGGGGCTGGCCCAGTGCTTTAAGGAACATGTTTCGCACCTCCAGCACGTGGTCGTTGATGGTGTCTTTGGTCCAGTCACTGGTATCTACTGGTGGCAGAATTTCGACATCGACTGTTGCAGGGCGAAAGACAAAGTCTCCCTTGGGAGCAACGTCGCCTGCATTGCGAATCACGATCGGCACCATCGGCACGCCGGCCTGTATGGCGAGGTGAAAGGCACCCTTTTTAAAGGGGGCCAGTCGCGGTGATACCGTACGTGTTCCCTCTGGTGCCAGTGCAACTGACTTGCCGTCCTCCCGCATGGCGTCGACCAACGGTGTCATCGCTTCGATTGCACTGCTTGAGTTCTCGCGATCGATGTAAACGACGCCACCCCACTCAAGGACCTTGCCGATCAGCGGCATTTTCTTTATCTCTTTTTTGCCTATGCCGGCAAGGTCGCGGCGCAGCAAGCGAGCGGCAATTACCACATCTGCTTTGCTCTGGTGATTAAAAACAAAAACGGCTGGCCGGTGCGACCACAGGTTCTCCTCGCCTTTCACTTTCAGGTCCAGGCCGATCAGGGCACTGGCTGTGTCGGCAAACAGTGAGAAGGAGAAATTGATTGATTCGCGACGTGAGCCGGTGAGCGCATACACCGGTAAACCCGCGGCGAAGCTGGTGACCAGGCTGCTAGTGGCTGCAACAGAGCGTATAAACTGGCCCACGCTGGGACGGCCGCGGCTGCCGAACTGACCGATCTTCCAATCTCGGTCGCGAGCGACTTTGCGCAATTTCTGACTGGGGTTTAGGGCGCGGGGCTGACCCACACGCTCAAGCAGCAGGAGGTCGTCAGTGCTGTCGGAATAGAAAAAGCTGTCGTCCAGATTCGCCCCCTCACGCTGGGCCAGGGCCTCGGCGGCGTCAACCTTACCCTGGCCAAAACAGGTAGGGCGCACAACCCCACCGGTGAACTTGCCGCCGTCGACTTCGAGGTGAGTGCAGAGCACATCTTTGATACCCAGGTCTCTGGCGGCCGGTTCTACCTGGTAGGGGGTGGCAGAGGAGATTATCGCCACGGTGTGGCCCTTGGCGAGGTGAGCGTCAACCAGTGCTCGGGATTCGGGGTAGATGAGCCTTGCGATCTGCCGGGTGTAAAGTTGCTCACCGACTTCGATGTAGGTGTCTTCTTCGATGCCGCGCATGAACTGGGCGTTGATGGCCATCATTCCGGAGAAGCCCAGATTGCCCAGGCCGAAGTTGGACATGGCAGCCATCAGTTCAACAAACTCGCGAGGCTTCAGGTCGCCCCGCTTGAGCTGCTCACGGATAAAAACGGTTGCCGAATATCCGGCAATCAGGGTGCCGTCAAAATCGAAAATCGCCGCGATCTCCGGCCCTTCCGGTGATGCCTCTATGTCTCTGAGTAATTCTTTGATACTTGCCATACTGTCCAGTCCACACAAATAACGCTAGCGCGCGGATAACTGCACCCGCGCAGGCTTCAACAGCGAAGAATAGCGCATTATGGGCAGCGGGTGTTCATAGGCAAGCTTGGGTGTATGTACAAACTGCACAAAAAGAAAAAAAGCGCTGTCGCCTTGAGAGACGACAGCGCCTGTATCGGGGTATTGCCTGTTGTATCACTTACCGGGTTTTCCGGCCCGCTACCGGATCACGTCCCCAGGCTCTGGCGAGCATCTCTGACTAATGCGCACCTGCATTCCCCTAAACGAGACAGCAACTGCAGATCGAAAGTCACCCCATGACTGTGTACGACCTCCTGCCTCAACGTAAGTATAGGTACCAGCCACCATCCGGCAAGAAATAACCCCATGATATTTTATTATTTCATGCAATAATCTTTGGTTATATCATCAGGTGTAGTGCCATTCAGCGGCGTGCTTTGCGCTTCTCCCTGCCTCGCCTAGACTGTTGCTATCTCTACGAACAGGAATCCCCATGACTATTAATCGTCGTCAGCTTCTTCTTGCCTCAGCCGCCACCGCCTCGCTGCCTGTGTTAACAGCCTGCAGCGGCGATAAACCAACGCCCAGTATCGATATGAGTTTGCCTGTGGGGCCCTATGGCAAGGACTCTACCGCAGAGGAAGTTACCCAGGGTATGGACCTGTCTGGCCAGGTGATGCTGGTTACCGGCTGTAACTCGGGTATTGGTTTCGAGACCTTGCGGGTTCTGGCAATGCGCGGTGCGCATGTAATCGGTACGGGCAGGACGCTTGAGAAGGCTACCGTCGCCTGTGAGTCAGTACCTGGTAAGACCACACCGCTGGCGCTTGAGTTGTCTGATTTTCAATCCGTTGTGGATTGCGCTGCCGCCGTGCAGCAGTTGGGCGTACCCCTGGATGCTCTGATTCTGAATGCCGGTATGAACTCGGTGGGCGGGGAGTTCAAATTGGTTAACGGCGTAGAGCAGACGTTCGCAGTTAATTTTCTCGGCCACTTTATTCTCGCCAATCATCTTGTGCCTGCAATGGTTGCCGCAGGTGGAGGAAGAGTAGTGCATGTAGGTAGCCAGTCGGGTTATTTGCGGGCGCCGCCTGAGGGTATCGATTTTGATAATCTTCGAGGCGAGGGTGAATACGATTCAATGCACGCTTACGGACGATCGAAGCTGGCCAATCAATTATTTTCTATAGAGCTGGCCAAGCGGCTGGCCGGAACCGCGGTCACCTCAAATGCGTTACACCCCGGGCTGGTCAATACCAATATCGTGCGGAACTTCCCTGAGATTGTGCGGCGCGGTATCAAATTACTGGGCACAGTAGTGGCGAAAACGCCAGAGCAGGGCGCCGCTACGCAGGTCTATGTGGCGACTAATGAGCGGGTAGACGGCATCACAGGGGCGTTTTACGTCGACTGTAATCCAGCGCTTATTAGTGGCGAGCACCACATGTTTGATGTGCCCATGTCACGCAAGCTGTGGGCGACCGCGGAAACGATGACAGCGGATTACCTGGTTTGAGCCCCTAGGTCGATTTGCGGAAAAGTAGCGTCATGCGATTGGATTCGCCAATCGCTTTCATTGCGGCCCGCTTGGCAGGATCGTCATCGCTGCCGTTGTAGCTGGGAGGTAAGCGCCAGACAATGTCGTTTGGCCCGGGCTGGTCTTTGGGATTGGCGTTGATAGATGACTCTGCCACCAGCTCAAAACCCGCATCTTTAAACATCGCTATCACGGCCGACTGTTTCAGGTAGCCACTGCTGCCATCGGCCCATGCGTCCTCAGCACTTTCAGGAGCGCGGTGTTGTACCACGCCGACCAGGCCGTCATCCTTCAGCATGGAGCGAACGGCGGCAAGGGCCTGGCTGCGCGTACCGGCAGTGGCTTCAAAGCGATTCAGGTTATGCAGTGCGCGGATCAGTAGAACGCGGTCTACTGTGCCACTGATCTCTGACGGCACTGTGCTGAAGGTGAAGCCTCTTGCTTTGATACCGTTATCGGTAAAATCCCTGACAGTATTATCGAATTTTGCCGTGGCCTGCTTTTGCTTTTTTATGAATTCTTCGGTCGCAAAACTGAACATTGGCCACATACGCTGGGCGTAATTAACGCCATACAGCGTGCCGTCCTCACCCAGATAATTGGCGAGGATGCGGGTATACCATCCGCCACCGGGCAAGCCCTCAGCGACAGTCATGCCTGGCTCCACGCGAAAAAATTCCAGCGTTTGTGCGGGGTGTCTTGCGCTGTCTCTGACCTGTTCCGCTGCGCTGCGGCTCTCTATCGCCTGGGTGAGTGCCGGATTGCTGTCCTCGGAAAATAGCAGGGGAGCGGCGGCGGTAAGTAGTAGTGCGCTGGTTGAGAGCGCAAGTTTGAGCATGGTCATAGAGGTTTCTCCAGAGTGTTTCAAGCAGAGACGTCGCAGCCAGGGCGACGTCTCTGCGATTACTTTCCGTCGGGGATTGCGCCGCGCTGACGCAGAGCTTCGCGCAGTGCAGATGAGCTGTGGGTCTTGTCGTCACCTACAAATTCGATACGACCACCGCAGGCTTCAACTGCGAATCGTTCGGGCATCTGGTCGAGGTTGTAATCTGTTCCCTTGGCCTGGATGTGCGGACGGATGATTTCGATTAGCGGGATTGGCAGGGCATCTTCCAGCGGAACAACAAAGTCCACGGCGTCCAGTGCCGCAATCACTTCCATACGCTCCTCGCAGGAATTGATGGGCGGTTCACGGTTTGGATTGCTGCGAATGGAGGCCTCGGTATTGACAGCGATGACTAACAGGTCGCCCAGCGAGCGAGCGGCATCCAGATAGCGGGTATGGCCCACATGCAGCAGATCGAAGCAGCCATTACCGAAAACGATGGTATGTCCCTGCTCGCGATGTTGGTCAAGTAGGGGTACAAGCTCATTGGGATCGGCAAAAATTTTCTTGAAGGTGTCCATGTGTGAGCGAGTAGTCGTGCCTTGTCGTTCAGCGAATGTGCGCAGTGTAGCGGGCTTTGTAGGCAGAATATATACTGCCCCGGTCTTCTAGCAGCCTGGCCCTTGCCCGTGTCGACATCCTCTTCTTCAGCAAGCTTGCAGTTTGATCATGCACCGCAGCGCATTTTATTGGTAATGCCAACCTGGGTAGGTGACGTGGTAATGGCGACTCCCTTCGTCGATGCCCTGTTCGGGCGGTTTCCGGATGCCGAAATTACCTTACTGATGAATCGACACCTGTTCGGCGTGCTGGAAGGCAGTCCCTGGGTGGAGCATTGCCTGTTCTGGCCGCCCAGGAATAAATCGGCGGAGGCTAAAGCGCAGCATAAGGCGCTGATAGCTGAGCTGAAGGGCAGGGCTTTTGATCTGGCCGTGATGTTGCCTAACTCGCTGCGCAGCGCCTGGGTATGTTGGCGCAGTGGCGCCAGGCGCAGAGTAGGTTTCAATCGAGATGGTCGTGGCCTGCTGCTCAGCGATGCGCTGCCTGTGCCTAACAGGGAAGGGCGACGCTACCGGCCCATGCCGTTGGTGGAGTATTACGCGGTACTTGCAAAGGCGCTTGGCTGTGAGCATCCCGGCGATGCCCTGACCCTGTATACAACCGAAGACGCGCACCAAGCGGTATCTCTCAGGTTGGAACAGGAGGGCGCAGATCCGTCGGCGCCGCTGGTGGTTTTGTGCCCGGGGGCTAACTTTGGCGCGTCCAAGTGTTGGGCGCCCGACAGGTTTGCCGCGGTTGCGGATCAGCTGGTGGCTAGCCACGGTGTTACGGTAGCGATAAGCCCGGGGCCAGGCGAGGAGCCGCTGGCGAGAGCCATTGCAGAGTCAATGGCGCAGCCTTCAATATTACTGGAGGCGCCCTGCCTGACGCTGGCAGAGCTGAAGTCATTGATCAGCCGGGCCAGTCTGTTGCTGGGTAACGATACCGGCCCGCGACATTTTGGCAGGGCATTTGATATACCCAGAGTGACGGTGTTTGGTCCTACTGAGGCGCGCTGGACAGAGACCAGCCATGGCAAGGAAACGATTATGCGGGTAGACGTGCCCTGTGGCCCTTGTCACAAGAAAGTGTGCCCACTGGAAGAGCAGATCTGTATGACCCGGGTGACGGTAGACAGTGTTGCCTACGCCTGTGGCGAACTGCTGTCAGCGCCAGTTAAGCTCGCAGACTGATCCTGGACAGGTCCAGGCCATAAGCGCCTGGCTCAAGGCTCTGGATAATGTCGGGCGGTGTCTCACCGTCTTCCGACACCTGCTCCTGTAGATCAACCACAACCGGCTTGCTCAGTTCGTTCTTCGCCTCATCCAGTAACAGTAGTACTTGTGGGCGCAGACGGCGGGTTCGATATTCCGCAACGACGACACCGATCTCGCCACTGGAGAGTTCCACGAGAGTACCAGCCGGGTAAATGCCAACGGCCTGGATAAAGGCCTCGACCAATTCTGCCTGGAACAGTGTGTCTCTCGATTCGTACAGTACCTTGATCGCCGCTGAGGGTGACATTGCATTGGCATGGCTGCGTTTGGAGGTCATCGCATCGTAGCTATCAACAATGGCAGCGATACGCGCGACCGGCGGGATTTGGTCACCCGACAAGCCCTTGGGATAGCCCGAGCCGTTATAGCGTTCGTGATGGCAGCCAACCATGTCGATAACGTCCTGGTTGATCATGCCGCCCTCTTCAATGATATCCAGGCCATGGTCGATATGCTGGCGCATCTCCTCGGTCTGCTCGGCACTAAGCTCGGCTTCGACGCGCAGCAGGGCGGGGTTTATCCGTAGCTTGCCCACATCCATCAGCATCGCACCGACGGCCAGCGAGCGCAGGTCGTGCCGGGGCAAACCGATCTGTCTGCCCAGCGATACTGCCAGGATAGAGGCTCCCAGGGAGTGCTGGTAACTGTATTCGTCGTGGGCACGTAATTTGGCGACCCACAAACAGGCATCCGGGTTGCGGCTGATGCTGTCTACAACGGGAGCCACCGACTTGCGCAGCTTGATCACATTGATCTTGCCGCCCACGCTCACTTCCTCAAAAACCTCGCAGACATCGCCCAGCATTTCTTCCAGTGCCTGCTGGGCCCTGGGGTGTTCGTCGATAAATTCGCTGTTGTCCTGATAGGAGCTGATGGTATGGCCGTCGAAGATGCGATCCATGGCAACACGTGGGCGCTCTACTTTGTTGACCTTGGGTGCTTTCTCGGCTGACTCGCCGCTTCTGACTTTGCGCTGAAGCGTGTCTACTCGCTGGCGGCTTTGCCGCGTGTCGATGAGCACGTACTCGCACTCGGCCCGCAAGCGGTCGATCTGTTCGCGGGTCTCAATGCAGAAGCCCTGGATCAGAAACGAGGAATCCAGCCACGGCCTGTCCAGTGAGCTGACAAACATGCCAACTTCCAGGTCAGTGGTCAGAATTTTCAGTGTTTCCAGCACGGGCTTTTGGACTCCGCAAAGTATTACGACTCTGTTGAGGACAGTTTATCGGGGTGAGGCAAGGACTTGCATGAATTATTCGGTGAAAAGTCCAGAAACTGGGAGCCAGTACTCACTTTTGCAATAAAAGTGAGAAAATATCCATATAAAACAGCGGCTTATGGCGAAAATGAGCAAGCTTTCCCGCCTGTTTGGGGTGATCCTGGTCGCAACTACCTTATATGTGGCCCGCTGCGGCTAATGCCAGCGCCAGCCCAGCAGCCAAGCCTACAGAAAGTAGTCTGGCTCGGAGGTGGTATCGGTCGCCAGCGTTTCCAGGTGCTCGGGCTTCTCGATGAGGCTCTCAATCCACCAGTTGACGTCGTTATACAGGCAGGTCACTTTCTCGCAGCTTACGGTCGCGTTGAAGTTCTTGACCAGATCAGCCGTGACCTCACGGGTAGCATCGTAGGACTGCACGTCTGCATTGGCGTTTTTGTCACCCAGTTTGCCGTGGTCCTGGTTGCGGTAGACCGGGCAGTTGTAAAGCCCCAGCGGGCTGAGCACCTGCCGGAAGTACTGCATATGGCACTGGCGCGGTTGCTTGGCCAGGGTCTGCGTGCGGCCCTGCAACATGGCTTTCAGCCCGGTGCTCTGGTGTACGCGAAAGCTGTCGGTCTCAAGAGCGGCGGCCTCGACGACTTGCTGCTGGATTCGGCTCACCGTATCGGCGAGGTTTTCCTGATGGCGGATGTCGATAACCTCAGCATTGTTCAATTCGTCGCGAGTAAGAAACGGTTTGAAGCTGATGTAGCTGAATTCGTTGTCTCGGGCCAGTTTGGCCGCACCGGCGATTTCGTGCAGGTTCTCAACGATATCGGTGTCGTTGATTTCCGCGCCTGCCCAGGTAACGATGTAGGAAAAGCCAACCGTCACATCCGGATTGGCACGCCGGATATCGGGGACCTTGGCGCAGATCTCTTCCAGGGTGATCTTCTTGCGAGGGTTATGCATGGCCTGAAAGGTGGGATCGGTGCCGGAGTCCAGTGACAGGCGCACCCAGTCTTGCCCGTCCATACAGTCGGCTACTTCAGCGATCTTGGCATTGCCCGTGCCATTCGAAACAATGGCGATTTGCAGCCCCAGGTTCTTCATGAAGCGAATGGTTTCGGTGAACTTCGGGTAAAGCGTGGGCTCGCCGCCACCGATAACAATCACCGATTTCATGCCACGCTGGGCCATTAACTCCAGTGATGACAGTAGCTTGTCATGGTCGAAACGTATGCCGGTGTTCAAAATATCCAGATCGACGCAGTGATCGCATTCGTAGTTGCAAGCTGTAGTGAGATCCAGATTGATCGAGATCGGAGCGTAGTCGGGAACGCGCGATGGTTCCAGCTCGGTGGCGTCGGTATCCTCTGCGCTGCGCATGGCAACCTGCCAGCGCACGTAATGCTCCAGTGCTTCTCTTGAGCCTGGCAGGGTCAGCTTTGTGGCGAAGTCGTGGATACTCTCCAGTTCCAGTTGCTCGGCACTGTCTTCCGCACTGGCCAGATTGGCGTTGAGGTCAGTCAGGGGGATTTTATCGCTCAAAGGTCACCTCGGGCCCGTTGGCCACGTTAGAAGGTCGGGTGAAAACCCGATTTTACGGGCTGGCGCAGGTTACAACAACCGCTGGAAAGGTGGGGTTAATTACGCTAATTCAGCTTGGCCAGGCCGCGGCCAGTGTACAAAGGTTGCGTTGTAGTGACTTCAAAAGCGGCCTGTTGGTGCGCTCCCCGCGCTGCAGATTACCGACGAAATCTGCTGCCACCTGGTCCATTGGGTCGGGCAGTGCCACCTGCCGCCCTGCGCCCGACAGGAATTGCCGGTAGTCCGGTAGCTCAACCTGTCTCTCAGCCCTTTGGCCATTGATTTCTATCCAGGCAGGCCGTGGCCGCTGGCTGACTGTTTGTAGCTCCAGCGTTGCATGCACGCTGCCCCCCGCATGTTCGTAGTGACAGCAAAGGCTCAAGTGCTCCTGTCCGGACTGCTCGATAGACACCTCTCGACATTCTCCTGGACCTACCAGCGCTTGCAACAGGCTTAAAAAATGGGGTGCCGCATCGGGGACCATGACTGGCCCCAGCGATATAGGACTTAGCCGCATGTTGAACGTGTCGATGTTTTCTGGGCTTGGCCCGAACAAGCTCTCGAAGGCACTCAATGCGAAGGGCCACTGGGCGACCATCTGCAACAACAAACCCTTCGCGTCAAATTGGTCGACAATTTTGGCGACCGCCTCTTCGCTGCCCGGCCATATCAGCGGTTTTTCAACCAGGCAATGGCATCCACCGCTGGCAATTTTTTTGAGTTGTTCCTCGTGATACTGCCACGGTGAGCAAAGCACAATAAGAGCTGGCCGTTCGATGTTAATGGCGTCGTCCAGGTCGCTATAGCTGCCTGCGCTGATACCCAATTTCGTTTGGAGGGTGCTTGCAGCCTCTGCTGCCGTTTCGGGGGTGGTGCCTATGACCGCCGCAATCTCGACATTGAGCTTGTGCAATGCGGCAGTCAGAAAAGGGCCGGTTCCCTGGCGGACAGTGCGTGCACCGACGACCAGGGCTTTCATCTGCTCAGGCATGTCAGCCTGTTCCCGTATCAACCTCAACCAGTGAGTTGATGGGGTCGTCGGTTTCCCAGTAGCCGCGCAGTGCCAGGAGTTTACCCTCCTCATTTACGTGGTAGGTAAAGATACCTATGACTGTCTGCACCAGTGCCTTGCCTTCGCCCATATCAATCGTGGTGGTGATCTTGATGTGGTTGGCGACTTCGTTGCCCGCCGCAAAGCTCTGCATGATTTCTATATCGATGCTGGCCGGGGCAATAAAATTATCCCAGAAGGCTTCACGTGCTGCCGAGCCCCGGTGTCCATTGCCCTCGGGGTCGATCATCGAAACGCCGATGGGGTCCTCGATAATTGCATCTTCGGCGTATAAGCCCAGCCACCCTTGCTTATCTTTATTACGCACATATTCGCGCGATAAAAGTGCCGCCCTGCGTGCCGGGTGTTCGTTCTCAAACATTGTGTCTTATCCTCGATCCACCTGATGTGCAGGTGATTGTAACGGGGCGGACCTACCCGAGATACCGTCGAATCGCCAAATAGTCGGATAACAGTGTGTCTGGATCAAAATGATAAACGCCCGGCGCAACCTCTTCGGGTTCAAATATTGCCTGTAGCTCCCCCTTTGGGTTGATCAGGAAGAGGGTGACGCCGTGATTAACCTCATAGTCATTGCCACTGATGCCGCCCTCGGGATCACTGCTTGGTACCAGTTTGGACATAATGCCCAGGCTTTGTTCAAAGGGCAGGTGCGGGTTTTCGGGATCATCCAGGTGGGTGAGGCCAATGAAGTCCGGGTCAAAGAAAGGCACATAGGAGGCCATTTGCTGCACTGTGTCCCTACGATGATCGACACTATAAAACAGGATATCTGGCGCCATTCCCGGTTCTTGAGCGAGTGCTTTGGTAAGCACTACCAGTTGTGAGAGCGTGGTAGGGCAGATATCCGGACAGGTGGTGAAGCCATAGGACACCAGATGCCAGTTGCCCAGCAAATCGCTATTCTCGAATGATTCGTTGTGATGGCTAAGCAGGCTGAAGGCTTGTAGCGCTCTACCTTCTGCAAGCAGGACGCCTTGAATCAGCGGTGGTTTTGGCGGCCGGGCATTGATCACCAGCAGGGCGATGCCAAGCAATATGATGTTGACCAGCACGAAGCCGGTAAGCATACGATTACGTGCAGATAACATCACCGCCGCCAGACCCTCTGTGCGGAATCAGCGATCGAAGAAAGTGTGCCGGGTCAGGTAAGTGTAATCACCCTCGATAGACATCAGCGCGATTAACACCAGAATGGCAACCAACGGTAGGAACAGCACCCACTTCAGTGACAACCTTTCCCAGCTAAGGTGCATGAAGATCGCCACAATAAATCCCGCTTTGAGAAACATGAACAGTAAGATCAATGACCAGCGCAGCATACCCTGTAACTGGTACCAATCGACCGCGTATGAAAAGCCACTCAGCACGAAAAGGAGTAACCAGATCTTAAGGTAAATACCTATGGGATGCTGTTGTCCGGCGGTTTCGCTCATAGCCTCACCTCACCACAAATAGAAGAATGCAAAGATGAAGACCCAGACCAGGTCGACAAAGTGCCAGTAGAGCCCGGCGATTTCTACGATCGCATAACCCTTTTTCTCGTAGTCACCGCGCGCTACCTTGCGGGCCACGATCGATAGATAGATCACACCACCGGTCACGTGCAACCCGTGAAAGCCGGTTATCATGAAAAACGTTGATCCAAACTGGGCTGCGCCAAAGGGATTGCCCCAGGGCCGGATGCCCTCGTCCACAATCAGCTTGGTCCACTCGAAGACCTGCATGCCAACGAAGGAGGCGCCGAACAATGCGGTCACACCCATGAGGATGGCGGTTTTACGCCGATCACCGCGGTAGGCGCAATTTACGGCCATTGCCATGGTGCCGCTACTGGTGATCAAAATGAACGTCATGATGGCAATGAGGACCAGTGGCAGGTGAACGCCAAACATCTCCAGAGCAAAAACCTCACTCGGATTTGGCCATTGATCGGTTGCCGATAGCCTTACATTCATATATCCCGTCAGGAATATACTGAATATGAAGGTGTCGCTGAGCAGGAAGATCCACATCATCAACTTGCCCCAGGGCATGTCGAACGCCTGCTTGTCTGAGGACCAGTCGGCGACCATGCCTGATACGCCGGGATCAGTAAATGTGCTTGTAATCTTCTCTTCTGTTGTCATCGGCCGGGCTCTCAGAATCCGCACATTGCCGCTAGTGCGTTAATGGTTTCAGGTGTACTGGTCAACAGCGCAAACAGCACTAGCCAGACGCCCAACAGGAAATGCCAATAGGTTGCACACAGCTTCAGAGGCGCAGCCAGGGATTCTGGCGCCTCGTCATACCACACCCGAAACGCAACATTAGCCAACACGATCAGGCCGCCCATCAGGTGCAGGCCGTGTAATGCCGTGAGTACATAGAAGTAGCTGTTTGCAGGATTGCTGTTGACGTAAAAGCCCATCGCTTGCAGGTGTTGCCAAAGATCAAGTTGTGCAAGCAGGAAAAGCACTGAAAAGAAAACTGCGGCGCAAATCCCCGCTACCGCCTGGTTGATTTTCGTAAGTCGCGCGCCGCGCTGCCCGAATTGTATAGCGAGGCTTGCGCAAGCCAGAATTCCCGTATTCAGCCAGAGCCTGCTGGCGTCTGTGAAGGGTTGCCAGGGTTGCCCTGCGAGCGCCTGAAAGTCGGGATACTGGGAGCGTGACAGAAAGGTAATGATAAACAGGAAAAACAGAACGCTGACGATCGCCATAATAAAGCGAAGCACGATACTTGCTGCGGCGTTGGTGTCCACTTCCGGAACGGTGGTAAGTGGCAGGGCAGGGTTGGCGTCTGCCAGCCAGGGCTTCTGTCCCAGGGTTTTAAAAATACTCATGCACTGCCCTCCTGATGCTCACCGCCGGTTTGTTCTTCATCGGTGACCGGATGATTTTGGGGAATAAAATCTTCTCTGGCCCCGGGAACGCTGAAGTCGTAAGCCCAGCGGTAAACCTGCGGCAGCTTCTCACCCCAGTTGCCATGATGGGGTGGTACATCTGGCGTCTGCCATTCCAGCGAAGTAGCACCCCAGGGGTTGTGGCCCGCCTTGGCACCGTTGCGCAGGCTCCAGATCACGTTTATCAGGAAGAGCAGCTGCGCGGCGCCCACTATGAGTGCTGAAATGGTGATGCTGGCATTCAGCGATTGCGCCGACTCGGGAATGAAGTCTGTGGTGCCCATGGCGAAGTAGCGCCGGGGTACACCCAGGAAGCCCAGGTAGTGCATGGGCAGGTAGATCGCGTAGGTTCCGAGGAAGGTAAACCAGAAATGCAGTTTCCCGAGAGTCTCGTTAAACATGCGTCCACTCATCAGCGGATACCAGTGGTAGATAGCTGCGAACAACACCATCACTGGCGACACGCCCATCACCATATGAAAGTGGGCAACGACAAAGTAGGTGTCTGATAAGGGCAGGTCGATAACCACGTTACCCAGGAACAGACCAGTCAGGCCGCCATGGATGAACGTGAATATAAAGCCGATGGCAAACAGCATGGGCACGCGCAGGTGTATGTTGCCCTGCCACAATGTGAGCACCCAGTTGTACACCTTGATCGCGGTGGGGATCGCGATGATTAATGTTGTTGTGGCGAAGAAAAAGCCGAAAGCGGGATGCATGCCGCTGACATACATATGGTGAGCCCAGACGATAAAGCTGAGGCCGCCTATGCCGACTATCGCCCAGACCATCATGCGGTATCCAAAAATATTTTTCCTGGCATGTACGGCCAATACATCAGACACCATTCCGAAAGCGGGTAGGGCAACGATGTAAACTTCGGGATGACCAAAGAACCAGAACAGGTGTTGGAACAGAACCGGACTGCCGCCGGTGTAATCCAGAGTTTCTCCCAGCGATACCAGTGCCGGCATAAAGAAGCTGGTACCGATTACCTTATCCAGCATCATCATGATGGCGCTGACCAACAGGGCGGGGAATGCCAGCAACCCGAGCACGGTGGCGGTAAAGATACCCCAGATCGTCAGTGGCATTCTCATCAGTGTCATGCCGGTAGTTCGTGCCTGTAGTACGGTGGTTACATAGTTCAAGCCGCCCATGGTAAAGGCGATGATGAAAATCGCCAGGGAGGCGAGCATGAGAATAATGCCCCAGTCGTAGCCTGGCGTACCTTGCAGGATCGCCTGCGGCGGATACAGCGTCCAGCCCGCTCCCGTGGGCCCGCCGGGAACGAAGAAACTGGCGAGCAGTACGATCACTGATAACAGGTAGAACCAGAAACTCAGCATGTTCATGTATGGGAACACCATGTCTCTGGCGCCTACCATCAGTGGTATCAAATAGTTGCCGAAGCCTCCCAGTAACAACGCTGTGAGCAGATAGATGACCATGATCATCCCGTGCATGGTGACAAACTGAAGATAGGCGCTGGGATCTATGAAATCGAAGGTGTCCGGGAACCCCAGTTGCAAACGCATCAGCCCGGACAGCACCAGCGCCACCAAACCAACGAAAATAGCGGTGCTCCCGTATTGAATCGCAATGACCTTGTGATCCTGACTCCAGACATATTTGGTAATGAATGTCTGCGGGTCGTGCAGCTCATCCGTCTGGTCAGCGATTGCCACATGTTGCATGCCGTAATCCTCTTTACCTGTTCAGTTAGCCCTCATATATCTGCCTGGCAGTCCGATTAAAGCTGCGACAAATAGGCCATCAAGTCATCGATTGATTGTTCGTTCTGCAGCGAGCGCGCCATGAGCACCATCTGGTGACCATAGTTGTCCTCTTCGTGAGTGCCGCGCACGCCCTTGCGAAAGTTTTCCAGTTGTCGCTTCAGGTACCAGTCGTCCTGTCCGGCCAGTCTCGGGGCTTGCAGGGCGTAATTTCCCTGCGCCTTGGAGCCGTGGCAAGCACCACAGCTGGTGTAATGAGAAGCTCCGCGATCTGCATTGCCGCCCAGCGTATTTTTGCTGGCGACCGGCTCTAACTCGGCAATATAGGCGGCTACATTTCTGACTGCTGTATCGTCGGCAAGCACGGCTGCCATCGGAGCCATCTGCCGGCCGTAGATATCATCCTCATGGGCGCCGCGCGCGCCTATTTTGTAATAGTGCAGCTGCCGCTCAACGTACCACTCGGGAAGCCCGGCCAGACTTGGCGCATTCATTGCCATGTTGCCCTCGCCCTGCTGGCCGTGACATGAGCCGCAAACCATAAAGCTGCCTTTTCCAGCGATGGCATCCCCTGCTGGAATACCCTGAATATCACTCCACGTGGTTTGTTGCGTGAGCCAGCTTTCATAGGCTGCAGGCTCATCTACTACAACGTGCCCCCGCATTGCGTAGTGCGCAATGCCGCAAAGCTCCATGCACAGAATGTCGAACTTGCCTGTGCGGGTAGGGGTAAACCAGACATAACTCACAAGTCCGGGTACCAGGTCCATCTTCACGCGAAACTGCGGTACCGCGAAATCATGCAACACATCTTTTGATCGCAGCAGGACTTTGACCGGTCTGTCCAGCGGCAGGTGCAATTCGCTGTCCAGTACGATGATGTCGTCTGCGCCGGCTTCATCGTTTGGACTCATGCCAAACGGGTTGTCCTGGCTAACGTAACGCGAGTCAACTTCACCCAGCTGGCCGTCTTCTCCCGGCAGGCGATAGCGCCATTGCCATTGTTCACCCACAACTTCGATGATATCGGCGTCATCCGGGACATCGATAAAATCGGCCCAGACGACCAGGCCGGGTGCCAGCATCGCAGCGACGCCAACGCCGGTGACAATTGTCAGCCAGGTTTCCAGTTTTTTGTTTTCAGGTTCGTAAGCGGAGCGTCGATCGGGGTTGTGGCGATAGCGATAAATCGCGTAGGCCATAAAAAGGTTAACAGCGACAAAAACGATACCGGTGATAACAAAGGTGATGTTGATGGTTAAGTCTATGGTGTCCCAGTTGGATGCAATGGGGGTAAACCACCACGGGCTCATAAAGTGGAATACAAGGGAGCCGACTACCAGCAGAACCAGCACGATTGCTAACTTCATATGACCTCCGCCTTGCGGCTTATTATTTTTTTTCGTCCGTAGACAGGTCGTCAGTCTGTTTCATGGGACGCGGGCAAGCCCGAAAGCTCGCCCGATGTTGCGGTTCCCCTAGGGGGCGACCTTCATAAAGTCTGAAAACTTTTCCTGCGCCTTGACCACGACTTTAGGTGTGGCTGTGCCTTCGCCCGCAGGGTTCAACTTGGGATGCTCCTCAGTGATGCGCCGTAACGTTTCCTCCTGATCAGGATCTACGTCAACGAACAGCACGTGCCTGCCTGCCTTGAGGTCACCTTCGAAGCGTTTAAAGTCGACGTGAGGCTCCTGGATGCCAATCAGTCCACCCTCCCAGGTGCAAAACCCCAGTAAGATTACAGCGAGAAAGATCGCCGGAACCCAGGTATAGGTTTCAGTCAATCCGGAGTAATAGGCGATGGCGAGTACAGCGGCAGCCGCGACTACGCCAACGACGGCGCCAAGTTCGGTGCCATGCACAACGTCTTTTTTCAGGACAGCTTCAACCTTGTGCAGGTGGTGCTCATCCAGCCCTGCATCGTCTTCACTGAGTACGTGTATTTGAGGTGTGGTTACACCTGCGGATTCAAGGTCGCGTTCGACAACTTCAAGATCATCAAGGTCGTCGCTTATATAGTAGTGGCGTTTCATGCAGCGCTCTCTCTTATTAGTCTAGCTACCAAGGGAATCAGAGAACTGCAGACAACAACGTACCCCGGGTGCTCTGAGACCCAACCAGCCGCCGTGCCAGGCGTCGCCAAGTAAACCGCAACTCGGGTCCCGTACGACGTCAAGCGAGTATAGCACCGGCCCGGAAGCTGGCTAGCCCGAGCCTTAAAAACGCTATTTTTTAAGCCTTTTTAGAACATCAAGAGATAGTTGATATACTATTACCTTATAAAAATAGGCTAAAAAATACACAGACGCAGAATAAAGTTGTATTTTCACAGTCAAAGACACCGCTTTTAAGACTGTTTAGCTACTAAAACATGTATTTTTAGTGCCTGAAGGTAATAATAAATACAAAGTCGAAGTAAGCCGGAACGGTTGATAAGAAGGTAACGTTGACCGCTTGCGTCATGCTGTTTGTGTATCAGTCTGGCTATGATGCCGTAACTTTAAGACTAACAAGGAAATGCTATGGGCAAGGTATTAATCACCGGGGCAACCGGCTTCATAGGCAATCATGTCACGCGACTGTGTGTTGAGCGCGGCGACAACGTGCGTGTCATGGTGATGCCCGGCGAAGATCGATCGCCGTTGGCCGGGATGGATGTGGAGTTCGTAGAGGGCAACCTGCTCGATCCCGCTTCACTAGAGAGCGCCGTGCAGGGTGTTGATCGTTTGTTTCACCTTGCAGCGCTGTTTGCCATTTGGACGGCCGACCCGGACCTGCATTACAAAATCAATGTCGATGGGGCCCGCTCTATTTTGCAGGCGGCAATGAAAGCCGGCGTCGAAAAAGTTGTATTTACCAGTAGTGTTGCCGCTATAGGTATACGTGGTGACGGGAGCTGGGCGAACGAGGAGACGGTTTTCAATGGCTGGCCCTGGGCCAGTGAATACATTCTCTCCAAGTTCATCAGTCATCAAATGGTCAAGGGAATGGTGGCAGATGGCCTGCCTGCAACACTGGTAATGCCGGGCATGCCTTTTGGGCCGGGTGATCGTGCGCCAACCCCCACGGGAACGATGGTTCTGCGTACTCTCAAGGGCCAAATGAAAAATTATTGGGATGGTGGTGTGCCGGCTGTGGATGTGCGCGACGTGGCTGCCGGGCATCTGCTGGCAATGGATAAAGGTCGAATAGGGCAGAGCTATATCTTATCCAGTCGCGAAGGCAATTTGGCTAACCGCGATTTGCTACAGCTGATTGGGCGGGTAGCAGGTATCGATAATGTTGCAGCGAATGAGGTTTCCGGCAGTACTATGTTGCGTGTCGCCAAATTCGCCGAGTTATGGTCGAAGCTGAGCGGCAAAGCGCCCGTGACAACCTACAAGAATACGAGCTATGTCTTGCAGCACGGCTACGTTGATCCAGCCAAGGCAATAGAAGAACTTGGCTTGCCGCAGACACCGCTGGAAACGGCGATTCAGGATTCGGTGACATGGTTTCGCGAGAACGATTACGTTTAAGCGCCGTGCGCGTTGGTGCTTAGTCGTCAGAGAACAAACAACATCGTAAACTTTGGCGATGAATTCAGGGATAGTGATGTAATGCATCGCGAAGCGCCGTTGTACTGATGTCTGTGCCGAAACCACAATGGCGCAGGCTATGGCCCTATTTTGCGATGCTGTTTTTGCTGGCGCTACTGCCGCGTCTTTACAGTGCACAGACCGTCGGCTGGGACTGGGATGCGCCTGGCAGTTTCACTCTTGTCAATTATGATGAAGCAGGGTCTTGTCGTGCAGCATTGCAGGGCTTCGAGTATTCGACATTTATTGGCCGACAAACTATTACGATTGCTTCGGTTCTCGGTGCTGGGCCAACGCCAGATATCATTGGCGATGCCGCCGCCGTTAAACAGTACTGTCATAGCCCACAACATATCCTTGTAGCCAGAACTTACTCCGCGGTACTGGGAGCACTCACTGTCATAGTTTTGGCGGCGCTTTCCTTATCGGCGTTACCAGGTGAGCCGAAAGTAGCCCTGACCGCTGGCGTGCTACTGGCATTTTCCGGTTTCCATATCAGCGAATCTCACAGCGGCACAGTCGATGCTGCTTCGATCTTCTTTATATACAGTTTTCTGACCTGGATGGTCTGGTGTGTTCGCAGGCAGTGGAGTGTTGCACTGGCGCTTAGTCCTTTGCTGTTGGTGGCCGCGGTATGGACAAAGTATTGGGTTTTTGCGGTTTTCGCTTATCTTGCGTTCGTACCCAGGGCTTTATGGCAATTCGTCAGTGATGGAATAGAGGTTCGCAGGTTGGTCGTAGTCGCCCTGGCAATCTGTGTAGTGTTCGGCCTGGTCACTAATAGCGATTTTCAGCAGGCCAGGCTCTATCCCCTATTGGCACTGTTCTACCTGGTGGTGCCCTGGCAATCTATTCGCCGTCCGATGATCGCTTTCTGGTTGCTGTTACCACTTTTGGCATTTGCACTGACTCAGATTCCACTTTTCGCGGCCTACACCACCGGTAGCATTGAGAGTCGATTCGGTGCGGGGTATGGAGCCATAGGCTGGCACAAGTGGCTGCGAAACTTGATCAATGTACCTGTCGTTCTGTTAGTGGGCTTAGGCTTGCCAGCCTGTCTTTTCCTTCCTGCGGGATTGCGTGCCATTACTAATGATGAAAATAATGTTCGGGTATGGCTTTGCCTGTTACCGGTACTTTTTTTCGCGCTGTTTATGGCGTTTCTGGCGCCTGTTACCTATTACCGCCATTACCTGGCCTTGATTCCGCTGGCTGCACTGCTGGCTGCAATCGGATTTTGGCGCAGTGGTTGGTCCAGTCGTCCGCTGATCGTGGTGCTGTTTTTTCTATGGCCTGCGCTTCTGGCGATTGACATCGAGCTGGATTATCACCGTGACCCGCGTATCGCCTTGCGGCAATGGTATGAGGAGAATCAGCCTGAGCGTGTATTCCACAGCTTTTATGTAAACCCGCCGGCCGGCCGCACCGCGCACCGGCTGTTCAGTCCAGAATTTGCGCGTGGGGATGCCGCCACGCTGCGTCAGGCCCAGTACCTGATTCTCAGTGAGAATTGGTACGACACAGCTTTTGCTAACGAATTGAATGGGCCTTTATCCAGCGACCTGAGTCGCCTGATAAAGACGCGCCCTGAATACGCGCTGTTCTATCGTCAGGCCTTGTCCGGTGATAGTGCATATTTGCACGCTGAAACTGCGCTGGATGTGAGTAACTTTATGCCTGAGCTACTGTTGCACAAGTATGCTTATGGCACTTTCCAGACCTTTGTGGGTGATATAAAAATATTGCGTGTAGCGGATGACTGACGTGGCGCGCCTTATTCGATTTTGCGTGGTGGGCCTGATTACGGCTGTGATCCACTACGGCATACTCCTGCTGGGTGTTGAGCAGTTCGCAACGGATGCCACTTTAGCCAGTAGCATCGGATTCATTGTGGCTGTGTCATTCAATTACCTCATGCATTACAGTTGGACTTTCGACCAACCGGCACCGCATGGTAGAACACTTGTGCGTTATCTTGTAATGATTGCCTGTGGCTTCATGATTAACGCAGTGGTGATGTTTGTCGCCAGCGACATCCTGGCCATTCTTTACCTGATCAGTCAGGCACTGGCGATGGCTGCGGTACTGGTATGGAACTATCTGTTGGCAAACTACTGGGTGTTCAGAGTATGAGTGAACAAGGATGCAGTCCGGGAGACCAGTGCTGATGTTGTCCGTTGTTGTGCCAGTGCAGAATGAAGCACAGGTGTTGGCCGAATTTCACGGCAATCTTACCGAGGTGATGGGAGCCAGCGGCGAAGACTACGAAATCATTTATGTTGACGATGGCAGCACTGATCAGACTCTGGCAATGCTGCAGGAATTTCGATCGACTGCTCCCGAGATAGCAATTCTCGAGCTCAGCAGAAACTTCGGTAAAGAAGTGGCACTATCGGCAGGGCTGGATCATGCCGGTGGCGATGCGGTTATTGTCATTGACGCAGATATGCAGGACCCGCCCTGGTTAATCCATGATTTTCTTCGGGAATGGCGTGATGGCTATGACGTTGTCTACGGGCGTCGCACGGATCGTGAAGGTGAGCCATGGCTGAAGGTGTTCACCGCCAAGTGGTTTTATCGAATTATCAATCAGCTCAGCGATGTGCAAATCCCTCCTGATGTTGGTGACTTCCGGTTGCTAAGCAGGCGCGCTGTTGATGCCTTGTTGGCGATGCCCGAACGGCACCGTTATCTGAAGGGGCTTTATGCCTGGATTGGCTTCCCGCAGAAAGCAGTACCTTATGTACGGCAGCCCAGGGCCGCCGGCAAGAGTCATTGGAACTATTGGCGATTATGGAATTTCGCGCTGGAGGGGATTACCTCTTTTTCGGCAGCACCGCTCAAGCTTGCTACCTATCTCGGCGTCATAACCTCCGGCATGGCTTTTTTATACGGCCTGTTTTTCCTATTGCGCACACTGTTGTTCGGTAACCCCGTGCCGGGCTATCCCTCGCTTATTGTGATAATCCTTTTCCTGGGAGGCATTCAGCTTATTTGTCTCGGCATTATTGGAGAGTATGTAGGCAGGACTTACACCGAGGCCAAGGGTAGGGCGTTGTACTTCGTCAAGGGCTATCACCCTGCTGCAACACACGCTAAACCCAACAATCCTGACGCATGATGCCTGTCTGCTAGCCACATGAATTCCGTAGATAGAATTCTTTGGATTGTTGCCGGGCTTGTGCTTTTTCTGTCATTCGGATTTACCGAAATGATGGGCTCAGATATGTGGTGGCACCTTGCCGCTGGTAGAGAGCTGGTGCAGACGGGAACCCCATGGATGGTTGATGCATGGTCGTTCACCGCCGGTGGCGGTGACTGGCTGAATCACGAGTGGCTGGCCGATCTCGTCTACTACGGCTGGGCCAGCCTGTGGGGCGTGGAGTCACTGGTTTACTGGAAGTGGTTGGTGATCCTGCTGACTTACGGATTGTTGCAGTACACCCTTGCCCGGGAAAACGACAGCTGGATGGCGGGTTTTCTGTGCGCTGCCATGGCAGTCGCCATCGGTGCCCCGTTCATCGATGTCCGGCCGCATCTATACTCCCTGCTGATGTTCGCGGTGTTACTTGGCTTACTTTTAGGCAGGCCAGCGATACCCTGGTTGCTCGCACTCATTTTCGTGGTCTGGGTGAATCTGCACGGCGGCTTCTTCTTTGGGCTTATGGCGCTGGGTATCCTGCTTTTTCCATGGCGCGACTTCAGCGTGGCCAAGTTTCGCACGGCGTTTTTAATTGGCCTGTTGTGTGTTGCTGCCAGTGCGCTCAACCCGTCCGGCATAAAAAATTTCCTATACCCTTTGACCTACGCCTTTGATCAGTCTTCCCCTTTTCGCGGGCTTGGGGAATGGCTGTCGCCCTTCAAGCCGGGTGGCATCAGGTCCCCTTTATTCTTCTACTTTATGTGGGCGCCTTTGCTGGGTGTGCTTTATGCAGTGCCGATGATCAGGCGCCGTACTGGCGTGCCCTGGGAGGGGCTGGCGTTGACCGGCTTGACGCTGGCGATGGCGCTGACCAGTAGACGGTTTATTCCATTGTTCGGCATCTCGCTTGCTGTGATGTTGGCGCCTTTAGCCGCATACGCCTGTAAGAACCTGATGTTGGTGCGCTTGCGCCCCGCTGTGGCGTGCATGGCGCTAGTGGCAGCACTGTTCCGGTTGATGCCATACCCCTTGAGCAGCGGCCCCGCGTTTCACTATCTGGTTGCTGAATACAGCTACCCTGTTGATATGCTGAACTTTATCGAGGCCAACGATTTCAAGGGCAATGTCTATGCCCTCTATAACTGGGGAGGCTATATTCATTGGCGCACAGATGGTGGCCTGCAGGTGTTTATCGATGGTCGGGCCGACACGGTGTATGACGCGAAAACCTATCTGCAATATGTGGATGTGCTCAGAGGGGCCGACGGCTGGCTGGAGTCAGTCAGGGAGAGCGGGGCTGAATACTTCCTGTGGCCCGTGGGGCGTAATAATGGCCAGATGAAATTGGGTCAGTTGTTGGCCAGCGGCGATTGGCAGCCGGTATACCGGGATGCAACGGCCTTTCTGCTGGCTCGCAGCGACATGCAGCTACCCGAGGCTTATGAGGTGTCGGTTCCCGGCCCTTATCGTGACCTCGGTATTGCCCAGAATCTCGCCTGGAGTGGCGAGCCAGATAAAGCAGTGACCTACTTTGAAAAGGTACGACAGGCAGTGCCCTACCAACAACACGCATGCAGCAATCTGGTGGCGATCTATCGCGGAACGAAGAGGGAGCAGCAGGCAGAGCAGGTTTTGGCCGAGTGCCGTAGCTGGTTTCCGTCGAGGTATCTTCGGTAGCTTGGCTGTGTGGTAGGACCAGGCGGATTGATCGTAACGGGCTTTGGCCCGCTACGACCCCTGCGGGGCGCGGTCGCTCCGCGACCGCGTCTAGAACGCTCCTGTGGTCGCGTTTTGTCGAACAGCGATTATCACCGAAACCTAATCCTCCAAACGAAAAACCCCCGCCGATGGCGAGGGTTTGTCATTTGGTAGGACCAGGCGGATTCGAACCGCCGACCTCTACCATGTCAAGGTAGCGCTCTAACCAACTGAGCTATGGTCCTATGTAAGAGGGCGGGGATTATAAGGGTAGGTCTGTTATTGCTCAACAGCGCGTTGAAATCATTTTTTGCGATTCCCTGGCCTGATGAGGCATCAGCATCTGACTGAATCTGGCTTTTATCACCATAAATGCGGCTATACTCGGCTACAGGCGCTGCAACAATTGGGCGTCGAAGCAGAACCAGGCAAACCAACCAACCGAGGTCTCGAAAATACCATGTCAGCCACCCCATATCTCAGCGGAAATTTCGCGCCGGTCGAAGATGAACTAACCGCCACTGACCTCAAAGTGACCGGTGAGATTCCCCAGGAATTGAATGGCCGTTTTTTGCGTATAGGGCCCAACCCGGTAAATGACCCCGATCCAGCCACTCACCACTGGTTTTTAGGTAGTGGCATGGTCCATGGCCTGCGCCTTGAGAATGGCAATGCCCGCTGGTTCAAGAGCCGCTATGTGCGTGATGACATGGTGGTTGCCGCCAAGGATTGGCCGCCAGTTGCCGGCCCTCGCGGCAACCTGCAATTAGGTGACGGCATTGCCAATACCAATATTCTCGACCATAACGGCAAAACGCTGGCACTGGTTGAGGGCGGTAACTTGCCGGTGGAGTTGGACTACGAATTGGAAACTGTGGGGCGTACTGACTTTTCCGGTACCTTGCCCGGCGGCCTGTCGGCGCACCCCCATCTTGACCCCGACAGCGGCGAGATGCACGTTGCCGTGTATTCGCCCATGTGGGATTTTATTCAGTATGTGGTCGTGGGTACTGAGGGCAAGGTTCGTAAGACAGTCGATGTTCCCGTGCCCGGTCACCCCATGGTTCACGACTGCATGATTACCAGAAATTATTTCATTGTGCTGGATTTGCCGGTCATTCTTGATCTTGAATTAGTCGAGCAGGGCTACCAGTTGCCCTATAAGTGGCACCCGGAATACGGCGCCAGAGTGGGATTACTGCCCCGGGAAGGTGCCGCCGAAGACGTGAGTTGGCACGAGGTTGATCCCTGCTTTGTGTTCCACCCCATGAATGCCTATGAAGATAGCGAGGGCAGGGTGGTAATGGATGTGATTCGCTACGACAGCCTGTTTGCTACAGATCTGAATGGTCCCAGTGGCGGCACTTCGACCCTGGATCGCTGGACGATTACGCCCGGTGTTACACGGGTTGCCGAGCAGCGTCTGGATGATGAGATGCAGGAGTTTCCGCGTATGGACGAGCGCCTGACTGGTAAGCCCTATCGTTTTGGTTACACCACTGGCTTGGGCGAAGATCTGGCGCTGGGTGGCATCAAGAAACACGATCTGCTAAACGGCACCTCGCAATTGCATGGCGAGGGCGATAGCCGCGTATTTATGGAACCCGTGTTCGTGCCCCGTTCAAGTGATGCCGGCGAGGATGACGGTTGGGTGCTGGCTTACGTGTATGACAAAGAGACCGACAAGAGCGACGTGGTGATTATTGCCGCGCAGGATTTTGAGTCTGGGCCCATCGCCACCGTACATTTGCCCCGGCGGGTGCCCTACGGTTTTCACGGGAATTGGGCAGCGGATTGATTGCTTGCGAGCGGCCTCAACCGAGCCGGCTTATGCCGGCTTTTTTGTATTGGCCATTAGCCAGAAGAAGCCACCGAAACCGGCGAGTGCCGAGGCCAGCAAAATGCCTGTTTTGGCCATCAGCAAGTCTTGCGGCAGATCTATGAAGCCAAGGTCGGCGATAAAGATAGACATGGTGAACCCTATGCCCCCGAGTAAGCCCACACCGAATACGTGTTTCATGTTCAATCCGGGGGGAAGCTCGGCCCAGCCCATTTTGACCGTGAACCAGGTGAAGCCCATGATGCCGATAGGCTTGCCAAGTAGCAGCCCGGCCAGCACGCCCAGTGTGATGGGATGGCTCATGTAGGAACCGAAGCCGGCAAAATCGATGGGTATACCGGCATTGGCGAGGGCAAAGATGGGAATGACTATGTAGGCGACAGGCAAATGCAGTGTGTGTTCCGCCCGTTGCGCAGGTGCTTGTACCAGGTTGACACCATCGCCCAGCGAAGAGACCAGGCTGCGAAAATGGCCGTTATGAATAATATCCGGATTGTCCGTGACCGAGGCCTGCATTTTTCGGGTGGTGTCCTGAACCTTGTCGATAAACGTCTGGGGTTCAAACTTTGGCCTGATCGGAACAGTAAATGCCAGGATGATCCCTGCGATAGTCGCGTGGATGCCACTGGCCAACATGGCCATCCATAGCAGCATCCCAACCACAATATAGGGGCCAGAGCGCCTGACGCCACCCAGGCTCAAGGCGATCAACAGCCCGGTACACAGCGCTGCGTAAATGAGGGCCTGCACGTCCAGTTCGGCGGTGTAGAACAGGGCTATAACCGCAACGGCACCGAGATCGTCGACAATCGCCAGGGCAATGAGGAAGGTGATCAGGCTCTGTGGAATACGGGCGCCCAACAGGCTCAGTGCACCGATGGCAAAAGCAATGTCTGTCGCCATTGGAATGCCCCAGCCATTGAGCGCGTGTCCTTCCCGGTTGAAGGCAACGTAGAACAACGCTGGAACAACCATGCCGCCAATAGCCGCCATGATGGGCAGCAAGGCCTGCCGGGGCGATGATAATTCGCCCACCATTAATTCGCGCTTGAGTTCCAGCCCCATCACCATGAAGAACAAGGCCATCAGCGCCTCGTTAATCCAGTGGTGAATTGATAGCGAAAATTGGCCGCCTCCAAATCCAAGGCTTATTTCAGTGTGCAGGAAATGTTCATAGCCCTCGCGCAGTGGACTATTGGCCACCGCGAGCGCAATCACGGCGCAAATCATCAGTAGCACACCACTGGTGGTCTGGCGGTGAATAAACTCTTCCAGCGGGCTCAGGATGCTGTCGAACGCTTTTTCCCAGGGTGCTGTGTAAACGCCTTTATTGGGCATGCTATACCGCCTCCAGAAACGGGCCGTCCACACACAGGCGACGACCATCAGGTGCCGCGCAGGCGCCGCAGATGCCGACGCCGCACTTGGTCAGGTAATCGATAGCGCTGAAAATCTGGTGGTCACCGCAGAATTCCCGCTGTACGGCGACTGCCGCATGCACCATGGGCTCCGGCCCACAGTTGTAGAACACCAGACTGGCCAACTCGTCGCCCGTCAGCTGCTGTAGCCGCTCTCGCAATAATTCGGTGACCAGGCCATGGTAGCCTGCGCTGCCATCGTCGGTGGCGACATGCACCTCGGCAATCTGCTGGCACTCTTCCAGGTAGTACAAGCGCTCGGCGGTGCGGGCGCCAGTAAACACTTCCGCATCACCGAAATCACGCGCCAGTTGATACACCGCGGCCAGGCCGGTGCCGCCGGCTACCGCCATGATTTTCTGGTCATCCGCAGGCGTCATCGGTATGCCATGCGGGCCTCTCACGTAGGCTTGGGTGCCAACAGGCAGATCCATCAGGGCGTGGGTGAAGACGCCCACATCGATTACCACCAGCGAGAAAGGGTCGTCGGTGAGCGCCGAGAACGGCTTTTCGCCTATGCCCGGCAGCCACAGGAAAATAAACTCGCCGGGCTGGATGTTGACCTTGCGATCGAAGGTCAAAATGGTGATGTCTTCGCAGACCCGCTTGTTTTCTAACAGCGTCACCGGGCGGTAGTCCATGTCGATGTCATAACGAACATGGCTTTCGGCGCGGCCTTTGTCGCTGTCCATATCCTGTTCCAGGGCGGTGAAGTAGTCGGCAATTTCGTCGGTGGTCAGGCCAATCAGCGCCGAGCCTACCCCAACGACAGAGGCGCCGGCATCGAAGAACGCCCGCACATCTGCGGCGCTGCTGACCCCGCCACAACCGATAATCGGCAGCGTGCTGACTTCGGCAACCTCCCGAACGCATTTGAGCCCGATGGGGATGATGCCCTTGCCCGACATGCCACCCGCCCCGTTGGTTAATACAGGCTGGCCGTGGGCCGAGGTGTAGCCGGGCCCTACGGTATTGATTGCGCAGAAGCCATCGGCGCCGCCTTCCTCCGCGGCCCTGGCAATATCGGCAATGTTGGGGGTGTTGGGTGTTAGCTTGGGGATCACCGGAATATCGACAACGGCTTTAACCGCAGATACGATTTCCCGGACCAGCTCGGGATCTTGCCCCATGGCCATGCCATAGCCCTTGGCGTGCGGGCAGGACAGGTTCAGTTCCAGTCCGTCGGATACTGGCGCCATAATTCGGGCGACCTCAACAAACTCTTCGATGCTGCCGCCAAAAATAGAGGTCAGTAGAAATCGGTTATCCGGCACGCGTAGCGCAGACATCAGCTCCAGAGATTTTTCGGCGCCCGGATTGGTCAGGCCCACCGCGTTGACGAAGCAACCCGGGGCATATTGGCTGAGTACCGGCTCGCGGTAACCTGCCTTGGGCTCCAGCCCAATACTCTTGGTGGTCATCACCCCGACCTGCGGCATGTGATCGAAGAAGTACTGCATGATGGGCGTTGCCGTTGTCACGATACCTGAGGGGATCGTGAACGGCCCAGAGAGGGTCTTGCCAAAAAACTCGATGTTCAAATGTGCACTCGGCGTTGGGGCCAGATCGGCCGCTAAAATGATGGCGCAATTATACTGGCGATAGCCGGTGGTCTACAATTGCGGCCTCGTTTTGTTCACCACCCTGAGTACCGATGAAGGAGCAAGCCAGACAGGCCCGCTGGCCCGGCACCTGTTATGAGGTTTCTCAGGTGCCGCAAAAGGTCTCTCGGACTTCCTCTCCAGCGCCAGGTGGTAGCGCATAGCGGCTGTCGTCAGGCTCATAGTCAAAGGGCTGAGCCAGCCTATCAACAAGCGTATTAAAGGGCGTTAAATCGCCTTCATCCACGGCGGCTCGAATCGCTTCTTCTACCAGGTGATTGCGCGGGATATAAATGGGATTGGCCTGATACATGCCTGCCCGGCGCTCAGCTGCACCCTCGTCGCCTTCGGCCAGGCGCTGCTGCCAGCGCTCGCACCAGGGCAGCAGGGCCTCTGGCAGGGGGTAGAGTTCGGCTACGGTTGCGCGGCCTGATTCCGGGTTGGCCAGATCGGTGAGGCGGCGGAAGGTCAGGGTGAAGTCTGCCTTGTTCTCAGCCATTAGCTTGAACAGATCCTCGATGAGCGCGGTGTCTGCTTCTGTTACGTTTTCCAGCCCCAATTTGGCTGCCAGGCCGTCAGTATGGGCGTCCATGAACAACACGGGGAAACTGTCTATAGCTTCCTGGGCCTGCGCGACAGCGCTGTCAGTGTCGCTGTCGATCAGAGGCAGCAGAGTTTGTGCCAGACAGGTGAGATTCCAGTGGGCCATGCCCGGCTGGTTGCGGTAGGCGTAGCGGCCGCCCTGGTCTATAGAGCTGAATACTGTCTCCGGGTTGAAGGCGTCCAAAAAGGCACAGGGGCCGTAATCGACTGTCTCTCCCGACAGCAGCATGTTGTCGGTATTCATAACCCCGTGAATGAAGCCCAGCAGTTGCCAGCGGGCAATAAGGGCGGCCTGGGACGAGATCGCCGCTTGCAGCAGCGCCAGCGGACGGTTGTCGGCCGTCAGCATCTCGGGGTAATGGCGTTCAAGCACATGATCCACCAGTAGATGTAGTGCCTCGGTATCACCCTTGGCGGCAAAAAACTGGAAGGTGCCAATACGAATATGGCTGGCTGCCACGCGGGCGAGAACGGCGCCGGGTTCAAATTGTTGGCGGGTCACGGTGTCTCCGGTAGTCGCCGCCGCCAGTGCTCTGGTCGTCGGTACGCCCAAGGCGTACATAGCTTCGCTGACCACGTATTCGCGTATTACCGGGCCCAGTGGTGCCCTGCCGTCACCACCGCGGGAATAGGGGGTGGGCCCCGAGCCTTTTAGCTGCAGGTCATAACGCTTGCCGTCGCTGCCAACCACCTCGCCCAGCAGAATGGCTCGGCCGTCACCTAGTTGCGGGTTATAGCTACCAAACTGGTGCCCCGCATAGACTGTGGCAATGGGGTCGGCGCCCGTGGGCACCCGATTGCCGGCGATGACTGCAGTGCCTTCCTCTGAAGCCAGCCATTCGGGGTCGATCCCCAGGAGTTCAGCAAGCTGGGTATTTACCCGGATTGGCCCCGGCCTGGACACCGGAGTTGGGGCCAGTCGGCTAAAAAACTGGTCTGGCAGACGGGCATAGCTATTGTCGAAGGGAATGTTGGGCTGGGCGGTCACAGGTGATTTTTCCTTCTATATCGGTAGGCTGGCGAGGCGCCAGCGTGGTAAACAGTGTACGGCAAACCAACCGGGCTGGACTATGCTGATAACAGCATCTTGACCTTGGGCGAGGTCTGTCGGACTATGCCAGCGTCGAAAAAAGGAGTAGCCAATGGCAACCAGAAAAGCGTGGGATACGGTCATCCAGAATGGCCTGGTTTTTGATGGCACGGGCGGAGCGCCCGAGCAGGTCGATATTGCAATCAAGGATGGCAAAATCGCCGCGCGAGGTGTTGGCCTACCGAAAACACAAGCGGCCAATGTGATCGATGCCGACGGGAAATGGTTGATGCCGGGGTTGCTGGACATTCATACCCACCTCGACCTCGAGGTGGACCTGGACCCTCGACTGCCGGAGGTGGTTCGTCATGGCACCACCACGGTGCTGGTTGGCAACTGCAGTCTGGGCACTTGCTTCGGCAAGCAGACAGAAGGCGATCAAAACCCAATCGTGGATTGCTTTACCCGCGTGGAAAACATTCCCAAATCGGTGCTGAACAAGTGCGTCGACGTGGTTGAGTGGGACAACACCGGCGACTATATGGCGCACTTTGAAAACATTCCGCTGGGTCCCAACATCGGGGCCTTTGTTCCTCACTCCATGTTGCGCGTAGAGGCAATGGGCCTGCATAACAGTGTGAGTCGCGAGCCTACTGAGCAGGAGCTGCAGAAGATGGAGTCTCTGCTTAGCGATGCCATGGACCAGGGTTACGTGGGGATGAGCACCGACGGCTTACCCTTTCATTACCTGTCCAATGATCCCAATACAGACAAACGAATTCCTACCCAGTTTGCCAGCTTTGGTGAGCTCAAACGCCTGCTTAAGGTGGTGCGTGAGCGCGATCGGGTGTGGCAGACCACGCCCATCATTGAAAATCGAGCCAAGGCATTTATGTATTTCACGCTGACCAGTGGCCGCCTATTTGGCAAGACACTGAAAACATCGGCACTGTCGGTGATGGAGTTTGTGCTGGCGCCGAAAACCACAGGCGTTTTCCTGCGCTTTGCCGCCCTGATGAACAGCTGGCTGTTCAAGGGCAATATGCACTTCCAGGCGTTGGGTACCAACTTCCGAGTCTGGTCTGATGGCATCGTGAGTCCCCTTTACGAAGAGCTGGAAACCACCTGTCGCCTGATCGCCAAGGAGTACGATGACGTGGAAGGGCGGCTGGCTTTGCTGAATGACCCTGCATTCGTCGATGAATTCCGGCGTGAGTGGCAGTACGGGCGCGGTGGTAATAATCTGGCCACGTTCAAGGCTAATCTGGGCCTGCCAGACAAGTTGGTGGTCAGGGACCTGAACCTTCTGGTTTTCGATGGGGCACCAGTCGCGGAGTGGGACGGCGAGAACATGCAGCAGGTCTATGATCGGGTTGAGCGCTACCAGCGTGGTGCGGCCGATCAGGCGCGTTCTGACGCAGAGCGCGAGGCCTTTGATCTATTTCCCAAGCCCCTGCGAGATGATGCAGAGTTTATGCTGCATATGATGCGTACCTACGATAAGTCGTTCCGCTTCTGGGCCGATATCGCCAACGAGGCTAATCGGGCAACCATGGGGTTCCTGCTGCACGAGAATGCGATGCCGGGCTTTAATGACTCCGGCGCTCACATCACTAACATGGCATTCTTCGACGCCAATCTGATGTCGCTGAAACTGGCCAAAGAGCAGGGTTTGGATACGGTCAGCACCATGATTCGCCGTCTGACCAGCGAACCTGCCGAGTTCTTCGGCTTGGATGTAGGCAGTTTGGCTATAGGCGCACAGGCTGACGTCGTGTTAGTGAATCCCGAGGCGCTGGATACCTGGGACACCAATGACACCCGCAAGCTGGAATACCGCGAGTTGTTTGATCACAACCAGATGGTCAATCGCCCCGAAGGTATTGTCAGTCATGTGCTGATTCACGGTGAGCCAGTCTGGCAGGACGGTGACTTCACCGAAACACTGGGCAGCAAGCCGCTGGGCAGGGCCTTGCGCGCAGCCTGATCAGTCTGGCGGATGGGCTTGGCTGTTCGTGGCGATACGCTGGTACAGGTAGGCCAGTGCGAGCAGTGATAAGCCCAGCCCCATAAACGAGGCCACGCGCAGCAGGCCTTCCAGCCCCGCCATGTCGACCAGAAAGAGTTTGGCAATCACCAGCATCAGCAGTGCCATTCCGCCCTTGTAGACGCTCTGCCACTGCTGGCGACTGCCCAGTAAAATTGCTGCCACCGCCAGTACCAACCAGACAGCGGAGTAGGTGTATAGCTCACCATCCGAGGTTGCCAGGTCGATATCCAGTCCACCACGTTGCCAGAGATGGCGTATCTCCATGCTGATGAAAATGAAGCCGCCTATTGCCGCAATTGCTGCCGCCGGCCGGCTGAAGCGGGGCTGGTAAAATCGATGAGCGAGCAGGGCAAGCAGCGGCGGCACCCCGTAGGCCAGCAGCAGCAGGTTTGCCACCGGTTGGTTGCCGATGCTGGCGGCCCCGTCCCATAGGGGGTTGAGTACTGTCAGCACCAGTATGTAGTTGAAAAGCCCCATCAGCAGAAGAATCTCTGACACGCGGGAATAAAGACGCTGCAGATAGCTGCTTACCCGGGCGCGGTAGTAATAAACAAGGCCCACTGCCCACCACAGCGCCGTGTTAATCGCGGCCTCGGTCAGGGAATATTCGGCCTTGAATATCTCGCCGTCATACAGCTGATATCGCGTTTCAGCGGCCACGAAGAGTACAAACAGCTGCAGGCTTACGGCCTCCAGCCAGGGCCTGAGCCTTGCATCTGGCTGCGTCAGCCGAGCTGCGATAAAGCAGCAGGCGGTGGCGCCACCGTAAGTCCAGAGGGACCAGTGCAGGTCTGTGGGGTAGCTGAGTAGCCATGGGTTCAGGGTGAGGCGTGTGACGATCAGGGCGAGTACCGCCTTGACCAACCAGTCGAGATTATCGATGTTGAAGCGCCGGATCAGCCAGCTGAGCGAAATAAGCTGGGTAGCCAGGGCCAGAGTCAGCGTAGCTTCCCGGAAAAACATGGCCAGGGCCAATGAGTAGGCCAGGTGTGCGGCCAGTATTAGCCAGACAGGGTTGGCTCTTGCCTGGCCCGCCGCATGCCGTAGGCGGTATTGCGACAGGATGATATAGATCAGCCCGATAGCCAGGCTGATCAGGCTCCACTGCCAGATGCTCGATAAATCTGTCACCAGCAGATAGGCCAGTGCCAGCCAGCACGGGGGGGCCAGGGCGATCAGTGAATCCCTCGCATTGGAGTAGGGCCGGCCGCGAGCAATCCAGAGTGACACTGCGCTATAGATTACGGCCATTGTCAGGGCGAACCACAGGAACCCCATTTGTTCCTCTTGGCCAAGAGTTTCAATCTGCCAGTGGTCGGCCTTCAGGGTCAGTGCGCTGGCCAGCCAGGCAAACCACTGCCCGGCCAGTGACAGCCACGGTAGAGCCGTCAGGTCGGGTCGATTGCGTGCGGCAAGCAATAGCACCAGTACCAGTGGCGGCCAATGCCACAGGGCGTCGGCAGTAAAACCGGTGTGGGCAATTGAAATAGCCCAGGCAGCAGTCACAAGCAGGAGAGACAGGGTGCTCAAGGGAAGCGCGATGGTCTGTTCGCGTAGTCGGCCAAGGGTTACCGGGCTTATCGACGGGTCAGCGTTGGTTGAGCCGATCAGCCGCCAGTCCAGTGTCGGAATGGCCAGCATGCCGTAGGCAAGTACCGCGAGGTAGTAACCGCGTACCGCAGCTGCCTCAATGTTGGCAAAGGAGATCAGCCACCAGCCCAGGGCGCCAGCCAGCATGCCGAACCACAGCCATCGGCGGTAAACGTGGCGCATAAGCAATAGCGCTGCGCCACTGATGATGGTGGCGTAAATCAAGGAGCTGACAATGTCACCCTCGTCATTGGCCACCAGTATTGGCACGGTGTAAGCCCCAAGAATGCCAATGATTGCCAGCACAGGACCGTGCAGCAGCGCCAACGCCATGGTTGCCAGTGCAATCAATGCCAGTAGTAGCAGGGCTGTGCCGGGTTCGATCAGCTGGTAGAGATGCAGCGCTGCCAGCATCGCGGAATACAGCGTGATACTGGCACCACCGGCAAGTGCCGCGAAGGCGGGGTGACTGTCACCGGTTCGGCGGCGCAGGTAGAGGGCGATTATATGTAATGTAACCCCGGTGACGCAGGCTGCGAAAATTCTGGCAGAGGGCCCCAGCAGGCCAGCATCGATACTGTATTTGACGAGAAATATGCCGGCCAGTGCCACGCACAGCCCGCCCAGCCAGATCATCCAGTGTTGTCTGAGTTCTCCGGCCAGTTGGCGCAGTGCCGAGGGTGTGTCACTCGCGGTGGAGGCCGTTGCCGTGTAACTGTTTTTGCTGGTGCTGGCGCCGCTAGTTTCAGGCGAATCAGGGAGTTCTTGCGGTGGGGCCGGCTCTACTTCGTCGGCGACGGTTGCAGGACGAACGTCGGAGCGAGCGGCGTTTTGCGTCCGTTGCATTTGCGCCAGGGCTCGCTCCAGTCGCTTCACCCTGGCGAGCGTGCGCCAGCCCATCAGCCCGCCAATAAGGCCGGCTGCGGTCAGTAACAATAATATGCTGTAAAACAATCCGAGCATCAGTTTGCTCCCGCATTGCAGGCAGGTTACCGCAGCCGCGGCATGAAACGAAATTTCAATGTATATTCCGTAGAGCTCAATTATGCCCCGTGGGAGTAATGTATGACTGATTGGCAAACCAGCGCCTGTATTCTTTGCGAGAATAACTGTGGCATCAAGGTGCAGTTAGGCGGGGATGATGGCCGCGAGATTGTCCGTATTCGCGGAGACGAGGATCACCCTGCCTCACAGGCCTACCTCTGTCAGAAAGCCTCCGGACTTAACTATTACCAGAACGGCAAAGACCGAATCACCTCGCCACTGCGTCGCCGTGAGGATGGCAGCTTCGAGGAGATCGACTGGGATACGGCAATACGTGAGGTCAGCCAGCGATTGCTGGCGGTGCGCGACGAGCACGGCGGCGACAAAATTTTTTACTATGGCGGTGGCGGCCAGGGCAATCATCTACCCGGCGGCTACGCCACAGCGATCCGCTCTGTACTGGGCAGCACCTATCGCTCAAATGCGTTGGCCCAGGAGAAAACAGGAGAATTCTGGGTTAACGGGCAGATGTTTGGCGACCACGTTCGCGGCGACTTCGAGCACTGTGAGGTGGCGATTTTTCTCGGTAAGAACCCCTGGCATTCTCACGGCATTCCACGCGCCAGGGCCTGGCTTAAGGAGTTCAGTAAAGACCCGGATCGCACTATGATTGTGATCGACCCGGTGGTATCTGAAACGGCAAAACTCGCCGACTTTCACCTGCAGGTGAAGCCGGGTACAGATGCCTGGTTGCTGTCGGCCATGGTTGCCATTGTGGTTCAGGAAGAGCGCTACAAAGCAGCCTGGCTGGAGCAGCACAGTAGTGGCCTGGCGGCTGTGTTGCAGGCGTTCGCCGATATTCCCGTTGCCGATTACTGTGCCCATGCGGGTATTGAGGAAGCGCAGGCCAGGGCGGCGGTAGAGGCGATCACCACAGCTGACGGTGTCGCCATGTTCGAGGATCTGGGTACCCAGATGAACCGGCATTCGACCCTGGTGAGTTACCTTGAAAAGCTACTGTGGGTATTGTCAGGCCAGTTCGGCAATCGCGGAGGGCAGTACCTGGGGGTCCACCTGCAGAGCATTGGTGGCAGCGGCCGGACTTCGCGCAAGAGTCCGGTGGCAGGCGCACCGATTATCAGTGGCCTGGTGCCCTGTAATGTAATCGCCGATGAAATCCTGAGCGATCATCCCGACCGCTATAGAGCCATGTTGATTGAGGCGGCTAACCCGGTGCATTCACTGGCTGACTCGGCCAGGATGCGCGAGGCATTGGGCAGTCTGGATACCGTGGTGGTGATAGATGTAGCCATGACCGAAACCGCCCGGCATGCCGATTATATTTTGCCTGCGGCAACCCAATACGAAAAATGGGAGGCCACATTTTTTAACTTTGAGTTCCCGGAAAATTATTTTCATCTGCGCAAACCCTTATTCGAACCGCTGGGTGACGCTTTGCCAGAGGCGGAAATACATGCCCGACTGGTCGAGGCGATGGGAGCGATGCCCGAGGCGCTTTGCGAGGAATTAGCGCTAGCGCTAGAGCGGGGTGGCCGCACGGCTTACCGCGACCGTTTCCTGCAGGCGATGGCGGAGGATCCCGCCTTGTCCAAGCTGGCACCGGTGGTGCTTTATCGAACGCTTGGGCCGCTGTTGCCGGAGGGCGCAGCCGCGGCAGCCCTGTTATGGCCGGTTGCCCTGGGCTTTGCCATGCGCGAGAGCGAGTCCCTGCGCAGGGCAGGTTATGACGGAGATCCATTAACTCAGGGTGATGCCTTGTTCGACGCTATGCTTGCAGGCCACTCGGGCATCATTTTCTCCAGGGATGATTACGACAGTATCTGGACCCGCCTGGGTAATGACGGTCGTATCCGTCTGGACCTGCCCGATATGTTGACCGAACTTGCCACGCTGGCCAGCGGTCCGCAGTCGCGACTCAGTGATGAGTTTCCCTTTGTCCTGATGGCAGGTGAGCGACGCGATTACTCCGCCAATACCATTTACCGTGACGCTGGCTGGCGGCGCAAGGATGCCAGCGGCTCGCTGCGCATCAGCCCCGATGACGCCGACCGGCTGGGTATTGCCAGCGGCGACCAGGCCAGAATTACAACACGGGTTGGCAGCGCGCTGGCGTCTGTGGAGGTGAACGCCCGTATGCAGCCAGGCCATGTTTCTTTGCCCAATGGATTCGGTCTGGATAATGAGGACGGCACCCGTTCGGGGGTGGCGATCAATGAGCTGACCTCGCTGGCCGATTGTGACCCGTTCGCAGGTACTCCCTATCACAAGCATGTTCCAGCGCGCATAGAGGCCGTCGCTTGAAGCGTGCATCGCTTAACATATCTTTACCGGATTGCTACCCATGTTTACGTGGCAGTCGGGTCAAATAGCCCGTGTTCCATCAATGATCACGAGGAGAAAGTCATGAACAAAACACTTATCAGTCTACTAGCTGCCGCAGTGCTTGCGACTCCACTGGCATTTGCCGAGGGCAAGAACAAGCAGGGCGGTGAACACCGGGGCAAGCAGCGTGCAGCGCATATGCAGGAACATTTTGGGGTCAGCGACGATCAGTTGTCGCAAATGCGCGAGATACGTGACAACGGCGGCAGCCGTGAAGACGTGCGTGCCGTACTGAGCGACGATCAGCGCTCGCAAATGGAGCAGTGGCGCAAGGATAACCCTCGCAGCGGCAAGGGCTCCCATCACCAGCGCCAGGGCAATGGCGAACAGGGTGAGTAAGCGCATGCGCTTGCCAGTATCTCCCGCCGTTACTGCATTTTGCGGTTGGCGGCAGGGGGTTACTGCATGACCAGGCTGGCACTGATAGTGACGGCCTTGGTCACGTTGAGCGTCGCTTGTACCACCACCGACGAGATTATTATTGATGATCGAGGCGTGGATATGGCGCGCTATCAGGACGACCTTAACCAGTGCCGCGTATACTCCGAGCAAGTTAAAACCGGAGAAAAAGCGGCCAAGGGCGCCGTCTCTGGCGCCTTGGTCGGAGGCCTTATCGGGGCGGCGGTTGGAGACAGTCGCAGTGCTCAGCGTGGTGCTGGCGCCGGTGCGGTTACCGGTGGCGCCAAGGGGGTTTCCCAGGGTGAGCGCGACGAGGTTCAGGTGGTCAAAAACTGCCTTCGCGGTCGCGGTTATCGCGTCCTGAATTAGAGCCTGAGCTACAGCACCCAGTAAATCCAGGGCGCGCCGATCACCAGGTAAATTGCCAGGCAGAGTAAGGTGGTCAGTCCGCCATAGCGATAAACCTCTGGGCCGGTGATATAGCCGCTGCCTACGAATATCACGTTACAGCTTGATGCCTGCGGGGTCAGTACCGAGAAAAAATTGGTTGCCAGAAGCAGTGTCATGGCCATCAACGGCAGTGGTACTTCCGGTTGGGCAATGCCAATAAAGACGCCCAGCAGTGCCAGCAGATGAGCTGTCTGGCTGACGAAGAGGTAGTGCAGTAGTACGTAAAGCAGGGTCAATAAGAGATAGGTTAATGGCCAACTAAGGCCGTCAACATAGCCACCCAGCAGGTCGCCGAGAAACTGCATAAACCCAAGGCGGTCCAACTCACTGCTTATTGTGAACAGAATCGCGAACCAGATCAGCGTTTCCAGCGCATCGCCGGATCGTTTGATATCTGCCAGCGTGAAAATACCCGACAGCATCATTACTGCCAGCCCCAGAAAGGCAATGGCGGTGGCGTCCAGGCCCAGTGGTGTACTCAGTGCCCAGCCTATAACCATGGTTGCGAAGGTCGCCAGGGTGATCCACTCTTTTGCCGACATTGCGCCCAGGTTCGCAAGTTGTGCAGCTGCAGCTGCCGGTGCCTCGGGCGTTTGCTTTAGCTCCGGTGGAAACCACCTGTACAGGCACCACGGCACCAATACCATGGCGCACAGGGTAGGAACGCTGGAAGCCAGCAGCCAACTGCCAAAGGTGATTTCGACACCCTGCCTGGCGACCAGTGCAACACCGATGGGGTTAGCCGCCATGGCCGTGAGCCACAGCGCGGACGACAATCCCAGCCCGGCCATGCTGCACATCATCAGGTAGGCCCCTATGCGTCGACGCGATTCCTCCCAGGGATGGGAGCCATTGTTCTCGGCAAGGGCATAAACGATGGGGTATAGCACGCCGGAGCGCGCTGTATTACTGGGAAAGGCCGGCGCGATCAGCGCATCGGTGGCGACCATACTGTAGGCCAGGCCCAGTGAGGATTTGCCGAAGCTGCGCACCAGCAGGTAGCCGATGCGTGAGCCCAGCCCTGAATTGACCACGCCGCGACCGACCAGGAACGCGACCACAATCAACAGAATGAACCCCTGGCTGAATCCGCTGTAGGCCGTGGTTGGTTCCAGCGTACCGCTTAGCACAGCGATCACCAGTGCCAGGATTGACGCCAGCAGGATACCGGCACCGCCGCTGATAACGGCCAAAATAGTACTGATGAAAATTGCGAATAGCCGCCACGCGTCCTCGACGACACCGTCGGGTGTGGGGGACATCCAGATCGCCGCACCCAGGCAGAAGCTGCCCGCAAGCATGAGTTTATCGCGCATTGCCCTATTCTATCGGTTGGACGCCTGCGCCGCTAACGCGCTGTGTACTTGGCAAATGCATCGACAAAGTCTAGTGTAGGCACATCACATGTAGGGAGAGAGAAATGACCCGTTGGTTAAGTGCAGCCGCCCTGGCGACCATGATTGCGTCGCCGGTACAGGCAATAGAGTGGCCCTGGCAGGAAGAGCGAGAGGTACGGTTCGGCTATTGCAAAGGCTTTGTTGTAGCGGGTCTGGCCGAGTTTCCGGTAGAAGAGCTGTCGCGCACCAATCTATGGCTCGCCTGGAACGAGGTTAACCGTGAGGAGTTGTCGCCGGGTGCCATAACCCCTGAGGATTATGATGCCGGCCGCAATGAGTTCGACAGCCTGTTGGCGGGTGGCAGCCGAGAACAGCTCCTGGGCATAGCGGATGGCGATTGTGCGCTGGGTCGAAACTGATAGAGGCTAACGCTTCAACAGACCGTCCAGAAGCTTCCCGGCCTCCTTCTTGAGCTTGCGTTTGGCCTCATAGGTGGCCATTTCCTCAATAATTTTTCCGGTATCCACCCCACACCAGTCGGCGGGCTCGCCGCTGATTTTGCCTTTACAGGTGACTGGCCAGTCCACCGCCGCATAGCGCTCGTTAATTTTGCAGGCTGGATCCAGCTTGCCCAGCCCTGCGCCCAGCTTGGCGGTAAAGTCAGCGTTGAAGTCTTCGCTCAGCAAGTTCAATACCCCGTTTCCTCGCAGGGTGATGTCATTGAGGTCGGCCCGCAGTGGCTTCAGGCGGGCTTTGCCTCCGCCCAGCTCGATATCCATTGAAAGATCCTTGAACACACTGTCTTCCGATAACTGGCTTGCCAGTTTCTGTTGATTCACCAATGCCACGGCTTGGCAGAGCATTTTTTCTATGCCCACATCCTTGAGTATCGCGCCCTTGGTGGTCAGTTTTGCAGGGCCTTTCAGGTTGGCAATAAGGTCGTCTGGCGTGTTGCCTCGGCTGTTGAGCTGCCAGGTAGTGATTGCGGAACCTGCCATTATTGGGTCACTGTCCAGCGCCTTCAGAACCAATGGAATGTCTACACCGCGCAGGCCCCCTTGAGTTGCCATGCGAGCCACCTTGCCGCGGGCATCCAGTGTGGCCCTGGCATCTAATTGACCGCCGTGTATATCGCCTTTGAGTGTACTGATCTTGATCAGGCCATTTTTGGCAGTAATCTCCGCCTTCAAATTATTTATGGTGTGTGGCTCGAAGACAGCCTTGTCGATGGTTAGAATGGCATGCGTATCGATCTCGCGCAGAGCCTCTAAGGGCAGCAGATCCTCGTCGGCTCCTTCCTTTGGCGCCGGACCGGCCTCAGCCTCGGCTGCCGCATCGGGCCCGGCCAGTGCGAGCAGGGCTGGATCGAGCAGATTCAGGTGCAGCTTGGCATCGATTTGCGGGCTTTGCGTGCCTGCATAGACGACCCTGCCGTCGCCCTTCATTTCCGCCAGGCCGAAGGCCAGTGAAAGATCGGCGCGTTGCGACCCCAGCTTGATATCGCCCTCAGTGTTCAATATCAGCGGTTGGCCATTGTAGCTGGCATCAACGAGCGCCAGATTGATGGCGCCATTGATGGCATCTGTCAGGCTGGTCACGGTTGCACCTTCGCTTTTTATTGCCCAGCCCAGTGTGGCCGCACCGCTAAGGTCTTCTTCAACCTCGGCAACGGATAAGGCCTGTGCCAGGTCCAGTCCGGTTACCTGGCCGCTACTCGTCAGCGATGCGATGTTGTAACGACCGTTGAATGTCGCCTTTAAATCGACTTCGCCACCCAGTGCTGTACCGGTCAGGCGTTTGATATCTACCACGCCATCAACGATGCGCAGCGCAATATTCAGGTCTTGTGCGCTGTAGTCCCCAAAGCGGGCTTCCGTGATGGCCAGTTTCAGTTGAGTATCTACCTGCCGCAGCGCATCCAATGGCAGGCTGTCGTCACCTTCTGCAGCGGGCTCGGTCTCTGCTACGGCGGTGGCCGCGTCGGGCCCTGCCAGCGCCAACAGTGCTGGATCAAGCAGATTGAAAGACAGGTCGGCGTCTATTTGCGGGCTTTCAAGACTGGCATATTTGACGGTGCCATTGCCCTCAGTCTCGCCCAGCGAGAGGGTTAGCTGCAGGTCGGCGGCAAGTGCTGCAAGGTCTACTGTTCCGCTGGTGCTAAGGCGCAGTTCTTCGGGAGTTGCCCCGGCCACGCGCAATTGCAGGTCAGCCAGTGTCGCTGTGTTGGCACCGAGATTAACTTGCATGGTGGTATCCAGGTCCAGCTCTACTGTATTGCCGTCCAGGGCTTCCAGTGCCCGGACCTTGCCAGCCAGCGTCATGGAATCACCTTCGGTATTTACGTTGCCGGCAGTCAGGGACACTACCTCCAGGCGTGTTACCTCACCCGAGCCCTGGTCGGTAAGCTGGATGCGGGCATCGGTAATCTCCAGCTTGTCGACGTTGAGTGCCAGTGGTGCGGCCAGCAATGCGGCCCCATCATCTAGCTGTGGTCCTTTGCCTATTGCCTCTTTCCTCGCCTCGTAAAAATTGTCTAATTCCGCGTTGCTCATGGTGCTGGTATCCGGCGCCGCAGGCTCAGTCTCGGAAGACTCGGGGATCAGAATTTCTGCCACAAGGCCGTCAAGCTTCAGCGTGCCGATCTCAATCTGCCTGGACAGCAGGGGCAGCAACTGTACGCCGACTTCCAGCGCCCGTATTTCAAGCCCCTGGGGCGATTCCCCTGGCAGGGATATAGCGGCATCACCCAGGGCAACACCCAGAGTCGGGAAGACCGAAAGCTCGCTTTCGCCATTCACCGTCAGGGTGGCTCCGGTTTGCTCCTGCAGGGTTCGAGCTGCGATTTCAATGACCTGATCCTTGTCAACCAGCAAAGGTATCAGTAGCGCGGCCAACAAGATCAAGACTATGGGTATGGCAACGATAATTAGTATAAATTTAGCCAAAAAAATCACCTGAAATGTTTACGAACTGATCTCTCAAGTATAGTCGTTAAGCGATTAGCGCGACACCAGGAAACGAAGCCTGAGGAATACTGTAGAAGTGCGCTACACCACCAAAGGGGTGCCCCAGTCCGGAAAACCGCTGGCACTGAAAAACCAACTAATGGTTACGATTTGCTCGCGTCGCTGCCACTGCCGCAGCGCTGTTTTGTGGAGAGTCATTTCATCAAAAAATACGGCATCGCCGGGCTCGAGCTCTACGCTTACCGGCGGGTGGTGACGAGTAATCGTGGCCAGCTGCTGCGCTGGAATGTCGCGGCCATAGTTAAGGGGGGCTATCCCGTCTATCTCCCTCCAACCAAGTCTTTGTTCAGTGCGCCATGGGACTATCTCCAGCCCTGGATTGTCACGACCACAGGGCGTTACTGCCGCCCAGCAGTTTATCCCGAAGGACATTCGACCAAAGAAGTTGACATCCTGATGCCAGGGTATGGCAGCATTTTTGTCACGACCGGCCCTATGATGTCGAAGTTTTGTACGCTCGCCAAAAAGTAGTGGCTCTCCATCCAAATACTCGGTGATCGTTTGTAACAGCCCACACTCTCGATATATCTCCAACAGCTCAAACAAGGTGTGAGCCGTGCAGCCTAGCGGTCCGGTATCGCCGCGGTTTGACTCTTCCTCCTGATCTGCCAGAAGGCGCAAACGTGCCACCTGATTGGGATCATATAGTTGTCTTACAATCAGGCCGCCGTGGGAGAGTATGGCTGTGGCTAGCTCGTTGGCACATAAGTCCTTGGAGCTGATGTCAGGAAGCCCCGTACCTTGAGCGAGAAAGCGAGTAGGATTCGGACGATGGCGGATTGAACCTAGTCTCTCTTTTTGCAAGGCTCTGCCGTGTCGAATCCGTAGATCGACCAAGTTTTGCTCAAGCTCAATCGAGTATGACTCTCGGTTCTTAAGCGACAAATCTAATATGGAGTCCGTCATCTAACTTGTATTTAGCCCTGTCTAGGTTGCTTTAGAATAGCAGCGACAGGCAAGCCGCGACTATAAACAACAGGAAGAAGAGAAATTAAACCCAACCTAATAGCGTAATATTTGCTGGAGCGACGAGCTTGTATTGTCCGCGCACAAGCCAGGCAGTGACTCCATAGCTCTAAAAGACCATAATAGCATTCACCAAATCTTGGTAAATACTAGAGAAATTGAAACACTTTTCGCCGTCATCATGAGCAGCTATATCAGGCAGGGCGTCTTTACGTTTTTTCTGCTTACAGCAGTTATCGCAATATTTAATATGTGGGCTGACCCTTACAATATTTACCGCTTCCAGACTGCCGATAGTATGAGGATGAGTAGGGTCGACCAGGGTATGTCGATGCGGCTTTCAAAACCATGGCAGGTTATGCAGCGTAAGCCTGGTGTTGCTATCGTCGGTAGCTCCCGCAGTGGATCAATAGATGCAGAACAACTGCATTCAGGCACCGAGGCAGCCTTCAATTTGTCGATGCCTGGTCTTACTCCGCAGGAAATGCTTTACGCAGTTGAGCATGCGCTCTTAGTGGGCGACCTGACCAAGCTTGTCATTATGCTGGATTATGAGACTCTCATATCGAGTGATTACAAGGTAGGTATCGGTTTTGAGAAGGGGCGTCTTGCACCTCACGATACTTTAGCCTTTTACAGGCAAGCTTTAGCCGATGCCTTTAATACCTTGTTTACTACGTCCGTTCTAACACATAGTGCTCTGGCACTGAGTTCTAAGAAAATTAGTCCTACGTTATATTACCCGGATGGGAGCTGGACGAACTCCTCGCGAATGTGGCGCGGTGAATCAGGTTATGTTTCTGTGGGGAAAAACCTGATTCGGCTGTCTGGAAGCACATCAGACGCCTACAGAGAAAACATAAGGGCTTTAGCATCCATACTCGCTGTATGTTACGGGAGCGAAATAGACACTACCTTAATAATAAGCCCCGAGCACATCTTCCTTACAGATCTTCGTGAGACGATCTCAGCCTCCACAAGATGGTATAAATTTCATGAGGATATTGCTCGCCTTAACAAAGAGGTTGCTGATGACTATGAGGAGAAACCATTCACACTGTTTGGTTTCAATCATATTCGAGGCGTCGTAGACGAGCCCTTACCCAGTGGAGATGTATCGCCTCAGGCGTGGTTCAGGGACGGCATCCATTTTAGAAAAAAGTTGGGCAACTTGATGATGGAGCAAATAAGGCGTCCGAGTAGCGACGGAGCCTATCTAATAACCACAAGCAGCGTAGAAAAATATTTGGCACAAGTTGAGGCAGTACGAAAGGACTTTACGGCTGTTAATGGAAAAGAAATATTACGTTATAAGCGTAAAATACTGTGATCTTCAATTCGCTGGCATAAGGTCATAGGAAGTTAATGATACGCTCTGACAGATTTTTTCCGCATTAACTTATAGGGACCTATTTGCTTTTAGAGCTCAAAGTTTTCGTGAATCCAATTCGTCTTCGCCAATTGCCTTTCAGTGGTATGTGATAATTTTAAAAGGATTAAAGGCGAGTTTGCTATTTCAACACCCTCCCGACTTTTCTCTTGCTGTGTGACCGAAGAATAATTAAAAGAAAACTGAGAGAGGTAGCCCGGCGAGGGCACCCTGGTATTACTCCAAAAATAAAGGCTGTTAAATCTAGAATTAGTGAGAAGTACATCAGTGTTAGTATCTTTTATGGCGTTAACTAAGTCGTTAGATAGCGCGACAAGCAGCATCCGGTCTATAAGTGGCCTTCGTTATCATATGCTTTAAAATTAGAAAAAGATTTGAAGAGGCCCGCTTGAGCACAGCCAAATAAAAGTAGGAGAATTGCAATTAGTAGAAACTATCTACGCGTGCTTTGCATCGCCAATCTATGTTATCCGTTTTCCAGGGGTAAAGCCTGTATAGACGGCTCCAGACATTAAACAGGCTTGCGAGCGCTGATAAAAAATTGTTTGCCAAGGAATCGCCAGATCGGCGGCACTGCCAAATAGGCGCGCACAAATATGGGGTGCGTAGGTAGGGCGCCCTGTGTGGTGTAGGGTAAAAATCGATCCACGCAGCGTTCGATTTCAAACCCTTTTAATTTTAGTATCTCGCAGAGGGATGCGTGTGTGAGACCTAAATGATGGTCGTAAAAATCCCAGTATTCTCCCGGTAGATATCGAAGATTAGGCCCCATAATCAGGTAGCGTCCGCCCGGTTTTAATGTCACTGATACCTGTTCCAGAAAAAGTTCTAATGCCGGCTTATTGGGCAAATGTTCGAGAAAATTCGAGGTGAATACAACATCTGCTCTGCCCTCTAGACGTGAAGAAAGCTCCGTAGCTGCGAGTAACATGAAATCTATGTCTTTTGCTAAATGCTGTTTAGACTCCGGGTTAATGTCTACAGCGATTTTTTCATCTGCCGATATATTATTAATAAATTCGCCGTAGCCACATGCCACATCCACGACCGTATCAGTGGGAGATATAAACTGATGAAAATAGTGGCGGCAAAGAATTTTCCAGATCTCATTTTTTCGAGCCAGCTGCTCGTCAGGAAATCGGTTTCGGTAAAGCTCAGCGAGATTTCTATCATCCATGGTAATTTTCCCTGAATGCGAAAAATTTGTAGAACAAAAATGTAGCTAGAACTGGCACAGTGATAGCCAACCCGTGAGCTATTTCATGCGTGTAGTGCTCGACTCCAGATCGAACAAGCATTTCATTTAGCTGTAATGATGCAATCCAAACGACCGGGAAGAAAGCAAGATTTATAGCGAAGAAATCCCGAGCTTGTTTTGCCAATGGTTTATCTGAAGCAGGGAAGACAAAATAGCTGTTAAGCAGGAGTGCGATAGTCATGCCTATGCCATAGGCGATTATAACCGCCCATGAGAACGGCAGAAACAAGCTTAAGAGAATTCTAGCCCACCAATGCAGAAAAGCGGCCAATCCCCCGGCGAGAAGAAAGCCCGAGAATTGCTTCGAAAAAAATAACTTCAGCACTCTGTTGCCATCGCTGCGAGCTTACGCCCGAAATCGATACTTTCTGAAATACCGCGGTCCTCTGGATAATAGTAGGATGTATCGGCTACCCAGAGACCCTGTATCGGGAGTTCAACTGCTGGCAATTTATTACTGAAACCGGGCTCACATATTGGTTGTGCAAACCGGTAGCGACTTGCACGGATAGCAAGAATATCAACATCTGTAAGCTCTGGGTTTATCGTCTTTAAATAGCCAGCTACCCGGGCTGTATACCACTCATCAGGCTGTAAGTAATTTGGGTGATCGCCTGGCAGGTAAAAAGGCACATAAACAATATGGTCATTTAGAGGCTGGAGATTGGTGTATTCAACCAGCCCGGGTATATCCATTTCGGGATCATTGATGTTAACCCAGAAATTTTCGGAAAGTGCTTTGGTCAACTTTGCGATGACACAGACCACCGCTATATTCTCCACAGAGCGATAGGCCTTGATGATATCTGGTGGCAGATCTGGAATTATATGCGGTACAAAAGGTAAAGGGATGGTGCTAATTACCCTCTCGTAGCGCTCCAGTATTCCATCTGTTTCCACTGCCCAAATTTTGCCATCGCGTATGTGGACTTTTGAGACTGGAGACCCAAGGCGGATAATCCCGCCATTCTTTTCAATATATGATTTGGTGGCGTTTAAGAACGTTTCGGAGCCGTTCTCAAGATAACCCAGCTTTTCTCTGAATAGGTTGTAACGCGATCTGCCCAAGCGTCTGATACGACTCCATATCCAGGCAGCTGACAGATTGTCGACGTAGTTGTGGAATTTGTATTCGAATAGCTTTCTCCACAACACCTCGTAGGCTTCTAAGCCTACCCAACGGCTAACCCACTCTTTTGCGTTAACATTATCCAATGGAAGCCAGTTATTACGCTTAGTACAGAGGAAAGCGAAGAGGCCATATCGAAATTTGGCGACTAGCCCTAAGCCATCGAAACGTAGTAGCGCAAAAGGATTACCCCAGGGTTGAAGCTTGCCCTTGTACCAGTAGGCCATCTTGGTTTCGGTCCAATGAAGTTTTTCGCCAATTCCCAATTCATCCAACATATCAATGAAGCCAGTGTCGGATGTGCAGTGAAAATGATAAAACCTTTCTATACTTAGACCGGAGAAATCGAATGCCGCGGTCATTCCTCCAACCCTGTCGTCAGCCTCGTAAATAACAGGCGCATAGCCCTGTTTGACTAGCTCATAAGCGGCGGCTAGGCCCATCGGGCCCGCTCCAAGCACTGCTATTCTCCTGCTGGCCATTAAAAGCCTAACTCGATCTTGCTGTATACGGGGTCATTGAAGGTCTCGTTTATCGCCTGGCTAAAAGAAGTCGGCTCAACGCCAAAAATACCTGGCCAATCAATTAGTTCAAACTCATCGTCAGCACTTAGTGCTTCCAGCTGTTGTGTAGTGAATGGTGGGTCTTTATCGAATAGTGCCCATATAGTGAGTAGCAAAGCGAATAATCTATATGGAATTGGCAAAATTGCGGTCCGTGACTTGGTGACGCGCTTTATCTCTCTGATTATGTCGATGTAATAAACTTTTTGCTGACCAGTAATATTGTAGATACCGCTATCAATGCGTCTTTCAAGGCAGTTTATAATAATGTTGCAAAAATCCGTGACGTACAGGGGTTGTCGCATATAGCGACCATTGCCTGGGATAGGAAAAACTGGGACCTTGCGCATAAAGCGTGACAACCATCCCAGGTGCTTACGATCAAACCATCCGAACATTAGCGTTGGTCTAAGTACTGGGCATGGTATTCCCGAGGCTAGTACTAATTCTTCTTGTGCTCTTTTTGTAGACGAATAAAAATCGTTGGCGGCCGACTCTACAACTGAAGAACTAATGTGTACAAGATAAGGTGGCTCCTTCTGATCAATTGATTCAAGCACTAGCCGTGTTGACTCGATATTATTTTTCTCAAACTCGTCGATCCGGTTGCCACCAATTTGAGCCTGTAGCATCACAATAGCGTGAGCATCTTTCAAAAAGTTTTGCCATGAGCCTGGCTGTGATAGGTCGGCGAGCTCTGTCACCACAGTATTGTGTAGTTTTGCCAGAGTAGCTAAATTGGACTTATGTTTGTCGATAACGATGAGGTTGGAGTATCCCCGGGACTTAAGACGCACCACAAGGTTTTGTCCTACCAGTCCAGCGCCGCCTAGAAGAACGATTTTTTGGTTCAAAATCGGGTCCTCAGGAACCTATGTTCTGGCAAGGGCATAATTTAAATATCCAGCTTGTTGAAAATAAACCGCGGCAAATGTTTTATTATCAGCATTATTAATCTCCACTTGCCGGGAGTGTAGATTACTGCCTTTCTCTCTTCTATCGCGCGGACGATCGATATCGCCACGTCCTCTACCGGAGCTAGCTTCATACCTGTGCCTAACAAATGACTAGTCATGGCCGTTAATGTGGGCCCAGGCTTGATAAGACAAACATGAACTCCTGACCCAGCGAGCCTATGTTGCAAGCCTTGCGCATATCGGTCCACTAAAGACTTCGAGGAGCCATAGATGTAGTTTGACTTACGTCCTCGATCCCCAGCGACGGAACCGATAATTGCAAGACTTCCCTTTCCAGCGGGCTCCATATGTTTCGATAGAGCCTCCATAAAAATAGCTGGTGAAACACCGTTTACCATTAGAGCATTCTTGCAGTCGGTCAATGTACTTTGAGCGGCCACTTGGTCAGGTAAGTGGCCGTGTGCTACCAGAGCAATATCAATCGCGCCGTCGCTGGAATAATTTGCAACCAGGCTATCAATTCCGTCTCCATCCAGGAAGTCTACTGTTATAGTGCGGATATCGGCCTGAGGCCCGCGTGCGCGTAGGTCTTCCGCGGTTATGGCTAGCCGCTCTTCATCACGGCCCACCAGCAACATATTTGATGCTTTGCACACCCAGTGTCTGGCGCAATGCTTTGCGATACTTGATGTCGCTCCGATAATGATAATTCTTAGTTGTTCCATGGCTAGCTACCCAAGAGTCGACGAGACAGGGCTGAGCTAATACCGGGATCTCGGAACGGCTGAAACTGATCCAGGTTCGGATATCCAGCGGCATATAGACCTGCCGTCATTCGAGCATCTTTCGCTGCGTATAAGCGACCTCCCGCTTGACCTACAATTACGTCGAGGCGCTGCATAAGGTCCAGAGTCGCTTTTCCTCGATTTGGGAAGTCCAATGCCAAAGTCGCACCAGCCTGAGGAAAACTGAGCAGCCCCGACGATGGTTTTTCGCCAAATGTTTTTAAAACTGCAAGAAAAGAGCCACTGTTACTGTTTGTAGTTTCGTCCAGTAGCGCAGCTATTGCAGCTTCTCTGTTCTCGGTCGGTATTACGCATTGATATTGATAGAAACCTCTAGGCCCATACATTCTATTCCAGTTCTGAATTTGATCCAGCGGATAAAAAAATGGCTGGTAGTGCATCTCTTTTTCTCCGGATCGTAGCCTGTGTGAATGGAAGTAAGCCCAGTTAAATGGTTTCAAAGATAGGCGATTTACCAGAGATATTGGTGGCGTAAAAACAAGATTTCGGCGACTTGTGGAATAGTCTTGAGTGGGAATAGCCAAACTGTGATTTGCGCGAAAGAAAATACCTCTGCGGTCATTTTTAGCCACACAATCAATCCAGGATACTGTGTACTCCCAGTCGCTCTCTGACCGGTCGGCAAGCTTATAGAACTCCTCTAGCGAATAGAATGGTATAGACTCGACAGTCATCCACGGGGTTTCTATGCGTCGCAGGCTTATCGTGGCGCGACTGATCACACCGGTAAGCCCCATTCCGCCTACTGTGGCTGCATACCAATCGTCGTGCATACCTGGGCCGCATTCAATTTCTTCACCATCCGTGCGACATAACAAAAGCCTTTCTACATGATTACCAAATGATCCATATTCGTGATGATTCTTACCGTGTACATCGTTAGCAATCGCGCCGCCTACAGTGACAAACTGTGTTCCGGGCGTGACGGGCAACATCCAGCCCAGCGGGACAATAAGTTCCTGAATATCTTTGAGTAGGACACCCGCCTCGCACTCTATGATGCCATTTGCTTGATCGAAGCGTATAAAGTTGTCTAGTGATCGCGTAGTCCATAGTGTGCCCTCGGGGTTTAAGCACACGTCGCCATAACTGCGGCCCATACCAAATGGCAAGCCCGGGGCACCGTCTCGCAGGGTTGAAGCCAGGCTGCTCCGGTGTTGCAGTGGCCTTAGTTCATGTTCTGGTTGTTCTAATCTTCCCCAGGAAGAAATAGTTACCATGATGGCAGCATCCCACCAAGAAGGAGAATACTGAGGAATACTGCGCCGGCGAAAAGGCTTGTCTTATCCTTGATAGCGAATACTAGAGGATCGTCGTGCATTAGACCTCGGTGTGCCTGCATCCACATCCAGCTAATCCAGTAAAGCAGTACCAATACCGCCCCCCAGACTACCTGCGGAACTTCATATAAAACGACTACTTCATCACTATTAAGGTATAGAGATAATACTAGTACAGCAGCGAAGCCCGAAGTGACGCCCAGTGTCTGTAAGAGTGGCGCATCTGAAGTCAAATATCCTCGACCATGCACCTTCTCGCGACCCTCGAGTAGTTGTACTTCGAGTTCGGCATACCTTTTAATCAGGGCGAGCGATGTAAAGAGAAATGCAGAAAAAGCCAGCAACCAAAACGATAGCCCCATGCCAATCGCGGCAGCGCCAGCGATAATCCGTAAAGTATAAAGCACTGCAAGTACCATGCAGTCTAAGAGAGTGACACGCTTCAGGATTAAGGAGTATGTGCAGGTTATAAACAGGTAAATAATCAGGCAAAGGAAAAAGCTGTCGCTGATAAAATAACCAAGAAATAAGCCAGAGCTTAATAGGCCAGCGGCCATCAGAATTGCTTTGGGTATGGATATCAAGCCTGCTGCAAGTAGTCGACTCTTCTTTCGGGGATGCAGACGATCACTTTCTAGATCGAGTAGGTCGTTAACCAGGTAAGTAGCGGATGCGACAAAGCTGAAAGCGAAAAACGCTACTATCAATAATCCAAGAGACTGTGTTTCTGTGATCCGGTGGGCGGCGAGGACTGGCGCGAACAATAGCAAATTCTTAAGCCACTGTTGTACCCGGATTGCTCGCGACCACTGTCCAATAGTTAGCTTCGACTTTTCGAAAATTTCGACTATATCGCAATCGCTGGAGGCGACAGTTTTTTTCAGCTTATCGGGCGTGTTAACCAGAATTGCACCGCCACTATTTCGCCATACCGGCAAATCGGAATATGAGTCGCCTGCATAATCAAATCCTCCCTTGCCGAAGCGCTCGCACAATATCTCAGCCTTCCTATCTCCCTTGATATTTCGACTGGAATCACTTGCGATAACATCATCAAATATACCCAGAAAGCCTGCAACATCCTCTGCAAACCCCTGATTTGAGGCGGTGCATAGAATTAGCTGACGACCGTGATCACGCTGGCTGCGAAGCCACTGCAGGAACGGTTCATTATAGGGTAGCGTTTCGGGCATCAGCTGGACATTATCGGCCAGGTATTGCTTCAGTCTTGACTTGCCTGACTTCAGGTGAAAAGGCAGTTGAAGCGCACCCAGGGGGTGCTCGCGAATTATTTTGAGCGTCGATTCGTGGAGGAGATCAGTATTAATAAGTGTGCCATCTAGATCTACAACTAGCGGGCGTTCTGTCGAACTGGCCTCGCTGCTAGACACTTTGGCTTCGCTGGTTTGGAGCATGTCGGTCTAGGGTTAGATAATGGGTCAAAATGGCTTGCCCAGGCATTCTTCTCCTTCCAACCTTATAGCCAGTTGTGCAGAATGCTGGACGAACTTCTGAACCTGGATAGGCAGTCTGCCAAGATACACGGGTTCTGTTCTTGGGTTTTCAAAGTCTTGGCCTCTGAATTCCCGATATTGCTCGTTGCTGTCTTGTATATACTTGGCTCTCGCCGATGGATTCAGGCCGCCGGTGGTCATTCCTCCATGAAGTTGATGGAACGTTCCTTCACCAGCAAGAATTACATGCAGCGTTCCAGGCAGTTCTAGCGCTCGCTTATAGAAATCGAGATTTACGAGCCCACCTCCACGAAGTTTGAAGCGGGAATCGTAGCCCTCCAGGATTTCCCAGAGCTGGCGCGACAGGCTGATACAATTGCTTTCGCTATTGGGAAGAAAAAACCCCAAGCCGCTGGAGCCGTTCAAGCATGAAACATCGAATAATCGGTAGCCATTCTCAGGCCAGCCCACAGACTTTAACAGCGTAGCTTCGGCCGCACTATCGTAACCCGTCAAAACCGCTTCCTGTTGAAGCTTGTGCCCTAGATGATAACCGGGAATTGAAATTACGGCAGCATCGCTGAGTTTGTGGCCCTGTATTATTGTAGAGATAGCGCGCGGGCTAAGTAATCGGGCACCATCAATAAGTATACAAAGTTTGTCGCCTATAGCCTTGGAAACACCATAGTTGACTGCTGGACCGGGGGAGGGCTCAGGGTTTTCCCGTATAAAGTAGTGGAAGTTGTCTGGCAGAGATTCAATGAACTCTTGGCGCATCACATTGTCTGATTGATTCTCGACAATAATAACTTCGTATTGATCAGACTGGACATCGAGCTGATATTCTTCCGACAGAGATAAGATCGTTTTTTCTGCCTGTTCTACCATGTCATGCACGATGACTACGCAGCTAAGTAGCGGTTTCTGCGCCCCCCTGTTTTCTGCGTCTTCTCTAGAAATTAAACTCGATAACTTTTCAAGCATACCATTCATGTCTCAGGCGCAAACTTTGGTCAGTTGCTTGTAAAGGCGTCGCACCTTCCACGGAAGCGGCGTCGAAGTATCGGTACTAAAAATTTTTAGTTCACTGTCGTAAAAGCTTTCTCCGCTTTCAGGCTCCGTTAAGCCAAGACCTCGAATCGTTTGGGCCAGTTTCGCCTGAAAATTCTGCTCTGTGTCATCAAAACAGAGTATGGGGAAAGGCGCGCTCAGATATTCTTTGTAGAGAATTCGATTATAGCGATACCACAGGTCTAGCGCTTGCTTGCGAGGGATCTTGCTGCGACGCATCAAAGATTGGGCCACCGCGTCGGGATGTCGGAATATTCCAATAAAATCCATATTACCTGCAACTGATTTCCAGCCATCCAGGACCAAAATAGTCCTAGGATCTTTAAAGCCAATAATTGGCACATCTTTATAGCTTGAAAGCAGTTCCATTGCTTGGTTTTTGCGCTCTTGCGACCAAGCTACTCTTTTGGGCGGGCTATCCCATGCACCGCCATTGTCAGCAAGGATAAGGTCGTGTAAGTCGACGATATCCTGATTTTCCCTGTTTCCCTTAAGGTTGAATGGGTTCCAGGTATGTATATCTCCCAAGTATAGTCCTGCAGCCTCCAGGGAGCCGGTCAGGCAGCTCGTGCCGCTTCGGTGCATGCCCAGGATGCATATTATTCTGTCAGGCATATCCATGAATTACTGAATTGTGGGCAGACTACATAGGTAGTCTACTACAACTAGGCCCCTACTGTTGAGTGTGACTGGAGTACCTGGATCAACGCTCTTTAAGGAGACTGATTTACTATTCATTCGGGTTCGCACCAACTTAGCAGTCTTACTCTTTCGGAGGGCTTCAATGCATGCCACAGATCCTGTTCGGCGAGCATTAACGCAGTGGCTTTGGCGAAAAGCCGTCGATACTCCGGGTATTTTTCCCAACTGTATACCGCAATCAGGTGCTGAGCACATCCGGCAACGGTAAATCTATTTACTTTATGTATGTCGACCTCTCCAGGCTCGGGTATTGGCCTCAGAAACAGCGGCTTATCGCCAAGATAATCCGATGAAATAGCGCGATTGTTGTCTAGCCAATTCTGTCTATACTTCGCGTACAAGCCCCTGTGGATATATTGGTAACGGGGTCCTGGTTCCTGAGGACAAACTTCGGCCAGTATATTCAATACGGCGTCGTTTCGCCCCTTGTCAAAGCCTATTTTATTGAGGCATCGCTTCAGGTAGATCTGCACGCCCCCTAGCGTGTCCTCATTCTCTCTATCAGCAGAGTGTAAGGCCTCGACGCCGAGGATGGAGCAAAAATCCTGCACAATGTCACCATTCGGCCACTGTTCTGCTTCGAACGGACGGATAATCATGTGCTTCTTGCCGAAAACGCTGCTCCAGCTGTCTAACATCTGATGATAGTCCTGCTGGAATAGCTGATGTGTTTGGTAAAACTGATATGCGCTATGAGACCACTGCCTAACACCCTTAACATCTTGATTGTAAAAAGAGCTGTAAAGTTGATCCTGGCGTCGCAGATAGACAACGATGCGTACCTCATGCCCTCGTAAATGGTCAGAGACATTTTCCAGTATTTGTTGCATATGATTGGCTTGCCCGAAAAATAGCTCCGAGCTAATTATTACTGAGTCAATATCGCTCTCGTGATCGTGGATCTCGGTGAGTAGCGAATCCCAGGCTTGGCCGCGCGGTTTCGAGCCGTACCATATGTCGGGCATCGACCTGCCTTGGTGTTTTTCAATGAGATCCGTGACCAGCAAGTGATGAGCGTCACCATTCCTTGGCTTCTTGGGATACAAGAAGCCATTCTTCAAAAGACGTTCATGATTATCAGCCAGTACGCTCTGTAATGTAGACGTCGCTGTTTTTGGCATACCGATGTGCAGATAGACCGTAGCCATTTATTAGTCCCTGATAGGAGGTCGCCGAGTATGCCCCAGCGTGGATCTGCCCACAATATTGGGTTTTTTGCGTTTTGCGATTCTACGTGTAGCAGTTGCGGACGATGGGATTATGGAGAAGCTTTAAGCCTACGAAGGCCTTGGTGCGATAACGTAATTTCATGTTGAATCGTCCTCCCACATAACCCGCTTTTGATTGCGTATCCTGCGGTTCCGAATCTCCGCTCGTTCCAGGGATAGCGCCAGGAAAGGTTGAGCCTGTGGCGATACTGATCCCAAAAGAGTTGGCTCACGTCTCAGGCTGTGAAACCCCCCGGGCCAGTAGCTGTGCAATTGCACTCGATGTCTTTCTATCTCGGCCTCACGCTCTGAGTAAGAAGATGTCGTAACTCCACCATGAAACTGGTGAAAAGAGCCTTCTCCCGGAGTCACAAGCAGGGTGGTATCCGGCAGCATCCCCAAGCTTCGGTACATGTGTAAATTGATACTGCCTCCGCCGGGAAGAGTAAATTCTGTATTTGCATAGCCAATGGATTGGAAATTGGCCGCGGAGGCAAACAGGCAGTTGCACTCCATTATTGGCTGGAGATAGCCTCGCCTATTGGCGCCGCTAAACGTGGCAATTCCGAATAGCTCATAACCATTGTGGCGCCAGTCGATTGATGCCAGCAAATTTTGTTCATAAGCAAACTGATCGCTGACTCCTTCAACCATGTGTTGCTCGTCCTGGCCAAGATGATATCCGGGTACAGCTAAAATGGTGTTAGGCGAAATCGCGTAGGCCATTATTGCGTTTTTTATGATTCCTGGGCTAACCATCCTTGCCCCGTCTATCATCAAGCAGATGAAGGGAGCGCGACATTTTTTGAACGCTTCATTGACTGCAAATACGGGGGTTGCGGCTCGCTCCTCACGAAGTGTGTAGTGAAAATTAGCAGCTAGATTATCTATTTGCTCTGCGGTCAGGTTATCGTCAGAGCTATTCTCCATTACGATAACCTCGTAATCGTCTTCGCTCACTCCATCTTGATAATCTGCGGTCAGAGTGTACAGAGTGTTCTGCAACTGGGCAGCCATTCGATAGGCGATAACAATTACGGAGACTTTTGGTGTAATAGCCAAAAAAAACCTGCTGTCAGATGGGGTGGACAATAGCGGAACAGTACCAATTATTGATCTGGGATGATACATTACAGCTCGAAAATCAGGGTGAAATGGGGCGGTTTTCAAGGGGAAGACTGTGAATGTGACTGGCCAGTATCGTTTTCATTTTGGGAGTGATCGCGGGCAGCTTTATCCTTTAGAAGGCATATATTGAGCTGTGACAATCGACGACGAAGTAAAAGAGATAATCGTAACCATTAGAAAACATCAGGGCTTTCGAGACGATCCTTTTGATCTCGATACGTTGCTTTACGATGAAGGTCTTGGGCTGGACTCTCTATGTGTCGCAGAACTGTCCGCCATGCTTGAAAAAAAGTATGGTAAAGATCCCTACACCAGCGGTTCACTGCCACAAACTGTGCGAGATATCGTAGAATTTTATAGCTGAATCCGAGTGATAGCGTCTCTGCTAAATAGCGCATTAAGTCAAAACCCCTCGCGACCTTTTTTAGTAGATGACGATGGGCAGTGGACTTATAAAGACGTGCATATCGCCGTTGCGATTCTTGTTAAAAGACTAAAAAAAGAAAGTACCGGCACCTTTGCATGTTATTTGAGGGATTCAAGTGAGCTGATAATTTTAATGCTTGCTGCGTCCTGTGCTGGTATACCCCTTGTAATCATCAATAGAGACTTCTCGGTGGAGCAGGTCTCTACCCTGGTATCCGATCTGGATATAGCGCTGCTCTTTACTGAAAGTGAATTCGACAGCGATATACCGTGTAAGCAACTTAATCCCTATGACAAGAAGGAGCTCAATTTCGGAGAGTCTGTGCCGACTTCGAGGCTAGAGGAGCGAGATAGTGAGCTCTTGATTCTAACGTCAGGTACTACGCAAAAGCCTCGTTGTGTGAGTTATCTTTGGTCTGATTTACTCGCGCAAATTAGTATAGGAAAGGCGGACTTAAGCGAGCGCTGGATGTTGGCCTATAAGCTAAATCATTTTGCCGGTATACAAATGCTGGCGCACATTTTGTCGAACCAAAGCACGCTAGTGCTCTCTCCATCCACCCTCGTGACAGATTCATTGGCGACTATGAGCAGACGATCGGTCACTCATGTGAGCTCTACTCCCACGTTCTGGCGGTTTGCATTGAACCTGCTTACAGCGGCATCCCACCCTCCTGCTCTTAAGCAGATTACTTTGGGCAGCGAACCAGTCTCCGCCGATTTGCTCGATGGATTGGCTCTCGCTTTTCCTAAAGCACGAATCACCCATATATACGCCTTGACCGAAGCAGGGTCTTGCGTATCGGTGAGCGATGGAAGGCCAGGTCTGCCGCTTGCAATTCTTGATCGCCCCACCGATTCTGCTATACAACTAAGAATATCCAACAATGAGCTTCAGGTGAAAACCAGGCACGGAATGTCAGGCTATCGTAACTCAGCGGATATAGCTCCAGTGACAAGCGACGGTTGGTTATCCACGGGTGACTTGGTCAAAGTGGAAGGCGATCGAATTCATTTTATGGGTCGTGAATCGGAAGTGATTAACGTGGGCGGTGTGAAGGTCCATCCATTAGAGGTTGAAAATATTGTTTTGGCACAGCCCGGGGTAAAGCTCGCCCGAGTTTTCGGACAGGATAACCCGGTAGTAGGACAAATCGTAGCGGTTGAACTAATCGTCTCCGAAGGTTTTGACCCGGAGGTGGTAGAGGAAGATGTTCGGCTGGCGTGTAGGGTCTTGCCGCGGCACAGTATGCCTCGCAATGTAATAATCGTTGACTCAATTAATACCAATAACCTCAAGCTATCCAGACGAGAGGAACAGGCACTATGAAGGTGGTTGCAGTAAGCGGGGGTAGTAAGGGGTTGGGTGCAGCAATTGTGCAATCGTTTCTGGATGATGGATACCGTGTAGCCAGTTTTAGCCGGCGGCGTACACAACAGGTTGATTCCTGGACGGAGCAATTCCCAGATCATTTTTATTTCCAAGAGATGGACCAGACTAGCCCTGCGGCCTGTAAGCAGTTTGTAGCTTCAGTTGAAGAGGTATTTGGAGCAATTCAAATTCTTATAAATAATGCTGGTGTGGCGAGTACAAGCCTACTGGCATTGGCCGATGACGAATCTATTGATTCGGTTGTCGACTTAAATTTGAAGGGTACTTTTAGCCTAACAAGGCAAGTAACGCGTAGTATGCTGTCTTTGGGGTGGGGCCGAATAATTAATATTTCGTCCATCATTGGCCTCTCGGGATATCGTGGCCTATCGGTATACGGGGCGACAAAAGCAGGCCTTGATGGTTTTTCAAGAGCGATGGCAAGAGAGCTTGGAGCGCGGAATATTACGGTTAATTCGGTGGCTCCCGGGTATCTGACTACCGAAATGACAGAGGAACTTGATAGTGCCCAAAGCAGGCAGATTATAAAGCGAACACCGCTTGGTAGGCTGGGCGACCCTGATGATGTTACGGGTTTGATAATGTTCCTTTGCAGCGAGAAGGCCGACTTTATTACCGGCCAGGTTATGGTTGTTGATGGCGGTATTAACTGCTGACTTCCTGATTTTTATAGTGCGAATATGAAATCAAAATTACAAGACGATAGCGGCGATTCTACGCTTCACTATGAGACAGTACTTGACGCCTGGGATCACCTACTAGGCGAAGATCTTCACTATGGCTATTTCGTTGAAGCCTCAATGCCCCTGGCTGCGGCGACTGATGCTTTAACCGATCAAATGCTCTTGCTTGCTGAGTTGAAAAGTCAGTTGAAAGTTCTTGATATCGGGTGCGGGACTGGCAAGGCGGGTTGCCGAATAGTCAACGAGTATGACTGTCAGCTAGTGGGAGTATCTCCAAGTGAAAGTTGCGTTGAAAGAGCTAACGCTTTGGCGGATTCCAAGAATCTATCAGGAAATGCAAGGTTTGAAATAGGCGATGGAACTGCCCTGGATTTTGAAGATCAGAGTTTTGATCGGGTCTGGGTCATGGAATCTTCTCATCTTATGGACAATAAGACAGCGCTTCTTAACGAATGCGCCCGGCTTTTGAGGCCAGGAGGTAGAATTGTCTTATGTGATGTAATGCTGCACTTCAAGCTGACTCTGGAGCAAGTCATAGCGCGCCGAGATGAATTTCTTATACTCAAGAATGCCTTCGGTCGCGCGAGAATGGAGACTTTGAATTTTTATGAAAAGCAGCTAACGGATAACAATTTGGAGCTAGAGTCGGCAAGAAATATTACCAAAGAGACGCTGCCGACATTCGCCCGCTGGAAAGAGAACGCTTTACATAATCGAGCTAGCGTGGAGGAGCATATTGGCCGTAAGGCATGGGAAGACTTTATTTCATCATGTGATGTGCTGCAGGAGTTCTGGCAGCACGGTGTTATGGGTTACGGAATTATCTCTGCACGCAAACCCGTCTAGACGGGTGAATACTTGTTAGCCAGAAAAGAACGCCATGTTAGAACTGAAAATAGAGAAACTCGCTCACTTGTGTGAGATTCAGGCAGCAGCCAATTAGCAGGAATGCCATGAAAATTGCCCAAGGTAAGCTTGGCGCCCAGCTAAGTTGAATCACGGCTTTACGGCCAGTGGGCGGCTTATCATATGCCACATCGAAAGTTTGAAATAATTGCCAGGTACTGGGTAGCGTCCAACATGCTGCTATTGCCAGACATACAGATCCAAAAACTATTAGCATTGCATTTATTTCTAAGCCTGAAAGTTCTGCGATAGCAAAAATATTGGTGTTTTTCAGCGTTGCCAGGTATGCCGATGAAAACCACCAGGTTTCAGTATTAAGTAATCCTTGATAGACAAACCCGGCGGCTGCCAGGCTCTCGGCACGAAACAGTACAAGGGTAAATGCAACTATCAGGAAGGTGAAAAGCTGTGCTCCTCTTTGGTACCACTCATTGCCCACTAGCCCCAAAGGTCCCGAAACTTTTACTCGCCACAGTTGATGGATCACGACATAAACGCCGTGGGCGATTCCATAAAAGAAGAATGTCCAGCCGGCGCCATGCCAGATTCCCCCGACAAACATTGTCAAGAATAGATTGATCCTCTGACGTCGGGTGCTACACAGGAAGCCGCCCAGCGGGGTATATACATAGTCACGGAGAAATCGAGATAAAGTGGCGTGCCACATACGCCAGAAGTCACTGATATTTCTTGCTCTATAAGGTGAATAAAAATTAACGGGAAGCTTCAGCCCGAACATGCAAGCTAAGCCTATTGCCATGTCGCTGTAGCCGGAGAAATCGAAGTAGAGCTGCATTGCATAGCTGAATGTGCCGGCAACCGCCTCACTAGCGTTCAGGGCCTGACCGCTTTCGGCAATTGCAAAAACAGGTGTGGAAAAAAGTGCAAAACTGTCAGCGATAACCACTTTTTTGAATAAGCCGATCACAAGAATTGAAAGTCCAATACTGCAGTTACGCCAGTTGTTTTGAGCACTACCAAGGCCCTTAAACTGTTGTAGCATTTCGCGATGATGAACAATGGGTCCAGCGATTAATTGTGGGAAAAAGCAAACAAACAGGCAGTATTCCAGGAAATCATGTTCGTCAGTCAGCCCTTTACTGGTGTCCACCAGATAAGTTATCTGTTGAAAGGTATAGAAGGAGATTGCCAGTGGCAGGATTATTTGGCTGAAATTAAAGCTGACAGATTCCAGTACACTAATGGTCTCTATAAAAAAATTGCCATATTTGAAGTAGCCGAGTAGCGCCAGGTTAAAGGCGATCCCAATAACTAACAGGGCATTTTTTCTGGTGCCGACATGGGTCGCCAGCATACGGCCTATGGAGTAGTTAACGGTTACCGAAAGCCCCAGAAGCCACAAATATACGGGGTTCCACCAGCCATAGAAGAAGAGGGAGGAAAGTATCAGCCATAGCATCACCAAGCGATAGCCACCTAATCGCTGCAACGCTATAAAGCCAAATAAGACAATTGGTAGGAAAAAGAATAGAAACTCTATGGAATTAAATAGCATGGCTTATGCGTAATCTTCTCAAGTTTGCCGAGTATATCCTGCTTTGACACCTCCTAGGAGGTTAAAAGCATAAAGACTTACTAGTAGAGCATGTCTGAGGAAGCGGTTTGTAACTGTGATAATACTTAGTCGATAGTTAGGCGGTGGTATTGGGCCGATACAGGCACCTCATGAAATACTATGCCTTGGGATCATCCTAAAATAAATGACGCGAGGCATATTTTGCTGATGGAAAAACATACGATTTGGCCGTATCTCTAAACCTGAATCGGTATTTTCTTTAGCTGAAAGTGAAGGGCGGAAAGTCCATAATCTAGCATGCGCTTTACTTATTATAAGTAGAGATAATGAATATACTGACTAACCTTTAGAAGGCGTCAGTCATCATAGTGGACGAGTTAATGGAACTCAAAAGTGTATCGCCGATATTTTATAGCTAGTGCCATTTTCGCTGCCTTCGCTGGTTTAACGATAGTGGCCTATAGCTTTTTGGCTAATCCGTACGCAATGTTTGTATCTGTTACTGGTCTTGAGCAGTATGAGAGAAAGACTGATTTGTTTTACCACCTTCGCCTTCATAAGCCCTATGCGATGGAGCGCCGTAAAGCGACACACCTTATTGTTGGTAGTTCTCGCTCTGCGCGCCTGAATCCAGATGTCTTCGGTGAAAAAGGCTACAACGCTTCTATGCCTGGCATAAGGCTTAGCGAAGTTAGACGACTAATAGAGCATGCGCAGGCTATTCAGCCGCTGGACTCGCTATACATCGGTGTAGATTATTACATGTTCAGGGCCAGTAAAATGAGCCTAACCTCGCACTATAGTGATGAGCGACTTCGAAAAATTAGCCCTACACTGAGAGATCGACTGGCTTACAGGATGCAGTCTGTTAAGGATGCATGGAGTACCTTATTGTCTATTGATGCGATTCTAGCATCGGCGAAAGAGATTAGTGGTATAGGGCAGGGACAACGGATTTATTTCGACAACGGCACGTGGGCTTCAAATAGTCCGGGAAAACCGCCTAAATGGCTGTATGCCTATGTTAACCGCCACAAGATGGAGGAGTTTAAGAGTGCGGGCGGTGACCCCACGATGGTGGAGTTTGAGCAACTGCTGAAGTTTACTGGAGATAACAACATACCTACCACTATCCTCATATCACCCTTTCATGGAAGCGTAATGAATACTGTTCGTCTCGCCGATAGTTGGACGTCTTACATGTCTTGGCAGCGCTCAGTTGTTGCGGCGGTGGAGGACGCAAAGGGCCAATTCGAAGTTGTGGGTCTGGAAACGAGCCGTAAGATCACTCTGGAGGCAATGAATCAGGACTTACCTTTCTATCTTGACGGGGTGCATTACAAGCTGTCTTCGGGGCGAGAGATCATGAATTGCCTCGTAGGAGAGAGCTGCAATAAAAATATCAGGCTGGTCCGGCTCAATAATGAATCTATTGATCAATACCTGAAGAATGTCGATACACTTATGAATCTCTATCCCCGGCAGCGACCTGACGACTACAATTCTCTTACTAAATGGCTTGATAGGGACTAGAGGTCTGTGGGGGTCGAGCAGTCAGTGGCGAATCATAGTGGCTAACTGGCTTTTACTTAACTTACTTCTCTGCTTCTATATTAACCTACACCTCAATCACTAGTCCCTGTGCGCGTCTCCACATGATACAAGGGCCGTTTTTTCGCCTCGAGAAATATCTTCCCAATATATTCGCCAGCTACTCCTATGGCGAGTAGCTGTAGTCCGCCAAGAAGATAAATGGGGATCACGGTAGAGGACCAGCCCGGCACAGTGGCAGAATCGAAAAATGTGGCCCACAGTGCCCATAGCCCCAAACATAAGGCGACTAAAAAAACTGATAAACCCAAGGCAGAAATAAGTCTCAGGGGAACAATAGAAAAAGAGGTTAGCCCACTCACTGATAAAGCGAGCATTTTACGAAAGGGGTACTTGGTTTCTCCAGCCATGCGAGCAAGTCGCTTGTAGTACACAATATCCGACGGCAATCCCAGCAAGGGGACGATACCCCTGAGATACAGATTTGCTTCACGATAATGACTTAGCAGTTCTACGGCACGGCGGCTCATTAGCCGAAAGTCTGCGTGATCTCGAACAGATGTCACACCCAGAATAGATAAGAGTTGGTAGTGGGTTCTGGCAGTTATGCGTTTGAAGACAGTATCGGATTCTCTATTGCTGCGCACCCCATAAACGATTTCGTTGCCGCGTTGGAACGAAGAGAGCATATCTTCGATTGCAGCAATATCGTCTTGCAGATCAGCATCAAGAGTTATCAGAACGTCTGCATTGGCTTCCATCATTCCAGCATACAATGCAAACTGATGACCATAGTTTCGAGTCAGTTTGATACCGACAAAAATCTGATCGTTCCGAGATAGCTGATCGATCAAATCCCAAGTGCTATCTTCGCTGCCGTCGTCGACAAACCAGATTCGAGACAAGTCAGAAATAATTCCATCATTTACTAGGCGAAGAAGTTTTGCCTTCAAACTCTCTGCTGTATCGGGCAGTATTTTTGCCTCGTTGTAACACGGCACGACAAGCGCTAGCACTGGCATTACTTTAGTATCCATAAATACTTTGTTCCAATCATGAGGGCATATGCAGCTTGGCGAATAAATATTTTTCTCTCGCCATAAGCCAGATCTTAGGCTTTTTTATAAGGTGTCCTATTAATGACATACTCTGTTACCTACCAAAATGACGTTTCTTCAAGATCGCCAAATGTGTGACTATGCGACTTGGTAGTGCACGGAGAAGTAATTTGCGCAGGCGGTAGAGAGGGGGCGAAATGTCCTGAACTAATTGTGCCTCTGCCACGCGCCAGTCCGATAACGCTTCCCTTGTCGCGGTACTCGCCAAGCGGTTGACGTAAAGAAAAGTATTGTAGCGATACCAGGGCTTGATCTCGACCTTATCGGCGGCTGTTTGCCTTATGGGGTCATACATATCGTAGCCGTGAGCATTGAATAGCTTTTGCCAATACTCGTAGGGTTTTTCGTTGATATGATTTTCACCACCTTGCCCGGGTGGCGCTGCAGAGAACATCACAATGTCACCATGTCGACATAGGCTGGCTACGAAGCTATTGGCTGAATTTTCTGGCAGATGTTCGGCGACTTCCAGGCTCTGCACCAGACTAAAGCGTGTGCCCAAGTCAAAATCGGTATTTAGATCAACCGGTAAAAACTCCGTGGCGTCGATCATTAGCTGATCGGTATTTAGGTAAGCGCCATCCAGGCCTGTTACGTCAGCGCCCAATGATTTCCATACTGAGAGCCATGCTCCTGCTCCACATCCAACGTCTAGTACAGTATCAATGGGATCAGCGAGTGCCTTCTTAACTATCGGCAGAATGTGCTTTGCAGAGTCGACTGACCCTTGATTAATATAGTTATAAAAGTCTCGGTCATATTCATACATTACGGACTACTCCGCCTTGGAAATAACAGGCTAAAGCGATGCCGTAAGGCTGTCTGCTGGTAATATGCACTCGTGTTTTACCCCTGCAATCAGGTTAAAGGTTAACCGCATACGATCGTCTAAGCTACTGTCTCTATTGAGATAGCCGATCCAGCGATTAAATGCAGGGTCGACCAGCTGCCTTGGCGAATAATTGCCCAGGTGATCAGGGTGCATTCTACCAAGAAAGGCACCGTCCCTAGAGATTATGATATCTCTGATTAGCATAGAGCTTGGGTACTTAAAAATGAATTGAATTTGCTTCCTATCGTCCCGTTCACCAACGGTTGAGAGCGCGTTGAACGAGCTTGCATCACAGTTCTGTACTGATTTAGGGTCGTCTTTGAGTTGCAGAGGAGCTCGATACGCCAGGGATTTCGCCTCAAATAGTGGCTCAAAGGTATACACATATTCGGGCTTGAAGCGCAGCATTCTCTTGTCTATTTTTTCTTTCAATTCAGGGCTCTCGCCAGCGACGAACAGTTTAGTCGCCTTTTCGACGCTTTTGATTTCTTGCTTCAGATAACGTCCTTCAGGCGATAGTAAAAGGTAAATCGTCATTATTGAAAGAAGCATAGTTGCAAACTTCGCTGCCATGGGCATTCTGGGTAGGGTGCTCAATAGAATGCTAAAAGTACCCATCCAATACATCGCAACGATCGTGTTGTAACGCTCAAAGCTGGGCCCATGTGCGTGGTTGGGCTGCTCAATCATTCGACCTAATTGTATGGAAATCCCGATGCCTAACGACATGGTTGCCAGCATTAAACACCATTCAATCCATGGCTGCAGTCTAAGACCGGCGAGGGCGGCCCTGAAAAACTGTATCCAGGCAAAAGCTATTATGAGTAGAGAGGTAGTGAAGAATAGGATGCCGAGAGTCGAGCGTGCTTCGCTAAGCGGCCAGCAAAGTACCCTGGATGTACCTATAAAGACGCGTAAGAGCGAGTTATTTTCAATTGCTATCTTGCCTGCTTGTTGGATTTTTGCTGCCACGTCAGGGTTGCCGGCGCTCCAGGACGCGGCGATTTCGGCATCTGAGCTGATACCATTGAGATAGCTCAAAGTCATAAGTGCGCTGGTACAGATTGCAAGTATCAGCACACGTCGGCCAGAACGTAGTGCTAACGTGGGTAATAGTAGCCAGACTATGACTCCGGCAAAGTTTGTGAATGCCGCAACAGTGGCCAAGGAATAGGCCAAAAGCCAGACGCTATTACCAGGGTTTCCTGACTGTCTCGACAAAAGATAAAAAGCTAAGGCACCCAGTGCGTAGGATATATGCCAACTGGTATTGATTGCATTAATCAGGTTCCAGGAGTGGGCGGGAGAGAATAGTAGTATGCCAACCAGACCGATGCAGAACCACGCTAAAGCCTTTGACTGGCCGAAGTAGCTGCATACCAGGCGACTGTATAGTAAGTAGATAAATAGAAGGCTGCACCAACCTGCAGCGTAAAGTAAGTGACTTTGCCCGCTAAACAGGTTCATATCCCAATAAACCAGAAGCCTGGGTAATGTTATGCGGTGTGCGGCGTAATGCGCCTCGAAAAGGAATTGAGCGTCCTTCCAGGCGAGTTCTCCGGACAGCAGTGGTTTCAAATCGTCGAGAATCACAAACAAATCGCGCCACGGGAGCTCCGGATGCCAGCGAGACCAGACGATGACTGTCCAAAAAAACCAGAGCAGAGCGGTAGCGACTGATATGGCGGCTAGAGAAGCAAGCGCGGCCTGCTGGAGGTCCAGTTGAAAACGCTTTCTCATGTACTCGTAAAATCTCGCGATTGCTTAGTCCAATAGGGCGCTATAGAAGCGCGGGCTAGACTCTTGTTGATGCCGACCATAGAATATGGGCTATCGTAATCCTCAGCCTGGCATATTGCACGCCGGAAGACCTATTATTTAATGCCTGATATCCGGCCAGCACCGCAAGCACTGACGCTCTCGCGAAGAGTGGTATTCCTGCATATAGCCAAGACAGCCGGCACATCTATCATCCATTTTTTTCAGCAAAGGCTGTCTGCCGAAAAAATTTGCTCGCATGGTGATTTTCTTACATTTCCTGAAAGAGGAGACCTATTTCAGGCGCAGTTAAGGCGTTATCAATTTGTCTCCGGTCACTTTGGTTACGCGGACGTAGAGCCTCTTTTGAAGGAATCCTACTCTTTCACGTTTCTAAGAGACCCCGTGGATCGCGTACTTTCACTTTATAAATTCTGTATGCACTCAGATATGCAAAAGCAATTCGCAGTAGCACGAGCTGCGAGGGATCTTGGTTTGGAAGGTTTTCTAAGCTCGACCCTACCCGAGGTGAGCGAGATGCTGGATAATCAGCAAACGTGGCAGTTGTCGAGTAGATACTGGCACAAGGATCGTCGTGCGATGTCGGGACTGGGCGACCATGAATTACTTGATATGGCAATTAGTCATCTCGATGATTTCGACCATGTAGGTCTAACTGATAACTTCGACAAAGATTTTGGCAAGATACTCGGTGATCTTGAGATCAACGAGCAGGTGCCCAAGAGTCGCCAATTCAAGACCAGGGATCCGGTTTCCAGTGAGCAGCTATCTACGGCTGTGTTGGATTCGTTGCGCGAACGCTTGAGATTGGACTACGCATTGCTTGAACATGTAGAACAACAGGTGAAGTCAGATAGTACAGATCAGCCTTATGCAAAGTAACGCAATGAACTATCGGCTACTTCATATTTCAGCTCTGCTCTTGATCCTTATAGCGATTGCCTACTATTTCCATTTTTTGTACCAGCATTCCCTGAACGTCCCTTTAGGAGATGACATCTATGATGTGTTGAAGGTGATGTCTGGTGTTGTCGCTTCGCAGGATTTAGGTGCTGGGTTTGAAATCCTCTTTGAACAACATAACGACCATAGGACGTTAGCTTCTCGGTTAATGTACAGTCTGGTTCTCTTGGCTACAGGCGAGATAGATTTTCGCACCTTAACTTTTGTAGCAAATATGGCGCTGCCGCTGCTAATGCTAGTTCTCTATGTAGCGATACCCGAAAGCCTGCCGCGCTTGATGGTCCTTTTACCGGCCGCACTTACTATCCTGCAGCTTCGTGCATACGGCATAACGCTTTGGAGTATGGCGGCGTTCGCTTACTTTTATGTATTCCTTTATGGATACGCCAGCCTTCATTTTTTGCACAGGATAACTTTAGGTAGATTTTTTCTCGCGTGCTTATTTGCAACATTATCGACATTTACTCTGGCGTCAGGCCAGGTAATTTGGGTTGTCGGGTTGCTCAGCTTGTTCCATCAATCATTTATTCATCGCTCTTCATCTAAAATATTTGTTCTGTTGTGGATTTTAGTGGGCGCAAGCGTTCTTCTGGTTTGGCGTATAGGTCTTCAAACGCCCAATACCTTGTGGGCGATGTTGGAACAGTTCCTTTTGACTCCAGAACACCATGTTCTATATACACTTACGCTTTTAGGGAGTGCATTAAGTGAGCATATGGTGTCGGTCGCTGCTTTAGCAGGGGCGGTAATGTTGATTTCCCTGATTATATCTTCTCTTCATGGCTATCGGAAACGAGATATACGTCTTGAACTGTATTGCTGGTTTATTGTGTTCTCTGCAGCTGCGATGGTTTTAGGGAGGGCGCCTTATAGCACTGTCGATTACGCACTGTCGTCACGCTACAGCTTTCCTTCTGTATTAATGCTTGCGACCGTCTGGGTAATGATTGCGGTGCGTCTCCAAGTCACATCTTGGAAGCTTCTGGTTGTTATGAGTGCTTTGGCCGCTGCATACTGCATAAATTCCTACGATCGGTATTCTGAGGCGCTACAGCCACACGTAGAGAAGCGGGTACGTAACTATAATCAGGGGAAGTATTGGGCTTGGTATCGACCAATGAAAGAAACCAAGGCAATTGTGACTGAGGCTGCCTTATTGGGAATTTATAATCCGCCCGAAAAACCCCTGCCAGAACCAATTATATTCTTGCCTGATGTCGTACAGGACGAGGATGCAGATTTGGAGAAAAAATGAGTTCCATACCAAAGTTATCCGTACCAAGCAGCCTGCGGCGTGGTGGAAAGAAGAGCGATCAGTGGGAGTATATTGATGGTGGAAGAGATTTACTTGCCTATACAGCAAGGGCCTTGGGTAGGCCTAACTTCGCCAATTGTCGCGTGCTGGATATGGGATGTGGTACCAAGTTCACGCAGGCGATAGTAGAGTACGATATTCCTATGGGTGAATACCTCGGAGTTGATGTGTATGAGGAGATGATAAATTTTCTTAGTGACAGTACTCCTACAGAGAAGTTTTCATTTTTTCATATCAACTCGCACAATGACATGTACAACCCGGATGGGGAAAAGATAACAGAGGATACTCGACTGCCCATAGAGGAATTCTCTTGCGATGTTATCTGCTTATTTTCGGTTTTTACTCACCTTGCGCCTTCAGACTACGGGAGCATGCTCAAGCTCATGCGGCGCTATGCGAACAAGGACTGCCAGCTGATTTTTAGCTTGTATCTTGATGAGGTTTCTAATAATGGGCATGGACTGATAGAGCAGATTGCGCTGGAGAACGGTAAGCCTTGGAAGGCGAGCGGGGAGCCGTTTCGTGATGCTTTTCCTGGGCGACCATTACAATGGGCGCTGTACTCCCGCGATTACGCCCTGCAACTCCTGGAAGGTACAGGGTGGGAGGTAGTTGAGATTTGTGCACCTAATGAATGGGCACAGCATCACTTTATCTGCAGATCTATCTGACGGCTAAATCACATGAGGCCTGAAGTTCTGATTGAAGAGCTCCGCCTACTTCTTCATCTCCAATAAATCTTGTTGAGATAAATGGGTTTTGGGTTGATGGCATAAACCAGCGTCCTTCTCCTGCAAATATCCGTAGAGGAGCTTTGGGGGAAGTTGTCGCTAAGTCTGGGTTGAAGTACGTGGTGTGAGTTGACTGCACCCCGTTTATGGAGACAACAGTTCTGCTGGGGTTGTCATCGCGATAGAAAACCATATTATTTTTCAACATGAGGCTTTGAATAACGAGAGTGAAGCACTGCTCGCCTTTTGGAATTGAAACACTTGTTTCGTGTCCGTCAATCAAGATATGTAAGCTACCCGAATGCTCACTTATGTCGATATAGCCTTCTTGGTGCACTAGCTGGAGAGGGTCACTACCCTTCGTTTTTTCGGGATTCGATTTAAAGACCAGGCCGATAGTATGAGTGCCCCCCAAAGGAGTTCGCCTGAATGCATGACCTTCATAATGGGCCCAGTCGCCAATCATTGTCTTAGTCATGCCTTTCACTCGCGTTGCTGACTGAATCCAAGCTTCCATAAAGTTACGCATCTTTCGCAAGCGATTTTTCTCTCTGTCGACGTGGTTTTCCTGTTGTAGTTTTCTAAAATCGTTTTCATGAAAGAGTTGCTCTGCGACGCCCTGCCAAGTGCTCAGGCGCCAATTGCCATCTGGTGATAAAACCCCGTATCTGTCGCCATAGAGTCCGTGGCTGTACCAGCGCAAGGCTTGCGATCGCTGACTTTCGGGAAATAAGTTGACGCCGTCCAGGTCTGCAGGTCCGGAGGCGCCCAGCGCTGATAAAATCGTTGGATAGAGGTCCATGATTGTAGCTATCTGGTTGCTTGTTCGCCCGGTGGGCCAGCGCTCTGGCCATGACATTAGCAATGGGGTTCTGGTTCCGCCCTCGGTAAAGCTCGCTTTGGCCCCGTAGAAAGGTAAGTTGCTTGGCCAATCTCTGGCTGTGCCTCCGTTGTCACTCACTACGATTAGCATCGTATTATCGAGCTTTTCGGACGACTTGAGCTTGTCTATGATACGCCCAATATTGCTATCAAGCTGCTTCTTGAGTGCCTGATAGCGCCCTGCATCATCATCTGTGTAGTTATTGGAAAACCGGGCTGAAACCTCAATTGGCGTATGCGGTGCGTAGTAAGACAGGTACATAAACCAAGGCTTTGTCTCTGACTCGATGACCTCCAATGCTTTATCGGTCAGTATATCCGTCAGATGGCCATTATGCTGTTGTAGATCGCCGCCCTCGTTCTCCAGCCATGGGTTCAAGTAGGTGGGCTTAGCGCGCTTATAGTTACCGGGCGCATGAGGGCCTTTGAGATAGAGCTGATTCATGAAGCCGAACCAATGATCGAAGCCCTGATATTCTGGGCGTGATTCTCTGTGAGAGTCTCCGGCATGCCACTTTCCTATAAGATATCTGGTGTATCCCAGAGGCTCCAGTGCATCAGGTAGCGTTACCAGCTCATGATCTATACCGTTCAAGTAAGGATGCGAGCCGGCTTTGGCGGGATTCCGACCTGTTAGCATTGCAACTCGGCTTGCGGTACAGCTGGACTGCGCATAATGGCGAGTGAAGCGTGTACCTTGAATAGCGATATCATCCAGACGGGGAGTCGGTGAATCCGAGCTGTTATTGATTGCCAGGTCGTTGTAGCCGAAGTCATCCAGCACTATCAATAGAATGTTAGGCTTATCTTGAGGCTCGATTTTGTCATCAACACAGGCCGCCAGTAAGAGGCATAGCAATGCAAGCTGAAAAGCTGTGTACCACTTACACTTACTATTAGTCAGCTGCATCACTGCGCTCCTTGCGTACTTTTAGGGCGCCAAACAGCAATATCATAGGTTCCCCCGCCATGACGATCGGTCATGGAGAGCTTTATTTTTTCGTCTACCGCGTAATAACGGCGTAGAAACTCTTTCCCGCTGATGCCTCCGCGAGGAGGAGGGTTTCTTAGGAAAATACCACGCATTTCCCAGGGAGATACAAGTATAAGATCAAATTTCTGATCCTCAATGTTGTCATAAATCTCGCTAATGTATTCCGCCCAGACAGTGGAAATTCTGTCTTCCTCCCGCTCTTTTATCATCCATGTTGGCTTATTTACAGCCAGTGGTAGGTAAAATGTATGACCATCCTGGAACACTTTTTTGTCGTGCTTTAGCAAAGTGCTGACCAGCATCTGGGTCGCCAGCACATTATCGCTTCCAGCGATCATGACCTCCATTTTCTCCCAATTTTCGATATTGGTACTGAAGTCTTTGTGCAGAATGTTATAGCTTTGATAGAAGCTGAATAGGACTATTGGGGTAATAATCGCAAGTTTACCGGTGAGTCTTGCAATGACGCTGAAGCCGTATATGAGTAAGAAAGGTGACATGAGTTGAAATAGATAGGTCATATAGTTTCCTGGATTTCGACCTAGCCAAAGAATAATGACCAAGGTTGACCAGAAAAGACAAAATAGGAAAAAGTTAGCTGGCTTTGTGACTAGCGGGCTGTTCCAAGATTCAATATAGACTCGTGAGTCGGACACCGTTGAATCGCTCTTTCTCGTAGTCGTTTTATTGGCAATAATAGTGATCCCGGCGATAACGATGACGATTAGCAAACCAGAATAAGTTTGCAGATAAACGCGCATCTGTAAGAACAGGATGTCCCACATTTGTAGCCCACTTATAGCAGCCGATGGTGCAAACAGCGTATTATCCAAATAATAGGGACTAGACTGGTGTACGAGATACAGGGACGAGGCAAGAAGCACGGCGAACAAAAAACCGAGACAGAGTGCGCGTAACATGGATACATACAGGAAAAGATATAGGCAAAGAATCGCCATCCCCAGGATAAAATACTGCTTGGTATAGAACGACAATAAGCTACAAATCAACGCGAATATTAAGCTGCCGGTGCTAAAGCCGCGCCACCAAGGAATGATCACACCATAGAGGAATAAAGCCACTCCTAGTGCATTTGTGCTTGATACGGGAGTCGCGTAAAACAGCAGCGCGGCATAAAGCAAGGTGCTCGCTGCCGCCCCTTGAATTCGCGACCCGCTTTCTTTGACAGTGGCCAGGCCGACCAGGGTAGCGGCCATCGCTATACATAGCCCTGAAATCACCCGATGGAGCTGGAATGTGTTGCCGAATATTCCCGTCAGTGGTGCAACTACCATATTGTAAAGAGGCGGATAGACATCCGCAGCATAGGGTTGAAACTCCCGAGTATAGGGGTTGTTGCCATCCGCGATTATGCCTGTGATGAGCAACATAGTGCCCTCGTAGAGATCGAGGGGTACGGGCGCTGTTATTATCTGCCAGTGATGATAGCTTAGGCCGGCACACAGTGCGGCTATTGCCACCAGATAGCTGTACCGCCATGTAGCTTGAAGCAAATCAACACCTCTCTGTTGCAGTAATCTCTTATCGCCGCCTGCGTCAAGCAGGATTGGTGTTGGCTAAACACGAATCCTAAACCTGGAACTTGGTTGTATATGCGCCCCCATGTTGGCGTATATGTGGCCTTTTTATCGTACAGCCAAGCCGACATGATACCTAAATATAATGCTGATTTTGGGCTACCTAACCTGGCTTTTATACTGCGTTAAATCCCGAATCTAACGTACAATACTCCTTCGGTCGGTTGCAGGCGAAGTTATTCGCAGGCGATTAACATCCGTTTCACTTGGAGCTTCTTATTACGACACTTGAGAAGCTAAAATTCTCGTCAATGTAAGACTCGAGTCATCTAGCGCATCAGAAATTTATACAATGACTGAGATATTCAGTAAAGAAGGCTTCAGTGAGGCTTACCCCGCGGGTATTGAGCGGCATTTCTGGCACATAGCCCGCTGTGACCTTATATACCGCTGGATCAGCAGTGAGCTTGACCCCGGTGACCTCGTCATGGATGTAGGTTGCGGTACGGGTATCGTTGTAAATGCACTAAAGAAAAAGTCTTTGAATATACGCGGAGTTGAGATGGGTATGGCCTCTGTCATGCCAGAGGTCATATCCGAAGTTAGAACTGGCGCCAATCTTTTTGATCTTGATGAAAATATAAAAAGCCAAATTAGGGCAGTATTGTTACTGGATGTGCTGGAGCACATGCAAAATCGCCGAGAATTTATCGAGCGCATTTATCGCGATTTGCCGAATTGCAGACTGGTGTTAGTTACTGTTCCGGCACGGATGGAAGTGTGGTCGTCTTATGACGAATATTGGGGACACTATTTAAGATACGATAGATCTGTCCTTGAGGCGGAAATTGCTAGTGGAGGTTTCGCCGTTAAGAAGACGTCCTATTTTTTCCACTGGATATACCTGACATCATTACTTTTTAAGGCCATTGGGCTATCAAAGAGTACAGAATTCCAGCCTATTGCTGAAACAGGGGTAAAGGCGACATTTCATCGCCTAGTTGGTTGGCTGAGTTCTTGGGAGTCTCGCCTGATGCCGGGATTTGTCGCCGGGTCATCAATAATCTGCGTCGCTTCTCGAGATAGTGAAAAACCGCTAGATACTTTTTTGAATGCCGAAGAAAACGATCGGCCACAATATGAGAAAGAGTAGAAAATAATGTTTGAATTTGTTCGCAGGCTATTCGGGATAGGCGAGAAAGCGGAGGAAGTAAACCCGACTGTTAATCCAGCGCGTGTAGAGCATCGACCACTCACTCCCAAGCTTACGAATGCCCCTATACCTGTACATCGCTTTGATCCGGCTGTTGCGCTGCCCAAGGGTCGGCAGGACATGGAGAAGCCCCTGATCAGTTTCATCGTAATTGTCTACAAAATGCCTGACCAGGCCGAGAAGACGCTACTTTCCCTCAGCACCCGGTATCAGCGAGGGGTTAGCGAGGCTGACTACGAGGTCATTGTGGTCGAAAACTCTTCTGATGCGGTGCTGGGAGAGAAACGAGCCTGTCAATATGGGGCTAACGTGAGATATTTCTATCGAGAAGAAACACAGCCTTCACCTGTGCCAGCTGTAAATTTTGGTGCGAGTAAGGCCTGCGGCAATCACGTAAGCATTATGGTTGATGGAGCGCGAATGCTTAGTCCTGCCGTGGTCTGCTACACCCTTGCAGCGCTCAGGATACACTCCCAGATTGTGGTCGCCATACCTGGGTATCATCTGGGCCACACGCTGCAACAACGATCAATTCTGGAAGGCTATTGCGAGGAAGCGGAAGCCCAGCTGCTCGCCTCTGTGGATTGGCCTGCGGATGGATATCGTCTCTTCGAAATATCTTGTCTAAGTGGTACCAGTGGCAGCGGCTATTTCAAGCCGATTGGAGAGAGTAATTGCCTCACTGTGCCCACCGAAATCTGGCGTTCATTGGGTGGCTTTGATAGCGCGTTTACCGAAACTGGCGGCGGCCAGGTCAACCTGGATTTCTATAAGCGAGCAGTGGAATTGCCTGATGTTCAATTAGTTATTCTGATGGGGGAGGGGAGCTTCCACCAATTTCATGGAGGCATTACGACAGGTACAAAGGGAAAAGATCGGATTAAGTCAATGGATGATCATTTTAATCAATACGCTGCGCTGCGCGGAGAGCCATACATTTCTCCGACAAAACGACCGATTTACCTGGGCTGTATACCGGATAGCGCAATGAAATTTATGCACCATGGAACGACGCAGGCCATCGCAGCATTAGAGAGTTGAGTTTATTGCTGCGAGGCGTTCGTCATGGAGTCGATAGGAGGAAAAGGGTAGACTATGGGCAATTCACTACCCTGGGAGAGTCAACATCGGACGCATTTATTTGCCGCCTTCAATGCGCGGATTTCAACCTCGCCGGCGTGCCTTCAGTACATGGATTGACCATATTTCTTTTGGATTCGATATTGTCGAGGCCGTAAGGCCGAAACGTCTTGTGGAGCTTGGTGCTTACAATGGCATGAGCTATTTCGTTTTTTGTCAGTCAATGATAGAGAACGACATAGACGGACTTTGTTATGCAGTTGACACCTGGGGAGGCGATGACCACACGGGCGAATATGACGAGTCTATATTTGAAGAGGTTCGGCATCACGCTAGGGAGAACTATCGTGGTATCAGCTACTTGATGCGAATGTTGTTCAACGACGCAGTACATCATTTTGAAGAAGACTCGATTGATTTGCTGCATATCGATGGATTACATACCTATGAGGCTGTTAAGGAGGATTTCACTAACTGGTACCCGAAAGTCAGACCTGGCGGGATAATACTCTTTCATGATATCGATGCTCGGCAGTCGGATTTTGGCGTTTGGAAGTACTGGGCAGAGCTAGAAGCACAGTATGAGACTTTCGCTTTCCATCACGGCTTTGGCTTAGGTGTTTTAAGGAAAGCGGGCGGCCCAGCGCATGAAGTGGAGCACCCGTTACTGGACTTGCTCTTTAACAGTGACGAGCATGAGCAACATAAGCTAAGGCAGCTATACATCTATAATAGCGAGTACCTCGAAGCACGCAATCAAGCCAAGCGCCTAAAGTGGAAGCCCAACCATGGAGCGGACGGTAAGCAAGAACGGGAGGATAATCCCCGAGTTCGACCAGCCGAAAATTAGATGAGAATGGATCAAGCGCTATTGGTGTGAATCGTTACTGCCCCTAGTGCTTTAGAGATTTCAGCCTGATCTCAATAGTCCACAGCGTGCTGGCGATTTATCTTTCAGAAGTGATAGTGCCTGGCAAGGTACTTGCCGAACTCAATTGCCCCCTTTTTTGAAAAATGGATGCCGTCGTAACTTAGAAGCTCATCGTTTTCCTGTGTAAACAGACGGTATTGCGTGTCCGGCTTGAAGAAGCCCTTTGTAGCGATATAGGTGGCCCCTATTGCGTCAAACTTTTCCCCATATTCCTCTTCGAGGCCAAATGGCCTGGGTGCGAGAAATCGATCCACGTAATTTGGAGCAAGGGAAAAACGGTGCTGGTCTATAGCAATTTGCTGAGGTGACTTACCTCTCAAGAATCGTGTCTCGCCGAGTACATAGACCCTTTTACCGTTCTCTACTAGCCTCTTTGCTGTCTCAAGGACGTAATCCGCTCGCCAACTATTGAAATCCATGGCCAGTAATACAATGTCGCCACTGGGTGCCGCCAAGGCAGCGTCCAGGCGCCTACGGTTAAAATTCGGGCAATCGGCGAAGTGTATGCTCCTGCCAATATTAGGATTAAAGACGGGAGCGCAACCCATGGCGTAAGCTACTTTAACGCTTATATCTGGAAAGCCCGACAGCAGAGATCTGTAGATATCCAGCCCAAGCGAGTCTGACAGGAGCATGATGTTCTTGCCGTGGGGGTCTCTTTTGCCGCAGAAAGTATCATTTTGCGGTTGGCAATTACTCTCAAGAAATAGCCGCTTCTCACGGGCAGTTGCCGGGATGCTTTTGCTTACTATGTGATTCAAATCCTCGGGAAAACGCTCAGGCAGTCCGCGAGTTGCAATCAGGGTAATTGCAAGGCTAGTGAATAACGCTGACGTGATGACCAAAGTCCAAAGCACCTTAATCCAAGGAAGGCCGGTAAGAGTATTTTGATCGTCGCGCGACAACCTGAATCGTTGCTCAACCGCCGAGTTTAGAATTATCGCTAGAAGCAGAGATAACAGTACTAGAATAACTCTGTCGAAAGCCTGCAGGTTTGGTCCCAGGCAATAGCGATACATTACGATTAATGGCCAATGCACCAAATATAATGAGTATGAGATTTTCCCTAACCAAACCATCGGTGGATTTGCGAGAAGTCGGGAGGCAGCTAATGAGTTTCCCGACATAATAACTAGCAGCGCACCAACTGTAGGAACTAGTGCATTTAGTCCTGGGAAAGTTGTATAAAAACTGAACGTTGTTGCGCTGTACAATATTAAGGTGAGACCCAAACAGCTGACTAGCGAACGAGCTCCCCTCGGGGCATGTAGTCGAGAGACTCGTGCGAAAAAGAAGCTGCCGATTCCTCCTATTGCGAATTCGTAGAAGCGTAGTGGGCCAAAATAAAATGCCATAGCTGGATCCGCGCGTAGCACAAATATATTTCCAATAGCGCCTATAATTAGTAGGAAAAATATTCCCCAAAAAAGCCCTGATCGATGAAAGATGCGAAATAGAATGAGCAAGAATAGTGGGTACGCAAGATAGAATTGCTCCTCTACACCCAATGACCATGTATGTAGTAGAAAGAAGCTTTTCGTTAACGCTCCCCAGTAGTTTGAGTCTGAAAGGAAGAATATATTACTCAGCGAAAATAAAGCAGAAATTCCCTGCTTTGCTGTATGAACAAGAGCTTCAGGCATGAGTAACAATGTGGCCGCTGAAAGAGACACAACTATTGTTACTAGCAGCGCCGGAACAATTCTTGCGATGCGCCGTCTATAAAACGTTCTTAAGGAGAACCTTTTATTCTCCAAGTCATCCATAATGATTCCGGTGATTAAGAATCCTGAGATAACAAAGAACACATCTACTCCGACAAAACCGCCGCTGAATGTCAGTATTTGCAGGTGATAGAATAAAATTATTACAACAGATAGCGCCCGTAGGCCATCAATGTCAGGGCGGTACTGCGAAGTTTTCAAGTCGCGATTACCGAAAAATTTGTTGAGTCATAGAGGGCAGCTGAGTTTGGCGAGGCGTAAATTTTATAAAGGGGTGCTTTGCCAGAGAGTGCCATGGGCTTCGTTTCCCTCATCTTCTGGACGACCATTTGAATAATAATACAGGGCGATGGAGCGTCGTGTACGATCCTCGGGACACGCTAATGGTTTCGGGTGACCATGAAAAGAAGTCGTCGTAGTTTTAAATACGACACATCTGCCCGCTACGGGAGCTATTTTCTTTACCATAGTGCCCATATCCTGCGACCATAGCTCAAGGTCTCCTCCGTATTCCGGGGGCCAATCCTCATTTAGATAAATTAACAGATTGAGTCGCCTATCCAGGCCGTAATGTGGATGTTTGTTGAAGTCCGCATGAACTTTCAAGTAGCCACCTGTACTTGTGCTGTGTACTCCGCCGCCGGCTAGATGTGGGTCGGCCAAGAGACCGCTAATTCCTGTTATTTTTTCCAGCAGTCCAACGAAGGGGTTGTTATTCAATTCCCAGTAAAGGCGACGATAAACAAGTGGTACTAACCTCTCCCGCGATAGCCACTGCTTACCTAGTTGGGCCTCGGTTCCATCTTCCAGCGGCACCGGGATATGCGTAGATCCGCTTTTCTTTTTCACGGAAAAATCTGGAAATTCCTTATTCAGCCTGGCGACAAATGACGGGGAAATAAAATCATCAATGACGATATGGGGAAAGGGTGTAGCATTCCTGCAGTTACTGGCGAAAGCGTCTGCCTGCTCTTCTAGACGTTGATAGTCGATGATATTCTCGTTCGTCATTAATGATAAACCTGAGTTTTTACTACCCATTATTGTAAGGTTGGCAGTTCTGTTTCGGGCAGTTTTTGCCAGTCTGTTCGTTGGGTTGGAGCCACGTCTTTATCGTCTCTACCCACCGTGTAGTAATAAAGAGCGATAGATTTTCGAGACATACCTTCCGGACAATTTAGCGGACGGGGGTGGCCGTGATATGAATCTGCATCAGTATTAAATATTATGCAGCGACCAGCAGAAGGGCGAAGTCGCTTCACACACTGACTGGCGTCCTGGTTCCATAATTCAAGATGTCCTTCATACTCATCCTGCCAATCTTTATTGAGGTAGAGCAGAAGGTTTACACGTCGCTCCAGGTCGTAGTCCACATGATGGGTAAAATCAGCATGCACTCCCAGTAATCCCCCCGGTAGTATCTGGTGGAGTCCGCCTCCGCGTAAAGAGGGGTCTGGTAAGAGGTTGTCTATGCCGGTAAGTTTTTCCAAACAGCGAATAAAAGTGCCGGAGTTGAGCTCCCAAATGAGTTGGCGGGCTAGCGCTGGAATCTTGAAAAGATGAGGCATGCCTTGCTTGTTGAACTGGACTTTCTCGCCATCATTTCCTCGGGCTATCAGCTGCCGCCAGTTGATATCGGCTGACGCTGCCGGAAAGCCTTCGATTAATGCATCAGTAATTTCAGGTGACAGGAAATTGTCTACTACGAGGTGTGGGAATGGGTCAGCAGACGTATATTCTTCATGTTCGGCGATCAGTCTTTTCCGGAGCCTGTCATAGTCAAGTAGAGTTGTTTCCGAATATTGCTCACTCGATATATTCAATTGAAACCTCGAAGTGTGATCGTCGCGAGTATTATTGAGCAGTTTGCAATCATGCGTTGTCACTGTCTGCTGATTTGATATATTTTTCCGCGAGCGCCTTGCGAGACTCGTCATAACGTCTTTGCTGTCCGATAGCGGTCGCTAAATGCTCATCAGGTAGGCTACCTAAAGAATTATCGAAAGGCACGGTGTTGAAGTTCTTGGACCGCCAGTAATACTTCAAGGTTTCACTCTTCCAATCTCGGTATATTTCGGACCAATCTTCACGTTCGAAGTGAGGGCGCAGGCATCTCTCCGTAATATCACGGCCTTCCGCTTGATATCTAAAGTCGACGGAAATTCGCATGCAGTCTGTATCATTAGGCAGTGCCTTATGAACAGTCAGGCTGTGGAAGACAATAACGTCCCCCAGGGAAAAATCCCCTGACAGCCATTTCAATGATTCTGCCTCGACTGGTATGCAAGCTTGTCTATGGCCAGCGCCCAGAGCGTACTCGACTGGTAGCAGCCCCAGGCGATGAGAACCCTTCAGTATGGACAGCGATCCCATCTTCTTAGGGCAATTCGATAACGGTATCCAGCAGGCATAAAGGTCTTCGGCGCCCTGATTATTTACGAAGTCCTGGTGTGGCGGGGTGCTCCAATCGCGATTTTCGGGAAAGACCAGGCGTGCAATAGATAGAGGATGTGGAAAAGCTGTGGTGCCGAGCAAACTACGCATTAGCAACATGACATCGGGGTCATGTGCAAGAGCGTGAAAGTCCTCCAGGCGTTGAATGCGATCGTAAACCTTGAAATACTCGTTTTCGCCCTCTATCTTTGGCATCGTCCAGGTAACAGCTTCCATCGGGTCTGATTCTGGTAGAAGCCAATTGCAGTCTGCGCAAATTTCTACGATCTGTCGCCGTAGGGATATGAGTGACGGCTTATTTAGTAGACCACGGATATATACATATCCGTCGCTATTAAACTGCTGTTGAAGGGCTTGCGCGTCTTCGAGTAAGTGAGCAGAATCTACGAAAGCGTTCATTGCGTCCTGTGGTCGCTAAGAAGCGTTGGTTTTTTGCCCCGTCACTTCAGGGGCTGTCAGAGGAAGATTATAAGTCTGACAGGCTACGATTTCTAGCAAACATGAGGCACCAGGAGTCACTATTGAGTATCGGTAGAATGATCTGGTGCACTGCGTTAGTCGATGGGCGTATCAAGATCCGCAAGACTGATTAGAACCACGTGTCGGGTAGATCGTAGATCTTCTTGGCTTGCGATGACGCCAGATTTTGCACTGGACTCTATTTCTCGTAAAAGATCGTGCGCTTTCATTAGGCCGAAGCTCTCGCAGGTACTACCCAGGGTGTGAGATTCGCGCAGCACACTGGCAATATCGTTGCTGTCTGCGGCGGCCTGTAGCTTATCAAGCCGGGAGAGTGCCTCTACCTGGAATTTAAGCAATACTGACTTCAGGTTGTCTTCGCCGATCTGGCTGCGTAAGTCATCCAGCACGCTGCCGTCAGTGAGTTTACTGGTCTTCTTGCCAGAGGAATGAAGCCACTGCGACAGTTTCTGAGCCAGATCATCCAACTCAATGGGTTTGACAATATAGTCATTCATCCCACTTTCGAGCCCGGCCGCTCGCTCCTCTTCAGTGGTGTAGGCAGTCAGTGCCACTATTGGTAGTGCCTCCTGATCCAAGAACTGCCTTATCTGGCGCGTTGCCTCAAAACCATCCATGTCAGGCATATTTATATCCATCAGCACCAGGTCGTAGGCTTCGGTTTGTGCCTTTTCTATAGCCTCACGGCCGCTGCTTGCAAGCGATACGTCGATGTTGATCGATTCCAGCAACATTTTGCCTAGAGTCAGGTTGGTGTGATTGTCGTCAACGAGCAAGACAATGCCCCCTAAGGCCTCTGCTACCCTCCTTCCTTCGCTTACGAGCGTCGGTAAGGCAGCTGTTGGCTCCAGGGGGAGCTGGAACCAGAAGCACGAACCTTCACCCTGTGTAGATTCCACGCCCATGTCGCCCCCCATGACTTTGATATTTCGGCGCACTATATCCAATCCGAGCCCCGTGCCAAGATCCCGTTGGCCCTCGTTGAGGCGACTGCTGGTCCAGAAAGGCTGGAACACCTTTTCGAGATTCGCCGGATCAATTCCAATGCCGGTATCGGTAACTTCAAAGCGCACGCCGTCGGCGTCCTTGCCTTGTTTGACGTGAAGCGTGACCGAGCCTTCGTCGGTGAACTTTATCGCGTTGATAAGGAGGTTCAGGATGCATTGGCTCAGCTTTGACTTATCGCAGAGATAAGCTTCTTTCAGGTCAGATTCCAGGCAGACGTTGAGGGAGATACCCTTTTCCTCGGCCCGGGGTTGGACGATATCTATTGCATACCCGACTATGTCTTCGAGGATAAAAGCCGTTACATCTGGGCTATCACTCTCGAGCTTTGCAATATCAAGAACGTAGTTACTGACTTGCATCAGGTTGGTGGACGCTCCTCTGGCCAGTTCAACCAGTCTGGCGCTGTCTTTCGGGAGGTCCTGGCCCTGTAATAGTGTCAGTGCGCTAACCACACCGTTGAGTGGGGTGCGCATTTCGTGGCTCATCTGTGCAAATAATTGTGACTCTTTAGCCTTTGCTTCCTCAACCCCTTGCCTTGCCTCTTTTAATTCCTCATTAAGTTCTTCAAGGTCTGCCAGCATACGCTTTTCCCCCGACATGAAGAAAAGCTGATCGAGTTGCACATCCTGTGGAGAAAAATCATCCAGCTTAAGGCGCATTTCCGGACAATTGGAATTTATCCAGAACAACCATGGAGAACCGAATAGGCAAAGTGCATCTTCACCCTGATATTCAAGCTGTGCGAGTTGGCCGCGTATCGCGAAACCACGATCGACAGAGGTCATGAGGTAGAGGGAGTCAAGTTTTCCCAATGCATCATCGTAAGTGCTCACAGACGCTGGCCTGCTAATATCAAAGACAGAGTCCAGTCGGCACTGTGTTTTAGTAGCCGGCACATACCTGCGCAGCGTCTCACTGGCGTAGGTGATCTCAAAGTTTTTGTTAAGGCAGACAACGACGGAGAATAACTTCCGCAGCTGGTCCCACTCTAATGAGGGTTCCGAGCTCATCTAGGGGCGATTTCCAGCCCAAAGACCGTGTGCGTACCTTCCCCCGCTGGCTCATCGTGTTGTGATTCTATAGTCACCTCGGCATCGAAGCGACGAGCAAGGCCACCGATCAGCCCTACAACAAAAGGCGTGAAACCTTTTCTGGTGCTCTCGTAGTGCAGTTTATATGTTGTATCGCCAAGTGCTTCAATGCGGAACGACGGAGGCTTGTAGTCCAGGAAAGTGCTGGTAATCCTGTCGTGAAGTCCATTGAGGTTCTCTAGAAACTCGACCATGTTCTGGCCGGTAGCATCCATCAACATGCCGTAACTTTTTCCCGCGGTCTCCTCGATCCAGAATTCCCCAAACAGCTCGAGGCACTTGTCTACCGGTGTGTCCAATACTGTTGATGCCGCCCCTGCAAGTGAGTAGGTAAGTGCGTCATCGTAACTCCTCATCGTTAAAAATGAGTCCTCCGGAACTCCTGACTCGGCCAGTATTTTTTGCCACTGCTCATCGCCAAATTGGCTGGTAATCATTTCCCGCAGTGCGTTATTAATTAGTCCGTACACGTTTTTTCTCCTTGTGCGCAATCAGGCGCTGGCTTGTTTCCAGGATTGTAGTTTTCGATAGATGGTCGACGGTGCAACTTCCAGTAAGCCCGCGGCGCGATTAACATTGCCAGCACAGGCTTCGATCGCCGACTCTATGGCCGACTTTTCGGTGAGCCATAGTGGTTCTATCTGTTCTCGCCTTGCGACATGCGACAGCGGTGTGTTGATGTGGCTTATCTCGTCACCAGTAGCGCCTATTCCTGTGATCGTTGCGCTGTGTTGCTGAGACTGTGGCTGGAAAATAGGCTCCAGCGTGCCGCGGCTGACCGCCTCGGGCAGCATCTCGGGCTCAACTCGCTCGGCATCGTTTAACACGACGATCTGTTGCATGGCGTTTTGAAGCTGACGAACATTGCCAGGCCAGGGGTAGCGTTGTACCAGATCTTTCGATGCTTCCGAGAAACCAGTGAAGCTCCTACCTTCGCGCTCGCTGAAGTTTTTCAGGAAGTGTTCGGCGAGAAGAGCCACATCAGAGCCACGCTCACGTAGAGGAGGCATGCGTAGCGGGATAACGTGCAGACGATAAAACAGATCTTCGCGGAAGCGGCCCTCCCTGACCTCAACGATGGGATCACGGTTTGTCGCACAGACAAATCGAACATCAACGGTTTCCAATGTATTACTGCCGACCTTGCGGAAGGTGCCCGTCTGGATGAAGCGCAGCAGTTTTTTCTGCAGTTCCAGGCTCATCTCGCAAATCTCATCGAGGAACAACGTACCACCATTAGCAACGCTGGCAGCGCCTTCACGGTTAACGCTGGCGCCGGTGAAGGCACCCTTAACATGGCCAAAGAGCTCACTCTCCATTAGTTCGCCGGGAATGGCTCCGCAGTTTATGGCAATAAATTCGGCGTCCCGTCTTGGGCTTTGCTGGTGTATCGCTTCAGCGGCCAGCTCTTTACCGGTGCCACTTTCTCCGACGATGAAACCTGTGGCGTCACTGGCTGCAAGGGAATCGATGGTTCGGTAAACAGATTGCATGGCAGGTGACTTGCCGATGAAATTGACATAATGCTCTCTCTCCAGTGCGGCCAACTCGTCGACCTTTTTGCCCAGTTGCAGCTGGGAAGCTGCATTGGCCAGAGTAACTTTCAGCCGGGCTGCATCGAAGGGTTTGGTGAGGAAGTCAAAGGCGCCTCGGCGTATTGCCTCCACCGCCATCTCTGATGTCCCGTGAGCGGTCATCACAATAACCTTGGGCTTGTTTTCGAGGAGGCTTATATCTGCCAGAAAGTCCATGCCGTTACCGTCAGGGAGTTCGATGTCCAGCAGCACAATGTCGGGTCGAAAAGCGCCGAGAGCGGCATGCGCAGTGCCCAGAGTTTCGACTGCAATGAGCTTGTAGTCCGTGCCCTCGAGGTAGGCTTGGTAGATCGCCGATAAGGAGGCGCTATCTTCAATCATCAGAATTTTGGCTTGATCGCTCATGTGGTGCTTCCTGTGTGTATGCATGCGAGTTGTCACAATACGATAATCAATAGCTGTGCCATTTTTCCCAAAATAGGACGCAATCTGATTGTAGATTGATAACCCATTGAAAAATAATGAGAAATTCTCTATCTATATCTTCCATTATAAGTCTATAACACCTAGTAAGAGGGAATAAAATGCATATTGCAAGGCAATATGCGAATAATACTTGCATAATGCACATTTTGCCTCGGATATTCGTCAGAGACTCGTATTGAGGGTTGGCACATTGCTTGCTCAACGTAGATGACCGTAACGAAGATGATAGAGCGACTACATGCCAGAATTCGACCCCAAACACGCAGGGTTATCACTGCCGAAACAATTTCTCGTTACGCGAGATCACCTGGAACTTGGTAATAGCTGGCGTACTGAGCAGCTGGCTGAGTATTACGTCTATAGTGCGCCTGGCGTCGGAGTCACCCGCATTATGTCGGCCCGTGGAACAGTCCAGTGCAAAGCAATCATCCTCGGGTGGTTTGCTTACGAGGGAACCTTCTACCCTAATGAAGCTGCAGAAGAGATTCAGATTGACGAGCCGCTTGAGGATATCTACCCACGGCTGACCGGACGGTTTGTCATGCTACAACAACAGGGCGGCCGCCTGCTTTGCACAACAGATCCGGGTGCACAGTTACCTGTGGTGTATCGGGCCGAATCCGCGGAGCTAGGCTCCTCGCCGACAGTTCTGGAATGGACAGGCAAACTTGCGTTGGATCCCTCAGCGGCGGTGGCATTTAGGCGCGCTGATAGAACGGTCTGGTTCCCGTTCGGGGCCACTCCCTTTGCTGGAATAGAGCGCCTTCTGCCTGGCCAGACCTTGGAATTGAGTTCGGGTGGGGCACAATTAGCAGATGTTTTAATCCCAACAGTAAAGCCGGTGGGTGTCGAGCAAATGCATAATATGACACGTGAGTTCGTCCAGGCGCTTGGCCGGGAGGCGGATTCCATGGAGTGTCACCTGACCGCAGGTTGGGATTCACGGATGGTGCTATCGGCAACACTGCAGTCAAAAAGTCAGGTCAACTATGTAACTTACCTGCCATCTGGTGCGACCGCTCGCGTTGACTCTCAGGTCGCGCGCCGCATTGCACAGCGTTTCGATCTGGATCACAGGGTTATACCAGTGCAGAGCCCATCGCCGGAAGAAATCGAACAATGGTTAGCGCGGACCTCACACTGCATCCGCGACTCAGTTGTTGCTCTGACCAGGACGGTCGTTAACACATATTCTGGTCGCTATGCGCTCGCGGGCGTTGGCGGTGAGGTAGGTCGAGCGTTTTATTGGAGCAGCGGCGACATGGACAGGAATCACCTGACAGCCGAAGAGCTATTGGCGCGCCTGGGGTTTGAAAATAGCGAACGGGCTTTGGCGCGAGCTGATCAGTGGTTGACGCGATACGCTGGCCTGTCCCGACCATCTATCCTGGACCGGGCCTATATCGACGTTAGGCTTGGTTGCTGGGCGGGCGCCGCGCTTGGCGGTCATCCGGTGTTGAAGCCCACCTTGTCACCGTTCAATAACCACACTATCTATGAATCGATGCTTGCGCTGCCGCAGGATTACCGACTATCGGGGCAGTTTGCTCGAGATTTTATTTCCTGCGGGTCCTCCAAACTCGCACAAATACCTGTTAACCGGCCTGCCGGGCTACAGCGCTTACGCAATTTGCCTCGGGAGCTTGCCCGAAAATTACCAAAAAGCACCACTGCCCTTATTAAGAACAAGCTCTTACTTAACTCCACCGCATGAGCGAATTGCGCCAGTTTGCACAGCCTGACTCGACCTCGGTCGTTCGGCTCTAGCTTGTTGCAGGCGGGCCCCGATGCCTGCTGTAAGAAGTAGAGAAAACATTACGATTTCTACAGCCGAGCTGCCCAACGTTCCAGCGGGGGCCGCGAAACCGCTAGAGTCTGCAGTATAGGTCTGTTCGACTAAACAGTTGTCTTTAAAACTAGCGTTGCAGCTTGCGTTGCTACCATCAGACAGGTCACTACCGCCATTGTGTTCGGCGAGTGCGACCCCGGAGCTGAAAAGCATCGTCAAGCAGAATATAAGCTGTTTGAGTCTGGGCAACCCGAAATAAATCCTGTATCCCTCCGGTTGACTAACCATAAAAGTTCTTCCCTAGAGTGAATGTGCTTAGTGCTTCCACGACGCGGCGAGTCAATTTGCAATTTCCTGCCTCTGCTACTGCCATGAGGTGTGGTAAATCGGCTGTACCGTCAGATCTCAGGTCTGCCAGAAGCCGGTCTCCCAGCCGTTGCAGTCGAGGAGCATTTTGGTACAACGCTCCCTCGTATAGATACCGGACGTTGAAACTGGACAAGTCCAGGCGTGGCGCCAGATGAGACCAGCTTTGCGCGGTATGTGGCAGTAGCGCAATCAACAGCAGCCCATCACAGTGCTCTCGCGAAAAACCCTGTGCCACCTCCCGTCCATCCAGCTCGATCACCACATCTTTACGAGGGACTAATCCTGCCTGTATGAGCGTGGCGCTTATTGCAACTTGTGGCGTGATTGATTGTGTATTTGCCTTCAGATTCGCAGCAGTAAGATCCTCATATAGCGCTAGCATTGCGACGACTAGCGCACCTAGTCCAGCTATTTCATAGTATCTAGTCATGCGACAAGGCAGCGACACTCATCGTCGCCGTTACCCCAAGAGTTGCCATACGAAACAAGGCAGCGCCGTCTCCCGCATGCAGGTATGCATAATATTCTGCGTCGGCCACCATCAGCGCCAGTCGTATTGCATTCAATGCAACAGTGAGGCAAACGAGCAAGAAACAACAAAAAAACAGTCTACCCTTCGAGCTTCCTGACTTGGCATTAGCTGTAAAAAAACTTACGCCTGCCCAGAACAATAGCAGGACGTCGCCAAGATTACTGAGCGAACTGCAGCCCCATACCAGTACCAGCATATGGCCGTCCAGGTATTGTAATGCGGTGCCTTGTACAGCTAGTCCCTGAAGAAACAGCCCGGCCAAAGATCCAGCTATCCATGCATCGATTTCCAGTACTGCGTCGCCGCTCAAATTGCTTAACACGCCTACGCTTACGGCATGCAGGGCGGCCATGAGTCCGAGCAACAAGCCGGCGCTTGCAGGGCCCCAGGCTTCGCCTGCGCGTAGTAGAAGCATCGAGAATGTAAAACTCAGGCCTATCCAGGGCCACATGCCATAGCTACTCGAGGCGAGGAAAATTGCGGGAAACGCGGCTAACAAATGATATAGCTGTAATGGTGGTGAAGGTGTGCGCAATAGGTGCCACGCTGCTATTGTCAGGCACAGCCAGAGTACCTTGTGATCAAATACTCCGTGCGTGAGTGCGCCTACTGCATCCGCAGCATCCGGGACTGCGCGCGACGTTGCCGCACATGCAGCGACAATCATAACCAGCGCTACAAATATATTACGTGACATCATACTGCGAGGTAGTGTCGCAGAGTGCCGACACGCATAAGTCGACGCGTTGGTCATACTTTGGGTCGCGCTGGCATTATCACAAGACCGATCCCTTGTACTCCGCGCCATCTGGCGAAGCAAGATGAGGCCACTGAGTTAACATCAGGTTCGCATGCCGGCATGCCAGATGAGCTGATAGTGAAAGCTGCTCGGCGTTGGCAATGCTATCAATAAATAGGGTACGCGCTCCGAACAGCCGACCGATCCGGATTGCAACGTAGCCACAAGAGGCGCCAGTTGAGACGATTACGTTGGGTCTAACGCGTAATAGTATCCAGGCTATTTTCAGGATCTGCATTAACAACAAAAATTTTCGCTGTCTGTTGGCGTCGGGGAAGCTATAAAATGCGTTAGCTCCAATATCCGCTGCCAATGCCGGATCAGTGCTTGCGTACGTAATGTTGGCACCCAGAAAGGCGGGCCGCAGGCGAAGCAGCTGTATCCAGTGGCCACCGCTGGAAGCGATTGCTAAGATTTTCGGGGACTTAGTTGTTGGCATGTGAGATGACCTCCATGATATCGGGTTTATGTTCAGCGACGATTAGTTCTGCGTATAGTCCGGTGAGCCAGCGGATTTTTTTGTCCCACAAACCGATGTGAGAAATGCGTTCTCGGGCGCCCTTTGCAAGCTCCAAGCGAAGCGCGGGGTCCCGCGCAAGTCGAGTGATAGCGGAGGCAAGGTCGTCGGCAAGTTGTTGCGGCTCGATTGCTGGCACGGTGATGCCGCAGCTCTCGTCCACGACGAAACCTGGTCCGCCCAGATCAGTGGTGATCACCGGCAGGCCATTGCGCAGTGCCTCGAATACCACGCTACCGCTGGGTTCGCGAAAGCTGGGGAACAGAAATGCGTCTGCTTGCGCATAGAGCTCCTCAACGCGATCGCGACTGATTTGACCGTGAAAGGTAATGTTCTTTTCTACGCCCAGCCGGCTTGCTTCGTCGCGGCACAGGGATAGTTCTTCACCCTGGCCTGCCACGTCCAGATGTACGCTCACATCCTGCGGTAGTCTGGACAGGGCGCGTATGGCGTCGCGTAATCCCTTGGTTCGCACTGCACGACCGACATGAACCAGTCTCAGTTGGGTTCCAGTCATCGTTGACTCGCGTGGCGCTGCAAGGGAGTCTATGCCTAGTTCGCTAATGACTTCGAAGCGTTTCGGCGAAACGTGCTGGAGCAACTCGCCTACATAGGGAGCTACGCCCAATAGCGCTGCCGCACCAGTGTAGCTGCGCCGCAATAGAGGGTCGTACCGTAAGCGCCAACGGTCTAGTGATCGCAGCCGCGTGTACCCGGCTGAACTTCGACACTCATCCGCAAAGCCCTCGGGCGTATCCAGGCTTCCACCAAGAGGACCAATAACATAAGGAATGGGTAGATTTGTCAACGGACTGGGGTAGCGCAAGGCAATTGGCGTGAATTGGTGTGCAATGTCAAAGCTGCGGCCCTGTTCCAGATTACTCTTTATCCAGCGACGCGCCTGAACATAGAAAGCCAGGTAGCTTGGCTTCAGCATGCTGGAGAGGCGACTGAAGCGTGGTGAGAAGAATCGCTCATCCCACTCAATGACTTCGACGTTGGGTAGCTGAACGGAGGCAGGAGTATGATTCTTGCGGCGAAGTGTAAGCAGGGTCACCTGCGCATGACGCGACAGTTGCGATATCCACTGGTGGGCGCACCAGGCCTCTCCCACATCAAGGCCATCGCAGTAGGGTGCCAGCGCCAGAACTTTAGGCAAGGCGTTCATGCCAGCTGCTCAAGGTGCTTAGGCCAAGCGCGCTTGAAGTGGCGCACTACCCGACGGAAATGGCCGGCGCGTTCAGCGGTGCCGGGCCGCGAATCCGGCATTGAGCGCAGGCTCCAGTACACAGATCGGGAGAAGTTGAACATTAGCAGTAAAAGCCAAACCGCGGATGCAGCGAGATAACCATTGTGTTTTCGATGTAGCCGCACTGTACCCTCTGTAAGCATAAGGTCGCGTCGATAGTTGAGCTTACTGATGGAGCCACTGCCCAGATGGGTGATGCAGCCCACTGGGGCAAATATGAGTTTCCAGCCACCCTCCGCACATCGTCTACACCAGTCTGTCTCCTCGCCGTAAAGAAAGAAGGCCTCGTCAAGCATGCCGATCTGGTCTACCGTTTCCCGGCGTGTCATCAGATAACATCCTGAGATGACTTCCACTTCGCGCTCGTCACTTCGGTTCCAATCGAGCATCTGGTAGCGTTGTAGCCACTTGGGACGGTTCAGTCGGTTCAAGCCCAATGTCTGCAAAAGGAGATTCATAAAGCTTGGGAATTGGCTGCAGGTCATTTGAACACTGCCATCTTCGTTCAGTACCCTGCAGCCCATCATCCCAACGTTCTGGTTTTTATCCATATAACGTACTGAATCTGCCAATACATCGTCGTGCACAATAGTGTCTGAATTCAAAAGTAGCAGGTAGCGTCCTCTTGCCACCCTCATTCCCTGATTGGTGGCAGTGCCAAAACCCAGGTTATCGGTGTTTTGAATCAGGCGGACTTGCGAAAATTCAGTGCTCACCATCTCACCCGAACCGTCCTGTGAGGCGTTGTCGATGACGATCGTCTCGACGCGTAAGCCCTTGTTCTTCTCAGGTATAGACCGCAAGCAGTCACGGAGCATGTCACGTGTATTCCAGTTAACGATGATGATCGATAGGTCCATTTTTAGACTCCAGTAATTAGTAAGCGACAGCGGTGCGTTGCTTAAGACCGAACATGTTGTACAGAGCGGCCATTGGTATAGGATCCGATCGACGCTGGGGGTGAACCAGCCATGCGCCAGTGCCGACCAGGAAGAAAAAGTATGCAAAAAGCGCATTCCAGAAATGTACTGTGATTCCGGATACGGACAGCCCGATAATTATTGCCAGCCAGGCCATTCGGTGCCTGTTCAGATCCCTGTGACGCGCGTTCATCTTCGCTTGGCGTATGGCCAGGATGACGATTGCAGCTACCAGGAAAACAAGTGCGGGTAGCCCGTAGCGTACTGCAGTAAGTAACCAAAAATTATCCATGCTATCGCTCATCCAGGGTGCGCGAATCCAGTCGCCGAAGCCGATACCAAACAGCGGATTGCGACCCACCTCGGCGGAGCCGTACTCCCAGATGAGAATACGGTTGTAAGCGCTGTGAGCGCTGAAGGTCAGGTAACTAATGAATACCTTTATCGGGCTGCGGTTGGAGGCGAGCGAAACAGCGAACCACATCAGTAGGAAAATGCCCATCAGTACGGACCATCGCAGGCTGATGCCTTTGGTTACCTTGTCCCAGCCGATAACGCAGCACTGACATGCCAGGCCAACAAATGGGCCGGCAGAGAGTGACAGAAATGTGCTGCCAGCTACGACGCCCATCAAGCCCAATGCTCGTGTATTGAGCTTCTCTGCACTCAACACATAGTAGGTTGCGGCAAAGGTCGACGCCGCAAATACACCATAGAGTATTGGGTGGTCAAAGGATCCAAAGGCGCGGTCCAGACCCATGCGAGCTTCGATTACTGGTAGTCCGGGACCACCCATGACAGCTCTCGCTGCCTCGCGGATGAAATGCGTGCCGGTCAGGCTTTCAGGTAGAGTAATCATAAACATTACACCCAGTACGCTGACCATGAAGTACAGCAGCGCGCGGTGTTCTGCGGCGGAGGTAATCGTTAGTCTGCCCAGCAGGTAAGCACCAAGGCTTTCTACGACATAAATACCGCCTGACTCAATACCCGCTGCGATGCCTCCATAGACTGTCAGCGCCAGCACAACCCAGAATGCATGGGCCATAATCAGGTAGTCAACGATGTGGGGAGGCTGTCGTGTATTTTGGACGAGGCGCACTAGCAGAGGAATCGTCATCACCAGTAACAATACTCGATACAGTGACAAGCGTAAGCCAGCCACCGTAACGGAGAATTCCGGCGGCATGATTAACGCGAGGTAAAACAGCGCTGCCAACATGGGAACAGTCGCTTTGCTGATGCTACCCATTACGATTGTCTTTCCAGTAACTGGGCTTGCTCGCGGCGTAGCAGACCTTTGCCGAACAAACGTTTCAAGGTTCCCGTGACGGATTTCAGCTTTTCTACAGGTGACAATGCACGCCACCATACCCGGTGCAGTGTCGAGCCTGCATATTGCGGTGCCGCCGCCCCCATTACTTTGGCGGTCAGGCATCTGGCAAATACCGCGCCCTTCGTTCGTTCAAGGTTGGGCTGTGAGGCGGCAAGTGTGGCCACTGTGCGTGGTTCGAGATTCACCACACCCGCCCGCATTGCCTGACGAAGAATTTGCCGGCCCCTCTCGGTCCGCACGACAATCAATGACTGTCCTGGGTCGCCTTCAGCGACCGGCCTATACCAGGGGTCACCTATCGAAAGATCCGCATGATCGCCCAAATGATCGGCGCAGAGGCGGCACCGCCATTGCGTATGTTTTTGTAGGATACGACCCCAGCCGTCAGCATATGAGGTGGAAGCGCTAAGGGTCTCACCGGTACTGGCGCTGCGATAACGTGCGGTCATACGACCAGGCCAGCCCTGGCCCCGATAGCGCACATCTAATACCTGGTCTTCTTGCTCCACGCCAAGGTGCTCTAGCAGTTCGTTTGTCGCCGCTAGTGATGGTGTCCCGGCGCAAAAAATAGAGATCGATAGTCCTACACTGTTTTTTACTGAATCATCCTGTGCAGCGAGTCGATTGGCGCCGGCAACGTCACATGGCTTGCCAACGAAAACGTGTGGAGTGTCTGAGCCGCGTATGTCCGCTAGTCTTTCGCAGGGACTGGCTGGTGCATAGCGTGAGGCCGTCGCCGCCAATACGTCACTGCGGCTGCGCGAGATGACCGTTTCATTGAGTAGTGGTTGTTCCTCTCTCGCACGCACCTGTATGGCTCCGGCGTAATCTTTTGCCTCGACACAGAAAAGGGATAGGGCGCTCACCACTCCGCCGCTGGACCCGCTGAATCTAAGTGCTTCATCGGTGGCGTAGCCCTCCCACACCTCCAGAACTGGCCCCCATGCAGTGTGCTCGTAGCTGTCCTGGGAGTCCGACGTAGGCGCCTCGACGGCGTCGATAGCACGACCCGGGCAAGACGCAGCCAAATCACGGCTCGCTGATTCGTCCAGATCGCTGGCAATGACCGGTCGACGGCCATGTGCGACGGTATCTACCATTGTCACTATGTCTGGCCGGGCTGCAGCGCATGTGCCGCAGCCCATGCAAAGGTGCTGGTCGACGACATCTTTGATTGTTGCTGTGGTGACCATCAGACAGTCTCCATCAATGGACGGTCGCCACTGCCGGCAACACCAACTCTGCAGGCGATGAGGGCAAGGAGTGCGACGCCGAGACTGAGTGCTTCGCCAAACACGCTGATCGCTACCAATGTCTCGAGGCTGCCGCCCGAAGATACCGTCCACAATGCAGCGGCTAATGTCAGTAGGCGGGGCAAATTACTCAGAAAAAGCAGGTGTGTTGCCTCCAGCGCCATCAGCGCGGTCCCGGGAACTGCGCGTATTAATCTGATCCCGGCTCCTGCTGCGAGCAGCCAGAAGATGGCCGGAGTCACCTGATAGGCTTCACCGTATAACCAGCCGACCAGTGTATTGCCAGTTATGCCAAGAGCCAGCGCGCCTCCTACAGCGAGTGCTCCTACGCGGTGTAACAAGCCCATACAACGGTCGTCAAAACCGGCCCTTTCGCGGGATAGCTGCCCAAGACGTGGTAGTTCGGAAGCTAGCAGGTAACGTGCACCGATCAGCGCCGGCAGTAAGGTAAGTTGTGCTGCCAGCGCGAAACGAGCAAGTTCAGCCGCTGAGAAATGTACGGCGACTATTAAGCGGTCTCCCTGCAGGGCAAGAAACATCAGAGCGCCGTTGAGGGCTATGGGCACGCCGTAACGTAGGCAGCGACGAAACAGCTGGCGATCGAAGCCGACGCTATAGGGGTGGGTTGCCACGACATGGGACAAGACGCAAAACAGCGTCGCTTGTAAAAGCAATACCCACGCCAGGACAGTGTAATCACGTAGAATCCAGGCAAGCGGAGCAGCCGCCAGCGCGGCGAGAAAATTACTACCGCCTTCGACGATCATTGCCGGCCTGAATTGCGCGCTGCGCTGACGCTCCCGATAGTCACAGTTACTTGCCCCACGTATTAACAGTGATAGAGCAGCTACCGCGAATATGATGGAGTCCATCTCGGGGTTTAGTGTCTCGCTGACCGGCAAGGCCAGCAGAATGGCCACGGCCGTCACTGTGCCGCCCTTCAGTAGTTGCAGGAGGTGAATAACCCTGCGCATTCGTGGCAAGGCGGCTGCTTCAACCTGCACCAGTAAACGGTCGATACCGAATTCGCCGGCCATTTCGAAGATTCGAATTCCCAGGGCCAGCGCCACTGCGATACCCATTTGATCTGCACCGACCAACCGGGCGAGAATCAGATTGCGTAGAAAGGCGCTGCCTTCGCACAGTGCCTGAGTAGCTGCCAGAGTGAGCCTCGGATGGCTCTTGCTGTTCAGCATTCGATCATCTGGCCCACAGGTTGACCTGGCCCGGCGCACTGCACAACGTCGTCCATCTGCCGCGAGGCCAGTGCTCGCACCCGGGGTAAGCGCTGGGCCAGGGTTGTTGCGTAGTACTCTCGCTGGTGCCAGAGTTTTATAATCTGATTCAGTGCGGTGTCGTTTGTTTCTGAGCGCATGTCGATGGACGAGTCAGCCATAGCGCAAGTCTCAAATACGCCACGTGTTTTAAGGCTGTAGGCCAGCGCCACGGTGGGCACGCCAGAGGATAGCGCTGCTATCGTCGCGTGCATTCGCGTACCACAAAACCAGTCGCACCTGGCGATCAGCCACTTCAATTCGCAGGCATCCAGTTCTTGCGATACGATCGTAGCGCGCCTGCGGGCTGCGGCTGCATGTCGCCCTGTAAGGCTCTTTAAAAGGGCGCGTGAAGCATCCAGATCTGACTCGTAATGTCCCGCAGGAGCATGTACATGAGGGACGATTACCAAGTGTGCGTCTGTCTCATCGAGCAGCCGCATCAGCAGCTCGCGTATCAGTGAAGGGTAGTCGCAGGAAAGGCCAAAGCGGGCCGCGGAACTCTCGGGTTGATTCGCGACCAAGCCGCTAATATTAAGGCCGATAACCGGGCGTTGATCCTTAGCCGAGAAAGCTTCTGTGACCTCTGACTTCAGCCTCGCAGGCTGGTGTGCTTGCAGGCCGAAGGCCATGTCCACTCCCTGGCGGTGCACCGCTGGATCGAATCTGTCGCCCAGCAGGGTCTGCAGGCGGCCATAACTGTCTGGATCCCTGGCGTAGGCGAGCGTCGCTTTGGCAATGAGGTTCCCTGCAAGCCTGGCGTTTCTCGCGCTCTTGAAAGGGCCATAGGTTTGAGGCATTAGTACCAGGGGTCGTCCAAGGCGTAAGGCGATTTGTTTGGGTGCGACGATATTGCGAAAGCGAGCGCTGCCATAAAGGTCAGTGAAGCTATCGCCGCCACTGACGTCCAGCACCAGGTCGGCTTCATTTACTGTGCGTAGCAGCGGGGTGCTGCGCATACCTGCTAACGCGGCGAGGCGGGCAGTGCCCAGATGGTCGCCGCGCCAAAGGCGTTTACCTACAGTGATGCCGTGCAGTGTGTAATCCAGTTCGGCGAACCGCGCTCGTCGGGCGGCGCGCCCGTAATCGAATACGTGTAAGTCGTTGCAGCCACGTTTGGCCATCGCAGTCAGCGTCGACCAGCACAGCGCATTAACGCCTTGGTTACCGGTTCCTGGGCTGGCACCGAAGATACAGGCCTTGAATTGACGTTCTAACATTCCCGATTCCTTCCAATATGTTTCCTGACACTGGTTGCAAAGGCTGCGCCAAAGATGAAAAAATTTATTAAAGATTCGCTAAGTCTATGAAAAATATAAATAAAAAGTAGCTTAGGCTGTTTTTGGCAAGTGCTCTGGCTCGGTGCCGCAAGGCTGCAGTTGCAATTTGCAATTCGCAACCTGCCACGGCGGAGGAAGGTATTTGCATTATGCAAGGAATCCGACACTCAATGGCTTTAAAAAAGCAGTGCTGTTGTTCTGGGCTACTGCACCCATACTGCGAAAGGTATGCATAACCAATTGAAATATATGGGGAAATAAATAATTCGGGCGGCGTGCAAGTAGCCCTGGAAGAAATTGGCACAGCGGTTGCAGAGCACTGGGTAACAGTAAATACGGACCGCCATATCATGACTTCGGAAGCATTTGCACAAGAAACTGGCCAGCTGAACGGCGTCGAGATTACAGATCCGGCTCTGATCGAAATTCGCTGGCGCATCTGGCGAGGGGTGCAGCAGCTTACAGCGGCGATTTTGCTGGTCCTGCTGACGCCGCTGCTGGCGCTGCTCTTCATTATTGTTAAGGCGGATTCACGCGGCCCCTTTCTTTACTCGCAGCAGCGCCCTGGATTCCGGCGACAACTGTTCACCACCTACAAGATCCGCTCGATGACTGTTGGAGCGGATCGCGATCCGATGCTGGCGCTTGCTGTTACCTCCAGTACCCCTGAAGTGACTCGCGCAGGGAAGCTGCTGCGTGACCTCAAGCTGGACGAGTTGCCGCAGCTTTGGAACATTGTGTGTGGAGACATGGCGTTTGTGGGCCCGCGTCCCATCGCCACCGGACTGCAAGAGCATCTCGAAGCCCACATCCCCGGTTTCGAATCGCGTTTGGCAGTTCCTCCGGGGCTGTCCAGTCTCGGCCAGATTTGCATTGATGAGAACGACTCTGCGGACCACGTGTTGCAAGATTGGAGTGTGCGCTTTGAAGGCGAACGTCACTATCTTGCTCATAGATCTATAAGCTACGACTTAGTCATTATTGGCATGACGGCAGCTTACTGCCTGCGCAAGGTGTGGCGAGCATTGCCGCAAGCTATGCCGCGTGTCGCCACATCAGCCCTGCCATTGTTGGCCTTCACTACATTGTTTCTGGGAGGCTGTGCGCAGACCCTCACTGAGGAGGGTTTCAACAGCTCTGCGGAAGGCGTCTCCAGGTCGATACCTGTGTCCCCGGACCCGCAGCTCGCACCTATTGTCGAGTATGAAAGCGTGACCGTCGAAAGTCTTCCGCGTGGTGAAAGCGATCCAATCTACCGTTTGGGAACTGGCGATCGTTTAGCGATTAATGTGTTCGGTGAAGAAGGCATGGACAATCTCGTCGTGACGATTGACGGAGCCGGTGAGATACAGCTGCCCCTGATCGAGCGTGTGCAAACTCAAGGCATGTCTCTGAGCGAACTACAGACGCTGCTTAAAGAAGAATACACCAGGCACTTTATGGATCCATGGGTTGTGGTTGAGTTGCAAGACCCTCTAAGCCGTCCTGTGTATCTACTGGGTGAGTTTAATCAGCCCGGAATAGTGCACATGATGTCAGATATGAACCTGATACAGGCGCTGGGAGCAGGACGCGGTCTTTCTGATAAAGCCTACACTCGCGGTGCCCGGCTCATCCGCGATCAGAGTGTTGTCGCAGTAGACATCAATGCCCTGCTGAATCAGGGGCGCATGGATCAGAATATCTGGCTCGAACCTGAGGATACGCTATTTATTCCAGGACTCGATGACCTCCGTATCTTTGTCCTTGGCGCTGTAATCCAGCCAGGCGCAAAGGATGTTACCAACGGACCATTGTCCCTGGCCGATGCTGTTGCGCGCAGCGGGGGACCAATTCGAGGAGAGGCAAACCTTGAGCAGGTGCGCGTTATTCGAACCCACTCACCGGTTTCGGGCGAGCTCTTTGTTGTTGATTTTAACCGCATTGTCGATGGCCTGGCGTTAGATATGCCTCTGCTCCCCGGCGATATTGTTTACATGCCAGTTAATGGCATGGGTGGCTGGAACGACGTGATAGCTGCGATTTCTCCGACCATCCTGACTATCAGTCGGGCACTTGATCCCTTTGTAATTGCCAAGGCGCTTAAAGAAGACTAGCGCGAGGAAACAGTTATGATATTTGCAACAGTAGGAACACAGCTCCCATTTGATCGCCTGATTCGTGGCTTGGATAAGTGGGCAGCGGCCAACAATAGCGTTGAGGTCTATGCGCAGATCGGCCGCGGCCAATATGAACCCCAACACATTGCCTGGATTCGCGATATGACGCCGCAAGATTTTCGTCGGCGTGTGAGTGAGTGCAGCACGGTTGTGGCGCACGCGGGAATGGGCAGTATTATCTCAGGTCTTGAGCTAGGTAAGCGCGTGATAGTTATGCCTCGTTTAGCCAGCCTTGGTGAACACCGTAATGAACATCAATTAGCAACTGTAGCGAGACTTGAGCACCTGAATGGCTTCGAGGTTGCGCACGATTCAGGCGCACTCGCCGAGGCTCTGGACCGACAGGATGTAAACATCGAAGTGGCTGCGCCACTGGCCGCTGATCCTGCACTTATTGGAGCTGTACGAAGTTTCTCTGGATTGGTTTCGGCATGAGCACTGCTGAGGCTGCTGGTCCGTTTACGACTGCCCCGGTACGCATTGAGGATGCACTTGTCGTCATATCGGGAGAACTGAAGCGTGCACGATCTGCCGGAGTGCTGCTGAGCATTTATGCGGCCCTGCGAGGACCTGGCGCAGGCATATTACGCAGAATGATCAGACGTTTACTTGCAAAATTGGAAGGCGGCGAAATGCGCTCGGTAACACTGCGTCAGATTATGCTTCAGTATCATGGCGTTGAAATTGGAGCACATAGCTATGGCTGTTTCGACGCTACGCGTTTCCCACAGGGTATTCGCGTAGGACGTTACGTGTCTGTTGGCCCTGGGGTCGAGATATACCGCAGAAATCACCCGCTCGAACGCCTGTCGATGCATCCTTACTTTTATAACCCAAGCTGTGGCGCGGCGTCATCGGCTGACGTGGGGACCGCTGGCCTTGAAGTTGGCGCAGATGCCTGGCTTGGCGCCAGGGCAATTATCCTTCCTGGTTGTGAGCGTATCGGTCGTGGTGCTGTAGTGGCGGCGGGCGCGGTAGTGACTAAAGATGTGCCGAACTATGCGGTTGTAGCGGGTAATCCTGCGCGTGTCCTTCGCTACCGCTTTGGCCCAAATGAAATCGCTGCAGCTGAAGGCAGTCGTTGGTGGCAGCATGCGCCAGATGCGGTAATGCTCGAGTGCGACATGACCAATGATTGGTCTGGTGTATGTAACGGCTTGAGTGAGAAGGCCGAATCATGAAATCAGGAACTTTCAGCGTCATTATTCCAGCGTTCAATGAAGAAGCTGTAATCGCGCGTACCTTGCACGTTTTGCTAGGTGATGAGGGCTGCTCTGTCCCCTTCGACGTAATAGTTGTCTGTAACGGTTGCAGTGATGACACAGCAGCTATCGTAAATTCAGAATTCCCCCTGGTCACCCTTGTCGAAATTCAAGAGGCCTCCAAGACCGCAGCTATCAATGTGGGTCTATCGACGGCAAGTGCCGGTCCGGTGCTGTTGCTTGATGCTGACATCGAGCTCGATGGCAGCGCTGCTATGGCTATGATTGCCGCAGTAGACCGTCCGGGCATTGACGCAGCGATCGGCCACATGAGGATCGACACAACTGGGGCAGACTGGATGGTCCGCAGCTTCTATCGGGTCTGGATGGAGCACCCTTATCTGCGCAACGGTAAATTTGCAGCAGCCATCGCTCTCTCATCTACCGGCCGCCGCCGAATCGGCGAGCTGCCAGCGGTTACTGCAGATGATACATACCTGCGACGCATTATCCCGAGTGCCCGAGTGGCCGTAGTGTCTACGGTAAGTTTCGGGGTTTGCACACCCAGGACTATATCGTCATTACTGCAAGTGCGTTCGCGAAGCTATCGGGGAAATCGTCAACTGAGCAGCTTTGACAAGGCTAATGTGGAGCCCAAAGAGGCTCGCGGACTTCTCGTTAATTTGAGTCTCAAGCCTTCTCTTTGGCTTGATGTGCCGGTTTACCTCGCGGTAACACTTGCGGCGCGAGGCCTGTCTTACCAGAACACCGGCATACGCTGGGAGCGAGACCTGACCACGCGTATCAAGGTCGCCGAGTAGATCGCTGCTATGAATACGCAGATTGCGACAATCGAAGACGCCACTCAGCCAGCCATAGCCGGCAACCCGATGCTGTCGCAAATCCGCGATTTTATCGACGCAGATGCGGAACCACAGCCTCTTGACCCTGTTGGCATAGTTCGACGTGCGTTCCGCGGAAAAGAAACGCGCGTTTTTGGTGTTGCAATTTGCGTTGGCCTGGCCATGGCGATGCTTGGGTATCTAGCAATAAAGCCGGGCTACCTAAGTTCGGGCATGGTCCGCGTACTTCCTAATGAGGCAAAAATACTTTACGCAGATTCTGATGATAGTCGGTTACGTCTATACGGCGCGTATGTGACCGCGGAAACTGAGTTAATAAGGTCGCGCCCGGTACTTGAGTCGGCGCTAGTCAAGTTGAGATCGACTCATCAAGGCAGGTTCCCGCTGCCGGCTGATGTTGGCGACATCTCTTCGATGCTGGTAGTTGCAGGAAAGAAAGGACTAATCTCCATCGGTGCGCGCAGCAGCGATCCTCAGCTGTCTGCTGCAACTGTAAACGCTGTACTCACGGCCTATACAGAAGGCAATGAAACTGCTCGAAAGAAAAATTACGACAACCGTCGTGATGAGTTGATGTCACGCCAGATTGACCTTGAGCGCAGCCTCTCTGTATTGAACTCGGAGTATCTGGAGGTGGGCGGCGAACACGATGCTGGCACTCTCGCAAAGGCACACATCACTAAAACTGCGCAGCTGGAAGTGCTTGAAGAGCGGATGGTCAAGCTGGACAACACCATCGCGCAGTTACAGGCTACGGGCTCGGTCGGCACTGACACTGGCAATGTTGAAATACAGCGAGCTACTCTGCTGGATCAGGCCATGGCCGAGATGACCTATGAACGCGCGCAGCGCCTTGCGTCACTAGAGACGCTGAAAGGCCGCTATCACCCATCGCATCATAAACTTCGCGCTGCTCAGGGCGAGCTAAGAATTCTTGAAGGAGCAATAGACGAACGCCTGCAACAGATAGCGACACTGGGTAAGGCTGGAGCCCTGGCAGGTGGCAGCTCGCAGTCAGCGGAAGAGTCCCAGGAAGAGTTGGAGATACTTAAAGGCGAGTTAAAAACGAGGCGCGAAACAATTCGTGCTGAAGCGGGCGAGCTTAACTCCAAACTTCTACGCATTCGATCGATAGTAATCGAACAGAAAAGGTTGGAGGAACTGGTTGCCGAAACCAAGATGGCACTGGAAGAGGTTCTTGTAGAAAGTCAGAACGACCTGTCGCGTGCTATCGAAATTATCGCGATGGGTAAGGTTCCTGATGGCCCGATTGAGGATAAGCGCAAGCCGGCAGCTCTGGGAGGAGCTGTTTTCGGTGGGCTAGGGGCCCTTGCTTTGTTTGTTGTTGCCAGTGTCTTTGCAGGCAAGGTGCACTACTCCGATGATCTTGGTAAGAACGCCTATGAATTATTAGCCGGCGTTATTGAGGACTCAGAAAGGCCGATGGAAAGCATGCTCGAGTTTGCCGGCAAGCTGCGTAATGAATTTGATCTTCGCCTTCCCTCTGCCGGCTCGCAGCCCCTTGTAATAGCGGTAGTAGGGTCAGATGTGGGCGCTGGTGCGACCAGCATGAGTTCTGCCTTAGCGACTCACTACGCGTCTGCCGGTCGCAAGGTATTGCTGGTCGATGCGAACCCGGCGGGTAGAGGGCTTTGTCACTTATACCAGCAGACCGAAATGCCCGGTGCGCTAGCTGTCATTCAGGATGAGACGGGTCTCGATGATGCAGTACGGGAGTTGCCGGTTGACCATGGCGCTTTGTCCCTTCTGTCGATTATACCGTTCAGCAAAAACTCTGCGCCGCCGCTGATTACAAGACAGTTCGCGGTGGATGAAATGCAACTTTTGCTAAAAAAATCGCGGGAGCAGAACCAGATAGTGATCGTCGATCTTGGTGTACTGACGGCTGGCAGGCAAAGTGCTGTCGGCGCTGCTCTTGCAGATCGTACGGTACTTGTTACCCGCAGCGGTGAGGCACAGAAAAATGTCGACCTCGCTTTGGACCTGCTGGGGCGTATGGCCCCGGATCGGTTTTTGATCGCGCTTAATCGCGGCCAGTTACTTGATCCGCTGGTGAGCGTAGCCAGTGCGGATAACCGTCAGCCAGGGGTTGGAGAACGAATTGGCAATCTATTCAAGAAATCAACTGGAGTTGAGTCAACATGAGTGAAAAGCGTATAGCGATCATAGATGACGACCCCTTTGTGGTCGCCCATCTCAAGAAAAGCCTTACTAAGCGAATAGCTGATGTTCAGGTTGTTGGGATTATAGAGCCAGTGGCGCCTGCTGCATTCGATGTATATATCGTTGATAAGGAATTTCATGGGGATAACCTTGGTCAAGACGTAGTTCAAAGAATCCGCGCCATCGCGCCGGAGAGCCTTATTCTTGCTTACTCCGCCTTCCTCGATAGAGATTATTTGCGTGCACTTTTGATGGAGGGATGCGAGGGCGCGTTCGATAAAGGGAGTTTGGAAGAAGTAGATTCAATGTTAGATGTGATTGAGCTTTACTTCGCTTCTGGTAAGCGCGGTGACGATGGTGTGGAGGGCTTTGGCAGAACAATCAGGGCAATCTCTGGCTTGGTTCGGGAGTGGAACCTGAGGATTACCAATAACGGCAACGCAGAAGCAAAGAGCTTAGGCGATGTGTAGCCTTTCTGCCGGTCTTACTCCGAACAGCCGGGTTCTGTTGGTAGAAGATGTAGATGCTATGCGAATGTATCTACGACTTGCCTTGGAAGGTCACGGCTTTGAAGTCACAGAGGCAGCCGACCTTGAGCAGGCAAGAGCGTGTCTACGTTCCGGTGCAAGTTTTACCAGTATATTGCTTGATCTTGAGCTGCCGGACGGTCATGGACTCGATCTGATACCTGAACTTCCAGCGCATGTGCCGGTTGCAGTAATGAGCGCAGATGACTCGCCCGAGACAGAGTTGCGATGCCAGCAGGCAGGTTGTACCGCAATCCTGAGAAAGAATGAGAAGTTTCGCGAGCTTGGTAAGGTCATTGCTGAAATAGAGAAAAGCCCAAGGAGGGACTCGACGTTATCAACAGGTGAGCTCGAGCTGGCCGGTGACTATCTTGTTTACCTGACCGAGTCGCGTATTGAGCTTCAACATGCTGCCAACTGCCACGACTTCGAATCCGTCCGCCGTATTAGCCATCGATTGCGTGGAACCGCAGTTCACTTTGGCTATAACGGGATTAGCAAAGGCGCAAAAAATGTTGGCTTGGCGATTGCGTCAGGCAAGACTAATGAGATGCATAACTCTGTAGACATCTTAATAGACAGCATTTTGCAAGCCGTTGGCAGGCATCGTTTTCAGTGAGCAGTAGCGTAAGCAACAGGGCCAGATTTTTCCTCTCAAAAGTACATTGGAGTTTTTTCCTGGCTGTCGATATTCCTTACGATCATTTTCTTGGAAAGTAATTATGAAGAGGCAGATTTTTACGTCATCCCCAGTTGTTGATTCACATATTATTGATTTTATTGATGCTAACGACCGAACTGGTGCTGGTAATCAAGAACGGAGTAAGAGAAAAATAAAAGAAGGCTTACTCGGAATGAAAGGTCGCGATACAGCGAGGCTGGACGAGGGAATCAGCAACACTACCGAGGGCTCTTACAATAACTGTGAACAGACTTTGGTCGAGCTGCTGGCGGCGCAGAAAATTGCGGGCCTGGGCACAATGACGTCGAACCTGAGTAATGAAACAACGACTTTCTCCGAGGGTGTCTATTCGTTACTGGCTCTCGATCCAGATACTGAAGTGCTAGACCTAAGTCGGATAATCGCAATGGTTCATGACGATGATAGGCAAAGGGTTGTAGATTTTCTAAGGGAGGGAACTGATCAGGATCATCTGGCCCCACAAATATGTACGGAATTCCGCTTTTGCAGAGCGGATGGCCAGCAGCGATGGATTGAAGCGCGCAGTGAGTTAACTACCGATAGCAGCGGCGAAAAAATTATTAGACTTGCTACGCTGCAGGATGTCAGTGAGAGAAAAGTAGAGTATGAAAAGCTGCGGGTCAGTGAGGCGCTTGCCTCTGAAAAAGTAACTGAGTTGGAGGCACTGCAGTCCGGTTTTCTTGAATCTCGTGACAAAGCAGAGAAGGCAAGTCGCAGCAAGTCAAGGTTTCTGGCTGTTATGAGTCATGAAATCCGAACGCCTTTGAACGGGGTTCTTGGCTCGCTGCAAATACTCAGCGATGCTGGCTTAAAGGCGCCTCAACAGAAACTTATTGAGATAGCTATGTCTAGCGCTAATGGTTTGTGCAGACTGACAGATGATGTTATCGAGCTATCAAGATTAGAGACTGGCCGTCTTGAACTGGAGTTGACGCCCTTCAATGTTATCGAGCTGCTCAAGCAAGTTTGCGATTTCTGGAGCCCTGCGGCGGAGGGGAAGGGATTAATTCTTGATTATTCAGTTGATCGTAGAGTTCCTCAGCTGGTGTTGGGAGACCCCGCGAGAATTCGTCAGGTTCTGGATAACTATATGTCTAATGCCGTCAAGTTTACAGACCGCGGAGGAGTTACATTGCGACTCGGCGTAGACGAGGGGCGTTACTCTTCGAAGCCCAACGAAGTCAGAGTGCGCTTTGAGGTGAAAGACACGGGAATAGGAATAGCGCAGTCGGACCACCGACAATTATTTCAGGACTTCACTCAGTTACCCGAGTCCGTTAACAGTCAGCGCGGGGGCGCGGGTCTTGGGCTTGCGATCTGTCAGGGCCTGTGTCGCCGAATGGGAGGTATAGTCGGTGTTAGCAGCGAAATTGATATTGGATCGACGTTCTGGATGACGGTGCCGTTTCAGCGGGCGTCTGTAGCAGTAGGCAGCTGCGAAGAGGCCAGAAAATCAGGCGGTCTGATGCCTTTACTTAATATTGCGGGCAACTCTCCTCGTATACTGCTGGTTGAAGATGTCAAAACCAATCAGATTATTGCGGAAGCATTCTTGCGTGGTTTCGGCTGTGATGTTGATATTGCCGGCAATGGCGTTGAGGCGATCAAAGCGATAGAGGAACGTCGATATGACGTTGTCTTGATGGACATAACAATGCCGGTAATGGATGGGGTTGAAGCGACCTCGAGGATTCGTGCGACAAAAGGTTGGCAGGGACAGCTACCCATTTTGGGCTTGACTGCTTATGCCCATGAGGAAGAGATAAAGGCCTTCCTCGCGGCGGGAATGAACGAAGTGATCCACAAACCGCTAAACAAGAGTGAACTTCATGAAGCGCTCTCCAATGCACTGGCGCCTGGAGAGTTAAAGAATGAGTCTGCGCAGTCGATAACTCAGCCAACAGCCTATCTTGAGCGAGCGATATTGGATGAACTTAGAGAAAGTCTTCCTGTGGACAAGATGGAGAATTTGTTAGAGAGGGTGATGACCGATATAAGAAGCAACCATACAGAAGCCATTACGGGAGCTAAAAGAGGCGATATTGATTGTGTTGGTCGCGCCTGCCATATGCTCAAGGGCATGGGTGGGAGTTTCGGCAGTCCAGAGCTCAGCAGGCTAGCCGAAGAAATTGAGCAAGCCCGTCGTAACGGTGACCAAGAGAAGGTCATGGTAATGGTTCTGTCTGACCTGGACCTGGTTTGCACTAACTTGATGGCGGCACTGGAGAAGTATAAGGAGACAATCCCAAGTTCCCCTGCCTGAATTACTACCGATTAATTAATGAATTCCTGCGTTGCTGGTGAAGGTTCGCTATTTTGGTTATGGTGAGCTGACACTAGCAATCAGATGCACGGTATGACGGAGCCGAAATGCAAAAACTGTGGCACCGTTCTCACAGGTGAGTACTGTGCGGCCTGCGGTCAACAAGGCGGCCGTGGAGAACCGAGTCTGGGCGTGGCACTGGCTGAGATCTTTGACGAGGCTTTCACCTGGGATTCACGCCTATGGCGTACCCTGTCGGCGCTTATCCTGCGCCCTGGTTTATTGACGGCAGACTTTATTGCCGGCCGTCGCGCCCGCTATGTTCCGCCATTTCGACTCTACCTGATAATCAGTTTCCTGACGTTCCTGGTGCTTTCTGTGGGATCCCGGCTTGATACTTTCAACGCCGATGTGGCGGGTGAAAGCGCGCCGCTGATCACCATCGATGTTGGGGAAGAGTCGGTGTCTAGCGAGAACGGCAATGCGGTTCAGATTGGGATCGCCGATGAGGATAGTCCTGATTGGCTTAAGAACCTGGAAAGCAGAATGGAGTCCAATATCACGCGTCTGGAGGGTGAGTCCTCGAGTTTTATCGACGAATTGTTGGATTATCTGCCTCAGCTTATGTTTCTTATGCTGCCGCTGTTTGCACTCGTCATTCAGGTTCTTTATCTGTTTTCCGGTTATTACTATCTTCAGCATCTGGTTTTTGGCCTAAATTTTCACAGCTTCGCCTTTCTCCTGTATTTGCTTGGCCAGGCACTGGCCTTATTCACGGAATCAATGAGCAGTATTATTTTACTGGTGCTGTTTTTGTATCTACCACTGTCATTGCGACGGGTATATGGCTCATCAGTGGCGGGGGCCTTGGCCAAGTCTATCGCGGTTATTCTGATCTATGGGTCTATGTTGGTTATGGGGTTCGTATTTATTTCGATGCTGGCATTGGCGCTGATGTAGGTTGGTCCTGTTTTGTACAGCTTTGCTTGTTTTAAGGTGGTCCGCTCGATGAAGCCAATTGCTATGCTCGCCAAATCGCAGCAAAAGGAAAGTTGAAAAGTATGAAGATGTCGATCAAAGAATTGCAACGTCAGGGCGTCATCTCAAAAGTTATCATCGAGTCAGTGGACCTGAGCCTCTATATCGCCCACGCCCTTATCGATGAGAGGGTATACCTGCTTGCTGACGCTGATGGCGGTGTGCTGAAAACCAGGAACCTGTTGGCGATGAAAGAGCAGCTCGCTGGTCTGACTATTAACGAGCTGGTTTTGCAGCAACGTAGTGCCTATGACGAGATGGTGGGTCATGCAAGCCCGGCTGTTGATAATGCGATGGAAGTCAGTCTCTCGGCAGAGCTTTATCCCACACCCAGATGGTTGCAATAGGCCTGGTCAGGAAATTGTCTCCCTGTTACTAGCCAAGCCATTACAGTCTTGGACATCTCGATTGTTTGGTCCGGAGGCTGCTCCATCAATGACAGTAGTCTTAGTCTCCTAAAGTAGTTTGTTACCCTGCTAGAATGGTGATAGACGAAGATTACAAAGCTGAAAGCGGGAGAGATACATTGAAGACGATATTAGGCCCTTATACTATGTTGCTGCTTGCCGGCTTGATCTTACCGGTCGCGGCCTCCAATGCGGCGGTTCAGATACCCGAGGAGAGTGGCTTCAGCGGTTTTATCAACCTTGGGTTGGGAGGGGTCTCGGTTAAGTCCAATCTCATGGCTGAGACGGGGCTGGGCTTTGTGGACCTGGGTGATGACACCATTGACGGGCTCAATGACTCTCCGGATAGAGAAAGCAGCCTGCTTCCTGTGTTCAATTTCGAAGCCAGCTATACCTTTGCAGAGAGCCGTACGCAGATTTATGTCGGTAATCTCCTCGAAGACTTTGTGCGATTTGAGATGAATGCCGCTATCGGCGTACGACATGAAATTGGCGACGCTGGCATTCTTGGCGCTAACTTGTTGGCTTCAAGTATTCCAACCGAGGTGTGGAAGGATCCATTTCTCGTCGGAGAGAAGCGCAAGGAAACTGAGCGCGAGAGCGCCGGCTATCGTGTGCAGTGGAGCAACATCTATGACTCTGGTCTGGAGTTTCGCTATACCGCGCGAGATGTGGAGATTGACGACGAGCGCAGTGGCCAGTCTCTGGATCTGACAGAGGCAGAACGTGAACTGCTGGTAAGAGATGGTGACCACGACCGCATTGACCTGCGCTATGAGTACACCAGTAGCGACAAGCGGCACGTCTTTACGCCTGGTCTGGCCTATATCGATCACGATCGTGATGGCGACGCTAATTCAATGGAGGGCTTCGGGCTAGACCTCAACTATATCTACGTGTATCAGCCTCGCTTACGATTTGTGGTTAATGCCGGCTATGCCCGCCTGGATGCGGATGAGGCCAATCCCATTTATGGCGTTAAGGATGATTCCACTCGGTTGGGGCTGTCGCTCGCAGCCTTCTACGGAAACCCCTTTGGTCTGCAGGGCTGGGTATTGAACGTGTCCGGAGCAGCCTTTAAGGATGACCACGAGATCCGCTTTTATGATTCAACGGTTAGGATGTTGACCGTGGGCATGCTGCGGCGCTTCTGATGATCAAGCGCTTTTTGGTAGATAGCCACTTCGGCCTTTGTTTTTCGCTGCTACTGTTGTTCGCTATGGTCTTCCCGGTTGCCGCAGACGGTGATCTGAGCGAGGAGTTGGTCGAGCAGCGGCTGAGCGCCATTGCTGATATGCCAGAAAGTGAAGCCAGAACTTCTCTGGAGGCAGAATATCGAGCTGTACTCGCACTCCTCAGACAAGCGACTGACTACGCCGCAGCCGAGCACAGTTATACCGCTGCTGTGGTTGATGCGCCCGCTACTGAGCGCGAGATACGCCAGCGCCTTGAGAAGGGCGATGAGTCGCTTTCTCCGGACTTTGAAGAAAAGCTGGAAGGTGTGGCGTTGGCGCAGTTGGAGGCCGAGTTCACAGCGGCCAGGGCCGAGCGTGCCAGCTTTAATGCCGAGAATACTAGACTGGATGAGCGCCTGTCTTCCCGTGAAACCAATGAAGGGCAGCGCCGAGAAAGAATTCTGGCCATTCAGGCTCAATTGCGGGAGCTTCCGGTCAAGCTGGCGTTTGTGCAAGCCACCGCGTCACCCAGTAGTAACGAGGCGGCAGACTGGCAGGTCATTGCAAGCAGGCAAGCATTACTGGCGGAGGATCGCTCACTGGATGCGGCATCTGCTTCCCAGCCTGCGCGGTACGCCCTGCTGCGAGCCCAGCGTTCAGATGGACTGCGGTCTGTGGCATTACTGGATTTACAAATCGATGCGATTGAACGGCGGCTGGTCGAATTTCGCCGTGAGCAAGCCGAGCGGGTTAGGTCAGAAGAGGTAAGCCTGGCCGGTGAGTCTGCGACTCTGGTCTTTCTGGCCGGTCAAAATGTCGAGTACAGTTCTGAATTGGAGGTTTTAAGTGCTGACATCGCGGTTCTTTACCGATGTCGTAAAGACATGGAAGAGTCTCTTGCCTTTGTCAGCGATCGCTACTCGTCTACCAGGCGTCGGGTAGAATTCGCTCGCGGTAGTGACGAGCTGGGCCATATCCTGTTAGCCGAGCTTAATACCTCACGCCTTGATCCGGTTGATACGGGTTGTTCTGTTGATCGCCGTATCGGCAATATGGTCATTCAGCGCATTGATCATGAAGAGCAAATGCTGTTGCTGGACCGGGTAGAAAGCTATGTCGATGAGGTAGCAAACAGCGTTCAGGAAACACTCTCTGATTCGCAGCGCGAGCGCGCGGTAGAGCTGAGTCGTTTGCAGCGAAAGTTGCTCGCCGATCTTATAGCGCTACACAGTAGCTACATAGACGTTGCCGGTGATCTTGTCGCGATCATGCGAGAGGAGGGGCGCGTTAGTGACGAGTATCGAACCTTCCTTTCTACTTACCTGCTGTGGGTTCACAGTCATCCGCCACTTTCGCTGGACAGTATCAGGGCGATACCCCGCGAAATGGTTGTTCTGAGCAACTCCTATCGAGGTTTGCTGGCCGTTCTGGATCCGTCTTGGCCCGGAGCCGTGGCGATACTTGCCTTCCTGGTTTTGATTCTACTGCGCTGGCGACTTTCGGGTTGGCAGGAACGGTTGGCGAAAGATGTTGGTCGCGCCAGAAGTGACTCTATTAGCTCAACGTTGTTGGCCATAGTTGCAACGCTGCTAGATTCCTTGCCCTGGCCTGTATTGTTGTTCGCGGTTGCCCGGGCGATCGGTTATGTGGATGTGCCACTGGCAACCAGTGTGTCCGGCGCGTTACAGGGCGCAGCATGGTTGACCCTGATTCTGCTATTTCTGCGCAACTCTGTGCGTGAAAATGGCATTGGTACGCTGCACTTCCAATGGCGGCCCGAAAATTGCGCGATCGCCTATCGCGAGATTAGCTGGCTAATTATCTGGTGGCTGCCGCTGATGGTCTTTTCGTCGATTTTGTACCGTCTGGGCCTGGCCTCGCCCGAAGCCGGTGGCGTGCGCTTGCTCAGCCTGCTGACAACATTCATTTTCGTCAGACGGCTGTGGAAGATTCAGTTTGTCAGCTCGCCTGACGACCCTGTTGCCGGGCTTTTTATCAGCCGACTGCCGCTGTTGAGAAATATTTTTATCTTGTTAACGGGGCTGGTCGTCTTCATTTTGACGGCGGGCTATCTTTATTCAGCTGCTATTATCATCAGAGGCATACTTGCATCAGCCTCTTTAGTCGCTGTATTGATATTCTTCTACGCAACCATGTACCGCTGGTCCATGATTATGCGCCGCAAGGTGCGCTTTCGAGAGCTGGTTACCGATTCGAGCAAAGAAGAAGAACAGCAGGTAAAAGAAGAACGGGCCTCGCTCGCGTCCCTGAGTGCAGCCACCGCTAAACTAATGAAATTCGCAGTTTTGATACTTGGCTTGTTGGGGCTGTGGATTATTTGGGCACCTACGCTGCCCGCGCTGGATGTTCTCAATGAAGTTGTCTTGTGGACCTCCAGTAGTTCTGAAGGTGGGGTCACCATCACCCAGAATGTAACCATGGGAAGCATTTTGGGAATTATCATTCTGGCGTTTGCTGTGTTCTACGCGGCTCGCGATGTGCCATCGCTTGTCGAGCTTATTCTGCTGCAATATCCATCAGTCTCGTCGGGTAGTCGTTATACCATCACCACAATTCTTGGCTATGTTATTTTCGCGGGTGGCGGTATCGCTCTTCTGAGCATGTTGGGTTTGCAATGGGGTCAGTTGCAGTGGCTGGTAGCGGCGCTGGGCGTTGGCATAGGCTTTGGCCTGCAGGAGATTGTAGCCAATTTTATCAGCGGCTTGATTATTCTCTTCGAGCGCCCCATCAGGGTAGGAGATATTGTCACCATTGGCGAAAGTGACGGGGTGATTACCAAGATACGGATTCGCGCCACTACGCTGCGGGATTGGAACGGCAAGGAACTGGTAGTACCCAATAAGGAATTTATTACAGGCCGTTTGCTGAACTGGTCACTTTCCGATAGCGAGACGCGTATTATCCTGGAGGTAGGCGTTGCCTATGGCAGTGACGTGGAGCGTGCGCTGGCACTGTTGGAAGATATCGTGCGTTCCAATGCGGATGTCCTTGATGAACCACCACCTTCAATCATCCTGTCTGAATTCGGCGATAACGCGCTGCTGTTGACCGCCCGTTACTTTGTGCCCAGTGTTGAATACCTGTGGCTTACCAAGAGTGTGCTGAACAGAGAAATTTATCGCCGCTTCAATGAAGAAGATATCGTGATAGCGTTCCCGCAGCGCGATGTTCATTTTGACGCCGAGGCGCCGATACGTATCAAGCTGGAACAGCCTGAGGGTTAATAGGTAATTATTACAGTTTAACTGCGCTAACGCCTTAGGCTGACATCAGCTTCCAGCTCTATCGTTTCACCGACTCGCTCGCTGATCAGTTGCTTAAGCTCGTCCACCTGAGCCGTTCCCACTTGATTGGGGGCGCTGAGGCTCAACCGAACCAGTGGCGGCGAACCGGCGATAACTTCAACATGGCCTACACGAACCTGCTGGCCGCCCAGTGTGACGATTCCTGTGGGCACCTGATTGAGTAGATTCCCCTGCTGGGTTAAGCCGGAGAACGCTATGGTTAACGGGATGGCGATGGCTACCATCATCGCGCTGGCAAACATCAACCCGCGCTTGGCCAGATGAAAGGGAGCGAAACCCAGCACCAGAAAAGTAACGCTCGCAGCCAGTGCTATGCCAATAAGGTTGGTAGAGAACAGCAGAGTGGCGCCAATTGCCATGTCCCAGTCGGCCCAGCCCAGCCCAATGCCCATGACGCTTAGTGGTGGCACCAGTGCTACCGCGATCGCCACCCCCGCCAGGCTCTTGGCAATTTCTTCCTTGGCAAACGCGTAGGCACCCGCGATGCCGGAAATCACTGCAACGAACAGGTCCAGCAGGGTCGGTGACATTCTGGCCTGCATTTCTGGTGTCTCAATTGATAGCGGCATAAGCCAGGCCACCAGCACCGCCCAACCCAGGGCCCAGCCAATACCGATCGCCAGCGTCTTCATGGAATTGCGCAACAGTACGAACTCCATGCGCGCCATCCCCATAGACATTGAGATTATGGGCGACATCAGCGGGGCCAGAATCATGGCACCGATAATGACCGGCGCCGAGTTGGCATACATTCCTGCAAGCGCCAATAAGACGCTGAGAACGGTCAATACCTGAAAGGAAGTGGAGGGCATTGCGTTCTCGCGCAGGGCCACAAACAAGTCCCGATATTCCTCTTCGGTGGCGTGGCTGAACATTGGTAGCGGTTTTTCAAATAACTCACGCGCGGTTTCATTAATTGGCAAGTGGCGAATGCGTATGGCGTCTTTCTTTTTGCCAGGTGTTGTGGAGAACGCCTGTTGCAGCGCCGGACCCGGTACCAGCGCTACGGGTTCCTCCTGAATACGAAATTCGATCTCCTCTGCATGCACCGGTTTACTGTCCAGAAGAAATTCCACGCCGCGCGGTGCGCTGAGTGTGATTCGCTCGGTTTGTACCACACCAATGGCAGAAGGTAATTTTTGTAAGCTGACTTTATGGCGAATGACCAACCGCAACAGAAACCACAGGTAGCTGGTGATGCTGCGGGGCGCAAATGCCAGCAGCGTAAGCCTTCCGTCTCTCAGGCTGACGGGTTCCTTGATGAATCGCCCCAACAGTGAGTTACGGGTGTAGCCCATAACGACAAGCCCCAGGGCAGCCAGCTGCACCTGTTGGTCTTTGCCGGTGGTCAGTCGGTAATCTTTCAGCCTGAGTGCACGCAGGCCTTTTATGGCACCAAGGAAGAAGCTGCGTCGTGAGGCCGGTTTGTCTAGGTCTGCCGGACGCAGTGCCATAACTTTGCCGATGATAACCGACGAGAATACAGGCTGGTCGTTACACAGTAGTACGTCGGCTTCTATAGCCTCTGCGCTTTGGTAGTGTGCGAGTAACTCTGAAGTGCTGCCCTTGACTGACAGGGCGTTCATCGCTTCGCTGGCATCCGGATGCGGTAACACTGCCAGCTGCCAATGTCGCTGCACGGCAAGGCCAATGATATCGCGAATGGCCTCGTCGCTGAGGCACAGTAACACGCGTTTGTGATCGGCTATGGTTTCACGGTCCGACCAGGGAATAAGCTCTAAAGGCTCGCTGCGGTAGGCTTCCAGTTGCGTCTCATCCAAATTGGAGTCGAACAACAGGCAGCATTGCGGTGGGCTTATCTCGCTTTCTTCCACGCGGGGTTCTCCAAGTAATCTAGTCGAGATCTTCCTGGGTGATTTTATGTCCCCATTCTGCTTTGGCAGACAGGTAGCGCAAATTGCACTCGTCTACACCGGTGATATGTTTTTCAGCGCTTATCTGATTCAGTCCATGCTCAGCCAGGTCGGCGATTTTTTTAGGGTTGTTGGTCAATAGCCGCATAGGCTTATTACCGACAAAGTGATGCAGTAGTGAAGCGGCGTCACTAAAGTCCCGCGAGTCATCCGGTAAGCCCAGCGACCGGTTGGCCTGATAGGTGTTTTCACCCTCATCCTGAAGCAGATACGTTGCTGCCTTGGCCCACAAGCCAATACCACGACCCTCATGTCCGGCCATATAGATAAGATAGCCTCCGGCCGGGTCTTCCGCTATGCGGTCAATAGCCGCTTCCAGCTGCGGGCCACACTCGCAGCGCCTGGAGCCGAAGACGTCACCGGTAAGGCAACTCGAATGCACGCGCACCAACGGTGCGGATTCCCCCGAGGGCTCACCTACAACAAGCACGCTGTTAACTGCCATGGACGAGGCCAGCGTGGAGAATAAGTGTTGACCGCCACTGTCGCGTAATGTGCCAGCCAGCGACTCGACCTCACGCAGTTCGGTGCTGCGTACCGCTGCGAACCATTGCACGGTAGGGTGTTTGTCACCCCTGCCCAGTGGTAAGGGGATAGGCCCAAGCAGGTTCAGCGCAGTGGCGTCTGTAGGTGGCGGCATGCGTGGGTCCAGCGCATTGCCTTGTGAGTCTATGCGGGTGAGCTTGCCCGTGCTAATCAGGCGCTCTCGAATATCGGGGTTCAGATAGGTAAACACTGTAGTTTGTCAGCCATTTAGTTAAAGGTTGGCTTCCACCGCGTCCAGAAAGCCCTGCATGTCGACGACATTCTCGGCCTCTGGATTGGTGGTCTTGCCCTTCAGGTCGCCGGTAATGGTGCCTTGGTCGACGGTGTTGATTAGTGCGCTTTTCAGGGCCGCGGAATAGGCGACCAGTTCGGCATTGCCTTCGCGGTTACCCAGGGTTTCCAGCGCGTTACCCAGCGCGTAAATCAATGCGCTTGAATTGAAGATGGCCACCTCGCCATCGCTCTCCTGATACTTCAGGTAGAGATCGTGAGCTGTACCGTGGGGCGCCTCGTACAGCATAGTGCCGTCTTTACTCTCAATGATCGAGCTTGCTGTTGCAAGGCTGCCACCCAGAGCCGCGGCGATGTCGGAAAAAATATCGCCGTCGAGATTTTGTGCCGGATACAGTGCATTGCGCGGTGGGTCTGTGATCATCTTTTTCAATTGACTGGAGGGGCGCATGATCATGAAGGAGGGCGGTTCAGTATGGTCGGCAACAAGTGCCACCCGCACTTCATTGATTACCGTGCTGAACACTTCATCGTATTCGAAGTACTCGCGCTTGAGACCGAAGTAGACCTCTTTGTCGTTCAGCGCTGCATCGCGAAAAGCCTGCAGTATCCAGTCTCTTATCGCTACGCGATCGTTAGACATAAATAGCATGGGGTCGTTGGCCTTGACCTCACGGGCGTGCTTTTCCTGGCCATCGACAATAATTTTGACGATGCCGTCCTCCGGCGCAGGCATGTTAAAGCTGCCGTACTGATCTCCGCCACCCGCACTCATTCTTGAGATTGACACGTGAAATTTGCGGTCAGGAATGCCGTACTTCTTCAGCGTTTCTATCAGTTTGTGCAAGCGTCTGCCGGTGGAGTTGTCGGGTACGCCCCACAGGGCCCTCTCCGGTGGGTTGGCGACGATACGTGCGGCCTGCGCATCAATGAGCTCATAGTTATAAGTGAGCTCTGCTGCTTCAAACTGTGCCTTGTACTCATCCTGGTAAATGCGCTCTATCGCATTACGCATGACACCGTCATAGCCAGGAATTACCGTATCTTTCAGGCCTACATAGGCATCTCGTGCCTCGTCCAGGCAGCGCTGGAAAAAGTGTCTTGCCCAGGCTTCAACCGCAGCGTAGTCGTTGGTTGCCAGCATGAAGGGATCACCGAGATTGAGCTTGCGTCTGTGCAGCCCCACCGGATCGCCGCTAGCGCCTACAAAGACCAACCGGGCAATGCCGGTAGCAGCCGACAGGGTGTTATAACTGTCCTTGTTGCCACCGTGTTCCATGGTATCGACTTCGATATCACGGCCTATCCACGTCGGTGGCGTATTCTTGATATTGCGGAACTGTATATCCTCGCGGGTAATGTTGCCGCCTATGCCTTTGCGAATCGCGCCATTGGGGGATTTGGTGGCCAGCTTGTCGAGCTCGCCCTCTTTCACTTGCGGGTACTTGGCGAGCAGTTCGTCCAGCTGTTCACGATTCACCGTCATACCGGCGTTCTTGATGCCAACGCCATATTGTTGCAAGGCAGCGATGGCCTCATTTACCACAGCACCATTGCTGAGCAGCCTCTGTTCTGCAGACAGGTCTATTTCTATCAGCGGTATGTCCAGCTGCCGGCTGACGAATTGTTCCAGAATACGCTCAAAAGCGATCTGGGCCATCTCGTCGCCATGCAGTACTACCAGCGGGCTGGATACCTTGATTGTGTTACTCATGGGTGGGCTCCCAATCTCGAACCGTGGATTATAGACCATTTACCCTGCCGCTTCTCATCTGCCGGACTGTTGCGACCATGGTGTTTGGCCATGCTATACCACTGAGTTTTGGAGACTTAGTCAGGCTGGCGTCTGCTGTAGAAAGCGCCTAGGCTAGTAGCTCGAATATCGGGAGAGCATTGGCGTGAAGTTTGAGGAACTATTGGCGCAGTTGCGCAAGAGCTGGCCACAGCTGTTGATAATTCACCTGTTGTTCACGCTGCTGGGGGTGGTGATTCTGGCTCCGATATTGGGGCTTTCCACGCAGGCGCTTGTCGGCTTGTCTGGCAGTGCCGCTGTCGCCGACCAGGATATCGCCAGGCTTATCCTGACGCCACTGGGGATGATTGGCCTCATTTTTATTCTGGGTTTGCTCCTGGCAATCGTCGCGCTGGAGTTGTCCGCGATGCTGGCGCTGGTCAGTGCTCATCGACAGGGTCTGCAGGTACTACCTCGTCATTGTGTCATTTATGTAGTGCGCAATGCAGCGCGGCTATTACTGGCGACCACACTGCTGGTGCTGCGTATTCTGCTGTATTTGTTGCCCTATATTCTCGTGGTGGCTGCGATTGCGTGGTGGCTGCTGACAGACTACGACATTAACTATTACCTGAGTGAGAAGCCGGCGCAGTTCTATTACGCGATCGCGCTTGCGGCGATACCTACGGTGTTATTTGTCTGGCGGCTGGGTCGCCGATTGCTGGGTTGGTGCCTGATTTTGCCACTGGTCATGTTCAACGCCACGGCGCCCAGGGAGTCATTCGCCGTCAGTGAGAGCCACGTGAGTGGTGACCGCCGCACTGTGATCAGGTTGCTGGTGTTCTGGGTGATTTCTTCATTGCTGCTGGCTGCGGTGCCGGCGATCTTCCTGGGCCTGGCCTGGCAATTGTTACTGGCCCTGTCGGCGGATTCGCTGACGATTCTTGTACTCTTGCTTGGCCTGCAGATGCTGATCTGGGTGGCGCTCAACTTTTTTGCCAGTGCCTTATCGTTAGCCAGCCTGGCAACTGTGATTGCACATTTGCAAGAAAGCCTGCTGGCTGACCTTGCCGACAGCAACTGGCTCGCTGGTCTTGGCGAAGGTTCTGACAGGGGGTTTTCGCTTAACTGGTCTACAGGCAGGCTGGTTACCGTGGCGATAGTCGCGGCTTTGATAGCGGCACTCGCCGGTCATGTACTCGTGCGTGGTCTTGCAACGGAAGATAGTGCCCTTGTGATCGCTCACCGTGGCGCCGCGGGTGCCGCACCTGAGAATACCTTGGCGGCGGTTCGTCTCGCTGTGCAGGACGGTGCTGATTGGGTCGAGATTGATGTTCAGGAGAGCCTCGATGGTGAAGTGATGGTGGTGCACGATAGTGACTTCATGAAGCTGGCAGGGAATCCTTTAAAAATCTGGGAAGGTAAGCTGGCAGAGATTCAGCAAATTGATATAGGTAGTTGGTTCTCGCCAGAGTTTGCCGATGAGCGCACACCTACGCTTGCCCAGGTGCTTGCTGAAACCCGTGGCAAGGCGAAACTGCTGATAGAACTGAAATACTACGGTCACGACGAGGCGCTTGAGCAGCGTGTGGTGGACGTGGTGGAAGAGATGGACATGGCTGACGAAGTGATTGCTATGTCCCTGCACTTGCCCGGTGTGCAAAAGCTCAAGGCATTGCGACCCGAGTGGACGGTTGGGCTGCTCGCCGCCACGGCAGTGGGTGATCTGTCACGCATGGATGTCGATTTTCTGGCGGTGAATGCCGCTATGGCTACTCCGGCCTTTATTCGTCGCTCCCAGGACGCCGGTAAGCCGGTATATATTTGGACAATCAATGATGCCTTGTCCATGACCGGCTGGTTGTCCAGGGGCGTGGACGGTCTGATTACCGATGAACCCGCGATGGCACGGGAAGTGATGGCGCAGCGGGCCCAATTGGGTCCCACCGAACGCCTGTTACTCAGTGCGTCACTGTTCTTTGGTAAGCCGGTGCCGCCCCGAACCTATCGGGACGATTCGCCCTGAGTTAACTAGACCTCGGCGGCCATGTGGCAGGCCTGGTTGATGGCGGCCTTGGCATCCAGTTCCGCCGCCTCGTAGGCACCACCCACCAGCGCTACGGCTAAGCCTTGTGCCTGCGCCGAGTCATAGAGTTCTCGGGCTGGATCCTGACCAGCGCAGACAATGACGGTATCGACCGGCAGTACTTCGGGCTTGTTCTCGCGCATGATATGCAGCCCATCGTCGTCTATGCGCACATAATCAATGCCGTTCATCATTTTGACACCGCGCCGGCCAAGGGCCATGCGATGGGTCCAGCCAGTTGTCTTGCCCAAGCCACGTCCCACCGGTGTTTCCTTGCGCTGCATCAGGAAGATCTCACGGTCTGCGGTTGCGGCAACAGGTTCGACACCGGTAACACCTCCGCGCGGATGATTGGCAAAGTCCACACCCCACTCCTTGGCGAATACATTGATGTCCATAGCCGCTGATACGCCCTCGTGGCTGATCAGTTCTGATACGTCAAAACCGATGCCGCCAGCACCCATGATGGCGACTTTTTTGCCCACGGGCTTATTGCCCCTGATAGCGTCGATGTAGCCCATCACCATGGGGTGATCGATACCCTCCAGGTCGGGGGTGCGCGGAGTGATGCCAGTGGCGATGATGATATCGTCGAAGCCACCCGCGGCGAGCATGTCGGCATCTGCCCGCGTATTCAGCTGCAAGTTGATGCCCAGTTTTTCAATCATCCTGCCGTAGTAGCGCAGCGTCTCGTAGAATTCTTCCTTTCCGGGAATCTGCTTGGCCAGGTTGAACTGGCCGCCAATCTCGCTGGCCGCGTCATAGAGTGTGACCTTGTGTCCGCGCTCGGCGGCGACGGTGGCATAGGCCATGCCCGCTGGACCGGCACCCACCACTGCGATGTTTTTAGGTGAAGTGGTTTGCTCATATTTGAGTAGAGTTTCGTGGCAGGCCCTTGGGTTCACCAGGCATGAGACCGATTTGCCGGCGAAGGTATGATCCAGACAGGCCTGGTTACAGCCTATGCAGGTATTGATTTCGTCCTCTCGGCCCTCGCGCGCTTTGTTCACCAGTTCGGCGTCAGCGAGCATGGGCCGTGCCATGGACACCAAATCGGCGTCTCCGCGCTGCAGCACTTCCTCGGCCACGTGTGGCATGTTGATGCGATTGGAGGTAATCATGGGCACGTTCACGTTCTCGCGAATACGACCAGTCACCTGGCTGAAAGCCGCACGCGGCACCATGGTGGCAATGGTTGGGACAGCACTTTCGTGCCAGGTGAAGTGAGTGGAGATGATATTCACGCCGGCCTTCTCCAGCCCTTGTGCAAGCTGAACCACTTCTTCCCAACTCATGCCGCCCTGTAGCATGTCCATGGCGGCAATACGGAAAATAACAATGAAGTCTTCGCCCACCGCGGCCCGGGTTTTTTCCACAATCTCCAGTGCGAAGCGCATACGGTTTTCATAGGAGCCGCCGTACTCGTCGGTACGCTTGTTGGTCTTTTCCACCAGAAACGTGGAAATGAGATAGCCAGCCGAACCGATAATTTCGACGCCATCGTAGCCAGCTTGCTTCGCCAGCATCGCGCATCGCACGTGATCGTTGATCTGTTTTTGCACGCCTTCTGCGTCCAGCTCGTTGGGCACGAAGGGTGCGATACGCGACTTGATCGCGGAGGGCGCTACCAGTTTTTCGTTGTAGGCCAGTGGGCCGGTGTGAAGAATCTGCATGCAGATTTTTACGCTGGGGTCTGCCGTATGCACCGCCTCAGTAACGACTCGGTGTTGATCGGCCTCGGCGTCGTTCGAAAGCATGGCCGAGCCGAAAGCGGCCTCTTCATTGGGGCCGATGCCACCGGTGATGATCATACCTACGCCGCCGCGCGCGCGCTCGGAAAAATAAGCCGCCATACGCTCGAAGCCATTCTCGGACTCTTCCAGTCCGGTATGCATAGAGCCCATGATCACTCTGTTTTTGATGCTGGTGAAGCCCAGATCCAGTGGTTCGAACAGTTTCTCGTAAGTCATGCCAACGGGGGCAGGGGAGTGTACTTTTGCGTTCACGGCGAGCTCTTATTTTTGATTGGGGTGAGGGATACTAGTTGCCATTGGGGGAATGGTGCAAGCCCAGCCTAGCCATGTCCCAGGTTCTTCACACTTAGTGGTCTGCGCGCTGCCAAAAATGCGTCATAATGTCTGGCCGAAAAAGTGTAATTAAAGGCAGGACTCAAGAGATGACAGCGGCGATGAGTGCACAGACTGAAGAAGCCAATCTGTTTCGCGACATGATTGGCCGGTTTTGCGAGACCGAGGTAGATCCGTTCTACGACCAGTGGGAGCGCGACGAAGTTCTACCCCGGGAGATCTGGAACAAACTGGGTGCAGCCGGGTTTCTGTGTGTGGATATTCCCGAGGTTTACGGTGGCGCCGGCAGCACCTTCGATATGAGCATGGTGATCAATGCTGAATTCAGCCGCCGGGGCTACCCATCGCTGGGTGGCAATATGACCGTGCACAGCGACATCGTGGCGCACTACATGCTTAATCTTGGGACTGAGGAGCAAAAGCAGCACTACCTGCCCAAGATGGTAAGCGGGGAGTGTATAGGCGCCCTGGCCATGACTGAACCCGGTGCCGGCAGTGACCTGCAGGGTGTGCGCACCAGTGCCAAGCAGGATGGCGATGACTGGATTATCAATGGCTCCAAGACCTTTATCACCAACGGCCAGCTCTGTGACATGGTTGTCACGGTTGCTCGAACTGACCCGGATGCGCCAGGCTCCCGCGGCTTGTCGCTTTTTATGGTCGATACCAACAAAGCCGGCTTCAGCCGTGGGCGCAACCTTGAAAAGCTGGGTTTGCACGCCGCCGATACTTCCGAATTGTTTTACCAGGACGTACGCTTGCCCGGCACCGCCTTGTTAGGCGAACTTCATCGCGGGTTTCTTGCCTTGATGCAGGAGCTGCCCCGCGAAAGATTGGCGGTGGCCGTGGGCGCGGTTGCCGCCATGGAAGGTGCGCTCGCGATGACAGTGAGTTACGTCAACGAGCGTCAGGCTTTCGGGGCGCCATTATCGAAGTTGCAGAATACGCGCTTCAAGATGGCCGAGATGCAAACAGAGTACCGCCTGAATAATGCCTTCGTTAATGAGTGTATTGAAAAATATAATGCCGGTGAGCTTGATGCGGCTACGGCCTCCATGGCCAAGTATTCCACCACAGAGGCGCAATGTCGGGTCGTGGACGGCTGCCTGCAGCTGTTCGGGGGCTATGGCTATATGCGCGAGTACCCGATTTCGCGCGCCTACGCAGATGCCCGCATTCAGCGTATTTATGGTGGCACCTCCGAGATCATGCAGGAGCTGATAGCCCGCGATGTGTTGGACGGCTGACAAGCTGTGATTCAGGGAGAGGACAAATGAAGGGATTAACAGGTCGTACAGCAGTCGTGACCGGGGCTGCGTCTGGTATAGGCAGGGCAATCGCTGAACGCCTGGCTGAAGAGGGCGTACATATTGTTGGTGTGGACCGTAACGCTGAGGCACTGGAGGCCAACGACAAATATGCCAGCACCCTGGCTGTTGACCTTGTAGCACCCGGGAGCACTGCCCGCGTGCGTGAGCACCTTGAGGCTGGCACTGGCGCTTGTGACATTCTCGTCAATGCAGCCGGCATCAGTGCCTTTGGCCTGTTTGACGATACAGCCTCTTCACTATGGGATGACACGATGGCCATCAACGTTGATGTGGTGGCCAGGCTTACGCGTGAATTGTTGCCGCTGCTAAGAGCGTCCAACCAGGCCCGCATTATTAATATCGGCTCTACCTGTTCCCAGTTTGCCACCGCCGGGCTCTCCGCTTATGTGGTCTCCAAGCATGCGGTGCTGGGCATGACGCGGGCGCTGGCCTCCGAGTTGGGTGTGGATGGCATTACCGTAAACTGCATTCAACCCGGTGCTATCGTCACCGCCATCACCGAAGAGACATTCAATGAAAATGCCGAGTTTCGTGCTCACTGGGAAAACAAGGCGGCGCTGGGCCGGCTGGGCCAACCCGAGGATGTCGCGCCACTGGCGGCCTTTCTGGCCAGCGAAGAGGCCCGCTTCATTTCAGGGCATGGCATGTATGTAGATGGCGGTGCCATGCAGCAGAATTGAGCCTGTTCCAGCTTAGGTCAATTAGTCAGCAAGTTGATGTAAAATAAGGCGCTTTCCAGATTGAAGATAAAATGCCATGAAAAATTTTTCTCGCCTCTGTACTTTCCTGTTGGCCGCTTATCTGCTCGCGGGCATCGCACCTGCCTACAGCGGTCAAACTACAGTGCGCTCAGTCATAACCACCGTAAGCCCCTCGCAACCGATGGCTGGCGAAGATTTTTATGTAACAACGCAGCTCATTCCTGGGGGTAACGGGCAGTGGTGCACAGCCACAGTCCGTGTAAGCGTTGCAGGCATCACAAGCACAGACAAACGAGTATCAATTCACAACCCCAACGCATCGGGCCAACTGGTATTTAAATTCAACCTAAGCAGTGTCGCCAGTGGAGCCGACCTGACCCCAACCGTCTCGGTGAGCGGGTGTGGCAACGGTAGCTTTCCGGGAATCAGCGGTGGATCCACGCCCCCAACCTTACAGCCCACTCCTACGCCAGCCCTGAAACTCATCAAGAGTCTTTCTGGAGCAGGGAAAACGACGGTCAGCCCAGGCGATGTGGTCACCTATAAGCTCGACTACGCTAGCGTAGGAACCGCCGAGGCCCCCAGCGTTGTGCTCACCGACGCTCTGGACCCCAGACTCGAGATCCTTTCCACAGCAGGCGGCAGTGTCAGCGGCCAGACGATTACCTGGAATTTTGGCAATCTGACCCCCGGCGCGAGCAATTCAGTTGAAGTGACAGCTCGTGTGGCCGCCACTGCGGCCTCAGGCAGTCTGGACAATGTAGGTCGAATTCGAGCAACCGGGGTGGCCGAATTTGCCAGCAACAACGTGCAGGTCATCGTTGATTCCAACCCCAATATAGAACTGACCAAAACGATTGATGATGATGTCGCTCAATCTGCTGTGCGCGAAGCGGGCCGAATTGTCACTTACCGTATTAAATACGAAAACGTGGGCGGCGCTGATGCCGATAATGTCGTTATTACCGACAGATTGCCCGACGAGTTGCTAGGGCCACCAAATCTGGCCGGAGGCGTCAGCAGCTCCTACGATGCAGGCAATAGAATTGTCACCTGGAACATCGGCAGAGTCGCGAGAAAAGACAGCAAGGTCGTTACACTGACCGCCCAGATAGATCCGTCCTTGGGCAACATCGACTTCGACAATACCGCAGAGGCGACTTTCACAGGCGGCACCGCGACCCCCGCGCTGGCCAATATCACCGTTGCTGCGGAGCCTAATCTTGAGGTTGAAAAGAGTGTGCAGCCAACTCTGGTCGCACCCGGTGATACGCTTTCTTACACAATCAGCTACCGTAATATTGGCTCTATTGTGGCTGATAGCCCGGTAATAGAGGACCAATTACCGGGCGGTGTTGAACCCGTGCCAGGAACCTACTCCGGTGTATACGATGCCGGCGCACGCATTCTCAGGTGGACACTTCCTGACATCGCTCCAGGCTCTCAAAAGCATTCGGTCAGTTACCAGGTAACCGTAGCCCCGGGACTGCCAAACACCGACCTGTTCAATCAGGTGACCATGACCGCGAGCAATCTGCCGTACATACTGACCGCTGTAGCGACAACCAAGGTGCAGGTCAGGCAAGAGCCTGTACTTAATCCCAAGAAACAATTGGCCGCAGGCTCAAAATTGGTGGTACTTAATGGCGACCAGCTGATCTACGAATTGCAGGTAAACAACGATGGCAAGGAGCCAACTGCCGGCGGGATTACGATTACAGACAGTCTGCCGCCAGGACTAATATTTGTATCGGCTTCCGCTGGTGGAGCCGAAACATCTCTCGGCAGTGGGGTCGTCGTTTGGAACCTCGCCGACATCGGCGCAAATAGTCCCTCAGGAACTGTAACACTGGAAGTAGAAATTGATGGATCGCAGCTAAACGACGGCGATTTTATCTCCAATGCATTCGATGTGGCGGCAGCCGATCAGTTCGGCAGGCAATACAAGCGAACAAGCAATCACGCGCTGGTCCAATACAACGCACCGCCCAGTATCTCGGTGAAAAAAGTCGCGTCCCCTCCAGAAACGACGCCTTTGTTTCCCGGTGACACAGTGAACTACACGATTACCGCGACCCTTGATTCTCGGCAGGGTGTTAATGATCTGGAAATCGTAGATCGGCTGCCGGTGGGACTCGAATTTATCAATTCGAGTGACCCACAAGCAACCGCTACAATGGATGCCGCTGGCACATTGATACGCTGGCCAGTAAGCGCGCTCACCTCTGGCAGCCGGTCCGTGACCTTACAGGCAATGGTAAAGAGCGGCCTGGCACCGGGAACTGCGCTAACCAATCGGGCCTCCGGCAATTATGCGGCAAACAGTCTTCATGAAGTCGCACCAAACGTAACACATCATGTGTCTGATGCTGCGGTAAGCCTTACAAAATCGCGTCCTGCCGATCAGGCGGAGGTGATTGACGGGGAAGAGATAACCTACACCATCAATTATTTGAATAAAGGTAAGATCCCGCTAACTGGTATTCAGCTGACAGATACGCTGCCGGCTGGCTTGACCTATGTTTCCGCAACCCCAGCCCCGAGTAACATAGCTGCAGGCACCACTACCAGTTTGCAATGGAACCTATCCAGCCTTGATGCCGGCAAGGCCAATTCCGTCACAGTAACAGCCAGAGTTGACGGCGTGGGCCCCGGCATTCGTTTGACCAACCAGGCCGAGATTAATACCAACGAAGCGCAACCCGATACAGCTAAAGCTAGCACGGTGGTCCGTGAGGCGCCGCGGCTTATTTTAACCAAGACCTCCAATGCTTCGACGGTTCATCCTGGCGATGCCATTGAATTTACATTGTCCTATGAAAACCAGGGTCGAGGAGAAGCGCAGAATGTATCGCTTACCGACAGCTTTCCCACTGAACTGACGTTCGCCAATGCCAGTGATCAGGTTATGCCTGTTTCAGATACCATTACATGGGATCTCGGTAATCTGGCACCCGGGGCATCCGGTACAAAAGTCATACGCGCCACTGTACCCGCGGGAACCTATACCCCGGCAATTGATATTACGAACCGTGCAAACATCGTATCCGATAAAACGTCTGCAACAGCAGCCGCGACAATTACCGTAACCGATCTACCTGCATTCACCGTTAAAAAGAAAGCAGATCGGGACCATGCAAGTCCTGGAGACACGCTGCTGTATACACTCCAGTACGACAAGACCGGTGGCCCTGCTTCCAAGGTAACCCTGTTGGACACATTGCCGCCAGAGCTAAGTTATGTATCCGGGAGCAGCAGCTCTGCTCTCTCTGCAAAAAGCGACATCGGTGCCGGTATACTGATCTGGGAATTGGGGGATATCGCAGGAGGCACCGACTCTGGATTAATTACCTTCAGTGCCCGGCTTGCCCCTGTCCTAAAAAATGGCACATTACTAGTCAACCAGGCTGTTATTGGCTCCGCGCAGACCGGCGTAATTTATTCTAATTCTGTTAATACGAAGGTCGATAGTAATCCAGTACTAACAATTAAAAAGGTGCCAAGTGTAACGAGCCTGCTGTCACCGACCTCGGGGGCTGGAGTACCCGGTGATTCCATTACCTACACTATCACGGCAGAAAATACCGGCAATGCTGTGGCCACCAATGTCACGATAACGGATAGCCTGCCCGCGGAACTGGTCATAGACGCGACTTCGACAACTGCTAACGTGACTGGACAGTTGGCAACGTGGACTCTTTCCAGCCTGGCGCCCGGGGCGCCAGCCACGGTTACAATAGCGGCGCGTGTGGCGAACGATGTACCCGATAAGATCCTGAGAAATACCGCATCGATTCAGACCACAATGCCTGGTGTCGGCGGTGCGGTATCAGCCGCCGTGAATACGCCTGTCCAGGGTCAACCGGTGCTAGAGCTGGAAAAAACCGTCTCGGCGCCCGTCGTGCTTCCGGGCAAGCAGCTGGTGTATACACTGACTTATCGGAATATAGGCACTAGTATCAGCGGCCCCATAAGCATTGAGGACCTGTTGCCACCGCAGACAAGCTTTGTCAGCGCCAGTGATGGCGGTGCGCCCTCCGGTAACGGTCATGTGCTTTGGACCTCTCTCCCTGCTCTGAAACCCAATGAGCCCGGATCTGTGACAGTCACAGTTGAAGTAGATCCAGTTGTTGTTGATGGAACACCATTGCGCAATGTTGCTACGGCCTGGGAAGGCCCCAACACCCAAAATGCGGTGCAGGCAACCATTCTGGGTAAGCCAGCCCTGGTATCGAGCGCACCGCTACTGGTACTCGATAAGAGCGTAGAAAATAACGCGACAACCGTTACTGCTGGCGGCGATGTTACTTTCAACATCAAATATCGAAATGTTGGCAGCGACGCCGCAACCAATGTAGTCATCATAGATACGCTTCAGCCCGGGCTAAGTTTGGTGCAAGCGTCTGGACAATATAAACAGTCTGGGAATACTCTGACATGGACGTTGCCAACGATGGCGGCAAAAACCTCAGGTACCCTGAAGATTACTGCCCGGGCGGATACGAGTCTCGCCGACGGTAAGATCCTTACAAACACTGCGAATATCGTTTCAACCTTGCAGCCTCTACCTACTGTAAATGGGAGTGATACAGCCAGTGTGACCGTGTTAGATGCGGCGCTGACTCTGGTCAAAAATGTCGATAAGGCCACCGTGCAGTCGGGCATCTCGTCTTCTGGCACTCCAGGGGGGCTGCTCAGCTATACCTTGACTTACCAAAACGTTGGCAACAGTGCGGCCACTAGCACGGTTATTGCAGATGTACTGCCTGCCAATACCCGGCTGGTAAGTGCATGGCCTAACGACAAAGTCAGAACCAGCGGTAACATCGTTTATTGGGACCTGGGTACGGTCCCAGCGAAAACGCCTTCCGGCACAGTGGGTCTGGTCGTAGAAGTGCAGGACGATTTAAGAGATGGCCTACTGATTCACAACACAGCATCCATAGATAGCGATACCACGGTCAAAACACCTGCGAGACCCGTCAACACGCCCGTGACAAGCGACCCAATATTGACCATCACTAAATCGAGCACGGTCTCTCAAGTGACACCAGGGCAAACCTATGCCTACGATATTACTGTAACCAACGTGGGTTCCGATACTGCCGAGGGAGTCAGGATCACCGATACCTTGCCTTTGGAAACTACTCTCGTGAGTGCTACCGGGGGAGGAGTGCCTGCAGGTGGTGATGTCGTCTGGGACATTGCCACGGTCCATGGCTCCATCGGTCCAAACTCAAGCGTTACTGTGCATGTAAAGGTCACAGCAGATAGCGTCATCACCAACGGCACGCCATTGTTAAACATTGCTTCTGTGACCGGTACCAACCGAATGGGTAGGGCAATACCGCCAGCTTCCTCAACGCTGCTACTGCCAGTTTCGAGCAGCCCTGTGCTGGTGATCGACTACAACGTGGATAAGCCCGTTGTGCAGGCGGGGGGCGCTTTGCTTTATACAATCCGTGTCAGAAATACCGGTAATGATATCGCTACTAATGCATCGGTTAGCGCTATTCTGCCACCGGACACAACGCCACAGTCCATCACAAGTGGGGGCACTTTCGTAAACCAGACGGCGAACTGGACGATCGGCAGCCTCCCACCCTCGGGCTCTATCGAACTGCAGTACAGTGTCTTTGTCGCCAGCGGAATCCCTGATGGTACGGGCGAGGGTTCTCTCTCCTCGATCAGCGCCAGCAATGCCCCAACAAATACTGTATCGGCGTTCACAGTTATTGGCGCTCAGCCTTTGCTCACCGTTACAAAGTCGGGACCTAATAGCGTCAATGCGGGCGACCAAATTACCTATACGATCGACTATTTCAACCAGGGTAACGGCTCTTCCAGTAACACCGTAATCGAGGATGTTTTGCCTCCTGGCACCACGAACCCGCAGCCAGATAACGGGGGGAGCGCGTCGGCCGGAGTAGTACAGTGGAATCTCGGTGCGCTCGCCCCGCTTACTGGTGGACGGGTGAGTGTAACCGTGGATACTGTGAGCGGAATTGCCGACGGTACTTCGATAGACAATATCTCTGTCATCTCAGGCAGCAACGCGCAGAGTGCTTCAAGTCAGGCATCAACTATCGAGCGCAGTCACACTGAACTGGTGGTCACAATATCCGCAGGCCAGGACCCGGTCGCCTCAGGCACACAGGAAGTGTTTACGGTAACTTGGGCTAATACCGGGAACCAGGACACAACTAATGCCCTGGTCACCGCCACCTTGCCTTCGGACACGGTTTACACGCCGGCCTCTGCCACAAACGGTGGCAATTTCGATAGCAGCACGGGCCTGATTACTTGGGCAGTGGGCAGCCTGCCCGCCGGCGTGACGGGAACTGCCACTTTTGCTGTAGACGTAAATGCCCCATTACTTGATGGTACGGTGCTGAAAAGTGTTGCATCGATCACAGCTGATGAAGGCTTACCTAAATCTCAGTCTGCTCCGTTTATGGTAAGCAGTTCACCGGTTTGGGTCGTTTCCAAGTCTACCCAGAGTGCTGCGGCCGGCAGCGGTGGCCTGGTGACATTCAATATTACGCTACAGAACCTCGGTAACGAGCAGGCCACAGGAGTCGTTGTCACCGATACGATGCCTGCCGGCTTGAAGCTGGTGTCGGCTGATAATGGGGCTATTGTCGACACGGCAACCAACACCGCTACCTGGAATATCGGAACAGTTGCCCCCGGCGCTCCCGTATTAACGCTGTCTTTTCAGGCGCGATTGCAAGCTGCAAACACCACTATCGTTAACGTCGCACAGGTGGCGTCCAATGAGCTACCGGTTGTGTCAGTTCGCGCTTCTGTTTTGGCAGGCGCTGCTCAGCCCGTTCCGACCTTACCCTGGCCATGGTTGTTGGCGCTGATCATGCTTATGCTCGTGGCAGCATCCGCCGGTGTTAGGCGGGGGCCAGGGGCCCAGTAAAATAGCATTACGGCACTACTGTGCCCTGTACAGGGTTAGTTCGCGCTCAACGCCTGCACATAATCGTACTGCCCGGGCTTAAGGTTTAACACAGAGGCTATCCTCTCGGGGGATGTGCCCAGCTGGCGCAGTGATTTGAATAGCTTGAAGTCCAGTCTGGCCAGCTCCAGCGGGCTCATGGCAGTGATCTGTGGAGTTTGGACGTCGGATTCGATCTGTTGCATGGCGCGTTCTCCGCAAAAATGTAGGTAGTTGTTTCCTGTTTATTAACCAGCAAATCTCGTGCCAGTCGCCCAGACTTCTTTACTAGCTGTAGAACTGCGGCTGGCTAGCTGATTGTTGGGGTCTTGGGTCAGCGTGTTGCAAATTGCATTGGAATGCGCGGCTGAAACTGACTTTGCTCCCCTCGCAGAAGAATCGGCGCTGCATCTCCCACTGCGCAGTCTGCCGTGTTATTTTTGCCGTCGTGCAGTCATGATCCGATCCAGGGATTGCGTGAGATGACTTGCCTGGCCTGCGACCCACAGTAGAAAGGAACTCCAATGCAAGCAGATTACCGCATCATCGGCGCCGAGCTTTCCCCATTTTCAGTGAAAGTGCGCTCCTATTTCCGTTTCAAGAAAATACCCCATCAGTGGATCGTGCGCACTCTTTCGGTGCAGCAGGAGTACGGGGAGTATTTTCGGATTCCGGTTATTCCGCTTGTCGTAACGCCGGATGATCAGAGCATGCAGGACTCCACCCCGATTATGGAGGCCATGGAAGCGCAACATACCGAGCATGCGGCTGATCCATCGGACCCGACGCTGAAGTTTCTTTCGGCACTGTTGGAAGAATTTGGCGATGAGTGGGGTAACAAGTGGATGTTCCACTATCGCTGGCAACGGGATGTCGATCAGCAAAGCGCCGCAGGCCGTCTTGCCGGCATGATGCTGCCTGAAGGAAGTGATGCCGACCGGGCACCCATCCTGCAGCAGGTACTGGAGAGAATGCCGGGCCGGGTTTGGTTTGTCGGCTCCAATGAGGTGACCGCGCCGATAATCGAGAGCAATTTCGATGCCGCCCTGGCCCAATTGGATGCCCACCTGGCTGAACGACCTTATCTGCTGGGTCAGCGACCCTGTTTCGGTGACTTTGGCTTGTACTGCCAGATCTACAATGCCTGGACCGACCCCACCCCCGGCGCTTTTATAGGCGGCCGCTATCCGAATGTGCTGGCCTGGGCACAACGCATGCTGTGGCCCACTGTTGAGGGTGACTTTGAGGACTGGTCAACACTGCAGCCCACCCTGGCCCCATTCCTGAAGGACCACGTGGGCGGCTATTTCATGCCATGGACGCTGGCCAATGAGGCCGCCATCAACAGCGAAGCGGAAGAGTTCACGGTTGAGCTGGCGGGCCAGACCTGGACCCAGAAGCCCCAGAAGTACCACGCCAAATCGCTGATCGCCCTGCGGGAAAAGTATGCTGCGCAGGGCGCGAATCAGGCGTTGGCAGCGATATTGGAAGAGCTTGGCTGCCTGGAGGGGCTTTCAAGCCGCTAAATATCGCTCGAAGGCTAGCGGTGACTGCGAGTGCTGCTACGTTGGGTGCAGATTTGCCGCTTGCACCAGAGTCTCGTGTTCACGGCCCTGATTTCGTTGCCATAATATCCGTAACATGTTGATAAATATGACTATTTACTACCCCGTTCGAGGGTGAGGCGTCTGCACGATGTTCTCCGCTGGTGAGCCTTAATCAGCACAATGGCGTGAGCGACAGCCACGCTTAGCCCACCTCCCTGAAAAGGCCGTATTTTTACGGTGAAATAGGTTGGTTGAGTACTCCCAATATGGGCCGTTTTCCTGTACCCTCGCGCCCCTGAAATTTAGCTACCGTCAAACAACCTGATTGAGAAGCACAATGTCTGATTTATCCCTGTACAGGAACATAGGAATTTTTGCCCACGTAGACGCGGGCAAGACCACAACCACTGAGCGTATCCTCAAGCTGACCGGTAAAATCCACAAGACCGGTGAAGTGCACGATGGTGCCGCAACAACAGACTTCATGGAGCAGGAACAGGAGCGTGGCATCACGATCCAGTCTGCGGCCACTACCTGCTTCTGGAAAGACCACCGTCTGAACATCATCGATACCCCGGGACACGTGGACTTCACCGTTGAGGTTTATCGCTCCCTGAAAGTATTGGATGGTGGTGTTGGTGTTTTCTGTGGTTCTGGCGGCGTTGAGCCACAATCCGAGACCAACTGGCGCTACGCCAACGAGTCAGAAGTCTCCCGTATCATCTTCGTTAACAAGCTGGACCGCATCGGCGCCGATTTCCTGCGCGTTGTTGACCAGGTTGAGAACGTATTGGGTGCCAATCCGCTGGTGATGGTGCTGCCGATCGGTCGTGAAGACGACTTCATTGGTGTGGTTGACCTGCTGACCCGCAAGGCCCACGTATGGCCTGATCCAGGTAACCCCGAGAAGTTCGACATCACCGATGTGCCTGAAGACATGGTCGACCAGGTTGAAGAATGGCGCGAGAAGCTGATCGAGACTGCTGTTGAGCAGGACGATGACGCCATGGAGCTTTACCTGGACGGTACTGAGCCTGATATGGACGTGATCAAGCGTTGCATTCGTGAAGGTACCCGTAAGCTGGACTTCTTCCCTACTTACTGCGGATCGGCATTTAAGGATAAGGGTGTGCAGCTGATTCTCGACGCTGTTGTTGATTACCTGCCCACGCCTACCGAAGTTGAGCCACAGCCTTTGACAGACGAAGAAGGTGAGCCCACAGGCGAGGTTGCCACGGTTTCCATAGACGAACCCCTGCGCGCACTTGCGTTTAAAATTATGGACGACCGCTTCGGTGCGCTGACGTTTGCCCGCATCTACTCTGGTGTACTGAACCGCGGCGACACCATCCTCAACTCTTTCACCGGTAAGACTGAGCGAATTGGTCGTATGGTGGAAATGCACGCTAACGACCGCGCGGAACTCGAAAGAGCCCAGGCCGGCGACATTATCGCCATCGTGGGAATGAAGAACGTGCAGACTGGGCACACGCTGTGCGATGCCAAGAACCCTTGCACGCTTGAGGCGATGGTTTTCCCCGAGCCGGTGATCTCGATTGCTGTTGCGCCCAAAGATAAGGGTGGCGCTGAGAAAATGGGTATCGCGATCGGTAAGATGATTGCCGAAGACCCCTCGTTCCGCGTTGAGACTGACGAAGACTCTGGCGAAACCATTCTTAAGGGAATGGGCGAGCTGCACCTGGACGTCAAAGTCGACATTCTCAAGCGTACTTACGGTGTTGAGTTGACCGTGGGTGAGCCGCAGGTTGCTTACCGTGAAACGATTACTGAGGAAGTCGACGATTCCTACACGCACAAGAAGCAGTCTGGTGGTTCAGGTCAGTTTGGTAAGATCGATTACCGCATCAAGCCGGGCGAGCCAGGTTCTGGGTTTGTATTTTCCTCCTCGGTTGTGGGCGGTAACGTACCCAAGGAATTCTTCCCTGCGGTTGAGAAAGGCTTCAAGAGCCTGATGGGCGAAGGTACTGTAGCGGGCTTCCCCGTTCTGGACGTTGAGATTGAACTGTACGACGGTGGCTTCCACGCGGTTGACTCGTCAGCGATTGCCTTTGAACTGGCAGCACGTGGTGCCTTCCGCCAGACCATGCCCAAGGCCGGCGCACAGTTGATCGAGCCCATCATGAAAGTGGACGTGTTTACGCCAGACGATCACGTGGGTGATGTTATCGGTGACCTTAACCGTCGCCGTGGCATGATCAAGGATCAGGATGCAGGCGCTACCGGTGTTCGTATCAAGGCTGACGTACCGCTGTCAGAGATGTTCGGCTACATCGGGCACTTGCGCACCATGACCTCTGGCCGTGGCCAGTTCTCCATGGAATTCTCGCATTACCTGCCTTGCCCGCAGAATGTTGCGGAGAAGGTCGTCGCAGAAGTTAAAGAGCGTAAAGCAGCTGGCTGATATTGCGGTTGTTTGAAGAAACCCGGCGTCAGCCGGGTTTTTTTTGGCCTGCTGATTGTTGTGATGGCGCAGCGATACGTTTTGAGCACACCTTTGGCAGATGGCAGTGGCCGCATGCACCGAAACATTTAACCAAACGCTGGCTGTGAACTACTATTAGCGTCTGGTAATTGCTGGAGTAAATGTCGCGATGAAAAGTATAGCCAAGCATTTTGCGCCCCTGTGTTTCCTGGCGACCCTGTTTGGGGCGGTGCAGGTGCATGCCGCCGAAGTGGATCCATTACCCTCCTGGAATGACACCGAGTCCAGGAAAAATATCATCGCATTTGTTGAAGGCGTTACAAAGCAGGGCGGTGATAGCTATGTGCCGCCGGCGCAGCGCATAGCCACTTTCGATAATGATGGCACGCTGTGGGCGGAGCAGCCCATGTATTTTCAGGCGCTGTTTGCTTTTGACCGTGTAGCGGCGATGGCTGATGAGCATCCCGAGTGGAAGGAGCAGGAGCCGTTTGCTTCTGTGTTGCGTGGTGACGCCAAAGGCGCCTTGGCTGGTGGTGAGCACGCGCTACTGGAAATGATCATGGCAACGCATGCGGGAATGACGGCTGACCAGTTTTCCACCGTTGTTGTCGATTGGCTGGAAACCGCTCGACATCCCCAAACAAGTCGTCCTTATACGGAGATGATTTACCAGCCTATGCTGGAGTTGCTGTCCTATCTGCGCTCGCAAGGTTTCAGTACCTACATCGTGTCGGGTGGGGGAATAGAGTTCATGCGCCCCTGGACTGAGCGGGTGTACGGAATTCCTCCGGAGCAGGTGGTGGGCAGCAGTATCAAGACGGCTTACGAGGTACGTGATGGCAAGCCCGTGCTGGTGCGATTACCCGAAATAAATTTTATCGATGACAAGGCCGGCAAGCCCGTGGGTATTTCCACCCATATCGGCAGACGGCCTATTATGGCAGTGGGGAATTCCGACGGCGATTTTGAAATGCTGGAGTGGACCACCGCCGGAGGCGGTGCCCGCTTCGGCATGCTGATACGGCACACGGATGCCGAGCGGGAATGGGCCTATGATCGAGAGTCTCACATTGGCCGCCTGGATCGTGGGCTGGACGAAGCCGACCAGCGGGGCTGGACGGTAGTCGATATGAAGCGAGACTGGCGAACAGTTTTTAAGTAGTCACACTCGAGAATAAAGAGCTGCGAATAAACGGAAATTGCTTTGTTATTTCAAGGCGAGCATCGGGGCTCAGCGCACACCATTCCTCGCACAGCTCTCGCCATGTGACCACCTGGAAGCTCTTGACCACCGAGCGGAAGGGTAGCCCTAGCAGCTCGCCGTCGTACAGTGCCTCGCCGTGCTCGAACGCTGCCTCGTTAAACAGGTTTTGTCCCCTCTGCAGCGCTGCTTCATAAGCGGCTTCGTTTTGCTGCATCAGCGGGATAAAAGTATCGGTAATAATTTCTAATAGAGGTGTCAGGGTATCGGTGATTTCCAAGTCACCATGGCAGCCACGGTGCTCGCCACTGTTGATCATATTCAGCCATTGATAGGTGCGTGGCGCCAGCTCCTGTATTAGTTCAGCGGCCATGCCATCGGGCAGGTTCATGCCCAGCTGTCCATAGGCGCTTGCGTCTGCCAGTGTGAAGCGCTGCCCCAGCAGGTAGGGTTGGCGGGACAATATGTGTTCGATAGCCGCCAGGTATTTACGCCATGCCTGGTCAAGCAGGACATGTGTGGCAGGGAAGCCCGCGCGCTCGGGTGGCGTGATGGCGTTGTCCACGCCGCAGTTCAGGCCCGGTGGTGCAACGCTGAACAGATAAGGCAGGCGTCGGCACTGGCGTTCAGAAAGCTTGCGCGCAATATTGCGCTTAACAGCTGCGGGCAGCCAGTGAGCCATTTCATCTGCGGTCGTTTTCCCCATCTTGTTGGTGTGCGCCGACGTGACCCACCGGTTGTGGTGAACCATATACAGGCCAAACTCATCGAAGGCCTCATCGATGAACTTGCACAGGAATCGCTGGGCCCCTTTCTCCGGCAGTAATGACTGGCTACCGTGGCCCAACGTATCCAGGTGCTGAGCCAGGCCACTGGAATCGTAATAGAGTGTCTTGCCATCCAGCGTGTAGTAGGGCACGGCAGGGTACTCATCCATATCGGCGTCGTGGCTGGGAAATCGCAGAACGGTTGTTTTCCGCTGCGCTTTTCTAAGGCGACGTAGCAAAGCCAGGCTTTGCAGCAGGCTGCCCTGATCGGGCAGGCGCTGCCACGGGAGCTGGGCGAAGTCGGCAAGAGACTGCATTTTTAACTGGTAGGGCGAAGCGCTAAGCCCCCAGAACGTTATGCTCCCCATTGCTGTCTTCTCATCAGGCCGACTTCAGCGGTCCGCAGTATCCGTCGATAGTGCCAAGGTCGGCAATGGTCGACAAGACTCTGGCGGAGAGATTTATCCAAGGCGATTAATATGTGTGCACGCCAAACTGACGCTGTCTGGCAAGGATTACAGGCCCAGCGCTTGGGCTTCTTTCTTGAGCACAGCGGCGACATGGGGTTGCTCCCTCACTCGGGCGATCAGCCCGGCCACGGCTGGCCAGCGCGTCGGGTCAACGTCGTAACCGGCATAGGCCGCATTGAAGAATGGCGAAGCGATGCTGAGGTCTGCCAGACCGAACTCACCAAATACAAAACCTTCCGCTGGCACCTGAGTTTCCAGATAGTCCAGCATGGGTGGCAAGCGCTTATCGATGATCTTTGCTACCAGTTCCTCATCGGGCTCCTGCTTGAAGGCAAACGGCCGCATAAAGCGTTGGAAGAAAATGCCGGCAGCCATTTCAGCAATAGCGCCGCCGCACAGATCTTCATACCAATCTGCCATCGCCTTATCGGCGACACTCTGGGGGTACAGCGCCGGTTCAGGATAGGCGCTCTCGATATAGCGGCAGATTACCTTGGAGTCGCCCAGGGTCAGTTCGCCGTCGACCAGTGTTGGGACTTTACCCAGTGGGTTAATCTTGAGGTATTCCTTATCGCCGGAAAACGGCATCTGCGGGACGATTTCGTAAGGGATCCCTTTGTAATCCAGTGCGACAAATACTTTCCGTACAAAAGGCGAGCCGTGTACGCCATATATTTTAATCATTGTGACTTCTCCAAATTCAAATCAGTTGCTTCATCCGAACGCACCCAGATTGGCGAGCTCCAGACTCGCTCCTGCAGTGTGGTGGCCAGATCTGCCCGTGGCTCAACACCCTCACGCAGCGCATCCCAGGTAGACCAGCGGCAAGTGGGGTTTTCCAGCGCTCGCAGGTAGTAAAAGGCATCGCCATTTGGGTCGTAATTGGGATCCTGCCAGAAGGTTAGCAGTTCAGTTGCTCCTACATCTTCGCTGATAGAGCAATCCGCCAGATTGACCTGCGCGCCGTTGTCGGGACAGCGATTGGTGGCGGGGTCGGGCTGTAAGCCGTCCGAGCAGGCTACGTCGATAACTTCCTCATGGGTCTCGCCGTCCTGCACCCAACCCTTGATGATTTGCAGGCGTTGCAGCTTGGTGCCTCTGGGGTCTGCGCTGGCCCACAAAAGAAATGTGGGAGCAGCACCGCCGGTTTGCAGTTCGCCGCCCATGGGTACGCCGGTTGCGTAGGCTTTGCTGATCAGGTTTTCATCGCCGACTATATCCGCGGTGTACGCTGTACTGGCAAAGAACCTGGCCTTGAGGCGCGGGCCGGTGGTGGCGAACGTTTCCTTGCGACGAAAGGCATCGTAGATGGCATCGCGGGTGTTTTCCTCGGCCCAAACGCCGGTCACGCCTGAGGCGCTCCAGGTCTCATAGCCGCTGCCGTGAATATAGGTTCTGCCTTCTACGTCGGTTAAAAGATCCGGTGCCAGCATTCGCAAAATAGCGCCGTACAACAGGGAAACGGGTACCGATCCGCGGTTCATAGGTTCGCCATCCAGCAAACCGGTTTTGGAAAAATAGGTTGATTCGTCATCGGTAGTGGCAGCGACATGGGTATCGCTGGCCGCGACCAGGCCAAATTGATAGGGGTTTTTTATACCTTGTTGCTCCAGAGCCAGGCCATTTAGCAGTGCCTGCCGCACATAGCTACCGTTGGGTTCACTGGGCAGGTTGGTGCCAACTCGCAGCGGGTAGATTTCGAAGTCCGCCCATTCATCGTTGGGGGACAGCAGTGGGTGGGTGTCCGAGGTGCCTTTTACCTGGGTGATTTCAACCAGTGGCTCGTTGCGCATACGTTGCTCCGCATAAGCACTGTCCAGCGGGTTGCCCGCCCAATCCACCAGCTTGAACATTTGTCCATTGGAGCCATTTGAGTTGTGGGGAATCGCCAGGCTCTCGATGCCCTCTGTCCTCAGCGTATCCATCCAGTCCCACAGACCCTCGGGGTTTTGAGAGTTGAAGCGCGAAAATGGGACTGCAGGTAGTTTATCGGACCCCCTGAAGATAACGTTGCGATGCAAGTTGCCGCGATCATCGGTAGACGAGGTGTACTCATAACCGACGAAAGTGGTGAAATTGCCGGGATCATTATAGTGCTCTGCTGCTTCTATGGTATCCAGCCAGGCGCGGCGTGACACATCGACCACCAGGTCCTCGTCAATACTGCCGTCCAGAACCCCGGCCAGTGTGGTCGGAATAAAACGGCTGAAATTGCTGATACGGGAATAGAAACTGCTGACACCCAGGTTGTCCGAGTCGTTAAGGTTGTGGATCGCCTTCGCAAATTCGTACTTCGAGAATTCGGTGGTGGGGTCCGCTGCCTCCCGCACGAGCCCCAGAAACATGGCGTGGTCTGTTACGGCATAGAAATCCAATGGCGTGCGCAACTGTACTTCGTACCCACTTGGGTGGTTAATGGCGTCGCCTCTGGCAAACCGGTAGGCATCGTACGGCGTTGCTGTGGTGCCAAAGCTGTAGGCGTCGAATGAGTATTCTGTGTGTACATGCAGATCGCCAAAATAGGCATTGCGTTGCGGGTTCGGCGGTGTGGGTGAAAGGTCCAGCAAGTCCATTACCGGCTGCATCTGCGTATTCTGGCCGGCGCCACCGCGGCCTCCAAAGTCACTGGCTCTGTCCATTATTGATTGGTTATCACCGCAAGCGGTGAGTAGGACGGCCGATGCGGCGAGTAGAAGCGGGATATTTTTATTCATGAGCGGTTCAGGCGTTCTCTTTTAATCAGGGTTCTGGTTTCGATAAAAACAGCTGGGGCCAACATTACCAGACCGGGCAGCTGCCGCATATCTTTGAACAAAAGAGCTGTCTTCATAAATCAGGCGAAGTGCCTGCAGTGAGCTAATGAATGTTATGGGTCGCCAAATGACGCAGACCGCGCTAGTGTCGACACCTCGCTGTAGGGTAGTGGCATGGAAAGCATGCTGTTTCCTTCATAAATACAATCGCTCTTGCAGAGGAACAACATGACCACCGTACGTCCCATTAAAAATCGCGTCACCGAAATGACCGGCACCGACTATCCCATTATTCAGGCCCCCATGGGCTGGATTGCCCGCGCCCAGCTGGCTTCTGCCGTCAGTAATGCCGGCGGCCTCGGAATTATCGAAACCTCCTCCGGAGAATTCGACAATATCAAGGCGGAAGTCGCCAAGATGCGCGAGTTGACCGACAAGCCCTTCGGCATGAACGTGGCCCTGTCTTACGTGAAGGGCACCAACGTGGTTGATTTTGTGATCGAGCAAGGCATCAAGTTTGTGACCACCTCCTCAGGAAGCCCCAGTGTGTGTACAACGGCATTTCAGGAAGCGGGCATCAAGGTTTTTCACGTGGTACCCACGCTGGAAATGGCAATGAAAGCGATTGACTGCGGTGTCGACGGCCTGATTGTTGAGGGCGGTGAGGGCGGCGGCTTTAAAAACCCCAGCCCGGTGTCCACCATGGTATTGCTGCCACTGATTCGTTCACGAGTGGACGTTCCTATTATTGCCGCCGGTGGTATCTCCGATGGTTTGTCCATGGCGGGTGCCTTCGCCATGGGCGCGGAGGGCGTACAAATGGGTACGCGTATGTTGTCCTGCGCCGACTCCCCGGCACACGATAACTGGAAGCAGGCCGTTGTGGCGGCCAAGGAAACCGATACGGTATTCCTCAATCAGGAGGGACGCCCGGCGCTGCGTGCGCTGCGCACCGAGCGTACCGCTGAGCTTGCCCCGCAGGGCAAGTTCAACGTTATGGAGCATATGGCGAATCTACAGGAGCTCTACTTCGGTGGTGATATGGAAGCGGCCATTCCCTTATCCGGCCAGGTGGTGGGGCGTATCGACGCGGTTAAAAGTGCCGAGGCGATTGTGCAGGAAACCATGACCGACTTTTATGACATCATGACGCAACTGCGCACCGACTATACGGGTTAAGCTGCTTATGTCAGACGTGAACGCTCTACCGGATCTTGTTCTGCACGGCTCCAATATTTCCTATTTCACAGGGAAGATGGAAAATTATTTCCGCGTACGCGGTATCCCTTATGAGCTGCGTGCAATGCAGTTTCCCGGCGACAAGAAGAAATTGGAAAAACAGCTGGGGGTGATGCAGCTGCCGTCGTTGCAGATGTCGGATGGGCGCTGGATGACCGATAGCACCAAGATGATTGAATGGTTCGAGGCGCAATTGCCGGGGGAGGGCATTGTTCCCACTGATCCACTGCAAGCCTTTATGTGCTATCTACTGGAGGACTGGGCCGATGAGTGGTGGTGGCGCCCGGCGATGCACTACCGCTGGCATTATCCCGAGGGCGCCCGATTTGCTTCATGGCACCTGGCTACTGAAGTGATGGGCAGCCATCCGGCGCCGGTTTGGATAAAGCGCAGAATGCTTTGTCACCGCCAGCGTAGTGGTTATACCACCGGTGACGGTATCAACGCTGGCAATGTGGCGGCGGTGGAAGCCGACTTCATGCGTTTGCTGGCACGGTTACAGCATATCTTCAGCAAGCGTCCCTTTATTTTTGGTGACAGGCCCTCGCTGGCAGACATCGGTTTTTCTGGCCCGTTTTTCCGGCACTTTGCCCTGGATCCGGTGCCACTGGAAATAATCCGGCAACAGGCGCCGGCCGTTCTGGAATGGGTCGCCAGGTTGTGGAATACGCGCCTCGAAGACTGCGAGGGTCAGTGGCTGGATGATATCCCCGATGACCTGGGACCCCTGCTCGACGAGATCGGTAGTGCCTACCTACCTTACCTGTGCGCCAACGTAGATGCGGTTAATGCCGGACGTGAACGATTCGACGTACAGGTAGCCGGTGTGCAATATACCGGAGCTCGCATTTCGCGCTATCGGGTCTGGTGTCTGGATCAACTGCGGTCGCACTTCAAGGCGTTGCCTGACCCCGCGCAGGAATCCGCCAAAGAACTATTGTCATCACACGCCTGCTGGGAACCGCTGTGGCGACAGGAGCAGTTGCCCTTGTTACCAGGGCAGGAGCAGCAGCTGCCATTCAGGGCAGATACAAAAATGTTAAGTGTTAATAATTGATTTCGAGGCTCTACTCGCGATCAGCAATTTAAAATCAAGGAGATAACAGTGGCTATTGGCTTGCTTGCAACAATCACCGTACAGGAAAACAAGAATGCTGAATTTGAGAAGATTTTTCTTCAGCTGATCGAACAAGTTCGAGCTAACGAGCCCGGCAACATTTTTTATGCACTGCATCGCAGCACAACTGACCCGCAGGTGTATAAAGTGATGGAGCAGTACGAGAGCGCCGAGGCGCTGGATGTACATGGCAAGTCCGACCATTTTCGAGCAGCCAACAAGCAGTTGGGCGGCCTTGTTGCGGCGGCCCCCGTTATTGAAATGCTGGATGCTGTTACGGAGTGATAACTAGCAGCTAAAGCTAGCTACTTTGGAACGCTGAGATACCAGCCCCCTGACGAGGGCTGGTTTTTGTCTTCGGTTAGTGACCTATGCTTGACTGATCACCGCCATCCCAGGGGTAGTCGTCCAGCTTTTGCAGGTAGTCCAGCGTATCGAAGGGGAGCTTTTCGAATGCTGCTGGGGGTTGCGAGATCTGAATTGTTTCAGGTCTGGCATTTGCAATTCCCGTGTAGGCTGGTCTGCGTGTGTGATGGCGATCGGGGTACTTTTTCTTCCATAGATCGTGTCGAGCTCGCATGCGCTTGAACGGTTCTTTCATGTGAAAGCCGCCAACAACAACCGGATTAACTTCTCGATGGTCATTGTAGAGATCATACACAGCGGTGATACCGGAGTTAGCCTGTGACTGATCCTTGGAAACCCAGTGCATTTTGTAATGATCTTTGGTTGTGGCTGCCAGCGCCGGGCCCTGATAGATGAAGTTGTAGTCACGTCGACCCTTGGTATCGCCGCCAAAGAATAAGGCTGTCTGGTCTATACCATCGATGATGCGGTCTCGTGGTATGTACTTGGTAGCACCAGCCAGTCGAGCGAAGGTGGTAAATAGATCGACCTGGTGAATCATATCTCCGACAACCTGGCCTGGCTCTATCACTCCCGGCCAGAGCGCTGCCGCTGGCACTCTTACGCCACCTTCGGTGAAGTCTCCCTTGCCGCCGCGGAACATGCCTTCACCTAGCCCCGCGCCTGGGGGTGGGTTGTGCGTCATCGGCCCATTGTCTGCCATGGCAATAATGAGGGTGTTCTCAGCAACACCAAGCTCCTCAAGCATACTGCGCAATGCCGCGATGTCAGGTTCAACAACACGTTGATACTCCTCGCCAACCATACCGCGCTGCAGAGTCTGCTTTTGCGGATTGGCGATGAATGAAATCCACAGTGGCCACCAGGAGACATAGAAAGGTTTGTCGTCTTCAACACTCTTTTTGATGAAGCTCAGGGCGCGTTTACGAGACTCTATATCGAAGTCCTTGTAATCTTGCAGCTCCTTGGAACCATTGCGCCACTCGTTGGCCTGCTTGCCCTTCTCCCCCTCGAGGTAGAATACAAAGCCTTTCTCGTTTACAAAGGTGTTGTCGCGTTTATACGGGTTGTCGGCCAGAAGGTCCTGCTTGTAGCCGATAATGGCATTCGCACCTTCCCCCATATTGTTATACAGGCTTGTTACCTGGTTGTAGATGGCCCAGAACGCTGTGTCGAAGCCCTGGTTGTGTGGGTACGATTCCTCGGTATCGCCAAGGTGTAGCTTGCCGAAAAAGCCGGTGGCGTAACCCGCCTGGGAAAGGACTTCCGCCATGGTCACGTTCTCTGCCGCCAGACCTGTGTGTTCGACAGGAAAGCCAATCTCCCAGGTGCCGGTACGAATCGCAAGCTGCCCGGTGAGTGTGGCCGAACGGCTGGGTGTGCAGCCCGGTTCGGTATACATGCGAGAAAACAGCATGCCTTCCTCGGCGAGCTGGTTCAGTACCGGCGTATCGTAGCCGCGGATCTTCTGGTACAGGGGGTCGCCAAATGACATCACAGGCTGGTCGTCCCACATATAGTGGACGAGGTTAGGCGGCTTGTCGTATTTGGCGCGCAGTTCGGCGAGCTTTTCATCAAGCTTGCCATCCTCCACTGCCCAGGTCTTACCATTCTGTGCTTCAAGAATGTAGTACTCGGCGTCGTGTATGACGGGCTTAGCGGCAAATGCCTGTGCGCCTAACAGGCTTAGAGCCATCACAGTACCGTGACGAATCAGCCTTTTTACGGGGCCTCTTTGTTTTTGTGAGGTCATTTTTCTCTCCTTGGGTGAGTAGTACTACTTCTCTAGTTCTTTGCTGATAATTTGGTGGACTACAGCGGATATCGCCAGGTTCTTGCGATCGGCAAGAGAGTGAAGTTGCTCCAGTTCCGCCTGTGTGACGAAGGTGACGACTCGCTGCGACCGCGTTGTTTCGGGTGGTAAGGGGGGGCGGCCAAGTCGTCGTGTTGGCATGGATATTACACCTGTTCACTATTTATCAAGGACGAGCGTCGTGCTCGTCGTTCAATTTACATTGCCGATAAAACAATATAGGGTTATTTAGGAAACTATCTATCAGAAATTCGTCAATCTGAGACCTACACTATCGAATACCTGTTACTACAGCGAACGAACCCTCAATTTTCAGCGGCCCTGGCATGAGTTCAGTCCTTTCTACCCAGCAGAATTTTTCATCGGTGAGCCAATTTTCCGATGCTATATCTCAGCTGGGATGGTCGACAAAATTCCAGCAGCTGGATTGCGGTACCGGGTCTGCCAGCTTTAGCGCGGTGATGAGTTCAACAGCAATTTTGCAGCGAGTCGTGTGTGAACGGCGAACGCAGCAAAATGTGGTGCCTCCGCAAAACTACCAGACCTTTGGTCTCCCGCTCAGCCCGCTGTCTTCTTCAATGATTGAAAACCGACCGCTGAGCAATAAGGAATTTATCTATGTAGACGAGCTGGACGGCTTCTCCAGCGTTGGCGACCCGGGGTTTGAAGCATTTACCGTATCCCTGGCCAGTGCCAGTATGGCAGGGCTGTCGCAGAATCTGGGCTTACCTGACCCGGGTGAGGATGCCGCCTTGTGGGGCTCGGAAATCACACCTGAGCCCGAACGATTGGCAGCGGTTAAGGCGTTAGTGAGAAATATATTCACGCTTGAACAGTTGGCGTCTTCCGGCCATTACTCCAATGCCGAAACTGTTCTGGAACAGATGATTTCCCTGGAGCTGCCCAGTGCCATTATGCAGCTAGCTATCGCACCGCGTGCGGAAAAACGCATCCCTGTTCGCAACAGGGAGCGTGCACTGATGCGGGCACTGGACTACATTGAAAACCACCCTAAAGAGGCACTGACCGTAGAGGCGTTATGTGCGGCAGCGGCAACAAGTTTAAGTACACTGGAGCGCGGCTTTCGCGAGAGGTTTTCAATTTCTCCAAAGCGCTATCTTACTGTACAACGATTGAACCAGGTGCAGTCTGCGCTGGTAAACAATAGCGATGGTCGCAGTATCACCGATATAGCCGGTGAATGGGGTTTTTGGCACACCAGTCAGTTTGCTGCGGACTACAAGGCACTTTTCGGTTACAGGCCCTCCGAGACCCATATCAGTTAAACCCTGCAGAACCTCGGCAGACGTGGTTCTGCCTCGTTAAATTTTGACGATTTCTCTATAGCGCTTGCCGCTGAAACCGATTATTTTCCGACACTCGAATTCAATCTAAACTCCAAGGAAGAAAACTGTGAATACAATGTTGAAATATGGCCTGGCCCTGTCTCTTGCTACAAGCGCCACGTTGGCGATGGCGGCCAAGGAAGTAAGCACCAAGGATTTCTCTGGTTGGATGGATAGCTATGACTCCCTGGTCTTTAAAGAAGATCTGAATGCCTATGTTTTCTTTAATGAAGACAAGCGCGGAAAATATGACAAGGTCATGCTGCAGTCCGTCACCGTGTATTCTGTGGATGCAAAGTCAGATTCCACCATTGCCAATCAGGCGACTGATTACCTGACAAACGGTGTGCGGAAGATTTTTGAAGAGGAAGGCATACTCGCTACTGAGCCGGGCCCCAATGTACTGCGATATCACATGGCCATCACCGGGGTCGAAAAGTCGAAAGAAGATCTGAAGGCCCATAACCTGGTTCCTGTCAGCGCCTTGTTTCGAGGGGCCAAAGCCGCAACGGGTAACCTGAATACCTATATTGATGCCATGTTTGAGGCAGAGTTGGTAGACAGTGTCAGCGGCGAGCGTGTAGCTGCAACAGTTCGCAAGGGTATTTCAGAGACTGAAAAGAAGTCTGGCGACGAGTTAGGTTTTGAAGATGTAAAGCCAACGCTGGATATGTGGCTGGCAACCTACCGACAAACGCTGATTAACTTTATGGCAAAGTAGCAGCCTCTCGGTACTTTTCTCAGAAAATCTGGAACCGGCCTGATCTAACGTCACGCCGGTTTTTCTTTAACGGCATTCCTCCAGCGGCAGGTAGGAACAAATCTCCCGTTCCGACATGGCGCCGGCTTTCCGCTGGCCCTGATTTTTTTCAAGGAAACGCATGTAGGATGGCTCCTTGCGTAACAATACACGGCCGGCAATGATCAGTTGCTCTATCTGATCGTCTTCCAGCTCAAGGCTGGTTGGCATGCTGTTGAGCAGTGCCTTCAGGCTGGAGCTTTCGACATTGTCAAAACTCACCTCAGAGAAGTACATCCTGGTTTTTATGCCTGTATCGACAGCATGTTGGTTAAACTCCTTCACGTTTTCACGCATACGATCGCGAGTCTCATCGCTATAGAGCTCCATTTGGGCATCGAGGAAGGCACCCATGGTGGTGCCAGCGGTAGGGTTGTCGGGTGTTTCTTCCAACTGCTTCTGGGAGTCGACGTCGGCATTAACCAGAATAACAAGAATATTCTTAGGCGGATTCTCGCGAGAAACCGAGCCCTTGACCTCCTTGATTCCCTCCAGCCTGTCGATGGCGCCTCGCAGGCCCAGGTTGTCGGAGATGCCCCCATCTACCAGGTGTATGAACTTCCGCCTGTCGACATCTCGATACGACTTTAAGCCGGCAACAAGGTGCTCCTGGGAGCTGCCTTCGACATTAGCCTTTTCCAGTATTTTCCAGGTGTTTGATTCCGTGATGTCGCATTTATCGGCGTGGTTCTTGATCACTACTGTCGGAAAAGCGACAGGGACCGAAGATGATGCTGTAACGGCCCTGGCCACCGAGAAGCTATCCAGGTCTGCACACATTAGATCAAAACGTTCCTGAAGAAACGTGAAGCGCAAGCCTGTGGCCAGGTCGGTTGCATTGATCTCGATGAAGGGGCCATCTTCCCTCATATCCGCAAAGGTAGCGCCCTTGAATATATGACGCTCGTAGTAATCAATTGCCAGCTCTTTGCGGTCAAAGCCCTGAGTAACGCCCTTGTACCAGTTTACCGGGTTAAAAAGCTGCTTTATCAAGGTGCCTTGTACGTTACGGCGAAGAAAGTCATCTTCGTAGGTTTCAAACAGCTGATCCCCGTACAAGCCGTAGTAGGCTGAGGTAAAACTGCCTCCAGACACAGAAGAAATAGTGTCCACCTCATCCAGTACCCGCACTTGCTCGCCTTTGGCTTCGATCAGGGTGTCTCGAAGCTCCTGCATCACGCCGTAAGAGACCGCTGCTGCGCGCGTGCCACCCCCGGAAAAGGCCAGATAGATTGTGGTATCGCCTTTCTCTACAAGGCGTTCCTTCTGGAAACGACGGTACCCGGAATTGTCATCGATAACGGTAAGCGCTTCATTCTCGGGGACATAGGTAGTGGCGCAAGCAGAAAGCACCGCAGTGGTGAGTAACGCCGTGGCTCGCTTGAATTGTTTTGCTCCTAACATGGGCAGTGCCTTCCTTGTACGTGTCGCGTTTGGCGTCCGATGTACCCTTGCTTTGGCGATCTCAATCTACGACAGCGATTAAACGCCACACTGGACGCGATAATAACGAATTGTATTCGATACGCGGCAGTGGCCCTATCAGGAATCCGTCAATATCCCAAGGGCGCCCGGTTTGCTTCATGGCGGCGGCCCCCGTTATTGAAATGCTGGATGCTTTTTCGGAGTGATGACTAGCAAGTGAAGGTGATAGTCGGTTGATTGTGGGTTGCCCCGAGCCCGACGCAATTATATAGCGGTCCAGCCGCCGTCTACCTTCAGGCTATCTCCTGTAACCATTCCCGAGGCCGGGCACGCCAGGAACAACACAGCGTTTGCCACGTCATCGACGTGGCCCACTTTGCCCATTGGTATGCGCGAGATAACATCCTCGTGAAATTCGGTGTTCTGGAACATTGGTCGTGTCATGGGTGTCTCAATAAATGTGGGGGCTACTGAATTGACGCGAACTCCCGAAGGCGCAAGTTCAACCGCCATGGCTTTGGTCAAGCCTTCAATCGCGTGCTTTGTCATGCAGTAGACGGTCCGGTTGGCGGCTCCAACATGGCCCATTTGTGAACCCATATGAATGATTGAACCCGAGCCTTGTTTCACCATGATGCGGGCAGCTGCTTGTGCGGCAAGGAATCCCGCGCGTACGTTCAAGGTCAGCATCAGGTCCAGTGTGTCGGTCTCCACATCAATAAATGGCTGTGGTTTATTGGTACCAACATTGTTAACCAGTACATCCAGTGTCTCCAGTCCGGCAAGTCGATGCAGAAATGTGTCTGAGGTGACATCCTCGGTCCACGGCTGAATCTTCCCGTTGCATTGCTCAGCCAGGCTTTCCAGGTCTTCAGTCGTTCGTGCTACTGCAATGACATCTGCTCCGGCCTCGGCTAATACTTGTGCGCAGGCACGGCCGATCCCTTTACCGGCCCCGGTTACCAGGGCACGTTTACCGTCGAGCCGAAAAGGGGTGGCTTGTTGCGTTCCAGACATGGTTGTCTCCATTGAAATTTGGTTTTAGTCGGGGTGACTGCCGGTTGAATATAAATGTACATCTCGCTCAATTGCTCGGGGCACAGCACCCTTTGTCCCGGGTTCTGAGAACCACTGGTGCTTGCTCACGCCCAATGTGTGAGTGACTCCTCTGTATTCATGTACCTTAGCGCTACCTCCGCTCGCATTAATGCGTGAGGCCAGAGAGTAGTTCCAGGCCGGCACGGAATAATAGTCCCTGTCGGATATGTGCAGCGCCAGTGGCGTACGAATCCAGTGAGCAAAATTATATCCTCCAATCTTTGGCATGAGGCTGGCGACACGAGGATCATGATCAATAACAGTTGCCCCTCGGGTATCGCGCGTCATTGTAAAGCCAGCGTCCGTTATGTCGCCTGCGTAGCGATTCAGTGCGGCGTACATCTCGTCGTACTTGATGCTTCGCGCCTCAGCCACCGTTGGTGCTGTCCAGATATCTTCTTGCCAGTCTGGCGAGTGTATGTCCAATGTGTTCAGCCAATCACCTGGCCAGGGAAAGATAAAATCAGGGTTTACACTTCCGTCCGCCCCGGTGTCAGTGCCAGTCCAGCTTCCATCGCCCGACATGAATGCCTGCTTCGATGAAGCCATTGGCGCGAATGTGTCTGCCTGCGTAAATCGGTCGGGTATGTTTCCCGACCAGATGGATGCGCTGAAAAGCTTTTGGGCAAAACGCGGGTTGTCTCCGATGATGGCAAGTGCGGTTAATGCGACATCGCCTCCTTGCGAGTGCCCCCAAAGTGATACCCGTGTCAGGTCAAAGTGGGTGGCTGGTGCTGACTCGGGAAGCCAGTTTGCCCAATCGAGGTGTTGCAGGCCCTCCAGGCCGGCGATTACATTAAGGACGTCGATGGCATAGAAAACAGGGGACAGATAGCTGCCGTTCCCCCAGGCATCGCGGTACGCCATACCTTCTGCACTCGCGCCGTCTAGAGTACCGCGACCTCGATAGCCTACAGTCACCACTGCGAACCCTTTGGCGGTGAGTGAGCGTGAAATTGTGCCCAGCAGCGAACCCCGGTTATTGCCGAAGTCCCACTCGACAGCCTCCTCCCTGCTGATCCAGCCAGGTGCCATAACGACCACGGGGTAACCGGTAGATAGGGGCGCTGACGTCGGTAAGGCCAAGCGGCTGTATAAGGTAAGTTGATTTGATCGGTAACGCATGTGGATTGTGCGCTGTTGATCAGTTGCGGCGTAGGGTGCAGTCAGCTCGAAAGCGCTCCCATAATGTTGTTGGCGCATAGCCGGCACAGTGAGTTGTGCGAGTGACTCTATGCATACATTGGGCTGCCCAGTGCAGGTGGGTTGGGGTGGTTTGGCGAATAAACCAGCCGTGGGCAGAAGAATCATTACTGGCAGCAGAATGCGGCGTATCATCGGGCCCCCCAAAGGATTGACGAACGGGTCGCGCAGCGAGTAGTGGATTATACCCGATCAATTGCATTCGAAGTCAAAGATAGTTAGCATCGCCGACTGACGCCAAAAACCAGATTGTTGGGGAGCTAGACATCATGGTGACATATCTTAAGAAGGGGGTCTCGGTCGAGGACGCGCAGACTCAGGACGCCAAGGTCAGATCAATTGTTGAAGACATTCTCGAGAGGATTGAGTCGGCCGGGGACGATGCCGTTCGAGAATACTCACAGAAGTTTGATGACTGGAGTCCCTCCGGTTTTCGGCTATCAAAGAGCGATATTGATGGCTGCTACGCAGAGCTGGATCAGCAGGTTTTGGATGATATTCGCTTTGCGCAGGAGCAAGTGCGCAACTTTGCGCAGATCCAGCGCGATTCTATGAAAGATGTGGAAGTTGAAACGCTCCCCGGCGTTGTTCTTGGCCATAAGCATATTCCAATGAATAGCGTTGGCTGCTACGTACCCGGAGGTAAGTATCCGCTGGTGGCCTCTGCCCATATGAGTGTGGTGACTGCCAAGGTGGCGGGTGTGGAGCGTGTTATTGCCTGTGCGCCTCCGTTTAATGGTAAACCCAGCCCTGCGATAGTGGTTGCCATGGATATGGCCGGTGCCGATGAAATTTACTGCATGGGCGGCGTCCAGGCAGTCGGAGCCATGGCACTTGGCACTGAAACAATCGCCCCGGTTGATATGATCGTTGGTCCGGGCAATGCTTTTGTGGCCGAAGCCAAGCGGCAGCTCTTTGGCCGGGTAGGGATCGACCTTTTTGCGGGTCCCACAGAAACCCTTGTTATTGCTGATGACACCTGCGACGGAGAGCTTTGCGCCGCGGATCTTTTAGGGCAGGCAGAGCATGGGCCCAACTCACCCGCCATCTTGCTGACTAATTCCGAGGCCTTGGCGGCGGAGACAGTTAAGGAGATTGAGCGTCAACTCACTATTCTCCCTACGGCTGAAATTGCCGGTGCTGCCTGGAGAGATTATGGACAGGTAATCCTTTGCGATTCCTACGAAGAGATGGTTCAGGTGGCAGATGAAATTGCCTCGGAACATGTGCAGGTGATGACCCGCGACCCGAACTATTTTCTAGAGAACATGAGTAACTATGGCGCTCTTTTCCTGGGCCAGGAGACTAACGTGTCTTATGGCGACAAGGTGATCGGTACCAACCACACTTTGCCAACGAAGAAAGCCGCGCGCTATACTGGTGGCTTATGGGTAGGTAAGTTTATCAAAACCTGCACATTTCAAAGAGTTACCCCAGAGGCTTCCGCGATAGTGGGAGAATATTGCTCAAGATTGTGTGCCGTTGAAGGCTTTGCCGGCCACAAGGAGCAGGCTGACATTCGTGTGAGACGCTATGGCAAAGGCGGGGACTAGTACCCGGAAAGAAAATTTTGCGAGCACCAAGCGGCACGTTACGTCCTATGACGTAGCGCAGCATGCAGGCGTTTCGCAATCAGCTGTTTCACGTTGTTTCAAGCCTGGGGCCAGCGTTTCCAAAAAAATGCGCGAGCTGGTAATGGCCTCTGTTGAAGAGCTGGGATATCAGCCCAATGCGATTGCCAGAGGCTTGATTACCCGGCGCTCGAACATAGTCGCGGTAGTCGTTTCCAACTTACACTTTTACCCGGAAGTTGTTTCTGAGCTTAGCGAGCGCTTTGCCGATCGCGGCGTGCATGTGTTGTTATTCACGCTGGATCACGAAAGCGACATCAGTCGAACGCTTAATCAGATCTGGCAGTACCAGGTCGACGGAGCGATCGTAGCAGCTAATCTTTCGTCCGAAGAAATTGCTATTTTTGAAAAGAGAGACGTGCCTCTGGTTTTTTATAACCGATCCTATGAGGACGTCCAGGTCACCTCGGTCAACTGCGACCAGGTAGAGGGTGAGCGCTCTTTGATTAACTTATTGCTACAGAGCGAAGGCCACAGGTCATTTGCCATTGTCAGTGGCCCGCCTGACTCAATTATCAGTATGCAGCGGACCCGTGGCGCGCTGGACCGCCTTAGGGAGGGCGGCATAACTGATGTTACTCAGGTTACTGGAGACTATGGCTACAAGTCTGGTCGCCGCGCGGTGCAGGACACAATTGAAATACGCGGTAGCGTGCCCGATGCGTTAATCTGCGCCAACGACATGATGGCTTTTGGTGTGATGGATGAGCTGCGATTCCACCTTGAGCTTGACGTTCCAGGAGACGTTTCCGTAGTCGGTTTTGACGGAGTGCGCGCTGCATCCTGGTCGAGCTTTGATCTTGCGACGATCGCCCAGCCTGTTGAGAGTATGACTGAGGCCGCGGTATCCATGTTGATCGACAGGATCGATAATCGCGATCTCCCGCCCGAGAAGCGGCTCTTTTCAGGTGTGCTGCGTCGGGGCAGCACAATACGGAATTAGGGTTTTTTTTGGCCGCCAACTGCATTCGAAGTACAAACCTGGTTCTTTTGCCGGGAATGATGTGTGACGCATCCCTTTGGTCAAAACAGACCAAAGAACTCGGCGATCGCCATACCCTGACAGTGGCTGACATCACAAGAGCGGACACCATTGCCGAGATCGCTGAACAAGTGCTGGATGATTCCCCCGAGCACTTTGCGCTTGCCGGCTTGTCGATGGGAGGAATCGTTGCCATGGAAATGTGGCGCCGGGCACCTCAGCGCATAGAGCGCCTTGCACTTCTGGACACCAACTTTCGTAGCGACTCAAACGAGCGTAAAGGCGTCCGCGACAGGCAGATAGCCGATGTGACTATCGGTGGGCTTGAGTATGTTCTTCGTGACGAGCTCAAACCCCAGTACCTTGCCCTGTGTCATCAAGATAATCTGGTACTGTTGGAAGAGGTTCTGGCAATGGGCCTGGCACTAGGCCCAGAGGTTTTTTTACGCCAGTCGCTGGCGCTGCGCGACCGGCCTGACAGCACTGAAACGCTAACATCTATAACCTGTCCTACCCTCATCTTATGCGGTCAGGAGGATAGGCTTTGTACGCCAGAACTACACCGGGAAATGGCACAATTAATAACTGACGCAGAGTTACAAATCATTCCAGCCTGCGGCCATTTGTCTACCCTTGAGCAGCCGAAGCTGGTCAATCAAGCACTATCGCACTGGATCGATAATTGAGAGGAAGCAGCGATGAAAAATAGTAGCGACCGAATTCTGACGACACATGTGGGGAGTTTGCCCCGTTCCAAGGCCGTAACGGACGGCGTTTTCGCCAAGGAAAACGAGCAGCCTTTCGATCCTGACAGCCTGGCGAAAATTCTGTCTGCAGCCGTAGATGAGGTCGTAGCCAGGCAGGTGAAGGCAGGCGTGGACGTGGTTAGCGACGGCGAGATGAGCAAAATCAGCTATGCAACATATATAAAGGATCGTATCACTGGCTTCGACGGTGATAGCGAGCGTAACCCGCCAGCGGACCTGGAGGACTTCCCGGGCTTTCTTGAGCGACAGGCCGGTTCCGGGGGTACGCCGAGCTATCGTCGTCCCTGCTGTGTGGGCGATATCAAGGTTAAGGACATGGCGCCTTTACAGGAGGACCTGGATAATTTTAGTGCAGCTGTTGAGCGCCATGGCCCAACACAGGGGTTTATGAATGCCGCGTCTCCAGGTGTTATCGCGCTCTTCCAACCCAATAAGCATTACGACAGCCACGAGGCCTATTTGTCGGCACTGGCTGAGGCCATGCGTCCTGAGTACGAGGCAATAGTTGCCGCGGGATTTATTCTTCAGCTGGACTCGCCAGACCTTGGCCTTGGGCGTCATATGCTTTTCAAGGATCGGCCTGAGGAGGAATATATTGAACTGGCCAACCTTCATGTAGAAGTGCTGAATGATGCGCTGCGCAATGTCCCTTCCGAGATGGTTCGTCTCCACGTCTGCTGGGGTAATTATGAAGGCCCACATCACTGTGACGCGCCCATGGAAACAGTTTTGCCAATTGCAATGAAGGCAAAGCCCCAGGCGCTTCTTTTTGAGTCCTCCAATCCTCGCCACGCCCACGAGTGGGAGGTGTTTGCCGATGCTGAAATTCCCGAGGACAAAATACTTGTGCCTGGTGTACTGGATTCCACCACTAACTTCGTGGAACACCCACGGTTGGTGGCGCAACGTATTCTGCGGTTTGCAGACATAGTTGGTCGGGAGAGGGTGATTGCCGGAACTGACTGCGGCTTCTCTACCTTCGCCGGTTTTGGTGCTGTGGATGAAGATATTGTTTATGCCAAACTCGGTGCCATGGCTGAGGGCGCTGCCATAGCCAGCGCCCAGCTTTGGAAGTAATAACGTGAGTCATAGCTTGAAGGCTCGTCTGGCGACACAAGACACCTTGATCGGTACATTCGTCAAGACGCCATCGCCCATGGTCTGCGAAGTATTGGGTAAAACTGACCTCGATGTATTGTGTCTTGATGCGGAGCATTCCCCTTTTGATCGCGTCGTACTGGATCAATGTCTGTACGCTTTGCGCAGTGAGGGTATGCCGTCGTTGGTACGTGTGCCCTCGGCTGCTGCCGAGCACACACTCAATGCACTGGATTGTGGCGCTACGGGTGTGTTGGTCCCGCATGTCCTTACACCTGAGATGGCCGAGCGGGTAGCTGCTGCAGGGCATTTTGGAGCAGGGGGGCGCGGATACGCAGGTTCTACCCGGGCTGCAGGTTACACGACTAAGGGGATGTCACAGCATCTCTCAGATAGCGCCGGGTCATCCGTGGTAATCGCTCAAATAGAGGATTTGGAAGCACTCGATGCCATCGATGAAATCTGCGCGGTGGATGGGATCGACTGCTTCTTTATTGGCCGTATTGATCTCACCGTAGCGCTGGGTGCCAGTTCCCCTAAAGATAAGGTTGTTGTCGATGCCGTAGAGCGAATTTGCAATGCTGCCAGGGCCGCGGGGCGCACCGTGGGGATGTTCATTGGTGATATTGAAGAAGTCCCCCACTGGCAACAGGCGGGTGCTAGTTTTTTCCTGTTGTCTTCAGATCATGCTTTTCTACTGCAGGGCGCGCGGTCTCTGGCAGAGACATTCCGCGAGTTTTGAAATATTTCGCTTAAATCTGGTAGAACTCAGCCGCCGTATCGTAATACATCCTGCGGCGTTCCACATTGCTAAAGTCGGCTGTGATCTCATCGTAGGCGTCCCAGAGAGCGTCATAGCTGTTATAGAGTTTGTCGACGGGAAAATTCGAGCCTAGCATTACACGCTCTGGGCCGAAAATTTCAATGACGTCCAGCACGATGGGGCGCAAGTCCCGAACCTGCCAGTCTGGTTTGAACATGCCCAGCCCTGAGATCTTGCAGCTTAGCTTGGGTAGGCTCGCGAGATCTTTCATCCCTCTACGCCATTTGGTCAGCCCCTCTGGGCTCTGGTCCCATGGCGAGCCTGCGTGACAAATTGCGATACGTAATCCAGGTACGTTTTCCATGGCTCTCAGGATGCGCGGTGCTTGTGGAGGGATCATCTGGAGGTCGAAAGACAGTCCCTCGCGCTCCAGCAGTTTTAGTCCAGCAATGAAGTCGGGATGCTCCAGTAGCATGTCACTGTTATGTTTCTTGTCCTCTTCAGCATGTCGCCCAAGAATCTGTCGCACACCGCGCAGCTTGTCATAAGCACGGTGACGTAGAAGTTGCTCCTCCACATTTGCTGCGGACAGGTCTGTTGCTGCGACGATGGCAGTTGGAACAGGCACTTGTTCCTGCAACCACGCCGTTTCCTTCACTTCATCCTGGAGAGCAGCGCCCACCTGAATATGCACCGATTTAGCCGGCGTACGTTGGCGCGATTCGCTCAGGAAATCCTGCGCGAGGTAGTTTTTCTGGATGGGTGTTGGGTCACCGAAGAATCGCCTTACACCCTTGGCCATCAGCCACGGATAATGGCAGGCGTCGAGATCCCAAAGGTGATGATGTGCGTCAATAAACGGGTTTTCGGTCGTGTTCACAGTTATTTAGAAACCGGGCTTGCTATAAGATTGCATTCGAAGTACATTTTGCCTGACTTACGCCTCCACGAAAAGAGGAAGGTGTTTTTTGCCGATAATAAAAGCTCTCTCGGAGATTTAAGCTATGTCTTCAAGCTGGACCCAGGAAGCCATGGAGCAGCGACTCGTGCGTTATGACGCCCTGCGGGCCTGTCGCAATGCCTTTGTGGACACTTATTCGCCTGGTAGCGATCAAAAAGAGAATTTTACCATCATAGGCCCGGGCGTCGCGGAGCACCCCGACCAATATGTCCATATCTCTGAGCCCCATGGATTCAACATTGGAGGCGCGCGACAACCGCCGGGGTGTACTAATTCCCAGCACAGTCACCAGACAGAGGAAGTGTTCATTGTTCAATCCGGTCAATGGGCTTTTCGTTGGGGCGACAAGTGCCAGCACGGCGAAGCGGTACTTGGCCCTGGAGACTGCATCAGTTTGCCCACGGACATCTTCCGGGGTTTTGAGAACATAGGTGATGAGGTCGGCTATATTTTTGCAGTTCTTGGTGGGGATGACCCAGGGAGCGTACTTTGGGCTCCTGATGTCTTCGAAAAGGCAGAAGAATATGGCCTTGTACTTCTTGAGAACGGCAGACTGGTTGATACGACCAAGGGTGAAGAGGTGCCCGAGGGCAGTGCCCCGATGCCCAAAACGACTCAGGCCCAAATCGATGAGCATCGTATAATGAGCTTGGCTGAGATGCTGGAGTGCGTCTATCGGGAGAGTGACCAGCACGATGCTGCGGAGTCCTCCCTGACCGCTGGCATTGAGGGCGTCAGTGAGAAAGCGGTTATAGGCCCGGCTAATACCAATGAGAATATCGCTGCTGGCAAAATGGCATGGGAGCATGGCTTTCATGTGCGTCGCCTTGATATGGCGGTTGGGACATCCTTGCCTGTTAACGCAAGAGAGGAAGAAGAGGTTGTGTACCTTTTCCGCGGCAATTTAACTTATCAGTGGGAAGGTGGTGAATTGCATATGACTGAGGGTGATGTGCTCACAGTGCCCAAGCGTCTCTTGCATGGCTTCAGTAATTCCGGGACTGAGCCCCTGATCGCCTTTGTTGTGCGCGGCGGTAATCAACCTGCTGCACCGGTGTTGCAATCAACCGCAGCTTCGGTAGAAGTGAGTTGCTAGTTATCTTTGAAAGTCTGGTGACTGTCCCGGGCTTAGCTCTTTGTTTCTGTTGCGCGAGAGCGTAGCTGATGAGTGCTTTGGAGTTACTTTTTGCTGAACTCAGTAGCGGTAATGAAGAGCGCCTAAATACTGCTGCCAGAAAGTGTATAGCCTCCCCTGTAAAGTGGCATTGCGCCTACCCCATTGAATCAATGCAATCTCGTCAGGAGGTTGTGAGTGATTTTTTGCTGCCTCTTGCGCGCGCGCTCCCCGATCTGGAGCGTCGAGTCTTTATCGAAATACCTGGCGAATATCGGCAACAGCAGTGGCTGGCTAGTACTGGTTACATAGTGGGTACCTTCATTGAACCACTCTGGGGTATACCGCCAACGGGTCGCACCCTTTTTCTGCGCTTTACAGAATTGGTTCGAATAGAGGCCGATCAGATTGTCGAGTGCTACCTTATCCCGGACTTTCTGGATGCTATGTATCAGGCAGGTGTATATCCCCTGCGCCCCTCTCTAGGGCACCCTGGTCAGATACTTCCGCCGGCGACGCTTGATGGAATCTGCGGCGAAGACCAGGACCCCGCATACAGCGCAAGCACTGCGCAGTTGATCATGGATATGCTTGACTGCCTGCGTAAGTATGACGGTATCAGCCTTGAAAGCATGGACCTGGAGGCCTTCTGGCATCCGGATTTTTTGTGGTACGGCCCCGGAGGCATAGGTACCACACGCGGAATTACTGGATTCAGGGCGCACCATCAGGGCCCTTTCCTGCTTGGCTTTCCTGACCGGGATGTAGATCATCATGCTTGTACCGTCGCTAATGGCGATTACGTTGCGACGGGAGGGTGGCCGCACATGCACGCTACTCATACCGGTGGAGGTTGGCTTGGATTACCGCCATCGGGAAAATACCTTGAGCTTAGGGTAATGGACATCTGGCGGCGCCAGGGTGATCTGCTGTGTGAGAACTGGGTCGCCATCGACATACCTCATATGCTGGTGCAGATGGGTCTGGATGTCTTCGAGCAAATGAAAGTAATGACAAAGAGCGGGGCGCGGCCATGGCAGAATTTGGCGGACTGAATTGGTCCATCCTTGGTATTTACGTGATTGCGAACCTTGGCCTTGGATTTTTTCTGGGCAAGAAAATCGAGTCAGCAGAGGATTTTTTTCTCGGTGACCGAAGTATCCCCTGGTGGGCAATCGGTGTGTCCGTTATAAGCACTTACGTTAGTGCTCTTACATTCCTGGGTGGTCCCGCCTGGTCTTATACTGAAGGCCTGTCGGTAATCGCTATTCACTTGAATTACCCTATAGTCATATTTTTTGTCGTTACTTTCTTCCTGCCCTTTTTCTACAACAGCGGTGTCGCATCAATTTACGACTATCAGGAGAAGCGATTCGGGCCGACCTCTCGTAGCGTCATGTCCTGTGTTTTTTTGATTTCCCAGACACTCACTTCAGCCGCCGTTTTATATGCCACCTCCCTGGTTCTTGAGTTTATTACGGGTCTACAGGTTGAGTACTGCATCGCCATTATTACCTTGGTCGCGTTGGTTTATACCATGATGGGCGGAATTGCCGCAGTGATCTGGACGGATGTTATTCAGGCAGGAATACTTTTCGTGGGCGCGTTCATTATCCTTTTTGCTCTGTTGGGCGAGATGCCGCTGCCGCTAGCTGACGCGCTATCGCAGTTGAAGGCCGAAGGACGCACCAACGCCCTGGACTTTAGCCTGGATGTTTCCAAGGTGACGACGGTGTGGTCAGGTGTTATTGCCATGACCTTATTTCATGTAACGGTTTATGGTGCTAACCAGATGATGGTGCAGCGAACACTTGCCGCCAAAAACATAGGTGAAGCCAAGAAGTCCTTCATGCTAATGGGTTTTGTCGCCTTTTTTATCTACTTTTTGTTCATTCTGTTGGGAGTGCTGTTTTACAGCTACTACGGCGGTCGAGAGTTCGAAAATGGCAATACTATTATTCTTGAATTCGCGACTGACTATGGGTTGCCCGGGTTGATGGGCATAATCGCCGCAGCAGTCCTTGCTGCCAGCATGTCCAGCCTCGATTCTGCCTTTAACTCCATGTCGACCGTTTCCACGGTCGATTTTTATCAGCGTTACTTCCGGCCAGGACAGTCGGGGGAACACTATCTCAAAGTATCGCGCGCGTTTACTGTATTTTGGGCGTTTATGATCGTGATACCCGCCTTAATATTCGCCGAGAGCGAGGGTTCAATTCTCGAGGTTTTGAGCAAGGTTGGCTCCTATTTTGTGGGTGCAAAGCTGAGCATGTTTGCACTGGGTTTCTTCTCCAAGCACACAACTGAGCGCGGGTTGTTGGTTGGTGTTGCCGTAGGTTTTGCCGCGGTTTGGTATGTGGCAACTCGTACAGATGTCGCCTGGCCATGGTATTGCGCTATTGGAGCAGCGGTAAATATGAGTGTGTCGTTATCGGCCAGTTTGCTGCTTGATGGCCGTCAGTCGGAGTTTTCTCCCTATACCGTGCGCGGGCAGAAGCGGTTGTTTGTAGAGCAGGGTAGGGCGGAGCGGGAGCATGGATGGTTTGTGATACCCGGGCGTGTCGATCGGGCCAGTTACTGGTTGCTGGGTGTTTTCGTTTTCAGTGTCGTATTCCTGTACCTTTTTGACGCCATGATCGGTTGAGACCCTGACTGAGATGATGAGTTATCAAGCTGAAAAATCACTGGTATTGGAGTATTTCGATGCGATGGAGCGTGCCAATCCCTCGACGGTGATAGAAGTAATCGAGCGTTATTTTAGTGAGGACTGCCAGTTCTTGGGCTGTCATCCTTTCAATGAGTTGATTGGGCCGGACGCTGTTGCTGCAACGTTCTGGACGCCACTGTTACGTTCCCTGAGTTCGCTACAGCGGCGACAGGATATCTTCATGGCGGGTACCAGTGAGATCGACGGGGATCGCTGGGTGATGAGCATGGGTCATTTTATGGGCCTTTTTGACGTGGATTGGCTGGGTATACGTGCAACCCACAAGCTGGTCATGCTGCGCTACGCCGAGTTTAATTGTATTGAGAACGGCAGAATTATTAAGACAGGTATGTTCTGCGACATTATCGGACTAATGCAGCAGGTCGGTGTTAACCCTTTACCCCCGCAAACCGGTGCAAGCTTCGTTTATCCGGGCCCGCGAACTCATGATGGGCTGCAGTTAGGAAACCATGATTCGACAGAAAGCGCATATACATTAACACTACTGGCTAAAATGATCGCAGACCTGGATCTGCTGAACAAATCGGGGGAGGATAACTGCCCTCCCGAATACCTGGCGCAAACCTGGTGTGAAGATATGACGTGGTATGGGCCTGCAGGCATTGGCGCAACCCACACGATTCCACGTTACCAACTACAGCACCAGTTTCCCTTTCGTGAAGGGTTGACCGACAAAGTTTACAACGGCCATGTCAGCCGATTTGCTGAAGGCAATTATGCCTGTTTCTTTGGTTGGCCAAATTTGTCGCATAAGCCAACAGGGGGTTTCATGGGCTTGCCTGGCGGCGTGCCAACCCATATGCGTGTGGTTGATGTTTACCGCCGAGAGGGCGAGAAACTGGCGGAAAACTGGGTGTTGATTGATATTCCGTTCTGGCTCAAGCAGCAGGGGCTGGATATCCTGGAGCGCACGCGGACGATCCTTAATCCCTGATTCAGCCTTCAGCGCCGTGCTTTGTTGAATTCACGCATTCGCGCAAAAACATCGACGTTTAACTGCTGATATACGTGCAGAAGATCCACCAGCACCCAATTCTCGCGAATCAGACCGTTCTCGCAACGCCAAAAATCGAGGCTGCGCATCGTGATTTTCTGCCCTGCAGGTGCTATTCCAAGCCAGCCGTCACCAGAGACGCTCATGTGCATACCGGGCCATGCAGTGAAGCCTACGTAATCACCATCTGCGAACAAGTGGCCTGCGGCAGGGTCGCCCACCCGGTCCGGTAGTCCGTTCAGGAAAGGGATCTGGTGCCAGTTGCGAAACCCGGAGATGCCTCGACCGGTGCCGATTCCAGAGGGTCCGTACCAACTACATTTCGGATGCCAGTAACGCTCAAGTTGCATGGCTTCGACACCACCTGAAGCATAGTTTCCCAAAGCGTCGCACATATCGTTTACGAGTTGCTGGCTGCCAATGGAGCGAGCTTCATTCCTTGGTGCCTCTACCAGGCCATTTTGTAATGCGGGGCCCGGCACCTGCCATTCTCGGCCCAGGCTGGGTGCCATAGGCCATACGCCAGACTGCATCATTACTTCTGGGATGTCCCACAGTGCCTGCATCTCCTGAATCCTGCCGTCCTCAACCCGGTAAAACTCGTGGAAGCGCATGGAGACCTGGTGCCCGGTGGGAGGTATGTCGAGCCAGGGCCTCTCAAAGCTACCGGTATAGTATCCGCAGCAGCCGACCCAGTTGGCACCATGGTCGGTTGGGCCTGCTATTACGATATTATCTCTTCGCTCCAGGTCAGGTATTGCGAATTGGAGCGGCACAAATGCATCGTGATACAGCGACTCCGGTCCTTCAAGCGGAGCAAAAGGGTGCGCCAGTTGTATTGTTGCATCGCTGGCGAAAGTGTCCTTGAGGGCTTGCAGCAGGTGATCCACGTCGTAGTCGTAAAGCGCCTGTCGAAGCTTGGCGACTACGGCCTTGTTGTTAAAGTGGAGATCAGTCGGGGCACTCATAAGCTAAAATTGCATTCGAATTCAATCCAATGCAGAGTATCAGATGGGGTTGCCAGCAGGCAATCTGCTCACAACATCAGGAGAGTTTTAATGACTGGTGGTTTAAGGCCTGTGGCCGCTTTTCTACTTTGTCTCGCCATGGTAAGCGTAGCAGCGGTGGGCGAGCAGCGCATGTTCGATGCGGTGGAGGAGGGCGTCCGCTTTGAACTGGTGCGTGAAAATCCCTCGGTGAATGGCGAGCGCAGGCAGGTCATGCGGTTTGAGGTTGATGGCCTGGAACAATTCGCTCTGGTGCTATGGCCAGCGATGAAAGCGCCTGAGCAGGGCTGGCCTAGTATTCTTTTTAATCATGGCTACCACCCTGACCCACCGCAATATGGACGTAATTCGCGGGGCCTGAATGATCGCCCCGGAGATTATTACCGTGGACTCGTTCAGGCGCTAGTTGATCGTGGCTTTGTTGTGCTGGTGCCGGACTTCAGGGGGCACAACGAATCAGACGGTCTCGAGTACACGCTGGAAAAAACACCATCTTCTTACTATGCAAGGGACTCCGTGGCCGCATTCCTGGCCATGGATACTTTGGATAAGCTGGACGATTCACAGCGGTTTATGCTCGGCCACTCAATGGGCGGACTGGTTACATTGGCGGCGTTGAATACACTTGGCAGCGCGGTAGCAGCGGCATCTGTCTGGTCGACCATTAGGGTGCCCAATGAGCTATTAATGCCCGAATCGGTTGATAGCCCACTGTTGGTTCTGCATGCCCAGGGCGATGCAGTTACCAGTGTGCAAGGCTCTGAGGCCTTGGCCCAAACGCTCCAGTCGTACGGTCGAAAAGTGGAACTCGATGTTTATAACGGTAGCGACCATTTATTTAGCGGTGAGCAATTTGATGAGGCAATTGCTAGTAGCTTAAGTTGGTTCACAAGTAATAAAAACTAGGTCCAGCCCAACTCACCCAGAGCCCAGGGGGCATTCCAGATTTTGGTCATCGCACACACCTTGCCGTTTTCATCCATGGTAAGTGCATACACATAATGGGTCTGTGTAGTTTTGCCTGTGGCGGGCACGGGGCCGCCGTCGCCTGTGTGCTGACCACGAAAGGTCGCAAAGAACAAGGCGGTTTGACTTCCAGCGTCCCAGGCGGAGCTGTGTAGGCTGTAGGCGCAGCCCAGCAGAGGGCCTTTACCCAGAGCTGCCATCCACTCGCAATAGTCTTTGACCAGCGCGATGTCCACCAATGGTTCACACTGGCCAGTGAACACTGCGTTGTCCGCAACATACTGCTTACAGCCTTCCCAGCCTTGCAAATCTTCACAGGCGTGAAAAAAAGAAATGGCATTTTTAAATGCAGGCATCATTCAATCTCCTTGATTCTGATTATTAATTCGTGCGCGTTCTATTTGTGTCATTACGGCTAACTCGTCAAAGACCAGCCACTCTTCAACGACCAGGCCGTGTGCAAGCCGATACTGGCTCTCGCCAAGAATCACGACTGGGGCGCCAGTGGGAGGACCCCACAGAGAGGCGCCGGTGTGCGTCCCCGCCACTACCCAGCGAGCAGCAACAAACTCGCCATCAAGCATCGAGTTGCTGCAGGTGTAGTCAATGCTGATTCGGGCATCTGGCAATGCGCCCAGAACCTCGATATAGAAGTGAACAATTTTTTCGATACCGTCGTAGTCTTCACGCGCGGAGGCGTGCAGTCTGGCATTCTCGGCGTATAGCAGGCGACTGTCGCCTAATAGCTTTCCGTTCCAGATATTCTGTAATGCTACGCGGATGAGTTCCTCGTTTGACTCTGTGGGCTGTGGGTAGGCAGCTCGCTCCCCCGAAGCGTGGATCACCCGCTTGTGTTCACTGGACAGCCATCTAGCATAGGTGCTTTCCGGGTCAAGCGGCTTGCTGGCCTGCTCCCTTGCATAGTCGTGAGGGTCGACGCCCAGTTGTTCGGCTAGCGCGTAATTATCCCTGACCAGCCATTCCTCGATGATTCGATTGTCCTTGCAGACACAGTGTGCGATCACTTGAATCTGCGCCTGTTTCCCGGTGGCGGGGCCGAATTCGCTTGGCCCGAGGTTGGTCATGTTAGTAGTAATCAGGTGAGAGGTATGAAACCCGTCTTTGTCGTTGCCTCCCCAGACGATGTTGTCGGCATGCAGTGTTCGGTCCGGAAAGCCCGAGAGTGTGCGAAGCGTGTTCTGGGTAACTTCTTCGGCGCCCTCGGTATAGCCGGCCAAGGTGTATACGGGGCAGTCTTGGGAATAGTAGTCATTGCAAAGACCAGTTTGCTTGCCCTCCCAAATCCGATAGGTAATGCGCAAGATGTAATCGACAATGTCTGTGAATTCGGGGTCGAAGCCTTCCATTTTTCCCGTCTCTGCAGACGGCGGTGCACTGTCATAGTGGTTGTTCACCGTAATCTCACTGTAGTTGCATTCGAAGTCAAAAATGGTACTTTAATCGACGGCTAACGTCCACACTGTTGGTAGGTGGGGGCATTTTTAATCATGGAAGGGCCACTGCGGGTTAGTTTGGCTTATTCCATATTGGCGCTGGTTCTGCCAGCTTCCTTAGTTTTGGGGGTTTGTCAGTTGCGGAGTGTCCGGTGCTCGTACACATGGTTGGTTGTTAATGGACGATTTACTTATCACCGTCGATCTCATCGCGACAGCGGTATTTGCAATTAGTGGCGCGCTTGCGGCAGCGCAGCAGAAAAATGACATCTTGGGCTTCATTCTGTTTGGTACGATAACCGGCATTGGTGGAGGGACACTGCGGGATGTTTTGCTGAACGCCAATCCTGTCTTTTGGTTGGAGCAGACTCGCTATCTTTGGATTTGTGTGTTGGCGTCGGTGGCTACCTGGTTCCTCGCTCCGCAGTTGACCTCGCTGCATAAGGTGTTGCTCTGGGCAGATGCGATCGGCATGTCAACGTTCAGTGTTCTGGGGGCAGCGAAGGCTGCTGCACTGGGTGCACCGGCGATCGTTGCTGTCGGCATGGGGGTGATGACAGCAACATTTGGCTCAATGATCCGCGATACCCTCCTCAATAAGAAACCGGTATTACTAGGCCCCGAGATCTATGTCACTGCCGCGCTTCTGGGTGCTTTGAGTTATACCTTGTTGTATGGATTTGGAGTTACTACGCAGATGTCAGTGCCGCTCGCGATTGCAGCAGCGTTTCTCCTGCGGGCTGGTGCGATTCTGTTCGACCTGAGGCTGCCCAAATACAGCGGTAGTAAAAATAAAAAAGGCGGCATATAGCCGCCAAGTCGCACTGCTTCACCGCACGTGAAAAGGTGTGCCACTCTGGTCATTACTGACCAGGATGGCACGTGCTACTGCTAAAAGATTGCCCGGAACTTCAGGCCATAATTTTGCGGGTAGAGATAAGATGTTTGCACCACATCGTCGCTGTTGTTGTTGCCACGAGCGAGTACCTCATTGTCTTCGATGTTCTCGACAAAAAGCTCGATGCCGTAGCGCTGATCGGGTGAATCCCAGATAAGGCGTGCATCGGTTTTCGTGTATGAGTCTTGATCGTGTGCAGGATCTGTTGCCAGCAGGTTAGACGTATTGTACTCGTCGGAGTAGTAAGTCTGGCCATACAGCGTGAGCGAGCCTTTATCGCCAAGTTCAAAGCGGTAGGCCGCACTTGCGCCAACGGTGAACTCAGGAGACCAGGGTGTCGTTTCTCCGGACTGGTTTACGAATTCTTGTATCTGGCCCTTGTAGAGCTGATACGGGTTGGTTTGTCCGTAGGTGCCAAACTCTGAGTCGAGATAAGCGAAGGTGCCGGTCAGGGTCAGCCCATCAATAGGCAGCCAAACTGCATCAAACTCAATGCCCCATGCCTCAATATCGCCGCCGTTGTCTGAGAACGTCAGTACGATGCCGGTATTAGGGTCGATACGCTGCCGTTGGGTCAGCAGGTTTGTGTACTCTGTGAAGTGAATCGCGCCGTTAAACTGCAGTGTGCTGTCCAGCAGTACAGTGCGGAAGCCGGCCTCTATAACCTCAGACTCCTGCTCATCGGTGGTGGCGTCCGTACTTGCTGACCCCGAAAGGTAGCCGGTGGAAGCTGTCAGGTAGAACATTATGTCTTCGCTCAGGTCGTATTCTACTGCGGCCTTCCAGGTGACGTTATCGTATTCTCCGTCCTTTGGGCTCTCTACTGCATCTGCGGCACCGCAATTGTAGGTGAACAGCTGGCTGGCATTTTCTGGCAAAATTCGCGGTGAACTACCATCCACCCCGTCCTTTACGTTAACCACGCGATCGCCTTCTGAAAAGTTACTGCCGCCACAGTCGGCGGATTTGGTTTCATCGTTGTAACGGATACCCGCAATCACCCTGAAATTGTCAGTAAGCGAATATTCCGCCTGGCTGAATACGCCCCAGTACTCGGTATCGATACGCACTGCATTGGCGAAGAAGCCGTTGAGTAGCGTTTCGTCTGAAACGATGTCCGTACCCTCAAGAATTGTAAATTCGCCAAGTTCTGTTTCGATAACTGGCCTTGTTGAATCATCCCTGACCGTCTGTTGATAAATATAGAAGCTGTTGTAATCCTCGAGGTCAGAGTAATACGCGCCTGCTGTCCACTGCAGGGGACCTTCCGAATTTGACGTCAGTACGAATTCCTGCGACCAACCTTCGGACTCCTCCAGGTAGCCACCGTTTGAGTTTTGGGTTGGGCTGAAGTCGAAGTCGAAGTTGATATCATTTTCAAAATCGTTGGCAGCGGTGATGGAGCGCAGGCTGAAGCTACCGAAATCGTAAGTGAAGTTAAGCGAAAAGCTGTCATCCTTGAGGTCGACGGGACGGACGTAGTCCTGACTGATTTCCCAGGGGTCGCCGCCAGGCCCATTAGAGGCTGGTCCAAGCTTGCCTGAACCTCTCACCGGGTTTTCACAATTTCGCTGGGAGCCAAAGGCGTCTGTCAGTCCATCTGGTGTTTCGTTTCGGCATAGAATGGTATAGCCGAACAGGCCCGCCTCGTTTCCATCTTCCTCTACCGAGGTGTAGCGCAAGATGGCTTCGGTGCGATCGTTGGGCTGCCACAGTGCCGATACACGATAACCCTTGTCATCCTGAGCGCCGATATCAGGTCCTGCTGCATTGTCGATATAGCCGTCGCTCTTGTCATAAGTTGCAGCAAATCGCAGCGCGAAGGTGTCAGTAACAGGTACGTTGAAGTAGGCTTCGCCCTTGATTCGATCAAATCGCTGTCGGCTGAGTTCAATGCCTCCGTAGGCCTCGTCAGTTTCTGGCGCATGTGTGTAGACATTCAGGGCGCCGGCGAAGGTGTTTCTGCCGTACAGGGTCCCCTGAGGGCCTCGAAGAAATTCAACTGCTCGTACGTCGAAAAACGCTCGGGTTTGCTGAGAGGCTCTGGCTTGATAAACACCATCGACAAATGCGCCAACGATTGAGCTATTGTCGCCGAAGGTATTGGTCGAGTTGGCGCCACGAACATTGAATTTTGCATCGTTACCGGCAAAGGCATAGTTAAGGCCTGGTACGAGCAATTCAAGCCGGGATACGTCGTCGATACCGCCGAGCTTCAGTGCCTCCTCGTTGAAGGCCGAAATAGAAATGCTCACGTCCTGCAGGCTCTCTTCACGCTTTTCTGCAGTGACTACAACCTCTTCGAGGGTGGCTCGTTCCTGTGCGTGAAGGGCCATTGAGCCCAACGTTGTGGATGCAGTTAATAGGGCGATTTGCAACGCTATGGGGTTGCGGACAGTTTTAATCATCTTGAGTGGCTCCCGGGTGATTTTATGTTTTTTGTAGTGCCATGCTGCATGCATGGTCGTTATTCTCACTGGAGAAAATACTTCGAATGCAATTTGTTTGTCAATAGCTTGTTTAAATGAATTCCTGAGGCCGCTGGTGCTTGATAGGCTTCGCTTATGCCCGAGCAGCGATCTTTAACGGTAGCGCTATTTTATCCATATATAACAAGGAGATATGTGCTCACGGCTGGGAGTTCTGCCAGTCAATCTGCCTGCTGTGCTGTAGTTGATACATTGTTTTCGAAGTCAAAAATGTGTGATAAATTGCCCAAAATGCGCCCGTGCAAGGGTAGCTTGACCATGAACAGATTTTGCGGTGCCACTGGTGACGCCAATTAGAAGGTAGCGCCACTCTTTGGCGCGCGGGCTGTGCAGCTGAAACAGGGATGATGCGATGCCATTATCACGACGCGATTTAATCAAAGCTACGGCAGCATCTGCGCTGCTTGCCGATGGGGCAATGGGTGAGGCTGCGCCGGCACCGGGCGGCAGGGCAATTTCATCAACCGACTACGCATCGAGTTGGCGTCCGCGCAATCTCGCCAGGCGACCCAATATTTTAATGGTCGTGCTGGATGATGTCGGTTTCTCTGATTTGGGATGTTTTGGCTCCGAGATCGATACCCCTTGTATTGATAGTCTCGCCAGAGGCGGGGCGAGATTCAATAACTTTCAGGTCACGGCATTGTGCGCTCCAACGCGCGCTTGCCTGATGAGTGGCCAGAATGCTCATAGGGTTGGTGTAGGTAATATCGCAGAATGGGGCAGGCCCCTGCCCGGATATCGGGGATATATCCGTGAAGATGTAAAGCTTCTCCCACAGATGCTTGGTGAGGTGGGTTATAACACCATTGCTATTGGCAAGTGGCACTTGTCCATGGTCAATGACCAGGATGCCATGGGTCCTTTCGATCACTGGCCTACGGGGCGCGGATTTCAGCATTGGTATGGTTTCCATGGCTCTGCGGTGGATCACTTCCACCCCGAATTGTTTCGAAATCACAGCCAGGTCTTCCCAGTTAAAGGCGAAAACTACCACCTGACCAGCGATCTCGTTACGCAGTCGATCAATTACATTCAGGATCATCGCGTCGCTACTCCCGAAAAACCCTTCTTTATGTATCTGGGCCTGGGAGCCTGTCATTTCCCGTTCCATGCGCCTGATGACAAACTGGGTAAGTACCGGGGTAAGTATTCGAAAGGGTATGACAGTATGAGACTCCCGCGGTTTGAGCGACAGAAGGCGCTGGGGGTTGTGCCCGAAAATGCGCTGCTGACTCCCAGGCCCGATGAGGTTCCAGGGTGGGATCGCTTACCCGCGTCGGAACGCGCCTTCAGTGAGCGGACCATGGAAGCGTTTGCGGCGATGCTTGATCATGCTGACAGTGAAATACAGCGACTGGTAACGACGCTGCAGCTCATGGGTGAGCTCGATAATACGATTCTGATGGTGATGTCAGACAATGGCGCCGGTGGTGGCTATCATCGGGCAGGGGCTTTGGATGTTCGGCGGATTGCGTACATTGAGCCCGAGACCGTAGAAGAAAAAATGCAGGGACTGGATCTTGTTGGTACTGAGCGCAGCAGCCCCCTGTACTCGACGGGGTGGTCGCACCTTGGCAACACCCCGTTAAAACGGCGCAAAGGTGACACCTATGCCGGGGGCACGCGCTCGCCGTTGATAATGCATTGGCCAGCGGGTGAACTTCCGCTAAACGTGGTCAACAGTCAGTATCACCATGTGACTGACGTTGTCCCAACCCTATTGGAAATGGCTGGTATCAAGGCGCCACTTCCCGAGCCGTTGGACGGTACCAGTTTTGCCTACACCTTGGATGAGCCGTCCCAGCCGACACGAAAGAAGAGGCAGCACTATGAAACTGCTGGTGACCGTGCAATCTGGGCAAAGGGCTGGAAGGCTGTCACCGTACATCAGTCGGGAGACCGCTTCGAAGATGATCAGTGGGCGCTTTATCACGCCGAGCAGGATTTTTCTGAAGCTGTAGACCTCGCTGAAAGTGAGCCAGAGAAACTTGTTGAGTTGATTGCACTGTGGGACAGGGAGGCTGCGGCAAATAACGTGCTACCGTTAGATGACGACCTTGATGGGCTGTATGCAAAGGTTGCGCCGCGAGCTCGCGCCAGTTACGAATTCTTCCCTAGTCAAACGAGATTTAATCGTCTGACAGCACCAGACATCTTCAGGCATAACTTCAGCATGGAGGTAGCTCTTGAGTTACCGGACAATCGGGTGAGCGGAGTTATTCTTGCGTCGGGTGATAGTGCGGCCGGCTATGAGCTTTTCATGGTGAATGGGCATCTTCACTTTGTTTATATTTATACCCGTGAGGCGGTGCAGCGATTTTCTACCAGTGCCCCCTTGCAAGCGGGTACACGAAAAATCGTTATCAATGGTCAAGTTGATGGCATGGGAACTGGTCTGCTGTCATTTACTGTAGATGACAGCAGCGTGGGCAATTTGGCTCTCCCAAAGATGTGGCACGTAGAGGCGCTCAATGCAGGGATTCGCTGTGGCGAAAACTGCGGTGCGCCGATTAGTTTTGACTATGTCGACAGTAGTCCTTTCGAGGGCAAATTTGAAAAGGTTCTGGTTAAGCTGTCGCTGTAATGACCCGCATTCTTTAGCAAGAAAATTTGGGCGCTAAACCGTCATAGAGAGCGTGCCTGGCACTGTCGCGCACGTACAGCCTACACTTCTATAGGAACAGTTCATGAATGACTTTATTAACAGCCTTACCCAATTTGATACACCGACAATATCCAATGCTATCGAGGTTGCTCAAGGTACGCGCGGTTATGAGCGCTTCACCCGTGGCACGCCTGTATCGGTGATGAATGGCGCTAAAGCAATGTGTGGCTACGCCCGTACCGCGAAGCTTTCAGGCATCAAGCCGCCAGCAGAAGGCCCTGAGATTATCAAGGCACGCCGTCTGGATTATTTTAAATATATGGCAAAAGGTAGCCAGCCCACGGTTTGTGTCATTGAAGACATAGATTCCCCCGATTGTGTGTCTGCATGGTGGGGTGAGGTCCACACGGCCGTTCATTTGGGTTTGGGGATGTCTGGCGCTTTGACCAATGGCGTGATGCGTGACCTTGATGACCATGAACCGGGTTTTCCTGTCGTGGCGGGTTCCATTGGTCCAAGTCATATGTTTTGCCATATCACCGAAATCGATGTTCCCGTAACGGTTTTTGGCTTGGCCATTAGTCCCGGTGAAATAGTGCATGCCGATCAACATGGTGCGGTGGTAATTCCTGAAGACGTTATGCCCGTCCTGGGCGAGGCTATCAAAACCTTATTGAGTAATGAGCAGATAATTATTGCCCCCGCTCGTGAGCCTGGTTTTGATATCGACAAATTAGAGGCGGCTTGGAAAATATTTGAGGAGGCACGAACATGATGAAAGGGTTTGACGAACAATATTCCGATCTGCCGGACTATATTTTAAAGTGCACCGCCCAGATCTGGGAGGGCCGCGATATTGCATCGCTGGACTGGCACTATGCCGACGATATATTCATCCGAACTCCCTCAGGTTTTAGTCGCGGGAATGAGGCTGGTAAATCTAACACGATGGCGACACTGTCTGAATTTCCAGACCGGCAATTATTTGGAGAAGACGTTATCTGGTGCGGCGATGATGAGGAGGGTTTTCTTTCCTCTCACCGCATTCTATCAAGCGCGACCCATCGAGGGGGAGCGTTTGGCGCAGCCACTGGGAAACGCGTTGTATTCCGAACTGTCGCCGATACCTTCTGTCGTGAAAATCGTATTTGGGATGAATGGTTGATCCGGGATAACGCGGCAATTGCAGTTCAAATAGGGACAAATCCTAAAGACATGGCGCGCTCTATCATCGCCCGAGGTAATGACAGTTTTTCCTTCACTCCCGACGCTAATGTTGTCGGTTTGTATACAGGCTCTGGAAATGACAATGAGTGGGGACAACGGCATGCTTCGATCTTACAGCGGATTATGAACATGGAATTCTCTGTTATCCCGCAAGAATATGATCGAGCTTGTCATTTATCGTTTCCTCGCGGTGAGGATGCTCACGGCTGGGCCGAAGCCGACAAATTTTGGGTTGGGCTGCGCAGTGCATTCCCGTGTGCAGAATTTAAAATTGAGCATAAAATCGGCCGCTTGGATGATCTCTTGAGCCCGCGTAGCGCGATACGCTGGTCGCTAAGCGGGTGCCATGAGGGTTGGGGCCGCTTTGGCGCCCCTACTGGTGTTAATGTTCACATCATGGGTGTTAGCCACGCGGAGTTTGGCCCTTGGGGGCTGCGTCGAGAGATTACTCTTTTTGACGAAATTGAAATTTGGAAACAGATACTGCTGCAAATGCCAGCTGATGGCTGATGCCCTTGCGTAAAGTTAACAGGCTGTGAAAGTGGTGGCCCGCCCGAGAGGATTCGAACCTCTGGCCTCTGCCTTCGGAGGGCAGCGCTCTATCCAGCTGAGCTACGGGCGGATTGAAAGGAGGTTGGCACCTGAATTTTCCGAGCCCAATGGGGGCTGATTGCACCCCCGTTGGCCTGTGCGTAGCTAGTAAGGAGGGAAGGAAGCGAAGATAGCTGTGGCTGCCGCATTGTAGCGACCCTGGTCTTCCTCGTGTTTGCCCTTGAGCTTTGACTGTGTAACGCCGCGCCACACTGACTGACGCATTCCGGGGTCTATCATGTCCACGATGAAAGTACCCTGCGTGTAGTTCTGCACAGAAACTTCAGTTTGGGTAGGGCTGCAGCTCCAGCAGTTGTAAGCGCTGTAGCGATTGTAGCGGCCGTAACGACCATACCCGCCGTAAGCGCCGCCATAGGACGGACTGTTATAGGTGCGTACATCAGTCTTGTGCTGGGTAGCCAGGTGCCAGCTGATCAGCATATCTGCCTGGCTGGGATCATCGACAATATCGAAGCCCTTGTTGCGCAGGGCAAAGGCCAGGGCTTCGTCGATGCGGTTTCGTTGTATGTCACTAAGCTGTAACGGGTTATCGCCCGAGACCTCACCGGAGTTTTTGTAGAAGGCCAGCTTCTGCACCTGGGTGAAGTTGTAGTCCTGCTTGTAGTCTACATCAGGCTTGGGTGGTCCACTGGAGCATGCAGCTAGCAGTAGCAGGGTGGTGGCAGCTGCAATTTTGAGGGTGGCGCGTGGGCTAAAGGCCATGATGTGACTCCGGGTCAAAGACTAGGTAAGCGGTTTAATCGTGCGACAGTTTAACCAATTTGGCGATACTTGTGCACGGTGGCCTGCCATCACCTACAGTTGACTCTCTATGGGCAGTAAGCGTGACAGACCGCCAAAAAAGCGCGTCCAAAAACCTGTGTCAGGTTCTTTGTCCAGGATAAGCTCTTCTCCTGCTTCTATTGTCCGCCAGCGCAGCTTGCCCTGCTCATTCAGAAAGACTTCATAACTACTCTCCGGTGCGCTCCTGACGAGTCTGTCCGCCAGCGGAGCGGCTATCTCCTTTGAGTCGATGATCACTCCCAACTCAGTGTTCAGGAAGGCCGACCGAGGGTCCCAGTTAAATGACCCCATAAAGAAATACTGTCTATCGACAATAAAGGCTTTGGTGTGGAGGCTGCTCTTGCTGCCTTTGGTGCCCGCATCCTCGGTGCCGGAGATGTCGAGGTCGCCCCTTATTTCAAAAATTCTTGCGCCGTGTTCAAGTAGCGGTTTTCGCACGGGAGCATAGCCACCGTAAACCAGCAGGTGATCACTGGAAGCGAGTGAATTGGTGATTACGTTCACCTGAATTCCATTGTCCTGCATCCTCGAGATCGCCTCGATTCCGGCTTGACGCGGCACGAAATAAGGAGAGATCAGCGTGAATGACTCTGTAGTGGACCGTATCGATTCGGCGAGAGGTGTTCTGATACTGTCGGCGGTTTCGGATTCGTCGATCAGGTTCTTGTCGGGGGAATCGAATACGAGTTCATAGTCAGCCCATTGGTAGAGGCTCAGGTCGCTATCCAGATAATCGTCGATAGAGGCCTGGACCGCGTCGCCATAGCCCGTGCTTTTCAATGCTTCAAGATTGTCCGCATAGGACGCTCGAATGACGTTCAGGCGAGTTCCGTCATCGGGCGCCTGCTGCGATAGCTGGTGAAAGGGCACTGCCCGCTCGTGGTTCCAATAACTGTCGAACATGCGAGAAGTTTCAGTCACGATGGGCCCGATCGCCAGCGTGTCCAGATCACCAAAATTGTAATCGGGATTAAGCGCAAAATATTCTGTCGCGATATTGCGACCGCCAATAATCGTCATCTGATTATCCGCGGTGAATGACTTGTTGTGCATTCGCCGATTCAGTCGGCGGAAGTCCCAGGCGTCAAAGGCGCGTAATGCTCGGCTGGCAAAGGGGTTAAAAAGCCGCAGCTGGATATTGGGATGGTCAGACAGGGCCATCAGGTCATCTTCCAGGCCCACCGTGCCCAAATCATCAATCAACAGGCGAACACGAACACCGCGATCTGCGGCCTTGAGTAGTGAGCTAAAAAATATATCGCCTATGGGGTCATCGCCGATCAGGTAATACTGTACATCCAGGGTGCGTTCGGCGAGTCCCGCGAGCAACAGCCGGGCTGCCAGCGCGTCGATGCTCTCGATCATAAGGTGAAAGCCTGACTGCCCGGGATGCTCAGCGATCGCGGGTGCAATGGCCTCGCCAAAACGCGTATCGCTTGTATCCTCGATCATCTGACTGGCTGTTTTTTCCGCATCGAAGTCGACGGTGGCGCAGCCCGCAACGAGCAGTACCAGGCTGATAAGGAGAGTTTTGGTGCTACGAATCATGACGCAAGAATAGGGCGCGCAGTGCTGGATCGCAAATGCCCGCATAAATCCTCATTAGCGGCAGGGCGCCAATAGCGTCTGCAAAGCTTTTACATGATCCTTGGGGGCAGACATTGTGACCTCCAGCTGCCTGTTCCGTTGCTGCTGCCATTCGCCGTAGGTGTCGGGCAGCGTGCTCGCGAGAGATGTTTCCAGGCTGGATATGGGCGGTATCAATTCGTGATGGCGTCTCGCCAGGCTGGCCGACCAGGGCTGAATTTTGCCGATGAAAAATTTTTGTATCACGGTTTGTAACACTTCGGCCTCTGTCGATGTACGCCCCGGTTGACACAGGGGGCCGCCCTCGGTTCGTTGCTCCACCACAGAGTTGGCGCGCGCCAGCCAGTGTTGCTGCAGTGCCAGGGCGCGCAGTAGTTCACCGCCATCACCGCCGGCGACTTCGCCCAGTGCTATTTCGAAGGCCTGATTGTCCGCTGCATATTGTCCGGCAAGCCAGCGCTCACTGAGGCTGGTAATTTGTTGCAGGGCGGAAGTAACAACGCTGCTGGTCTGTTGTGGATACGTCCTGGGGCTGCGACTGGCACGCCATAATTGTCGATACTCAGGGCCACCCAGGGTCGCATTGAAAATGCGTATTGGCAGCTGGTCTCGCTTGAGTTGAAAACTGTCTTGTAGCGTCTGCGCCAGCGATGATTCGTCGCGCTGTATCAGGTTGGCGATGCAGTCTGGTGCAAGCCTCAGATACTCCAGATCCAGTAATAGTTGCTGCGATGGCGCTGCCATCCGTCCCAGGTTACTGTTGCGCTTGCCCACGGTGACCTGCAGGGCACAACCACGCAGTGCGAGAAAGTCCAGAGCGTCAAGTTTGCCCGGTGCGACTGGCAGCTGTAATTCGGTGCTGCGCGGCGGCGGTATGATCTGGCTGGGTGTGTGCGCCATTGCCGAGGTCTCCAGCGTTCGCTGTAGCCTCGCCACATAGTCGGCCATATCAGCCTCATGGCTCCCGGTATCGCAGCCGGTAAGCGCCGATAGCATGAGCACTGGAACAATGAGAAAGTAAAATGCGCGCAAAGGTTTGCCTGCTAATAACCTGATTGTAGGCTTTGTAATCATTTATACGCGATTGGGCCGAATTTGGGGCCATCAATAATGCGCGATTTCTCGCTTGCCCGAGGGCGCTGGTAGACGCATTCTATAGAGGTCACTTTCATGGAGGTTTTATGAAGCTGTTACTGGCACTGTCATTGGCACTATTCGCTGCTGTTACAGCAGCTGAGCAGGTACCCAATGCGCGAGATATTATCCAGCAGGCGATGGATCATTACCGGGGGCAGACGTCTTACTCGGAAATGACCATGGTGATCAATCGGCCAGAGTGGCAGCGCAGCATGACGATGCGTGCCTGGACCGAAGGCGACAAACAGACTCTGGTGCGAGTTACCGAGCCTCGTAAAGATGCGGGTAACGGCACGCTGTCGCTGGACGGCAATATGTGGACCTACACACCCAAGATAAACCGGGTTATCAAGGTGCCCTCGTCGATGATGAGCCAGAACTGGATGGGCAGTGATTTCTCCAACAAGGACATCAGCAAAAATACAGATATTATCGATCAGTACGACCATACCCTGGTGGAAGAGCGACAGCAGGATGGCCATACGGTTTACGTCATTGAGTCGATCCCGCATGAAGAGGCCGCTGTGGTCTGGGGTAAGGAAGTTCTCGTCATTCGTGATGACTGGATTCTGCTGGAGCAGCAGTTCTGGGATCAGGACGGGGAGCTGGTCAAGCGGTTAGCCGCCAGCAAGATAGAAGAAATGTCCGGTCGCAGTGTCGCCTCTGTTGTTCGCATGAGTAAGGCCGGCGACGAACAGGAATGGACTGAGCTGCGCACGGCTGAGATTGAGTTTGACCTTGAGTTATCTGGCGCCCTGTTTACCTTGTCCAGTCTGAGAAACCCCCGCCAGTGAACGTCACCTGGCTGTTGGCCTGGCGGAACCTGTGGCGTCACAGTCGCAGAACCTGGCTGACAGTTGCGGCAATGGTGTTTTGTAATGTCCTGCTGGTATTCCTGATATCCCTGCAGCTCGGTTCCTACACCATGATGATCGACAATACGCTGGGTACCTTTTCTGGCCACATTCAGGTTCAGCATGTCGGTTACCTTGATCAACAGAAGATGCGCCAGACGGTGCCTGCCGCTGCAGAGTTGGCGCAGACCCTGCGCGAACAACAAGGTGTGTCAGCAGCGTCAGCACGCGGCATCGCCTTTGCCCTGGCCTCCAGTGAGGAGCGATCATTCGGTATTCAGATCGTGGGTGTGGAGCCGGCCTATGAGCCCGAAGTTTCCACGTTTCCAGGGCTGGTGAAGCAGGGGCGATTCCTGGCTCCTGACGCCGGTGTCGACAGCGATGAAATTGTGATTGGGTCGATACTTGCCGACAATCTGAAGGTGGGTCTTGGCGACGAGTTGACCTTTCTTGGCAGCGGCCGCGACGGCTCCTTTGCTGCAGCCGTGGCCACCGTGGTGGGAGTGATCGATACCGGCTTCGATGAGGTTGATCGCAGTATTGCGGAGGTGCCGCTGGCCTGGTTTCAGCAAGTTTTTACCATGGGTAACCAGGGTCACAGTGTTGTCTTGCGGGTAGACGATTTTGACGCCGTACCGCAACAGGTAGCCGTCATACAGCAGCAGGTGGCAGACCGGGCCGAGCTTGTGGTTCTCGATTGGGACGCCTTGCAGCCCGGACTGCGGCAGGCTATCACCTCCGACATGGCCAGCGCCTGGTTCATGTATGGGGTGCTAATCATTCTTGTGGCTTTCAGCGTGCTGAATACACAGCTGATGTCTGTGCTGGAGCGCACCCGGGAGTTCGGCGTCATGCTATCGCTGGGCATGGGTCCGGGCAAACTGGCCCGCTTGGTCGGGCTGGAGACCTTGATGATGTCGACGATTGGGCTGGCCTTTGGTGTCTTGCTTGGCGGGTTGCTTGTTTGGTACCTGAGCTTTGCCGGGTTTTATTTCCCGGGGATGGAAGAGATGGGCAAGCGCTTTAACCTGCCTGAGCGCATGTACCCCGAGTTCAGCCTGCTGGCGATACTCTGGGGCCCGACAACCGTATTCCTGTTTGCACTTTTGGCTGCACTTTACCCCGCATTGCGGCTGTTTCGTCTGCAACCTGTTCCGGCTATGAGGGCTGCCTGATGGGTGGAGCGATGTCTACAGTGATGGTGCTGGCGTGGCGCAACTTGTGGCGTAATTACCGGCGCACCTTGATCATGCTGGCTGCTATTACGGTAGGTATCTGGGCGATGATTTTCATGGCGGCGATGATGCGGGGCATGACCGACCAGATCGTTGAGAACACCCTCAATACACTGCCGGGTGAAGTGCAGCTGCATCACCCGGAGTACCGCCGCGACCCCAGCGTGGTCAATCGTATGCCGGCGCCAAGCGCTGCACTGCGTGAGGCACTGGCAGCGCCGCCCGCGGTAGCGTGGGCGGCACGGGTGCGCGTGCCTGCGGTAGTTGCCAGCGAGCGAGACAGTCGCGGAGTGATATTGCTGGGCATAGATCCGCAGAAGGAAGCGGCACTGGGTTCGCTGCCGGAGGAAGTGATAGAGGGCCGCTTTCTCGCGGACATCGATGACAGAGGCGTGGTGTTGGGCGCCAGCCTCGCCAGAAGGTTGGAGACCGGGCTGGGCAAGCGTGTTGTATTGATGTCACAGGATCCGGACAACAACGTCGCCGATCGCGGAGCTCGCGTCGTTGGAATATACAAGGCACGCCTGCAGGGCACCGAGGATGTGTTTGTTTACAGCGGGCTGGCAGTTACCCAGGCCATGCTGGGCATTGGTAGCGACGTGTCTGAAATTGCTGCTACGGCAGATGACTATCGATTGATGGGCGACTGGTATCAACCTATCGCCGCCGCAGCCGGCCCGGGGTTTGAGGTATTACCCTGGCCGCAACTGGATAGTTTTCTGGACAGTATGTTGCGCGTGCAGGATGGGTTTTCGCTGGTATTCATGGTGGTTATTTTTCTGGCGCTGTCTTTTGGGCTGGTGAATACGTTAGTTATGGCGGTGTTTGAGCGTATTCGGGAAATCGGCCTGATGCAGGCGCTGGGTATGCGCCCGGGGCTGATTCTCGCGCAGGTGCTGGTGGAAAGCATTTACCTGCTGTGCCTTGGGCTTTTGCTGGGCAACGTCAGTGCCTGGCTGACGATAAAACCGCTGGAGTCCGGTATCGATATATCGGCTGTGGCCCAGGGCGTAGAAAAGATGGCAATGGGCACCACGCTGTATCCCGCACTGGTTGTGCAGGATATGGTGATGTCGACAGTTGTTGTATTGGGGTTGGGCTTGCTGGCCAGCTTGCTACCGGCATGGCGTGCCGCGAGTCTGGACCCTATAAGGGCCTTGTCGCGCCACTAGAGAGAGCGATAGTTTTGTTATGAGCGCAATAACCTGCACAGAGCTTTGTAAAACCTTCCAGCAGGGTGATGAAATTATCACCGGCCTTAACAAGGTATCGCTGGAAATCACCAAGGGTGAGTTTCTTTGTCTGTCTGGCCCCTCTGGCTCGGGCAAAACCACATTGCTCAACGCACTGGGTGGGCTGGATACGCCTGACAGTGGTGAAATTCAGGTGGGTGAATATCGTCTGGACAAGCTGTCCAAGGGTGAGCTTGCTGATATGCGGCTGCACAATATTGGCTTTGTCTTTCAGGCCTATAACCTGGTGCCGGTGCTTTCTGCTCGTGAGAATGTTGAGTTTGTGATGCAGGTGCAGGGTGTCAGCGCCGCTCAGCGCAGGCAGCGCTCTGATGCTGTACTGGCAGAAGTTGGCCTGGCGGGTATGGAGACGCGCTTGCCCGCAGAGCTTTCTGGCGGACAGCAACAACGGGTTGCGGTGGCCCGGGCAATTGTCAGTAAACCGGAGCTGGTGTTAGCCGACGAACCGACTGCCAACCTCGATAGCAAGAGCGCGGCGCAGTTGATGGACCTGTTTGTAGAGCTCAATGTGGAACGGGGTATTACCTTTGTTATTGCCACCCATGACAGTCGCGTAATGGGCTACGCAAGGCGGCTGATTCACATGCAGGATGGCGTGGTGGTGAGCGATGAACAGCAGGAACCGCATGCGATGGATGTGTGAATGCTGCAAAGATTAGTCGGCGCTGCAGTCTGCCTGATTGCGTTGGTTTCACCCGCGCTCGCCAGCGATGCTATTCCCCTGTTCGAGCGCGGACACATCAAGGGTCAGTGGATTACTGCAAGCTACCCCGACGATAGCTTGTTTCGCGATACTGTTGGCGCTGTCACTCACGATCAGGGCACTGAACTAAGGCTGAACTTCAACGCCAATAAGGGCGCATGGAGTATCAAAGCTGACTACCAGTTCCTGGCGCGCTTCGGCGATTCCCTGGAGCTCAGCGAGGCCTTTAGTGATCTTTTTCTGATTCCCCAGTCATTGCCCAATGATGACAAGCGCTGGTGGGACCTCACCCATGAGATCAGTAGTAGCGACAGCAGGGTGTTGGCGCAGCGTCTGGACAGATTACATGTCGACTTCGCCGGAGAGAAAACCGTCCTTCGCCTTGGCCGGCAGGCGGTAAGTTGGGGCAATGGACTGATCTACAATCCCATGGATTTCCTCAATCCATTCGACCCTGCAGCCGTGGATACAGAGTACAAACTCGGTGATGACATGTTCTATGGCCAGTATCTGCTAGATAGTGGCAGTGACTGGCAGTTGGTTTCTGTGCAGCGTCGTGACGAGGATGGCGATGTCACCAGTGATGTACGGTCTACCGCCCTGAAATTTCATGGCTTTGCGGTAGACCGCGAATATGACCTGCTGTTGGCAGAGCATTATGACGAATTCATGCTGGCGCTTGGTGGGTCGACGAACCTGGGCGACGCGGTCCTGCGTGGTGACGTGGTCTTTACCGATACCGGGGATGACTGGGTAAGCAGCCTGGTGGGTAGCTGGTCGTATTCGTGGGAGTGGGGCGGTCACAATGTGAGTGCAGTGGCCGAGTATTTCTTCAACGGTTTTGGCTTGCGTGAGGACGACTACAGTCCTGACAAGTTTGCCGATGCCGAGGCGCTAACCGCGCGTATTAATCGTGGTGAGCTGTTTAACTTGGGTCGTCACTACCTGGCTGGCTCCCTGACGGTGGAAGTCACGCCGCTGATAAATGTGATCCCCAATATTTTTCTCAACCTTGGTGATGGCTCAGCCCTGATGCAGGTGGTAGCTCAGTGGGATGTGGGCCAGAACTGGCAGCTACTGGGCTCTGTAAACCTCCCGGTGGGGCCGGCAGGTACCGAGTATGGCGGCTTGGACAGTGGCATCGAGGACCTCCAGCTCAGCACCGGCCCCGCGCTATTTGCCCAATTGGCGTTCTACTTTTAGCCGAGAGCGGCCGTCGCCCGCTCCTGCCAGGCGGCGATGTTGGTGCAGCTGTCAGGCAGCGACTGGCGCGCCATTTTCATGAAGCTCATCCAGGCCAGCAACTCGGTATCTGCGAAGGTGAAGGCATCGCCCATAATGAAGTCTTTGCCCGCCAGATGATTGTTGACCTTGGGCAGGTTGTCGGCCAGCCTGGCTTTACCGCGCTCAACCAGGTCGGGTATCTGCTCCAGTGCGAGGGTGCCGGGTAGGGCGTGACCGGCAAACGCGGGATTACCGTTACGAAAGACATCGGCGGTGGGCATAAAAATCTGGGTGAATAGCCAGTGAGACCAGCCCAGTATCTGCGCTTTTTCCAGCGGCTCACCGCCCATGAGAGGCTTCTGGGGATAGATAGCTTCCAGGTAGGTGCAAATGCTGATGACCTCGGTTAGCAGGGTTCCATCGTCCAGTACGAGGGCTGGCAGTGTCTGTAACGGATTAATCCGTCCGTATTCCTCAGACCGTTGTTCGCGTGACATCATATCTACTGGAATCAACTCCATCTCGATGCCCTTATATTGCATCAGCAGGTGGACGCGTTTGGGGTTGGGCGCGGCTTCGAAGGTGTAAAGTTTCACGGGATGGTCCTTTTCTGGCTTGATTATGGGTATTAAAGCCTAGCAAAGATTGCTTCTGCTGGCTTTAACTGCGCTGTCCATCTTTAGAGCGTCTAAAACAGCGAGTTTTCCCGCAACCCAGAAGTGGCTATAATGCGCGCCGTAACCAAAGAGGAAGAGCCTGTGATTACCCGAATGATCTTAGCCGCCATGGCCCTTGGCCTGGCTTTAAGCGCAGCCGCTGTAGAGCTCAGCGATAAGCAGCGCGCCGATATCGAAGCGCGAATCAAGCCTGTGGGAGATGTATGCCTGCACGGTGATACCAGTTGTGGTGGCCCGGTCGTTACCGCTGACGCTGGCCCGCGTTCCGGTGAAGATGTCTATAACGCAGCCTGCATGGCCTGCCATAGCACGGGCGCTGGTGGCGCACCCAAGGTTGGTGATGTAGCAGCCTGGGCAGACCGTATCACCAAAGGCAATGACGTCCTTTATGCCAGTGGCGTGGAAGGTGTGCCGGGTACAGGCATGATTGCCAAGGGCGGCTGCATGGCCTGCTCTGACGACGAGATTCACGCAGCCGTTGATTTCATGGTTGCTGGTAGCCAGTAATCAGACAGAACCAGAAGA
>JBDVXK010000012.1:0-786809 GCA_039964455.1 Halieaceae bacterium | reverse complement strand
ATTGCCGATGATGTATTCACCGGCAAGACCATTGATCCGACGGGTGATGGCAACAAGCTTGAGATTACGGATTATGATCCGGACACAGGCATTGTGACCTATGAGTTCACATTGCAGCAGAATCAGGACCATGATGCAGAGCTTGGTGAGAATGATGTCTCGGGTCAGTATTTTGAGGACTTCACTGTTGAGTTGACAGACGCTAACGACGACTTCACCAGTGACACGCTATCTGCAAAGATTATCGATGACGTACCGTTATCAATCGACCCAAGCAGAGCGGTGGTGACTAACGATCCTCTGGGCGATAGTGATATTGCTGTGGCACTCGATATTGATCTTGATGTATCAGATAATGTCGGTGCGGATCAGTTAGGCGTTCTTGGATTTGCTGATCCGGGTACAGCCGCGACCGGGGAAACCTCTGGTGGGAAAGACATCTTCGAGAAAGTCGAAGGCAATGTCCTGACCGGTTACACCACGGAAGACGATGTAGCCGCAAATGTCTACACGGTAACGCTGAATCAGAATGCAGGTACTTATGACTTCAATCTGATAAGTGTCATCGATGCGGGTATTGATTTCCAGGTTCGTGACGATAACTATATCCCGGATGCCGGTAACTACAACTGGTTCACCTACGAGGTTGCGGATACAAGTATTCCGGATATCCTCGTAACTCCAATAAGTTTTGACCCATCCGATAAGGCAGGTACAAAAGAGTTTACCGGAACGGTCAATCTCAATAGCTTTGAGCTGGGAAGAGACAACAATACCGTTGATTCTGGTCAGGGCGCTCGAGTAACCTTCATCACCAGCACCGGCGGTACGCCGATCTCTGGTGGTTCGGGGTATCAAGGTGGGGATACCGCTAACCACACATTTACCGATTTTATTGGTGGTGTGAACGGTGCTGCCATTGGGTTCTCCTTCAGTGGGAAAGGTAAGACAGCAACAGCCAGTTTTGAAGCATTCGATGCGGAAAGCGATCCTGCCAACGATCCGAAAGACGGTGGCCATGACGAAATTACTTCGGTCATCGTTGACGGAATACGGGTGTTCAGGGACGTCAGCGACCCAGATTATCAAGACGGTGATAAGGTTGGCCCTGGCCCTGTCACTGTCAATGTCAATCAGGTTGTGACCTGGAACATGGACGGCACGGTCACTATCAGCGAGCTTGGCGACAACAGCAGTGTTGCTGTATTTACGAAGGATGGTTACCAAAGCGTTGAAGCATGGTATGTGAGTGGTGATGGATTTGCCCTCGGCGATTTTGGCGGAACGACAATCGTGGGTGGCGGCGCGACACTGGACTTCGACCTTACGCTGACAGATGCCGATTCGGACACTGTCACCATAGTGGACGCAATCCATGTCGATCTGACCCCCACCGATACCAATGTGCTTAACGCAGGTGACGATACATTAATGGGTACGTCCGAGAACGACTTGTTTGTCTGGGAGTTGGCTGAACAGGATACACCTAGTTTTACGGTCACTAATTTTGACCCCAGTGCCGAGAGCGATTTGTTAGATCTGCGTGATTTACTTATAGGTGAAGAAGGCGCTGGAGATATATCAGAGTATCTTGCGGTTAGTGAAGTTGCTGGAAGTACTGTTATTAGTGTCAGCCGATCTGGTGAATTGACCGGTGATTTGCCTAACGATGTTATCGCTGGATTTGTAGACCATGAGATAACTCTCGAAGGTATAACCAATGCAACTTTGGATAGTCTGGGAGGCGAAAGCATTATTCAGGATATGATCAATGCTTCAAAACTTAGCATTGATAGCTGATTAGTCGGTCTCAAGTTTGTACACTCATCCCCACAACCTTCGCGGGTTGTGGGGATTTTTATTTGGAGAACTGAATGCCTTTCGTTAAGCGCAATGAGCAGGGCGGCATCGCCGCTGTCAGTCAAACGCAGGAGTCTGGCTTTGATGAGGAGTTGGCGGCCGATAACCTGGAGGTGACAGCGTATCTCGACAACCTGGGGCAGGGCGCTTCATCGCTCAGCGCCACCGACCAGGATTTTGTTCGCGTACTGGAAGACGTGGTCCAGCTGCTGGTCGACAAAGGCGTTATTCTGTTTACCGATCTACCCGAGTCCGCGCAGGAGAAGATGCTCTATCGTCAGCGTTTGCGTAGCAAGATGGGTGGCAACCTTAACTTGATTGGGGATGATTAGTCGCCTTCAGGTTTCGTTGTAGTTGGTAATTGTCACATCCCCCTCGGGGAAGTGCGCCTTGATTTCAAGAGACCCGCCCATTGCCTCAATCAAGCGGCGCAGGCTGCTTATTCGTATGTCAGAGCGCCGCTCTATTTTGGCTACTGCGGGTTGTAACACGTTAAGCCGTTCTGCCAGGGTGTCTTGAGACATACCTATTGCTTGGCGAAGCTCGCACAGTGCCATGTTGTCGCCTAGCTCTGCTTTGATTGCATCAATTTTTCGACGTCTAGTTGCCGGTAAATCTTTCGTCAGATGCTCAAATGGCTTGTGTCCGCTCATTGAATCAGTCCTTCGTCTTTTAGTTCCTGCAGATGCTGTTCATACAGTCGGTCAGCAAGTGGTACAGTTCTCTCATAAAACCTTTTGTTACCCGTTTTATCGCCCCCAATCAGCAATATGGCTTGCCGCCGGGGATCGAACGCATAGAAAATGCGCAAGGGCCGGCCGCCCGACTGAATGCGCAGCTCCCGCATGTGCCGGTGTTTAGATCCATGCACGCCCGAAGAGTAGGGAAACGGCAAGTTTGGTCCCAATTTCATGAGCAGCTCGGCCGTCGCGACGACATTATCCTGCTCCTGTTCTTTCAGTGTTTCCCACCAATCGCCAAACTCGTTGGTGTACTCGAGGTTCCAACCCATTACGCATCCTTGCGGCAATATATTCCATTGATGGAATATATTCAATCCCGATCTATTGAACCTGGGTCAGCTTGGCAGTAATGAGAGCAAGCATCTATTGATGGATTCCATCAGATGCGGCGAATGGGTGAGAGCTGCTGCGGTCGGAAAGTGAGAGCCAGATGGATCCCAGCGATCTAGGCAGCAATATGAATTTGATCGGTGATGACTGACAGTTCGAGTTCTCTTCCTCGCCTGGCCTTATAAAATCTCGAAAGCTGGCTGCCTGGCAGCCTTCTTGTCGAAAGTCACTGTTGAGGCGCAGCCGGTATACTCGTTCTGTCTTGCGATAAGGTGATCGGAAAAATCCACATTGGAAGCGCGGTAGTCCTTCAGTGATTTCCACACCACTGCCGAGTCCATTACATTCATCTCACCCGCTTCTAACAGGCGTTCGATCACGAGGGCTATCTCCTCGCGAGTCTGTTTATAGTTGCTGGACAGCACCCACACCAATTCAGCGAGTACGATGTGGCCCACTTGGCAGGGGTTATCCGGGGTGCAGTTCTGCTCAATAAAGCGAGCCGCTTTTGCTGATTGCTGTTTATGATCCTGCACCAAATAGCGGACCAGTACATTGGTATCAATGCCTTTCATCGGAAGCGCCGTGAGCACGGATAGTGGCTTTCATATCCTCGAGAGACACGGGTTTATCCGGTTTTGGCACGATGCCTTTCAGGCTTGTGATGCTCTTCCTGGCCGGAGTAAAGGTCACGCGGCCTTCGGCGTCAGTGATGAAACTGATACTGTCTCCGGCATTGAGGTTCAGTAACTCCCGAATTTCACGAGGAATCGTGATCTGGCCTTTACTGGTGATCTTGGCGATTGGCATTATCTGCTGCGTCATTGGCCCTAATCCCGTAATCATATTCCTTACCGAAAAGTAAGGCAATAAGAGTCTTCTGACTCCCTCGCTTTATGGGCGCAGAGTCAGAAGATACGGTCAGAGTCTCTTAGGAACTGGCGCGACGCGCCAGCAATCAATTCAGCCAGATGTGGCCAGCGATAGTGTCTTTATTTTCCGCTCAACATGAAATTTCTAAGTAGTCTTTCGGAGCGCATTATGCGGACGATATAGGTTTCGTTCCGAGTTTCATTGTAGCGGTAGAAAATGCGGCAGGGCCCCACGATCAGTTCGCGATAGATAGAGTCGACCAGTTCGGGTGGGCGTCTGCCAGATTGCGGGAATGCTTCCAACTGGCGGGTTGCAGCCAACACAGTTGCCACAAAGTTCTGCGCGGCTGGCCTGTTGTCCAGCCCAATATATTCGGCGATGTCGTTGAGGTCTGAAAGGGCGAGTTCAGTCCAGATTAAGGCAGCCACTTGGACATGGCCTGCTCAACCTCATTTTGAGTAAGCGTACGTCCTTCACTCAAGGCGGTTTCGCCGCGGGCGAGGGCTTCAAGAATGTGCAGGCGGTTTTGCTGGTACTCAAAATCGGCTACATCCACCAGGTAAGCAGAGGGTTTACCGTGCTCGGTTATCAGCACTGGCTCTCTGGAGTCGCGCAATTCGGCGAGTATTCGCGTGGCTTGGCGCTTCAGCGTTGTAACAAGCTCAGTCTTCATAAAGTGATACTATAGTGATACACCTTGGTGTTCAAGGCATAGGAGTGGCTGGGTGTCTCCAGTATCACTGTAGATGAGCCCCTGTTACCAGAGCAGCAATCGATCAAATACGACCAACCCGATCAGCCCAACTCAATCCCAGGCCCGGTCGCACCATCACAACCAATTTCTTTCAGAGTGGTCCACTCTTCCTCGGTGCGCACGGCTTCACCAATAACAATCACTCCGATAGAGTGCCCCACGGTGCACAGGTTGCGCAGCAGGTTCTGGTTGGCGTTGTTGTCGTCAATGCCGCGCACGAAGGTGGCGTCTACTTTCAGGTAGTCGATGCCCACGTCATGCAATTGGCCGAGCTCTGCCAGCTGGTGGCCCATGTGCTCGATACCAATTTTGGTGCCAAAGCTTTTGGCGGTGCCGCACAGTTTCTTGAAGGCATCCAGATGGCGGAAGGCCATCGGCTCCGAGATTTCCATCCACAACATTTGTGCTGCATCGGCATGCTTTGAAAGCCTGTCTGCAAGCCAGCTCAGGAAAGCCGGCTCTACTACCGCTGCTACCGAAAGGTTAACGCAGGTGGGTACGCCCTCGTTCTCTATCTTCTGAATCGCCAGGGTTATAACTTCCTTGTCGAGGTCGGCCGATAACTCCAGACGGTTGATCCACGGCAGGAACTGGCCCGCGCTGATCAGCTCATCCCGGAAAGACAGCCGCACGGGGGATTCCATGTGCAACAGCTTGCCTTCGGTATCCACCGCGGGAAAGCCCGACAGCGAGAACTTGTGCTCACGGAAGGCCTCGGTAAAGATTCCGCGCCAGCGCTCCATTTGCTCGCGCACTGAAGTGAGCTGAATGTCGCCTTTATGGGCAACGTTGATTGCAGAGTTGCCTTCCTGGTCGGCATTGAGTAGCGCGCCATCCAGGCGGGTAAGAATCTGGCCGATGGTTTCACCATGGGTGTATATGGTGGCTGCGCCGGGGAGTTTAACCTCAGCCTTCATGCTGCGATTCTCCAGCACTTCGGTCATGGCTTGCTGTGCTTCCTTGGCGGCTTGGTCGGCCTCCATCGCCCTGGGTGCCATGATGGCAAAGTCAGAACCGTTCATGCGGCAGGCGCCCCAGCGGCTGTGACTCATAACGATATTGTTAATCTCCTTACCGATATCTTTCAGCATGCCGTCGATGGCCTTGCGACCAAAGGTCTGGTTTAGGTTGGTCAGGCCGGCAATGCGAATAAGCGCCAGGCTGCCGGTGGAGTTCACGTCGTCGCTATCCAGTGCGGCATCCAGTGTTTGTATAAAGGGCTCCCGGTTCATCAGCCCGGTTACCTTGTCGATGTGGGCATCGCGCTGCCATTTCTCCAGCCGCTTGGCTTCCTGGCGCAACACATTCTTGATGCGATCAGACAAGGTGTTCATCGCCGACACAACTTGCTTGAACTCCAGTGTGTAAGGCTCGTCGATCGTAACGAACTGACGGTTGCCAATGGCCTCGGCCTGGTCGACCACGTCATCCAGGGGATGCAGGATGCGCTTGAGCATATAGCTGCCCAGGAAGCCGGCAGCCACCATGGCGATGAAAAACACCAGCGCCAGTTTCTTGGTGCTGTCCCACAGCTCGCCATAGGCAAAGCGTGAGTGGCTGCGCAGTTCTATGGTGCCCAATTGCTGCCAACCTTTTTGTACCGCGGCAATGCCCGGCTGCACCTCAATGGGAAACAGGCTGATGAACCACTGGGGCGCGTCGTCCACTACTTGCTCATCCACCCGGTAAATAGGCACGTTGCCCTCGGGGTCGGTGAGCTTGATCATCTCGTAGAAGCCGGTGTCGAATTGCGCTGCCAGCGTCAATTCCAGCATCACATCATCGGCATCTTGCTGGGTCAGGGAGAGCGCCAACGCATTCGCGTTATCGGCATTCTTCATGGTCAACTGTTGCTCGAGATACGACTTGGCTGAAATCGTGCTCACCAGCACGCTGCCCACGAAAATGAGCGTGAGCATCAAGACGATCGCCAGTCCCAGTTGTTTAAATAATGACATGACAGAACTCCCTTATAGTACTTGCTTAACCCAGGCCTTCCGCCGCAGCACGCTGCAGCAGATCGCGCCAGCGTGACAGCTTGGCGCCCGGGTCCTTGGTGGCCGGTGCCGCAGCGCCGCCCACCCATAATCCATTACTGTTAAAACCGTACACCGGCTTGAGATCGGTGCGTTGCGATGCCGGCCGTACATCGGTGATCAAATTATCGAGAATCTCTGGCATCCCCGAGGGCGTGGGGTAGTACGCCAGCACCATATGGGCCTCGTGGATCTTGCTGTAGGCGCCGCCCATGCGGGCCTTTACGTAGGTGATGCGCAGTTTGTTGACGTCTACCCCGGCCAGAATCAGGGTGGCGTACTTGGCAATCGCGAAATCCTCGCAATCACCCATGCGCTTGGCCATTGTTTCCAGCGGGGTCGCCCAGTAGTCCTTCTGGCCCCAGGCCTCGGGATCCTGCACCCAGCGTATGCGGGTATTAAAGAAGTCATTTACTGCCACTGTCTTCTGCTGATCGGTCATTGGCTGAATTTTGTCGATCATTGCCCGCCACTCGGCCACCGTATTGGCGGTGTCCTGGCCATAGCGGGAGAGGGCGAGGCTTTGCATCTTGTCCAGATCCGGCTTGGCAATGACCAGACTGGCAGCAATAAAAACGGCGACCACAACCAGCAACCAGCGGGTAGTCAGGGCGTTTTTACTCTGGACGATGCTTTCCATGCAGTCGATTCCGGGGTTTGGGGTGGTTATATATGGCCAAAATGAACAAAAAGACCCAATTTCAGGCCGGCTCGAGTGGCGAAAAGCCAAGTTTAGACCATATTTAGGGTACCGAATGGGACTTGCTCCCCTTTTTGGGGTATCGGATATCTGATTTTGTGACCCAGTTCATAGTATTTTGATTGGGCGAAGTTGCGGATTGGAAATCTGACCTATACTCAATGGGTTACAAAAATAGGCTAGGCATCTCTGACGAATGACCTGGCGATACTAAGTAGGGAAACTTAAACAATGAAAACGAAACTTGCATTTGTAGCACCAATCGCCATGGCGTGTGGACTGCTGACAGGGGCTGTGCAAGCTCAACCAGTAGGAGACTTCCAGCAGGCAGTCAAACAGGCCGTTCTAACAGACCCGCGGGTTAACGCCGCGTGGTACAACTTTGAGGCAACCCGCGAGGCTCAACGCGCCGCGCAGGGTGGCTACTTCCCCAGCGTGGATCTGTACGCTGATGTGGGCCGGGAGGAGCGAGAGACGCCGCTAGTAGACTTTGGTGACTATTCTCGTGATGCGGCTCGATTAAGTATTACCCAGATGTTGTTTGATGGCTTCGCTACGCGTGAAGCGGTTAAGCAGGCCGGCTTCGAGAAGCTGTCCCAGTATTACGAATTGCAGCGTTCCTCACAGGAAGTCGCCCTGGAAGCGGCGGTGGCTTACCTGGATACCGTGCGTTTCCAGAAGCTGGTGCGTTACGCCGAGGATAACTACATAGTGCACCGGCAGGTGTATGACAAAATTGCCGAGCGAACCGGTGGTGGTGTCAGCCAGGGCGTAGACCTTGAGCAGGCAGCAGCGCGGGTGGCACTGGCAGAGTCCAATCTGCTGACCGAAATGACCAACTTGCACGATGTGCAAACGCGCTTCCAGCGTATTGTTGGTTCTGTGCCCGCTGAAGACCTGCCTTTACCGACAGTTTCCGATTCCATGATTCCGGGAGAACGAGGGCAGGTGTTGCAAGTGGCCTACGACCAGGCGCCAGAGATTGATGCCGCGATTGAAAACCTGCGGGCAACGCAGGCGGCCTTGAATGCGACCAACGCGCCGATGATGCCGCGTTTGGATCTTCGCTATCGTAACGAGGTTGAGCACGATACCGACGGCTTTGATGGTCGCTACGATATTGAAGCCATTGAGCTGGTGCTTACCTATAACCTGTTCCGCGGTGGTGCCGATGCGGCTCGCAAGCGTGAAATCTACAACCTGTACAACGCGGCAATTGAAGAGCGGAAGCAAGCCTGTTTGAATGTTCGCCAGAACACCATGATTGCGTTTAACGACATCAGCGCTTTGCAACAGCAGGTCATTTACCTCGACCAGAACCGTATATCGCAGGATAAAACTCGCCGGGCGTACAACGACCAGTTTGATCTGGGCCAGCGTACCTTGCTTGACCTTCTGGATTCACAGAACGAATACTTCGATACCCAGCGTGCGTACATCAGTGCCCGTGCCGACCTGGAGGGCGCCAAGGCGCGTACCCTGGCGAATATGGGCATGCTGCTGAGTGCGGTGAGCGTGACTGGCCTCAATGAGGACAAGATCGCCGAGCTTGAGCTGGACTTCGATCGCGGTAACGACGAGAACGGTCAGCCACTGTGCCCACCTGAAGCGCCAGGAGCCGTGGTTATAGACAAAGAAGCCCTGTTCGCCAGCCTCTATGGCGGCAGCGATTCGGGTAACAACACTGCAGCCGCTGGTGCGGTCGCTGCGTTGGCAGCCAGCAGTGCACGTTACAAGGATGCTGGTGGCAATGTGGTTAGCATCGACCTGAATGTCTTGTTTGAATTCAACTCTTCGGTAATCAGTAGTACTTTCGACGAAGAGATTGCCAATGCCGCTACTGTGATACGTGATAACGCTGGCGTACAGGCAATTGTCGAGGGCCACACGGACAGCACCGGAACCGCTGAATACAACAAATGGTTGTCAGAGCGACGTGCAGAGGCCGTGCGCGATATGCTGATCAATGATCATGGCATCAGCCCCAGCCAGGTTCAGGCGATAGGCTTTGGTCTGGAACGCCCGATTGCTGACAACGGCACCGCGGAAGGCCGCGAGCGTAACCGCCGCGTAGAGTTGTCTCTGCGTGCAGCGGGTGGTGCTCCTGCCGCCGAAGAATCAGGTGGCGCCTCTGGCTGGTAAGTTTCAGCCGTAAACAATAAGGGCGAACACTGCGGTGTTCGCCCTTTTTTTATGCCTCAAAAACCGGCTGGCCATTGGCTTGGGTTCCGCCGATCGTAAATCAGCTCATTCCGTAGGGTAATTTAGCTGACTATTTTTTATACAAAATCAGTCTAGGCCTTTCTCTCTGTCGAGTGGCGCTCCGACCAATGTTAGCTATTTTTAATGGGCAGCTGATCATTATTTGTTCAGTTGAAATTGAGTTTTTGTGCCAGAAAAAGCCAAACCTGCCGCGAGACAGGGACGGAAAACCACGGATCCCAGGACGGGATGGCCGGGCTGCCTGATGCAATGTTGGGTGTGCTGGAAGTCTTTGGCCGTATCTTCCGAGAGGGCACCCAAGCCTTCAACCGTCTTGGCAGTGGTGGGAAAAGCGATGCTTCTGATAACTGAATTTGAATGGAAATTAAAAGCCATCTTGGCCGGCGCAGTTTTCCTAGCGCTTTCATATATTCCGCCTTTGGCAATTGCCGGACAAGCTACCCTAACCCAGTGCGCCAACTTTGCTCCTGCTCCCGACCCCGATGGTGAGTTACATCTGAGGTGCGACTTCTGGACGAGCGGCAATGTGAATGGCAATAAAGCAAGGTATCTGGAGGGTGACTCAGTCGCCTACCGACTGCATTTGGAAGGCTTGCAGGATGGTGAAACCTATCAGGTAACCTTCCAATGGGATGCTACACATTCTGAACAAAATGCCCTGGACTATATAACGAGCTTTGACAAGACTGTGGAATATGCCTGTGAAACAGTTGGAATTTCGGACACCGACATGTGCGATGCGGTGCGCTCAGAAGAGGACATACCGTGGGACACTATTTTACTTGACGGAAGACCTGATTGCGGTGCAGGTGAAACCTGTGACGGCCCTGTACAACCCCCTATTTCTGAAGTTGAATCCTACAAAATGACAGTTTGGGGTGGCAGTAACCTGCACTTCGTAGAAGCGGGAGTTAGCGATTTTTATACCTACGCACCGAATGATCCGCCGCCCTACGATACTACCAACGAGTTCAAGACTAGCGTGACTGTAGAATTCGAAGCGAATGAAGAAGATGCTGTCCTTGCCTGGGGGGGGCATATTTCTACCCGAATGGATTGGGGTAATTCTAACTCTGCTATCAATATTCCCGGTTCTCCCTACCATATGCGATTAGTCCTTGTTGAGGATATGGGCGAGAGCGATGGAGAAGGCGGAACCTTTGCCAGGGGAAGTAAAGACGTTCAGTTGTCGGCTGACGCCGTGTTTTTCGAAACCACTATTAACGTTTCAAAAGATGCGGGAGACGATGACTCCACAGAGTTTCCTTTCGATTACAGCGTGGCGGCATCTGACCCCAATGAGTTTTCATTGTTCGGTAGTGGAAAGGGCGGAACCCCCGGTCTGTCTAAAACGATACAGGTTTTCTCGGATGCGACTGTAGAAGTGATAGAGGATTTAAGCGGTTTTGCTAATTGGAGCCTTGAAAGCGTTGAGTGTATGCGTGAGGGGAGTGAGGACGATCCTTCTACTGGCGTCTCCGGTGGCATATCCATTGATGTTGTTGAGGGCGACATTATCCAGTGTGTTTTTACCAACGCGTTTACTGGCAAGCCAAATCTCGAGGTCATAAAACAGGTATTCACCGATACCAATACAGATTGCACGTCTGCTATTTGGGAAGCTCCGCTGAGTAAGCAGGTGGAGGTTCAACCGGGCGATTCTGTTAAGTATTGCTATCGAGTAACCAACGCTACCAGTGACGAAATCGCTGCCTTGAATGTGATTTTAGTAGACGATAACGGGACACCGGGTGACACAAATGACGACCACCAGATCAAGCTGTTTGGCGGCGATATTGGTGACCCACCTCCAGTTTCCGTGAATCTGGGTAAGGGCAGTAAAGCTTACGGTGAGCTGATCAAGCAAATCGATGCGCAAGTTAAAAGCACTGAAAAAAATATCGCAGTGGCCGATGCTGACAATGCAGATCCGAGCCAAGACACCGCGCAGGTGACTCTCGCTGAAGATCTGGATTGCAGTGTAACGGCCGGAGTTGTGTTGCAGGGCAATGATTGCTCTGGTGCTACTGGCATACTGAATGGAGTTTTATCCAATGGCGAACTGGACGTGACCTGGTGTTCCGAGGTGTGTTGGGACGGTAGCGCTAATCCGGGTGATGACTATAAGCTGCAGGCTACGACCGTAACGCTGTTGGATCCGAATGAAACGCCAAACATCCCGGAAGATGACTTTATCGTCCAGGGGCCTGTTCCTGCCGACCCGAATACCCTGGGAGCGGGCGAATGCGGTACTGCATTCTTTGATGAAACGCTGAGCGGAGATACCCTTCGAAGGTTGTTGGCAGAGGGTGTATGGGGTGTGGCAGATGAAGTCTCTGAATCGTGTTCGGACACTGCATCGGTCAATATATTCGATCCGCAGATTAACCTCGATAAGAAAGTATCGACGGACAGCAACTGCGCCAACCCGCAGAATGAGATCACCGTTTACTATGGCACTGAGGTTTATTACTGCTTCAGCGTGGCCAACAACGGTGATGAAGATCTAGACGCTGTTAGGCTTTCAGATGGCGACCTGCCGGGGTTCCCAACTGATCCTAATACTATTTTCAGTGAATCTTTAGTTCTGGCTGCTTCGGGTTCCTGGTCCTACCAGTTCCCTGCATCATCCCCTGGAATAGCGATAACCCAGGCTATGTTCATGAACACTGCAACAGTGGTGGGCACAGGCGTTATCAGCGATGTACAAACTGCGCCATCGATGGATAGCGCCAAGGTTAACACCTGGTATGTCGACCTGGAAATCGTTAAGACAGGTACCAACCAACTCAGGGAGTTTGGTGATGCCTGGTCATATTCCTTCCGGGTGAGAAATTTGGGCACCGGTAACGCGGAGAACATTGTGCTTACCGACGATGATATAGCATTCCCCACAGCATTTAGCATCACTGAGCCGCTTCCAGCTGGCTGTTCGATTACAAATAACTTCTTGACCTGTAAGGTTGCCCTCCCTCTGCCTCCGTACGACTCTTCGGACAGCTCTACCGAAGTTCATATCACGATTAATGGCACGTACGAGGGTAATGGTTCAGATGGACCTTTTGTGAATGAAGCTTGCGTGGTCTCTGACCAGACTGAGGTCATCGATACTAGCAATGACTGCGATACTCACACGACGCGCGTATCTCCAGGTGCAACCCGGACCATTGGATTCTGGCGCAATCATCCGGTGCTGCTGGAGGCCTGCCTTGTTGATCTCGGCGACATAAACTTAGGTTTTATGGTCATAAAAGACGACCTCGTTGATGCGCAGGTTTCCACCGCGATCAGTTCATCGGGCAAAGGTAAAAAGTCCCGTAAGAACTTTGTCGGTCTAGATACTCCTGTTACGGTTGACGTGGCTTCAGACGACTCAGGGGCCATCGAGTATGCCCTTGGAGTACTGAAAGCTCACACCAGTAAGTTCAGCAACGGGCAATCACGCAGTCATCTTGATCAGGCCCGCATCCAGGCGAGTCGGCAGGTGCTAGCGGCGATTTGTAACAATCAGTACCTTGGAGCGGAGGATCCTGAACCCAATTGGTTCGATACAGCAGCCGCTGTCCTTGCTGGAAGTGATCGTGGTGCGATTCTAAGCTTGGGTGGTAAAGCGGACGCGTATAACAATGCCGGGGATAGCGATCCGCTACCGCCCTACGCGGCGGAGCTTCAATCCAACGCCAATCCCGCCGCTATGGACGACGACCCTACTGATCCGGAGGGTGTAGATACCGACGATATGCCAACCTGTAGCGAATTGAGTGACCCCTCTGGTTGCCCATAAAAGAGGACGGGTTGACCCATTGATTGCGACACTCCTAGTGACCCATTCGAGAAGTAAATACTCGAATGGACTTCACCCCACCGACATCGCCGCAATCCGACTGAGGTGGCTGTAGGGCAATCCGGTTTCCTCGTGCCACCAGTCAAAGCCTTGCTGTATTAGCTTGGCATCGCGCAGGCTGGTGGGGTTGTTCTTGATGTCCAGTCCGGCGTTTTGCAGGCAGCGCACCACGTCGCCGGTTACCAGGTAGGTGTCCTTGCCCATATTGCGCAGTACCCGCGCGCCGGTCATGCCGCCCAGACGGCTGCCGTGCTTCTTCATGTAGGCGAACAGTCCGATCAGGTCGTTCTGTGGCCACTTGCTGACCATCTTGCCGAAGCTGCCATGTTCCCTGGCCACGTCGCAGATGAAGTGCGCATTATCCTGCACGGCGATAACCTTTTGCCGGTTGCGAATAATCAGCGGGTTCTGACTAAAGCGGTCGATCTGGTCGGGGCTGAGCATCACGATTTTTTCGGGCGGGAAACCGAAGAACACTTCTTCGAAGCCGTCCCACTTGTTGTCTACCACGTGCCAGACAAAGCCCGCCTGGAATACGCAGCGCGCCATTTGCGCCAGCCAGCGATTGTCTTTGGTTGCTGCCAGGCCGCGGGGGCTGCGCACTTCTGGCATAAGTTCTTCAAGCACGCTTTTACCGCCGTAGCGTTTGGCGGCTCGCTTGTGAATGTCGGAAAAGGTATCCATAACTGCTCCTTGGGCGGGAGCGTAGTACAGCACAAAATAAAAAGGCCCGCACCTTGCGGGGCGGGCCTTGGTAGGTCGATGTTCAGGTTTAGAACATGTATTTGAAGCGAGCGCCCCAGACGGCACCTTCTTCCATGAAGGAAGAGTGAGAGCCAGCCAGAACCGGAGTGTCAAAGCTTTGCTGGAAGGCATCTTCATCAAAGATGTTACGCCCGTAAGCCATCACTTCCCATTGCTCGCCGCGCAGACCGACACGCAGGTTCACCTTGGTGTAGGCATCTATCGCATCAAGGGGATCGTTATCACCCGCTGAACCGAAGTCATCCCGATAGTTCAGGTCGCCAGACAGGAAGATCTGGAGACCGCTATCAAGTGGGAAGATGTAGTCAGCGTAGGCTGCAGCACTGTAGTCCGATGCATACAGCGTAGGCTCTCCCGACAGATCGTTCTTGGTAGTGCCGGCTGCCGTACCGCACAGCTGATCGATGTCTAACTGGATCGCAGTACAGGGGCCGTCTTCGAACGAATCATAAGTCGCATCAAGCCAGGCGAAATTGGCACCAACTCTGAGGTTGTCAGTGGCCTGCCAGAGTGCGTCAACTTCCAGGCCGTAAACCTCTGAGTCAGCCGCGTTCTTCACGCTAAAGCCAACACCTTTAAAGATAGCTGTTTGCAGATCAGAGTACTGGGTGTAAAACAGCGCCCAGTTTACTGTCATGCCGCCATCGAGCAGGGTGTGCTTACCACCAATCTCGAATGCATCCACGGTCTCGTCGTCAAACTCGAAGTCATCATTCGGGACAGTCGCGTCGTAGCAGTCTCTTGGAATTTCAAGTCCAGTAGGCCCTGGAACCGGTCCGCAAGGCAGTACACCTAGTGGTACACCACCCGGCTCGCCGTCATCAGCAGCTGAGAAACCACCACTCTTGAAACCCTGCGAGAAGCTGGCGTACAGCATGGTGTCGTCGAACACGTCCCACTGTACGATTATTGAAGGGATTAACTCATCTGTTTTACGGTCGTCTTTCACGTCGCGAAAGTACGTGTTGAAACTTCCTGCCTGGATGAGGCTGTTGAAGTAATTGTACGTTGGAGTGTCCAAGCCGGTAATCTGGTCGCTCAGGAACTGTGTGCTGGTCACTTCTTTCTCTTCTTCGGTATAGCGTAATCCAACAGTCACCCTGAAGGCGTCCGAGAGATTAAATGTACCCTGGAAGAAAACAGCCAAAGACTCTGAATCCAGCTGATAGTTGTGATTCCGAGCGATCTGGTTGGAAGAGTAGGCACCGCCAGTGAGCACTGCTAACAGGTTCTGAGGCAAAAACTCAGGTGGCACGGTGCCGCCGGTCTGAGTGTCTGAAACGAACTGCGGGAAGAGTCCATCGAAATTGGTATCGATAGGTACTTGCCCATCAAACTCCAGATCGCTCGAGTCATAGTAGATACCACCTACGTAATCAAAAAACTCGCCACCCGGTGACGTGAAGCGAATCTCCTGGCTGATCTGGTCATATTCCTGGTCATCGGAGCGCGCGATAAACTGCAGCGGTAACCAGTCCACATCGACATCGTCGAAGTATTCGTAAGCCGAGTAACCGGTAATGGACGTAATTGTGAAGTTGTCCAGGTCCCAGTTAACAGTCAGTACGGCGTTGTCCAGCTCTGTGTCATAGCTGTCTGGCCGTTGGCTGATGCCAATACCATCGGCTTTCGACTGGCCATAGCCATTGTCTTTGTAGGTTGTGAAGTCCTTGCCGGCATCCTGGGCGAAATTAGGATAGTACACATCCATAATCGCATAGGCGGTTGAGGCAAAGTCGCTTCTGTTGGGGACGTCGATTTCACGCTGAGCGGGCGTCAAAAAGTTCTTTGTGACCGATGGTGCGCCAAACTGCTCGGAATCGATGTTGCTGTACTTGAAGTTGAAGTTTAAGTCGTCCGTGGGCTGCCAGTCTAAGGAGATGCGGTAGCTGGTCTCTTCAATTTCACCCTCGTCGTCGCCAAGGAACGTGTTCTCGGTGTAGCCATCTGATTCGCGGTATTTGAAGGCCAATCTCGCGCCAAAAGTATCTGTCAGGCTTCCCCCAACATATCCCTCGTAAATCTGACCACCGTTTTCCTCGATTGAAGCGGCGATTTCACCGTTGAGTTCGTCACCCGCACGGGTAGTCGCGCTGGTGATGTTAACTGCGCCCGCAACTGTGTTTCGACCAAACAGGGTTCCCTGTGGTCCACGCAAAACCTCTACTCGCTCCACGTCAAGGAACGCGCCGCGATACTGGCGACCACGGCCCATGTATACGCCGTCGATGTACATACCTACAGACTGCTCGAAGCCGCGGTTGTTGCCTGAGCCTACGCCTCGCATGTAGATGTTGGTGTTAACTGACGCGTTGGCGATGTGCAGGTTGGGAACATAGTCAGCAAGCGCCGCCATATTGGCGATGCCGGCATCCTGCAGTTTCTCACCCTGAATGGCCGATACAGAAATGGGAACATCCTGCAGGCTTTCCGCACGTTTCTGTGCGGTTACGATAACTTCTTCCAGTTGTTGCGCTGTCGTTATTGAAGGTGCACAGGTGATGGCAACGGCGGCCGCTAGCGGCGCCATTCGTAAGGAGCGTTTCATAGTGTTTCCTCTTATCGGTAATGCTTTATTATTAAATTCGGTATTCGGTGAGGTCCGTCTCCCGCTGCGCCAATGATAGGGGCTGAGGCCCCCAGTCTCAATAACCAAAACAGACATATTTGGTCAAAAAGTTGGCAAAATGTCCGTTGCGGGCAATAAATGTGCAAATTCGGACGCGGCAGCATGCCTTAACAGACAGTGGCCCAGTGATACGGCTGATAAACCACTTGTTAGTGGCCATGCTTTAGCGCAAAGGGCAGGGGATGCTAAGCTTTGCGCTGTAGAACGTTAACCTGATAACAAACTGATAAAACGACTTATGAGTGATCCGGAACAGCTTAAATCTGACGTAGTTGCCCAAACAATGGATGCGCAGACGGCTGCAGCGGCCGAAGATATTGGTGCCCTGCTGCAATTCTTTAACCAGATGGATGCCACCGAGCCACTGATCCGGCTGGTCACTGCGGCGGGATTGACCGGCGTTTCGATATTACTGCTGCTGCTATCCCGGTTTCTGATCTCTCGCCGGCTCAAGCGCATGGAGGCGTTGCCCGATAACAAGTTCAAGCCGCTGCGCTGGCAGGCGCAGGATTTGATGTCGTCAGAAGACATGAAGCGCTTTTGGTGCACCTTGTGGCGCTGGTTGGGCTGGCTGGTCGCAGTTTTCTTCGGAGTGTTCGCCCTGATTGGCGTACTCATGATCTCCAAGTGGACGATGACTTTGGCCGCACGCTTGATCGTCATGGTGGTGACGGCCGTGGAGTATGTGTGGAGTGGCTTCGTCAATTACCTGCCCAACCTGATCACCATTGTCGTGATCCTGTTGGTGGCGCGCTACGTTGTGCGAACGATTAGCCTTGTTTTTGACGGGATTAGAACCCGGCGCATTCATTTGAAGAACTTTTACCCAGAGTGGGCCGAAACCAGTTTGAGCCTGATTAAACTGATGATTTATGCGCTCACAGCAGTGATTGTTTTCCCGTATTTACCGGGATCAAGCTCGCCGGCATTCCAGGGTATTTCAATTTTCGTGGGTGTGCTGGTCTCCCTGGGTTCTACCACCGCCGTCGCGAACGTGGTGGCTGGCGTTGTACTTACCTACACCCGTGCTTTCAAGGTGGGTGATCAGGTGGAAGTGTCTGATGTGCGGGGCAGGGTGGTTGAGCGCAGTACCTTTGTTACGCGTATCCAGACCTTGAAGAACGTAATCGTCTCTATCCCAAACTCCATGGTGTTAACTCACAACGTCATTAACTACAGCCAGAACATGGGACAGCGGGGCCTGCTGGTGCACACCAGTATCACCATTGGCTACGACGTGCCGTGGCAAACGGTGAACGGGCTGCTGGTGAGTGCGGCGGCCAAAACGGAACATATCGCAGAGGACCCGGAGCCCTTTGTACTGCAGACGTCACTGGATGATAACTACGTGAGCTACGAGGTTAATGGCTGGACTCGCCGCCCCGAGGAGTTACCGAAAATATACTCCAACCTGCACGCCAATATTCTCGATGAGTTCCACGGCCACAAGGTTGAGATTACCTCGCCGGCGTTCAGGGCTGTGCGGGATGGCAATGCGTTGACGATTCCAGAGGTACAGCAGCCGGAGGAGCCGCCACCCGAGCAAGGCTAGACGTTTGCGACTTCCGGTGGGAAGCCGAATTCCCTGGCGATGTCGCGTATTTCCTGCAGTTCTTCTTCGCTGACCTCGCCGTCGGCCGCCGCCACCGCGTGCAATGACTGCACAAAGTGATGGGACTGGTCTTCGGTGAACAGCGACTCCGCGCCAGCTTCGGCGGCACTGTGGCAGCGTACCTGGGTTTGCGCCAGTTCCATCACCAGGTCAACTTCGCCGGTTTGCAGGTCAGAAGTTTCGTTTAATACCCTGCGGATTGTCTCCGTTTCCGCCTCATCGATACTGCCATCAGCCATGGCAACCCGGGTAAGTGCCACAGAGAAGGCCGACAGATACTGGGAGGCGGCAGGGTCGTGTTGGTCCAGCAGTTTAAGCATCTGGCTGGTGCTGGAGGCCATGGCTTCACTGATCGACTTGATCTCGCCGTCTTCCAGGTGAAGGATCCGGTCGGCGACATCGAGAATGCGGTTGTCGTGGGTTACCAATACAACACTGGCGCCCTGTTCGCGGCACAGGTGTTGGATCAGGTTAACCACGTTACGGCCCGACTCCTTGTCCAGCGAGGCGGTGGGCTCATCGGCAAGAATCAAAGACGGTTTGTTGACCAGCGCCCGTGCTATTCCCACACGCTGTTTCTGGCCACCTGACAGAGCATTGGGGTACTTGTCGATGTGCTCTTCCAAGCCCACTTGCTGCAGCACTTCCCTCACTCGCTCACGTGCCTCTGCCCGCGATACTTTATGCTCGCGGTCCAGTTGCAATGCCATGGTCACATTCTGTGCGACGGTCAGTGATTCCAGCAGGTTGTGCTGCTGGAAAATATAGCCCACGTCTTTACGCACTTTCGCCAGGTCGCGCTCTTTGGCGTTCAATAGCTCGTGGCCCAGCACTTTTACGCTGCCGTCTTGCGCGGCGCGCAGCGCACCAATCAGCGTAATCAGCGTTGTTTTGCCTGATCCTGAGGGCCCGGTGAGTATGACGATCTCGCCGGGATCAATCTTCATGCTCACGTTGTTCAACACGCGCCTGTCGCTCAGGTCCGTGTGATAGCTGTAGGATACTTCCGTAACCGCGACCGTGGATGCCTGCGCTTCGCTCATCAAAACACCTCGGCGGGGTCGGCCGACTTGAGCTTGCGCAGCGCCAGCAGCGCCGACCCTGCGCACATCACAATCGTCAGGATCAGTACAGTCACAGCCCGTTCAACGGTCATCTCCACCGGCAGATTGGTGGCCTCGCGGGCCTGCGAATAAACCGCCAGGCTGAGCAAGATGCCGGGAATAAAGCCGATAACGGCCAATAAATAGGCTTCATTCAACACAACACGCGACAGAAACAGGTTGGAGTAGCCCATGGCCTTGAGAGTCGCGTACTCGCGCAGGTGGTCCTGCACGTCGGAAAACAGAATCTGGTAAACAACAATCACACCTACTGCCAGGCCCATGGCCACGCCCAAACCAAACACATAGCCTATGGGTGTGCTGTCGCTCCAGTAATCCACTTCGTGTTGGATGAATTCGTCGCGTGTCAGCACCCGCACGTCGCCGGGGATGGACGCGATAATCTGTTCTTTGGTCGCCAACATATCAGCGCCGTCTTCCAGCTTGATCAGGCCCAGCTCAATGCGGGAGGCCGAACGATCGGGGAAAATGCGACGAAAATTGAGGTCGCTGGTGATGATACTGCCGTCAATGCCGAAGGATGTGCCTAACTCATAGGTGCCAACCACTTTGATGTCGCGGTCGTTAATTTCAGTTTGTACAGTCTCGCCCGCATCAAAGCTACTGGCGATAGGACCAAACTCAGCCCGTGACAGCCGATCAAATAAAACCCGGTCGGGCATGCGCAGTTTGCCAACCTGGTTGGCATCGCCCGCCAAAGAAAAGCCTGTATCTGTAGGGTCAAAACCCATCACGTAAATGTTGCGGGTTTTCAGTGGGTCCTGCGGGTTACGCCAGCTGCCAATGGCAATGTACACCGGAGTTACCGACTCCACGCCGGGGAAACCCAGCGTTTGGAACAGCCGGTTACGCGGAAATCCCGGTGGGTTTACGATGTAAGTCGTCTTGGGGCTGATCAGGGCGAGGTCGTATCCCAGCGCTGTGTGCCAGCGCACCGAGCTGTCATAGAGTGCGCGCTGGAAGCCCAATTGCACGAATATCAGGATGACCGCAAACGACACGCCAAGAATGGCGGCCATGAGGCGCAGTTTCTGGTGGCTGATTTGCAGCCAGGCGATTTTCAGCGGGCCAAGTTTCAAGGGGTAATTTCAACCTCTACCTGCAGATTGGTCAGTGCGCTGACGGCCGCAACCTCGTCTAGCAGGATGTCTACCTCAATTACCCGGGCATCGGCCTCGGCTACCGGGTCCATACCCAATACGTCCATGCGGCCCACCTTCATGCCAATGCGCTCTACCGTACCGGTAACCGGAGCGGCGAGCGCGGGGCTGCTGATCTTGGCGGTTTGGCCGACCTTTACTTCAATGATGTCGGTCTCATAGACCTCGGCGATGGCATACATTTTGGAGGTATCGCCCAATTCCACAACGCCCTCAACACCGACTCGCTCACCCGGGTGGGCATGTACATAAAGTACCTGCGCGTCTTTTGGGGCGCGAACCGTAGACAGGTTCAGCATTGCTTTGGCGGCAGCTACAGCGGCCTGTGCAGCCTTTACATTAAGTTCAAGCCCTTCGATTTTCGAGGCGGACGAGGCCATGGATTGTTTCAGTTTCTGCTCGCGCTGTAACTGTTTGCGATTGTTCATCAGCTCGGCATTGAGCCTGTCCAGGTCTGCCTGCCTCACGGGATAACTGTCCAGCAGCGCAATAACATCGCCTTGCTTGACCTGGTCACCCTCGTTGACACGCAGCTCCATGATCACTGAGCCAAGGCCGGATGGGCCGGCTAACCGAATAACGCCGCCGGCGGGCTCGATGCGTCCCAGGCTGCTAATAACGCGATCCTGAGCCTGAAGCGTTACAGGCGATAGTGCCACCAGACAAACCAAGGTGGCCAAAAGAGGCTTCATCGCTAAACGTCCTTTTATTTTATTATGTGAACTTGATGATAATAGCAAAAGCCAGAATAGCAAATTGCGATTTTAATATCGGCGTCCGGCGTCGCCCCTAGCGGTTATGACCGAACAGTTCCTTGCGGTTCAACTTGCGGTACAGGGGCAAAATGTCTGGCTGCTCATCGGGCTCAAATAAACTTTGACGCAACAGCTGTAGCACCAGCTTGGTGATCGGCGCCAGATTCAGTTCCTCCACCATATCCAGATGGAACCAGCCCAGATCTTCCAGCTCGCCGTTGCCGCGTAGTTCGCCACTGACATAGCGGGCATCTACGGTGAAAAATCGGGCATCAAAGCGGCGCACGTTACGCGGCGGGGTAATCGCCCGGGAGAAATAGTCCAGCTTGTCCAGCGCGGGTGCCAGGCCGGTAGCGAAAAAAGGCTGCCAGTGTGGCGAGCGAGTGCGCAATGGTTTTGTCGTTGGTGAGCCCAGCAACAGACCGGTCTCCTCGAAAGTCTCCCGCACTGCGGCCATCGCCAGTCCGCGCGCGCGGGCGCTGCTAACCGATTCAGTGAGCTGCGCCTCTACATCCGGGCGCAGATTGAAGGGCGAGGCGACCCGTGAGTCACCGGGGTCCACACGTCCGCCAGGAAAAACATAGCAATGCGGCATGAATACGTGATGTGCCGTGCGCACGCCCAACAGCACCTCCCGGTCGTCGCGGGTGATTATCAGTGTGGCAGCATCACGAGGTCGCATTATCTGGCTCCGATCACGTGGTGTCTCAGTTCTCGCGCGCCAGGGCTGGCGGGGTAAAGGCACGGTGATGTTCTTCAAGCAGCCTGGCTACTGCAAGCGTTGTTCGATCGCCCAGATAACGTGAGGCGACCTGCGCGCCAATGGGCAGTCCATCGCTGGACAGGCCTGCGGGCACCGCGGTGGCGGGCAGGTAGGTGTTGAGTGTTAGCCCCGCCCATTTCAGGATATCAGTGTAGGCGCGCTGCTCGCCGTTAACCTGCAGGGTACGGGCGTGCATATCGGGCTCGTGATCATGAGGGAAGGCAGGAACCATAGCGCAGGGACAGATAAGAGCATCATAGTCCTGGAAAAACGTGTTCCAGGCCGCCTGAATTCGCAGGCGTCTTTCGTTCTCCCTTAGCCATCCACCGTGACTCAATGCTATGCCGCGCATTTGTAACATTGGCTCACTCATATCAGTTGGATCGGCCTCGGCGACGGCTGCCGCTGCCATCTCCTGCACGGCCTCGGGCATGTCACCGCCCAATGCGGACATCAGCAACTGAACATAATTCTGGTGATTTGCCATAGGGTCGATGTCTGGCCTGGCGTGGTGATCTACCGTGGCACCCAGTGCCGCCAGACTATCGCCCATGGCGGTGAGAGACTGTGCGACATCGCTGTCTACGCGGCAGAATTCATCGTCAGCCCAGATGGCGACTCGTAGCCCTGTAGCGTCCTCAAAGGAAGCGGCTGGCAGGCTGATAGTCCAGGCGGGCGCCTCGGTGGCACGGGCGCCCAGTAGCAGGTCGAAAGCCTGCTCTATATCTGCCATGCAGTGGCCGATGGGCCCCACAACGGACAAGTCGGCCTCGGAGATCACCTGTTCGCCGGGCGGTAGGTGGCCCTGTGCGGACACCAGTCCATAGCTGGGTTTGTGACCAAACACACCGTTGAAGTGGCTGGGCGTGCGGATAGAGCCGCCAATGTCACTGCCTAACTCAAGCGGGGTAAGGCCGGCTGCTACCGCAGCAGAGGCACCACCGGAGGAACCACCGCAGGTACGGCTGGCGTCCCAGGGGTTATTGGTCACACCGTAGACGTCGTTAAAGCTTTGCAGGTCTGAGCTGGCGAAGGGCACGTTGGTCTTGCCGAATATGATGGCCCCGGCATCCACATAGCGCTGTACGGCAGCTGCGTTACTGGCGGGAATATTATCGCGGTGTTCTGGCATGCCACCGACTGTCACCAGCCCCTGGGTGCTAAACGCGTCCTTGATGGTGATCGGTACGCCGTGCAGAGGTCCCCAATCTTCACCCTTGGCCGCCGCTGCGTCTGCTTCTTCAGCCCGACTGCGGGCGCGTTCTATATCCAGTGCTACCACTGCGTTAAGGTCTGGATTGATGGCTGCCACTCGGGCCAAAAAGAAGTCCAGGGTTGCCACAGACGTGGTCCTGCCGGCTTTGATGTCCTTGGCCAATTCGAAGGCGCTGCGAAAAAGAGGGCTCATTAGGGTGTCCTGTGCGTCAAGCGTGTCGCGAATGATACAGGAAGTCAGCCCTCACAGGCTCTCAGGAGGGGGTGTCCTCTTCGCGCAGTCGAATGGGCCCGAACATTTCCGGGAACTTGCCCTTCATCGGTGCGTAAAAGGCGCGAAAAATGTCCATGTCGGCTGAAACTTCGCCAGAGGGAACCAGGGCTGGACCAAAGCCGCCGCGCTTCAGGCCGTAGTCGAGGTAGGAGGGCACGATGGGCACCTTGGCGCCCAGCGCAATATGGTAAAAACCGGACTTCCAGAACTTTGCCAGCGCGCGCGTGCCCTCGGTGGGAACTACCAGTACTAAATTGTGTGTCGATGAAAATACCTGGGTCATCGCCTGTACCTGGTTTTGATTGCGATCTCGCACCACGGGGATGCCGCCTAGAAATTTCATGAACCAGCCCAGCGGCGGCCAGAACAGGCTCTCCTTGGCCAGCCACTTCACTTTTAACCCGAAGGCAGCGGCATATAGCAGCATTAGGGGGAAATCCCAGTTGGAGGTGTGCGGTGCTGCAATCAGCACAAATCGCTGCTCGCTGGGCGGGATACCATCAATCTTCCAGCCCAGAACGGTCAGGGTCCAACGGGCAAAACGCTGTTTCATAATTTATCCGGACCGCCGTTGATTGCGGCGAGTGTCGGTTTTACGACGGTTGCCCTGGGCGGCATTGCCGCGATGACGCGGGCCTGGGCCCCGTGCTTTGGGCTTGTGCGCCCGCTTTGGCGGCGGCGCTGCTTTGCGCGCCGGCAGGCTATGCTCTGGCTCAAAACCGTCTATGTCCTTTTGTGGTAGCTGTTGGCGGATCAGGCGCTCGATGGCATAGAGGTGGTCTGCCTCGTCGGCGCTGACCAGGGAGTGCGCGCTACCGGCCATTCCTGCCCGGCCGGTTCTGCCTATACGGTGCACGTAATCTTCTGCAACATTGGGCATGTCAAAATTAACCACCTGCGGGAGCTGGTCGATGTCGATACCGCGGGCGGCAATATCTGTGGCAACCAGTGCCAGCACCTTGCCACGCTTGAAGCCCTCCAGCGCTTGGGTGCGAGCGTTCTGGCTCTTGTTGCCGTGAATCGCGGCGCAACTGATACCGTCCTTGTCCAGCTGTTTACACAGGCGATTGGCGCCGTGTTTGGTGCGGGTGAAAACCAGCACCTGATCCCAGCCGTTACTTTTTACCAGATAGCTGAGTAGCTCGGGCTTACGTTTTTTGTCGACCGGGTACACCCACTGGTCGACGCGCTCAGCGGTTGAGTTGGGCGGGCTTACCTCAACCTGCTGCGGGTTACGCAGGAAATCAGCGGCCAGTGCTCGGATCGGTTTGGAAAAGGTCGCCGAAAACATCAGCGTCTGGCGCTGCTTGGGCAGTAGTTTGATGATTCGCCGAATGTCGTGAATGAAACCCATGTCCAGCATGCGGTCAGCTTCATCGAGTATGAGTACTTGCAGTTGGCTGAATTCCACCGCGCCCTGACCATGTAAGTCCAGCAGTCTTCCGGGGGTGGCGACCAGTACGTCTACGCCCTGAGCCAGCGTGCGAATCTGTGGGTTTATCTTCACGCCGCCAAACACAACGGTAGATGTGGTGCCGATATAGCGACCATACGTAGCAACGCTCTCGCTCACTTGTGCAGCCAGCTCGCGGGTGGGGGTGAGGATAAGGGCGCGGCAGTGTCGCTTGTTGGTTTTGCCGTCGCTTGCCAACCCCTGCAGTAGTGGCAGGGCAAATCCCGCGGTTTTACCGGTGCCGGTCTGGGCGGCGGCCATAAGGTCGCAGCCACGTAGCACCAGCGGGATGGCCTTGGCCTGAATAGGGGAGGGTTCGGTGTAGCCCTGCTCGCTTACCGCGCGCAGCAGGTGCTTGGACAAGCCGAGCTCGTCAAATGTCATCGTCAGCGTTCTCGCTAAAAAATGGGGTGCTGACGGTGTTTACGCACTGCCAGCGAGTGCGTTGGACAGGATAGTACCTTATAAAAGGGGTAATGCAAGGTAGAAAAATCACTGTGTTTTAGCGGCTTTCAGGCTCGAATAGGCGTTTCATAGACGCTGAAATTGCAGTAGCTTGCTGATTTGGGAATTACTTACTTTTCCTCAACCCGATTACATCTATAATGTTCGGATAAATTAGGGATGATGATTCAAGTTTAGTCGATGGCTGATATAGAAATTCCAGGCTATGAGTTGTACGAGCAACTGGGTCGTGGCGGTATGGCCACGGTCTACCGAGCTCTGCACCTTAATCTCGACCGGGAAGTGGCGATCAAGGTCATGGACCGCGGGTCCAGCTCGGACGACAGTTTTTCTGAGCGCTTTATTCGCGAAGCCAGAATTTCGGCCCGGCTCATTCATCCGCACATTCTACAAATCTACGATGTTAACTCTCACGATGGTCACAACTACATCGCCATGGAGTTTCTGGGCGGCGGTGACCTGGCAGGGCTGATACGCTCTGCGATGCCCCAGCGCGTTATCTATAACCTCATGGAGCAGATGACCGACGCACTGGATTACGCCTCCAGCAAGGGCTATGTGCACCGTGACATTAAGCCCAGCAATATTCTGCTGCGCAGTGCCGACGACTATGTGCTGGCAGATTTTGGTATTGCCAAGGCCGCGGATTCCGGCACCCAGATGACGCAGACCGGACTAATGGTCGGCACGCCAAGCTATATGAGTCCCGAGCAGGCGCGCGGGATTGAAGTCGATGGTCGTTCGGATCTCTATGGCATTGCCGTGCTGTGCTACGAGATGCTGACCAAAGAGCTACCTTTTGACGCCGACTCTGCAGTCAGTATCGCTGTCAAACATTTGACGGCCGATATCCCCACGCTGCCTGAGAAGCTGGCAGCCTATCAGCCGTTTATCAACAAGGGACTGGCCAAGGAACCGGACGAGCGCTTCCAGACCGGTCGCGAACTGTTCGCCGCCATGTCGGAAGTACGCAGTCAGTTTAATGACGACGATGTGCTGACCGAGGCCCGTGAGCGACCCGCCCCCGACCCGGATGATGAGGATGCTACCTCGGTTGAGATCGGTGCCGTGGGCAGCGGTGCCAGCTGGACCGACCCAACCCAGGTGAGCCAGTCGTCACGGCCGTCGCGCCCTTACAAGTTGTCGGAAACCTCATCCCGGCGCGAGCGTCTGGTTACCGGCGAGTACAAGGCCGCCAAAAAAGCCAAATCCTCCTCCGGGGGTGCCGGGGGCCTAATCAAGGCCGTGCTGTTGCTGGCAATACTGGGCGGCGCCGGCTTCGGTGGCTACACCTATTGGCAGACCACACAGCAGGCTTCGGAGGCATCAGTAGAGCAGGTATCAAAAGACCTGTCGCGTGCCTTTACAGCGATGAATGAAAAGGATCTCGACAAAGCCGCCAGGGCGTTTGGCAGGGTACTGCAGGCGGAGCCTACCAATGCTGCAGCGATCAAGGGCATGGCCGATATCGATGCATTGCGCAAGGCTGATCGCAAGGAGAAGGCCGATCAGATCGTGGTTCGCGCCCAGGAGGAAATTGCCAAGTTGTCTGCTGACCCGAGTCGCTCGGACGCTGCGGTAACGCTGTTGCAGGAAGCCCTGCAGATTGATGAAGATAACGCCGCCGCTAAAGCGGGCGTGGATCAGTTAGCTGAGTTTCACCTCGGTGCCGCCAATACGGCGATTGCGGCGGGTAGCTTTGCACTTGCGGCCTCTGCGCTAGCTAATGCAGAAGACATTGCGCCTGCGCGTGCCGATATCAAGGAGCTGATCGCCTCGCTGCCCGAGCAGGAAGCGCAGTGGATGGCGGCGCAGGACGTAGGCGAACTGGCAAACAGTGCCGCTGCCGCGGCGAAAGCTGGCGATTTCACCGGTGCTGCTGACCAGTATGCGGTGGTGCTTAAAATTGACGCCGAAAATGCCGCAGCAACTGCTGGCTTCCAGGGAGCCGTCGATGGGTTGTTAGGCCGAGCCAAAACGAATATTCAGGACGGCGACTTTGAGGCTGTTACCAAAGACCTTGCCGACGCCGCGCGGCTGGATCCCAGTCGGCAGGATGTGTCTACCTTGCAACAGCAACTGCCGGAAATAGAGGCGGCCTGGAACCAGCAAAATAAAGTGGCGGCGCGACTTGCCGAGGCCAATGGACTGTACAAGAAGGGTGATTTCAGTACAGCAGCTGATGTGTATATTGAAGTGCTGGAACTGGATCCCGAGTCCAGCCAGGCCGAGCAGGGCTTGAGTGATTCCATGGCCTCGTTGATTAACGCGGCGCAGAAGTCGGCGGACAAGGGCGACTTCGAAACCGCCCGGGATAACATAGTCGCGGCGCTGAAGCTGGATGCTGACAGTGCTGCTGCCAACGAACTGTCTGATGAATTGCCCGGACTGGAAAACGCCTGGAAGCAGCGCAAGGCGGCAGAAGCCAAGCGCGTGCAAATGGCCAAAGACGCAGCACAGAAAGGGTCAATCGCCATACGCAATGGGGACCTGCAAACCGCTAGACAGGTGTACGACGAAGTGGCTACCGAATACCCCACTCTGGCCTCCACGGGCAAGCTTAGGGATGAGCTACTCAGCGCGTATATTGCGGCCTCACGAGCGCAGATAGACCTTGAGGAATACGATCTTGCCAACAACCTCATCGCTGCCGGCCGCTCTATCTCGCCGGAGCTTGAAGACTGGTTGCTACTGGAAGACGAGATCGACACCGCCAAGACCAAAAGCCGTCGCCGCCTGGGCGGTTTTTAAGCCCCACTCTCTGGCTAAGGCCTCCTTTCCCGTTTAAGCTTCGGGTTCTTCTGTAGAGCCCGGGGCACCCATGGAAAAAGAAATTTACGAGAAGGAACTGCGCAAGCTGCAAGCCGAAATAGTGGCGCTGCAGGAGTGGGTCAAGAATACGGGCCAGCGCGTCGTGATTGTTTTCGAAGGCCGGGATGCGGCGGGTAAGGGCGGCATTATCAAGGCCATTACAGAGCGTGTCAGCGCCAGGATATTCAGGGTTGTGGCCCTGCCTGCACCAAATGATCGCGAAAAAACCCAGATGTACATGCAGCGCTACATCAAGCATATGCCTGCCGCCGGAGAAGTGGTTATCTTCGATCGCAGCTGGTACAACCGGGCTGGCGTGGAGCGCGTGATGGGCTTTTGTACCGAGGCCGAGTCAGATCATTTTCTGGAGGTTCTTCCCGGGCTTGAAGGCGAGATTATCAGCGACGGCATTCTGCTGTTTAAATACTGGCTGGAGGTAAGCAGCAAGGAACAGGAGAAACGCTTCAAGAGCCGAATCAATAAAGCGGAAAAGCAGTGGAAGCTGAGCGACATGGATCTGGAGGCGAGGCGTCGCTGGTATGACTACTCGCGGGCGCGTGACCTGATGCTGGACGCCACCGATACCGAATTTAGCCCCTGGAATATTGTGCCATCAGACGACAAGCGTGCAGCGCACCTCAACTGTATTCGCCACCTGCTGGACAAAATTCCCTACGAGCCGCTGGGTGAGGCGATTGTTACTCTACCCAAGCGGGATAAGAGCGATGCTTACGATGACCGCGAGTCGATGAAGAAGCGCCGCTTTGTGCCGCAGGATTACAGCTAGCAGCTACTTTATGCCGCCGTAGCGCTCATCCCACTTGTTGATGATGGCGTTGTAGGAGCCGTCACTGCGAGCGCCCGCAAGTGCCTTGTTGAAGTCGGCAATCACTTCCTTGTGCGATGCAAAGTCGCGATGTAGCGCAACATGACGTTCGCGCTGGGGTAAATCGATGCTGATGACTTCAAATTTGCTGCGCTGGTCGCCCAGGTATTCATTAATCTGCATGGCCATTGTGCGCTGATCGCCGATCACCATGTCCACCGAGCCATTCAACAGGTTGAGCAGGTTCTGGATGAGGTGGTTCTCCGTGACCAGGGTCAGGTTGGGGATGGATTCGAAATCGATGCCGTAGGCGTAGTCGGAGCGTACGCCCAGGCGCCTGCCTGCAAGATCCTGCAGGTTGCGCAGCCCGCCGCGTCGCGCACGTAACTTCACAATGATCAGTTTGCTGCTGATGTACGGTTCGCTGAACTGCAGGTTCTCGTTGCGCTCTTCGGTAAACCACACAGAAGCGAGTCCGTCGTAGACGCCCAGTTCCGCACCCTCAATGGCCCTGGACCAGTTTTCGATGGTGATATCGGGTGAGTAACTGGTGCGAGAGAATACGTGCTTTACCAATTCCAGCGCCAGGCCTTCCTCGGGTAGTTTGGCATCGGCGTAGGGTGGCGAGGTGTTAGCCATCAGCTTGATGCTCTGCTGGGCCCATGCGGCATTAGAGGCCAGGACCAGTGCGGCGACGAACAGCAAAATCCGTGTTGTCATGTGCTAAACCCTCGTATGTATTTTTCAGTCTCGGTCGAAGGCAGGTATAGTAACGCTCCCGGCTCAGGCAGTGCCAGAGTTAAAGCTGAATTTAAGGCCGTGATTAATCGTGGTGCCGTGACCGACAAGAGTCGCGAACACCGCTTGGCAACCCGTAAACAGGATCGATATGGACACTATACTGGCGCAAACACTGACTCTTCCCTGCGGCGCTGTATTGCCGAACCGGTTGGCCAAGGCGGCCATGACCGAAGGCCTGGCGACGCCCGATGGCGTGCCCACCGAGGCGCTGGAGCGCCTGTACGGTATGTGGAGCGATGGCGGCTCTGGCATGTTGTTGTCGGGTAACATTCAGGTGGATGCGGATCATCTGGAGCGACCTGGCAATGTGGTTGTTGATCGCGAGCCTGATGAGGCGATGCGCAGCGCCCTGGCGAGCTGGGCGAAGGCCGCCACTCGCAACGGCAACCACTTTTGGGCGCAGATCAGCCATGCCGGTCGTCAAACCCAGTCCAATGTTAACCCTCATCCGAAAGCGCCATCAGCGGTAAAGGTTGGTCTTCCCGGCGGGCAATTCGGGGAGCCTGTTGCGCTTACCGTTCCCGAAATAGAAGAGATAGTGCGACGCTTTGGGATCTGCGCAGCCGCCGTGAAAGAGGCTGGATTTACCGGGGTACAGATTCACGCGGCACACGGTTACTTGCTGTCCGAGTTTCTCAGCCCGCGCACTAATCAGCGCACCGACCAGTACGGTGGCGAACTGGTCAACAGGGCCCGGGCCTTGTTGGAAATTGTTGCCCAGGTGCGTGCTGCGGTAGGCCCCGACTTCCCGGTAGCGGTGAAGCTCAATAGCGCCGACTTCCAGAAAGGCGGGTTTGCTTTTGAAGACAGCCTGCAGGTTGCCGCCTGGTTGGAGGAGGCCTCCGTAGACCTGATCGAGATTTCAGGGGGTACCTACGAGCAGCCTAAACTAATGGGTCTTGCGGGCGTAGAGGAAGAGGAAAAACAGAACGTGGCAGAGTCGACCATGATGCGTGAGGCCTACTTCGTGGACTTTGCACTGGCGATGCAGGACAAGGTATCTATTCCGCTGATGGTAACGGGCGGCTTCCGCCGGCTGGCGGCGATGGAGCAAGCTGTGGAGGGAGGTGGTGCCGACCTGATTGGTCTTGGCCGCCCCATGTGCGTGATGACCGACGCGCCTAATTGCCTGCTACAGGGCCTGGCAGAGCTGCCCCGATACGAGCAACAGCTATCGCTGTTTCCGCGCTGGTTGTCCTTCCTGGAAGGTATAAAAGCCCTGCGCTCGGTAGCCGGCTTCGCCGTAACATTCTGGTACTACGCGCAGCTGGATGTGCTGGGTAAGACAGGCCAGGCGGCGCCTGACCTGTCGGTGTTTGCGGCAACCCGAAAGATTATGGGCCTGCAGAAAGAACTACTGGCTGACAGGCGTTAATCAAGTCCTGTCAGGCGGCCTGCTGCCCCCGGCCTGACCGGTAACGCTGCAGTTCTACGTTCGCCATGTAGTAGTTTGCGGCCAGATCGTCGAGAAGATCGGAGTAGCCGGCGCGCTCCAGCTGCCAGAAAACCTGGCTGGTAATTACATCGCTGGATGCGCCCAGCAGGTTGTGGCCATTTTGCTGCGCCAGATCGTATGCCAGGCGACTAAGCCAGGCGCTGGTGCTTCGCGGTATCTGTAGTTCGCGCTGTAAAACATCTTCCAGACCCGACAGACGCAGTTTGTTCTTGAATCGATTAATCATGTGATAAAACTCCCATACCGTTGCTGTTAGCGTGGGACTATCTTAGCCTTGCACCCTTCCTGCAGACATTGCCCGGGGCGACAGTCGACATGGCTTTGGGCGACAATGTGGCACGACAAACGCCAGTGGGGCGATGATGTTCGATTTTTACATTCAGTATGAATACTGGTTTGCAGCCGCGCAGTTGGCGCTGGCCATGTTTGGTATGGGCGCTACCTTGCGGGTGCGGGACTTTGCCGCAGTTGTTCGCAACCCCTGGCCTATCACGGTTGGCACCGTGCTGCAGATTGCCGGTGTGCCGTTGTTGGCACTGCTGTTTTTAACGGTGTTCCCCCTGGATCCCGGGGTGGCTATAGGGCTGGCGCTTTGTGCCGCGATTCCCGGTGGCACCATGTCCAATGTCTTTACCTTTCTCGGGCGTGGTCACGTGGCGCTCTCCATCGCGCTGACCGGGGTCACGACTGTCGCCTGCCTGGTTACGACACCGATCGTGCTGGGTTTACTGATCGAGCAATATATTCCCGCGGAATTCTCTATGCCCGCTGGCCAGGTGGCGCTTGAGATAGCTCTGATACTTTTGCTGCCGCTGACTCTGGGTATGATTTTCCTGGTTTTCCTGCCGGCGTTCGCGCCGGGTGTCTCCAAGGTTTGTATTCGGTCTTCGCTATTTATCATCCTGCTAATTGTGATTGGTGCAACGGGCTCCGGCCGCGTTGATCTGGAGAAGTTTGGTCTCTATAACCTTGGCGTGGTGTTGTTGTTTCTGTTTTTCCTGGCAACCATGTCCTGGCTTATCCCGTGGCTGGCGCGCGTGCGCCGGCCGGACAATACCGCCATTAATATTGAGGTTACGGTGCGCAATGGCAACCTGGGCCTGCTGATCAAGGCGTCGTTGTTTCCCGCGCTCGCGGGAACCGCCGACCCGGTGGGTGACAATGTGCTGTTCACGGTTTTGATTTATGGGGGTGCGGCGCTGTTAGTCGGCTTTGGCCAGATCTATATGCACCGCCACCTGAATAAAAATATTCCGCTGTCTTACTCGGATATTACAGGTAGATGACCATGGTTTTCTGTGGTGCCTCGGGGTTTATCAACATCACCTTTTTGTGTCGTATAAGAAAACTGTCGCCTTCCGTTTGCAGGTGGTGCTCATAGGTTCCAGCAAATAGTCGTTGCTCGTCGCGGTACCACATAACCACCTGGAAGTTGGAGCTGATGATGTGATCTCCGTCGTCGGTTTTACCCTGCTCACGAATATTGCCGATAAGGTGTGAACACCGTACCTGTGAATCCTTGGAGGCAGCGCGGGGGTGAACAAAATTACGCCGACGAATTTCCATCATCACCCGGTCATCAAACATATGTGATTGATGATTCAGCCAGTCCGGCTGGTCTTCCATCGCGGGTAACCAGTAGGTGCCGTCTGCGGTATACAGTGCCAGCCAGGCATCCAGATCCGGTCGATCCAGTACCGCAGCCTCCTGATAGAGAAAGTCCTCCACCGCGCGCATGTCCAGATTACTCATGCGTCCACCTCGCTGGTCATGTACTCACGCCACGCGCCATACTGTGTGCGCATATCCAGGTCACTTAGACCGCCACCGACGACGCGATCGCCCTTGTCTTCATCCCGGCCAAACTGTCTGTGCATTTCTACCCACTGGGTCGCATCAGACTCCAGGCCCTCCTGCACGCGCCGGTAAACCTCAAGATCGTCCGGGCCCACCATGCCGGCGGATGAGTTGATCAGCCGCGAGTAGAGAATTGTGCGCTGTAGCATTTCGTCCGGTGCACCCTTGAGACGGAAGGACCAGCTCTCCACAACAAATTTATTCACCGACACGGGCCTGATCACCCGGATATTCTGTATCGCAGTCTTGATGGTTAGCGAGGGGTAGTAGCAGGTGTTGTGGGTGTTAAAGGAGTAGATCTCCCTGGTACGCTCTTCACCGTAGGCTTTTACCATCGCCTCGTGATACGCAGGCATCACGGTGTAATCGGCATGGATGCTGGTTTTACCGCCGTCATAGTGGTGGCCAAAGCGGAACCCGGTGATACCGGTTGCCTCGAAGTTCTCATAAGAGGCGCCGAAGGGCGGAATGATTTCGGCCTCAGCTCGCTGCGAGCTCGCCGACTCCGGCAAGGTGCTGATGTACTCTTCAGCGGCCTGCACGACAGACTGGTGCACCACCATGGGGTGCATGGTGTCGTTCAGGTTTTCCAGAATATACTTCCAGTTGCAGTCGTGCTCGTAACGCAGCACACCACCCGCTACTTCTACTTCCCCCTCGGGCGCCCGGTCACAAAGATTATCGAAACACTCTATGGAACCACCCAGCCAGGATTTAAGGTCGCTGATTTTGCTCGACAGGGTAGCGAATACGAAGCCGCGGTAGCTCTCCACCTGCGCCAGTGGCTGCATGCTATTGCAGGGGTCATTCAGATCCAGGCCGGTATTCTCGTAACCTTCCTCGGCCGGTATCTTTATCAGGCCTCCGTCGTGGCGGAAGGTCCAGCCATGGTAAGCACAGCGAAAGGCGCCGCGCGCATTCCCTTGTCGTTTCTCTACCAGCTTCGCGCCCTTATGGCCGCAGCGGTTGTGCAGTACGTGCACCTCTCCAGACTTGTCTCGCACCATCACCACCGGCACTTTGTGGTTGATGTTGGTGGTGAAGTAGTCGCCGGCCTTGGGTACCTGCGATTCGTGACCAATAAAAATCCATGCCTGCCCCCAGATGCGCTCCATTTCCAATTCGAAAATGTCCGGGTCGATATAGGCGCGCTTGTGCACCCGGGTGGGTTCCACCAGTGCTGAAATTTCTTCTTCGCTGATCGCTTTGGTCATGACGGTATTCCTCCGCAAAGATTACAGGGCCAGCGATCCCAGGCTGGCGCCACCGCAAACCATCAGGGTTTGTCCGGTGATGAAGCTGTTATCGGGATCATTCAAAAAACACACGGCCCTAGACACATCGCCGGGCAGGCCAAGCCGTCGCACCGGGATGCTGGCCGCCATGGCGTCCAGTTTGGGGTCGCCCTCCGGGATTACGTTATGGAACATCTCGGTAGCCGCGATAGGCCCTGGCGCAACCGTATTAACGGTAATGCCGAATTCGCCCAGTTCCAGCGCCCAGGTGCGTGCCATGCCCATCATGCCGGACTTGGTCGCCGAGTAACTGGTTCTGGTCTGCAAACCAAGCGCTGCGCGCGAGGTAATCAGTATGATGCGGCCGAAGTTTGCCTGCTTCATGCCCGGCAGAAAGGCCTGGCTGAGCGTAATGGCAGCGCCAATGTGCACCTGGGCCAGATAATCAAAATCCTCCAGCTCAACATCATCAAGCAGGTTCGAGCGGATCAGGCCGGCGTTATGCACAAAGCCGGTGACCTTGTAGCGTTGGGCTAAATCCGCAGCAACAGCAGCCGTGGCCTCCCGGTCGCTGAGGTCCAGCTCGATATTGTGCAGGCGCTCATCACTGAACTCAGCGGGCCGGCGGGCGAGATTAATCACCTGGTAGCCCTGGTCCAGCAAGTCCCGGCAAATGGCGCTGCCTATGCCGGTGCTGCCCCCGGTAACTACGATGGTGTCGTGGGCGGATGGCATATCAGATTCCTCCGGGTTTAAGGGCTGGCTCCAGCAAGCCCAGTCTATCGGCGATCGCATGGCGTCGGTCAGCTGTTGCGATGGGTTCGCTGGCCGCCACCATAATCAGAATAGCCTGTTGCGAGCAGTCGCTGTGGCTGAAGACCTGTACCGGCGTGCCTGCTGCAACATCATTGGCACCGGCGGCGCCAAAGCTGTCCAGGTCCACGTGGGCCAGAACCGTTGGCCCGCAGTCCAGCTTGATGCTGGCGATGGGCCAGGGTTGTTGCGCGGTGTGCCGCTTGAAAAACTCCCACAGGCTGTGATGCAGGTCGACGCGACTGCTGACAACACCGCTGCCTGATGTCTCCCGCCAGACCAGGTCTCCCAGGCAGGCGTGGCACAGTTCTCTTGGCGGGTACTGCACCTGGCCGCAATCGCCACAGTGTTGCAGGCTCAGTGCCGCGGGCAGGTTGGCGGCGGTAAAGGTTTCGCCCAAGGGGGTGCGCTGCTTTGGCGGGCGCGTTTTGTTTCGAACCGACGGCCGATTGAGTTTCATCCGGCTTTGCATTTTGCTGGAGGTGGTCATGCGTTACCCCCAGAGAGTATGGCGGCCGCGGAGCATAGGCCGCGGTCGTAGTTGACCATGCCAAAGCCGCTAACCATCGCATGACGGGCATTGGCGACCTGATTGTCTGCAGCGCTTTGGGTGAGTTGGCGCAGGGTTTCGGTGACGCCCAGGTAGCCAGCCGCTGAGCCGGCTTGTCCCACCGATAGTTGGCCGCCATTGGTATTGTGCGGCAACTTGCGGGACTGGGGACCGCTGCCATCGAAGCGCATATCGGTTGCCTGGACAAACGCAGCACCTTCGCCTTTGGCGCAAAAGCCCAGATCTTCCAGTTGCATCATGCTGATTACCGGGTAGTCGTCATAGGTTTGTACAAGGTTTATATCATCCGGGCCCAGACCGGCGCGTTGATACAGGTCATTGGCGTATTCAGTCCAGCCGCCGCGTTCCTGCACCGGGTCGTCGCGGTGGGCGTTGTGCAACTCGTCGGCGGCACTGATCAGGCAGTAGGGCAGGCCGGTGCTGCGCGCGCGTTCTTCATCCATGACCAGAAAGCCTTCGCCACCGGCGCAGGGCATCACGCAGTCGAACAGGTGAACAGGTCCGGCAATCGGCCTGGCTGCCAGATACTGCTCTACCGATAATGTTTTGTGACCCAGTAAAGCCTGCTCGTAGTGGTTGGCGTTGTAGCGCTGGTCAACGGCAATACGAGCAAAGTCTTCCCGGGTCGCGCCGTAACGCTCCATATAGTTTTTGGTGATCATGGCGAAGGCGGCATTGGGTCCGCCAGCGCCATAGGGGAAGGACGAGTCGATAGTAAAACTGCTGAACTCGCCGGCCGTGCGTTCGAATGAGCGGTGGGCGGCACCGTCACCGCCTATACAGGCAATGACGCTGGCGTCTCCTGCCTGAATGGCACGGGCGGCGCGGCGCAGAGCGATCACGCCGGAGGCGCCACCGTAGGGTAGTTGCTCCACCCAGCGTGGCGAGATCTGGTAGTGCTGGGTCAGCGGGATAACCGAATCGGCTCCCAGGGAAAAACTGGATACGGCGAAACCGTCTATGTCGTCCTTGCTCAGGCCTGACTGCTGCAGCATGAGCTTGAGCGTCTTGCCGATAAACCAGGGTGCCGTGTGGGGACTCTGGCGGGCGTAGCCGAAGCTCACCGGGGCCAACAGGGCAACGCCCTCGTAGCTCCTCATCCCGTCTTTCTCCGTTTCTTGAGGTGGGTTGTGTCGTAACAGTCACCACTGGCAACGCGCTCACGGGCCAGGGTCTTGACGTCTGCGCGCCTGGGTTTGTTGGAGGCTGTTTTCGGTAGCTCCTCACAGAACACGATGTAACCGGGGCACTTGAAGTAGGCCAGGTTGGCCAGTCCGTGGCTGACAATGGCGCCGGCCAGGGCTTCGTCTGGCGCATCGCCGGTCTTTAGCACGATACAGGCCGCGACCTCGTCGCCACGAATATCATCGGGCACAGCGGTGGCTATCACCTCGGAGACTGCCGGCGCTGTGCTGAGTACCGCCTCAACCTCCAGCGCAGAGATGTTTTCTCCGGAGCGGCGAATCACATTCTTGCGCCGGTCTACAAAGCTGAGACTGCCATCTTCATTTTCGCAGACAACATCGCCAGTATTCAGCCAGCCATCTTGCCAGGCTTCTGCGGTTGCATCCGGGTTGTTCAGGTAGCCGGAAAAGAAACCCACACCGGGGTCGTCGCCCTTTGAGCGAACGCGCAGTTCACCATGGGCGCCCCGCGGAACTTCCTGCTTGTTCTCATCGACTAGCTGATACTCCAGCCAGCTTTCCGGGCTTCCAAAGCAGGCGGTGCCCACATGACGGGGCTCGCGATTGGCGATGATGCTGCCGCCGGTACCAGACTCTGTCATGGCCCAGGCTTCCAGTAGTGGAAAGCCAAAGCGCTCCTCGAATACCGCATGATGCTTGACGTTGACGCCCGCACCAAAGCCAAACTTCACCTGGCCGCGAAAGTCGTGGGCCGGATCAGCGGGCATTTCCAGCAGCATGGCAGGTAGTACGCCAAGGTAGTGAACGATGGTGGCGCCCGAATCTCTAACGCTTTGCCACCAGCTGCTGGGGTGGAAGCGATCCAGTTGCACAATACAGCCGCCGCTCATAATCATGGCCATCGTGGAACAGGCCATGGCGTTCATATGGTTGAGGGGCAGTGGTGTGAGCAGCCTTTCCTGGCCTGGTTCAACGTCGACCAGACCGCCTATGGTGTTGTACCAGTGGCCTGCGAACAGGAAGTAATCATTGTCCAGAATGCAGCCCTTGGGCTTGCCCGTACTGCCGGAGGTGTACAGCAATGCGCACTCGGTGCCGCGATCTATGAGTGTATCGCCGGTTTGCCTGGGCGCGACCGGCAGCGATGCGAGATCGTCGCAGGCGACCACGGGCGGTGGTGGTGAGATTTCGGCGCAGGCAGTTTGCAGGCGGTCAACGGCTTCGGGCAGGGCGATGGCCAGCACGGCCTCGCCAAATTCCAGGAAGTAACCCATCTCTGCAGTGGGCATGTCCGGGTGCAGGGGAATGACGCTACAGCCCAGGCTGTTGAGCGCCAGCCAATGGAAAAAGTACTCGGCCCGATTCTCTAGCAAAAGGCCAACCCGCATGGGCTTGCCGTAGCCTTGCTGGGCATACTGTACCCTGCAGGCTTCTACCTGTGCAGCAGCTTCGCCATAGCTGTATTCAACAGCCGCGTTGGCGTAGCTGGTGGTGGCCGTCGCGGGAATATGCAGGAAAGGCCTGTTGGCATAGTTCGCGCAGCTGTCCACGAAGGCATCGTAAACACTGTTCATGGGATCAGCTGGGTAGGGCATCGTCTAGCACCGCGGTGACTTCGATTTCTACCATGGCCTGGTCCTCCACCAGCGCCACAACCTGTACCACTGACATGGCGGGAAAGTTCTTGCCCATCACCTCTCTGTAGGCCTGGCCAATGCCGGCCAGATTCTCGGTGTAGGCTTGCTTGTCGGTGATGTACCAGGTCATTCTCGCCATGTGCTCGGGGCCGGCACCTGCGGATTCCAGCACAGCACGGACATTGGCCAGCGTTTGCTGGACCTGTTCCACGAAGTCGCTGGTCTCAAATACGCAGTCTGAGTTCCAGCCTATCTGGCCGCCCACGTAAATGGTTCTGTTGCCGGTAGCGAGTACACCGTTGGCGTAGCCCTTGGGCCGTGGCCAGCCTTCTGGCAATAATGGTTTATGCATGGATTTCGCCTTTGCTTGTAGTTAGCGATTTGATGCAGTATATTTTAAACTTAAAATATATTCCAGCCGCAGCCGAAAGTTGACTAAAGTATAGTAGTGGTCGAATCTTTTTGGACAGCTAGATAACAGAGGAAAATCCCATGGGCACTGATGCACTGATGTCGTTTGCAACGGCACTTACTGAAGGTTCAATTAGTATTGTTGATCTGACGGTCACCCTCGATCCGAACACGCCGGTATTGCAGCTACCGGAAGAGTTTGGCTGGGGTCAGGCCTGGGCGTTCAGCAGTGAGCTGATCTCGCGCTATGACGAGAAGGGGCCTGCGTGGTACTGGAACAACTTCAAGTGTAGCGAGCATACCGGCACACACTTTGACGCGCCTATTCACTGGATATCGGGCAAAGATCATGAGAACCATGCCACCGATACACTGCCCATGGAGCGCTTTGTGGCACCTGCCGTCGTACTTGATGCCACTGAACAGGTGAAGAACAACCCCGACTACCTGCTGACGCTGGATTTTCTCAAGGACTGGGAGGCTGAGCATGGGCGAATTCCCGAAGGTTGCTGGGTGCTCTACCGCACCGACTGGTCGAAGAAGGCAACTAACGAGGAATACCTGAACATGCAGGCTGACGGCGGTCACACCCCGGGCTGGGAGCCTGAGGCGGTGACGTTTTTGGCTGAGGAACGCAATATCACCGGTGTTGGAACGGAGACCGTGGGTACTGACGCGGGCCAGGCCTCGGGCCAGGAGCCCATGTTCCCCTGTCACAACCTCATGCATGGCGCTAATAAATGCGGGCTTGCCAGCCTGTGCAATCTGGATCAACTGCCGGCGACGGGCAGTGTCATCATTGCTGCGCCGCTCAAGATCCGCGAGGGCTCTGGCAGCCCTGTGCGAGTGATGGCACTGGTTCCGCAGGGCTGATTTTTTATGGCTGAGCGTTCGTTTGCCAAGGAAGTTCTGAAGCTTCGATCGGGTGACGGTGAAGTGTTTCAGGGGGAGGGGATCCTAGCGATCACCAAGGCCCTGTTGCAGTCTGGTGTTTCCTACGTTGGCGGCTATCAGGGTTCTCCGATTTCGCACCTGATGGATGTGCTCAACGATGCCCAGGAAATACTCGGGGAACTGGGTGTGCACTTTGAGGCAAGCGGTAGCGAGGCAACTGCTGCCGCCATGCTAAGCGCCTCTGTTAACTATCCCCTGCGTGGCGCCGTTACCTGGAAATCCACGGTGGGCACCAATGTAGCATCCGATGCTCTGTCCAACCTGGCGTCTTCAGGGGTGACCGGCGGGGCGATGGTGATCGTTGGCGAGGACTACGGTGAGGGCTCCAGCATTATGCAGGAGCGTACCTATGCGTTTGCGATGAAAGCGCAGATGTGGCTGCTGGACCCCAGGCCCAATCTCACCAGTATTGTCGACAACGTGGAAAAGGGCTTTCAGCTATCAGAAGCCAGTAACACCCCGATTTTTTACATGATGCGTATTCGTGGCTGTCATGTGACCGGCGAATTTATTGCCCGCGATAATAAGGCGCCAGAGTTCAGTAACAGAAATCCGGTGAGCCCTAACCGCGAAGCCGAGAAGATAATTCTGCCACCGAATGTGTACGCGCAGGAGCAGGAAAAAATTGCCCAGCGCCTGCCGGCGGCTATCGACTTTATAAAGAAAGAGAAACTCAACGAATTTTTCCCCGGTAAACATGAGCAGTTGGGCATCATTGTGCAAGGCGGTGTTTACAACACAGTAATCCGTGCACTGCAGCGGCAGGGTCTGTGTGATGTGTTTGGCAACAGCGACATCCCCATCTATGTGATGAACGTGGCTTATCCACTGATTCCCGATGAACTGGTCGAGTTCTGTGTCGGCAAGCAACAGGTTCTTGTTCTCGAAGAAGGCCAGCCGGAGTATGTAGAGCAGGGCATTCACACCGTACTGCGCCGGGCCGACGTGCAGACCCGGGTTTACGGCAAAGACATTATGCCAATGGCCGGTGAATACACAGGTCAGGTTACGCTGTTGGGGCTCACCCGATTCGTGACCAGTGCGGGTTTACCCGGCATAAGTTTGCGCCTGAGTGAGGAAGAGGTTCGCGCATTACAGTCGACTCTCGCTGACGATGATCACAATACATTGCTGGAAAATGTACCCCCCAGGCCCTCGGGTCTGTGCACGGGGTGCCCCGAAAGGCCGTTGTTTTCGGCATTGAAGCAGGTACAAACCGAGCTCGGGCCGTTCCACATCAGCTCGGATATTGGCTGCCATTCTTTCGCCACACTGGCGCCCTTTAATCTTGGCAATACGATTATGGGTTATGGCCTGTCGCTGGCCAGTTCTTCCAGTATCCGCCATGCACTGCCGCACAAGTCGATCAGCATCATGGGTGATGGCGGCTTCTGGCATAACGGATTGACCAGTGGTGTCACCAGTGCCGTGTTCAACAAACACGACGGCCTGTTGATCATTGTCGACAATGGCTACTCCGCAGCCACTGGCGGGCAGGATATTCCTTCGCTGGTTGAGCCCAACCAGATTATCGCCACCACAATCGACACCGATGGTCCTGTGCGGGATGACGAACAACCCATCGACGAGGCTTGTCGTGGCGCCGGGGTGAAGTGGATACGCACAGTGAGCACATACAGTATTGAGAGTATGAAAGAGACCTTGCGGGATGCGCTGACCACCCAGGAGCCCGGGTTGAAGGTCATCATCGCCGAAGGTGAGTGCATGCTTAATCGGCAGCGCCGGGTTAAGCCGCTGCTCAATAAGTCAATCAAGGATGGCAAACGCACCCGTCGCGCACGATTTATGGTGGACAGCGAAACCTGCACCGGCGATCACGCCTGCATCCGCATTTCTGGCTGCCCGTCCCTAACGATCAAGCCCAACCCTGACCCCTTGCGGCAGGACCCAGTGTCCTACGTGGATAATAGTTGTGTGGGCTGTGGTGTCTGCGGCAGTAATGCACATGCCGCGATTCTCTGCCCCTCCTTTTCGCGGGTCGACCTGGTGTATAACCCCAACGGCTGGGATCGATTTATAGGCGGTATACGCCAGTCGGTGATCGGCTGGTTACAAGAGCGCGATGAACGTAAGCGGGTGGCGCGCGCACTATGACCGATCGCACGATTAATATGGTGGCAGCTGCTCTTGGCGGCGAAGGTGGCGGCGTTTTTACCAACTGGGTTATCGGTGTCGCCGAGCGCGAAGACTGGTTATGCCAGACCACATCCCTGGCGGGTGTCGCCCAGCGTACGGGCGCGACTATTTATTATCTGGAATTCTTTCCCCGCTCGGCGGTTAAGGAACAGGCGCCGGTGATGTCCCTGTTTCCGGCGCAGGGTGATATCGATATTGCGATAGCATCTGAGGTGGCCGAGGCTGCCCGCATGGTGCAGCGTGGCTTTGTGACAGCCGAGCGCACCACACTGATTGCCTCTGATCACCGGGTATACAGCATCGCGGAAAAAGCGGAGCTTGGTGACGGAACAATTGATCCGCTGGTGTTGCAGGAGATCGCGGGTCGTTACGCACAGCAATATATTCACTACGACATGTTGGCGCTAGCCAATGAACACAATGCGGTCATCTCCTCAGTGTTGCTGGGTGCGCTGGCCGGCTCGGGCGTGCTGCCTTTTCCCCGCGAAAGTTTCGAAGCGGAGATACGTGAAGCGGGTAAGGCCGTTGACGTAAACCTTGCGGCTTTCTCCGCCAGCTTCCAGCGTGCGTTATCCGGCGGCGTTGAGCAGTTCGAGCCATCGGTGGCTGCAGAGCCTGTATTTGTAGTGCCACAGGCAACGTCAGCGGCTGGAGCGGAATTGCTGCGTCGCCTTGAGGCCTTCCCCGAGTCATGCCGGGAGATTCTCTATCACGGACTGGATAAGTGCGTCGATTATCAGGATTACGCCTACGCTCACCAGTTTCTGGACGAAGTACGGGATGTGCTGGCGCTCGATGATGGTCGGCAGGACTACAGGCTGACCCGGGAAACTGGACGCTATCTCGCCCTGTGGATGTGCTTTGAGGATATTCCCAGGGTCGCGCAATTCAAAACGCGTGCGGCGCGCATGGATAAAGTTCGCGACGAAGTCATGGCTGAGCCCGACCAGTTTTTCGACGTCACCGAATTCTTCCGTCCCCGGGTTGAGGAAATGTGTTCGTTGCTGCCACCACGGTTGGGTAATTACGTATTGCAGTCCAGCTCATGGCGTAAATTCCTCAACCTGTTCACCGGTGGTAAGCAGTTGCGCACCAATACCATAGGCGTATTTTTCAGCCTGCGTTTTCTCGCCGGGTTGCGACGTTTTCGCCGCGGTATGCTCGGTTACCAGCACGAGCACGCCATGATAGGGCGCTGGCTGACTGTCTTGCGTGATGCTGCGGGTAACAATCCTGAGCTTGCCTTGGAACTGGCGGAGAGTGGACGATTGGTCAAAGGCTATGGTGATACCCGCGCCCGCACCACTGCCCAGATGCTGGCGATCTTACAGCGAGTGGAAGAGGGCGAGGGCGTATCGGCCGATCAGCTCAAGGCGTGGCGGAGCGAAGCGCTGGCAGATGATACCGGAGAAGCATTCGGCGAAGCGCTGGCAGCATAACCTGCCAGCAACGCTTTAACCTGCCAGTAACTCCGGGTTTCTCTCAGCCAGAATATCGATAGTGAAGCTCATCACCGGTTCGTTGTACTGGTTAAACGCTTCGTTGCGGCTTTTGATAATTCCCCATCGGTCGCGCACCACTTTCTCCGACTTTTCTATGATTTCATAGGTGTAGGTAAGCGTGTGGCCAGGTCGCACCGGCTGGAACCACTCCAGATCCTGCAGCCCGAGGCCGGCGCCATTGCGGCGTCCATCCTGTACGCCGCGGGCAAAGTGCTCCATATAGTCCACCATCATCCGCATCCAGACGGCAGTCAGGTGCCAACCGGAGGCGATCAGCCCGCGGTAATAGGTGTCCAGCGCGGCTACCGGGTCGGTGTGGTAGATCTCTGGCGCATATTTTTTGCCGAACTCTATGATCTCCAGTTCACTAAAGGTGTGTGAACCGAACACGTGGAATTCACCTACTGGAATATCCTCGAACCAGCGGCTGCGAATATAAGGTCTGCTAGGCATGGGCAGCCTCCAACGCAGCGTGGGGCACAAGAAGCCGGTTTTGCAGCTGTATGACAGCCTGGTCTTTCTGGTTGCTCACCTGAATTTCGACATCTACCGTGCCTACGCCATCCTGCCCGGATGATTCCTTGCGATCTATCACCGTGATGTTGGCCGTCAGGCTGTCGCCAGCGAATACCGGAATCTTCCAGCGCATCTGTTGCACCGACGCCACGCCCAGTAAGGCGATGGCCTGATCGTGAAAGGTATCGGTGAGCAATCGCATCATCATTGCTGACACCTGCCAGCCGCTGGCACACAGGCCACCGAAAATGGAAGCTTCGGCGGCCTCTTTGTCGAGGTGGTAGGGCTGCGGATCAAATTCTGCAGCGAACGCCAGAATATCCTCACGAGTCAGCGTCAGAGCGTCGGAGGTAGTGAATGTGTCGCCGACCTCCAGATCCTGCCAGTAACGGGTCATACAGTTATCCCTGTGAAATGAAGACGGGATGATGGCGGTTGCCAGCGCCTTGCGCAAGCCCGTCAGGTGCGGCTGTCAGTCGCCCGCGCGGGCGCTGTTGGCCAGGCTTACGATGTAAGCCCGAATAGACTCGACCTGCGATTCGCTGAGTTCATCGGCAAAACTGGCCATGCCGGCGTTTTCATACAGGCCCTCGCGCACGATGCGATTGAAGTTGGCGTGGGTAGCCGGCGTCATGCGACGCAAGTCCGGCAGCATCGGCTCACTGCCGTAGACACCGTGGCAGCTGCCGCAGAATCGTACGTAAAGCACCCGGCCTTCCTCCAGTGTTGCTGCATCGGCGGTGACGTCCGGTTGTGCCGGGAGTGGGCCGCGTGGTGGTACTTCCGGTGGCAGTGGCACCGCGGCTCCATCGAGCTTGAAGGCTAATATGCGCCCGGCGTTGTCGTGACGTAACAGGGCTTCGTCGCCCTCCAAAGTATTGAATGCGGGGCCACCCCAGCCGGCCATCAGCGCAATGTACTGGGTGCCGTTAACCGCATAGCTTATCGGCGGTGCAATCATGCCTGTGCCCACTTCAATGCGCTTGAGCACCTTGCCAGATTTACCATCCAGCGCGTAAAAGTCACCGGTGGCAGTGCCGTGCAGAACGAGGTTGCCTGCCGTTGCCAACACGCCGCCATTCCAGGTGTTGGGCAGTTCCTGCTGCCAGGCCAGCGTTTGCGTCACCGGATCCCAGGCTTTCAGGAAGCCGGTGTTTTCCGGTACCTGCTGTTCGCCGATCAGTTCAGGCAGGTTGTCGGCCCCGTAGGTGAACCATTTGTCGTCGTGCTTGCTGTGCACCCAGCCGGCCTCACGACCAGAGAAATAAACCAGCCCAGTCTCCGGGCTGAACGCCATGGGGTGCCAGTTGTGACCGCCGGAGGCCGCGGGGAAAACATACTTGTCCTCGTCCTTGTAGGTGCCCAGCCCGGTTTCTACAGGTCTGCCGGTTTTCAGGTCGACGTGGCTGGCCCAGTTGGTAAAGACAAATTTTTCCGCGGAGATCAGCTCGCCGGTTTCCCGATCTAGCACATAGAAAAAGCCGTTCTTGGGTGCCTGCATGAGCACCTTGCGTGGTTGGCCATCGATGGGCAGGTCCGCGAGGATCATGTGCTGGGTGGCGGTAAAGTCCCAGTTGTCACCGGGGGTGGTCTGGTAATACCAGGCCAGGCGCCCGGTATCCGGGTTCAGTGCCAGGATGGACGCCAGAAACAGGTTGTCGCCGCCACCGGGGCTGCGCAGGTGGCGCGGCCATGGGGAGCCATTACCGGTTCCCACATAGAGCAGATTCAGTTCCGGGTCGTAAGCCATTGAATCCCAGGCCGTGCCGCCACCACCTGTCCACTCACGGTCTTTGTCCCAGGTTTTTACCGCCTCGGCCAGTTCCGGGTTTTCGAAGGGTCCCTGCGGTGAACCCGGCACGGTGAAGAAGCGCCAGCGCTGTTTGCCAGAGGCCATGTCATAGGCGGTAATGTAACCGCGCACGCCGTATTCGGCACCGCCATTACCTATCACTACCATGTCTTTGATGATTCTGGGTGCCCCGGTGATGGAGTACCAGGCGTCGCGATCGACCAGTGTGTCGATTTCCCACAGCACCTCGCCCGACCCTGCAGCGAGCGCCAGCAGCCTGCCGTCCAGTGTGCCCAGAAATACCTTGCCATCCTGCACGGCAACACCGCGGTTGACCACGTCGCAGCACAAGCGCTTGGCCCAGGCTCGCGGCACTTTTGGATCGTACTGCCAAAGCACCTTGCCGGTGACCGCATCCAGCGCCATTACCCTGGACCAGGTGCCGGTGGTATACATCACACCATCGACAACGATGGGCGTGGCTTCCAGTCCGCGTTTGGACCCGGCAGATTGCTCCCAGGCCAGCCCCAACCTTTCCACCGTATCGGTGTTTACCTGTGTCAGTGTTGAGTAGCGCTGTTCAGCCGGGTTTTCGCCGTGCTGCGCCCAGTTCTGATTGTTCGGGTCAGCCGCGCCTGCATTGCCCGCCAGCAACATAAGCAGCGGTAACATCAGGACACGGCGGCTTGCCATTACAGGGCTGCCAACGATTGCTTGGCGATGATGGTTTGCTGTACCTCTGATGCGCCCTCATAGATCCGCAGGGCGCGTATATCGCGATACAGCGACTCGACGATGTTGCCGCGAGTGACCCCTTGGCCACCGTGCAACTGCACCGCGGCATCAATCACCTGCTGGGCGGCTTCGGTGGCATGCAGCTTGGCCATGGCCGCTTCTCGCGTTACGCGGTCGGCGACACAGTCCTTGGTCCAGGCCGAGCGGTACACCAGCAGTGCGCTGGTATCGACGGCTACTGCCATATCTGAGAGCTTGCCCTGTACCAGTTGCAGGTCGGCGAGGGTGCCGCCAAAGATCTCACGAGTGGCGACGTGCGCCAGCGTTTCGTTCATGGCGCGTCTGGCCATACCCAGTGCAGCGGCTGCCACGGTGGAACGGAATACATCCAGCGTGGCCATGGCGATGCCAAAGCCACGGCCAGCTTCGCCCACCAGGTTGGCCTTGGGAACCCTGCAGTCGGTCAGCGTCAGCGTACCCAGCGGGTGCGGCGCAACCAGGTCTATGCGCTCTGTGACCTCGAACCCCGGGGTGTCGGCGTCGACGATGAAACAGCTTATGCCCTTGGCGCCAGGTGCCTCGCCGGTGCGGGCGAATACCGTGTAGAACGTGGCGATGCCGGCATTTGATATCCAGGTTTTCTGGCCGTTGAGCACGTAGTGGTCCCCATCCTCTACAGCGGTCATTGCCATTGCGGCGACATCAGAGCCGGCTTCTGGCTCGGACAGCGCAAACGCGGATAGCTTGTCACCGGTTGCCACGTCTCGCAGATAATTGTCTTGTTGTTGGGCCGTGCCAAACAGTGACACCGGTCCGCTACCCAGACCCTGCATGGCAAAGGCGAAGTCGGCCAGTGCATGATGCCGTCCCAGGGTCTCCCGAATTACGCAAAGGCTGCGCACATCGAGTTTTTCAGTGATACCACCGGCACTGGCCGGCACCGCGTAGCCGGTAAAGCCGGCTTCACCCAGTGCACGAACGATGCCTACGCAGGTACCATCCAGGTCTTCGTGCTCATTGGCTACCAGCCCCGGGAGCTTGTCTCCGGCCCACCGGTCCAATTCCGCGGCCAGTGTTCGGTGGCTGTCTTCCAGAAATGGCCATTGTAGAAAACTGTTATCAGCCATGTTCAGTCTCCCTGGAAAACCGGCGATTCCTTGGACACGAAGGCATTGTAGGCGCGGACAAAGTCCTCGGTTTTCATACAGATTGCCTGTGCTTGTGCTTCCGCCTCAATAGCCTGGTCTACCGACATATTCCATTCATGCTGCAGCTGTGTTTTGGTGATGCCGTTGGCGAAGGTCGGGCCGCTGGTGATGCGTTGGGCCATCGCCAGGGCTGCAGCGTAAGGGTCTTCGCTGACGCTATTGAAAAAGCCCCAACGCTCTCCTTCTTCCGCTTTCAATGAACGCCCGGAGTACAGCAGTTCACTGGCCCGGCCCTGGCCGATAATCCTCGGCAATATGGCGCAGGCGCCCATGTCGCATCCAGCCAGGCCTACACGGTTGAACAGAAAGGCGACTTTCGCATCAGCGCTGGCATAGCGCAGGTCGCTGCTCATGGCGATGATGGCGCCGGCGCCCGCGCAGATACCCTGCACAGCACTGAGAACGGGTTGGGGGCATGCGCGCATAGCCTTTACGAGGTCACCGGTCATGCGGGTAAAGCCCATCAGCTCTTTCATATTCATCTTGGTCAGGGGGCCGATGATTTCGTGAACATCGCCGCCTGAGCAGAAGTTGCCACCGGCACCGCGCACCACTACGGCGTGTATGTCGTCGGCATAGACCAGTGCGCGAAACAGGTCACGCAGCTCGGCATAGGAATCGAAGGTGAGAGGATTCTTGCGCTCCGGCCGGTTCAGCGTAATTGTGGCGACGCCGCCTTCGGCTTCCCACAGGAAGTGTTCAGCCTGGTAGTCGCTCATTGAGGTGCTTTGCATTACATCGTTTCTCCACCGCTTACGGAAATAGCCTGTCCGGTTACCGACCGGGCTGCCTCTGAGCACAGCCAAAGGGCGGTACCGGCAATCTCGTCGGGCTGAATCAGCCGTCCCTGCGGGTTGGTGTTGGTGAATTGGGCCAGTGCCTGTTCCTCACTGCGCCCGGTTTTCTCGACAATCTGTTGCACAGACTGACGAATAATCTCTGTGTCAGTATAGCCCGGGCAAATGGCATTGACTGTAATTCCAAGCTCGGCAGTTTCCAGTGCCAGTGCCCGGGTTAATCCCAATACCCCATGCTTGGCAGCGCAGTAGGCGCTGACATAGGCGTAGCCTTTCAGAGAGGCAGTGCTGGCGATGTTGATGATTCGACCAGCGCGGCGCTCCCGCATGCCATGGATTACCTGCGAGGTGCAATTGAATACACCATTGAGATTGGTATTGAGTACGGCCTGCCACTGCGCACTGTCGAGTTTGTGGAAGGGAGCCGTGGGCGCGACGCCGGCGCAGTTGATCAGCACGTCGATATCACCGAAGCCATCGCTGGCGTCAGCGAATGCTCGTGCCACGTCATCGGCAAGGCCAACATCACAGCTGATAGCCTGGCAACTGGACTCAGGGGCGAGGCCGGCGGTCTGGGCCAGTGGCTCCAGTCGTCTGCCCAGCAGACTCACGCGATAACCGGCATCAGCCAGGCTGATTGCGATAACCGCACCTATGCCACTACCGGCTCCGGTGACCAGCGCATGTTTCATTGCGTTTTAGCCATCTCGGCAGCGCGTTGCAGGTTGGTGTGCAGTTGTCTGTAGCCCATGAAGTATTGTTTTTGTTCTGCCACGCCAACACCGGTATAACCCATCTCGGCCGCCGCACGCAGGGTCCAGTTGGGATCAGCCAGGTGAGGCCTTGCCAGGCAAACCAGATCGGCGCGGCCGGCGGCAACAATGCTGTTCACGTGGTCTACTTCATAGATATTGCCAACCGCCATGGTGGCGATACCGCCTTCGTTGCGTATGCGGTCAGACAGCGGCGTCTGGAACATCCGTCCGGGCTGTGGTTTGGCCTGGTGCGAGGTCTGGCCGCTGGACACATCAATGATATCGGCGCCGGCGGCGATGAACGCCTGAGCAATCGCCAGCGCATCTTCCTGGGTGTTTCCGGCTTCTTCCATCCAGTCGTGGGCAGATATGCGCACTGACATTGGCTTGCTGTCTGGCCACACGGCACGCATTGCGGTGAACACTTCCAGTGGGTAGCGCAGCCTGTTCTCCAGGCTGCCGCCGTACTCGTCGCTGCGCTGGTTAAGCAGCGGGGTGATAAATGCCGAGATCAGATAACCGTGGGCTGCATGTAACTCCACCAGGTCGAAGCCGGCGCGATCAGCGCGCTGTGTTGCTTCGACAAATTGTTCGCACACCTGGTCCATTTGTTCCCGTGTGATTTCTGCCGGAACCTGCATGTGGGCATCAAAGGGGATAGCGCTGGCCGATACCAGCGGCCAATCTTCACCGGCGGGCAGCGGCTCGTCCAGAATGGTTGGGTCCCAGTTCCACGGCTCCTTGGTGGCACCTTTGGGGCCGGCGTGGCCCAACTGCAGTGCCAATTTGGCCTGGGTATGGGTGTGTACAAATTCGTTGATGCGTCGCCAAGCCGCTTCCTGCTCATCATTCCAGATGCCGGTGCATCCCGGCGTGATGCGGGCCTCGGGGGAAATATCGGTCATCTCGGTGTAGACAAGCCCGGCTCCGCCTTTGGCGAGTTCTCCGTAGTGCACAAGATGCCAGTCATCCGGCATGCCATCCTGAGCGCTGTACATTGACATGGGTGATACCACCACCCGGTTAATCAAGGCCATATCGCGCAGTTGGTAGGGCAGGAACATGGGCGGTACGGCCTCGTCGAAGCTGTCGCCCAGGGCTTTCCTGGCCAGGTGTTTCTCCATGCCTTCAAGCCATTGTGGGTCGCGCAGGCGAAGATTCTCGTGGCTGACGCGTTGGCTGCGAGTCAGCATGGAATAGTTGAATTGCTTGAGGTCGAAGGCGCTGGCATAGCGGGGCACATCCTCGAACCAGATCATCGCGTTGCGGGCGGCGCTTTGCAGCCGCAGTGCGTCAACCTCGCGCTCCTTCTGGTAGGCATGCAGGGCGGTGGGTATATCCGCATCGCGCGTCAGGTGTTCGGCCAGGGCGATCGAATCCTCAAGTCCCAGCTTGGTGCCGGAGCCTATGGAGAAGTGCGCTGTGTGGGCAGCGTCGCCGATCAACACCACGCGATCGTTCTTCACCCAGTTGCGGCACAACACGTGCGGGAAGCTGATCCAGGCAGAGCCACGGATGTGCGCTGAGTTAGTCATCAGCTCGTGGCCATCAAGGTATTTCTCGAAGATTTTGCGGCAGGTCTCAGCGCTTTCCTCGTGGCTCATCGTGTCAAAACCGATGGCATCGTAAACGTCCGGGTTGCACTCGACGATGAACGTGGAGGTGTCCTGGTCGAACTGGTAGCAGTGTGCCCAGATCCAGCCGTGCTCGGTTTCCTCGAAAATGAAGGTAAAGGCATCGTGGAAGGTCTGTTTGGTGCCCAGCCAGACGAACTTGTTGCAGCGCAGGTCTATGCTGCAGTCGAAGGTATCCAGATCGGAGTTGCGGACTTTCGAGTTCAGGCCATCTGCCGCCACCACAACATCGGCATCGGCAAAACGCGTGTCGATGTCGGCGACGTCGAACTCGCTTTCAAACTCCAGTTTGACGCCCAGTTCCAGGCAGCGTTCGTGTAGCAGTTGCAGCATGCGCTTGCGGCCCAGCCCAATAAACCCGTGACCGTCAGAGCGCTCCAGCTCGCCATTAACGAAGCAGTCAATCATGTCCCAGTGGATAAACTCGGCCGCTATTCGCTCGCCGCTGACAGGATCATTGGCGATCAGGTTCTCTACCGTCTGGTCGGAAAACACCACGCCCCAGCCGAAGGTGTCGTCTGGCTTGTTGCGCTCGTAGACGGTGATATCGTGGGAGGCATCCCGGAGTTTCATGGAAATGGCAAGATACAGGCCAGAGGGGCCGCCGCCCAGACAGACTATTTTCATTCTCGTCTCCAACGTTTAGGGGTGAGCTGACCGAAATCGCTATACCCGTGACAATAGTTTAGACTTAAAAAGTTTGTGCAGTATAGCGTAAACATTTTAAATATAAAATATCGATTGAAGGTGAATATGGTTGAGCCTGTCAAAAGTCTTGCGCTGGATCATGAAACCCGCCTGCAGGAGGACGATCACCACTCTGTGAAGCTGTGGCTGCGCCTGCTGACCTGCTCCAGCATGATAGAAACGGCGCTGCGCACCGCATTACGGGAATCCTTTGACACGACTTTGCCCAGGTTCGATTTACTGGCTCAGCTGGAAAGGGCGCCTGACGGCCTCACTATGGGGCAATTGTCGCAGCGAATGATGGTGTCCGGCGGTAACGTCTCCGGGATCGCCTCGCAGCTGGTCAAAGAGGGCTTGATTGATCGCAACGCGGTACCCGACAACCGCAGAACCTTTATTGTGAAGCTGACCCCCAAAGGGCGTAAGCTGTTTCGTAAAATGGCCGAGCAACACGAGCAGTGGGTGATCAGCATGCTGGGCCAGCTTGAATCGGATGAAGTAGAGCAGCTGATGGGCTTACTGCAGCGAGTGAAACAGGGCCTCTAGGTAACGCGCGAATCGAGGGCTTGCGCCCCCAAACATTTTAAGTCTAAAATATCCACATTGTTTGCCCGGAATCAATACCATGTGGAAGCCAGCCGAACGCATTAAATATACCGCCGTCGAAGATGACTGGCCCAGCGCCAGCGAGGCAGCTGACAGCCTGCTCTTCAGTCCGTTGCAGGTTGGCCCTATGTCACTCACGCAGCGTACCTGGGTGCCGGCCATGGTGCCGTGGCGCTCCAATGAAGCGGGTGAAGTCACCGACGACGTGCTGCAGTGGTATGAACGCTTTGCCCAGGGCAAGCCTGGGGTCATCGTGGTTGAAGCCACCGGTATTCGCGATATTCCCAGCGGGCCGCTATTGCGCATCGGTGATGACCGTTATGTGCCGGGATTGAAAAAACTTGCAGATGTCGTGCGTGAGGCGAGCGACGGTCAGACTCGTCTTCTCATCCAGATAATCGATTTCCTATCAATTCGCCGGCGACCCGATCCCGACAAATTTTTGCAGCGATTCCTGCCCATTACCGAGGCCCATCGCAGCGCACTTGGATTGGCTGACACAGAGGAGGCCGCTGTTCGGGACGCCCTGCTGGCGTTGCCCGCAGAGGGTTTGCAGGAGGTTCTGACCGCCAAGGAGTGGGAGGATATGCAGTTGGGGTATCGCGAAAGAGTGACCGATACCCAGATTCCTGCGATTGCCGAGCTGCCACAAACCCTGCCGGGTTTGTTTGCCAGCGCCGCGTCGCGGGCGGAGCAGGCTGGTTTCGACGGCGTGGAATTACATTACGCCCATGCCTATACCATGGCGTCTTTCCTGTCAGCCACCAACACTCGCAGCGACGGCTACGGTGGCGCTCGCGAAAACCGGGTGCGACTTCCGCTGGAGGTGTATCAGGCAGTACGCGAGGCAACGGGCCCTGAATTTGTGGTGGGTTGCCGCTTTCTCAGCGATGAAATTGTTGAGCAGGGTAATCGCCTGGATGACGCCTGTTACTTTGGCAAGGTATTCGCCGAGGCTGGCATGGACTTCCTGTCACTGTCTCGCGGTGGCAAGTTCGACGACGCCAAACAACCCAAGGTGGGTTGGGCCGCCTATCCCTATACGGGACGCAGTGGCTATGAGTGCATGCCCGGTTACATCTCCGATGAGCAGGGTCCTTTTGGCCGCAATATAGAGCCGGTGTCGGTGATTCGCCAGACCCTTCGCGATAACGGGCTTGATACGCCTGTTGTAGTGGCTGGTGGCATTTTTGGTTTTGAGCATGCGGAGCAGATTCTGCAGTCCGATAAAGCCGACATCATAGGATTGGCGCGGCAGGCGCTGGCCGATCCCGATTGGTTCGAAAAAGTCCGAACCGGCTATGGGCCGGAGGTGATAATTTGTCGCTACAGTAACTATTGCGAGGGTCTGGACCAGAAGCACAAGCAGGTCACTTGCGAGCTGTGGGACAGGCAGGATCTGGACGAGCCCGGTATTGCCAAATCCTTCGACGGTAAACGCCGTCTACTGGCGCCTGCCTGGATACCCGGGCAAGGGCAGCCGGATTCTCACTGATAAAGTCCTAGCTGGTGCGATGCACGGCTTTGTAGTGGTTGATAAGCGGGATCAGTATCAGCACGTAAGAGAGTACGAACAGCAACATGCCGGCAACAATTACCCGATCGTAGTTGCCATCCCCCAGTAGACTGGCCGCAAACGCCGGCCCTACCGCCAGGCCCAGCATTTGCGCCGCCACCGCATAAACAACGACTCTGCCGTGCTTGTCGAAGCTGGACATGGCACCCAGAAGGAATGGGTGGGTCATATTCCAGGCGAAATTGTAAACACACACAGTGACCGCATAGACCATGGCCGTGAACTCGCCAAAGAGGGCAGCCAGCACGGCAGCGCCGCCCAGTACGCCTATCGCCAGCGGCCAGGCCCGGCCAAAGCGCCTGCCGGCCATTGCAGCGACAAAGGCACCGGCAATACCCAGGAACTGGGAAATCATCAGGCCGTTGGCTACTCCCTGCTCATCAACACCCCCGTTCAGGCCTATGAGGAACAGGTAGGCCCAGATCACGCCCTGGGCAAAGAAGTAGGTGAACATCGCGAGTATCGCCAGAATGCGAAAGGTTCCGCCCAGGTCGACGGCATCTTCCTCTACCTGCAAGTGCTCTTCACCAGAGTCAGGAACGTGTGACAGGCATAACCAGCCGCTGGCGCCGAAGAGCGCAAAAAAGATAATGATGCCCTTGAGTCCCACCATCGCCAGTGCCGTCGGAAAAACCCATAAACCCAGCGCGCCGTAAGTGAGGACGCCCATGATGAGGAAGCCGAAATTACGGTCGGGAAGGCGGGTCAGCCCGATGATGGTAAAGGTGAGTGACACCAGGCCACCGGAGCCCAGGCCGGTGATGAAGCGCAGTACGCTGAAGGCGAAGAGTTCATCGGTGAGGGTGGAGGCAAGATTCCCCAATACAAAGAGTACGATGGATAATCGGAAGATACGCTGCCAGCTGTAGTTATGGCCGCCCAGTGCAAGCACCACCGTGGTCAGCGCCAGCCCCCAGATCTCCGCCGAGGCGATGTAACCCGCTTGCTGCTCATTGAAGCCGTAGAATTCAACAAGACCCTGCACGAAGCCGGGCTGGACAATGAAAACCGCCGCACCAATCACGCTGAGATAGATAGCGCTCAACAGTGCTACATTACTGTTGACGTCTACCGATAAGGAACCGCTATCCCGAGATGCTGACATTTCGTCTCCACAATCCACGTGTTTATGTAATGCAGGCTAGTATGCGTTACGGCCAGCGGCAAGGCCATCGACCTAAAGCATGAGCCAAACTCGGCCGCACTGATGCGCCTGTGGTGTGTCTGACCGCCCCGAGTGCAATCCCGTGTGGCCAGTTCACCTGATAGCACCATCTTGCTAATACGCTTGGCTCATACGTTTGCCCGATAGTTTTGTTGCGTGCATGCGCTATGCTTAACGCAGTTTAACGGGCTGGAGGTGCTTCCGATGTTTGGTGATTTAACAGGTAAAGTTGCGATTGTTACCGGCGCAGGGCAGGGCATAGGCGAGGGTATTGCCAAGGTGTTTGCCCAGCATGGTGCCAGTGTGGTGGTGGCCACGCGCAGCAGTGGTAATGGCCAGCAAACCGTCGACGACATTACGGCTGATGGCGGCAAGGCCATTCTGGTGCAGTGTGACGTGGGGCAGCACAGCGCTGTTGATGATGTTGTTGCACAGGCGGTCGCTACCTATGGGCGCATTGATATAGGTGTGCACAATGCCGCAATTTACCCGCTACATAATGTCGATGATCTCAGTGACGATGTGCTGGACCAAACCCTGGCGGTCAACATGAAGGCGGCGGTCTGGCTCACTCAGGCCTGTGTACCGCACTTTCGCAAGCAGGGTGGCGGGCGCATGATTTTTACTTCCTCGGTCACCGGCCCCCGGGTGGCGATGCCGGGCACCTCTCACTACGCCATGTCGAAAGGTGGGATGAACGGTTTTATTCGCACGGCAGCGCTGGAGTATGCCCGCGATCACATCACCATTAACGGGGTTGAGCCCGGCTATATCCTGACTGCTGCCATGTCTGAACTGGGTGATGAAGAAGAGCTCAAGGCGATGGCCCAATGTATTCCGCAGGGTCACCTGGGTGTGCCCGAGGACATTGCCTACACCATGCTGTTTCTCGCCTCTGATGAGGCGTCCTACCTGACCGGCCAGACTATCGTGGTTGATGGCGGCTCCACCTTGCCCGAGAGCCAGGTGGTGATGGATGGCTTTTACGATGAGTGATTCGCTTCTTGAACGGCGCTACCGGGTTATCGGTAAGAACGCGCCGTTGTTCTATGAGCAGCCGCTGGAGATAGTGCGCGGGGAGGGCGTGTGGTTGTTTGATAGCAAAGGCAATCGCTATCTGGATGTTTACAACAATGTGCCTTCCTGTGGTCACTGCCATCCCCATGTGGTTGAGGCGTTGGCAACGCAGGCTGCCACGCTGAATATTCACACGCGCTATCTGCACGAAAATGTGGTGGCTTACCTGGAGCGGTTGACCGCCTTGTTCGATGACAGCCTGAACATGGGCATGCTGACCTGCACAGGCTCGGAGGCCAACGAGTTGGCGCTGCGCATGGCGCGTCACGCCAGTGGCAATCAGGGGATTATCGTTACCAACGATGCCTACCATGGTAATACCGAAGCCGTGGGGGAGCTGGGCACCGGCTTTATGCCCGAGGCAGCGCAGACACAGCGGGTGATCGGCGTACCGGCACCGGACTCCTATCGCGGTCTGGACGGAGTCGCCAGTGAGGATCTTGCCGCTGCTTATGCTGAGCGGGTGCAGCAGGCCATTGATACATTTGCCGAGCGGGGTATCGGCACTGCCGGAATTCTGATTTGCCCTGAATTCGCGAATGAGGGGCTGCTGTACGCGCCGGATGGTTTTGTGGAGCAGGCGATTGCCAAGGTACGTGCCGCCGGCGGTTTGTATATCGCCGATGAAGTGCAGGGCGGCTTCGGCCGCACTGGTGAGCACTGGTGGTCCCATCAGGCCTATGAGCCCGTACCCGATATTGTGGTGATGGGTAAGCCCATGGGCAACGGCCATCCTGTGGCAGGCATTGTTGCCCGCGGCGAGTTGGTCGACAGCTTTAGTGAGTGGGCGATGTACTTCAATACCTTTGCCGGAAACCCCGTATCCAGCGCGGTAGGTATGGCAGTGCTGGACGTGCTAGAAAATGAAAACCTGCTGGCCAATGCGGTCAGCACCGGGGCCTATGTGGCAGAAGGGCTGCGCTCACTGGCGAGCAAACACGAATTGATTGGCGATGTGCGGCAAAAGGGCATGTTCTTTGGCCTGGAACTGGTGACTGACCGGGAGCAGAAGACACCGGCCGGCGATATTGCCAATGACGTCATCAACGCCATGTGCCGCCGCGGTGTTCTCATCAGCCGTATCGGTGCGCACGGCAATATCCTGAAAATGCGGCCCCCTATGCCGTTCTACCCAGAACATGCCGACTTACTGCTTTCGGCGTTGGATGACAGCCTCGCGGAGGTGTCGCTATGAGCACCGAGTTTTACCAACTGGATGACGCTGGCCAGGCGGCTGCGATGCAGGTGCTTGCAGACGCCGCCCTGGCACAGTGGGGTTTGCAGGGTAGTGAGCTGGAGCTGATCAAATATCGCGAAAACGGTGTGTTCAAGGTGCTGACCCCAGAGGGCCAGCGCTACGCCCTGCGCATTCATCGCCACGCCTACCATAGCGATGAGGAATTGCGATCCGAATTACAGTGGCTTGCCGCTTTGCAGGCCGCCGGAATTTCTGTACCACAGATGCTGCCAGCATTGAGTGGCGAGCTTTTTCTCACGGTGCAGGTGGGCGAGGTCCCCGAGCCGCGGCAGGTCGATATTATGGCCTGGCTGGAGGGTGAGCAGCTTGGCTCGATAGAGGGTGGTTTGGCGGCAGATGGGGCTGTAGAGCAGATCTATCACACCATAGGCGGCCTGGCCGCCAGGTTGCACAACCAGGCCGCGCGATGGGTTTTGCCAGAAGGCTTCAGTCGTCACGCCTGGGACATTGAAGGCCTGGTAGGCGACACGCCGTTCTGGGGGCCATTCTGGGAGCTAGCTGCGCTTACCGACGATGAGCGCGCTTTACTGTTGCGGGCGCGTGACAGGGTTCGGGATGACCTGGCCCGCTATGCCGCAGACCCTGCCAATGCTGATCGCTACAGCCTGATCCACGCCGATTTCGTTGTAGAAAACCTGCTGGTAGATGGTGACACCGTGCGGCTTATTGATTTTGATGATGCCGGTTTCGGTTGGCACTTGTTCGAGTTAGCCACAGCGCTGCACTTTGAAATGGAGGAGGATTTTTTCTCCGCTGCTTTCGATGCCATGGTCAGTGGCTATCGGGCCCACAGGGACTTGCCTGACGCCCAGTTGGCCCACATGCCGCTGTTCTTCCTGGCGCGGTCGTTTACCTATCTTGGCTGGGTGCGCACACGTAGTGAAACCCAGACGGCAAAGGAGCTGACGCCTATGCTGGTGGAAAAGTGCTGCACCCTGGCGCGGGCCTATCTGGAGGTCTAGCAGGCCGGTAAATGCCGCATTTTCGAATTATTGCCCCCAAGCCGTGCGCTTAGGGTCAATTTTTGATTTCACTGCCATACAAGTCTAGGCTGTAGATGTCTGGTCTAATAATAAGAGAAAAGATGGTCTAAAAATGGCCGCAATAATTAGAAGCTACACTCGGAGGGATACCCCATGTTTAAACTCAAGAGAATTACCCACGCTGTAACAACCGCGACCGCGCTTACCATAGGTGCTGGTGTTGCGCAGGCCGCTGTGCTGGAGGAGGTCATGGTGACCGCCCAGAAGCGCGAGCAGAACCTGCAGGATGTTGGCATCTCGGTGACCGCTTATACCGGTGACCAGATGAAGGCATTGGGCGTGACCAATACTGTAGAGATCAGCGACCAGGTGCCTGGCCTGTCCATGATTACCTTCTCGCCCAACCTCACTGTTTTTAATATTCGTGGCGTCTCCCAGAACAACTTTACCGACAACCTCGAAGCGCCGGTGGCGGTATACGTTGATGACGTTTACATGGCAAGCATGAACGGCATCAATGCACAGTTGTTTGATATTGACCGGGTGGAAGTGTTGCGTGGACCACAGGGCACTCTGTTTGGACGTAATGCCACCGGTGGTGTGATCCATTACCTGACCAAGGGCGCTGATGACGATGAGCTGAATGGTTACATAGAAGGGACTATTGGTGACTACGATAGGCAGGAGCTTGAATTCGCCATTGGTGGCTCGTTCAGTGACAGCATACGTGGTCGAATCGCCGGTCGTACTGCTGAGATGGACGGTTACATGGAGTCCAAGGACTTCCCTGAATTCGGCCCAGGTGGCAACCCACCCGGGCTAGCGGCTAGCGGTATAGACCTCGGTGGTACCGACGGTTATGCCCTGCGCGGCGAGCTGCAGTTTGATCTGGGCGATACAGCTGTGCTGACTCTGCAATATAAATACACCGAAGATGAAGACGTGCCTACGGGTGGCTACAACTTCCTGCCCTACGGCAAAGCATCCGAGGCCTATATTCCGCCTGAATTCCAGCAGTTCACCAACGACGTGATTCTTGAAGGTGGTGATCCTCCTGGTGGTCTGAATCTGGAGCAGTTCACTGCAGCCGTTTTTTTCTGCCCCAGCCAGCTCGATTGCTTTGCACCGGTAGATGAAGCAGGGCGAACAATTTATGAAGGCGACCACCCTGAGCCGTTTGAACACTATTCGGACTATGCCGGATATATGGATAGGGAGACTGATAGCGCCACGGCCAAGCTGGACTGGGAGCTCAGCGACACAATGGACCTGGTCTCGATCACCAACTATTTCACGCTCGACAAGTTCTACACCGAGGACGGTGATGGTATTCCCGTACCTATCATTGAGTTCACTACGGTTGCAGATTTCACCCAGTTTTCTCAGGAGCTAAGACTGTCCGGTGAGAGCGATGCCTTCCGTTGGGTAGCCGGCGGTTATTACCTGGACATGGAGACGGATGCGCAAGTGATTACCCGGGGTGCACCTGTGTCTGGTGTCGCAGTAGATCTTGGGTTTGACCCTTCCACATTGACCAGCCCGGGGGTATTTCAGGACTACACCCTGGACTCGACTAACTGGTCCGTCTTTGGGCAAGGTGAATGGGATTTTACTGACACCCTCACCTTCATCGTTGGCCTGCGCTGGTCGCAGGATGATAAGGAGATGGACTTCAAGACCAGCTTCGCGGCACCTGAGGAAGGCATACTGGTTGACGACCTGTTTGACCTGAATGAGGCGGCTGCGGCCGCGGGCAGTAGCAACGACGAGGTTGATTACGGCGATTGGGCCGGCCGCCTGCAGTTGGATTGGCGGATGAGCGACTACACACTGGCCTATGCCTCTGTTAACCGCGGTATCAAGGGCGGTAACTTTGCGCCTTCAGCCAACGTGGGGCTGGATAATATTCGCCACGACGAGGAAGTGCTTTACGCCTATGAGGTAGGCCTGAAAACCGACTTCATGGATGGCAAGATGCGCTTCAACGGTGCAATCTTCTATTACGATTATGAGGATTATCAGGCTTTTACCTTCTCAGACGGTACGCCCAGCATTGCCAACGCCGATGCAGAGAACGTGGGCGCGGAGCTGGAGCTTATTTATACGCCTAACGAAAACTGGGACATCATCCTGGGAGCGTCTTTGCAGGACTCTGATGTCGATGGTGTGGAAACCCCGCAGCAGCAGGTTACTCCCGTGGGCTTCCCGGTTGACTGGCCCATTGATTTCCTTAATGGCAATGAGCTGCCCAACACGCCTGATTACAGCATTAACTATCTGGTTCGATATAACCTCGACATGCTGGGTGGCAACGTGGCCTTCCAGGTTGACGGACTATTTGTTGACGACCAGTACCTGGAGGTCTCCAACGCGGCCGGTGCACTGCAGGAATCTTATGACGTGCACAATGCTCGCATCAGTTGGGAGAGTGGCGAAAGAGCGGTACGGGTGAGTGCCTGGGTTAAGAACTTCACCGACGAGGAGTTCAAGAACTACGCCCTTGACCTGGGTATTCTCGGTGCAACCACAACCTACGCCCCGCCAATCACCTACGGCGTAACCGCCGGCTACCATTTCTAGGAGTTGAAGATGTTGCAGTGTGAGATGCTAATTAATGGCCAGCCGGTAAGTGCTGGCCAGACTTTTCAGGTAATCAACCCGGCCAACGGCGAGCCTTTCGCGGAAGTTCAACAGGGCGATGCCAGCCACGTGGACCAGGCGGTTGCGGCTGCGCGTGCGGCCTTTCCAGCGTGGAGCGCCATGGCCGACGCAGACCGTGTTGCCTTGATCCGTTCACTGGTGCCCGCGCTGGAAGCGCGCATGCCAGAGTTTATGGAGCTGGTCACCCGCGAGTCAGGGAAACCCATGGGCGGTTTGAATGGCTTGGGTTCCGGTATGGAAGTGGGTGGAGCCATGGCCTGGATCATGGCCACGGCCGATTTGGAAATTCCTACTGATGTGCTGCAGGACGATGACGAGGCGCGCATTGAAGTGCATCGTCGCCCGCTGGGTGTAGTCGGATCCATCACCCCGTGGAACTGGCCATTGATGATTTCCATCTGGCATATTATTCCGGCACTACGGGCTGGGAATACGGTGGTTATCAAGCCGTCGGAATATACGCCTGTTGCGGTCAGTAAGTTTGTAGAGTTGGCCAATGAGATATTGCCAGCTGGGGTGCTGAACCTGGTGACGGGTGGTGGCGATGTGGGTGCTGCGATCAGTAGCCACCCCGACATCGACAAGGTGGTCTTTACGGGCTCTACCCGCACTGGTCGCAGGATCATGGAAAGCGCTGCAGGAAACCTCAAGCGGCTGACCCTTGAGCTGGGCGGCAATGACGCTGGCATTATCTTGCCGGATGTAGACGTTGAGGCTATCGCAGACAAGCTGTTTACCGCCTGCTTCCACAATAACGGTCAAACCTGTGCCGCGCTCAAACGCCTGTATGTTCACGAGTCTATTTTTGACGACGTGGCCGAGGCGATTGCCAAGCGCGCGAGGGAAGTTGTGGTCGGCGATGGTATGGACGAAGCGACGCAGCTTGGCCCGATCCAGAACCAGGCCCAGTTAAATATCGTCAAATCGTTGGCCGATGACGCCCGTGAACAGGGTGGCACTTTTCTTACCGGCGGCCACGCCAGAGAAGGCAGCGGTTACTTCTTTGAGCCTACCGTTGTCACAGGCTTGAGCGATGGCAGTCGTCTGGTTGACGAAGAGCCATTTGGTCCCATCGTCCCAATTATCAAGTACTCGGATATCGAGGATGTGATCGCACGGGCCAACAATAGCGATAGCGGCTTGGGTGGTTCCATCTGGTCTGGCGATAGTAAGGCGGCAGCCGCGCTGGCGTCGCGCCTGGAGTGCGGCACTGTGTGGATTAATGACCACGCGGTGTTACACCCTCATACGCCATTCGGTGGCATCAAGCAGTCCGGGTTTGGCGTAGAATTTGGTGACTACGGGCTGGAAGAGTTCACCGCGCTGCAAACAGTCAAGATCATGAATGGCTGACACCTCGCTGTCGTGCTGACCTCTCTGGTTCGATCGTTGTTTGTCCTGCTGCTGGTATTACCGGCAGCGGGTTTTACCGCCCCCCGCCCTAACATTCTGCTGATCATTGTGGATGATATGGGCTACACCGACCTGGGTAGCTTCGGCGGTGAAATCGCAACCCCTAATCTCGATAAACTGGCGCTGGAAGGCGTTCGGTTCAGTAATTTCATTGTGCATCCCGCGTGCTCGCCGACCAGGGCGACCCTGTATACCGGTGTAGACCCGCACCTCGCGGGGGTGGGCAATATGTACGAAGAACTGTCCCCAAACCAGAAGGGCCAACCCGGCTATGAGGGGCACCTTAATGAGCGGGTTGTTTCTGTCGCCTCGCTGCTAGGCGATAGCGGATATCGCACCTATCTTTCAGGAAAATGGCATCTGGCTAATGCGCCAGAGCAGGGCCCGGCAAGTCAGGGATTCCAGCGTTCCTTTGCGCTTAATAGCGGTGGCGCCAGTCACTTTGCCGATATGTTGCCAGCCTATCATCCCGATCCCAACGCGAAGGCTTCGTACACCGAGAACGACCAACCCTTAAGCGCGTTACCGGAAAGCTTTAAATATTCTTCCCAGTTTTATGCAGACCGCCTTCTTGATTACCTGCGCGAGGGTGACGCCAAGCAGCCCTTCTTTGCAGTGCTTTCATTTACCGCACCACATTGGCCGTTACAGGCGCCGGATGCCGCTATCGCGCGGCATAAGGGCCGCTATGACGGCGGTTATGACGTGCTGTATCATCAGCGCCGGCAGAAGGTGGCAGAACTGGGGCTGGTCCCATCGGCTGAGGCGCCGCCAAGGCCGCCAAAAGCGGTCGCATGGGACAGCTTGAGCCCTGAGCAGAGACAGGAACAGTCGCGCAGCATGGAGGTCTATGCTGCCATGATCGACGAACTCGACGCGCACAGCGGGCGGGTTATCGATTACCTGCGTGACTCCGGAAAGCTCGACAACACCCTGGTGCTGTTTATGTCGGACAATGGTCCAGAGGGGCATGACCTCGATGAAACCTGGTCGCCGGATATGTTCCCTGCAATACGCAAGGTTATCGACGAGCGTTACGATTTCAGCGTGGACAATATTGGCAGACCCAACTCCTACGCATTTTACGGCGCTGGTTGGGCCATGGCTGGCTCAGCGGGGCTGCGCATGTACAAGGCATTTCCCAGTGAAGGCGGCACCCGTGTGACAGCCTTCGCACATTTTCCTGCGGGCTTTAAGGGTGGGAGGATTCACCGCGCCATGGTGCCTTTGCGCGATGTGGTGCCTACACTGCTGGATGTGGCCGGTGTCGATCATCCCGGGGCGAAATATGCTGGTCGCGAAATCCACCCGCTACAAGGACAATCGATAATGCCTGCGCTGGCGGGTAATGCTGTGGTCGCGGAAACGCCATCGCTGGGCACAGAGCTATTTGGAAAATACTCCCTGCGTCATGGCGACTGGAAGCTGTTGGTGATGCCGCCACCCTATGCCTCTGGTAAAGCTGAGCTTTACAATATTGAGCGCGATCCCGGGGAGAGCAATAACCTGGCTGGCAGTGAACCAGAGCGACTGGCGGAAATGCTGAAGCGCTGGGATGAATACACTGCCGCGAATGGTGTCATCCTGCCCGACTGGGTCAGCGGTTACTGACCCAGTTAGCGTATTACTTCTGGTCGAAGTCGACCACGACCTTATCGCTGATGGGGTGTGCCTGGCAGGTCAGGATAAAACCCTGTTCTATCTCACCATCTTCCAGTCCATGGGTAATGTCCATATCCACTTCACCTTCAACCAGCTTGGCCTTGCAGGTTGAGCAGACACCGCCTTTGCAGGAGTAGGGCAGGTCCATTCCCTGATTAATGCCGGCGTCCAGAATATTTTCTCCGTCTGCCGTCACTTCCATCTGGATTGAGCGTCCGTCCATCATCACAGTAACGTCACTGACCTTGCCACCGAAGGCCTTGGCACGCGCGTGATGCTTCTCGACAACTGCGCGGGCATCCTCAGCAGATGCTGCAAATAGCTCGTAGTGAATATTCTCTTCGTCGACGCCTGCGCCTCGCAGGCCGCGTGATACTTCCGAGATCATCGATTCCGGTCCGCAGATAAAATACTCGTCGAAACTGGTCAGGTTGATCAGCTGTTGGTTCAGCTCTGCGCCTTTGCGATTATTCAACCGGCCGTTCAAAACGTCCGACCCCTGATCTTCGCGGCTGAGAATATTGACCCAATGGAAACGCTGCAAATAGCGGTTTTTAAGGAAGCTCAGCGTTTCCTTGAACATGATTGAATTACTACGCTGATTGCCAAACAGCAGGGTGACTTTACTGTCGGGCTCTTCTTCCAAAATGGATTTAATGTTGGAGACGACCGGGGTAATGCCGCTACCAGAGGAGATGAACAGATAGTTACGGGCCGCACTGGCATCAAGTTCGGTGAAAAATGTGCCCTGGGGTGGCATCACACGTATTGTGTCGCCAGCCTTCAATGCGTCGTTGGCGAAATTGGAAAACAGGCCGCCTTCCACACGCTTTATTGCGACCTGCATTTGCTCATCGTTGATGCCCGAGCAGATAGAGTAGGAGCGACGTACAGGTTCACCGTTAACCTCGGACTCCAGCGTCAGGTACTGCCCCTGCTTGTAGCTGAAGCTCTCGCGCAATTCATCGGGGACTGTAAAGCCCACGCGAACTGCCAAATCGGTTTCCGGTTGTACGCTGGCGATGGTGAGGGAGTGGAGCTGTTGTTCGCTCATTGGTGACTCCTAGAGATGTTTGAAGTGGTCAAAGAGTTCGTCGCAGTCGCTGCATTGATACAGGGCCTTGCAGGCTGTACTGCCGAACTCACTGATTCGTTTTGCCGCCGCACTGCCGCAGCGAGGGCAAGCGGGCTCGTCCTCTATCGATGGCGGTGCAATGCCGTATTGGCGCAATTTTTCCTGAGCCTCGGCGCCCAGCCAGTCTGTTGTCCAGGCGGGTGCAAGGCGGGTTTTAATGTCAATGTTGTTGTAACCCGCTGCCGTTAGTGCCGCTTCGATATCTTCGGCCATCACGGTCATTGCCGGACAGCCGGAGTAGGTGGGTGTGATGATTACATTAACGACGCCATTCTCAAGTGATACATCCTGCAGTACGCCCAACTCCCAGACACTAATAACGGGAATCTCCGGGTCCATGACCGTGTCGAGTATTGTCCACAGCTCCGGTGAAGCAGAGTTACGCCTGCGCTGCTCGCGCTCGGCCTGCTCCACGGGCAGTAGTGGAATGACGTTGGTCGCGCTCATTACCACTCAAGGCCAGGGTAGGCGCGCTGCACGAATTGCAAGTCGCTGAGTATGTGACCCAGCCATTCGGTATGCTTGCCCTGGCGGCCACCGCTAACTTGCCAGTCTTCCTGCGGTACTTCTATGTTGGCCTGTTTGAAGGTGGCCAGCACCGTTTTCTCCCAGGCCGGTTGCAGTGCACTTGTATCAACGGCGATACCGGCAGCCACAAGTTCCTGCTCCAGTTCGTCTTGCTCAAAAAGTTCGGGGGTGAAGCCCCACAGCTCGTTAACCGCATCCTGCAAACGTCGCTGGCTTTCTTCGGTGCCATCGCCCAGACGCAACATCCATTCCGAGCTGCGGCGCAGGTGATATTCGGATTCCTTGATGGCCTTGCCCGCGATGGCTGCCAGCGTGGCGTCGGTGGATGACTTCAATGCGGCCATGAAGGCGACGCTAAAGACGTCCACCAGATACTGGCGCGCCATGCTGAAGGCGAAGTCACCCCGTGGAAGCTCGTTAATCAGCGTGTTGCTGAAGTCGCGGCAATCCCGCTGAAAGGCAAACCAGTCCTCGTCATAGCCTTCGCCGGATAATTCAGCCGCGTAGCCGTAAAACATTCTGGCGCGGCCTATATAGTCCAGGGCGACGTTGGAGAGTGCGAGGTCCTCTTCCAGAAAGGGGGCTTGGCTGCACCATTCGGAGAGACGGTGGCCAAGAATAAGGGCGTCGTCGCCCAGGCGAACCGCGTAATCTCGTGTAGCATTTTCGGTAGTCATAACTGTTTCCCCAACTACATGTTGTTCACTTCTTCCGGCAGCTGGTAATGCGTTGCGTGCCGGTAGGGTTTGTCGTCCTGCGGGTCATAGAAGCTCTCGCAGTCAGCCTCCTGAGAGGCCACGATGTCAGAGGAATTCACTACCCAGATGCTGACACCCTCGCTGCGACGGGTGTATACATCGCGGGCGTATTCCAGCGCCTGTTCGTGATCTTCCGCATGCAGACTGCCCACGTGCTTGTGGTCCAGCCCACGGCGGGAACGAATAAATACCTCATAAAGATGCATATTGTCGCTCATGGTATTGTCTCCTCGGCTCAGGCGGCTTGTTCTTTGGCGCGGCGTTTTTTGGCTTCGTAGGCGGTCATAGCCTCTCTGACCCAGGCACCTTCTTCATGTGCCTGCACGTGGTGACTAACGCGCTGGCGGCTACAGGGTCCACCGCCTGTCATTGACCGTTTGAACTCATCCCAGTCAATTTCACCAAAGTCGTAGTGGCCACGTTCTTCGTTCCACTTCAGGTCGGGATCGGGAATTTCCAGTCCGATCACATCGGCTTGCTTGACGGTCTGGTCGACAAATTTCTGTCGCAGCTCGTCGTTGCTTTGTCGTTTGATCTTCCACTTCATGCTTTGGGCAGAGTGCACCGAGTCAGCGTCGTGGGGGCCAAACATCATGAGCGAGGGCCACCAGAAGCGATTGATCGCGTCCTGGGCCATGTCTTTTTGCTCTTTGCTGCCGCGGGCCAGTGTCATCATGATGTGATAGCCCTGGCGCTGGTGAAAACTCTCTTCCTTACAGATGCGCACCATGCCGCGGGAGTAGGGTCCGTAGGAGGTACGTTGCAGTGAAACCTGGTTAACGATGGCAGCACCATCTACCAGCCAACCGATCGCACCAATGTCTGCCCAGGTCAGTGTGGGGTAATTGAAGATGGAGGCGTATTTCGCCGAGCCGTCATGCATTGCCTGAATCATTTCCTCGCGACTCACGCCCAGTGTTTCGGCGGCACTGTACAGGTAGAGACCATGGCCCCCTTCATCCTGAACCTTGGCGAGCAGCACGGCCTTGCGGTGCAGGCTGGGTGCGCGGGTAATCCAGTTGCCCTCTGGCTGCATCCCGATGACTTCGGAGTGGGCATGCTGGGATATCTGCCTGATCAGATTCTGGCGATATTTTTCCGGCATCCAGTCTTTCGGCTCGATCTTGTCTTCGGCATCTATGCGGTCCTGAAACCGCTGTTCCTGCAGATTGGCTGAGTCATGTTCGGACATGGTTTCCTCCTGGCGCAATGCGCCGCTAAACTTTTTCCAGAATCAGGGCAATGCCCTGACCGACTCCGATGCACATGGTGCACAGGGTGTAGCGCCCGTTGCGGCGCTCCAGTTCATGCAAGGCAGTAGTGGCTAATCTGGCGCCACTCATACCCAGCGGGTGTCCCAGGGCGATGGCACCGCCATTGGGGTTGATATGTTCGGCATCGTCGGGCAGATCCAGCCCGCGCAATACGGCCAGTGCCTGACAGGCAAAGGCTTCATTCAGTTCGATAACATCCATGTCGGCCATAGTAAGCCCGGCCAATTGTAGTACTTTCTTACTGGCCTCAACCGGCCCGTAGCCCATGATGCGTGGTTCCAGGCCACTGGTAGCCATGGCTACGATTCTTGCTCGTGGGGTCAGGCCAAACCTTTCTGCACCTTGCTTAGAGGCGACCAGTAGCGCGCAAGCGCCGTCGTTGGTACCCGAAGCGTTACCCGCGGTGACCGTGCCGCCTTCGCGAAATGGTGTACCCAGTTTGGCCAGAGCCTCCATTGTTGTTTCGCGAGGGTGCTCATCTTTGTCTACCTGCAACGGGTCCTGCTTGCGCCGCGGGACCGCTACGCTGACGATTTCTTCAGCCAGTCTTCCTGAAGCCTGTGCGGCCGCGGCACGCGTTTGGCTGCGCAGTGCAAAGGCGTCCTGGTCTTCGCGGGAAATACTGAACTGCTCGGCGAGGTTCTCGGCGGTCTCCGGCATCGAGTCAACACCGTATTGGGCTTTCAGTAGTTTGTTGACGAAGCGCCAACCAATGGTGGTGTCATAGATCTGGGCATCGCGGCTGAAGGCAGTCGCCGCCTTGCCCATTACGAAGGGCGCACGTGACATAGACTCAACGCCGCCGGCAATTGCCAGCTGAGCTTCACCGGCTTTGATGGCGCGGCCAGCAGTGCCCAGTGCATCTAGCCCCGAACCGCAGAGCCGGTTGATCGTTGCGCCTGGTACAGCCACTGGCAAACCTGCCAGCAGGGCCGCCATGCGAGCAACATTGCGATTGTCTTCACCGGCCTGGTTGGCACAGCCAAACCAGATGTCGTCTACCTGCTGCCAGTCGACGCCTGCGTTACGCTCCTGTAGTGCCTTCAAAGGAATGGCCGCGAGGTCGTCTGTGCGCACAGTTGCCAGGGCGCCGCCATAGCGGCCTATGGGTGTCCTGATGGCATCGCAAATAAAGGCGTCTTGCATTAGCTCTGTTCTCCCTGTGGTACCAGTTCACCCTTGATACGGTGCGAGTTACCGCGAAAGAGTGCGATTTGCGTGCCGTCCTGGTTACTGACAGTGACATCGTAGATGCCGGTGCGCCCAGCTAGCGCTCGTTCTTCAGCGCATGCCAATAAAACGTCGCCAGCTTTCCCTGGCGCCAAAAAGTCGATGCGTGCACCGGCGGCCAGCGTGCTCTGGTTGTGACTGTTACAGGCGTAGGCAAAGCAGCTGTCGGCCAGGGTAAAAATAAATCCGCCGTGGCATACATCGTGACCGTTGAGCATGGCTTCGCGAACTGTCATGGTCATTTCGGCGCGCCCCGGGCTGATGCTGCGCAGTTCAATGCCCAGTTCCTTGCAGGCGCTGTCATTGCTGTACATTGCATCGCCAGCTGCTTCGGCCAGTTGTTGGCTATCCATCAGACTTACTCGCCTTTGAAGTTGGGATCGCGTTTTTCCAGAAACGCCATCACCCCTTCCTGATAATCGTGAGTTTTCCCGGCGGTGCGCATCAACTCTTTTTCGACCTCCAGTTGCTCGTCCAGCGAGTTGGTGGCAGACAGCGCAAAAGCCTTTTTGGTAAAGGCGAAGCCTTTGGTGGGCTGCGTTGCCATTTGCTCCGCCAGTGCGGTGGCTGTGGGTAGCAGGTCTTCGTCGTCTACACACTGCCAGATAATGCCCCAGGCCTCGGCCTGCTCGGCTTTGATTTTTGGACCTAGCATGGCCAGACCCTTGGCACGCGCCATGCCTACCAGGCGCGGCAATATCCAGGTGCCGCCGGAATCAGGTATCAGACCGAGTTTGGAAAATGACTCGATAAAACTCGCGGAGCGCCCGGCGATAACGATGTCGCAGGCAAGGGCGATATTGGCACCAGCGCCTGCGGCTACACCATTGACCGCGCAAATCACCGGCTTCTCCATGGAGGTGATCAGCCGAATCAGCGGGTTATAGTAGGTTTCAACAGAGTTTCCCAGATCGGGCATCTCCTTGCCCGGTGCTACCGCTCTGTCACTCAGATCTTGTCCGGCGCAAAACCCTCGGCCGTTGCCGGTGATCAGCACTGCGCGCACGGCGGCATCGTCAGCGGCCTGTGTCAGTACCTCGCGCACCTCGCCATGCATGGCGGCTGTGAAACTGTTCAGTGAATCGGGGCGATTCAATGTTAGCCTGGCGACGCCCTTGTCGATAGCGAACTCGATATTTTCGTAGCTCATGCCTCGCGCCTCGCGACCAGGGTCATGATGTCGTAGATGGCTACGGCCTCCTGATTCTGGTTGGTCACTTCAATTGCCCAGACCACCACGCCGTTTGGCTGCTCGTCTCCTCTGGGCGCTTTCTTAATCTTCTGTTTCACCGACAGCTTCACCTGAATGGTGTCGCCAGCGGCCACAGGTTCGATAAAGCGCAGGTTTTCCAGACCATAGTTGGCAATAACGGGACCCGGTGAGGGCTCCACGAACATACCTGCGGCAGCCGAAATAACAAAGTACCCGTGGGCAACGCGCTTGCCGAAGAATGAATCCTTGGCGGCGATTTCGTCGAAGTGGGCGTAGAAATGGTCGCCGCTGATGCAGCCGAAGTTGACTATGTCGGCTTCGGTGACGGTGCGCCTATGGGTGATGAGTGTTTCGCCAATGCGCAGGTCTTCAAAGTGTTTCTTGAACGGGTGAATGTCGTCGGTGTAGGTGTTTGCCCCGGGGTGGTATTCGCCGGTAATTGCCATCAGGGTGGTGGGGGAGGCCTGTAGCGCCGTCCGTTGCATGTAGTGCTTGACGGCCCTCAGGCCACCCAGCTCTTCACCGCCACCGGCGCGGCCCGGTCCGCCGTGTACCAGTTGTGCCAGCGGTGAACCATGTCCGGTAGATTCGCCAGCGCAATCACGATTGATCACCAGCATACGACCATGCCAGGCGGCTGCGCCCAGTATGATGCTGCGTGCCTCTTCGTCGTCATAGGTGAATAGTGAGCCTGCCAGGCTGCCTTTACCCAGTGCGGCAATAGCCACAGCGTCGTCTATGCCGGAATAGGGCATCAGGGTAGTCACCGGACCAAAGGCCTCAACCTCGTGTACCAGTACGTTGGCGTGGGGATCGTCGCAGCGCAATACAGTTGGCGGGAAAAAGGCGCCACCACTGTTATCTGCGCCCTCCAGCGTTAGTGAAGCCTCACCGCCATAGACGATCTGGCACTCGCTGCTTAATTGCTCAACATTGGCGCGTACGTCATTAGCCTGATCTGCGCCTACCAGTGGCCCCATACGAACCTCTTTCAGAGCGGGGTCGCCCACCATGGTCTTGTCCAGCCTGGCCGCCAGTGCTTCGCTCACTGCAGTCAATTTATCGGTGGGTACGATGACGCGCCGAATAGCCGTGCATTTCTGGCCGGCCTTCACTGTGATTTCATTGGCTACTTCCTTGATAAACAGGCCGAACTCTTCGTCGTCTGTTTGTACTGACTCACCCAGAATGCAGCAGTTGAGTGAGTCCGCTTCCATCGTGAAAGGGATAGAGTTGGTAACGATATTGGGATGGCTGCGTAGTTTGCGCCCTGTAACCGCGGAACCTGTGAATGTAACCACGTCCTGTTCATCGAGGTGGTCTAGCAGGTCGCCTACACTGCCGCAGATTAATTGAATCGCGCCTTCGGGCAGGTGACCCGCTTCTATGATGGCCCGAACCATGGCCTCGGTCAGGTATGCTGTGGGCGTTGCGGGCTTAACAATCACCGGCATACCGGCGGCGAGGCTGGGCGCAATTTTTTCCAGCATGCCCCAGCAGGGGAAGTTGAAGGCATTGATATGAACGGCAACGCCAGGCTTGGACGTGAGTATGTGGCGACCGGCGAACGTTCCTTTGGCAGACAGACGCTCCATGGGGCCCTCAACCATGACCGTATCATTAGGGAATTCGCGAGTGACCATGCTGGCGTAGCTGAAGACGGTGCCGATACCGCCTTCTATATCCACCCAACCGTCGGAGCGGGTGGCGCCGGTTTTTGCTGAAATCTCGTAGAACTCTTCTTTGCGGGCCATCAGGTCCTTGGCCATCGCTTTCAGTGCTGCGGCGCGATCGTGGAAGGTCATGGCCCGCAGGGCGGCGCCACCTACATCGCGTGCGTGGCGCACGGTAGCGCCGAAATCAATGCCTTCACTGGTGACATTACACAGTGGCTCGCCGCGCACGGCATCAAAGATCTCCCTGCCGGCATCGCTGCCCTCAACCCACTCACCTGTGACATAGCTTGGCAACTTCATAAACCTGATTCCGATGTTGTTGTTATGCGATTCGTTATGATACATAAAAATGCGTTTAAGTAAACAATCATGTAATACTTTGTACTGGTGGTGTTTAGGTCGGTATAATCGCTTGCGCAGTGGCAGTGATCGATCTTCCTGCCCCCAGAAACCGGCATAACAAGAGGCAAAAATCATGAGCAATGACACGGTAAGTTACGAGCTTTCGGGAGATGTGGGCATCATTCGCATCGCCAACCCACCGGTTAATGCCTTGTCTCATGCGGTGCGCTCCGGGATCGCTGACGCCCTTAGCCAGGCGGCTGCAGATGCCAGCCAGGCTGTGCTACTGCTGTGCTCGGGAAGAACCTTCATTGCCGGTGCCGATATCACTGAATTCGGCAAGCCCATGCGCGAGCCCAGCCTGCCCGAGGTGATTACGCTGCTAGAGTCACATCCGCAGCCGGTGGTAGCAGCCCTGCACGGTACCGCTCTGGGTGGTGGTTTGGAGGTCGCTATGGCGGCACATTACCGCTGCGCGGTGCCCTCAGCAAAGTTGGGACTGCCGGAAGTCAAACTTGGCCTGCTGCCCGGCGCTGGTGGCACCCAGCGTCTGCCGCGCCTGATTGGCGTCAAGAAATCCCTGGATATGATTACCGGTGGTGCCCCGATCGGTGCCGGACAAGCCCTGGCCGATGGCCTGGTGGATGAAGTGATAGAGGGTGAATTGGAGGCAGGTGCTCTGGCATATACCCGCAGCCTTCTGGCGTCTAATGCTGGGCCGCGTCCAACCGGGCAACGTGAGGTGGCTGATGCGCCGCCTTCCTCATTTTACGACGACTACCGAGCGGGCATAGCACGTCGCACGCGCGGGCTTATAGCCCCGGGTTTTATTATCGAATTGGTGGAGCTTGCCTGTAGCACTGACGTTGAGACCGGACAGGCGCGTGAGCGTGAGCGCTTTCTGGAGTGTCGTGAGTCACCCCAGTCTTCCGCGTTGCGCCATGTCTTCTTTGCCGAGCGTGCAACAGGCAAGCTGCCAGACATTCCAGCCGATACGCCGGTAAGGGATGTGTCTAAAGTGGCAGTGATTGGCGCAGGCACCATGGGCGGCGGTATAGCCATGTGTTTTGCCAATGCCGGCATACCGGTGACCATCGTAGAGATGCAGCAGGAGAATCTGGACCGGGGCCTGGGCGTGGTTCGCCGCAATTACGAGACCTCCGTCAAGCGTGGACGTTTCACGCAGGAGCAGGCTGATGGTTTCCTTGCCAATCTGAACGGCACGCTTGATTACGCTGACATAGCGGACGCCGATGTGGTGATCGAAGCAGTCTTCGAGAGTATGGAGGTCAAGAAGATTGTCTTTGCACAACTGGACGCCACCTGTAAGCCCGGCGCCATTCTTGCCACCAACACCTCGTATCTTGATGTTGATGAAATAGCGGCAGTCACCAACCGCCCGCAGGACGTTGTGGGCGCGCACTTCTTCAGCCCAGCCAATGTGATGAAACTCCTGGAAGTCGTGCGTGCTGGAAAAACTGCACCTGACGTTGTACAGACCTTTATGAAACTGGCTCGCAAGATTGGCAAGATTCCAGTTGCCGTCGGTGTGTGTCACGGCTTTGTGGGCAACCGCATGCTCAAGGGTTACGGCCGTCAGGCGCAATTGTTACTTCTTGAAGGTGCTACGCCGCAGCAGATCGATAGCGCGATGGAGAAGTGGGGGCTGGCCATGGGCCCGCTGGCAGTGAGTGATCTTGCCGGCCTGGACATAGGCTATCGATCACGACGCGACCAGGGCATTGAGTCTCGTGCCGTAAGGGAATTTGCGCTGGCCGATACGCTTGTCGAAATGGAACGGCTGGGGCAAAAGAGCGGGGCGGGGTACTACCGCTATGATCCAGAGACGCGCAAGCGTGAGAACGATGACACTGTTCTGGAACTGGTCGAGAGTGTTGCGGCAGAGTTCGGCGTGTCGCGGCGCGAGATTGGTGAGCAGGAAATTCTGGATCGGCTTTTATTGGCGCTGGTAAATGAAGGCGCAAACATTCTGGAAGAGGGCATTGCTGCTCGCCCCAGCGATATCGATATCGTCTATCTCAACGGTTATGGCTTCCCGGCGTGGCGTGGCGGACCGATGTTTTATGCTGACACGCTTGGCCTGAGCGAAGTTGTTGCCAGGATGGAAGCACTTAGAAGTGCCACTGGTGATGATTGTTGGGAACCGGCGGCGTTGTTGCAGAAGTTGCTGGCTGAGGGTTCGACGTTGGGGTCGCTGAACTAGGACTTCTGCGGTCGTTCGGATTTGGTGGCACCCTTGGAGGCCGCCTCACCTGTTGTTGGCTATAACCTTCGGTTGAAACTTCACGCCCTCAGGTCATAGCCAACAACAGGCGATGCTCTTTCAGTGGTATTTCAAGTGCCCGGTCACGAGGCTTGTCTGCTGACAACTGCTTAAGGGCGTGGGGTTCCAACCGCAAGTAGTTGTCAGCAGACAAGCCGGCTCGAAGCTACGATCACTAATTAGATCCGTGGATTGCACGCTAGCCGCGCCGGCTATACCCTTCGTTTGGAGCCTCATGCTCTTAGGATTTCGGACCGCATCACCCATCGCTGGCTTTACCCTTCGGTTGAAACTTCACGCCCTCAGGACATAGCCAGCGATAGGCGATGCTCTTTCAGTGGTACTTTATCTAGTCGGCTAACGAGGCTTGTCTACTGACATCTGCTTAAGGGCGTGGGGTTCCAACCGCAAGTAGATGTCAGTAGACGAGCCGGCTCGAAACTACGATCACTAATTAGATCCGTGGATTGCACGCTAGCCGCGCCACCTTTTGCAGGCTATACCCTTCGTTTGGAACCTCATGCTCTTAGGATTTCGGACCGCATCACCCATCGCTGGCTATACCCTTCGGTTGAAACTTCACGCCCTCAGGGCACAGCCAGCGATAGGCGATGCTCTTTCAGTTGTATTTCAAGTTCTCGGTCACGAGGCTTGTCTGCTGACAACTGCTTAAGGGCGTGGGGTTCCAACCGCAAGTAGTTGTCAGCAGACGAGCCGGCTCGAAGCTGCACTTACGTGAAAAGACCACCCAAGTCAGGCCGCCGCTGACTCCAGGGAGCCGCTCGCTCCAACTGCGCCGAGACACTGAACAGCAAGCGATCTTCGCCAACCCGCCCCGACAACATCACACCGATAGGCAGGCCATTTTTTGACAAAGCCAATGGCAGGGAAACCGATGGCTGTCCCGACATGTTGTAAAGGTGAGTAAAGGCAGAGACTTTCTTGAAGCGCGCCGTGTACTCATCCAGCGTGTCGCCATCACGGTAGGTAATGGTGCCAAGCTTTGGCGGCGGTGTGGCGGTTACAGGCTGTAAAACAAGGTCATACTGCTGATGGAACTGCCCCATGGTACGGCCAATAGCCTGCATATGACGCAGTGCACGCGAATAATCGAACTGGCTGTAGCGCTTGCCATACTCCCGGACCATGTCGGTCATTGGTTCGATATCCGGTACCGCGATCTTGCTGCCTCGCGCTTTCTCCATGTTGTCCAGTGACGTAGCCATGTCGACACCGATCAAGGTGTTCTGTGTTGCATTGAGTAAATCGTAGTCGAGCTGTGGTGCAGCTTCCTCAACGATATGCCCAAGCTCCGAAAGAAGCTCTGCGGTGGCTATCACCGCGGCGCGACAATCGGGATCAATTTCTACGTCGGGCACAGTGAGGTTGAGCGCGATTCTAAGCTTGCGAGGTTCCTGTTGGCTCGCGGCCAGATGACCGTCGGCAACAAGGCCAGCGCCGTATGGCGCACCAGGCACATAGCCGGCAATTGCATCCATCATCGCTGCACTGTCGCGTACCGACCGGGTAACCACGTGCCCTACTGACATGCCTGCGCCGCTGGGGTCGGGTGTCAGACCTCTTGTTGGTTTAAACCCAAACACACCGCAGTGGTTGGCCGGCGCGCGAATTGAGCCGCCGCCGTCGGTGGCGTGAGCCATGGGCAAGACGCCTGCAGCAACGGCTGCAGCGCTGCCGCCACTTGAGCCGCCGGTACTGTAAGCGGTATTCCATGGGTTGAGGCAGTCGCCTGTGAACGGGTTTTCAGTAGTCAGCGCCAGACCGTACTCAGGTACATTGGTTTTGCCGAAGATCACCAGGCCAGCGCGTTGGAAGCGCTGCACAATTTCCGAGGTGTTGCTGGCGACATTATTAGCCAGCATTCGCGAACCATTAGTAGTGACCGTTCCCTTCAGCCCTATGCCCATATCCTTGAGCAGAAAAGGTACGCCGGCGAAAGGTCCTGCGGGTGTGCTGGTCGCAAGCTGTTGTCGGGCCAGCGCGTAATGCTCCATGGTCAGTATGTTGAAGGCGTCTTCAGCGCGTTGTGCTCGCCTGATTGCTTCTTCAAGCAGTTCGCTGGCCTTGATGTCGCCTTTGCGAACGGCGTCGGCCATAGCGGTGGCATCGGCAATGTCATAGAAACTACTGATGTCGCTGTTGCGCGCAGTGACCGCTGGCGCAATAGCGCTACCGACTGCTGCCAGCAACAGGCCGTTGAAAGTCCGCCTGCGTATCGGCGGGGTAGTGTGTTGCCCCGTTAAGGTATCTACCGTATCGGTCTTGCCGATCAGCTCATCAGTCACCCAGCACCACCTCGCCCTTAAATATGACGCGCTCAACTTGCGTGTCGCTGACAGCGGTAACGGGTACCTCAAACAGATTCTGGTTGAGAACAATCAGGTCCGCGAGCTTGCCTACTTCTACCGAGCCGGTCTCGTCGCCAAGCCGCAACGCCCGTGCGCCCTGGCGCGTGAAGATATCAACTGCCTGTTCCAGCGAGATTGCTTCCTCTGTCCAGAGTACTCCCGGGTAGTCTCCGATTGGGTCAGACCGGGTGACCAGTGCTTCCATTGAGGCCCAGGGGCTCATGTTGGCTGCGGCCGCTGGCCAGTCTGACCCGGCCAGCAATGGAGCACCTGACTCGATCAGGGATTTAACTGGCCAGTATTGTTCGCCACGCGGAGAGCCCACAGCACTTATGACGGATTGAATAATAGGTGAGGGGTTCCAGATATAGGGTGACAAATCTGCGACGGCGTTCAGCTCGGCAAACCTGGGCAGATCTTCGTTGCTGATATAGCCCGCGTGTGCCAGCTCATGTCGCAGTTCGCTGTTGCCATTAGCCTTTCTGGCGGCTTCGATAGCATTCAATGCCACTCGCACTGATCGATCTCCGGCTGTGTGTATCTTTACGGTGAAGCCGGCCCTGTCCAGGGCGATCATGTCCTGGGTTAGGACGGTCTCGCTGATATGCAGAGCCCCATCAGTCAGTTCGGCGCCAGCCTCCGCTGCTGTGTAAGGTGCTAGCATCGCAGCGGTGCGCGAGGCGGTAGGTACGCCGTCCATGAACAGCTTGACGAAGCGCGTGTCTACATTGGCTGACTTCAGTCTGTCTCTGCGGGCTTCCAGTTCCGCAACGTCCAGTGGTTCTTCGCGGTGCCCGTAGGGGGTTTGCAGTGAGCCGGCGTAGTGCACTGTCATATCACCTTGCTTGTCGAGGTCGATGAAACCAGTGATATGGCTATTGGAGGCGCTGGCGCCTTTCATACCCGTGATGCCGTAGCCGTTGACTGCAGATACCACGTACTGGGCGCCTTGCAGGTAGCCGGCTCTTGGCCAATCCTCCAGGCTGGACTGTAGCCAGCCGAAGACCTCCAGTACCACGCCTGTAGGTTCGCCATTTTCGTCATGCAGGATTTCGACGCCAGGTGGGTTCGGTGTGTCGGCCGTAACCCCCAGAATCTCCAGTGCCTTGCTATTGAACCAGGCGTTATGCAGGGCGTCATCGGCCAGGTACACCGCCTTGTCGCCGGAGACTGCATCAAGCCACTCTTTCGGGTTGGGTATATCGTTATCAATGAAAAAGTCGCTTCCCCATTGGCCGCCCCGAATCCATGTGTCATCGGGTTGCTCCGCCACGCAGGTGCTGATCGCCTTGGCAATATCATCTGGCGTGGCCGTAAAGGGGAAGTTGCATTCAAACAGGTCTTTCATAGCACCCTGCATGGGGTGGGAGTGCCCGTCGTTTATCCCGGGCATGGCCATCTTGCCAGCCAAATCAATAACGCGGGTGCTCTCGCCTATCAGGCTATCCACACCTTCAGCATCGCCTATGTAGCGATACCTGCCATCGCTGATGGCGACCGCTTGCGCCCAGGGCTGCTCGGGATTGACGGTGTAAATTCTGCCATTGGTTAACACCATATCCGCAGCGTCGACTGGCGGCGGCGCAGCTGGCGTTGCCGCCGGCTTTGGTGATTCCTGACAGGCAGCCAGCCCGATTGCGAGCGAGCCTATAGCAATAAGGTTTATTGATGATCGTGTGAACATTGCATTATCTCCAGAGGAAAAAAAGCCCGGGAGTACCGGGCTAAGATCGCACCCAAACTTGTATTTACCTACCTTCGCCGAAGAAGTAGCTGAGGGTTACACCATAGGTTCGTGGCATACCGTAGGAGCGAACATAAGGGCCGTTACCGCCTACATATGCTGATGGGAAATAATCTTCATCTGTGATATTGCGGCTCCACAGTAGTGCGCGCCAATCACCATCGCTGCTGCTGATGCCTACACGTGCATTCCAGATTGTGTAGTCATCAGTCGCCTCTTCAATATTGATGCCGCCTGTTGTTTCATCGGTAAAGGAGAAGTCAGCCGCAACTTCCATCACCAGTCGGTCGCCCAGCGGCCACTCGTATTTGGCTAGCCCGGTAAATGACCATTCAGGGGACTGCGCCAACTCATTGCCGGAGACGTCTCTAAACACTGTGTTAGGCCAAGCGCTTGCATCGCGGTCAACCGCATCCCACTTTTTGATCTCAGTGTCCAGCCAGGCGACACCAAGAGCTACTTGAAGTCCGTCGGTGGGTAGCCAGTTAAGATCAATTTCTGCGCCATATATTTCTGACTCGGGGACATTGGTCAGGCCAGATATATTACCTACGAAGGTAACTGCCGCATCCTGTTCCTGCTTGTCTTCATAGTCGTAGTAGAACGCTGCTGCATTAAGCTGCATCGAGCCGTCAAGCAATGTTGCCTTGGTGCCGATTTCGTAGGAGGTTAATTCCTCTTCGCCGTAGGGCTTCAGCTGTTGCGTGGTGTTGGAGTTGGCGCCATTGAAGCCGCCAGACTTGAAGCCGCGGGAAATCATCCCGTAAACGAGAACGTCGTCGCTGGCCAGGAAGTCCAGACCAATCTTGCCCATCCATTTGTCAGTATCGATTTCGTCATCGTAAACCTGGAAGGCATCGTTAATAGCGGGTGTGCCAATGACGCTGAAGATATAGTTCGGTGAATCCGGGTCGTCGTTGATCGTGCCGCAATCGCCTGCACCAAGCGAGGCCCCAAACTGGGCGTTGAGGAAGCCAGCGAGGCTGGCATCATCTGCAACGAAAGTACAGCCTGCCCAGTCTCGTTCTTCTTCGGTGTAGCGAGCCCCAAGAGTCAGTCGCCATGCTTCAGAGAACTGCCATTCTACGTGGCCGAAAATCGCTACCGATTCGGTTTCCTGTTCATACTTGGTGTCCAGCTCCAGAATAGGCGTTCCCGCAAACAGGTCTACGCCCCAGGGGATAGAGCCCACGCCGAATACAGAGTCAGACATGAAGTAGTGGTAGTACTCATCCATCTCGTCTTTGGAGTAGTACAGGCCACCAACCCAGTTAACCGTATCAGTGGCGCCTGAAAGTCTCAGTTCTTGCGAGAAGACCTCCAGGTCGGTTGTATTGATGTTGCTTGAGTCGTTGAAAAACCCGCCGTCCCAGTCGTTGGATTCCTCTCGCTCGAATTCGTTATACCCGGTAATCGAGGTAAGGTTCATGTCGCCTATCGTCCAATCCAACCGCGCTGAGAAACCGGTAAGCTCGTTGTCTCGCTGAGGGCGTAGATCAAATGTGCGACCCGTGACACCACTGGTGTAACTGTTGGTCCAGTCGGCAGCCTCATTGTCGCCTGACGAATACCAGGGGGCTTGCTCGCCAACAAAGAAGTAGTCCTCCAGAGGCGTATAGGGGTTGTTGAACTCGCCCTGGCCGATTTCTTCGCCGCTGTATGAGGTGTTGGCCTTGTTTTCTGATTCATCCTTGATGTAGTGACCGATCAACAGGAGGTTGACGTTCTCAGTGAAGTCGATGTTGAGGATTCCGCGGAAGGCGGTGGCATCCTTTTCACCGAGCTCATCATTGCGAGTCGTGCTCTCCTGCCAGCCATCGCCGCGCTGAGTGGTTTTGAAAGCCAGGCGACCCTGAACGGCGTCAGTGATGCCACCACTGACAAAACCTTCAACTTCCCATGAGGAGTAGTTGCCGTAGCTGCCTATCAATCCCGCGCCGAACTCGTCTGAGGGCTTATTAGAGACGAAGTTAATCTGGCCCGCTGTAGTATTCCGGCCATACAGGTCTCCCTGTGGGCCTTTCAGCACCTCGATTCTTTCTGTGTCAAAAACCAGTCCGCGTGTCATCACCGCATAGGGCATGGACACCTCGTCGAAGTACAAACCTACCGTTGAAGATGCTGCGGTTGAGTAATCCTGAAAACCCACGCCTCGAATGGTGTAGAGCGGTACGCCAGTGGCAGCCGTCTCGTTGACGGTCAAGCCCGGGGTTAGCATCGCAATGTCCTCGGCCGTCAATACACCGAAGTCACGCAACTGGTCGCCAGTGAATGCGTTGATGGTGATACCCACGTCGTTGGCACTCTGGCTACGCTTCTGGGCGGTAACGACAACTTCTTCCAGTTGTGCGCTCATGGCGGCCTGGCCAATGCCGGTGCCTAATAAGGCGAGAGTTGTGGCGATTGCGGTTTTGCTGAACGTGTTGCGCTGGGTGTGGTGTCTCACGTTGATGCTCCCGATGATTATTTTGATTATGAAAACGGTATTTGCATATGAGTAAATACTACTCCTGCGACTTTTAGTATGGTTTGACATAATCGGCCAATCATTTGACTAAACCGACTTATTGCCGCGCTTTGCGGGGGTCAAGAGTTTGGCCCTTTATGTCAACTGATCTTGCCGTGGGCTGGTTATGATGCAGGTCAGCCGCTGTTTTAACCCAGCAGAGATAACAAAATAACCGGTATGGACGGCATGAACACACATTACACCCCCGCTAGAGAGCTGGCTGCCAGACTGCGCGATGGCAGTATGTCTTGCAGTGAGTTGATGTCTGCGACTCTGGCACGTATTGACGCCTGTAATCCCGATTTGAATGCCATTTGTACACGCGTGGATGATGTTCAGGCCATGGCAATGGCAGCGGCGATGGATAAAACGTTGCGCTCTGAGGGTGCTCCTGGTCCGCTTGCAGGGTTGCCAATGGCCGTCAAAGACCTCTCCGCGACCGCGGGGATGCGCACCACCATGGGGTCACGAATATTTGCAGAGCACGTGCCAGAGGAAGACTCCCTGCTGGTGCAGCGCCTGCGTGCGGCCGGCGCACTGATTATCGGCAAAACCAATACGCCTGAATTCGGTACCGGGTCTAATACTTATAATGAAGTGTTTGGTGTCACTCGCAACCCGTGGAATCAGGCGAAGACCGCCGGTGGCAGCAGTGGTGGTGCAGCCGTGGCATTGGCTGCCGGCATGTTACCGCTTGCTGATGGCAGCGATATGGGTGGGTCTTTGCGCAACCCTGCTGCCTTTTGTGGGGTTGTGGGGCTGCGGCCTTCGATGGGTCGAGTGCCTCACTGGCCCAATGCGATGGCCTGGCAGTCACGGCTGGGTATTGAGGGGCCAATGGCGCGTGATGTCAGCGACTGTGCGCTGCTGTTGTCAGCGCTGGCGGGGCCGGATATCCGCGACCCGATGTCCATTCAGGAAGAGGGCGCCCAGTTCACCGGGTCGCTGGAATACGATTTCACCGGCTGCCGGATTGGTTGGACCCCCGACCTCGGTGAGTTGGTGGTTGCCAAAGAAGTTGCCTCGGTGTGTGCCGGCAGCTTGTCGCACTGGCGCGACTGCGGTTTTGAGGTAAGCGACGACTATCCCGACCTGGCCGGCGCCATGGATGTATTCAAAACCTTGCGGGCCAGCTATTACGCCCAATTTGGAGCAGACCTGCTCGCCGCCCATAGGCACCTGATGAAAGATACCGTGATCGAGAATATCGAGGCCGGTCTCGCTTTGTCGGGCCGCGATATTACCGGGGCGGACGCTTTGCGTACCCAGCTTTACCAGCGCCTGCTGGCATTTTTCGAGGATCACGAGTTCCTGGTGCTGCCCAGCACGCAGGTGGCTCCCTTTGACGTCACCACCGAGTGGGTAACCGAGATCGAGGGGCAGCAGCTCAGCAGCTACCTTGATTGGATGTCTGTCTGTTGCATCATCAGTGTCTTTGGCTTGCCCGCAATCTCTGTTCCCTGCGGCTTCACAGACGCCGGCCTGCCCGTTGGCCTGCAGATTGTGGGTCGTCCTGGTGCCGATCTTGCCGTACTTCGGGGCGCCTATGCCCTTGAACAGGCCATGGAGATCGGGGTACAACAGCCTCCTGTATGAAAACTTTTTTGCATTCACAGCTATGAGCGCTTTTGGTCGGTTTGAAAAGGCCGTAGAAAAGTACTGTCCAGATCCGCTTGTATTCGCGGTAATCCTGACCCTGTTTCTATTGGTACTCGTTGCTGTCTTGACTGATACCACGGTAGGGCAGTCCATCAAGGGCTGGGGCGATGGCCTGCACGGATTGCTCGCGTTTATGACCCAAATGACGCTGGTGATTATTACAGCTCATGTGTTGGCGCATACCAGTGCAGTGGCGGCGCTGCTGCGTGCCCTGGGCCGAATTCCAAAAACGCCAGTACAGGCTTACTGCTTTGTGGTGTTGTGTGCCGCTGCTTTCAGTCTCATCTGCTGGCCACTAGGCCCCATTGCTGGTGGCCTGGTAGCGAGGCAGGTAGCCGTCCGAGCTCGGGCAGAGGGAATGGCAGTGCATTACCCCTTGCTTGCCGCGGGTGCCTTCGGCGGTTTTGTCGTATGGCAAATGGGTTACTCGTCCACCATTGCGCTGGCGGTGGCCACCCCGGGGAATCCTCTGGAGTCTGTGCTTGGCGGTATTGTGCCGGTAGCGGAAACTTTATTGATATGGCCTAGCCTGCTCACCATCGCAACGACGCTGACTGTGGTCATTGTCACTGTCTTACTGTTGCGGCCAGCCCAGCCTCAGCCTATAGCGGAAAGCGATATCGAGCCGGTAGAGAGCCGTGCCAGTGAAGAGGAAGTCAGGCCAGGGTTGATGGGCAGACTGGAGAGCGGGCGCACAGTGTCGTTGGTACTGTCATTTCTGCTGTTCGCTTATCTGGGCCACTGGTTTTTGACGCGTGGCTTTGACCTGTCACTGAATGTGGTGAACTGGAGCTTTCTGGCCCTGGGCCTGTTGCTGGCGAATTCGGTTCGGCATTACGCGGATTTGTTTTCGGACGGCGCCAGGGCTGGCTCCGCCGTTTTGCTGCAGTACCCCTTGTATGGCGGCATTATGGGTTTGATGATGAGCAGTGGTCTTACCCAGCAGTTTTCAGATGCCATCATCGCTTTGTCCGGTCCCGGTTCACTACCCTTTTTCGGGTTCTTCTCTGCGGGGCTGATTAATCTGTTTATACCGTCTGGTGGCGCGCAGTGGGCTTTGCAGGGGCCGATATTTATCGACGCCGCTCAGCAGATGGGGGTTGATACCACGGTAATTACCTTGTCGATCGCATGGGGCGATCAGTGGACTAACCTGATCCAGCCGTTCTGTGCGATTCCGCTTTTGATTGTCACTGGTTTGAAATTGCGTCAGATGTACGGGTATCTGGTAGCGCTTTGTCTGGTCACTGCTGTGCCATTCTGTTTTGGGCTCTATCTGGCTCAGTCGGCAGCGTAGCGTTCCCGCAACACGTTTTTCTGTACCTTGCCCATCGCATTGCGCGGCAACTCGTCGACGTAGTGAACCTGCTTGGGCACTTTGAAATTGGCCAACTTCTCACGGCAGTGACTAATCACCGCTTCCGCAGTTGGTGCTGAATCTGAACCCGCAACCAATACCGCCACGACGGCTTCGCCGAAGTCGGGATGCGGAATGCCAATCACGGCTGATTCGCTTACGCCGGGGGTGTCATCCAGCAGCAGCTCAATTTCCTTTGGATAAATATTGAGACCGCCACTGATAATCATGTCTTTGGCTCGGCCAACGATCGAGACATAACCGTCCTGATCAATGAGTGCCATATCGCCCGTGTTAAAAAACCCATCGTCGGTAAAGTCCTCCGCGGTTTTTTCAGGCATACGCCAGTAGCCAGGAAACACATTTGGCCCGCGCACTTGCAGGTCGCCGGTTTCTCCGATGGGCAATACTTCGCCGCTTTCTGTTACCACGCGTACTTCGATGTCAGGTAGGGGAAAGCCCACGGTGCCCGCTCGGCGTTCACCGACCAGTGGGTTGGAGGTATTCATTCCGGTCTCCGTCATTCCGTAACGCTCGAGAATGGCTTGGCCGGTGCGTTGCTCAAACTCTTCAAAGGTCTCTGACAGCAGCGGCGCAGAACCCGACACGAATAGTCGCATCGAGGCGCAATGTTCCCGGCCGAAGCCGGCGTGCGACAGCAGGCGCGTGTAGTAGGTGGGTACGCCCATCATTACGGTACAGTCGGGTAGGGCTTTTACGACGGTTTCCGCATCGAATTTGTCCAGCCACACCATGCTGGCACCGCTCATCAGTACACAACCCAGCCCCACAAACAGTCCGTGTACATGAAAAATTGGCAGTGCATGCAGCAGGCAGTCACTGGCGCTGAAGCCCCAGGCCTCTACCAGCGTTTGGTTATTACTGGCGAGGTTGCTGTGGGTCAGCATGATGCCTTTCGGGCGTCCGGTGGTGCCGGATGAATAGAGCAGGGCGGCCATGTCTTGCTCAGTGCGCTCTACAATCGAGTGTTGCGGGCTGCTGCTTGCCGACTGCTCCGCCAGACTGCCGGAGCCGTCGGCGTTCAGGGTTAGCAGGGCTTTTGTGGTGGCTGGCACCAAGGGCTCAATCGTTGCTTTGCCAGCGCTATCGCAGATTACGATGGCTGGTTCCGCGTTTTCCAGGAAGTAAGCCAGTTCGCCCGCCTGATAGGCGGTGTTCAGCGGGTGGTAAACCAGTCCGGCACGGAGGCAGCCAAGATACAGGCAAAGACAGCGTACTGACTTGTCGACCTGCACGGTAACGCGGTCTCCGGGCGCTGCGCCTAGCGCAGTGAGGCAATTGGCGATACGCGCCGATTCCGCATCGGCTTCACCGTAAGTCAGTGTGTCACCGTCAGCTGTTGTCAGCAGTGCCGCATCCAGGTTAGCAGGAAAGTTTTCCGCATAGGCGGCGTACAGGTTGGCGTTACTGGACATGCGTTTAGGCCCTGATCAATTGTTTCATTTTTTCGCGATAAGCTTGTGGTGTCTCGCCCACGCGACTGCGGAAGGCACGGCTGAAGGCACTCAATTCCGAGTAACCCAGCTCGAAAGCAATCTCCGAGAGGCTTAGCGCGGTGCTAGCCAGGTAGTACCTGGCCCTCTGCTCACGAACCAGGTTTTTTACTTCCTGAAAAGTATAACCTTCCTCTGACAGTCTGCGGCGCAGCGTACGAGGTGATAGTGCCAGGCTTGCGGCAATCTGTTCCATTGTTTGTGATTCAGCACTGCTGCCACGCATCAACTCACGCGACACTGCTTCTATAAAGCCTTGTCCTTCCGGGCTCACCGCGAAGTAGGTTTTGAGCGCATCGATGAGGATTTCGAACAGCAGGTTGTTGCTGGTGACAAACCGCTCTTGCAGGAAGTCATGGTCAAACAGCAATCGGTTTTCATCGCAGCCAAAGGTCACTGGCGCCTGAAAGTGCTGTTCCAGCTGTTCACGATTTTGCTCGTTGCTGTGGTGCAGCCACACTTCTTTGACCGGCATTTTCTGGCGTGTGGCGATGTTTAATATCTGAACGACGAATGCCAACAAGTATTCGTTTAATTGTTCCACTTTGGCGCCGGTAAGATTGATCAGCCCGGCGCTGAACTCCACCGGATTCTGGTTGAGCTTGATGCGGGTTTCGATGCCGGTGTCGATGTATTTATCGTAGCGACACAGGCACTCAAGCCCTTCTTTTACGGAGGGAGCCGCCAGCATGGCGAGGATAATGACCGGCGCCGACTCGTAGTGGTATTGCTGAGCCATATTCAGGCCCACGCAGGTATTGTTGGTGTGTTGCGCGGCGGCTTCGCAAAGCGCGGCGATCCGGGTCATTGGTACCGGATAGATGTACTCCTCGCCACTGTCGGAGGGGATGCCACATTCCTCAAGAATGGGTGCAGGGTCCACGCCCTGGTCGAGCAGGTAATTGCGTATATAAACAATAAACCTTGGCGACAGGGTGGGTTCCAGCTCCATGACTAGTCGCGTTTGTCGATGATGCGCTTGGCTTTACCCTCGGAGCGAGGTATGCCGCCGGGCTGGTGAACCTGCACGCTGGCAGAGACGCCTATATAGGTCTTTACCCGGTGAGTGAGCTCGGAGGCCGTCTGCTCAGCTGTCGCAGTGTCGACCGGCCCACTGGTTTCAACATTGATTTCGATAGCGTCCAGATGACCCTTCTTGCTCAACTCGATGAAGTAGTGGGGCGATAGCCCGTCAATCGCAAGCAGGTGTTCCTCAACCTGCGAGGGGAATACGTTAACGCCGCGGATGATCATCATGTCGTCGCTGCGACCGGTGATTTTGTCCATGCGTCGCATGGTTCGCGATGTACCGGGCAGAAGGCGGGTCAGGTCGCGGGTGCGGTAACGAATAATCGGCATGGCCTCTTTGGTGAGGCTGGTGAACACCAGTTCTCCTTCCTCGCCGTCTTCTACCACCTCGCCGGTCTCCGGGTTGATCACTTCAGGGTAGAAATGATCCTCCCAAATAGTAGGGCCATCCTTGCTTTCCACGCATTCCTGGGCGACACCTGGGCCCATAACTTCCGATAGGCCATAGATGTCTACTGCATTGATGTTAAGTCTTTCTTCCAGTTCTGTGCGCATGGCGTCTGTCCAGGGCTCGGCACCAAAGATGCCCACTCGCAGTGCGAGTTTGCTGGCGTCCACGCCCTGCCTGTCCATTTCATCAGCCAGGTTCAGCATGTAGGAAGGTGTCACCATGATGATGTCGGGATTAAAGTCCTGAATCAGCTGAACCTGCTTTTCAGTTTGTCCGCCAGACATGGGGATTACCGTGCAGCCAAGCTTCTCTGCGCCATAGTGGGCACCGAGGCCGCCGGTAAACAGGCCATAGCCATAGGCAACGTGTAACATGTCAGCGGCAGTACCGCCTGCGGCGCGTATGGATCTGGCAACCACGGTTGCCCAGGTATCGATGTCACCTGCTGTGTAGCCAACCACTGTTGGCTTGCCGGTGGTGCCGCTTGAGGCGTGTACCCGCACCACCTGTTCCATGGGTACCGAGAAAATGCCAAAGGGATAGTTGTCGCGCAGGTCCTGCTTGGTGGTGAGCGGAAATTTTGACAGGTCTTGTAGTGTTGTCAGATCATCCGGGTGGATCTGGTGCTGATCGAGCTTGGCTTTGTAGACTGGCGAGTTGGCATAAGCGTGCTGCAGTGTTTGCTTCAGTCGCTGTAACTGCAGGCTGCGCAATTCATCAAGGCTGGCAGTTTCTATTTCATGCAATGGATCCAGGCAGGGTTGCTTTTTCATTATGAGTCCCCGGGACGCTACTGGTAAAAATGTCAGCAGCATATATAATACAAAAAAAAGGATAATATCAAGCGTTATGTATCATATTTGGCTGCAGTGTCGGGGCAGGTAATGAATCAGTCCCGGGTGATAGAACAACTGGTGGAGGGCTTCACCTCCCGCCGTCCCATGCGCACCACGTCCCTTATTGTGACCCTGTTTGGAGACGTTGTCTCCCAGCATGGCGGATCGATTTGGCTGGGTAGTCTGGTGCGAGCCATGGCGCCACTAGGGCTGAACGAGCGGCTGGTGCGCACGTCCGTATTTCGGTTGGTAAAAGAGGGTTGGCTGGAGTTCGACAGGGTGGGGCGTCGCAGTTACTACCGCTTTACGGAATACGGCAGCCACGAGTACCAGCGAGCCGCACGTCGCATTTATGCAATGGACGATGCGGCATGGAATGGCCGCTGGCAAGTGGTGGTGCCCCTCTCCTTGCCCGATGAGCAGCGTGAACGATTTCGTCGTAGCCTGCAGTGGCAGGGGTTTCGCGCAATCAGTAACGGAACCTACGCCAAGCCCGGTAGCGGTGGTCGGGTGCTGCTGGATACCTTGCAGGAATTCGAGGCCGTAGACCAGGTGCTGGTGATGGAAGCCGATACCCTGCCGCAAACACCGCCGGCATTGCTGCGGCAGCTTGTGCAGGATGTCTGGCAACTTGATGAGGTGGCACTTCGCTACCGCGATTTTTTAAAACACTTCAAGGCCCTGTTCAAGCTTCTGCAAAAGGGGGGCGAACTGGAGCCAGAGGCCGCCTTTATTGCCCGCGTATTGTTGATTCATGACTACCGGCGCATCCTGCTGCAGGACACCCGGATTCCACAAGAGCTATTACCGGCGCGCTGGCCTGGTGACCAGGCCCTGGCCGATACCGGGGCAGCCTATTTGCAGATTGCACAGTCTTCAGCTGAGTACATCTGTGACACTCTGGAAAACGGCAGCGGCTTGGTGCCCCCTGCAGACCGACGTTTTGCCCAGCGCTTTTCATTGCTATAAACGATACAAATAGCCATTGGTTCCAATAAAAACTGTATCACTTGTGGTTGCGGCGCATTTCGCCGATACTTGGGCGATAAGAAGAGGGACTTCAAGGTCTTTCCGGTGAGTATATGTTTGAGCTGAAGACAGTGAACCACCTGCCACAGGGCCAGCGACTAGAAGGCTTTGGCGACTTGGTATGTGACCGTTTCTTCCCCATGGCTGTGGAAGCCAGTCGTGAAGATCGTGCGGTATTTTCGGGGCAGATTCAGCACAGCCAGTTGAGTCGGGTGGGTGTTGCTGCGGTATCGAGCTCGCCGCTGGACGTTTTCCGTCGTCGGGCAGATATCGGCAGGGCAGATGAAGCGGCCTATCTGGTAAAAGTTCAGGTTCAGGGTGAGGGACTGGTGTGTCAGCGTGGCCGGGAGGCCCACCTGCAGCCCGGTGACTTCGCCATGTGTCTCAGTTCAGAGCCTTATGAGCTGCATTTCCGTGAGTCTTACAGCCAAGTTGTGCTGGCGGTGCCGCAGACCATGCTAGAGGAGTACGTTACCCAGCCGCAGCGGCACCTTGGCGTGCGCATGCGCGCGGCTGACGGCGCCAACGGACTGTTCTCGCAGTTTGTTGCCAATATAGGGGCCAGGCTGGAGAACATGGATGGCGTCCTGGCGCAGCGCCTGGAGGCCAATGTCATTGATTTATTGTGCACCACGCTGGGCTATGCGGCCGACACGCAGAAGCATGATGCGCTTAGCAGCGGCTTGAAGGATGAGTATCTGTCGCGGATAAAGGCCTATATTCGTAACCATCTGGCTGAGGATTCCCTGACTCCGGCGGTGCTGGCAGCCCGGCATGATATCTCTACCCGCTACCTGCATATGTTGTTTGCGGACAGCGGCGAGTCAGTCTCGCGATTCATTCAGAGACTGCGCCTTGAGGCCTGTGAATCGGCCTTCAGGGAACCCGCATTTGACAGTTACTCGGTATCCGAAATTGCCTTTCGCTTTGGTTTCAATGATGCGTCCCATTTCAGCCGCGTATTCAAACAGCAATACGGCGAAACCCCGGCCCGTTTCAGGAAGCAATGGCTAACTCACTGACAGCTGAGCAGCTTCGAGCCTTCCGCGAGGATGGTGTAGCGCATGTGCCTGGTGCTGTTGATCCAGAGTGGATAGAGCGCTTGCTAGGCGTTGCCGATCAGCGCCTGGTTGATCCCGGTGAATGGGTTAACGACGCCAATCCGGGCAACGAACGCAACCGGATGTTCACCGAGCGATATATGTGGCAGAGCAACCCGGTGATCAATGATTATGTTTTTCACAGCGGCTGTGCCGAACTGGCTGGACAGGCGATGGGTAGCGACGCCGTGCGGTTTTACTTCGACCACCTGTTGATCAAGGAGCCTGCCACTGACGCGGTAACGCCCTGGCATCAGGATATTCCCTACTGGCCCTTTATGGGCAAACAGGTCTGCTCCATTTGGTTGGCGCTTACCGATGCCACAGTGGAGGAGAGTGCCATGGAGTTCGTGCGTGGCTCACATCTCAGCGGCAATTATTATCGCCCTGAGGTATTTAACGCCCGGTCAGAGCATCCAAATGCCTGGGCGGAAGAAGCCGCAGGTGACCCTATGCCGGACATAGAGGCTGACCGGGGTGCCTTCGATATTATTGGCTACGACGTTGCCGCCGGAGATGCGGTGATTTTTTCCGCTTGGCTGCTGCATGGTGCGCGCGGTAATAACTCGGCTGGCAAGCGACGTGTCGCCCTGTCTACCCGATGGTTGGGCGACGACGCCCTCTGGACACCCAAGGCGGGAAGCGACCCAACGGTGGATCCGGCTGATGTCAGCGTGAAACCCGGCGAATACCCGGCCGATGACACACTGTTTCCGCAGGTCTGGCCTGCCTGAAGTGCACTGCCAGTCAATGCAGCGCTTCACTAACAGGCAAGACCAGTTGGTTAAGTACTGATTAAATACTAAGCTTAGGGTTCCGTTTGTAATGAGTTTCGCGCGGGATAATACGTAGAAGGACCGTTATGACTACTTCATTTAAGTTATTCGCCTCCGTCGGGGTTGCACTGGGGATTGCCGCAAGCCTGCAGCTGTCTGCTGAAGAAGGCTTGCCGCCACCACTACCCATCGAAAAAATGGGGGTGATAGAAACCTTGCCAGAGCGTTATCCGGAACACTGGTTCCTGGTGCATGATGCAGCATTTTTCCACATGCTTGATGGCAAGGTACTGGTGCTCGATGCCACCGCAGAGACGGCGGCAGAGCAGTACAAGGGCGCGATAGGCGCGTCTATGATGGGCGGCGTTCACGAGTCGGCTACCCGCAATGAAATCTACGTCATTGAATCCTTCAATACCCGAGGCCCAAGGGGCGACCGAACCGATGTATTGACGATCTGGGATCGCTCGACCCTGGCAGTGTTAGACGAGGTGGTTTGGCCGGTACCCAAGCGCTTGCAAGGCATGCCTGAGCGATTTGCGATGCAGACCATTAATGGCGGCAAGTGGCTTCTTGTGGCCAACTTTTCACCCGCAGCATCGGTGACGGTGGTAGATCTCGACAAGCGCGAGATTATCAACGAAGTCGCGACACCCGGCTGCGTCCTGGCTTACCCCACAGGCAAGCTCGGTTTCAGTTCGCTGTGCTCAGACGGCCGTTTCATGTCCGTGCAGTTGAAAAGTGACGCAACGATACGAACCCAGGAGCGCGGTGAAGCCTTCTTCGATTCCGATGACACTCCCATCTTTGAACGGGCCGCACTGATCAATGGCGTCGCCTACTTCCCATCATTTACTGGCGAGGTGCACCCTATAGATATGTCGGGCGATCTGGCCGTGCCCGGGGAATCCTGGTCTTTGCTGGACGCAGAGGATAAGGCGCAAAACTGGCGTCCGGGCGGCATCGGTATTATCGATGATGACGAGTTAGGCCGTTTTTATATTCTGATGCACCCCGATGGCGCAGATGGCACCCAGGGTGGTGGTGGTCCGGAGGTCTGGGTATTCGATCCGGAGAAGAAAGCGCGCATACAACGCATTGCTCTTAAAGAATGGGGCCTGTCCCTCACAGTCAGTCGCGGTAAACAGCCTTTGATGATGGTGACCAATCCGGTGGATATGTCCACGGAAACCTACGACGGATTGACCGGTGAGTTTCAGCGCAAGATGACCGACCTGGGTATGGAAACTCCGCTGATGATTTACGGAGCCAAGTAAAGCGCTTATGCCTGAGTTTCTCGTCATCAGCATCGCATTGTTTCTTGCCTGGCTATTCGCCACCGCGGGTATGCACAAGTTGCGGTCCCCCGCCTGGTACGCGGGTTTGATCAGCCGCTATCTGGATGTGCAGAAGCTCTCACGTGGGTTGGTGGTGGTTGTAGCGATAAGCGAATTGGCCTGTGCCATATTGTTGTTGTTGAATGAGACACGGGTGCTGGGCCTGGTATTGGCTGCGATTCTTTTAGTGGCTTACGCGGCTCTGATGATGCTGCAGCTGCAGCGCGGTCGCGCTGATATGAATTGCGGTTGTGCGGGCCCTGCGTCTGATACCACGATTAGCCCGGGGCTGGTTTACCGCAATCTTGTTTGTGCGGGGTTGGCAGTACTGGCGGCGACCTTGCCATTGCAAGGCGCCGAGTGGTCGCTTGCGCTGTTGGTTACCAGCGCTTTGGTTAGCCTTTTCCTGGCCTTGGTCTACATTGCCTGCGAGCAGTTGATTGCCAATAGCCAACGATTTTCAGGAGCGTTCTAGTGGATTGGTTGGTGGCTTCAAATATAGCGCTATGGATTGGTTTCGTAGCCATGGTGGTGATTAACCTGGCCCTGTTGCGTCAGGTGGGTGTGTTGTATGAGCGTGTTGCTCCGGCCGGTGCCCTGATGGTGAACCAGGTGTTGTCGGTGGGTGAGGATGCACCGTCGCTATCGCTGGCAACGCTGGATGGTGAACTAGAGGAAGTGGGCGGCGTACGCGATGGTAAGGCACAGCTGCTGTTTTTCCTGTCGCCGGACTGCCCGGTGTGCGGTGAGCTCACCTCCGTATTCAAATCTGCAGCTGCTGCGGAAGACAGTTGGTTGCACGCGGTACTGGCCAGTGATGGCATGGAACATGATCATCAGGCCTATGTTGAGCACAAGGGCTTGCAGCAGTTTCCCTACGTCGTTTCGGAAATTCTGGGCAAGACCTATGGGGTATCAAAGTTGCCCTATGCTGTATTGATCGACGAACAGGGCAAGATTGCCTCTATGGGCATTGTTAATTCCCGGGAGCACCTGGAGAGCCTGTTCGAAGCCAAAGAGCATAAGGTGGCTTCGATTCAGGAATACATGAATAAGAAAACAGCCGTGAACTATGTGGAGGCGGACAAAGCATGAAATTCATCGACAAGCTGTTTGAGCGCAAGGCCCGACAACTCGCCCAGAGCAGCTCCAGGCGAAGTATGTTGCGCGGGTTGGGCGGGTTCCTGGTAGGTGCCAGTGCGCTGCCCTTGCTCCCGGTTGCCAGAGATGCCTCAGCGGGCCCTACTACGCCTGCCGAGGAGGGGGACGAGGCCAGTTGTGATTACTGGCGTTATTGCGCGATTGACGGCTTTCTTTGCAGTTGCTGCGGCGGCAGCGCCAACAGCTGCCCGCCCGGTACTGAAATGTCGCCAATAACGTGGATAGGTACCTGCCGTAATCCGGTGGACGGGCGTAACTATGTGATTTCCTACAACGACTGCTGTGGTAAATCGGCGTGTGGTGCCTGCTTGTGTCAGCGCGACGAGGGCGACAGACCTCTGTATCGCTCCGACAAGACAAATGACGTCAACTGGTGTCTGGGCACCAGCAGTTCAACCTATCACTGCTCGTCAGCGATTGTTGTGGGCCTCGCATTCGACAACAAATGAGAATAGCGCTCCTCATATTGTGCGCTGTTGGTTCTTTGTCGGCGCAGGCTTTGGACGTTAATCCGCAGCGGGCAAAGTTTCACTACCAGATGCATTGTGAGGGCTGTCATACGCCTGATGGCGCGGGCGCGATGTCTGTTCCCCGAATGAAGGACCAGGTAGGTCTGTTTTTGGAAACGGAAGCCGGTCGTGATTACCTGGTGAAAGTACCCGGGTCCGCGACGTCAGCATTAGATGATGAAGAGCTGGCAGAAGTACTGAACTGGATATTGGTAGAGATGGGGGGAGCCAGCGTGGCGGCAGATTTTGAACCCTATACTGCGAGGGAAGTGGGCGACCTCAGAGACCAGCCCTTAAACGAAGTAGAGCGTTATCGCACCCAGCTGCTGCTGGAAATCGCCGATCAGCGCTCCAGACAGGGGAACTGACCATGAAAGTGTTTTCTGCATTGCTGATTTTTTTGTGGCTGGCATCGGGCGGGATAAATGCCGCTGAAGCGCCAGCCAAGGCAGCCACCTGTGTGGCCTGTCATGGCGCTGACGGTAACTCGATGAATCCCGAGTGGCCCAGTTTGGCTGGCCAGAATTTCGATTATCTTGTTCGCCAATTGAATTACTTTCGTGGGGGCCAGCGCAATAACGCACTGATGGCGCCCATGATTGCTGGCCTGAGCGACAGCGATGTAAATGAGCTGGCCGCCTACTATGCAGCGCAAGCACCGCAGGCTGCGGCAAGCGGCGATGTGTCATTGATCGCCAAGGGCCAGAATGTTGCCGCTTATTGCGTCTCCTGCCATGGCGGCAAGGGTAAAACTGCTAACCCGGAATGGCCCAACCTCGCCGGGCAACAGGCCTCTTACATGGAGCAGCAACTGGCTGCTTATAAATCAGGCGCCAGGCAGCATCCTCATATGCAAACCGTTGTCCAGCGCCTTAACGCAGCGGATATGGCGGCTGTCGCGGCCTATTACAGCCAGCTACAACCTTGAATACGCAAGCCAGGCAGGTGGCCAGGGTGATTCCCCTTGTCGCCGGATTGCTGGCTTCCGGGTGGGTAGTAGCAGCCCCAGCAACGCCTCAATCGGCCGATCTGATTCTGAGTAATGGCAAAATCTATACGGTGAGCGTCGAGGCGCCTTGGGCAGAAGCTGTCGCTATACGCGACGGTAACTATGTATACGTCGGAGATGCTGAGGGCGCTGAAGCCTATCGCGGTGCTGACACGAAAGCTATCGACCTTGATGGCCGTATGGCGATGCCGGGTATCAATGACACCCATTCGCACCCCTGGCAGGGTGGGCTCAAGCAACTTTATGAGTGTAACTTTGCTTTTAGTGCGGGCCCCGATGAGATAGAAGCTGCCTTACGCGGCTGTATTGCGGACAACCCGGATGCGGTTTGGATCACTGGAGGCCAGTGGACCAGTGATTTCTTTAAAGACAATCCTCTGGAGTCGCCGCGCGCATGGCTGGATGACATAGCGGATGGTCGGGCTGTTTACCTTGAGGATGACTCTGGCCACCACGCCTGGGTTAATAGCAAGGCGCTGGAGTTGGCTGGTATTGCTGCGGACGCTCCTGACCCGCAGGGTGGTAAGTTCCTTCGCGATGATGATGGTGTGCCAAATGGCATAGCCCTGGAGTCTGCCAGTATATTGATCGGTGAGGTCCTTCCTGAACCGTCACACCAGCAGAATATCAATGCAATCGGCAGGGCAGTATCACTTGCCAATGCCTTTGGTATCACCGGGATGCTGGAGGCGCGGACACCGGCAAGCATTTCACCCGCCTACGCAGAGGCGGATAAGTTGGGGTTGATAACAGCACATGTCGTCACAGACCTGCAGACCCCGTACGGTCCTCGCACGGAAAAGATTGATGTTCCCGCCTTGTTGGCCTTTAGCGAGCGTTATGCCAGTGCCAATGTGCATACACGATTCGCCAAGTTATATCTTGATGGTGTGCCCACCGGCTCGCGTTCTGCCGTTATGCTGGAGCCCTATCTGGTTGATGAGAAACACCCCGTCGCGACCAAGGGCATGCTGATGATTGAGCCTTCGGTTTTGGAGGCAGACTTAACAGCCCTGGACGCTGCGGGCTTTACGGTAAAGGTGCACACGGCTGGAGATGGCTCGGTGCGCCTGGCGCTGGATGCGATAGAGGCGGTGCGCAAACAAAATGGCGCCAGCGGCTTGCGGCACGAGTTGGGTCATGCGGGCTATATAGACCCTGCTGATATACCGCGATTTTCGCAGTTGAATGTGACAGCTGATTTGTCACCCTACCTCTGGTATCCCCGGCCTATCATCGACGCTGTCATTGGTGCCGTCGGCGAGCGCGGCTACGAATATTTTCCGATTAAAGATTTGCTCGACTCGGGTGCGAACGTGATTATGGGGTCGGACTGGCCTTCGGCCGCGGCCGATATGAACCCATGGCCGGCCATAGAGGCGATGGTCACGCGCAAAAATCCCGCCTCAGACAGCGACGAGACACTGTGGGCGGAGCAGGCCATTAGCCTTGAGCAGGCTCTGCATATAGCCACCCAGCAGGGCGCGCTCGCCTATCGGCTGGAGGCCCGCACGGGCTCAGTGCAAGTGGGCAAGTCGGCAGATCTTATCGTGCTTAATCAAAACCTGTTTAGCATTCCCCCCAGCGCAATCAGTGAAACCAGCCCCGACCTCACCCTGTTTGCGGGGCAAGTGGTTTACGACCGGCAGGCTCCGTAGTCCCAGGCAATGAATAGGTGGTTCGCAGGCATCACCGCAGTGGTATTCGCCATTGCGGTGTGGCCGCTGTCGCGACCGGGTGCCGGCTGGTTCTGGGAATTCGGTAATGGCCTGGGCCTTGCAGCCCTTGCCGCGCTGCTGTACCTCTGCCTGGATACCCGGCGCGGCGGCAAAGTGCATGCTCATCAGCAGATCGGTTATGTCGCCTGTGTCCTGCTTGTATCGCACGCACTATGGTTCCTGATCGGTGACACCACGCTGCTGCAGTATGCCCAGCCTGGTGCGCCCTGGTCGATGTGGTCGGCCTGGCTGGCACTGCTGATACTGTTGGTGCTGGTTGTTACCTCGTTGCCTGCTCTCAGGCCGGCCAATTACTCAGATCATCCTGCTTTTCGCTTTTGGCATCGCGGCCTGACGCTGGTCGTTCTCGCCGCCGCCGCGCACCATGTTATAGATACCGCGTTTTATCTTTCGCAGCCGGCGCAATGGCTTCTGTTACTTATTCTGTTCGCTGCCGCCTTGTGGTTGCCCATGCGGCGTAGCGGCGGTCTGCGCGGCGTGAACCTTTTTTTGGCGCTGCTGGTTTTCTCTGCTGCAATCGCCGCGTTTACCGCACTTAAGTGGCTGCCCCAGTGAAGCGGCCCTTACTGTTGTTGTTATTAGTAGCGGGCGCAGCCTACGCGGTATTGGTTTTCCTGTCCTCGGAGTTTTATCTGGCTCAACAGGATAGCGCAGGTATTGCTACGACATTGCCGATGAAGTTCGCCCATGTCGACCATGCGCAGCAGCGCTGCGTTGAGTGCCATCATAATTACGAAGATGATACGGGGCAGGGCCTGTGTATCGACTGCCACTATCGTGACCCTGAGCTGGCGCCACTGATGGAGGGGCAGTTTCACGATCTATGCAGAAGCTGCCATATGGATAAAGCCATGGCGCGTGAAAAGCACGGGCCGCTGCGGCACTGTGTCGAGTGTCACCAGGCAGACTTCCTGCCCTAGCATTTCAGCTTTTATTGCCGTGCAGTCCAGGTGATTGGCAGCGACTTCACGCCGCGCTGGAAATTGGAGCGCAGGAATTGCGGCTCGCCGTTCAGTTCTACGTTTGACATGCGTGCGATCAACTGGGTAAACAGCGCTTTCATTTGTGCCCGGGCTAATTGCGCTCCGATGCAGAAATGTGGGCCGTACCCGAAGCTCAGGTGAGGGTTGGGTGAGCGTGCCGGATTGAAGGTAAGCGGCTGATCAAATACCTGCTCGTCATAGTTGGCCGAAAGGAATGACACAACCACTTTGTCGCCGGCCTTGATGTTTTGTCCAGCAAGTACCGTCGACTCGGTAGCAGTGCGGCGAAAATTCATAACCGGGCACCACCAGCGAAGCATTTCCTCGACGGCCGCAGGCATTGCCGCTGGCTCCTCGTGGAGTGACTGCCATAGATCAGGGTTCTGTAGCAGTGCATACATACCGCCCGGAATGCTGTTGCGCAGGGTTTCGTTACCTGCAACCGAAAACAGCCAGAACAGGTTTTCAAACTCTTCTACCGTTAGTGCGCCTTCTTCATCGTCCACTTCGGTGAGAAGAATGGACATGACGTCGTTGCCGGGGTTTGCCCGTTTCTCCTCTGCCAGTAGATGGGCATACCGGTACAGGTCGTCCATGCCACCGCGGGAACGCGGATTGGGCAGAACTCCGTTTGCATCTGGTCGTGGCCGCAGCTTGAGGGCCTCGCGTGCCATATCTGTGCCGCGGCTGAGGTCGAAGCGGGCAGACTGCGAGTAGTCCGGGTCCTGGTAGCCGATAACCCTGTTGGCCCAGTCAAACATCAGGTAGCGGTCTTGCTGGGGCAGTCCGAAAATATCCGCCAGACATAGCAGCGGCATGTCAGCTGCTATGTCTTTGACGAAGTCGCAGCTGCCCGAAGTGCCTGCAGCCATTGCCCGGTCGACGATGGCCACGGCATGTTGATCGATCTGTTCACTGAGCTGGTTGATCGCCCTGGAGGTAAAGGTATTGATCAGCAGCCGTCTCAGCCGTGTGTGTCTGGGTGGATCCATGTTCAGCATCATCTGACGAACGTAGTCCAGATCCTCGGGGGTGTCGGGGTCACGCATCTGCGTGCCGCCCAATTGGGAGGAAAATGTCTGTGTGTTTTTAAGCACAGCCGTGCAGTCGGCGTGACGCAGTATCAGCCAGAAGCCCTTGCCACCGGGCCAGTCTGGCAGACTGTGTTCATCGACCCATATTATCGGTGCGTCGCTGCGCAAAGCGGCCAGTTTCTCCAGTGGCGCACCGGCTTCGAAGGTGAGTGGGTTGTAGAACCACTCCAGCGCTGTTTGATCAGTTTCCATGGTGGGTCTCGCCGGTAGTGTGGGAGTACCCGTCGAGTTCGCTCAGGCGGCCCTCGAGTTTTGACAGTAGGCGACGCAGGTCTTGTTGCTCCCTGGCGTTGAGTACGTCGAGGAATCCTTCTTCCCAGGTCAGGGCGAGTGGTACGATTTTCTGATAGAGCGTTTTCCCTTTGCGGGTGAGTGTCAGAAAGCTGGCCCGATTGTCCTGTGGGTCGGTTCGTCTGTCCAGATAACCCTTGGATTGCAGCTGCGCGAGCGCGCGGGACACACGCGACTTGTCCATGAAGGTAATGCCCCCCAAGCCTTGCGAGTGCAACTCCTGTTGCTGGCCCAATCTCGCCAATATTCGCCATTCAGCAATGCTGATCCCATAGGGCTCGCCATACTCGCGGTTGCAGGCATCACTGACACGCTTGGCCAGGTTAACCAGTTGGTAGGGGAGGTACTGACTCAGTACCAACGGATGTTGCGGTGCCCGGGGCATAGCTACCTCTTATGCTGAAATGAAATTAGATCGGTGCTTCTGGCTGCCAATCTATCTAAGGCGGTCATCAAAACTACTATACATGTTAACTAATATTCTCTACTATACTGATCTATTCTCACCTGAGAATACATTAAATAAAGATAGTCTGGAGAGTCCATCATGGCAAATGAACCTTATCCGTTTGTGAAAAACACCTGGTATGTTGCAGCATTGGCGCTGGAAGTCCCAGCGGGCGAAAAGCTGGCCCGGACCTTTCTTGAGCAGCCGGTTGTCATTTTTCGCGGTGACAGCGGCAAGTTTGTTGCTTTGGATGATCGCTGCTGTCACAGGGGCGCACCACTGTCTCTGGGGCGGGTTGAGGGTGACTGCCTGCGCTGTATGTATCACGGGATGAAATATGATGCTTCCGGACGCTGTATTGAAATTCCGGGTCAGGACCTGATCAGCGATGTGCACAGGGTGCACAGCTATCCCATGGAAGAGCGTGGAGGATTGCTCTGGATCTGGATGGGCGACCCGGCACTGGCCGACGCCGGGCAGATTTACGATTTCCCCTTTCTTACCGATCCGGCCTGGCGTGGCCTGCCTGAAAAAGCTTACCTGCACTACGATGCTAACGCGCTGTTGATCGTCGATAACCTGGCAGATTTCTCGCATCTTGCGTTTGTCCACACCAACACACTGGGTGGCTCTGAAGACTACGCCTTTAGCACCGAACAGGAAGTTGATCGCCTTGATGATGGTTTCTCCTTTGTGCGGTGGCACAAGGAGAGTAGCCCGCCGCCGTATCACAAGCGCGCCTACCCGGAAGGCCCGGAAGTACTGGATAGACGGAACCAGGTACAGATGCATATACCCGGTGTTTTCTTTATGGAAACCACTTTCGCGCCGGTAGGCTGGGACCCGGACGGGGGCGATATGGAAGGCGTGATGCAATATAAGAACTGTCAGTTCATTACGCCCGAAACCCGGCGCACGGCACACTTTTTCTGGGATTATCTGCGTAACTACAAGCTGGACGATGAGTCTATTTCGATCTCGCTGCGTGACAGCCTGCTGGAAGGCTTTATGGAGGACAAGATCTTCATTGAGGAGCAGCAGAAATACCTCGAGATGCCGCAGCCGTTTCAGCCACGTGGGCTGGTTGCCGACAAGGCGTTCTCACATTTTCGTAAAGTCTGGAACAAACGCCTGGAGCAGGAAGCCGATGAGGCCCATACCGAAGTCGTGGAAATTCGTAACGCGATTCTCTGAACAGACGGCCGGGCCGGGCCGCGCCAGGCCGGGACTCAGTACCCGGCCTGCGGTTTGTCTTCGGTGGCTGCGCCACCTGACTTGAACTGCTGGGCGAGTTTGACCATTCCCTGGCCCAGAATAAGTGTATCAACGCCTACCCCGACGAAATCGGCGCCCTGTGCCACGTACTCTTCGACCAGGGCCGGGTCCATACAAAGTAAGCCCGCGATCTTGTTCGCAGCCTTGATACTTGCCAGTCCTTTTGCGATTGCCTCGCGAACTTCCGGATGACCTGCGTCACCTATGTGACCCATGGAGGCCGACAGATCTGACGGGCCGATGAATACACCGTCTACCCCTTCAACCGCCAGTATGGCGTCGATGTTCTCCATGGCGCTTGCGGTTTCGACCTGCAGTAGCAGGCAGATTTCATCATTGGCCTTTTTCAAATAGCCCGGAACGCGGTTCCATTGTGCGGCCCTCGCCATGGAGGTACCCAGGCCCCGCGTACCCGTGGGTGGGTAGAGCGCAGCACTAACCAGTTCCCGGGCCTGCTCTGCGGTTTCTACCATGGGTATGAGAAAAGTCTGCACACCGATGTCCAGCATCTTCTTTAGCAGCGCGGGGTTGCCTTCCACGGGCCTGACAATGGGAGCCACCGGGTAGGGCGCCAGTGCCTGCAGGTGATGCATAACATCGCGCAATTCGAATGGACCGTGTTCGTGATCGATCAGTAGCCAGTCGAACCCGGCACCGCCGGCCAACTCTGCTACCGAGCTGTCTGGTAAACCCAGCCATAAGCCGTAAAGCGGGCCGCCCTTGGCGAGTGCCTCTTTGAAGCGATTGCGCGGTAACTCCATGGTTTGGTCCTAGGTGAAGTTGATGTTGATCTCGCCGAACTCGCCGTAGTCGGCGCGAATATGGTCGCCTGGCGTAACAATCACCGGGCGGGTGAAAGAGCCCGATAGAATCACTTGCCCGGGCTCCAGGCCTATGCCCCAGGGTGCAAAGCGCTTGCAGACCCAGCGAATGCCGTGTGCAGGGTGATCCATGACGCCGGCAGCAAGGCCTGTTTCCTCAATGCCGCCATTGAGGTACAGCAGGGCGCCTGCCCAGCGCAGGTCAACCTCGCGTGGGTCCACACGGGTATCGCCCAGGATAATACCGGCGTTGGCAGCGTTGTCTGCAATGGTGTCGAAGACCTTGCGGGTGTAACCGGTATCGGGGTCAACCCGAAAACTGCGCGCGGCGATGAGTTCCAGTGCCGGAATGACATAGTCGGTCGCATCAATTACCTGCTCGATAGTGACATCGTCACCTGCCAGCGGCTTTTTCAGGACAAAGGCAAACTCGGTCTCGATACGCGGGTCGGTGAAGTCGTTGGCGGGGATGCTGCCATTATTGGCAAAGACCATATCGTCCAGCAGGATGCCGTAATCCGGTGTATCAATATTGACCGCCATTTGCATGGCCCTAGAGGTCAGGCCGATCTTGTAGCCATAGACGCTGGCGCCCTCGGCAACCTTGCGGTCCACCCAGCATCGTTGAACACGATAGGCGTCGTCCATATCCATGTCGGGGTAGCTCAGGGTCAGGGCCGGCATCTGCACCCTGGCGCGTTCGGCCTCGTACAGCCTGTCGGCTGCGTCTTTAATTTGTTCGTCTGTGAGCATCTCAAATATTCTTCTTGTTAAATTTCACGTGTTCTTCCAGTTCGCGCATTTCAAAGCTCACTGCCAGGCCCCTTGAATCGAACAGTGGCTGCAGGTGATCGACAAGAACCTCAAACAGGGTTTGGCCTATGCCCATGCGTGTGTCGAGATCACGGCCGCGGCCAACTTTAATGCTCAGGTTCACGAAGCCATTGTCCGGATTGCCGTCGCCTACCCTGAAATCGTCACAGCGCATGGCGCGGCTGCGCAGGCCTGCCAGCGGGAAAACGCCACTGGCGTCCGCGGCTTGATGCATCTTCGCCATCAGGCCTGGCAGGTCCAGTTGCTCGGCGGGAAGGTTGGCGGAGTATTCGTAGATGAAATGCGCCATCAGGCAGCTCCCTTGTTAGCAGATGCTAGATCCATGATACCTACGGTGCAGCCCACGGCGAAAATCGGGATGGGTCGGTAGTAGTGAACTGTACCGGTGCAGCCCGCTGTCGCGCCTGAAATGGCGATGAAAGTGCGTATTTCAAAGCCGCCCTGGCCAGCCTCAAGATAGGTGCGCTCATCGCTATAGTCCAACAGGCGCTCCCGGTCATTGCTGCACCAGCGGTCCAGAAAGTCCTGATCCCAATCGGCGTCTATCTTGCCGGAGTCGGGGGTGGCGGGCCAATGCGAGATGCCACCGGTACCGACGATTGCGATCCGCTCTGGCACCGAGTCACAGGCTTTACGCAAGGCCTCGCCGAACGCCCAGGCGCGATGCAGGGGTGTGATAGGCGGCCCCTGGCAATTGATATTGACCGGAATTATCGGCAGGTCGTAGCGCGGTGTGAGAAAGTGCAGCGGTACCATGATGCCATGGTCGAACTTCCACTCTTCGGCGTAAGCCAGATCGACGTCCTGTAGGGCCTGCTCGATCAGTCGCCGCGACAAGTCCGCATTGCCTGGCACAGTGGTGCGTTGTATGCCCAGCCATTCGGGGTCCTCTATGGGTCCCTCATAGTCTTCGGCCATGCCCATACAATACGCAGGCATATTGTTCATGAAAAAATTGGCGAAGTGCTCCGCTGCGATGACTATGAGCGCATCCGGGCGTGTAGCCTCCATGGCCTCGCGCATGTCGTCCATGGCGGCGTAGAGCGTATCCGCGTCGTCTCCATCTGCCATGTGCTTGCGACCGGTGATGCCTGGTGCATGGGAGCAAACTCCCGCAAAAACAAGACTCATACGGCCCCCTTTCCATCAGTTGTTACATAGAGTCCGGCGCGCACATTACCGTGTTCGTCCAGAGCGTCGCGCATGGCCTTGATGTATTCAGTCCACTCGTAGCCGCACATGGCGGCGTAGTGCATAAGAATCTGGCCGTTAACACCGAGTATATAAAGCAGCCCTATGTCCGGAGTCTTGAGCGCCGAAAATTCTTCATCGTCGAGTTTGTATTCGGCTAGCACGCTGTCCTTGTCGTCGAAAAACTTCTGCTGCAGCGCCTCGTCCCGGTTCAGGTTGTAGAGCAACTTCTGTACATAGTAGAGACTCATAATCAGCGCCCCAATACCGGAACCGAGTGGGTGTCGTGGGCGATGCATACATTCTTGGTTTCCATGTAGAAATCGAAGCTGTAGTCACCGCCGTCGCGGCCTATGCCGCTCATCTTGATACCGCCAAAGGGGGAGGGCAGGTTGCGATTGTTCTCGGAATTGACCCACAGCATACCGGCCTCTACCTGGTTGGCCAGGCGCATGGCGCGCCCTGTGTCACTGGTCCATATATAGCCGCTAAGGCCGTAGGGAGTGTCGTTGGCCAGCGCCACAGCCTGCTCTTCAGTATCGAAGCTTATGGCGGTCAGCACGGGCCCAAAGATCTCTTCCCTGGCCACCCGCATGCTGTTGTCGGCATTGGTAAACAGGGTGGGCTCCACGTAGTTGCCGGTGCCCAGGTCGGTGCGTCGTTCGCCGCCAACCGCAACCGTAGCACCGTCTTCCCGTGCCGCCTGCATGTAGCTCATCACTTTTTCAAAATGTCCTGTGTGAACCAGCGGCCCGACTTCGGTGTCTGGGTCCAGAGAGTGCCCCACGCGCAGCGCGCGTACGCGTTCTTCCAGTGCTGCGATGAAGCGGTCCCGGATGCCGCTTTGGATTAAAAGCCGGCTGCTGGACGTGCAACGCTGTCCGTTCAGGCTGTAAATCATGAATACCACAGCATCGAGCGCGCGCTCGAAATTGGCATCGTCGAAAACAATCACCGGGTTCTTACCACCCAGCTCAAAGTGCACTCTTTTCAAGGTGTCGGCGCCCTGGCGCATGATGTGGCTGCCGGTGGCAGTCTCGCCAACCAGGGCTACAGCTTTTATCGCCGGGTGTTCGCTCAGGGTTTTACCGGCCACCTCGCCGAAGCCATTCACTGTGTTCCAGACGCCGTCGGGAATCCCTGCTTCGTGACTGATATCAGCCAGCAGCATTGCAGTCAGTGGGCTCAGTTCGGCCGGCTTGTGCACCACGGTGCAGCCGGCAGCCAGTGCTGGTGCGATTTTCCAGGTCGACAGCATGAAAGGTGTGTTCCACGGGGTAATCACGCCTACAGGCCCAATGGGAGTGCGCAGGGTGTAATTGGTGTGCTGCTCCTGGTGCAGGGCCAGACCGTTGCGAGCCTCTGGGGCCTTGTCGGCAAAGAAGCGAAAGTTTGCCGCGCCGCGAATGGCGGCCTGCTTCATAAAGCGTATGGGCTGGCCGCAATCCATACTCTCCACCAGTGCGATCTCCTCGGCGCGGTCAACGATCTTATCGGCGAAGTGGTTCAGCAGTTTTTTACGCTCGGCACCGGGCATATCCCGCCAGGCGGGGAACGCCGCCTCAGCGGCTTCGCATGCGGCGTTAACGTCCTCGGCAGAACCCTCCACAACCTGCCCCAGGCTGCTGTTGTCGGTGGGCGTGGTGTTGTCGTAGGTCTTGCAGCCATCGGGCACGACTCGCTCACCGTTGATGTAGTGACCGGTGACAGTATCCTGAAAGGGCTGCAGATAGCGCCTGGCGGCAGCCATGTTCTGGTCGAAGTCTGACATGGTGGGTGCCTCATAGTATGTCGAGCAATAAATATAACGTGTTAATTAAAATCCGTCAACTTGCTGGCCTGCGGCTTGCTTTTGCAATGCCCCTCTGGATAGTTATAGACGCTAAATATCGTGTCTTCAAATAAGCACTGCGGCCTAATTGAGAAGACTTTGCTGATGGGTTACTATTTAACGCGTTAATTTAAAGGAGGCAGGCAATGCGTTTTTTGAGCTTCAGGCACGGTGGCAAAGATTCTTGGGGAGTGGCGGTAGATGATGGCGTCATCGACCTGGGTGCTAGACATGGTGGCAGCCTGCATCAGGTGCTGCAGGATGACGGCCTCGCTGGAATGCAGGATGCAGCGACCGCGCTTGCCGCAGACCTGCCACTAGCCGAGATCAGCTACCTGCCGCCGGTAACCTCACCCGAGAAGATCGCCTGTATCGGTGTGAACTACGCCAATCGCAATGCAGAGTACAAAGACAATTCAGATGATCCGGAGTGGCCCAGCCTGTTCATGCGCACTATCGATTCCTTTACCGGGCATGGCGAACCGCTGTGGCGACCACCGGAGTCACACCAGCTGGATTACGAGGGTGAGATCGTCATGATCATCGGGAAGACCGGTCACCGAATCAGCGAGGCGCAGGCCCTGGATCATGTGGCGGGCTTCACGATTATGAACGAGGGTACGCTGCGCGACTGGGTGCGCCACGCCAAGTTCAATGTGACGCAGGGCAAAAACTTTGTCCATTCGGGCGGCCTGGGCCCCTGGATGGTAACCGCCGACGAAATCGCCGATGTAGATAACATGACCGTCACCACGCGGGTCAATGGCGAGCAGCGCCAGCACGATACAACGGCTAACCTGATGTTTCCTTTCCGCTACCTGATCAGCTATCTCTCGACCTTTTATATCCTCAAGCCTGGCGATGTAATCTCTACCGGCACACCGCTGGGAGCTGGCGCCCGCTTCGATCCACCCAAGTACCTGGTGCCGGGCGATGTGGTTGAGGTTGAAGTGCCAGGCGTTGGCCTGCTGAGCAATGGCGTAATTGACGACCCAAGCGTTTAACAATGCGTCGCTTTAATCGTTCCCTGCCCATGACCCTGATGAAAGCGCGGGATGCGGTAATGAAAGAGTTCACCCCGCATCTGCGCGAGCATGGTCTTTCTACGCAGCAGTGGCGCGTGTTGCGGGCGCTGGAAGAGGACAACGCGCTGGACGCTACTGAGATTGCCGGTCGATGTGCGCTTTTGATGCCCAGCCTTACCCGGATATTGCAGAACCTGGAGGGACGTGAGCTGGTAAGTCGGGTGCCAGCTAAAGACGATCTGCGGCGTACGCTGGTATCGATAACACCAGAGGGCCGTCAGCTTTTTGATATAATCGCGCCGCTTCAGGAGGCGCGCTATGATCTGATTACCCAGCGTTTCGGCTATGGAAAACTCGAGCTGCTTTACGAATTACTGGACGAACTCATCGACAAAGTCGATGACGACCAGGCGGACGAAGAATAAAAAATATAATTCAGGAGATCCTTTTGGATACCGACAAACGATTGGAACTGATACGGCGTAAGACACGCAGGCGTTATGTGTTCGCCTTGATGACGCTGGCCGTCTATTTCACTTTTGTGCTGAACTGGACCGAAGCGGGTGCGGGCCTTGGTAATTTCCTGGGTGATACCCATATATCCGGGTCTATAGTGCTATTTGCCGGCCTAATTATTCTCATGATCGTGTTCGAGCTTATCTTCCTCGCACTGAACAGTCGTGGAGACGAGCAATGAGCAGGCTGCAGAAGACCGGCCAGGTCGCTGGCGCAATGTTGATGCTGCTAGTGTCGACGCCAGCTGTACTGGCGGCCGGTGCGATTGAGGGTGAAATCGAACGCCAACCGCTTAATCCCGTCGCAATTATCATGTTCCTGGTGTTTGTCGCTATTACCCTCGGTATCAGTTACTGGGCATCGCGCCGGACGCAAACCAGTAAGGACTTCTATACCGCAGGCGGCGATATAACCGGTCTGCAAAATGGTACGGCGATCGCCGGTGATTTTATGTCGGCCGCTTCTTTTCTGGGAATTACCGGTCTGATGTTTGTGGGCGGCTTCGACGCCCTCGTACTGGCTATAGGCGCGTTTGCCGGCTGGCCGATCATGATGTTCCTGCTGGCCAAGCGGGTGCGCAACCTTGGCAGTTTTACCTTTACCGACGTGGTATCGATGCGTCTGGACCGGCGTCCGATCAGGATAGTGGCGATACTCGGCACCATTGTTGTCGTCCTGCTTTATTTAATAGCGCAGATGGTTGGTGCCGGTAAACTGATTGAATTGCTCTTTGGTCTACCCTACGAGGTGGCCGTGATTTCTGTCAGCGTTCTGGTTTTGGCTTACGTTACCTTCGGTGGAATGCTGGCGACAACCTGGGTACAGATCGTCAAAGCGGTTCTGCTGCTGACCGGGGTGACAATCATCGCTTTTCTGGTGCTGATGAAAACGGGCTTCAGTATCGATACTTTATTCGCTGAAGCAGCGGCGAATCACCCCAAGGGAGAAGCCATTCTCTCGCCTGGTGTACTGTTTAATGACCCCATCCAGATTACGACCATCATGGTCTCCATGTTGTTTGGCATCTTGGGCCTGCCGCATATCCTTATGCGCTTGTTCACTGTGCCGTCCATGCAGGAGGCCAAAAAATCGGTATTCTATGCCTCGCTTTTCATGGGTTACTTCTACCTCGCGTTGATTGTCGTTGGCTTTGGCACCGTTATCTTTCTTTACAACAACCCGGCGTTTTTCTCTGCCGACGGTAAGCTTTTTGGCGGCACCAACATGGCGGCGATCCATCTGGCCAGTGCGGTAGGTGGCGACCTGTTAACCGGCTTCATGTCAGCGGTTTCATTTGCCACGATTCTGGCAGTGGTGGCGGGGCTTACCGTGTCTGGCGCAGCGGCGATCTCACATGACCTGTATGCAGAGGTGCTCTGCGATGGCGAGCCCGATAGTCGTAAAGAATTGCAGTTAACCAGATTAACCACGGTTGCCATCGGTGTGATCGCGGTTTTACTGGGTATTCTCTTCCAGAACGAAAACGTTGCCTTTATCGCGACCATGCCCATGGTTGTGGCAGCGTCCGTTAACTTCCCGATACTCTTCCTGTCACTGTTCTGGTCTGGCCTGACTACTCGGGGCGCGATCCTGGGCGCCCTGGTAGGGCTTGTATCCAGCGTTGGCTTGATTGTTGTTGGCCCGCAGGTATGGGTGTCGGTGCTTGGTTTTGAAGAGGCATTATTCCCCTATAATTATCCGGCACTGTTCACTATGCCGCTGGCCATACTGACTACCTGGATTGTCTCTGTGTCCGACAGCTCAGCTCGCGGCCAGATTGATCGCAAGAATTACCATGAACTGCTGATTCGGTCAGAGTACGGTCCGGATGATGGTGAGCTAGAAGTAGCGAAGCACTAAGGAGTTACCGACATGTATCGAATTATTTACCAGAGCCGCAGTGTTGAGCCGCTCAATTGGGACATTGTTCGAAGCATCACTTCAGTAAGCGAAAAAAATAACGAATCAAGCGGAGTCACTGGTGTTTTGCTCGCCAGTAGAACGCATTTTATGCAGGCGCTTGAGGGAAGGTTCGAGGACGTTAACGCGGTGTTCAGGCGTATCGTTCGTGATGAACGGCACGAAGAGTTGAGTATTGTGGGTTTCAGTTTGATAGATGCCAGGTTGTTTGGTTCCTGGGGAATGCGCGGAATCGGCGCTTTCGACTTTAATCTTCAGATCGAGCAGGAATTAAAGGATAAGTATGGCGAGGAAGATGGCGGCATTAAGTTTCCCCTTGAGGAGTGGCAGGCGCTGGCGATGCTGAACGATATCAAGATGATACATAAGCTGCCCGACTGGAAGCGTTAGGGAGCTTCCACTGACTTACAAGACAGTGGGGGCGACCGGCTCGCACTCGGGTTAAAGTTTTACAACAGAAGGTAGTTATTGTGCAGCATCGTAAACTTGTTCTCCCTGAGTTCCTCAATGATCAGGGCTTCCTGTTTGGGGGTAACCTGTTGAAGTGGGTAGATGAGTCGGCCTACATTACCGCCAGCCTGGAGTTTCCAGGTAACCGGCTGGTAACGGTGTCGCTCAGTGAGGTGAACTTCAAGCACCCCATACAGCCGGGCGAACTACTGTGCTTTGACGTGCAATTGACGCGTGTAGGCACTACTTCCGTTAGCTATGAAATTGACGTGCTGGGGGAAAAACTGGCGGGCACGAATGAGCCGCTTTTTGTGACCAAGATTACTTTTGTGAACGTGGGTGATGGGGGCAATCCGCAGCCCCTGAGCGCTGCCGATGGCAAGGGCAGGCTTAAGCCTTAGCCGTTAGCGATTTCACCTGTCCAGCTGCGCCAGGCCTTTCGTTTTTATCTCATAAAGCTCAATGATATTGCCGCAGGGATCACGGCCGTAGATCGCCGATGCATCATCGCCAAAATGCACAACGTCGCCAACGAACTCCATTCCGTGGGCTTTGAGCCGGTCGTACTCACTCTGAATATCATCCACTTGCAGGGCAAAGTGAGGGTAGCCAAAGTCGCAGGGCCGTGAGCGAAGATCCTGTGGTTCGGGGCTGCTGTACTGCCAAAGCTCAACGAAGGCATTGGGTGCCTTGAGCATTGCCATCCGAGCTTTTATATCGCTCAGCCCTATGGCCTGGCTGGCTTTCTCATCCCCATCAAAGTCACTTTGCTGAACAACTTCGAAGCCCAGTGCCTCGGTGTAAAAGGTCAGGGCCTTGTCAAAATCGCTGACGCCTATCGCCACGTGGTGTAAGCCGACTATCATGTTTGCCTCCAGGGCTGTTGATGCGTTTGATGGGCTTGCGCCATAGTGCGGTTCGCTCAGGCGGCACTGGCAAGTGTTTCTGCGCTGCGGGCGTGCTCGTCTATTAACTCGACAAACCGCGGCAGCAATTGCTTTGGCAAGTCGTGGCCCATACCTGCGAAAACCTCCAGTCTGGCCCCGGCAATCTGTTTTGCTGTATCGATGCCACCCTCCACAGGGACAAGTGCATCATCCTTGCCATGAATAACCAGCGTTGGCGCTTTGATCTTGCGCAGCATTTTGACCCGGCTGCCATTGGCGATAATCGCAGCCATATGGCGAGAATACCCTTCGGGATAATTGCTGCGCTCAACACTGGCCAGAATTTTGCGGCTGAGTTCCTCGTCACTGGGCTGGTAGTCGGGGCTGCCAATCAATCGCCAGAACGCCATGCTGGATTCCAGGGTCACGGGCTCTATGCCCAATGAGCGCCTGACCATCGTTTTCACAACGTCTTTATTCGGGCCTGGCAGGCTGGGGTTGCCGCTGCTGGACATGATGGAGGTGAACGAGAGTACGCGCTCGCCAAAGCGTGCCGCGAGTATCTGCCCTATCATTCCGCCCATTGACGCGCCCACAATGTGGGCTTGTTTAATCTCAAGGGCGTCCAGAAGGCCCACTGCATCCCGTGCCATATCCGTAAGACGGTAGGGTACGCGCACCGGCAGGCGCAGTTTGGAAAACAGCATCAGCCGCGTGGCCTGCGGAATATGGGCATTCTCCATCTTTTCAGACAGACCGATATCCCGGTTATCAAAGCGGATAACACGAAAACCGCGATCGGCCAGATCCTGACAGAACTCTTGTGGCCAGGCGATCATTTGCGTGCCCAGTCCCATAATCAACAGGATTGCGGGTTGCGAGGGAGAGCCGAATTCTTCGTAGGCCAAGCGGATGCCGTTGGCTGTAGCATATTGTTCAGACATGCAGGCAAGTTACCATAAATTGAAACTGAGGTTTACACTGTCGCCGCATTGAATAGCACTTACAGGTACCCCGACTATGATTGAGTACAGCCACCACGGACCGGTCCGCTTTGGTTTATGCCTGTTACTGGTGTGGACCTTGCTGGCTACGCTGGCCGCTTGCGATGGCGGCACAGTGTCGGTCACCGTAAGCCCTGCCCGCAGTACCGCAGAGGGTCGCGTGTTATTTCTCGCCGGCCCGGATAGCCATGGCCCCTGGGCTCATGAGCACGATGACGGTTCACAATTGCTGGCAGCAGAGTTGCAGCGCCGTTGGCCGGATATCGAGACCATTCAGGCGACGGGTGGCTGGCCTGAGGACGAGTCACTGTTTAAAGACATTGATGCGGTGGTCATTTACTGCGACGGTGGTGAACGTCACCTCATCAATGCGCACCTGCCTACATTTAGCCGACTGCTGAGCCTAGGCGTGGGTGTGGCGGCACTGCACTATGCAGTAGAGGTGCCCAAAGGCAGCCCCTCTGCCGACGCCATGCTGAGCGCTATTGGCGGTTACTTTGAGACTGACTGGTCGGTGAATCCCCATTGGGAGGCGACATTCTCGCCCCTGCCTGACCACCCGGTAGCGCAGGGAGTGCAGCCCTTCACCATGGATGACGAGTGGTATTTCAATATGCGGTTTCAACCGGAGGGGCAGGGAGTGTTGCCATTACTGGTGGCTGTGCCGCCAGCTGACACCATGTCCAGGCCCAATGGCCCACACAGTGGCAATGACGCGGTGCGCGAGATGGTGGCGGAGCGGCAGCCACAAACCGTTGCCTGGCTCTATCAGCGAGAGGACGGGGGGCGCGGATTTGGTTTTACCGGGGGCCATTACCATTCAAACTGGCAAGATGAAAATGCACTTAGGCTGGTAGTTAACGCTATTGCATGGGTGTCTGCGGCAGAATTTCCTGGGGAGTAAGCGGGTGTGGTGTCGCTTAATCGTCCTCTTCTTCGGCGGCCCTCAGTCGCTCCTGAAGGGCAGCCTCTTCAGCCAGCACCGCTTTTATCTCAAGCATGACAGAGTCGACATCGGCCTCGTGTAAGTCCAGCTCGAAGTCGCCGGTTAGTTGCATATCCGGGTGCATATCCCCGGCCTCGAAGGCCGACCAGATTTCTTCCGCGTAATGGCTTTGGGCCAGATCGGGCGCGAAGTGCGCGTAGTAATCAGTAATATTGGCGACATCGCGTTCCAGCATGGCTTTGGCGTTGTTGTTGCTCGCAGCGTAAACGGCCTGTGGCAGGTCAATAATTACCGGGCCATCCTCGTCGACCAGCACATTGAACTCTGACAGGTCACCGTGGATAAGGCCGGCGCATAGCATGCGCATCACGTAGTGCATCATCAATTGATGATCCTCGCGGGCTTGTTCGGCGGACATGGTGACGTCATTAAGCCGTGGTGCGACATCGCCCTCGTCGTCGACGATCAGTTCCATTAGCAGGACACCGTCAACGCAGCCGTAGGGCTGGGGCACCCTCACTCCTGCCCCAGACAGTTTATACAGGGCGTCTACTTCCGCGTTCTGCCAGACGTCCTCCTGCTCCTGGCGTCCATAGCGGGAACCCTTTTCCATGGCGCGTGCGCGGCGACTATTGCGAACCTTGCGGCCTTCGGTGTATTGCGCGGCTTTTTTGAAGCTGCGCTTGGCGGCATCCTTGTATATCTTGGCGCAGCGTTCATGACGGCCACAGCGCACCACAAAGACGTCTGCCTCTTTACCACTCATCAGCGGGTAGAGCACCTCGTCGATAAGCCCATCGGCGACCAACGGTAGCAAGCGCTTGGGTGTTTTCACTGTTTACCCATCCCGGGGTTCAGATCCTTATGTTGTTGTGCACGATATCGTGGAAGGAACGACATTCCAGGCTATGCCCGGCGTTATGGTCGGGTCGAGGCCGGCCTGCATCTTAGCCGATAGCGCCGTAAGCGCAAAATAGCGCAGGGTCGCTCGCTAGCCGGTTTAGAGCAAGATCTGGATACGGTAGCTACAGGCGGCGCACTTTAAATTTGCGCCCCTTGATACGACCATTAATCAATTGGCCCAGTGCGCGCTTGGCAAACTCACGCTCAATTGCCACATAAGCCTGTGAGTCGGTGACATCGATCTTGCCTACAGCTGATCCGGCTATGCCAGCCTCGCCGGTGAGTGCACCCAAAATGTCTCCGGGTCGTACTTTTTGTTTGCGGCCACCAGCAATGCACAGCGTTACGTAGGGCGCTGGAGCAAGAGTGTCACCACTCGCCTTGATAAGCCCTATAGGCTCAAATTGCAGTTCTCGCTGCAGATGCTCGCCAATACTGTCGAGTTTGTAGCGTTCGGAGTCAGCCAGCAGGCTCAGTGCCAGCCCTTGTTTTCCAGCTCTCCCGGTGCGCCCTATGCGATGAATATAGACGTCACCGTTACGCGGTAATTCGAAATTAATGACAGCTGACAGGTCATCAATATCCAGCCCGCGGGCGGCAACGTCGGATGCTACCAGCACGGTGCTACTTCTTTGTCGAAATTGAATGAGTACCTGATCCCGGTCACGTTGCTCCATGTCGCCGTGCAAAGCGGTAGAGCGAATGCCGACATCATCCAGATAAGTGCAAACTTCTCGCACAGCCTGCTTGGTGTTGCAAAAGATGACGCTGGACTCGGGCTGAAAATGTGTCAGCAGAGTCGCCAGGGCGGTCAGGCGTTCGCTCTTACTACAGATGAAGAAGTGCTCGTCGATGTTGTCATGACTGGGAGTGGATTCTACCGAGATAAACTCCGCAGCTTTCTGGAAGCGTTTGCTAAGCCCCTTGATATTGTCCGGGTAGGTGGCAGAGAACAGCAGGGTCTGGCGCTCGGCAGGGGTCAAGGCAACGATTGCGCTAATGTCATCCAGGAAGCCCATGTCCAGCATGCGGTCGGCCTCGTCCAATACCAGGGTGTTGACCCTGTCTATTGTTAAGGTCTGCTTGCGCAGGTGATCGGAGATGCGCCCGGGTGTGCCCACCACCACATGGGCGCCGTGCTCCAGTGAGCCGATCTGAGGACCAATGGGCTGTCCGCCACACAGGGTTACCACCTTGATGTTCTGCTGATAGCGCGCAAGACGGCGGATCTCGGTCGCCACCTGGGTGGCCAGTTCGCGCGTGGGGCAGAGTACCAGCGCCTGTGTGCCGAAGTCTCTTGGGTTGAGGCGCGTCAACAGTGGTAGGGCGAAAGCGGCGGTTTTTCCGCTGCCCGTTTTCGCCTGAGCGGTGAGGTCCTGCCCCGCCAACGCCAGTGGCAGGGTTGCCTGCTGTATAGGCGTCATCTGGTGATAGCCAAGCTTGTCCAGATTGGCGACCTGAGCGGGCGACAGTGGCAGCTGCGCGAAACCGGTATTGGCAGTACTCACGCGTTGTCACCGGCGGCAGAATCACTGCCTGCTGTTGAGATATGGGCAACGGCGTCTTTCAGCAGCATGATCAATCTCTCTATATGTTCCCGGGTGGTGTCCTCAACGCCAATCGATACTCGTGCCATCCAGTGGCCGTCGAGGATGGACGGCGAGAGAAACGCTGCGCCCGATTTGTTAATACGCTCCACCCAGGCCAGGGTGTGTTCATCCAGCGCATTGCCGACAAGTTTTTTGCCCTGTCCGTCGCTGGGCGTATGCCTGATGCACACGGTTTGCAGCGGTACCGGTGCCAGCACTTCCCAATCAGGCTGGTCGGCAATCTGTTCGGCGAACCACTGGGCATTGTCCAGATCCCGGCGAAGACGTTGGCGAATCGCCTCTGGTCCGTCCAGGCGCAGATGGAACCAGAGCTTGAGGGCGCGAAATCGACGGCCCAGCGGAATTCCCCAGTCGCGGTATTGCACCGCTTCGCCATCGGCAGTGGAGCGTAAATAGGCTGGGTTGGTCGACATCACCTGCTGCAGAAATTTCGGATCGCGTACGTAAAACAGGGCGGTGTCCAGGATAGTGCCCATCCACTTATGGGGGTTCCAGGCCATTGAGTCGGCTTGTTCAACACCCTCCCATAAGTGTCTGCACTCTGGCAGTAGCATGGCTGAACCGGCCATGGCGGCATCCACGTGTAACCAGATATTGTGCTGGCCCGCGATGCTGGCGATCTCCGCCACCGGGTCTATCGCTGTGGTGCCGGTAGCTCCCACTGAGCATACGATGCCGGCGGGTATGTTACCGGCAGCAAGGTCTGCCTCGATGGCGCTGGCCAATTCGGTTGCCAGCATAGCGCGGCTCTCGGGGTGTTCGGCGATCAGTCGCAGGTTGTCGTTGCCAAAGCCTGCCAGTTGCACGGCCTTGGCGACTGAGGAGTGGGCCTGGGCGGTGCTGTATACCACCAACTGGCCTTTTACAGACTGTAGACCACCATGGTTTTTACTGATGTTACTGGCGCGTTCCCGCGCCAGGATCATGGCGGTGACGCAAGCGGTGGATGCGGTGTCATGAATGGTGCCATGCCAGTTTTCGCTAAGGCCGGTAAGCTGGCGCAGCCAGTCACAGACAACTTCCTCGACTTCGGTAAGCGCCGGGCAGCTCTCCCAGGAGATACCCAGGGTGCCCATGCCTGAACTGGCGATGTCGCCCAGTACCGATGCCAGCGACGCGTTCGATGGGAACCAGCCAAAGTGCATGGGGTGCTGCACTTGTGTAACGCCCGGTACCACTGTGTTCTCCAGGTCTTTAAGCAACTGGCCAAAGTCTTCAGCGTTTGTTGGTGGCTGTGCCGGTAGTGCGGAGCGGATATCACCAGGCGCTACCTGTGCCCGCACCGGCAGGTCCGGAATCTGCTGTCGGTAATCGGCAATCCAGTCGATCAGTTGGTGTCCTGCTACTCGGAATTCTTCCGGTGTCATGACGGTACTCTCCCGTTTCGGTAGCGCGTTATCAGTGGCTAGAGCGCTCTGCGTGTTGAGCGCGGCAGCGGGCACCATACATCAAACCCTCCAATGGGTCGAAGAGCCTGTAGATCTGGCTCGCCTATGGGCGAGGTTCACAGGCCTGTGCTAGGGTTATTTCGAAGCGGGCAGCGATGGAGTGGTTAGCGATGAAGATTGGTATGGGTTTGCGCAACATGGGCGACGTGGCTGACCGGGATACGTTGACACGCTGTGCGCAGGCTGCCGAGAACGCTGGCGTGGACTCATTGTGGGTCTTTGATCACGTTGCTATCCCACCCGACGAAGCGGAGGGCTCTGGTGGCCTCTATCTGGACCCGTTGGCAACGCTGGCCTATGTGGCAGGCTGCACTAGCCGTATAGGTCTGGGGACCGGTGTGTTGGTGATGCCTTACAGGCCGCCGCTGATTACCGCCAAGTGGCTGGCGACCGTGCAAGTGCTGTCTGACAACCGATTATTAGTGGGCGCCGCCCCGGGCTGGATGGCGGCAGAATTCACCGCCCTGGGAGTGGACAGGGGTAGTCGCGGTCGCATTACCGACGAGACTCTGGATTTTATCCACCAGTGTTTTGCCGACGATCACAGCAACGCGAATGGGCAGGAGTTTTTATTCAGACCCAGGCCGCCACGTCCGCCGATTTTTGTTGGCGGTGACGGCGAGCATGCCATTCAGCGAGCCGTAGATCGAGGTGATGGCTGGATTCCTATCGGTAAAAAGCCCGATGAATTACGGCCGGTGATTGCAGATTATCGTGAGCGCGCGGCGGCTGCCGGAAAAGCCAGGCCGGAAGTTGTTACCTTTAGTCGACTCAATAGTGATGATCTGGGCGAGGCGGAGGCCACCCTGAAAGGCTTTGCGGATGCCGGTGTCGATAGACTGGTTTGGATCTGCCCCTATGAGAGTGCCGATCATTGCTCCAGCGAACTGGACAAGTTGCAACCGCTATTGGCTGGATAGCCGCCAAGGCTGCAGCGTTCAATTCCGGCCTGCGAATCTTAGCGCGATAGGTAGTCGTCCCGGATTTTACGTTTGAATAATTTGCCGCTGGCATTCTGGGGTAGGGGGCTGTCGGCAATCTCGATGTAGCGAGGCACTTTAAAGCCGGCCAGTTTGGCAGTAAGCCTGGCGCGGATCTCTTTCTCGGTCAGATCGGAAGATTCCTGAGGGTAGGCGACCAATACCAACTCTTCGCCCATATCCTGATCGGGCACACCAAAGACCACAACCTCCTGTATGCCTTCCATAGCGTAGGCGCAGTGCTCAATTTCCCCTGGGTATATGTTCTCGCCGCCGCGAATGACGATTTCCTTGATTCTGCCGGTAATGTGCAGAAAGCCGTCGCTGTCGAAACGACCGAGGTCACCGGTTTTGAGCCACTCGCCATCACGGATTTCTGCGCTAGCTTCCGGGCGGTTCCAGTAGCCGGCACAGACGGTAATACAGCGGATCTGAATTTCTCCGATCTCGCCCTCGGGCAATACCGTGCCATCGCTGTCGATAAAGCGAAAGTCTGCGATCGGAGATTTGACGCCGGACGCCTCCGGGTTCAGGTCGAAAATTTCTCCGACCATCGTCGTGCCCACAGCCATGGTTTCGGTCATGGCATAACCGGCGGAGCGACTGACTTTTTCTAGCTTGGATTCGATAAGTGCCGGTAGTGCCTCGGGCGTTGCGGCGCCAGCAGCGCCAACCCGAAAGAGCGAGCTGGTATCGTAATCATCAAACGCAGGATGCGTGAACAGGGCCTGTAACACGGCCGGCACACTGGTCATGCCAGTGATCTTTTCTTCTTGTATTAGTTGCAGCGCTTTTTCGCTGTCCCATTTGTACATCAGCACAACTTTCTGGCCCATTTGTAATGGCACCAATAGACCCGACAGCAGGCCGGTGCCATGAAACAAGGGCACAGTCAGCAAAGGTGTTTCCTGAACAGCACCGCCGCGAAGCTCTCTGGGCCCCTCCATGGACATGGTCAGGTAGCCAACGAAATACAGGTTCATCAGGGCCTGGGCGATCCCGACATGCAGGTGCACTGTGCCCTTGGGCATGCCGGTGCTGCCCGAGGTGTACATGATCATCGCCGGATCATCTGGCGAGACCTGAGCTACGTCGAAGCCTTCACCACTGGCGCCGGCAAGAACCTGCTTGAAGTCGGTGACGTTTTCGGCACCATAGCTGGCGTCGCCATCGGCAACCATTATTGGCAGGGTGCGCCCCAGCTCGGTATCAGAAAGCAGTGCGAGGCGTTGGGGGTCGCAAACCAGAACCGAGGCACCGCAATCCTCAAGGCCGTAAACCAGCTCATCAGTTTTTCCCCAGCTGTTCAGCGGCACGGCTATGGCCCCGCAAAACACAGTCGCAACAAAGGCGATGGACCATTGCGGACAGTTGCGCATGGCAATTGCAACTCGGTCGCCTTTCTGGATGTTGTACCGCTCCCGCAGCTCGTTACCAAGCTTATCTACCGCCTGAAAAAAATCGTCAAAGGTGAGGCGGCTGCCCTCGTAAACAATAAATGGCTTATCCCCATGGGCGCGGCCAGCCTGCAGCAACTGCACCAGATCAGCGGGGGCGGAAGCAAACCCGCGACGGGTTTCACCGCTAACGGTAAATTCCTTCATCTCGAAGGGTGTGTCTGCTGCGCTCAGTTCCGCAATCTTGTTTTGTACGTCCAGTGCTGTGAAAGCCATTAAGTTATTCCGTTAGATATTTTTGGGTCAGTATTGCGGATTCTGGAGCGCCGTGCCTGTTTAGTCGAGTTCGAAAACCATGTGAACCGTGGCGCGAATCTCGCTCTCGCCAACGGCAATGGGCACATCGGCCGCGGCTTCGGCCATCATTGCGTTACGCATCATGGGAGGCCTTGGCACAGCAACTCCGGATTCGCTGATCGACAGTACATCCCCCAGGTCAACATCGGCGGCATCAACATACAGCTCAGCGCGCTTGCGCGCATCGGCAACGGCGAGCTGCCTGGCCTTATCCACAAGCTTTCCGCGTTCCGAAAAGTCGAAGCGTATATTGCCCAGCTGGTTGCTGCCTGCCTTGACCAGTGCGTCCAGCAGTGTGCCCAGTTCGCCTAGATCACGTACCCTGATAGTCAGCTGGTTGGAAACGCGATAGCCGTCAATTCTGGGGCCGCCGGTCTCGTTGCGGTCACGCCTGTATTGTGGAGAAACATTGAAGTTGCTGGTCTGGCGGTCTTTGTTGGCAATGTCGAGGTCGTCCAGTACATTCATCAGGCTTGCCATTGCAGCGGTATTTGCATTCAGTGCGGCCTCGGGGGTGGCGGCCTCGGTGGTAACGCCGGTGCTTACCATAGCCATATCCGGTGCCGCGGTAACCACGCCTTCACCGGTGACCGAAACAGTGGGGCGCATGTCGTCTGCGCCGGCTGTGTTAATGAATGCGAGGGAGGCCAGTATTGCCAGCGAAAATAGGGTAGTAAAACGTGTCACGGGATTCTCCTGAGGTAACGTTGCGGCGAGTAGCAGATAGTCTAGTCTACCTGCACTGGTTGTTGTTGCGAGTATAGACCGGTTTAATTCTCGATAGTTTCAGCGCGGTATTGCCATTGCTTTGAGCTTTCGCGTTAACTGATGTGATTTGAAATGAGCGTAATAGCGACAGATATAATCGTAATTGGCGGCGGTATGGCAGGTATGTCTGCTGCCGCTGAATGTGCCATGGATGCCAGTGTCACGCTGGTTGAAATGGAGTCGCGTGCTGGCCTGCATGCCACCGGTCGCTCGGCGGCATTTTATTCGCCCGCCTATGGCAATGCCGTGGTGCGGGCCCTCACCGTTGCCGCTGATCAATTTTTCCGTTGCCCATCTGCAACGTTTCCCGAGTCTGCGCTACTGCGTCCGCGTGACTGCTTTTTTATCGCTCGCGAGGATCAGCGTCAGACCCTGGCCGAGCTGGCCGGCGAGATCACTATGCTTGAATCATTAGATAGCGCTGCCATACGCAAGCGTGTGCCCGCTTTTCGTGCCGATTACCTGATGGGTGGCTTATGCGACAGCAGCGGGGGTGACCTGGATGTCGATGCCATTCACCAGGGCTATAGCCGGTTGTTTAGAGCGCGCGGAGGCCAGTTGGCCACTGACAGCGAGGTTAAGTCTTTGCGTTGGGCGAACGGACGGTGGCAGGTGGATACAGCGGGCGAGAGTTACCGCGCTCCAATTGTCATTAACGCCGCTGGTGCCTGGGCAGATCCGGTGGCGGCGACAGCGAACCTTGCGCCTGTCGGGATTCAGCCCCGACGACGTTCAGTGTTATTGGTCGATTCGCCCGCTGAATATGAGATTACCGATTGGCCGTTGTTGGTGGATGCCGAGGAGAATTTCTACCTCAAGCCAGAATCCGGTCAGCTGTTATTGTCACCGGCTGATGAAACACCGTCACCTCCTTGTGATGCACAGCCGGAAGAGTTGGACCTGGCCATTGCTATTGATCGGGTCAGCCAGGCTTTGGACATTGAGGTGCGACGCATCAATCACAGTTGGGCAGGCCTGCGCAGCTTTGCGCCTGACGATACCTTTGTGGTGGGTGAGGATCCTCGCGCCAAGGGCTTCTTCTGGCTGGCGGGGCAGGGTGGCTATGGTATACAGTCAGCGCCTGCGCTGGCGCACCTGACTGCTTACCTTGTCACCGGGCGAACACCACCGGCTGATTTTTCGGCAGTAGTGAATCATCGCGACAGTGTAACGCCGGCACGTCTTATCGATGGCTGACCAGATAATAAAGATAGGGAAAATACAATGAGTTGTTGGAACTTCGCCGAAACCGTTTACAGATTGGGTGCCAGCTCCGCTGCCGACCGGCCAGCACTGATACATGATGACCTGATAATTTCCTACGGCGAGCTTAGGCACCGCGCCAGCGGTATAGCCAGCTATTTGAACTCGCTGGATCTGCCTGCGGGTTCGCATGTAGGCCACTATTTGCGGAACTCCAATGCCTATATGGAAATGTTCGTTGGCTCCGGCCTGGCCGGGCATTCCCACGTTAACGTTAACTATCGCTACCGCGATGACGAGCTGATTGGCCTGGCGAATGGCCTGGACTTACGGGTGCTCGTCTACGATGCGGAATTCGCCGAGCGGGTGATGGCAATCAAAGATCGGCTTGAGCCAACCGTGGCATTTATCGAAGTGGGCGGCGATGAGCCCGTAGCTGATTTTGCCGTGTCACTGACGTCGCTATACGATCAAGCGCCCGAGGACTTTGAAACCCGAACCTCCAGCGATGACCTGGTACTGATTGCTACCGGCGGTACCACCGGCTTACCCAAGGGTACCCAGTGGCGTAACGAGGACCTGTGGCGCAAGATGGGCACCGGCACCCAAATGGCACTTGAGCCTCTGCAGTTGTCGGGACATCCAGCTGAGCTAGATGAACATGTCAGCAATGTTGAATCACTGTCGGCCGCGCTACCGTTTCTTTCCCTGTCGCCGCTTATGCATGGTGCGGGTCTAATGACCGCGATATTGATGATCTCCCAGGGAGTGCCTGTGGCAACCGTATCCGGTGTCCGTTTCGATGCCGACGCGACCCTGTCATTTATAAAACAACATAAGGTGGGCTGTGTTGTGTTGGTGGGCGATGCCTTTGGTACGCCACTGGTTGATGCGCTGGACAAGCGCCCGGATGAAAACCTCATAGCGTCGATGGCGGTGCTGATTTCCTCGGGTGCTTCGCTTGGCCCTGAAACCCGGGAGGGTCTGCAGCGGCATAACCCCAAGCTTGCGGTGGTGGACACCCTGGGTTCTTCTGAATCCTCGGGTTATGCCATGGCAACAGGTGAGCCCGGCGTCTTCGCCCCGCTACCCAAAGTACGGGTGCTCGATGACGAACTCAATGATGTGGTTCCCGGAAGCGACACCATCGGTATGGTGTATTACAGCGGCTACAAACCTATTGGCTATTACAATGCACCCGAGAAATCAGCCGAGACGTTCCCGAAGATTGACGGTATCCGTTACGTGATGACCGGCGATCGCTGCACGGTTCGCGATGATGGCTGTCTGGTGTTGTTGGGTCGCGACAGTACGGTGGTGAATACCGGCGGTGAGAAAGTCTATACCGTAGAGGTAGAGAGAGTGCTGGTGGATTATCCGGCGATTACCGATGCTCTGGTAGTTGGCCTGCCACATCCGCGCTTCGGTAAAATGGTGGTGGCTGTTGTTGAAGGCCCGGGTCTGGACAGTGAGTCACTGGACGTCGACGGTGTGCGAGCGCACGTGGCGGAGCACCTGGCCGACTACAAGGTACCTCGTGAAGTATTGGCAATCGATTCCTTGCAACGCGCACCCAATGGCAAACCAGACTATGTCTTCGTCACCGATTACGCGGCCAGCACATTGACCGGCTAAGCTTCAGCGCTAGTCGTGATACACCTTGTCTGGCGGCTCAGGGCTGGCGCAATGCCAGCCACCAGTTGGCCAGTTCGATAGGGAATTGCTCCGCCTGCGTCTTGACCATATCTGATTCGCCCTCTGGCACTTCCTGCTGCCTGATGGGCGGTAGCGGTGAGGCTTGTGATACAGGGTCCACGGTTTCCAGATCCAGGTCGGCAATACAGGCAGCGAAGCGCTCCATTTGCCCTTCGTGATGATCGCTGGCCTGATGGCGCCAGAAAGCGAGATTGTCCTCGAAACTCAACAGGCAGTAGTAATGATTGGCCTCGCGGCCGCGCCAGTATTCGTAGCGTAGAATGCCTTCCTCGTGGCCGTGAGTCTGGTTGTACATATAGGCCATGACTTCCTCGAACTCGGTCTCCTTGCCCGGGTGAATCTGTATCTTTGCCAGAATTGTGCTCATCTATCACTCCTTGGTGGTGATCAGATTGATGTTTTCTCGGGATATTGCTCGTGGCTGCCCGTCAGGCCTTGCTGAATCTCAGCGACAGTGCCAGCGTGCCCAGCATGATGCCGCTCTGGTGCTCGAAGCTGTTGCCGGGGGCGTACTCCATACTGCCCAGGCGAGCCAGTAGTCGATCCCAGGCGATAACCTGCTCCAGTCTTGAGATGCCGGCGCCAGGGCAAGTTCTCGGGCCCTGGGAAAAGCTGAGGTGATTGCCCAGCGCCTTGCGCTCCAGATCAATCTCGTAAGGGCAGCTGTACTGTTTGGGGTCGACGTTGCCCGCGCCAAAGCGAATATGTAGCACCGAACCTGCGGGAACCTCGACCCCCTGAAAGACCTCGTCGCGGGTTGTCATTCGAGTGGATAATCCCTGGGTTGGCGCGCGCAGGCGCAGGCATTCCTCGGTGAAGGCCCGCACTTTATCGGGTTGCGCTCGCAAGGTATCGAACAGTGCCGGGTCCTCGCACAGCAATTGCGCGCCTTCCTCAAGCGCGTACTGTGTGGTTTCCAGTCCACCCAGAATCATCATGTAGACAATACCGACTATTTCATCGTCCGTGAGTAGACGGTCCAGTGCCTGGTAGCGCATGCTGATCAGGTCGCTGATCATGTCATCAGCGGGATTGGCTCGCTTGTCGGTGACCGTCTGCATGATGTATTCGCCGAAGCCGGCTACACGCGCGGTCTGCCGTGCTGCATCCTTCTCGTCCAGGATATTCAGGTGGCCCTTTCCTTCCACGAAACCGATGACCAGGGCGCTGCCCCAGGCTTCCAGTTGCGGCAAGTCATCCAGCGGGAAACCCAGCACGGTAGCCATGATGATCTGGGGCAGGGGCTTGGCAAATTCCTGGATGAATTCCACTGTGCCTTTGCCGTCGCCATCGTCCCGGTCTATCCAGTCGTCTATGAGTTCGTCAACCACTCGGGTAATCAATGCGCTGTGCCGCTTGGCCCCGGGCCCTACCCAGGGGTCTGTCAGTTCCTTGCGATGTGCACGCCACAGATCGATGGTAGGTCGCAGGGTGCGAGCGGATTCCAGCGCGATATCGAAGCGTGCGGAATCCTGCGGTCGTGGCTCGCCGCGATCGTGCAGGGCCTGCATCTGCTCTACCGACAGGCTCATGATCGGGGTAAATCGCTCGGGGTCTTTTACGACTTGTTCAATATCTTCATGCCGTGTCAGCACAAAGGCGTCCCTGCTGGCTTCCAGCCCTTGCCCGGGCAGGGGTAGCACCGGTGATTGTTCGTGCAGAATGGCATATGCCTCATACCAGTGTTCCTGTGAGCCCGGGCCGAACAGGTCGACATCTTCAAGGGAGAAGGGGCAGCTGGCGGGGCCGCTGAAATGATTGGGAGTTTTGTTATTCATAGTCCACTCAGTGTAGATTATCTGAAGCGGGTAGAAAACAGTCCACACGACCTGTTTTTCGGCTATGCTGAATCAAGGCTTGGCAGTGAGTCGGGTGCAGCCAGAACGAGCTCCCCCATGCCTCACTAGAAAAATTTATTAACGGACCGGGAGAAAAGCTTTATGGCGAGATTCGATGACGCGTGTGTAGTGGTGACAGGTGGTGCCAGTGGCATTGGTGAGGCAACGGTGCGTGGCATCGTGGCGGAGGGTGGTCGCGCTGTGATCGCCGATTTACAGGAAGAGCGCGGGCAGGCGTTGGCGCAGGAACTGGGCGACGCGGTGCGCTTTCACCTCACTGATGTCACCAGCGAGGACGCTATCGCAAGTGCAGTCGCTACTGCTGAATCCGATCTTGGCCCCCTCACCGGTATGGTTAACAATGCGGGCATTGTTGGTGCGGTGGGCTCTATCATGGATACGCCGGTGGAAGCGTTTGATCACACCATGTCTATTCTGGCGCGAGCGGTCTTCCTGGGAATCAAGCATGCGGCGCGTGCTATGCAGGCGCATGGCAAAGGTTCCATTGTATCGATGTCCAGCACCGCCGGGGTGATGGGTGGCCTGGGCCCGCACGTTTACAGCATGGCCAAGCACGGTGTCGTTGGCATCACCAAATCGGCGGCAAGTGAGTTGTCCGGGCTGGGTATCCGGGTGAATGCGATAGCGCCCGGGGGAACGGTTACAGCGATGACTGCCGCTCTGGCAGGTAACGATACTGCGGCCATAACCGAAAGTATTGCAGCGTCATCACCGCTGGGTTTTGCCTGTATGCCTGAAGATATAGCCAATGCCATCCTGTTTGCGCTCAGTGAAGACTCTCGCTACATGACAGGTCATACCCTGGTTATCGATGCCGGTGAAACCACCGGCGGTTCGCCAGCAGCGTTTCACTCAGAGCAGGCCGAAATCTTGTTGCACGCGGGGCAGCGCCGCAGCTAACGGATGAAGAGCGAAGGGAGCGGCTAAAGTGGCCAGCCCCTTTTAGCCGACTTTTACCGGGCGAAAACGGTTGTCGCGTTGATAAACGGCGTCCGTGCCGCGTTCTCCGCGCAGGCAATCTGGTGCCTGGTCGAAGTAGCTATCGTGGGTCGGCTCCGTGCGGCTCCAGTCCACACGCTCGCTGCGATAGGCCATTTTCCAAACACCGTCGCGGCATTCGTAGCGGTCCATGTAGCGCCCGGCAATGATCACATCCTCAAAGCCGTCGTCGGTTTTTATCTTGTGATAGGCGTTAAAGTACACCTCGCCAAATGCCTCGTCGCCAACTACGTCGATGAGCACATTGCCAACCATATGCTGATTGGCCGCGTGGCTTTCCAGTGCGCCGATGGCGAAATCTACAAATTCCTCGGGAACGCAATTACTGAAGCCGTATTCACACCAGCCGTCGGCGTGAAAAACCGATAGCAGGAGGTCACGATCCAGTCGGTCCAGGCCGCGGCTGTAACGGCAGGCCAGTTCGTAAATCTCCTGCTTGGCCAGCAGGGTGATAATCTTGTCATCCATAATAAGCGTCCAGTCAGTTCATTTGTTCAGCAATTGCTGCAGCGGGTCGTCGGGCAGATGTGCGCCCCGGGACAGTTCCGAGAGTGCGGGGTTATCGCTTTCTTTCAGGGCCGGTTGCGGGCCGTACCAGTCCATGACTACCTGTCGGTGCTGTAACTTCCAAACATCACCGCGTTTTTCCAGACGATCGAGGTAGCGGCCGGCAAAGGCCATGGATTCATCCGAGTCCGGAAGCAGGTGCGCTGCATCTACATAGCTTTCGACTACGGCGGTGTCCTGATTGAGGCATGGCAGGGAATTACTCAGGCAATGCCGGGTCAAGGTATATTGCTCTTTGAGGGCCACCACAACGAATTCTGCAAACTCGTGAGCACTGCCTTTATAGGCGCCATAGTCGACCTCGGCATCGGGCCAGTAACAGGATTTGAGCAGCTCCGCGTCCAGACGGTCCAGTCCTCTGGAGTGACTATAGAGCACATCGGCAATGGCCAGCCTGTCTGCAACTTCTTCCAGTGCCGGTACGGCACCTGTGTCTTTGTTCATAGTGAAATCTCCGGGGCCTCTTGCCTTGCCCGCTTAAACGGGGGCATACTAAAAAAACAGTCGATCCTGATTGTATTACCACGTACCGCGGGCAGTCTACCGTTGGCCCGCAATTGAAGGGAAACTCCAATGGCCGATAACAACTCACATCAGCCGGGGCAGGCCAGAGCCAAAGGCCCGACCGTGGCGGACACGCTCACAGCGGACCGGGTCGCACCACCCCAGGCGCTGCTGGATAACCGCTATGACTTTCTGGGCGACGACATTATCGCCTGCAGTCGCTACACCAGTCGCGAGTTTTTCGATCGCGAGATGCGCGATGTGTGGAGCAAGACCTGGCAATGGGCCTGCCGTGAGGAGCATGTGCAGGATGTTGGTGACACCTATGTCTATGACATTGGCCCCTATTCGGTCATTGTGGTGCGCTCCGCCGAAGATACAATTCAGGCTTTTCTCAATAGTTGCACTCACCGGCGCACACGCATCCTTGCTGGTGAGGGCACGGGCTATAGCGCGGGTTTTACCTGCCCTTTCCACGGCTGGTCCTGGCATCTGGACGGCAGTGTAGACAACATCCCCGGGGCCTGGGACTTTCCCCATGTCGGGGCCGATACCCATGGCCTGGAGTCGGTGGGCTGTGAGCGCTGGGGAGGGTTTGTCTTTATCAATCTTGACCCTACGGCGAAGCCGCTGGCCGACTACATGGATGTTATGCCGGAGCACTTTGCCCAGTTTCCGCTGGACCGGCGCAAGGTAACGTTGCATGTACAGAAGATACTGCCGGCCAACTGGAAATCGGCCCAGGAAGCCTTCATGGAGGCCTACCATAATTTCGAGACCCACAATGCGCCCAATGGCGCCAATGCCCAGTACGATATTTTCGGTAAATTTGTTTCCCGCTTCATCCACAACATAGGCAACTACAGTCCGGAAGCTCTGGCAGACTATCCGGGCGATAAATGGCGAGCGCCGCCACTGACCGAGAATGAGGTGCTTGAAACATTATCGATACACGGTCTTGAGCATGACGAAGTGCCGCCCGGTGAAACTGCGCGCGCAGTGGCTGCCGCAGACTTGCGCAAACTGCTTGGCGAAAAGTGGGGAGTGGACCTTGCGGCAGTGAGCGACAGCATCATGCTGGACTCTATTGAGTATCATCTGTTCCCCAATATGTTTTTCTTTCCGGGGATCACCATTCCCATGGTGTATCGCTTCCGCCCCAATGGCGAGGATGTGGATACCGCGATTTTCGATTTGATGATATTGGAGCCGCTGGCCGACGGTGCCAGCCATCCCGCGCCACCCGATCCAGTGCGGGTAGAGATTGAAGAGTCCTACACGGAGGTGCCGGGCCTTGGTTGGCTTGGCGCTGTTTACGATGAAGACACGAGCAATTTGTTACAGCAGCAACAGGGCATGAAATCCAGCCCGAATGGTGGGGTGACGCTGGGTAATTACCAGGAGGCTCGAATACGCCGGGTCCACCTGACCCTTGACGAATTTCTTAGGGAGAGTTGAGCTTTGGAGGAGAAACAATATACCTGGGTAGCGGCGCTGTGTGATTTGCCCCAGGGCGATATTCAGTGTGTAGAGTTTGATGATCGCGAGGTGTTGATCTGCCACACCGCCGAGGGTGTATTTGCAGTCGACAATCTGTGCAGTCATGCGGAAGCGCGACTGAGTGATGGCCGCCTGAAGGGCCTGAAAATATTCTGCCCCTTACACGGGGGTTCCTTTGATGTGCGCGATGGTAGTGCGCTAACCCGACCCGCCATGACAGCACTGGCAAGCTATCCAGTGCGGGTGGAGGGCGACGATATTCTTCTGGCGGCCAGCGACTAGCTAGGCTCGTTTTGCGCCGCAGCCGCTTCCAGAATGGTTTTGGCCACCAGGTCGGGATCTTCCATGGGAATGAAATGACTCAGGTGTGGCAGGTAAATTTCCTTGCCCTGTGGCAGCAGATCTATAAGCCCCGGAAAGGTGGGGGAACCTGACAGGTTTATTGCCGCACGCTCAACCGGCGGTGCTCGCATAAGCGTTACCGGCAATTCCAGATTGGGAAGCAGCTTGTAGATTTTGTTGTTGCAGGCCTTATTCAGGTAAACCGCGGCCTCGTGCAGCGGATCGCAGGCAAGTTGCAGGTAGCTTTCTCCGGGCACCTCTACCAGTGCGTAACGGCAGTAATCCCTTAGTACGTCTTCCTGCCATCCGTTGAAGGGCGGTTTCTGGCGAAAGCGCTCAAACATCTCATCGCTGTCTATCCATTGATTTTTGCGCCGGCTCACCGGATGCATGTCCGGTGTCATCTCGGCAAGCTCCGGCGCTGTCTCGTAACGGTCGCGTGGCAGAATCACGGGGTCTATCAGTACCAGTGACTTGAATCTCTCTATTCGTTCAGCGGCAACCCGGGCGACCAGGTGTCCGCCCAGACTGTGGCCTACGCCGACAATGTTGTGCAAATCCAGATGGTCGATGAGCTGCTCTATATCGTGTGCCATCAGCACCCAGTCCACGTCACCCTTGCCCGTGCTGGCCCCGTGAAAGCGCAGATCCACCGCGTATACATGACGGTCCGGGAGTCGCTGCACGATCTGGTCCCAGCAGCGGCTGTGGAAGCCTGTGGCGTGCAACAGTAAGATTGGGTCGCCTGGCCCCGCCCATTCGTGAACGCTGAGCGTAATGTCCTGCAGAGGCACTTCATAATGTCGGGGTTGTGATTGCAAATGGACCTCGTGCATACGGCGATTTGGGAGAGGGGCAGCGCGCGATATGCTACCCTGCTCGGCGGAAAAGTGACAGTTTCCCAAGGTCTGTCGACAGCGGCATCAATTGTTATCGGAGAGTAGCTCATGGATGTAAACAGCACCGCAGCCCATTTCAACCTTGATGGCAAGGTAATCGTGGTTACTGGTGGCAGCCGGGGACTGGGCCGCGCCATGTGCTCTGCGTTTGCGCAGGCCGGCGCAACTGTAGTCGTCAGCTCTCGCAAACAGGATGCCTGCGATCAGGCTGCAGCCGATATCGCGCAGGAAACCGGGCAGACTTGCATAGGTATTGCCTGCCATGTCGCGGACTGGGACGCCTGTGACAGTCTTGTTGATACTGTTTATGAAAAATTTGGTCGAATTGATGTGCTGGTCAACAATGCGGGATTGTCGCCGCTGTATGAATCGCTCAGCTCTGTGACAAGGGAGTTATGGGACAAGGTGATCGGGGTTAATTTGTCAGGGCCTTACCGCTTGGCAGCAATTGTCGGAGAGAGGATGGCTGCGGCTGATGGTGGTTCAATCATTAATGTCAGCAGTACTGCCGCAGTAGCCCCCAGTGGCAGCGAGTTACCCTATGCGATCGCCAAGGCGGGAGTCCACAATCTCACCAAGGGACTGGCCAGGGTTTATGCGCCTGCGGTGAGAACAAACTGCATCATGCCTGGACCTTTCCTGACGGATGTTTCAGCGGCCTGGACCGATGAAGTGAAGGCCGAGTTGAATGCCGCTGTACCTATGGGTCGCTCGGGTGAGCCGGGTGAGATCATCGGTGCTGCGCTTTACCTGGCCAGTGATGCGTCGAGTTACACCAATGGCGCAGTTATCAAAGTCGATGGCGGTATGGCTTACGAGGCCGGTTAATCTCCCGCGACCAGCGCGGAATAACGTGGCTGGTCTATGGCGAGCTGTCCGGCGACAGTAGCGCGCAGATGATCTGCCAGCCCCGGTGTCGCCAGCGGTAATTCACCGCGCAATTGTTCAACCAGTGTCCAGCGTAATTCATCAAGGCCTGCCGAAGCCTGAGTCAACGCGCTGAGTCGTGCCGACTCTGCTGTTGCCAGGGCCGGCCCCAGGGTCAGCTCCCGTTGCGCGATCTGCAAAGAGTTCGCCGAGACCTTGGCCAGAAAGCTGCCGCGGGAATCCAGCGACGAGGCCACTTCATCCTTCAGGAAATCGATAACGCCGGTCAGTAATTCTCCGGTCATGGGCAACTGTGTTCCTTGTGCCATCGGTGGCGCCGGCTCTGGCGGTTGCACCGGTCCCGGGATTAGCAGGTTGACGCAATCCATTTGAGCCTCGGATGAGCGACGCCCGATTACCGGTCTTTCCAGGCTGGGAGTTTCGCCGCTTCGCCAGGTGCTGGCCATTTGCAGCGTTGTTACTGCCCACCAGAAGGAGCCAAATACCTGCCAGAACTTCAGTTGCTCATCGCTGACCTCCAGCCCTGAAGTTTGTTTATAACCTGCCAAAAGATCACTGATCTGGCCAAAACCACCGACGGGAAGGTCGCTGCGACCGAAGCGCCAGGAATTGACGCATAGCCAGCCAAGGTCGCGAATCGGGTCGCCAACGTGAGCTAGCTCCCAGTCCAGTACGGCGTTGATACCCTGTGGGGTGACCATCAAATTGCCGTTGCGAAAATCCCCGTGCACCAGGCGCATGCTGATCTGGGCGGGGAGGTTGTCCAATAACCAGCGCCAGCTGTAGTCGATCATTGGTTCGGGGACCTTGAGATCCCGGTACAGCGCCCAGGTCTCGTTAACCAGTGTGGCTGGGTCTACCACTGGCAGGTCTTCCTCAAGCCCTGCCGATTGCCAGTCCAGCGCATGAATGCGCCCCAAGATCTGACCGCAGCTGTGTGCCAGTGTGGATCTGACCTGAGCAAGCTCTTCGGAGCGAACAATGCGCTGGCCCAGCGTCTCGCCGTTCAGCCACTCCATCAGGAAGCCTGCACCAAGGCCGTCATCGGGGTTGAGAACGCACAGCACCGCAGGCCCTGGTATGCCAGCGTCGCCGGCCAGTTGGAACAACTTTGCTTCGGCCGACAGGCTGATTCCGCCCACGCCAGAGTCGCCTGTCAGTGTTGGTGGTGATCTGCGCAGCGCCAACTCGCGCTTACCCGCAGCGCACTCTACGGTTATTTTGTAGGTCTCCTGGCTTGCTCCCGCGGTAAGTTGCTGACAGTCGAGTAAGGTTTGAAAATCCTCGAGCTCCCTTGCGAGTACTGACTCCAGCCGGGCGTTAAAATCTGCATCGTCTGGCATCAACTGACCCCTTTGGGTTTACGCTGCTGCATAAAACCAAATAAATAGCCGGCGGCGCGACGCATCTGAATTTCGTCGGCGCCCTCGGTGATACGGTAGCGCCGGTGATGGCGATAAATGTGTTCGAAGGGCTTGTAGCGCGAATAGCCCATGCCCCCATGAACCTGCATGGCGAAATCCGCGGCCTCGCAGCACAGGCGGTTAGCCTGATAGTTACAGATTGAGACTTTGTCGGACACCGAGAAGGCGCCGTCGCGGTCCATCAGCCAGGCGGTTTTGTGAATCAGTGCCCGCAACATCTCGCAGCGCGCATTGAGGTCAACCAGTGGAAACTGAATTCCCTGATTGGTAGACAGCGCCTTGCCAAATGGCTTGCGTGAATTTGCGTGTGCTACCGCTTCATTGACACAGTATTGCGCCGCGCCAAGACTGGAGGCCGCCTGGCGTATGCGGTTTTCATTGAAAAAGTGCTGGATAATCATCAAACCTTTACCCTCGCCACCGAAGATGGCGCTGTCAGGTACGGTGACATCGGTGAAGGATACCCGCGCGTGGTCCGAGGGCATGTTGAATGTCCACAGGTATTCTTCAACCTTCAGTCCTGCGGTATTCATTGGCACCAGAAAAGCGGTGATACCGGTGGCCTGGCCGGGCTCTCCGGAGGTGCGCGCCATTACCAGATCACAATCCGCCGTATGCACGCCAGTGTTCCAGGTTTTCTCGCCGTTGATGATCCAATTGTCGCCCTCGCGTCGGGCAGCAGTTTCCATGTAGGTGGCATCGGAGCCGTGCTCGGGCTCGGTGATGCCAAAGGCAAAACCGCGCGTTGCCGTTTTCAGACCCTCCTGCCATTCGGCGCGCTGTGCCTCGGTGCCGTATTCCAGCATGAGCAATAAGCCGATATTGTTGCCGACCACCGAGTGTTCGTTTTGTAGATCGTTGTGCAGTCCCAGCCCCTTGACCGCAAGGTGCTCACGAATAATGGCCATGCCCAGATTGCCACCATCGCGGCCGCCATGCTCCGAGGGGAAGGGGTAGCTGAAAATGCCGGCCTCTACTGCAAGGCTTTTTGCCTCGCGCAGCAAGTCCTCCCAGGCTTCGTTCGGCAAGCCGTCTCTTTCCCAGTCCGTTCGCGCGTCTTCTCGTCGATGATCAAAGAAACGAATGTTGTCATCGCGTTCCTCCAACGGTTTGATTTTGTCGGCAATAAACTGGTCGACTTCATCCAAAAACTGGGCGATATCCTTGGGTATTTCGAAATCCATATGTGGCCTTCTTTGCCTGCTGCGGGTGGCTCAGTTTACACCTATCCAGTCCGTTCGTGCGGGTGGCAATGGGTTGTGAGGCATAGCACCTGGCGACCGTCAGGTTTGGTTTTAGCGTGCTAGTATTAACTGCCGTAACGGGTAATGGGAAGGGCGGCGCCAGTGGTTTGGCTACCACCATCCCTCACCGCAATGTAACAGGCCGCAAGGATTACTCTTATGGATCAGGCAGAAATACAACAGCTTCGCGCGCTGATGGAATACGAGGCAGCCAGGACGGCTCCGCCTGAGGAGTTTCCAACGCTTCCGGATATTCCTGCAGGTCGCTATGTTGACCAGCGCTTCTATGACCTGGAGATCGAGCACCTCTGGCGCAAATCCTGGTTATTAGCGGGACACATTGATGAGATACCTGAGCCCGGTTGTTTCTACCTGTGGGAGAACGCGGGGCAGCCAGTGGTGCTTGTGCATGCTGAGGGTGGCGCGGTAAATGCGTTCTATAACACCTGCAGTCATCGCGGTGCACCTGTAGTGACCGAGCCTTCTGGCAAAAAGGCGCGCCTGACCTGCAAATACCATGGCTGGAGTTACAGCCATGACGGCGAATTACTGGCGGTGCGTGACCCGGAAGATTTTCGGGACCTGGACTTTTCCTGTCGCGGCCTCAAGCGCGTGCGCTGCGAGCGCTTCGGTAACCTCATTTTTGTCAATTTCGATGAGCAGGCACCTACCTTGCTCGATTGGTTAGGGCCACTGGCCGATGAGTGGGAGGAGTTTCAGTTTGGTGAATGTCGACTTGCCTCCAGGCAGATATGGGATCTGGACTGCAACTGGAAAATCGCCATGGAGGCTAATACCGAGGTCTACCACGTTCGAAGTATCCATCCCAAAACCGTATCACCGATCCTGGACGATAGAAGAAACGTTAACACCCTCTACCAGAATGGGCATGGCCGTATGGTGGCGCCGGTACCTGCCGGTGCCGATGGCCTCAGCGCCGTGGTGCTGCCTGATGGCCTGGCCCAAATTGAAACTGTTGGCGAAATAGCGCGCACCTGTACTCAGTCCTACGGTGTGTTTCCCAATTGGGTATCGCCGCTGAGCCAGGTATCGATACCGCCTTTGCTGTTCTGGCCCAACGGAATTAACAAGTCACGCTTGGAGACATTCACCATGGCGCCCGATTGGGGGGATGGGCCCAAGCCGGACCTTTGGACCGAGAACGACGGTCAGGAGCTTTGCCAGATCATTCAGGAAGATATCCAGTTTGGTCAAAAAATCCAGAAGTCGATGGAATCCTATGGATTTCGCGGCGTGCCCCTGAGTTATCAGGAAGCTCGCATCTACCACTGGAATCAGGCGGCCGATCGTATGATTGGCATCGACAATATTCCGCCAGAGCTGCGCGTGGAGCAGGTGATTGGTGATAACTGGATTTACCCCAATGACCCGCGGTTGGCGCATATCCAATGAAGGCTTCAGATCGATTAATAGCGCTGGCCTCCGGGGTACATCCGGAGCTGGATCCGCAGGTGATGGCAAGTGTTGCCGGAGAGGCCGGTTACAACAGCGCGGGTATCTGGATAGAGCCCGGCGTAAATTGGCATCGTGATACCACAGCCAAAGTGCGCAGTGAGTTGGAGAATCACAAGCTTGTAGCGCTGGATGTTGAGGTGATCTGGTTGCAGCCAGACAGTAAGCCCGATCCTGTGCACCACCAGATTATTGATATCGGTGGCGAGCTGGGCGCGCGCAACTGTCTGATAGTAAGCGGCGAGCCAAACCCTGAGCAGAATAAACGTTTATTTGAGGACCTGTGTATTCGCGCCGAGGCTGCCGGTTTGAGGGCCTGCTTCGAGTTCATGGGTGTGACAGAAGTAAAGGACCTTGCGGCCGCGTTGGACGTGGTAGCCGGAGTGGGCCATCCGGCCGGCGGTATTCTGGTTGATGCCTTTCACCTTGAGAGAGTTGGATTGGAGCCGGAGGTTGTTGAATCAATTGATCCCCGCTGGCTCAGTTATATGCAACTTTGTGACGTGCCGGCGCGCGGCGCGATTGATGATCCCGAGGCTTACATGACCGATGCCCTGGATGGTCGTCTGGCTCCCGGGGAAGGAGCACTCCCGCTGGCGGAATTAATGGCGCAGTTTGCGCCGGAATTGCCCATCAGTCTGGAGATTCGCTCACAGCATTACCGCGATAACTTTCCTGACCCGGTCGAACGGGCGAAAACTATTCTGGAAAGAACCCGCGAGTTTCTACAGCAGGTAGATTCCGGCAGCGCTTAAAGCCCCTGTCTTCATGGGCTGTGTCGATGGTCGCTCGAGTTAACCGCTGCCGTTAATCCAGGCCATGATGTCGTCTTTCAGTAAGTGGCGTGGATAAGTACGTCGTGATTGCCTTTCTCCGGTGTCCAGAAAGGCAGGGGATCGAAAGTGCGAGGTTCGGCCCAGCTGAGTCCCAGGTCTTTGCCATACTGGTCCATGGCCTGGCCGATGTCGTTTACTGCAAAACCCATATGATAGGTACGCTGATAGTCAATCATGGTTGCTGTCCAGTCCGTCAGAGTATTGCTTAGTGGGGGTGGGTAAGACTGTGATAAGAGCGATCGATAAAGCCGGTATTATCGCCGAATTTCTCGTCGAACTCGGCGGTCACCTTGGCCGCGTAGACATCTTCCAGCGAGGCATCTGATTCGATCAGTTTTGCCAAACGTTCACGTACAACGGTGAGCATATCAACATAGGACTGCAGGGTGTCGTAGTCGCTTATTGGGCCGTGCCCGGGAATTACGACAGTGTCTGATTCTATAATCGACAAGACTTGTGAGCAGAATTCAATAACGCCATCAATTCCGCCACCATTGCCGGCATCGATAAACGGGTAGCCTGCATTGTTGAAGACATCTCCCAGGTGCACCGCGTTATCGCCTCGAAAAAATATCGCGGTATCGCCAGTGGTGTGTGCGGGGCCGAAGTGAAGTAAATCAATCTGCTGGCCGTTGAAGTGAAACTGCATACTGTCTTTGTAAGTGATCACCGGCAGTGCATCTTGCGGATAGGCCTTTTGCTCGTAGGCTGCCACGACCAGGTTGATCAGGTGGTCTCCCTTCATCATTTCTCTGGAATTGGCATGTGATACCAGTACAGTTCCAGCCGGCCCCAGGGCGAGGTTGCCCTCAGCGTGATCGAAGTGCCAGTGGGTGTTGATCGCAAAGTCGACACCGTTCCCGCCCAGCTCACCGATGGCTGTATTGATCTGTGGGATCAGCTCGGGAAACTGGTCATCGACAATTAACACACCGTCGTCGCCTACTGTGACGGCGATATTTCCGCCCATGCCAAACAGCACATACAGGCCATCGGTCACTTTCTCGGTGGTAATCGTGGCGGCGCTCATATCCCAACCAAAGGCTGACATTAGATTGTCGAGTGCCATGGGGGCGGGAACATCGGCATTATCGTGGGCAGCAGTGAAAGGGCTGAGCAGTAGTAGCAGGCAGAATAGGGTCGCTTTCATGATGGGTCTCTAGAGTTATTGTTGGGCGAGTATAGACCAAAAAACCTGGGCGGGAGGGTCATTCCTGTGCGCGCTGGGCAGCGTCAATCGCGACCAGTCGCTTTGCTTCTTCCAGGTGCAGCAACTCGACCATCTTCCCATCGACCTTGATTACTCCCTGGCCTTCATTTTCAGGCAATTCGAAGGCGGTGATTATCGCTTGCGCAGCAATGAGTTCAGCGGGTTCTGGTGAGAACGCGCGATTGGTAGCGGCTAACTGCGCAGGATGAATCAGCGTCTTGCCATCGAATCCGAGAATACGACCCTGTTCGCACTCGGCGATCAACCCCGGTTCATTTTTGAAATCGTTGTAAACACCGTCCAGCGCAACAAGCCCATAGGCCTTTGCGGCTAAAATCGTCACAGCCAGTGCCTGCTGAAACGCAGCCCTATCCGGCGTAGTGCGTGCGTTCATTTCCTTGGCCAGGTCATTGGTACCCATTGCCAAGCCCGATAATCTGGAGGCGGTAGCAGTCGCCGCGATTTCCTGAATATTGAGAATTGCCAGCGGCATTTCAATCATCACCCACAACTCCAGGCCTTTTGGCGCTCCAGCCTGAGTAAGTGCGGTATCGAGCTCTGTCACCTGGTGGCCTGCCACGATTTTGGGTACAAGAATGCCGTCTGCGCCTGAGCACGCCGCCATCGCGAGGTCATCCTGCCCCCATGGCGTGTCCAGCCCGTTGATTCGAATGATGACCTCACGATAGCCGTAAGGCCGTGACGCGACCGTATCTTGCACCGCTTGCCGGGCGCTTGCCTTATCATCCGGTGTAACGGCGTCTTCGAGGTCCAGGATCAGGGTGTCAGCAGGCAGCGTTGCGGCCTTCTCCAGCGCGCGGGTATTGGCCCCCGGCATATACAAACAGGACCGCCTTGGTCGGTAATTGTGGCTGTGGTCCATGATGGTCTCTCGACGTTGGTTTAAAGGTGAGTGAAGTTGTCTGAGGATGGCTTGGCGTTATTCGAAAACGGCCATCACTTAGCAGCGCTTGGAATGATCGCCCACACACCGTGTTTAATCAACGCACCCGGCGAGTTCTACTACATCAGTTTTGTCATAATAAAAGGCGTAAACGCCCCGGTGTTTCATGGTGTGCGGGATTCTGAACGCCGTTTAAATGAGGTATGGTAGTCGACCCGTTTTGAGCGAAGCTGTCGGCGCTATTCCAGAATAATGAAGAGCAAGTCGAAGATGATTTCCCGTTTCCCGGCCAGGGTTCAGGCGCGATGACCCCGTCGATTACGGTAGCGGGGTTTAACGCCATTGTGCAGGCGGCCCAGCGATTTGGTGTGAGCCGAGAAATGCTGCTCGCTGCGCTGTCCTCTAGCCACGAAGATGTGGCCCTGTCAGGTGAGACGCTGCCGGTCGATACCTATTTTGACGCGTTTCGTTGTGCGGCAGCACTGACCGACTGCGATGATCTGGGACTCTATGTGGGTCGCATAAATTACGTCAGCGGCATACCCCTGCAGCTGTATATGTCGACCATCTGCGGTAACTTTCGCCAGTATCTCAATCTGGTTCCCAGCATTCTCAAGTTGCGAGGCGATATTGGGGAAGTGCAGATCAGGCGAGAGGGAGACCTTATTCGTCTCGAGTGGTTGCCACTGCAGATTCAAAGCGGTAATAGTCGGTTTGTGAGTGATGACATTCTGACCTGCTCGGCAGCTATCGTTAATTCACTCTGTGTCGACCCCATCCCGGTACTAAAAGCGCGCTTTACCTACGCCGAGCCTACGGACCTTGCTGGGCTGCAGCAAACCTTTGGCAATGACCTCGCATTTGACCAGGCCGTTAGCTGCTTATACTTCGATGCCGGCAGTCTGCAAGCCCCGGTGATCAAGCTTGATAACCCGCTGGCGCACGGCATCGCCGAATCGCTACAGGGGCTTTTTGAGGCCTCTGACACACCGGATCCCTTTCTTCAGGCTACCCGCGATTCGTTGGCTCGAGCGCTGCCCAGCGGTGAGGTGCATATTGACCTTATCGCTACTGAGCTGGGCGTATCGCGCAGGACACTGCAACGGCGGCTCGCCCAGCGCGACACCAATTTTATGCAATTGCTGGGTGAGGTGAGGTCGACACTGGCGGTGCGTTATCTGGCCGATAACAGATTGGTGATCACAGAGATTGCCTTTCTCCTTGGTTATTCTGACCTGGCCGCATTTTCGACAGCGTTTCGGAGCTGGTATGAGTGTTCGCCCACGGAATACCGCAGCCGGAACAGTTTGGCACCGATTCGAAAGTAAATGGCACCCCTTCACTAGCTGGCTGTGTCGCTACTGCCTACTATACTGTCCCGGCGTAGCGCGTGATGTACTTTCCCGCGCCACAGAAACACCCAACTGGAGACTGAAATGGCACTGGATTTTGATTCCGCGCGCTTACCCAACCCGCATATAACCGAAGACCATGAGGCCTGGCGGACCCAGTTGCGCCGTTTTATCGATACCGAAATCATGCCATTCGCCGATGACTGGGATGAGGCCGGACATATTCCCGATGAGTTGTGGCCAAAGGCGGCGCAGATCGGCCTGCTTGGCTTGAGCTACCCCGAGCAATACGGTGGCGTCAGCGAGGGAATTGATTCCTGGCATACCTGGATCACCAACGAAGAGCTGTCACGTATCGGTGTTGGCGGCATTCCGGCCAGCCTCATGGTGCATGGCATAGGCCTGCCACCGGTTCTCAATTGGGGCAGTGAGGCCATGAAGGAGATGGTGGCGCCGGCGGTCATTGCCGGAGAGAAAAACATATCCCTTGGCATTACTGAGCCCGGTGCTGGCTCAGATGTTGCCCAGCTGTCTACCACGGCTGTGCGTGATGGCGATCACTACATCGTCAACGGCTCCAAGACCTATATCACTGGTGGCATGCGGGCTGATTGGGTGTCAACAGCGGTACGTACCGGTAGCGACGGTCATGGCGGAGTATCCATGCTGTTGATCCCCACGGATGCAGAGGGTTTCTCACGCACGCCGCTGGACAAAAAGCAGGGCTGGTGGGCGTCTGACACCGCTACCCTCTATTTTGACAACGTGCGGGTACCCGTGGAAAACCTGATCGGGGAGGAGAACAACGGGTTTATGGTTATTATGACCAACTTCAATGGCGAGCGTATGTTTATGGCAGCCGGTATGGAGGCTCTCGGTCGGGTCTGCCTGGAGGAGGCGGTGGCCTGGGCACGTGAGCGTAAAACCTTTGGCAAGCGGCTGGCCGACCACCAGGTAATAAGGCATAAAATTTCCCAGATGAAGCAGAAGCTTAATGCCACCCAGGCCTACATACGCATCTGTTACGAAACGATTGAGAACGGCAACCCGAACCCTGGCGACATTGCCATGCTAAAAGTTCAGGCCAGTGAGACTCTGGAATTCTGTGCCCGAGAGGCAATGCAGATTCTGGGCGGTTTGGGCTACATGCGCGGAAATCGTGTTGAGCGTATTTATCGCGAGGTGCGGGTCAACGCCATAGGCGGCGGCTCTGAAGAAATTATGCGCGACCTGGCGTCGCGCCAGTACGGTTTGTAAATCGGCGATACACGGAGGAATGACGATGAAACTATGGCACTGCCGGGGCGCCCGGTCTTTACGAGCGCTGTGGGCGCTGGAAGAAATGGGTCTGGACTATGACGTCCATATCATGCCATTTCCCCCTCGCTTCTTTGAGAAGGAATATCTCGATGTGAACCCCTTGGGCACTATTCCCTATTTGCAGGATGGTGACGCCAGCATGACCGAGTCCTCGGGCATTTGTCTGTACCTGGTTGAGAAGTACAAGCAGGAGGCCTTTGGCCTGACGCCAGATCACCCCGAGTATGCGGATTACCTGAATTGGCTGTTTCACAGTGACGCCACACTGACCTTTCCGCAGACGCTGGTGATGAGGTACTTTCATCTTGAACCTACTCCGGAGAAGCAGGCGGTGGCAATCGACTATGCCAAGTGGTTTTTCGCGCGTCTGCGGTTGTTGGACAACCACCTGAAAGACAGGCAATACCTGTGCGATAACCGCTTTACCGTTGCGGATATAGCGGTTGGTTACGCGATTTATCTTTCGAAAGAGATGAAACTGACCGAGATTGTCGATCGCCAGCTGACGCCGCAGGTAGAGGATTGGTACGCAAGGCTGAGCGAGCGCCCAGCATTTATACGTGCCAATGAAATGGACGGCGGTCAGGCGCCAACTATCCCGGAGTAAGCGAATGGCCAGGCTCAATAGTGAGATCGACTCGAACTCGGCGGCGTTCAAAGCCAATGCCGAGTTGATGGAGGCTGGTGTTCAGGAATACAGGGCCGTTGAGCAGGCGGTGGTCGATCGCGCCAATGGCAAGGCTCCGCGCTATATAGAGCGCGGTTTGCTGCCTCCCAGGGAGCGCCTGAGTCAGCTACTGGACCCCGGCACGCCGTTTCTTGAGTTGTCTACTTTGTGCGGCTATATGCAGGATCAGGATACCGACGGCTCCTTCGCCGGTGGCTCGGTAATTGCCGGTATAGGCTATATCGAAGGAACACGTGTAGGCGTGATGGTAGATGACTATCTCACCAAGGGCGGAATCATGACGACCTTTGGTGGCCGCAAGCGCACCCGCATGCACCTACTCTGCCTGAAAGAGAAGCTGCCACTGGTCACGCTGGCCCAAAGTGGTGGCGGCAACCTGACGACAGCCGGCGACATATTCGGTACGTCGGGGGAGTTGTTTGCCAACCAGTGCCGGCTCTCTGCCGCCGGCATCCCCCAGATAACTGTTGTCCATGGTAGCGCGACCGCTGGCGGTGCCTATCAGCCTGGCCTGTCCGACTACATTATTATGATTCGTGAGCAATCTACGGTGTATCTTGCGGGCCCCCCGCTGTTAAAGGCGGCAACCGGTGAAATTGCGACCGACGAGGAGATTGGCGGCGCACAAATGCACGCCGCTGTGGCAGGAACGGCCGATTATTTGGCGGAAGATGATGCCGATGGCATTCGTATTGCGCGTGAGATCGTGGGTAAGCTGGGTTGGAATCAGGGCTTCGTAGCGCCGGTGAAAGCGCAGGCGTTTGCCGAGCCAGAGTATCCGGCCAGTGATTTGCTTGGCATTGTGCCTGCCGATCCGAAGACGCCTTATGATGTACGTGAAATTGTTGCCCGCCTGGCTGATGGCTCGGATTTTCTGGATTTCAAGCCGGACTATGACGCCGGTACCGTCTGTGGTCACTTTGAGGTGAAAGGGCAATCTTGCGGCGTGATTGGTAACAACGCGCCCATCACCGCCAAAGGCGCCGCCAAGGCCGGGCAGTTCATTCAGCTGTGCGAGCAGTCGGGTACGCCTATTCTTTTTCTGCACAACACCACCGGTTTCCTGGTGGGCACCGAAGCCGAGCAGGCCGGGATTATCAAGCACGGCTCGAAGCTGATTCAGGCGGTGACCAATAGCACCGTGCCAAAGATATCGATTGTAGTGGGCGGTTCCTATGGCGCCGGTAATTACGCCATGTGTGGTCGGGGAATGGAGCCGCGCTTTATGTTTGCCTGGCCGCGCAGTGTAGTGTCGGTGATGGGCCCGGCACAGGCCGGGCAGGTGATGCGCCAGGTCTGGGAGGCGCAGATGCGCCGTGCGGGCGAGGTAGACGAGGCTGGTCTTGATTCCATGGAGGGCGAGGTGCGCGCTGCAATGGAAAAAACATCTCATACCCTCGCTAATACGGCGCGGCTTTGGGATGACGGCATAATCGATCCGCGCGATACCCGTGAAATTTTGTCGTTTGTCCTGGATATCTGCATCGAGGCCGACGCACGTGAGGTTAATCGCAACACCTTTGGCATAGCGAGGTTTTAAGTTGGAGCTACCTGAACTTGAAGAGTTATTGATCGAGGAGAGTGCCGGTGTTCTCACTGTCACAATTAATCGACCACATAAGCGCAATGCCATGAACGATGCAGTCGTCGCGGGCATTATGCAGACGTTTGACGCTATTGCAGAGCGACGCGATATACGGGCAGTGGTACTGCAGGGCGCGGGTGGTCACTTTTGCTCAGGCGGCGATATTTCCGGGATGAAGGAGACCAGCAGCAAGGAGGAAGCCGAACAGGCTGCATGGGACTTCAACCGTATTTTCGGTCGCATGTGCACCCAGGTTAATCGGGCGCCGCAGGTGGTTATCACTATGCTGGAAGGCGCAGTGCTGGGCGGTGGCTTTGGGCTGGCCTGTATCTCTGACGTGGCAATTGCTGATACCAATGCAAAATTCGGTATGCCTGAAACCGGACTGGGTATTGTCCCTGCACAAATCGCCCCGTTCGTGGTGATGCGTATTGGCCTGACTCGTGCGCGCCAGTTGGCGCTGCTGGGCGAGCGTTTTGGGGGTGAGGTCGCACTTGATGCAGGCCTTGTGCACTACGTCACCGATGGGCGTCAGGCGATGGATGCGTGCCTGGAGACTGTGTTGGGTAAGTTGCGGCGCTGTGCGCCCAACGCGACCGCGGTGACCAAACAACTCATGCTGGATGTAGGTTCGGTGCCACTGGAGCAACTATTGGATCGGGCCGCGGGAGATTTCACCACCGCAATTAACAGTGATGAAGGAAAAGAAGGTACTGCCGCATTCGTAGAGAAACGACTGCCGGCATGGGCTCAATAAGGGGAGAACTATGGCAACTGAACAGGAAACTAAAGAATTTCGAGCCCAGGCGGCAGCCTGGATGGCAGACAACAAACCGGCAGATCCCGGCTTCCTGCTGCCTCAAACTTTTATGGAGGTGGGCTCCGATCAACAGCTGGATTTCCTGCGTGAATGGCAGCATAAGCTTTGGTCGGGTGGGTATCTTGGTCTGGCCTGGCCGGAGCAGTACGGCGGCGGTGGCATGGAGCCAGTCTTTCAACAGATCGCAGATGCCGAAATGCGCAAAGCTGCGGTGCCTATCGCTTTCAATGTGATTGGTCTTGGTTGGGCCGGCCCGCTGATTCTCGACATAGGAACCGCAGAAGAGAAAGAAAAATACATCAAGGGAATTCTCAGTGCCGAGGATATCTGGTGCCAGGGTTTTTCCGAGCCTGACCATGGCTCTGATCTGGGTAATGCCCAGTGCCGGGCGGTACGCGACGGAGACGAATACGTCGTTAATGGCACCAAGATCTGGACGACCATGGGTAACTATGCGCGCTACATGATTCTATTGGCGCGCACCAACCCGGAGGCTGAGCGGAAGTATGACGGCCTGTCTTTCTTCCTGTCTCCTATGGATGTGGCGGGCGTTGATCCGCGGCCAATCCGCAAGGTAACCGGTGAGTACGGGTTTACCGAAACGTTCTTTACCGATGCTCGCATACCGGCTTCCTGCATCATGGGCGAGGAAGGCCAGGGCTGGAAGATTGCCATGCAGACACTGCAATATGAGCGTGGTGCCGAGGCCGGAGCCGCTGGCGGTCTGATGCAGGTGCGCGTAGTCATAGACGATGTAATCGACGACCTGCGAGGCATCCAGCGAGACGGCGCGCCTATTCTGGAGGACCCGGTGATTCGTGATCAGCTGGTGCAAATGATTATGGAAGGTAAAGCGCAGAGCCTGGGTAATCGTCGGGCGGCTATTCCGGCTCTGAACACAGATTATCCCGGCTCACTGCCGCTATCTAATAAAATCCGCACCACGGAGTATCAGCGGCGTATGCGTCAACTGGCTGTAGCGACACAGGGTGGCCACGGCTCCATGTATGTGGGTGATGAGAAAGCGGTGTCCGGTGGATTCTGGCAGCGGGCCTACTTCAATAATTTCTCTACCACGATTGGTGGGGGAACCAGCCAGATACAAGCCAACATTGTGGGCGAGCATGTGCTCGGCCTGCCCAAGTCCTGAGTAAGCGAGGAGAATTGTCGATGAATATTGCAGCAAACAATAGCCTCGTTTTCAGTGAAGAGCAGGGCATGATTTTGGATACCGCCCGGGAGTTTTGTCGGGACAAGTCAGCGATCAGTGCAGTTCGCGCTTTGCTGGCTAGCGATCACGGTTTTGATGAGACCGTCTGGCAACAGATGGTGGAACTCGGCTGGCTGGGACTGGCGATTCCCGAGGAATTTGGTGGCTCGGGCCTGGGTATAGGCGCTACTGTGCCGCTGGCTGAAAGCATGGGGCGTTATCTATTATCCACGCCATTCTTTTCAACTACCCTGGCGGCACAATTGTTGGCACGTGCTGGCACCTCGCAGCAGCAGGCACACTGGTTGCCTTTGCTGGCCACAGGTACTCGCGCCAGCCTGGCCCTGCTGGATGGTGAGGACTGGGGAGCGCCCGCGTTCACCGCAACAGCAGAAGCCTCAGCGGGGCAGCTCAAACTGTCGGGTGAGAAGTGGTACGTTCAGGATGCGGGGGTGGCAGATGTATTGCTGGTCGGTGTCTCGCTGGATGGAGAGAACCGGGTAGTGTTGGTGGAAAAAGAGCAACTGACTCCAGATGCCCTGCAGCCGCACACCTTGATCGATGAAACCAAGCGTGCCGGCAGGATTTGTCTCGATGGTGTTACGGTTCCCGCCACTGCGCTACTGGTTCCTGAGTCGACAGCATCTGGCTTGAGAGACGTTGCACTGATCGGCGCATTGTTGGTGGCTGCAGAATCCACAGGCGCCACCGCGGCATGTCTGGATACCATTGTTGACTACCTAAAAACGCGGAAACAATTCGGTAAGCTGATCGGTTCCTACCAGGCCCTGAAGCATCCTACGGTCGATGTGCTCTGTGCCATGGACGATGCCCGTTCGTTCATCTATCACGCAGCAACACTTGTCGGCGATGGGGCGTTGGATGAAGACGCCGAGATTGCCTGTCGTATGGCCAAGGCTCAGGCGACGGATGCGCTGGAATTTGCCGGTGACCGCGCTGTGCAGTTTCACGGTGGCATGGGTTTTACCTACGAATGCGATGCCCAGCTTTACATACGCCGCGCCCAATGGGCCCGGCCACAGTTTGGCGATGCCTATCATCATCGCAAGCGGCTGGCAGGTTTATTGTTGGACTGATGGAACGACGGGAATAGATTGTGGCTGACTTCCAGAAAATTCTGATTGCCAATCGTGGCGAGATCGCGGTCAGGGTCATCAATACCGCCCGTAAGCTGGGTTATCGAACTGTCGCTGTCTACAGCGAGGTGGAAGCAGACGCTCTGCATGTTCGCCTGGCAGATGAGGCTGTCTGTATCGGTCCGGCAGCGGTCAGTGAGTCTTATCTGGTAGCGGAAAAGCTGGTGTCGGCCGCGCTTCTTAGCGGTGCCGATGCGGTGCACCCGGGTTATGGTTTTTTGTCGGAGAACACGACCTTTGCCGCTCAATGTGAGGCCGAAGGTATTACCTTTATCGGGCCACCAGCGTCGGCGATAGAGCTGATGGGCAGTAAGCGTCTTTCCAAGCTGGCGATGCTGGAAGCGGGAGTGCCTTGTATTCCGGGTTATCAGGGCGCCGAGCAGGAAGACGCGATCCTGATTGAGAAAGCTGCCGAGGTGGGCTTTCCGCTGATGGTAAAGGCCTCAGCCGGCGGTGGCGGTCGCGGAATGCGGCTGGTCAGTGATGCGAGCGATCTAGCCGAACAAATCAGCACAGCGCGCTCGGAAGCGCAGAACGCGTTTGGCAGCGGCGAGCTTATTCTGGAAAAGGCGGTGATGGAACCTCGCCATATCGAGATACAGATTTTTGCTGACGGACATGGCAATACCGTTTATCTGGGCGAACGAGACTGTTCTATTCAGCGACGGCATCAGAAAGTCGTGGAGGAAGCACCGTCGCCGTTTGTTGATCCCGAATTGCGAGCGCGCATGGGTGAGGCAGCGGTAAATGCTGCAAAAGCCTGCGATTACAGAGGTGCTGGCACAGTCGAGTTTCTCGTCGACAGAGACAAGAACTTCTATTTCCTCGAAATGAATACGCGTTTACAGGTTGAGCACCCGGTCACTGAGATGATCACCGGGCAGGACCTGGTCGCCTGGCAAATACAAGTAGCGGCGGGCGGTGAACTCCCGCTGAAGCAGGAAGATATTGAATTGCACGGCCATGCAGTGGAGGTGCGACTCTACGCCGAGGATCCGCGCAATAACTTTCTGCCACAAACCGGTACGCTGTTGGCATGGGATTATCCCCAGGGGAATGACATCCGTGTAGATAATGGAATAGTGGCGGGGCAGCACGTGACCTCGTTCTACGACCCCATGCTCGCCAAGGTGATAGCGCACGGACAGACCCGGCAGGAAGCTTGTCGCAAGTTGGCCAGTGCTGTGCAGGATGCCACTGTGCTGGGAATCAATAGCAACAGGCAATTCCTGCAGAATATTCTAAGGCATGAAGTCTTTCTTGCGGGCGAAGCCACCACGGCATTTATCGAGCAACATTTCAGCGACGACCCCAGTCTGCAGGCGTCGTTACCGCCCTTGCAAACTATCGCGCTGGCCGCTGTGCTGATCTACACGCGCAGTCACGGGGCGGGGCAGGGCTGGCGTAATCCAACAGCGTCCAGCTATCAATTCAAGCTGGGTGTTGGAGAAGAGCAAATTGATGTGTCTTTGCTGGCACTGGCGGATGGCTATGAAGTTCGCTGTGGCGAAAACACCTGCAAGCTCGATGTTCTTCTGGCGGAAGGGCATCGTTGTGATTACCTCACCAAAGGCATCCGGCGTTCGGCTGCTTTTGCTTTCTCCGCCAATCAAGTGTTTCTGGATGATGGCTCGGGACATTTCTGCATTGAAGATCACACGCATTTACCCGCAGCGGTAGCGGCCGCCGCCGGTGGCGGTGATGTGAGGGCCTCTATGGATGGCGCCATTGTGTCTGTATTGGTAAACGAGGGCGATCGAGTAGAAGCTGGTCAGACCCTGGTTATTCTGGAAGCCATGAAAATGGAGCATCCATTGAAGGCTGGAATGCCCGGCGTTGTGAGTCATATTGCAACTCAGGTTGGTGAGCAGGTTAAGTCGCAGCAGCTGTTGGCCAGCGTATCGGAAGAGGAGCACTGACTGTGAGCAAGAAGATTCGTATCGGTTGCGCCTCTGGCTTCTATGGCGACAGTCAGCTGGCGGCCAGACAACTTGTCGATGATGGCGAGATTGATTACCTGGTGTTTGATTATCTAGCCGAGATCACCATGGCGATTCTGGCGAAGGCCCGTTCTCGTGACGACTCGCTGGGTTATGCCGTCGATTTCGTCACTGTAGCGATGAAGGATGTATTGGCGGATTGTGCCAGCAAGGGCATCAAGGTTGTCGCTAATGCAGGGGGAGTGAATGTTCCCGCCTGTATCGCCGCACTGGAGCAGCTCTGTCAGGAGCAGGATCTGAATCTGAAAATTGGCGGTGTCTACGGTGATGACCTGCTTGGGCGCGAAGATCTGCCGCTGGATCAGATGCTTGAGAACCAGACGGGTGATGCGATGCCGCAGCGTCCCGCAAGCGTCAATGCCTATCTTGGCGCGAGACCGGTGGCTGAGGCGCTCGCCGGTGGCGCCGATGTTGTAGTGACTGGACGCGTTGTTGATAGCGCAGTCATGTTAGGTCCCTTGATTCATGAGTTCGGCTGGAATGAAGATCAGTATGATGAATTGGCGCAGGGCTCGCTATGTGGCCATGTCATCGAGTGTGGGGCGCAGTGCACAGGCGGAAACTTTACCGATTGGCATACAGTTCCTGATTTTTCCAACATCAGCTACCCGGTCGCCGAAGTTTCTGCCGATGGCAGTTTTGTTATTGGCATCACACCGGGTAGTGGTGGCCTGGCCACCGTGGGCAGCGTCGGCGAGCAGGTGTTGTATGAAATAGGAGACCCCGCCAATTATCTTTTGCCGGATGTTGCCTGCGACTTCACCCAGGTGGCTTTGGAGCAAATTGCCGAGAACGAGGTGCGGGTAAGTGGCGCCAGGGGCAGGGCGCCCGGTGACAAATATAAGGTGTGTGCAACCTGGCGTGATGGCTTTCAGGTAAAGGGTTGCATCATGATTGGTGGCCCAAGGGCGCTGGACAAGGCGCGAACCGCGATGGAAGCCTGGGTCAAGCGAGTACGCGACTACTACTCGGCGAATGATTTACCCGACTTCCGTCAGGTTGATATGGAGTATTTTGGCGCAGAGCATACCTACGGCCCTCATGCCACAGCCGAGGCGCAGAACACGCGTGAAATCGTGGCGAAGTTTGGCCTGCACCACGATAACCCTGCCGCTTTGCAGTTCGCCGCCAATGAGATGGTTTATCTGGGCACATCCGGCGTGCCGGGTTTTTATGGTCTGGGCGGCGGCCGCATTCGGCCCAGTGGTTTGATGCGTGTGCATTCAACACTGATCGACAAGTCCTTGATACCTGTGACTGTGCAGGTGGGTAGTGAAAAAATCAGTGAGAAAATCTATCAAAGCCAAAGCAGCGAGGCTGCCGCAAAGGTTCGCATGACGGTTACATCTGGCGAGTCCGGCGATGATCACATCGCGGTCCCGCTGGAGCGCCTGGCTTTCGCCCGCAGCGGTGACAAGGGCGACAATGCCAATATTGGCCTGATAGCGCGCAAGCCGGAGTACCTGCCCTATATCTATGAACAGGTGACGGCTCAGGCCGTGGAAGACTATTTTGCGCATCTGGTGGAAGGGGAGGTGGAACGATTTGATCTACCTGGATTCAATGCGTTTAATTTCTTTTTAACCGAGGCTTTGGGCGGTGGAGGAGCGGGTTCCGTGAGAACCGATTGTCAGGGCAAGTCACTTGCCCAACAGTTGCTATCGATGAAACTGATGGTGCCGCCGGGACTGATCTAGTCTGGATTTTGGCGGCCTGGGCGAGCTGCGCTGCCCAGACCATCTGATGGCATAGCCCAAGGCTCACTCCCCCAGAGTAATCACCTTGCTGCTTACTGCCGCTGCCCGAACTTTCTCCTCATCGAAGGGTACCTCCTTGTAGCCGAAGTCAGCGTAAAGCTGCATTTGGTTGCCAGTTTCAGGCACGCGCTCACCCTTGGGGGTTTGAAAACCGCTTTGTCCTGGTGGAATAACGTCCCAGGCGTTGATTCCCTTACCGGTCGCAACAAACAGATTATTTTCGCTACCTCGATTCATGTAAGCGGGCAGTGTGTATACAGCATTCTCTCGAGCCTGCGGTACACCGCGAAAGTTAAACGGTGTCCACTGCATTGGGTGGGCCTTGAGTGTCCAATTGGCAGCGTCTGGCCCCTGTTCGGCCACCAGATTTTCCAGAGCCTGAACAAAGCTGCTGCGTATTATCGCAGCGGGCTCGGCACCATTGAAAAAGTCGTAGTCAGACTCTCCCCAGTCCGCGCCCCCTATACGATCCAGGTTACGTACCAGCGCCTTGATACCAGGTGGGGTTCCCATTGAGGGCCCCAGTGGATTGTTGGGGTAGTTGGTAGCTGCGTACAGATGAAAGAATTCCTCGCCACTATCATCGGCAAACACATTGACCAGTAAGGTTCGCAGCCAGACTTCCATCAGCGCAGGCATGGGGCCGTAGTGGCCCTCACTGTCCACTGGCCACTGCCGATCCCAGTCGCGCAGTGCGGTTAGGGCCATCGCAGTTTGTTCGGTTGTTTCCACACCTTGCCAGGCATCAAACAGCGGGGGCAGAACGTATGGTGCATTGACGTCGGCGAAGGTTACTGCGCTATTGATGTCACGAATATCGGTGACAGTGTGTTTGGCGTCAGTCTCCGGGTTCCGTTCCAGCGCGTCGAAAATCAGGCTGGCGCGATCTGCCCGGCTCCAGGTGTATGACCACAAGTCTGAACTGACCCAGCCTGCGGCGGGCCGATTATTCCAGTTTGCGATATAGCCCTGCTCGGGATTGCGTACGGTAGGATTGTCGCTATACGGACGTAGACCCTGCCAGTTCCACTGCCCATCACCGGCTGCAGGCAGACGCGGATCGTGACCTTCGGCGCGCTCTGGATAACGCCCACTATGGACGTAGCCAAGGCCACCATCCTTGTCCATGGTGTACATATTGATGTTGGTGGCCATAGTGCCGATTCGCTCGTTAGCCGCATCAAGGTTTTTATCAGTAGCCAGAAATACCCAGGCCATCAGTGTATCTAGCTCCCCACCTTCCCAGCTTCTGGCACGTGACCATGCAGTGTTTTTATCCGGTTGGTGTAACTGGACCATGCCGTGTACAGAGCGGCGAGCGGTGGCGGTAATGGTTTGGCCACCCTTAACGTCTATGGTTTCGCTCCAGCTTTCAAATGTAGTCCAACCATCACCCTGTCGATACTGTTCTGGATTATCCGGGTTCAGGTTCAGCAGATATTCATCCGTTTGATCACTTATGCCGGCAGTGCTGCCCCAGGCGATGTGATTATTGTGCGCAAACAGCAAGGAGGGTAGTGCCAGCAAGGTATTACCCACAACGTTGAAATCACCACCGTGTAAGCCAATGCCATACACATAACTGGGCACGCCAAAACCAAATTGCGGACCATTGACTAATGCGCCTGCGGCATCCTCTAAATCAGTAGCCGCCCAATAGTTGCTGGCGCCGGTGAACTCGGGGTTTTGGCTGAAACCATGCGCAGCAATACGCCGCCGTGACTCCGCCTGCTTCGCTTCGGTGTTTGTAATTGCCTTGAACTTGCCATTGGCAGCCAGCATTACGCGGTGATTTGCGTCGGTCTGGGCCAGTTTGTCCAGATAGCCTGGCCGGGGTAATTCAGTGTCTGAGGCTGCGTCGGTGGCTCTAGGCACTGTCGTGGGAGAGTCTGTATCCACCAGCCATTTACTGGCATTGAAAATCCGCCAGGCCTTTTCCTCGCCGTGTTTAGCTTCAAGGTGCTGCAGCAGCTGGAGGTTGTCGCGCTCGGAGTTAAAATCCGCATAGCGATGCGCGATTGAGCCGACAAAGGTCATCGCCACATCGTAAGCAGTCCAATGCTCTGGCACAAAGTCATAGTCGCTGAATTCAATGGGTAGTAGTTCTTTGGGCTGTGCCAGCACTTCGTCAATGCGGGCATTAAATCCCATGGCGTAGCCGGTCAGGATGTCGAGCTCCGCCGGCGTCAGGTCACGTACTTGCTGCTTTACACTGCGGTGGTCATACGTTGTGCGTAAATGGACATCAAGCTCGGCAAAGTCGGGGCCCAGGGCCTCGGCAACTTTCCCTTCAGCGGTTCGCTTGAGCATTTCCATCTGAAAAAGGCGGTCGGTGGCTACCGCGTAGCCGTAGCCGAAATACACTCCCCGATTACTGTCTGCAACCACATGCGGCGTACCGTATTGGTCGCGAAGGATAGTGACAGTCTCAGCCTGATCATCAAGGTTTGCCGTGTTGACCTCTGGCTCGCTGGTATTGCAGCCTGCGAGCAACGATATTGTTAGTGCACAAATAATCAGTGGGAGTCGCATAAACCTGTTCTCCTGTTTACCTTTCTTGTCGAGCAAAAAAAAAGCTGGAGGTAAATGCTACCCCCAGCTTCTTGAAACGCAAATCTATCAAGTAGTCCTCAACTCAATAGAACCTAGAATTCCCAGGTGCCTGTTACACCGTAGGTTCTGGGTGCGTTCCATGCGCCGATGCTGCCAGGGCCAATAAAGTACGCGTGTTGTGCATAGGCTTCATCTGTTGCGTTCTTAACCCATAGCGACACTTGGTAACTCTGCTCGGGTGATGTCCAGCGTGCACTCAGGTCAAGCTCCTCATGCGATTCAGAAACTGTATTTTCCAGGGTGGCATAGTCAAAATGCTGCTCATCTGAACCAATATATTGCGCCCTGAAGTCGAAATCACCGATGTCGGTGGGCAACGTGTATAAGCCCACAATACTGTACGTATTTTCTGGTGCTTGCCGTAGCTCGCTCCCCGAAAAATCTCGCCCGTCTACAATGAGGTCATTGGCTTCGGTGTCCAGATACGCGTAGTTACCAGACAGCTGGAAGTTATCGCCGATCTGCCAAATAAAGTCCATTTCCAGACCATAGATGTCAGCTTCCCCGATGTTGGTTGTTTGGAAAGTACCAAAATCACTACCTTCCACAGGCCCAAAGCGGACTATTTGCAAGTCGGTGTAATCCATGTAGAAAACGGTTGCGTTCAATCGCACCTGATTGTTGAACAGGTCGCCCTTAAATCCAAGCTCGTAATTAATGACCTCTTCTGGGTCTACAGGGCTATCCGCCGCGGCTGCGACACCCTGTGATCCCGCAAACCCACCCGCTTTATAGCCAGTAGAGATAGTAGCGAAAAGCATCATGTCGTCAGTGGGGCGATATTGCAGCGATGCCATAGGAGAGAAATTGTCCCAGGTGTCATCTGCAGGCACCACGAATGCTTCTGCAACAATGCCTAAGCTGCTATCGACGCGATTGCCATTAATGTCGTTATTTAAACCCGTGAACCTACAAGCAGATAACGATACGCCGGCCGCCGTAATTTGATCGTCTGACAAACCACAGTTTGCGGCAGAAGCCTCGTAATCCCGTTCGTCTTCCGTGTATCTGGCACCAATGGTAAGCGTCCATTGATCATTAAAGTCGTAGTAGCCCTGCCCGTAAACTGCGTAGCTTGTGGTCTCGTTTTCTGTGTTGGTCCACTCATTACCATTCACGAACTGGCCAGTACCTACGGTATTTACGTCAATACGAAACTGCTCCTGACGGTCTGTGTCTTCAGTAAAGTAGTACAAGCCAGCAACATAATTGAATGCACCGTCCATATTCGACGTCCAGCGCAGTTCTTGAGAGAAGGTGTCAATCTCTTCTTCAATATCGTCGACGACATCTGCACCATAGACACCGTTTTCAAGATCATCACCGCCGCCCAAGGGAGCGCCAACCGAGGGCATTTCCCAACTACTTTCGACGTTCCGAATGCCTGTAATTGTCGTTAGGGTGCCGCTACTGAATTCAATATCACCTTGCAAGGCGAAACCGGTGTTATCTCTCTCTGTAAAGCCTTCAATCGGTGATGCAGAGGTGAAATCACGGTTCGCTCCCAGTCTTTCGGCAGTTCCGACATAGTCAAAGTTACCGTTAACAAGTGGGTAGCGACCAACACCCTCGCGATCGTCTTCCATCGTATCGGCAGACAATACCCAATCGGAGTTCTCACCTTCCCAGCGTAACTGACCGCGGAACGAAGTCTGGTCTTCGTCATTTACATCGATGTTGAGCAGGGTATTGCGAGTGTAGCCATCGTGTTCGCGGTGGTTGACAACCAATTTTGCAGAAAGATTATCAGTGAGGCCGCCTGTGACATAACCCTGATAGCGAAGGATTCCTTCATTGCCCGCGGTTACGCCGATTTTTGCGCCAAACTCCTGCGTAGGCTTTTTTGTCACCACGCTTACAACACCACCAATGGCATTACGGCCAAACAAGGCGCCCTGGGGGCCTTTAAGTACTTCGATGCGGTCAAGGTCAAATAGATCAAAGTTAATGCCTGCGAGGCGGCCGATATAGACGCCATCCAAAAATGTCGCGGCTGAGTTGTCGAGGCCCGCACCGTCATCGCTTGAGCCGATACCGCGGAATGTCATTAATGCTTGGCCAGGCGCAAATTCTGCAAATGAAAAGCCGGGAACATTAACCGCGACGGTCGCCGCATCAAAAATGTCAGCCTCTGCAATATAATCTGAGCCCAGAGCGGTAACAGAAATAGGGACATCCTGAATGTTTTGCTCCCGGTGTTGCGCGGTAACAATTACTTCTTCTAGCTCTGCAAAGGCAGGTGTAGCTGTTGCCATTGCAAGCCCGGCGCACAAAGTGCCGATACCTCGAGTGGCCAGATACATGGGGGTTCTGCGGTGTGTCTTCTGCATGGAGAGTCTCCGTTGACGAATTCTGTCAGCTTTATTTATAGATTTATGATTGAGCGGGGGTAATATAATACAATAAATTCACTAAAATCAACTTTTAAGTATCATTAATTCGTGGCCTCATTCCGCCCAAAAAGCGTGGAAATGGCACTCTCCGCTGTCGTGAATTGGCTTTGGCAGGAGGCTCTTCCCGACTGACCGCAGGATTCGCGACGTTGGCGATTGCTTTCTTCTTGGAATTACACTCGAATTGGGGGATCTATCGGGATGGATTACTCGCCAGAATTCTCTGTCCTGCGCGACATCTCCAGTACGGTAACCGTGAGTGCGGGTAGGGCGGTCAGGGTAACCAGTGCTGTCCCGAGTATGCCGAACATAACGATGGCACCAACGCCTCTGTACAGTTCGGTGCCGGCGCCGGGGATCAGTACCAGTGGCGCCAGGCCCAGAATAGTTGTAACTGTGGTCATTGTGATGGGCCGAAGCCTTGCATGAACGGCTTCGCTCACCGCATCACTGGGGCTCAGGCCTTCTAGATTAAAATTCTTTACGGCTCGGTCCACGATCAGGATCGGGTTATTCACCACGGCCCCCATCAAAATCAAAAATCCCAACATGGAGATCATATCGAAGGGCTGGGTGATTGCCGACAGGCCCAGCAAGGGCAGCACAGCGCCTATCGCATTGAGCAGGGCGAGGCCTACCACCCCGCCCGCAATTCCCAAGGGAATTGTTGTCATGATCAGCAGTGGGTATCCCCAGTGGGAAAAGATGGCGACCAGAAGCAGATAGACCACCAGTAGCGCAATGGCGTAATTGCCAAGCAGGGAGGCTCTGGTGGCATCTAACTGATCGGCAGCACCAGATATTGCGATATCGGTACCCAGTGGTATGTCGCCCCGGTCGCGAAGGTATCCCACCAGTTCCTCTCGCACCTGCTGGACGCCTGTTTCCAGGGCGACGCTGCGCGGCGGGATAATATTCAGGGTGACGGTGCGCCTGCCGTTGACGCGGCGCAGCGAATCGGTGCCAACGGTTTCAGTGATGGAAGCCAGCGAGCCCAGCGGTAACACCGCACCAGAGGGCGTATAGATGGGCATTTGGCCCAGCGTATCCAGATCGGCTTTTTGTCCGGCGCTGCTATACAGATACATATCTATCTTGTCATCGTTGAGAAAGAACTCGTCAACAAAACTACCGTCGGTTAATGCAGCGATAGTAAAGCCCAGCTCCTGGGACGTAAGGCCTAGCTCAGCGGCTCGCTTCCAATCCGGGCGAACTTCGATGATTGGCTGGGCCAGCGCGAATGACGAGGGCTGACTTTGTATTCGTGGGTTGTCGAACACTTCGCGTGCGCGCTCGTAGGCGAGCCTGGCCAGCGTGTGTATTTCAGCCAGATCATTACCCGCGATATCAAGGTTGATGCTGCGGGTGCCGCCGTCGTTACTGCTGATAATTGAGCCCGTGCTGGCAAACGCCCTCATTCCCGGGTATTCGCTGTATTTTTTGGTGATGGCGTCCATCAGGGCTTCAATGTCGGCTGGGTCCCGGGGCTCGGTGACGATGCGCACCGAATCGGTATTTACCCTGAAATTGAGGTAGGACATTGCCGGTACCTCGTGCTCGCCCTGATGGTACTGGGCCGGATCTGTTTGCACATACGACAGAAAATAGGCTTCCAGGTCGTCGCCTATGGCCCGCATTGCGCTGAGGTTATAACCGGGAGGCGCACTCATTGTTGCAAACACTTTCGGTTCTTCGCCTTCGGGCAGATACTCGGCAGCCGGTGTCAGCAATGAGACAATCAAAGCGCTGGTGACGACTGTGATTGTAATGCAGGCAAAACGCCGACGCGGAGTTGATAGCATCGCATCAATGGCGCTCAGCGCAGACTCTCGGCAACGTCGCCCCAAGTCATCAATAGCGCCAGACTTTCGCGGTATCGGTGTGAAACGCGCCGCCGCCGCTGGCAACAAGGTAATGGCAACCAGCATTGAGGCAAGAATGGCAGCCGACACAGCAATAGCGACATCGGAATAAAGCTGGCCCGCTTCCTGCTCAATAAATATAACGGGAATGAAAACTAAAACCGTGGTCATGGTGGAAGCAAACACTGCTGGCCATACCTGCCGTACGCCATCCAGAGCAGCCTCGAAGCGGGTTTTACCCTTGCGCCATTCCAGCTCTATGTTTTCCAACACGACGATACTGTTGTCGAGCGTCATGCCTATGGCAAATGCAATACCCGCCAGTGATATGACATTGACGGTTCGGCCAGCGAGCAACAGGCCAAGTAGGGCGACGATGATACAAACGGGAATGCCAAGCACACCGATGCCAGTGGTGCGGGCAGAGCGCAAAAAGAGAAACATGACTGCCGTGGCGAGCAGCGCTCCGAGGAACAGGTTTTGCCAGACGTTTCGGATTGAGTTTTCAACGTACAACACATCATCTGAGGTAATTCTCAACTCTAGACCTGCCGGGTTTAATAGATCGCGATTCATTGCCACGATCTCGGCGCTGATCGCACGCTTGATTTCGATGACATTGGAACCAGACTCGCGGCGCAATGCTATGCCTATAGTTGGCTCTCCATTGAACGTTGAATGGCTGCGCTTTTCGAAGTGGTCGAGCTGAACACTGGCCACATCTGACAGACGAATTACGCTGTCGCCGCGACGAACCAGCACCAAGTCATTGAGCTCTTCAATGGAGTCGAAGCGGCCGATGGTTCTCAGCAGGTACTGCCTTTTGCCTGAATCCAACTCGCCCCCGGATCGGTCCTGGTTACGCGACCTGATTGCAGTCCGTACATCGCTTAAGCTCAGGCCACGTTGCGCCAGCCTGGAGGGATCTACCAGTATCTGCACTTGCCTCTCGGCGCCGCCCCAGACGGCAACTTCCGAAATTCCCGGGACTCGCGATAGTCTGGGCCTCACGTTGTCCTCGAGGAAGTCGACAGCGAGGTCCAGATCCAGTTGACGCGGATTGCCAGCCAGCGGTGTGACGGCGAAGAACATGAAGTAGTTACTGGAGAAGGACGTCGCATAAACACGCGGCTCGTCGACATTGTCCGGATAGGACGGCACCTGGCTGAGCGCATTGTTGACGCGAATCAGCATCTCGGTGGTGTCTGTACCGAAAGGGAATTCCAGCGCTATTCTTGCGCGTCCGCTGTCGGCGGTTGCCAATATCCGGGACAAGCTTGGCAGCGTACGAAGATACTCTTCCTGCTCGATGAGTATTTCCTTTTCCACATCCTGTGGATTGGCGCCCGGCCAATTGGTAACCACCGTGATAACGCGTACATCCAGGTCCGGTATCATTTGTACCGGAATTCGCAAGCCCGCGAATATTCCAAGTACGCAGATGATCAAGGCAATAACAGAGGTGAGCGTGCCGCGTCTAATGACCTGTTCAAACATGTGAGCTACCCGGCCTCACCTGGACGCTTTGGTGTCTTTGGCATTCTGAACAACAATAGCCCTTCCCGGTCTTAGACTTTCATTGCCCTGAACGATGACTTTTGAGCCGGTGGGCAAACCCTCGAGGATTTCAACCTGGCTATCAAATTGCAGGCCTGTTTTAACCACGACTTCTTTTGCTCTTAATCCCTCACCAGTGTTGTCAACAATCCAGGCGATGGTGCGCCCGTCTGGATAGCGCAGCAAAGCGTCACGCGGCACCGCAAGGCCTATACGGCCGGTGGGAATCTTGAGCTTCGCTGTAACTGATCGTCCGGGAGCAAGGGCGGGGTGGTTTTCTACAGGGTTTACTCGCAAAAGGAAGGTTCTATCATCGCGATTGGCGATGGGGACTGCTGTAGCGAACGACCCCTTGTGCCAGAGGTCGTTCGGGCCTATCTGATAAGCGACTTCGGTTTCTGGCCCCACCAGTTCGAGATAATCTTCAGCCACGCGAAAATCCAGACGCAGCCTTGCAGTGGAAACCAGGGTCACAATGGCCTGTCCGGGTGTCACCCATTCGCCGGATTCGGTGAGCTTTTCTGCAATGACTCCATCAAATGGAGCTTTGACGGTGTGTCGCGCAAGCGTTGCCCGTCTTAGCTCTGCTTCCGCCACTGACTCACGCAGAATAGCCTCGTCGTTTGCAACTTCGGCCTCTATGTCCAGCACCGCGCTTTCGGAAATGCTTTGTTGCGGCGCCAGCCTGCGCGCTTCCTGCAACCGCCTCTTGGCGTCTGACAGCCCCTGCTTGGCCTGGTCGACGCGCGCGCTCGCGCCAGCCAACTCCAGGCTGGCCAGTTCATAATCCAGTACTACCAGTACATCCCCGGTTTTGACCCGTACGCCTGCGTCTACCGCTACTGTGCTCACCTGGCCACTGGTTGCTGCAGAGAGCTGGGTTGCTTGTGCCGAGGTAACCGTGCCCTGAACCTGTAGCTGGCGAAAGATAGGGCCCTCTGAAGCCTCGTGCACCACCACAGGTAAAGTCTCTTGTGCGAAAACAAGTGGCGCCGAAAACAGCAGTAGCAAAAACGCGCCAACGTGTTTGAAGAGAGTGTGCGAAAAGCACCTTTGATTCATTTCAAAACTCATTTCGAAGGGTTGAGAGATTCTCTGCCTAATAGACCGTTTCGTTGCATATCACTGAGCGGCGCCAGCTGTGGCAAAGAGGCTGGGCGATTGGCTAGCGGTTTGCATAACTCGGGCTATACTTCTTACAAGCTGCAGATAAAACAATTATAACAATCTTGATGAATAAAGCGCCGATTCAAAACAACATTGCTCTTTGTCTTCTTGGGACGTTGCTGTCTATGCCCGCCATTGCCTGGGATTTTCGCGACGAGAGTACCGGCATAGAGGGGCTGATAGACCTTGAATTAGCCTACGGCCTTCGCATGCGTACAGAGGATATAGACCCGGAGCTGGTGTCTCCGGCGCACGGTGGCAAGCGCCTTGCCTATGGCCGAAGCGGCAATCTGGACGATGGCAACCTCAATTACGATAAAGGCGATCTGGTATCCAATATGTTCAGGGCTACCGGCGAGGTCACGCTCGGTTGGCGCAACTTTGGCCTCTTTGCCAGGGCTTATGCTTTTTATGATTATGAAAACGAGCGCGGCGATCGTGAATGGACCGAGCTGGGCAGGGGAGCGCTAGAGCAGGTTGGTAGCGACGTGGGCATGTTGGACGCCTATCTTAGCGCGCGTTTTTCGGTTGGTGATATGCCTGTACAACTGCGTTTGGGAGACCAGGTCGTAAACTGGGGTGAGAGCCGGTTTTTTCCCGGTAGTGGCGTAGATGTCGCCAATGCCCTGAATGTACCGCTCTTTCAGCAACCGACTGGGAGCTTACGCGATCTTCGCAAACCCTCAGGGATGCTTTGGGGCGCTGTTCACCTCACGCCGCTATTGATCGTAGAGGGTTATTATCAATACGAGTGGGAAGAGAGTGATTTGCCGGCGGTTGGCACCTATTTTTCAACAAATGACGCCCTCCCTCCCGATGGGACCTTTATTCAGGCGGAGGGATTCGGCAATCAGTTTGGTACCGATTTGGCGGCTTTATATAGATTGCCAGCCGAAACACTGGAGGCGGTGGGCATTGAACCCTTCGATTCCAATTTCTACCAGGTGACCACGCGTGGGCCCGATGAGAAAGCCAGCGACAGCGGCCAGTTCGGTTTTACAGTGCAGAGTATTCTTCCCGCGCTCAACGATTCGAAGTTCGCGCTTCATTTTGCCCGCTACCACTCCACGCTGCCCTCGTTAGCGTTGGTAACGCCTCCGGTTGTTGATTACACGCGCTATTCCGAGCAGGCCATCGCCAAGTTGAAAAACGATTTACGGCAAGAGGGCGTAGGCCCCATTAAACGGAGTACAGTGGCCAGTCTTACCCAGTTGAGTAAAGTGCTGAAAAACGTGACCTATTCTGCGGTTTATCCCGAAGATATCGACATGATAGGTTTTAGTTTTAATACCACGACATTACGCACAGGCACCGCCTACTTTGCCGAGGTCGCTCACCATATGGATGCGCCGATATCCCTGCACTCGGGTGACCTGTTGTCGGTGATACTGCCTAATTCCAGTCGTGACGACCCTCTGCCACCGGTAGATCTGTCACAAATTACTCTGGAAGAGATTGCCACGGATTACGCGAACAAGCGCGTAGAGGCTTTCGTGGAATTGGATAAGACCTTCTCGCTGGTGGGTGCTACCCAGCTCTTTGGGCCTCGCCTGGGTGCATCGCAAACGGCGTTAAATATTGAATTTGCCTGGTTGCACATCTGGGACGCTCCTGACCAGGACGATATCTATATGCCTATCGCTGGTCTCGCGGTTACTGACTTTCGCCCCGACAGCCTGTTCGCTACAGAGAACTCCTGGGGCTATCGAATAGGAGGGACGATGGTTTACAACAACGTGTTCGGCGGTGTGAACCTTCGCCCGCGCTTTATATGGGCACATGATGTGGACGGGTCAAGCCCGGTGGGAGCTGGCCCCTTCCTCGAAGGCAGGAAGGCACTGACACTTGGCTTGCAGGCACAATATTTGTCGCGGCTAAGCTTAGCCGTTTCCTATACCGAATTTTCCGGCGCCGATCAGTCCAACCTGATCAATGATCGTGACAATATCACTTTCAGTGTTCGTTATGACTTCTAGCATTTTTAGCAAAAGACAAGGACCCAGGCTGGCGGCCGTTGCCGTCTTGCTTGGTGCATTGCATGGGTCGGCGTTGGCGGCGGATGCAGAGTCCCCGATGGGGGAGGAATCTCAGCTAACACCGGTAGGAGCGCAGCAGGCTGGTAATCCAGCGGGAACCATTCCTTCCTGGGATGGAGGGCTCAAGGCGCCCGTAAGCGGGTATCAGAAGGGCGAGCGCCTGGTTGACCCCTATGCTGAGGATCCGGTGCTATTCACCATCACCGGCGAAAACCAGCAGGATTATGCGGAGAATTTGACGGAAGGTCAGAAAGCGCTGCTTAACCGCTATCCGGATAGCTGGCGCATGAATGTTTATGCCAGCCATCGTTCAGCCGCTTACCCTGAGAGGGTATACAAGGCTGTTGAAAATAATCGAAGCACCGCGACCGCTATTTTGGATGGCCGGGGAGGCGTTAAAGGTTCAGCTATCGCGTCGCCATTTCCGGTACCTGAATCCGGCGTAGAGGTTATCTGGAATCATATTTTGCGTTGGCGCGGTGTTCACATTCAAAGAATGGACGGTTCCGCTGCGGTTACCCGGCGCGGCAACTACACCCTGATTCTGCAGCAGGAGGAGTGGGCGATACCTTATGCTCTGTCGCAGTCCTTACCTATGCAGGAGCGTAACCCCAATTTATTGCTGGCCTTTAAGACCAAGGTGTTGGCGCCGGGATTTTTGACAGGCAGCGGGCTGTTGACCGTAGATTCCCTTAATCATAATGAGACCGCCCGCGAGAACTGGCTTTACAACGCTGACCTACGTCGGATTATTCGTGCGCCCTTTAGCGGCTTCGATAACCCCAGCCCGAACACCGACGCCCTGCGATTCACCGACGAAGGGGATATGTTCAATGGTGCGCCGGGGTTGTTTGATTGGAAATTGCTGGGCAAGAGAGAACTGTACATTCCTTACAATGCCTACCGTCTGGAAAGTGGCGAGCTGACAGCAGAAGATATTGTTGGCGAAGAGCATATTAATCCTGACCATGCGCGTTACGAGCTACATCGGGTTTGGGTTGTTGAGGGAACTTTGAAAACTGGTTCCGGACAACGAGGCCATCGGTATTCGCGACGGGTTTTCTACCTTGATGAGGACACCTGGCAGATTGCGGCGGCCGACAACTATGATGCCGATGGCAACTTATGGCGTGTCTCTGAGGGACACGCGGTAATGCACTATCAAGTGCCGGCTCCCTGGTATGCGCTGTTGGTGTATCACGACCTGAAAGAAGAACGCTATCTTGTGCAGGGCCTTGATAACCAGCGGCGAGCCCCCCAATTTGACGAGAAAATCAATCCACGGCTGTTTGGTCCGAATTCATTGTCGTTCTACGTGCGTTGAGATTCTTAGCGCGTCCACGAAAGCGTCATTCCAACTAAAAATCCAAAGCTTTTTAGTTAGTACCATCTACTCGTGATCCTGCCTGTCCCTGCGCCCGTAACAATCGCTAGTGTCGAACTGACTAGAGGCTTGAAGGGCATCCGGTACAACCTATGCAAATGACAAGCAAAGCTGGACTTAAAAAGGGCCATGGCAGTCTATGTGAGGGCTCTCTTTCCCGCATAATCGAAATGGCGTGGGAGGATAGAACGCCGTTCGAGGCGATTGAAACGGAATTCGGCCTCGATGAGAGTGCTGTGATACGCGTTATGCGGGGTCAGCTAAAACGGCGTAGTTTCGAAAACTGGCGCAAGCGAGTGACTTCCCGTTCTACAAAACATCGTGCCAAACGCCCGGCCGGCGTCTCAAGGCATCAGTGTCCTACTCAAAATAAAATCCGCAGCTGATACTGACAGGAAGCCGCTGTTTACTGCCTTGGTTATCTGGCAAAGAGAGGGTAGGCTAGGGGCAACTTGAATGGATTCAGGGGTAAGCAAGGATGCAGAAAATCTTACAGGCGCTGGAAGTGGTTGTCGTCGTAGTGCTGGCGATACTGCTTTTCTTTATCGTCATGTCATTAGCAATTCCCGTAGCGCTGGCAGCGGCAATAGTTGAAACCTTTAGTGTGATCAAGGGTTGGGCACGGCTGGACAAGCAAACGCATATCAAGTTGGACCTGGAGCGTATAAGTAAGGATCGTGCTTTGCGCACCCTTCGGCAAAATCTTGCTCAAGACGGAGAGGCCTCCAGGCTTGCCGGGAAGCGCTAATTCCAGGCGTGGAGCTGTGCGCTGGTGCGCCACGCTGATGAAGGCTTGATCATCTGAACCGGTAGCATCGTACTCTGCCCCACCATGTCCAACACGAAGCTTGCGCGCACATTGAACAGGTCTACCGTGATCAGTTTCTGGCGGAGGGCTTCGTAGTCGGGCATGTCCTTTGCCAGGACATTTCGGCGATAGACTGCATTTTCAGCTGGTAGGGCGATGCCGTCAGGCCCCAGAAAGTTATACTGGTCATAGGACGCGCTTGCTAATATAATATGACATAAACAATGCCAATATATGCATTGGATGGCTAAAGATAAGGTAGAGGTAATGCAGGAATCAGTAAAGCCGGAAGTTGTAGATGGCCGTCGTGCCCGCAGTGAACGCAGCAAGCAGGCCGTCATTGACGCCACCCTTGCTCTGATGGAGGAGGGTAACCTTATTCCCACTGCGCAGCAAATTTCCGACAAGGCAGGTGTGGGCATTCGCTCTTTCTTCCGTCACTTCGAGGATATGGAAACTCTCTTTGCCACGATTGACGAGCATACCCGTGAGTCAACGGAGGCGCTGTTCCTGGGCGGTGATCGTGATGGGACCCTGGAGGAGCGCATTTTGCACGCGATAGAAAGATATGGAGAGGGCTATGAAAAACAGCGCAATAAGATTCTCTCCACGTCCGCTCAGCTCTGGCGTTCGGAAACCCTGCAAAAGAATTATGGCCGGTACCAGCGTGGTTTACGCAGGGACCAGGATGATTGGCTCCCAGAGTTGCAACAACTGACCCGCAGTGAGCGCGAGGCAGTGGATGCAATTGCCTCCTTCGAAATGTGGCATCGTCTGCGTTATCACCAACGGCTGAGTAAAAAGACCACCATCGAGGTTCTGGTCGGCCTGCTTAACCTTCAACTTAAAGGCTGAACGCGGGTTCGGAAGGGCAATTCATGGCAGAGCAATTCAAGGATCAGGGTGGGGCTGCGTCTATGGACCCAAGCCCTTTCTATCGTTGGGTCACTTCACGCGTAGTACGCCGGATCTGCAGTCCGAAACGGCAGAACAGGCAGCGCAGGAGACTGGAAAAAGCACGCCTCAAGGCCGGTGACAGGCATGTGGTGGAGTACTTTCATCAGGTGGACGACGGTTATAGCCACCTGGCCGCCCAAAAGCTTCAGCAGCTTGCCCGGCGCTACGATATCGAACTGGTCTGCCACCTGGTGCCGGGTCCGCAGGGTAAGAATGTGGCAGAGCCGGAATTGCTGCTGCAATTGTCACGCTATGACGCCTTTCACATTGCACCGGAATACGGCTTACAGTTCCCTGAGCATCCCCAACCGTTGGATGCGTCCCTGGTTGATCTGGCGAATGCTGTGCTGGCGATGCAGGACAACGACAGTTTCATAGAGTCTGCAGCACAGGTGGGAGATGCGCTGTGGTCCGGCGATGCGCAACGACTGCGCAACCTGGCAGATAGTCTGGGTCGCGCCAGCGATGCCGAGAGAGATGCGCGCCTGGCGTCGGGTATTGCCCGCCGTGCTGAACTCAAGCACTACTCCGGTGCCATGTTCCACTACGGGGATGAGTGGTACTGGGGCGTAGACCGGCTCTACCATCTAGAGAAGCGCTTGGCCGCACTGGGCGCCGACCGGCAACCGGGTGAAGCTTTGCTGGTGCCGCGTCCGGCACTGGAGGTCGGCGAGCTTAGGGATAACGGCACCCTGACACTTGAAGTTTACCCCTCGCTGCGCAGTCCCTATACATCGATCGCCTTTGATCGCACGGTGAAGCTTGCGCAGGATACTGGCGTGAAACTGGTGGTACGCCCAGTGCTGCCAATGGTCATGCGTGGTGTACCTGCTACCCGTGTAAAGGGCTTCTACATCTTCTCAGACACGGTGCGTGAGGCCCTCGAGGCCGGCGTGCCCTATGGTAATTTCTACGACCCGATCGGCGACCCGGTACGTCGCTGTTACTCCCTCTACCCCTGGGCATGTCAGCAGGGCCGGGGCAATGAGCTACTGTCCAGTTTCCTTAATGCCGCTTTTGCCAAGGGCATTAACACCAACAACAACCGTGGCTTGCGCAAGGTAGTAGAAGCCGCCGGCCTCGACTGGGCTGAGGCGCAGCAGCACCTCGGCGAACCTGGTTGGGAGAAAATGCTGGAGGACAATCGCCTTGCAATGTACGAAGCAGGCCTTTGGGGTGTGCCGAGTTATCGCCTGCTGGACGCGCAGGGCAAGCAGATTTTGGCCTTGTGGGGCCAGGATCGCCTGTGGCTGTTCGCCCGCGCAATACAGCGCCACCTGAATCGGGATCAGACCACGATTAATTAAGCTGAACTGGATAATACTATGGATTTTTCTTCTTCAAATCTGGCTCTCGAGGTCAATAACCACGTCGCCACCCTGTGGCTGAACCGCCCCGATAAGCTCAACGCTATCTCATCCGAGATGTGGGGCGATTTTATCCGTGCCATGGACGCAGTGGCCGCCAATGACGAGATTCGCTCGGTGGTTATCGCCGGCCGCGGCAAGAGTTTCTGTGTTGGCATAGACCTGGCCAGCCTGGGTGGATCGCCGGATCTGTCCACCGCCAGTGGTTGTCTGCAGCAGCTGGGCCATACCCAACGGTGCCAGGACGGCATCAGCGCTATCGCCAATTGCCCCGTTCCGGTAATCGCCGCCATCCACTCCCATTGTCTGGGAGCCGGTGTCGACCTGGCGACTGCCTGTGATATCCGCCTGGCATCCGAGGATGCCCTGTTTGGCGTGCGTGAAACAAAGATCGGTATTGTTGCCGATGTTGGCACGCTGCAGCGTCTGCCGGGGGTGGTGAGTGCCGGGCAGGTGGCGGAGTTAGCTTATACTGGCAAGGATATTTCCGCTGCGCGGGCGGAGAAGATTGGCCTGGTCAATGATGTCTACACTGACGCCGATGCGGTGTATGCGGCGGCATTGGAAATGGCCAGGGAGATTGCCGCCAATGCGCCGCTGGCCGTGCGTGGCACCAAGTTTGTATTGCAGCAGGGCGAAAACATGACCACCGAGCAAAGCCTGCTGCTTAACGGGCTGTGGACGATGATGACCTCGCTGAATTCGAATGATCTCAAGGAGGCCATGCAGGCCTTTATGGAGAAGCGTCCCTCCAGTTTCACCGGGACTTAAAAAATAGCGGTCAGCCCCTAATTTGGAGATAGCCAGTGACGTCGTTGGTTCGGCCCAAAAACGGCGTGCTGCTGCCGTTTTTATGCCTTAGCCTTCGATTTTGCCTTCGGCTTCGTCCTGGCCCGCGTAGCCTTACGCTTTGGGGCCTTCCGTTTTGCCACCGGCTTTTCCTTGATGCCTGCAGCGTCCTCCAACTCTTGCAGCGCCTCTTCCATGTAGTCAATCAGCCTCTGTACCTGGGGCACGGAACGCCGACAGGCGATGATGCCGAAGTCGACATTCTGGTCATAAGTGACCAGGGTGATGTTCATGGCCATACCGTCCACGACGATTGATAGCGGGTAGGAACCGTCCATGCGCGCCCCGTTCCAGTACATGGGGTCCCGGATGCCCGGCACGTTGGAAATGGCGATATTGTAGGCTGGCAGGCGTGAAATCAGACCCAGCGGTAACAGTGCGAGGGAGGGTGTTTGCATGATCATGCTGACCAGCTCGATTTCCTGGGGTGACATCGCGTCATAGAAAGCCTTGCCGGCCTTTACCGAGGCCATGATGGCCTGAATGCGCTCGGTGGGATCTGCAATGTTGGTGGCGAGGTCGGCACTGATACTGGCTACCGCGTTGCCCGAGTCCACGTCTCCTGCCTGGCGCAGGGAAACCGGCACCATGGATTTTAGGGATTGCTCGGGTAACTCCGCATGATTTTGCAGATACTGGCGCAGGGCGCCGGCGCACATCGCCAGCACCGCATCGTTGAAAGTGCCCCCAAAGGCCTTGCCGACCGCGTAAATGCGGGCAAACGGCCAGGACTGGGCCACGAATCGTCGGGCGCCGTCTATCGAGCCATTCAGGGAACTGGTGGGCACTTGCAGGTGCGGCAGGGAAAGCTCGCCGCCGCGTCCACTCCAGGCGCCGGTGAACCCTTTCAGGGCGCGAAACAAGTTGGTACTTGAGTCGAAGGTGGACTTGAGCATGTCAGCGACGTTGCGTAACTCCTCGTCACTGTGCTCCGCGCGCTTGCCCATGTGTAGGGCGTCCTTGTAACGTTGCCAGGACGTTAGGGACAGGGGCGAGTCGTGCAGTACATTATTTGGGTCTGCAGAGAGCATGCTGCGTGAGATGTGCATGGAGCGGGCGCCGTCCACTGCCGCGTGATGGGTCTTGGTATAGACTGCGAACTGGCGGTTCTGCAGGCCTTCGATCAGGTGCATCTCCCACAGAGGGCGACTCCGTTCCAGCAGGGTGCCGTGCAGGCGCGACACCAGGTTGAACAGCTCGCGGTAGCGGCCCGGTTTCGGTAGGGCTGAATGCCTTACATGGTAGTCCATGTCCATGGCGGGGTCAGGTTCCCAGAAGGCGTTCCCCGCCAGTCCCATGCGCCCCAGTTTCAGGCGATCGCCATAGGGAGGCAGGAGGACGTCGACGTCGCGCAGGTTGCCTGCCAGGCTGTGCAGGAATTCCTGCTCATTGGCGCCCTCGGGCAGTGTAAACAGACTGACGCCGGCCACGTGCATTGGCATTTCGCGGGTTTCCGAGATCAGGAATCCCTTGTCTACCATACTGAGCTTTTTCATAACTTCCTCTGTTGTCGCCAGCGCTTAACGGCGCCGGTCGAATGCCGCCTCTTGTTTTTCCGGGAGGCCAACATGTCTTCTAAACCGGCGTACATACCCAGCGTTTTCTCAATTTTATTTATAAGCCGTTACTGGTTTTGATGATTGTCTTCGAGTTCGCCGGTAGCGTGAACGCCACGCCATCCTGCCCGATGGTGTAGTCCGGGAAAATATCTTCAGCCCCATTCAGGTACAACAAGTCCTGGCCTGGAATAACCAGTGGCGGGACGATGTGGTAGTACAGCAAGTGGCCGACACCAGCGTCGCGGGCGGTTTCCGCTGCCTCTACGGGACTGGCGTGGTAGTCGAGAATGTCATAGGTGATCTTGGCCATGATCTCATTGCCCAGTTTCTTGGCGGTCGCGTTCATCATGTTGACAAGGTTAGGTGCCAGGGCCTCGTGTACTAACAGGTCTATGCCCTCGGAGAACTTTTGAATGTTGGCCTGCTTGGTTGTATCGCCCGTAATCAGCAGAGAGCGTCCCTTGTAGCTGAAACGGTATCCCACCGCCGGCTCTACCGGCGAATGGTCCACCGCGAGCATTTCCACCTTGAGTCCCTCTCCCTCGTATACAACGACCAGTTCACCCATGGCGGGCTTGTCGAACGGCACGGCTTGCATGCCGGCTGCCTTCATCGGTGCCACAAGATCTCCATGGTGCTCGTGTCTATAGGTGAAGTCCTGGGCATAGGCTGCGTTGAACCCGTCGACCACGCGCTCTACACCGCGTGGGCCGTAGACCGGCAGGGGCGCGTCGTTGTCGCCTCCGGCCCAGCGTATTGTGCTGATTTCGCCCAGGCCGTCGATATGATCGGAGTGAAAATGAGTGAGGAAAACGCCCTTGACGGTGCCTGGCTGATAGCCCATGCGGGCCAGGTTGCGCGGGCCGTCTGTACCCGAGTCCACCATGAAGAGCTGCTTACCGGCCACCACTGCGACGCAAGGTCCGGAGGCGTTGGGAGCAGGCAGTGGACCGCCTGCGCCACAAAGGGCGAGGTGCAGGCCGTCTTCCAGTTCCGCGACAATGTCTGCTCCCATTCGGGATTCCAGGCCTTTTTCCATCAGTCGGGCGGCGATGGTTGCTCGCTGGCTGTAGGCAGTAACACCGAGTATTGCCAGAATCGCGGCGACGGTAACTATCTTTTTCATACACAGTTCCTCGTATCCCAGAGCGTATTGTACTTGATGTAGAGTGACTTATTATGACATAATATATGCCATATAAATAGTTTCTAATCTTAAACTCGCCTCTACAAGTCTTATCGGAATATCGCTTATGAAAAAGTTGCTCTTTACTGCTGCAGGGTTGCTCGTCTTGGTAGGGCTGTTGTTGCTGTCGCTGCCTACCATTCTGCACAAGGCTGGCTTGCACCCGGAATACAATGGGCCAACGGCAGAGCTGCCGGGGAAACGCGCCCTGATTATCACCACCAGCCATGGCGTGCTGGCGGCCCCGGGGGAAACCGAGGGCCCGGCCACCGGGGTGATGGCTTCTGAGTTTACCCATCCCTACTACACGTTCCTTGACGGTGGCATGGAGGTGGACATTGCCAGTATCACGGGCGGTGAAATCCCAATTGACCCCCAGACGCTGCAATTCATGGTCCGGTCGCCGGAAGACGATCGCTACCTCAATGATGCCATTGCCCAGGCCAAGGTGAAGAACTCCATCCCTATTGCCGATGTGGCTATTGACCAGTACGACATTGTCTTCATATCGGGTGGCTGGGGCGCAGCCTACGATCTGGCGCAATCTCCCGTGTTGGCAGCCAAGGTGAGTGAGTCCTACTACGGCGACAAAGCTGCGGTGATTGGTGGTGTTTGCCACGGCGTACTGGGCCTGGTGAACGCCCGCGACCGCGACGGCAAGCTGCTGATTGCCGGTCGCCGCATGACCGGGGTTACCGACAAACAAATCAAGGAACTCGGTATAGAACTCACACCGCTGCATCCGGAGACGGAGCTGCGCAAGGCGGGTGTCGTATTCGAAAGCCAGACCGCATTCAGGGATATTTTTGCTACACACGTTTCCATCGACGACGGGCAGCGCTTTGTCACCGGCCAGAACCAGAACTCGGGCCTGGAGACGGCACATAACATGATGCTGGTTCTTAACGAGCGGGACTGACTGGTAGTGCACAGACCTCGTTTAATCGTGGCCTGCGCACAAAAAAGTTGTTAGAGGATAAAAGATGAATAGAATCCTTAAAATTCTGGTACTCCTGCCAGCAATCCTGTTCCTGGTAACAGGATTGCGCTGGCTGGTAGCCCCTGCCGGGGTGGCCCCCGATTTTGGCTTGACCCTTGATCAGGGTGTGGGCTTGAGTTCCCAGGTGGGTGACATGTCCGCCTTCTTCCTGACTCTGGCCAGCTGCATGTTGATTGCACTGATCAGCGGGCGTCGCAGTTGGTATTACCCGGCGATCATGTTGCTATCCATCACGGCTGTGGGCCGCGTTCTGGCGTGGTTGGTGCACGATGCCACTTTAGCGCTGGACCTGATTGCCCCTGAGGTGATCGTGTCGATCATTTTGCTGGTTGTATCGCGCCGTCTACCCGAAGCCGCCTGAGATGGTGAAGGCTTCTGGTATCCGGCGGTGGGGCGTGGCCGCCGCGCTGTCACTGAATTTTTCAATTGCCGGGGTAAACGCGAGTGAGGAGTTTGACGCGCTCGACGGTGTGCCCCACGGGTCTGCTTCACGCCCGAATATTGTGTTTATCCTGGCGGACGACCTGGGTTACACCGACATTGCCCCCTATGGCAGCGAGGTGAACACGCCCACCCTGTCGGCTCTTGCGGAGCGGGGGGTGCGTTTCACCAACTACCACACCGCCGCTAACTGCGCCCCGGCCCGGGCCATGCTGCTCACCGGCGTGGATAACCACCTGGCCGGTGTGCCGAATATTCCTGAAATGCTGGCGCCCGAGCAGCGCGCACACGCCCACTATCAGGGCGTGCTCGGTGACAACGTGGTAACCGTGGCCACCCTGCTGGAAGATGCTGGCTATCACACTTATATGGCGGGTAAATGGCACCTGGGGGCCACCCCGGATAAACGTCCCAGCAGTCGCGGGTTCCAGCGCACGGTGGCGTTGATGGACTCCGGCGCCGACAACTGGGAACAGCGTCCTTACATACCCCTGTACGATGATGCCAACTGGTTTGCCGACGGTGAACGTATCTCTTTGCCAGAGGACTTTTACTCTTCGCGCTTCCTGATCGACAAAACCATTGAGTTTATTGATAGCAACCTCAAAGACGGCAAGCCGTTTTTTGCCTATGTGCCATTCCAGGCTGTGCACATACCCGTGCAGGCGCCACAGGAGTACATCGACAAATATATGGGGGTGTACGACTCGGGTTGGGATTCACTGCGCAATCAGCGCCTGGAGCAGGCGGTGGAGCTGGGCATAGTGCCACCGGATACGGCCATGGTGGATATGGCGACCACAGATGATTGGGACGCTTTGAGTCAGCAGCGTAAGCGTTATGAGGCCAAGCGCATGGCGGTTTACGCGGGCATGATCGAAGCCATGGACTTTCATATTGGACGTCTGGTGGAGTACCTCAAGTCGCAGGGGCAGTACGAAAATACCATTTTCATTTTTACCTCGGATAACGGCAGCGAAGGCAGCGGCCCCGCCGACCCGATGGCTTTTCCTGTTAACCTCGGCCCCGGAAGGCTTGGTTACCAACTGGATTACGATCGACTGGGCCTGAAGGGAAGTTACAATACGATCAGTCCCAGTTTCGCCAGTGCAGCAGCCAGCCCTTTGTCCTTCTACAAGTTTTACACGGGGGAGGGTGGTATGCGTGTGCCGTTGATCATTGCCGGTAAGCCTGTGTCGCAGGCCGCTGAGCTGAATCCTGCCTTCATCTGGGCCACTGACATCACCCCTACTATTTTGTCTATGGCAGGTGTCGCGCAGCCCGGTGAGCGTTATGCCGGAAGGCCTGTGCTGCCCATGATCGGTCGTGACCTTACGCCATTGCTAACAGGAGAGGCAGACCGGGTATACAGTGAGGATGACGCGGTGGGCTACGAGCTCACCGGCCATGCGGTCCTGTTCCAGGGGGATTACAAATTGGTGGTCAACCAGCCGCCCTTGGGCGATGGCCAGTGGCGGCTATTCAATATTGTCGAGGACCCAGGTGAGACGTTAGACCTTGCCAGTACTCACCCAGTTATCTTCCAGCGCATGTTATCCCGCTATCAGCGTTACCAGCGCGAGAATGGCGTACTTCCCCTGCCTGCTGGCTATACACAGATGAAGCAGCTGGTATCCAATACGTTACAGACACAATACCGCGAAGGAATACTTCTGGCCCTGCTGGCTATATTGGTGTTGCTACCATTTTATGTCGCCTACCGAATGAAGAAGGAATCGCACTGATGACTGAAGTACACCGTTTATATGCCATCACTCATTCACTGTACTCAGGTCGGGCACGCGCTTACCTGATCAAGCAGGGTATTTCTTTTCAGGAGCTGTCTACCGGCCATGAGAGTTTCAAGGCTGAGGTATTACCCAAGGGCAAACTGCCTACTATTCCCACTCTGGTAACGCCTCTGGGTGAGGTGATTCGCGATGGCGCCGCAATCATCGAACACTTCGAGGCCGCCAATGGTCGCCCCAGCCAACCCGCGGGCCCGCGCCAGCAGATCATCAGCGCATTGTTTGATGTGATTGGCACCGACGGCCTGCTGCGCCCGGCTATGCACTATCGCTGGAATTTCCCGGAGGATAACCTGGAGTTTGTTGGATACCACTTCCTGCATTCCCAGCGCGATACGCCCCAGCGGCAGGATAAAACCGATTACATGATGGATCGAATGCGCCACGCAGCGCAGATTTTCGGCGTCACTGAACAGTCGCAGGAACTGGTGGAAGAACTTTACCTGGAGTATCTCGATGCGCTCAATGCACATTTTGAGCAATATCCCTACCTGCTGGGCTGGAAACCCTCTGTCGGCGATTTCGGCCTGCTTGCGCCCATGTATGCTCACCTGGGAAGAGACCCCCACCCGGCGCGCCTGATGCAACAGCGCGCAACGCGTGTTTATCGTTGGGTAGAGCGAATGAACCGGGCAGACCAGGATGTGCCGGAATATTTCACGGCGGGCACCGATTTTTTAGCGGATGACGAGGTACCGGAAACTCTGCTGGCGGTACTGCGCGTGCTGGCGGAAGATTTTGTGCCCGAAACCCGTGCTGCCGCCGGTTGCATCAACGACTGGTTGGCCGAGCACAAGCCCGAGGCCGGAACCGCCGCCGTAGGCCGGCTAGCCGACCCCCTGGGTAACGTTGAATTTACCGTGCGTGGGCAAACTATCAGCGCCCTGGCACAACCCTACCGTTTCTATCTATTGCAGCGGGTTCAGGCGATTTATGCGGCACTTCCTGCGAGTGACCAGGCATCGGTGGCTCAAATGCTCCAGGCCTGCGGCATGTCCGACCTCCTCTCCATCAAACTGGACAGACAGCTGCATCGATCCGATAACCTTGAGGTTTGGAAATAGAGGGCAGTCCAAAGGGCTACCTGCCCGATTACCCGTAAAAAAAGGCATAGCCCCGAAGAGCTATGCCTTAAAAATAGGAGAGCGCCCCGATCAGTGCAGCGCTCAGTCCCTGGATGAACTAGAAGTCGTAGCGCAAGGTCGCGCCGTAGGTTTTGGGCGGCGCCAGGAAGTAGGCGTCCATATCAGTAATGGGATACGGGGCCAGGGTCTGGACTGCATACTCTTCGTCAGTCAGATTCTTGCCCCATACGCTGACATTCCAGTTATCGTTGCGCCAGCCCAAACTCATGTTGAAGTTCTCACGGTCTTGCTCATCCTTTGCTTCCAGCTGCGCGGCGCTAGCGGGGTTGGTTGTATGATCGCCCATGAAGCTGTAATCGCCGCGCAGGTAGACACCGCCGCCTGCCAGTGGCAACACCAGGGTCGCCGCCAGGTTACCGCTGAGCTCTGCGGCAAAGGCCAGATCCAGTCCCTTATCCGGTCCAGCTGTGAACTCATACTTATCCAGGTATTGCAGGCCCAGGGTAACGGTCAGGTTGGGTAAAGGCAGGGCATCCAGTTGAAAATCCAGCCCCGCTACTTCTGCCTCACCCTGGTTGGAGGTGAACTGACCTAAGCCGCTGGTTGCCTGCTGGTTGGTCTGCATCTCTTCGATTTCGGTAAAAAAGAGCGTGGAGTTAATCCGCAGCCGTGAGTCCAGCAGGGTGGTTTTAATGCCCAACTCATAGCTGGTGGTCTCTTCATCATTAAACTCGCGATCTTCAGGTTCGCCAGCCACGCCATTGAAACCACCAGATTTGGTGCCTGTAGAGGCGCTGGCGAATAACAGGGTGTCTATGTTGAGGTCGTAACTGACGCTGGCCAGCCAGTCGACATTGTCGCTGCTTCGGTTAAAAGATTCGTCGATCTCCGGGCGTGCTGACGACAGCAGTGAGAAGGGCGGGAAGATACCATTTTGTGCCAGTAGCGCGAGGATCGGCGGCGGGATGTTTTCAGGATCCTGGGCGGTAAGCGCGGTAGATACCACATCCACAAACAGGTCGGCATCTTTTTCCTCATCGCTCCAGCGTATACCGCCGGTCAGGTGCCAATCATCCCCGATATGCCAGGTAGCCCGGCCGAATACTGCCATGGTCTCGGTTTCAAAGACGCTGTCCTGGATCCCGTAATCTCCCGCCGCCACGATCAAAGGCAACGTTGGACTAAAGATCGCAGCCCCGATGTTTACGTCGGAGCCGATTTCGGAGCTTATCTTGTCCTTGCCTTCAAATTCACTGGTTTCTTGCTCGAAGTAGTACAAGCCCGCCATGTAATCGATGTTGTCGGTGCTGTTGCTGAATCGCAGCTCCTGGGAGAAGCTGTCGCCCGACTGGGGTTGGCTCAGCCAGGTCGTATCCAGTACCGAGCGACTGGCCTCCTGGGAAGATTCGAGGTCGTAATCATCCCAGGCCGTGATCGATTCGATGGTGCCCCAGTCGGCCTCATAATCAATATGCAACGAAGCCGCCGTGGATTCCTGCTCGAACGGGCTGGGCGTATCCTGTGAAGTTTTGTGATCAAAAGGGTCGTCGCCCAGGGGTGGCTGACCTCGGTCGATGATCGCCTGCTCGGCGATAGGGTCTTGCACCGCATCCGGCGAACAGCAATTCATGTCTCGCTCTACGCGGCTAGCCTTGAGTAAAACAGACAATTCGTCAGTCGGTTCCCATTGCAGCTTACCGACTACGTTCCATTCATCGGCATCGTTGAGATCGGGGCCTGCAAGGTTTTCGAGATAACCATCACGTTCGTGGAAACTCCCGGCCACGCGATAGGCGAAAGTGTCCGAAATTGGGCCAGACAAAGAGCCAGTGACCCGCTGCGTGGAATAGTTGCCCGCGGTGGCTTCCAGGTGGCCTTCGGTCTCCTCGAAGTTGGGTCTTTTGGTGGTGATGCTGATGGCACCGGCATTGGTGTTTTTGCCGTAAAGCGTACCTTGTGGGCCCTGTAATACTTCGATGCGCTCGATATCGACCAGGTCTGATACCGCAAGCCCAGAGCGGTTGAGGTAGACACCGTCGACAAAAGTGCCAACAGAGGGTTCGAGGAAGGTGGAGCCTGTCGTTCCAACGCCGCGTATGGTTATTCGGGTACTGAATGGGCTGATATTGGCATTTATGTTGAGTGACGGCGTCAGCACCGCCACATCGCCGGCATCGCGGATGTTGGCTTCCTGAATCGTATCTTCACTAAATGCGGTTACGGTGACGGCGATATCCTGCAGACTTTCGGCGCGCTTGGTTGCCGTTACGATGACTTCTTCCAGCATCGGGGTCTGTGCGAGGGCGCCCGTACCATAAATAGCCAGGGACAGTGCGGATGCCAGCGGCTTCAACTTAGTCATTGCGGAACTCCTTCTAATAAATTATCTTGTAATGGCAGTATTTGTGTCATAATATAATGGCATAAGATATGCCTTATTATTCGAAAATGCAAGAAGCAGATGCAGCATTATCGCGAGTGATGGCTAGTAAAGCGGTGAAGTACAAACACGGAGCAAGGAGAACTTCCGGACAATGGAATTCAAGCGCACACCTGATGACCGGTTCGAAAACCTGGTCGATTATCCCTTCCAGCCCCATTACCTGCAGGTAGATGACACGCAGGGGGCAGAGCTTCGCATCCACTATCTGGACGAGGGGCCTACCGATGGCGAGGTGGTGCTGTTGCTGCACGGCCAGCCCGCCTGGAGCTACCTGTACCGCCACATGATTCCACCGCTGGTGGAGGCTGGTTTCAGGGTGATTGCGCCGGATCTGGTGGGCTTCGGTCGCTCTGACAAGCCGACAGAGATCGAGGACTACACCTACGCCCGTCACGTGGCCTGGATGAGTGACTGGCTGACTCAGTTGGACCTCACCGGGATCACGGTATTCTTGCAGGATTGGGGCAGCCTTATCGGCCTGCGTCTTGTGGCGGCGTTCCCGGAGCGCTTTGCCGGGGTGGTGCTGGCTAATGGTGGGTTACCTGCCGGGATGGTTCCTGAGGAGTTCGCGGCGCTCGCGAAAGAGGCCTACAAGGCGCTGCCGGTGGTAAAGGCGTCGGAACTGGATGCTTGCTTCCGCGGAACCTACGAGGGAGGCGCTCCCGGCGTTCCCGGGTTCCTCTACTGGCGCAAGTTCTGCGCCGAAAGCGAGGAAATCCAGCGCCCTGGCGATGCGATCGATGGCGTTGGTAATGCTTCGTCGCTTACCGATGCAGAGAAAGAGGCCTTTAACGCACCTTATCCCGATGCCTCCTACGTGTCGGGCGCGCGCCGTTTTCCCTCTCTGGTGCCACTGTTCCACGATGAGCCGGAGGTAGCGGAAAACAAGGCCGCCTGGGAGGTGCTTAAACAGTTTGGTAAGCCCTTTATGTGCGCCTTTTCCGACGACGACCCGGTGACTGCCGGCGGTGACAAGCAGTTTATTGACAAGGTGCCGGGTTGTCAGGGTGTGGATCACCGAACCATCAGCCCAGCGGGGCATTTTTTGCAACAGGACCAGCCACAGCAGTGTGTGCAGGCGATATTGGATATCAAAAAGGGGTAATTCATGGATATACGTTTCACTGATGAGGAGCTCGCCTTCCAGGCCGAGGTTCAACAGTTTTTTGCCAACGTGATGGATGATGAGCTGAAGGCAAAGTTACACGGCGTAGAAGCCTCGCCCGATCTCAAGGAGGGCATGATTGAATATCAGCGCCGCCTTAATGCGAAGGGCTGGATGGCCCCCGGCTGGCCGGTCGAGCACGGTGGTCAAGACTGGAGTGTCACCCAGCACTTCATCTTCAATGCGGAGCGCGGCAAGGCAGGTGCCCCTGCGCCAATTCCCTTCGGCGTGACCATGGTGGCCCCCGTTATCTACACCTATGGCACCGATGAGCAGAAGGCCCGCTTTTTGCCACGCATTCTCAACAGCGATGACTGGTGGTGCCAGGGCTATTCCGAGCCCGGCGCGGGTTCCGATCTGGCTTCACTGCAGTGCAAGGCCGAACTTGATGGCGACGGCTCTGGTGATCACTACGTGGTCAATGGCAGCAAGATCTGGACCTCCTTCGCACAGGCCGCCGACTGGATATTCTGCCTGGTACGCACCGACAACAGTGGCCGCAAGCAGGATGGCATCAGTTTTTTGCTGATCGACATGACGACCCCTGGCGTGACTGTAAGTCCTATTGAAACGATCGACGGTATCTACCACCTGAATGAAGTTCACTTCGACAATGCCCGTGTGCCGGTGGAAAACCGTATCGGTGAAGAGGGTAAGGGCTGGACCTATGCCAAGTCACTGTTGGTGCACGAGCGTCTTTCCATTGCAGAAGTCGCAGATTCCAAACTCAACCTTGAGCAGTTGCGTGAGTTGGCCCGTGCGGAAGTAAACGGCGGCGAGTCCCTGTTGCAGGACCCGGTGTTCGCCAAGCGGCTGGCCGATGTGGAGATCGACTTGATGGCACTGGAATTCACCGAACTGCGCGTGCTGGCTTCCGCCGCTGAGGGTGGCATGCCCGGGCCTGAGTCATCGCTGTTGAAGCTGCAGGGTACGACTATTCAACAATCGATACAGGAGCTGCGCATGGACGTGGCAGGCTACTACAGCCAGACCCTGCAGGGTGATTTAAGCGCAACACAATTCGGCAATGACTTTGCCGATTTCGCTCAGAAGCAGTACTTCCGGGGGCGCGCCTCATCGATTTATGGCGGCTCCGATGAAGTACAAAAGAATGTTACCGCCAAGCACGTGCTGGGTCTGTAGGTAGAACGCAAGGAGAAATGCAATGAATTTTAATCTTTCCGAAGAACAGACCATGATCCAGGACAGCGTAGCGCGCTTCGTCCAGGACACCTACGCCTTTGACCAGCGCAATGCGACGGTTGCGCTGCAGCACGGTTTCAGTGCGGACAACTGGCAGCAATTTGCGGAACTGGGCTGGCTGTCCATTCCCTTTGCCGAGGAGTACGGCGGTTTCGGCGGCGGCCCGGTAGATACCATGGTGATCATGCAGGAGTTTGGCCGCGGCCTGGTGGCGGAGCCGTTCCTGCCGACAGTAGTCTTGTTTGGTGGGCTGTTGCAGGCCGGTGCCAGCGAGGAATTGAAGAACGACCTTATTCCGCAGATCGTTACCGGTGAACTGCAGGGTGCTTTTGCCTTTTCCGAGCGCCAAAGCCGCTATGCGATCACCGATGTCAAAACTCGCGCCCGGCAGCATGGGGTGAGCTGGGTGCTCAACGGTGAGAAAACGGTCGTACTCAACGGCGGCGCCGCGCAGAAGCTGATTGTGCTAGCGCGTAGTTCCGGTGAGCAGTCAGATGAGAACGGGCTGAGCCTGTTCCTGGTGGATGCGTTCGCAGAGGGCGTGACCACCACGACTTATCGCATGACCGACGGGCGCGAAGCGGCCAATATTACGCTGGAAAACGTGACTGCCGAAGCAGCTATTGGCGGACCGGGTGAAGGTTACGCGCTGATGAGTCCCGTGCTGGACCAGGCGATACTTGCTGTTGCTGCGGACGCGTTGGGTGCTATGGAAGCTCTCAATACCCAGACTCTGGAATACCTGAAAACCCGTAAGCAGTTCGGCACCCATATCGGTTCCTTCCAGGCCCTGCAACATCGCATGGTGGATATGTTCGCCGCCTGTGAGAACACCAAGTCGCTGCTATACCGTGCGGTATGCGCACTGGATGCCGGGGATGAGGACGCCCAGCGCAGCCTGCTGGCGCTGAAAGTCATGGTGGGCCGAGCTGGCCGCAAGATAGGTGGTGAGGGCATCCAAATGCACGGCGGCATGGGTATGACCGAGGAGCTCTCGGTGGGTGCCTACGTCAAACGCCTGATGATCGCCAACATCCTGTTTGGTGATGCCGACTATCAACAGCAATGCTTCTCGGCGTTAGTGAACGCAGACGAAGAAGAACCAGCGGCTGTTGCCGCCGCCTAAATCTCTCCGCAGGAGTTTGTACAATGATTGATTACACCAAAGAGGGTGATCTTCACGTGGTGGCCATGTCTGCGAATCCACAAAGAATAGTCTAGGAGATACTCTGGCCCTATGATCAAAAAAATACTTGTCGCCCTTGTCGTAGCACCGCTTGGTCTATTTTTGTTTCTGTTCTGGCTGGGATTCTTTTCTGCACGGCCACCACTGACCACGGACCCCGCCACCCTGGCGGGTGATGGCAGTACCATCAATTACTGTGATCTGCCAGAGCTTGACCACAGCGGCAAGCTGGCCGCCGATATTCCCAAGGGCAATACCCCGGGCTGTGGTTACTCGCATTTCCCCCTGCCGATTCTGGCCCAGTGCACCGAGCCGTTAGAAGAAGGCGCGGACGATATTCGGGGCCTGTGGATAGGGGTAGAGGGTGGCCATGTGGGACACGTGGAACGTGTGGAGCAGTGCGGCAGTCGCGTAGTAGTGACTACCAGTGGGGTTATTCACGACTATGGCCCCAACAGTACGGCGGGTCTCAATACTGACGATACCGAGGGTTCGGTGCTGTTCACTATCGGCGACAGCGAGTACTGCATGCGCTCCTCAGCCAGCATGATTTGGAATGATGAGGTGCTGGATTTTCACCCTTTTGGTTGGGGCCCAGTAGTGGTTAAACGCTATATGGATGGCAAACAACTGGTGTGGGAGTATGCGGACGGCAGCACCACTCATATGGACAGGATCTGCAGCCTGCCCGACGGGCACAAAGTACCCAGCCCGAGGGGCAAGCGTATGGCATTTTTCAGCAACGAAGGATAGTTGATGGGGCACATGGGTATAGCGACGCGGTTACAGGTCAAGCGCGCACTGAAAGGTGCGCAGAACTATCATGAGTGGCGTGATGCCGCCGAGGCCTATGACAAGCGTAAGGGCCTGGATCGCTGGCGGCAGCGAGACCAAAGCCAACAATACGATTACGTCTCCATCCGAACACGTCTCGATCGCCTGCGCAGCCTGCATGCCCGGCACGACCATCGCGGGCTGTTGTATACCCTGAACGAGGGCATACACGGCAACATGGGAGGTATGGGTAGGGCGGGCCTGTATGGTCATGCACTTTCCGGCACCAAGATCCTGATAGAGGATTACATCGAGGAAATAGTCCATACCCTGGATCACTTGGCCGGCGAAGATACTGGCGATATCAGTCCGGAAGAAAAACTCGATTTCTTCCGTCGGGCCAGTCATTGCTTCGGCCATAGCGCATTTATGATGAGCGGCTCCGGTTCGCTGCTGTATTTTCATATGGGCGTTGCGCGAGCGCTGCATGAGGCAGACCTGCTGCCCACTGTTATGTCGGGATCCAGTGGTGGCTCCATCGTCGGGAGTATTGTCTGCAGCCACACGGATGACGAGCTGCGCGAAATAATGGAGCCCGAGGTTTTTCTGGAAAGAATGCCTGAGGCATCCAAACGCTCGGGAACTACCGATCAGGCCGATATAGAGGAGAGCCTGAAGCAGTATCTGCCCGATGACATGACTTTCCAGAAGGCGTTTGAAAAAACCGGTAGGGCGATGAATGTTTCTATCGCCCCCGCGGAAACGCACCAGACATCCCGCTTGCTTAATGCCACCACCTCGCCCACCGTGTTGATGCGTAGTGCTGTGATAGCCTCAGCCGCCGTGCCGGGTATCTTCCCGCCGGTAACCCTGCAGGCATTAGACGACGACGGACAGATCAAGAGCTACCTGCCGTCACGTCGTTGGGTAGATGGTTCGGTCAGTGACGACATGCCCGCCAAACGATTGGCGCGTCTATATGGGGTTAATCATTATATCGTCAGCCAGACTAATCCCCATGTGCTGCCCTTTGTGACTGACGGGCACCGCAAACAAACATCGCTGGGGCTGCTACAGAACGCGAGTCGTCGCGCCACCCGCGAATGGTTCAATGCGGTCACATTGATTCTCGACCGGGCGGACAAGAAAAATGGAGCGATCACCCAAGCCACCAGCCTGATGCGCTCGATCATCAACCAGGACTACGTGGGGGATATTAATATCCTGCCGGACTATCGCCTGATCAATCCCAAGAATTTGCTCGGCTTCCCAGGAGAGAAGCAGGTGATCAAACTGATCGCCTCGGGCGAGCGCTGTACCTGGCCAAAACTGGAAATGATTCGTTTGCAGACAAGGATCAGTCGCACCCTGCGCGAGATTTTGCAGCGCTATGAAAAGAGCAATGTTGTTTAGGTAAATTGACAACGGGCCACGGTGAGTAAAGTGTGGCCTGTCCGAGATAAATGCGAGCGTGAGTAGAGGGAATATCGATGGAAGTCGTCAACAAAGTGTACCCCAACAAAGAGCAGATACAGGGCTTTCTGGCGCCTGATGCCGAGGGCCCCATCTGCATGGTTAACTTGATAAAATTCAAAGCAAAGGCAGAGTACGAGGATGGCCGCGAAACCAAGCTTACCGGGCGTGAGGCTTACGAGATATATGAAGCTGGCGTAAAGAAATTGTTACAGGGCATCGGCGGTGGCATTGGTTTCGAGGGTGACGTGGAGCGCCTCATGCTTGGTGAGGTAGAGGAGTTGTGGGACGTGGTTGGGCTAGCGGTATGGCCCTCGCGCCGGGTGATGTTCGAGGTGATGCAGTCACCTGAGATGCAGGAAATTTCGGTTCACCGCAGCGCCGGATTGGCGGGACAACTCAATATCGAAACGATAGGCTTTAAAGGCCAGTGGCTGGAGGGTGTGTCCCAATGAAAAAATTCCTTCTCACTTTATTGATTGTCGTTTTGGTTGGTGGCGTTATCGTCTGGTCCAAGCGTGCCGACATCATACTTGCACTGGCCAAATACCAGTCGAGCCAGAGGTATGCCGATGTTGCTCCCACCCGGGAAGTCCCGTGGCAGCAGGGGCCTGCTGAAGCGACTGCAGCAAGCGGTGAGCGGCCGCCCAATATCATTCTTATCGTGGCCGATGACCTCGGCTATAACGATATCTCCACTTTCGGCGGAGGCGTGGGTGGCATGCAGACGCCCGGCATTGACCGACTGGCTGCAGAAGGCGCGGTGTTCACTCAATCTTATTCCGGTGCCAGCACCTGCGCGCCGTCAAGGGCAATGATGATGACCGGACGGTATCCTACGCGTACCGGCTTTGAATTTACCCCAACGCCCGCAGGCATGGCGAAAATAGTCGGTGTCGTTGCCTCAAGTATGGATAGCGGTTTACCTCCAAGTGTTTATGATGAGGCACTGGAGGAAAGTCAGCCGCCCTATGAACTAAAGGGTCTGCCAGCTTCTGAAGTGACCATCGCCGAAACACTCAGCGCGGCAGGTTATTACACTGCCCACATAGGCAAATGGCACCTGGGTCGCAAAAACGGAATGGCGCCCCACGAGCAGGGCTTTGATGATAGCCTTCTGATGCAAAGCGGTTTGTATTTGCCGGAGGACGACCCCAATGTGGTTAACGCCAAACTCTCTTTTGACCCCATAGATAAATTTCTCTGGGCGGGCATGGGGTTTTCAGCTAGCTATAACTCTGGCGATGCTAATAAATTCAAACCTGGCGGCTACCTCACCGATTACTGGACAGATGAGTCCATCAAGGTAATCAAGGCCAACAAGAACCGCCCCTTCTTTCTCTATCTTGCCCACTGGGGCCCCCACACACCCTTGCAGGCGACCCGCGAGGACTATGACGCGCTGGGCGAAATAAAACCCCACCGTAAAAGAGTTTACGCAGGTATGATTCGCGCGGTTGATCGCAGCGTCAGCCGTATTCTCGATACCCTGGAAGCCGAGGGCATCGCCGACAATACGGTGGTGGTATTCACCAGCGACAATGGCGGTGCCGGTTATATTGGCATCCCTGACGTGAACAGTCCGTTTCGCGGCTGGAAAATTACCATGTTTGAAGGTGGTCTGCGTGTACCGATGTTTGTGAAGTGGCCGGCCAGAATTGCTGCCGGTACATCGGTGGATACGCCTGTCGCGCACATCGACATGATGCCTACTCTGGCGTCCGCCGCTGGAGCGCCGCAATCTGAAAGCATAGCCATCGACGGTGTGGATCTGTTGCCGCTGGCGACAGGGGAGGGGGCCGACAACTGGAATCGCGAAACCCTGTTCTGGCAGAACGGTCACTACCAGGTGGTGCGCCATGGCGACTGGAAACTGCAGGTCAATGATCGCCCCACCGACGGTATGCAGAAATGGCTGTATAACCTGGCGGAGGACCCCACCGAGCAGAGTAACCTGGCGGCTAGCCACCCGGAAAAGCTGAATGAACTGGAGGCCTTGCTTGCGGCACACCGGGCCGGTTCTCGTGGTCCACTATACGAGTCCGTGACGCAAATGCCGGTAATGGTCGACAAAACCCTGGCCGAAAAGTTTGTCGAGGGCGACGAGTACGTCTACACCCCTAACTAAAGCTGGGGACAGTCCACGATTCAGGAATGAAAAAAAACGTGGTCTTTCCCCGGTTTCACGGTGATACAATGCGCGCCTCGTGTCTGCAGCGATAATGGTCACAGGGTTTTATGTTTCTCGATTCGTTCCACAGCAAGGAAAATGGTTTTATACAAATCACTGCCGATCAGGCCAGTGAGTTCGCCAAGGGGGTTTCTGATGACTTTAACCCTATTCATGATCCCGACTCGAGGCGCTTCTGTGTCCCCGGCGATTTGTTGTTTGCGCTGGTTCTTGCCAACTACGGTATCAGCCAGAGTATGTCCTTCAGCTTCAAGGGAATGGTTGGTGCCGAAACGCCGCTGGCTTTCCCGGACACTGACGCTACAAAGCTGGAGATCGTAAATGACAAAGGTAAAGAGTTCCTGAATGTCGAGCGCTCAGGTGAAGTCAGCCGGAGCCCGCTGCTGCTAGAGTCCCTGGTTCGTAATTACGTTGTATTTTCCGGCCACAACTTTCCAGGAATTCTTGTTCCCCTGATGGCTGAACAAAACGTGATGATTAATCCTGCCCGACCACTGGTAATTTACGAGGGGATGTCTTTCAAGTTGGAGCACCTGAACTTCAGTAACCCGGAACTGGAATTGGCTGAAGCCAGTCTTCAGGTGTCGGGAAAACGTGGAGATGTCGAATTACATTTCAATATCACCGACGCCGGCCGCCCCGTAGGCACTGGCCTGAAGAAGCTGGTTCTCAGCGGGCTCAGGGAATACGAAGAGCCGGCCATGCAAGGCATGTGTGACCTGTACGATGCACGAAAACAGGGTTACACCAACTGATTCCGGAGTGTCGGTTAACGGTCACGTATGTACAGATCGGACACTGTCTGTGTTCCCGGCCGTATACGTGTATAGCAATAGAGTCAGATCCTGATGAATGATATTCAAGTACAGGGCGATGTGGCGCCTGGGTTCGAATCGCTTAAGGTGCTTTTTACACAGCAAATGCGCACGTTGGCAGAGGAGAACGCCCAGCTCTGTGTGTACCACCGCGGTGAAAAAGTAGTAGACCTATGGGCATCAACTCCCGGGAATGAGTCCTTCTCGGGAGATTCCCTGGTTAATATCTTCAGTAGTGGCAAAAGCCTGGAGGCCATTGCTATCGGTGCTTTGGTCAGCCAGGGGCTTGTCGATTACGACGCGAGGATCACCCAATATTGGCCGGAATTCGGTGCCAAGGGCAAGGAGGGAGTGACCGTTGCTGACCTGATGCGTCACGAAGCTGGCCTGGCGAATTTCGACACGTCTCTTGATGCCGAGGATTTATTCACAGAAAACATCAAAAAAAATGCGGTAGGCCAGGTGATCGAACAGCATGGGCTGAGCTACAGTTCGGGCGGCAAGCGCGAATACCATGCCATTACACGGGGCTGGGTCGTCAACGAGTTGTTTCGTCGGGTTGATCCCGAAGGTCGTACCATTGGTGAATTTTTACGGCAGGAGATCACTGGCCCATTGGGTGCGGATGTCGTGGTGGGTGTGCAGGAACAGGAGCGACAGCGCATGTTCCCGGTGAAGCCGCTGGGCTTCGGTTACCAGTTGTGGCAAAGCATGCTGCCGCGCGCCCTGGGCAGACGGGTACTGCACAATGTGTTCCAGCTAGTTGCCCGTATTGGCAAGATAATTCCCGCCATGATCAAAGGAGGACGCAAGTCCAGGCCGCCGCCGGCATTTCGCGAAATGACCGGCCTGGACTATTTCAATGCCCACGATTTCGGCAAGGGAGAGACCTCTTCCGCCAACGCTACTTGTTCTGCCCGCGGTCTAGCCAGACTTGGTGCCATGATGTCAGCCGGCGGTAAACTTGAAGGCCGGGAGTTTCTCTCCGAGAACGCTTGGCAGGCGCTGCACGCTAAACCCTTGGAGGCGATGATGGGAACATTGATGCCCACTCGTTTCACCCAGGGAGGGGTGGATTGCTTTCAACCCTGCGGCCCCGGGAGTCCCCGACTCGAGCGGGCCTTTAATCAGGGGCGTGAGGGGTTCTATGGCTGGATGGGTTTTGGTGGTTCGATCTTTCAGTGGCACCCGCAGCAGGACATCAGTTTCGCCTTTGTGCCCACGTCATTACACTATCTGGATTTACTGAACGAGCGGGGCAAGTGCTATCAGGCAGAGGTTTTGCGCTGTGTGGGCCGCCTGAACGCAGGTGTTGAGTAAATAGCGGGCAGGCGTCAATGTTTAACGGTGGTCTGTCCCCGGTCCATGGAAATCCTGAGGTTATCGATCAGTGCGGTCACCGCCAGTAGAATAAGGCCAAGTATTAGCCTGGGGTCGCCGAGATACAGGTTAGTTTCAATCGGGTAGGCGATGGTTTTTTCCAGCGCCGCAGTTTTGAAATGATGCTTCCCGTTGAACGCGGGATTGGTCACGATTTCAAGGAAGGCGCGTCTGCTGCGATAGCGAAACAATGCGCCCTGGTCCCAGTTTTCAGCCCCCTCAATGCCGACCAGATCCATAGTGGGGTAGACGGCAGCGCCCATCAGTGCAGGGTGGCAGGCCCGGACTAATAGCGCTGGAATCATATGTTCCATGTAGCGCCCCATGAGGTCGGAAGCGCTTTCGCCGGGCTCGGCGCCCTCGACATCGGGTGGGTTCTCGTTCATATCAATATTGTTCACCATCAGGAACTGGCGTCCGCTGTCTTGTCGGGCAAACTTTTCAATAAAGGCTATTACCTCAGTGTCGCTGCCGTTGGTTTGCATTGTGGCTACGAATTGATCGACTTCAGTGTCAGTCAAGGGGCCGCCGAAGTCGGTGTACCAGTAGAAAAAGGCCGCGTATAGCAGGGTGGGCAGCAGCCAGATTTTGAAGCGCGTGGACATGGTTATTTCCTTTGGTGTTGTAAAACCGGGTAACGGCCACTAATAGAAGGTTTTGGTTTGTCCCTCGCTGCCAATGTGTTTGCGGCTGACTTTGTACATGGACTATCCCCGTGGGCGATGGTCGGTCGATTTATTACTGCGTCAGGTTTACATAATGACAGTAAGTGTGTCAATATGTTTTGGATGGCTCAAGCTGGTTGCAATACCAAAGTTTTATCGGAAACCAAGAGGAAGCGCATATGACAGCACAGCAACCGATTCGTTTAGTGGGAGGTACCGCCTCGCCCTATACGCAGAAGATGGTGGGGCTGCTGCGCTACCGGCGCGTACCCTATGCGATTACCTGGGGCCAGCCAGACCAGGTATGTGACGCGTTGGGGGTGGAGAAGCCGAAGCCCATTTTTCATCCCACATTCTTTTTTAACGGGGAGAATGGGCTTAAGGCGGCATGCGATTCCACGCCGATTATCCGCCGCCTGGAGGCGATGTACCCGGGCCGCTCCGTCCTGCCAGATGATCCGGCACTGGCGTTTATTGATTACCTGATCGAAGACTTTGGCGACGAGTGGTGCACCAAGTATATGTTCCACTACCGCTGGTACCCGGAAACGGACGCGGACAATGCAGGTACTCTGCTGCCACTGGGTATGGATGTGAGCCTGCCGCAGGACGCGCTCCAACAGTTTAAACAGTTTTTCACCGATCGCCAGGTCGGCCGTTTGTATGTGGTGGGGTCCAATGACACCACTGCCCCCGTGATCGATGCCAGCTACCGACGCTTTCTGGCAGCCATGGAAGATCACCTGGCCAATCAGAAATTCATGTTAGGTAATCGACCGGCAGCTGGCGATTTCGGCCTCTATGGCCAGTTGACGCAGCTGGTGGGCTTTGACCCCACGTCTCGGGCGATTGCACACGAGGTGTCTCCGCGCACCGTGGCCTGGGTCGATCAAATGCACGACCAGAGCGGACTTGAGCCTACTGAGCAGGACTGGTTTGGGCTGGAAGATCAACCTGAGAGCCTGCGCGGCCTTCTGCGGGAGATAGGGCGAGTTTACGCCCCGGCGCAACTGGCGAATGCCCGCGCCGTGCAAGCAGGTGACAAGACCTGGGAGGCAGAAATCGATGGCGCTCGCTGGACACAGCAGACCTTTCCTTACCAGGCCAAGTGCCTTATGTGGACCAATGAACGTTACAGGGCATTGAGTGACGCAGATCGCGCAAGTGTCGACGCCCTGCTACAGGGCACTGGCGTGGAAACCATGCTCTCCCTGGCGTAATCAGGAGAATACTTAAGAGTTAAGAGGAACAACATGACCTCAGCACGGCCAATCAAAAACCGCGTCACTGAAATGACCGGTACCGACTACCCCATCATTCAGGCTCCCATGGGCTGGATTGCCCGCGCCCAACTGGCCTCTGCGGTGAGTAATGCCGGCGGCATGGGAGTCATCGAAACCGCCTCCGGCGAGTTCGACAATATCCGCAATGAGGTGGCGAAAATGCGCGACCTTACCGACAAGCCTTTCGGCATGAACGTGGCCCTGTCTTACGTGAAGGGCACCGATATTGTCGACTTCGTGATCAATCAGGGTATCAAGTTTGTCACCACGTCATCGGGTAGTCCCAAGGTGTGCACGCAGGCGTTTCAGGAGGCAGGCATCAAGGTGTTTCACGTGGTGCCTACGCTGGAAATGGCGCTGAAAGCCATAGACTGCGGCGTGGATGGCCTGGTGGTGGAAGGCGGCGAGGGCGGCGGCTTCAAGAACCCGAGCCCGGTATCGACCATGGTGCTGTTGCCACTGATCCGTTCACGTACAGATCTTCCCATCATCGCTGCCGGTGGCATGTGCGATGGACTCTCCATGGCGGGTGCCTTTGCCATGGGTGCCGAGGGTGTTCAAATGGGTACACGAATGCTCAGTAGTTCTGACTCGCCAGTGCACAGCAACTGGAAGCAGGCAGTGGTAGCGGCGAAGGAAACGGATACGGTGTTCCTCAACCAACAGTCGCGTCCCGCCCTGCGTGCACTGCGCACGCAGCGTACTGAAATGCTGGAACCGCTAGGTGCGTTCAACGCCATGGAACACCTGGCAGGGATACCCGAGCTCTATTTTGGCGGCGATATGGAGGCTGCGATTCCGCTGTCCGGCCAGGTAGTCGGGCGTATCGATGAAGTAAAGAGCGCAGCCGATATTGTGCAGGATACAGTGAATGAATTTTATGAGGCGGTGAATGGGTTGACCTCCCGCTATACAAACTGAGGAAAGTAAACATGGGATTTGAAATCAGCGAAAAAGTGATGGTGTTGAACGCCAAGCTGGAAGCATTCATGGAGGAGCATGTCTATGCGCGTGAACACGACTGGAACGAATGGACTCTCAATCAGGATAACCTTTGGAAGACGCCGCCATGGTTTGACGAGCTGCGCGAGCGGGCCAAGGCTGAGGGCTTGTGGAACCTGTTCCTGCCCCATGAGTATGAGCCATGGAGCCCCGGCTTGACCAATGTCGAAATCGCGCCGCTGTTCGAGACCATGAGCAAGGTGACCTGGGCCCAGGCAGTATTTAACTGTAATGCACCAGACCGCGGCAATATGGAAGTGCTTGCCAAGTACGGAACACCGGCGCAACAGGAGCAGTGGTTAAAACCGCTACTGGCAGGAGAGATTCGCAGCGCTTACGCCATGACAGAACCACAGGTGGCGTCATCTGACGCCACTAATATGGAGCTGGAGATTGTTCGCGATGGCGACGAATACGTGCTCAACGGCCGTAAGTGGTGGACCACCAACGCGATTAACCCGCGCTGCAAAATCATGCTGGTGATGGGTAAATCCAATCCGGAAAACGACCGTCATCGCCAGCATTCAACTATTTTAGTGCCCCGCGACACTCCCGGGGTAAAGCTGGTACGGGAACTGCGTGTATTCGACAACCTGCATTCCCCCGGCGGTGAAGCGGAGTTTCTGTTTGACAATGTTCGTGTGCCGGTGAGCAACATGATCAAGGGTGAGGGCTGCGGTTTTGAAATTGCCCAGGGTCGTCTTGGCCCAGGCCGATTCCAGTACGCTATGGGCCTGGTGGGCCTGTCCCAGCGTTGTCTGGAGTTAATGTGCGCGCGAGCAGAGGAGCGTGTGGCTTTCGGCGAGAAGCTGATCAAGAAAACCAGCGTTCAGCACGAGATTGCCCGCTGTCGCTGCGATATAGAGCAGGCTCGGTTGCTGACCCAGCAGGCCGCTCACGTGATGGACACTCAGGGTATGAAAGCGGCGATACCCTATATCTCCATGGTCAAGATCGTCGCTCCTAACATGGCACAACAGGTGGCCGACCGCGCCATGCAGGTGTTCGGCGGCATGGGGGTGTGCCAGGATACCTTGATTCCTGAAGTGTTTACCCTGGCGCGATTCTCACGTATTGCCGATGGCCCTGATGAGGTGCACATGTCTCAGCTGGGCAAGTTGACCGCACGCGAACTTAACGGCTAGAGAACAACAGGGGAAGAAAGATGAATCGTATCGCATTATTTGTATTTGCCATGCTCACCGCCCCGCTGTTGTTAGCGGATGATATCTCAGGTTTCTGGAAGCATGCTGATGAACCGGGCTGGATCGAAATCAGCCTGGATGAGGGCAGTGGTACCGTGGTGCGCAATGACAAGTTCCCTGAACGTGTAGGCCGCGAAATCGTCAAGGAGCTGCAGGCCGATGGATCAAAGGAGAATCTTTGGCGAGGCCAGGTCTATGCTGAAAAATTGGGTGAGTACAAGAACGCTGAGATATCCCTGTCGGAGCCCGATCTCATGCAGTTCAAGGTCAAGGTGGGCTTCATGAGCCGCACCATCGAATGGGTGCGTGTTGATGCGGTGCCCGCCGCAACGCCGTAGGAACGATAACGGGTAAAGGGCCCTTACGATGTCAAAACCAGCAAAAATTAGAGAGTTTTTCAGGGTGATTGGAGAGGCTGCAAGTGCGCTTCCCGCGCTCAACTACCGTGCCGCGGGAGATGAAGATAAGGTGTCCCTGGGTTCGGTATTTGAAGACTCGGTCTCACGGTACCCCGACAATACCATGCTGATCTTCGAAGGTCGGGAATGGACCTATAGCCAATTCAACATTGAGGTCAATCGGTTTGCCCGGGTAATGATGAGCAAGGGGGTCAATCGGGGCGATACCGTTGCACTGTTGATGGAAAACCGCGCCGAGTACGCGCTGGCAATGCTTGCCGCAGTGAAGCTCGGTGCCAGTTGCAGCCTGATCAATAACAGTTTGTCCGGCGCGGGCCTGGTGCACTGTATTCAGGCTACCGATGCCATTGGCTGCATCGTGGGTGAGGAGCGAACCGAGGTTTTGGATGAAGTCCGGGGCGAGCTCGGTCTGGAAGAGGGAGCCGGATACTTTTGGTTTGCCGACAGCAAGCAGTCGCCTAAGCCAGACTGGGCATTAGACGCAAAGGCTGAAATGGAGGGTATGTTCGGGCACAACCTGGAGGTGACTCGGGAGGTCACCGCGGGTGAAAACGCACTCTATATTTTTACATCGGGCACAACTGGCTTGCCTAAAGCAGCTGTAGTCCTGCATCGCAAGATTCTTGCAGCGAGCCAAGGTATGGGTCGAATCGGCTTTAAACTAAAGCCCAAGGATCGCCTGTACCTTTGCCTGCCCATCTACCACATCACCGGCATGGGCCCCGGCTTCTGCGGCTTCATTTGTTCAGGTGGCTCTGTCGTTCTGCGCCGCAGTTTTTCCGCCTCGAAATTCTGGCCGGAAGTGCGGGAACATAATGCCAATTGTTTTGTATACGTCGGTGAGCTGTGTCGCTACTTGTCTATGCAGCCCGAGTGTCCGGAGGAGAAAGACAACCCGCTGGAAAAGATGCTGGGCAACGGTCTGCGCCCGGATGTCTGGGATGAGTTCAAGACCCGGTTCGGCGTGTCCCGCATCTGCGAAATTTACGGTTCCAGCGAAGGCAACATCAGTTTTCTCAATCTGCTGAACAAGGATAAGACCATAGGCGCCGCCATATCGAGGGTGACTCTGGTCAGGTACGACAACGAGAACGATGAGATTATCCGCGATGCCAGTGGTCGTTGTATTGAAGTGCCCGTTGGCGAACCAGGCTTATTGCTGGGCGAAATTTCCGATAAATACAAGTTTGACGGCTATACCGACTCGTCGGCCACGGAAAAGAAGATCGTGCGCGACGTGCTGGATGATGATGACAGCTGGTTCAACACTGGCGACCTAGTGCGCCAGATCGACGTCGGTTTTGCACTTGGGCTCAAGCATTTCCAGTTTGTCGATCGCACGGGCGACACCTTCCGCTGGCGGGCCGAGAATGTCTCCACCAATGAAGTGGCCGAAGTCCTGAACAAGCACCACCAGGTCGATATGGCAAATGTCTATGGTGTGGAGGTGCCTGGTGTTGAGGGGCGTGCTGGTATGGTCGCCTTCGCGCTTGAGCCCGGTATCGAACTCGACCTGGAGGCATTCACCCGATTGGTGGATGCCGAACTGCCCGTTTATGCTCGCCCGGTATTTCTGCGAGTCCAGCGAGATATGGCTACCACTGGAACTTTCAAGCTGCTCAAGGGTGATTTGCGGGAACAGGCATATCACAGGGGTAAAATAGGTGAAGATGAGGTTTATGTGCGCAGGCCACGTAGTGAGTATTACGAGTTGCTAAACGAGGATATTTACCAGGAAATTGTTGCTGGCAACGCGGGTTACTAGCGGTCCGGGTCTGGCGATTCCGTAAATTTGCGCTCCGCATTGCCCGATTAAAACGCAGCGCATCAATTAGGATTGCCTGGCAAATTTTAACGTGCCTCTATCGTGAGGCGTCTCTAACTCTCGAATGCGCATTCCTATCACCGATATTGCGTTGGAGTTGGGCTACGCCGAAGCTAGCGTATTCGTTCGAGGCTTTAAACGCTTGGCGGGCACAACGCCTCACCAATATCGAAAAATTACGCTAAGCTCATGAATAATAAAGAAAAAATACTGAAGAAAAGTGGTAGCTACGGGTGGACTTGAACCACCGACCAGCATTATGAAGACTGTATAAATTTATAATTCTAAGAGATCTCAATGTATACTAGTTTACATTCCGTCTTGGGCCTGAAGGCCTTCTCTCGCAGAAAATACCATAACACATTGATATAATAAGATATATTGCCGTATTTTCTCTCGGGCTCACCGGGAGAGCTGATTTCTGCATTCTCTTCCTTAATCCTTGATATTGCCTCTATGTCCAGTTTAGGATTCCTTATGATATGCCGATTTGGGCGCAGAAAGCGATGGTCACAAATAGAGATGAAGTGCCTATGAATCTTGAGGAAATGGCTGGTCGTTTTCTGAGCACATTGCTCAAGCCGTTCGATTACTCACCCTCGCCTGTAGCGCTTCTTTGTCTTGTGCATCAGCTCTCCAGGTTCCTCGGAATGTCTCACAGGTATGATATTACCTGGTACTTCGCAGAGTTCGTAGAATCTCCCTCTGTCGAGGACGTAATAGCCCAGCTGGATGAATGTAAGGCGAAGCTGCTCGCTCAAGGATATCGGATCCCCGACGGCGGGGCCTCCAGATCTGACTCGAATCCCATTGAGAAAATTGGTCTGGAAGATAACCCTGTAAGCGCCTACTTGTTCCAGAATCGTAAGCACTCTGGTGCGGCTTTGGGAGTTGGGCTACGTCTTCTCTACTTGTCTAGATGTTGGTCATCGCTAAACCATGAGAGGAAGACGGCGGCGGAATTTGCCCTTGAGCTCCGCAAGGCAGATATAGGGTTCCTTCGAGAAAATGAGAGAGCCGCCTTTCTAGCTGAATTAAAGAGAGTACCCACAGATAGCTTTGAGGCTGAATTCAAGAGCTATATCTCTGGAAAGACAGAAGCCGTTGCTTGGAAAAAGTTGCCTTCCAGCTTTCGCCGCTCACTATTGTTTTTGGTCGAAAATACGCCAGCCAGGAGCTTTCCGTCGACTAAGGGTGGGAAACCGGATGGTGGTAGTTCGGAGAAGGATTCGTCTGACAGCGCTGTGGGGAACTTTCGGCAGGGGCCGTTCGGCTTTCCACTGGCTACTGAAGATTCTCCTCCCCCCAGGTATCCGGTGCAACGTCTTTTTGTAGAGCCTCTTTCGGAAGTTCCCCCTGGAGAGGCTCCCCGGACAGTAAGCGTTGTGGTACTTGATCCGGGGTCAGTTGAGCAAGAGTCTTTTGACGTAGATTTAGGAGCAGCCCGAAGATGGTTGCAGGGCATACAAAATAAGACAACTATCTCTGCGGGCGTTTTTTCTGACATGGAGCTTCGGAGGGTTCAAGACTATCTCAGTACTCTAGAGTCTGTATCCACCCACGAGAAATTGGAGAGCAGATTACTCGTAGGGCTGTCGCTCGCTCTGGGCAAAGACATTCGAGATATTCTCTCAATGAGTTGTGGCGCGAAAGGGGTTATCAATAGCCGCGGTCTTGTCAGTATGTCCATCATTCGACCTGAAAGCTGCTTTCAGCCAACCAGTAACGACCAACCTTTTCGCGGGATTCTCGAGATGGTCCAAGTTCGGCTGCCAGATCCACTGGATTCAGTGGTGTCGAAATACGCTTCGACTTTGAAGCCGATGCCGCTCTCTGAATGCCTCCGAACCCCTGCCCCAAAGTTATACGAAGCCATTTCTCGGGATATGGAAGAATTGATAATGAATGGCACCTACGACATCTCTTACGGCGCCATAGCATCAGCTTTATCTGCAGAGATCCAGTTGCGCACCGAAAGCCCGCTTTTTGTGTTTCATCTCACGAGGAAAAAGGGCGAGGTGATGCCTTCATTGGGATGGTACCAGGCGTTGACGGACGAGCAGATTCGCGAGGCCTACAGGGAGTCTGCTTCCTATCTCTTCCATGGGTAATAATCAGCTTACATCGATACCTTTTATTGAAGGTGATGCTTTTGTTGAAGCGATATCTCGTTTAGTTGAGCGCACTCAAGGGGTTGTATCGGACAGAAAGAAATCGCTGGTAGAGCGACACAATGCGTTCACAATCTACACCATCATTCAGCTCCTATTCGCTACCGGCCACCGACCGGTCATAGATGCATTTGCGCTACTTCACCATATCTCCTTAGAGCATGGGTTGTGTCTTATCGCTGATAAAGTCGCCGATGAGAGTAGAGCTTTTCGGCTGGTGGGGCTTCCAGAGACCTCGCGGCTGCAAATTCGGGAGTATATTCGTTACTTGGACGTTATTTCCAAAACCGCTCCTGTAAGCAAAGACGACGAAGAACTTAGGGCGGCGATTGCTCAATTCCTGTCTAGTCCAGAGGCTAAAACGCTTCCACTGTTTTTTCTCCTGCCGACCCAGATTCTCCCGGTCGCGGCGTTGTCGCCAAGCGTAATCGAGGCCTACTTGAGAGAATATATTGATCTGCCGGCCAACTTCGGTAGGCACTGGCTCGCCACTGAGCTCGGGTGGGCTGGGGCTGATGCTCAAGAGATTCAACGATTGCTTGGCCATGTGGAGTCCCTGGATCACCCTTACGGTCGGTATTCATTTTTGGCTCCAAAGTCTAGTGCCCTGCAAACCGCCGGAAGAATCGATGAACTTCTAAAGCGCTCTGGTTTCAAATTGATAAAATTTCCCGTCAGAGCTAGAAACATTGTTTTTTCAGCGGGCGTTGATCCGAAAACTAAGGTTTTCGAAAACGGCGAGATCGCGTACTACTCGAGAAAGCGACGGCGAGAGGAGCGGGAGTCCCTCGTTAAAGATCATGTTTCAAAAGTGAGAGCATATCTTAAGCCATCGTTGACGCGCCGGCATGTCACTGAAGAGGATGTGGAAGACGCCATTCGAATGCTCGAAGGCCTGTGTAACGAATTTGGCGGTTCGTTGAAGTGGTGTCAGCGCTTGTTCTACAGACGACTGGATGCAGATAGGCGGCGTGGAGTTCGAGTAGATAGCCGCAGGTTGTTTGCTCTTGAGAGTGAGCCGTCTCCTTTCTTTGAGAATGCATTGGGTGACTACGAGACAGCCTTCAATGCACGTTCCGAGTTCGGGCGTGAACTGGCACGGGGTGCATACCGTTGCAATAATGTGCCTCAAGTAGCCGCCTTAGCAACGGTTTCCCTAGCGCTCAATGGTCTGATTGCGACGAAGACCGTCTTAGAGGGTTTGTTTAAGCCTCTGAGTGAGTGGGTAGTCGATCGAGGAGAATTGATTCTTTCAGTGGGAAGCGCTCTTTCAGATGAGGTTGTAGAAGGGCCGGCTGTGGCCCGTATTTGGGACCCTGACAAGATATCAGCTTCTATACTCTTGCACCTGCCGAAAAGCCTCAAGCTTGTGGGTACAGAAAGGGACGCTTACATCTCAAGTTTAAAATCGATAGTTTCCTCTTTAGCGGGTGATGCAAGAGCTCCATATACCTGGCTTGCGAAAAGGGCTCGCAATTTGGCGTTGATAGAGCAGCCAGGGATTGTCCGATCTATTTCGGAGGATCGGATAATTCAGCGTGGCCTTTCGGCGGGCATGAGAGAGCGTCTGGCGACAGGGCAACGTGCTTCTGTAGGTGATGGTGAAGAGTATCTAAACATTGATCGAATAGATTTCATCACTGAAGTCTGTCAGAAAAAGACTAGCTTAGACCCGAAGGTAGGCATAGATGACTATAAAACATGGCTGAACAAGCAGCTACGGTGCATTCAGTCCGGGATCGCTACCGATCAGGATAGGCAGACCAACAGATCTAAGGAAAAGTACTCGAAAAAACTAGTCACGTTTAAGAGGCGACTTGTTGAAGTCCTCCTGTGGTTTGAGAGAGAGTCGACTTCGGGTGATGTGCCTGGTCTCCCCGAGCTTACCAGAGATGTACTTTCGCTTAACAGGTATATCATCAAGCTAGCGAGAGAGGGCACCCAGTTCAAAGCGGCACTTTCTTGGCGATATCTGCGAACACTGATTCGAATTGGGACTATCAATCTAGTTCGTCATTCATCGCAGAAAGCTTTTAGCACGCTTGATGAATCTGAGTATGAGGAACTTTACTTCTCCGTTCTAGATGACTGCGTTCCTAGTGTGAGAGTTGTTTGCTTTGTCGCATTACGTGAGTTCCATAACGTATTAATGGATACATTCAATCATGACAATGTGGACTGGGCGTATGTACTTGGTCTTGGTGATTGGAATGGGATCGATGCCCTAGCATCTGTTGATGCCAATGTGGTTACTTACGCAGATTACCGCAGAGTGTTGGGCCTCATTTCTGATTCGAAGGCTCTTTCGCCTAGTATGCGCCTGCAGCTCGCGTCACTTGTGTTTCTTGGATACCGTTTTGGATTGAGGTGGAGTGAAGCGCTATACCTTGAGCGAAAGGACATAAAATTTGATATCACGTCGAAATCTCTAGAGGTTAGGGTTAGACCAAACATCCATAGACCTCTAAAGACAAGAAGTTCCAGGCGTACTCTGCCTCTTGTGGGATCTTTATCCGATGAAGAGGCCGAATTGCTGGAGCACTTGCTAGAGATCTCTTATTCCATTGCTCCTAGCTGCGCGACAGCGCTACTTTTTAATGATGGATTGGATCCTGAGGCGAGTATCGACCGCAGTTTTGCTGGATTTATCGTCAATCGAGCATTGAAACTGGCAAGTGGCGATCCCTCCCTACGTTACCACCATTTACGACACACGCACGCGAATGTTTTGTTCTATATGGCTACCTGTAGTCTTGGTATACACAAAGGAATCTATGCTGCGCTTGGTGAGTCGATATGCGAAGGAAGAGAGATAGGGGATGCTGACTATAAGAAGTTGTGGAGAAGGAGCAGTATATCCTCGGCAAGACTGCAGTTGGTTGCCGACTTTATGGGGCACGGGAGTCTTGGAAGCATGTCAAGCTACATCAGACTGTATCCGGAGCTGCACGGCGCTTGTGTGGCCGAAAGTTGCAAGCTTCCTAAAGCCAAGATGCTTTCGTGCTATTTCGATGTTTCCGAAGACGCGACTTGGAAGCGACTGCAAAGACTTGAAAATATTAACTCTACCGATGTCACGGATATCGATATCGCTGGAGTTAATAATGTCGATGTTGAATTTGTCTGCAATTCTGAAGCAGAACCGCAAGATGACGTTCTTCCGCCTCTAATTGAGGAGGCAGCCACCTCGAAAATGTCTCTCCTGGATATCGACCACGTTTCTAGAAAACTCTTTTTCGACGCCAATGAGGAAAAGGTCGAAAGGTATGCGTACCTCCTTGATCTGGATCTGTGCGCTTTCAAAGAGTCTTCCAATAAGGCAGCACAGTTGCTTTCTTACTACCGCTTCGAAGGCGAGAATACAATGGGTGGGGATCGAGCGCCTGCCATGGGCTACTACGTCGAAAAAAGCCAGGAGACCATTGACGTACGGTGCGTACTAAACGTTATTCAGAAAAAAATTGATCGAGATGAGATGCCCGATTCGGAGTTAGTCTACTCGTTCCTCCATATCGCTGGTGTCAGTTATAGGTCAGGGCATCGAAGATTACGATTTTTGTCTTACCGTGACGCGGAGCTTTATTGGCGAACTCTTGAAGAAATTGGTATCAGCGGAGTGAATCTGAAACCAGATCATCAAAAGAGTGAACGCCCGGTTAATTCTAGCATGACTGATGCTCTTAGTATTCTGCAAGATGTAGATTTCCAGACGCATTTACCGTGGCATGACGCACCATTGAAGAGGAGAAAGAGGTGGTTAACCGAAACCCGAGTACTGGACTTTGGCGGGGCCATGATTGCAAGTGCAAGCGCCCTATATAGAGTAATGTATATTCTGGCCATTTATTACTACTACTCTCATCGTGTTGCGCGCCATGTATCGCAATAAATGAGTGTGACTGGTTTATGAAGAGTTCGACTGTTCATGAAGGCATCCTCTTCATGGATGAAATCCACAAAATGTAACCTGGTATACGCTTCCCCACCTCAGAAATTGCGTTTTTCGGCATTCGGTTTCACTTTCTCCGTAGTTTTAGCTTTAAGTGTTGAGAAGTGCGCGCACATAGGCATTATCAAGGGACGAACTTGTGCAGTGATGGCTATTGGGGAGTATTGATATGCTTGATTCGGAAATTTCTAAGCGGCTGGGGTTGGACAATTTAGGCATTAACCTTGAACTTGCAACGTATCAGGATGCAGCAAATGATTCTGATGATTTTGTGCAGCAGAGTTCGAGCGTGAAAGGTCACCTTCTTATTCCGTTTGTCATTCGTAACATCGATTCAACCAGTTGTCCTTTTTGGTTTGATTCAGCTAACTCTAGTGTTCTTGGCATACTTAACATGGGAAAGGCTTTTCGCAAAGAGTCGGACTTCAGCAAATTTAACAGGTTGGCTGATGCTCTAAACTCGAGAAAGGATGGGAGGAAGTTCGATAAAAAAGTTCACGGAGATGCATTTCCGGCGCCCGTGATATCAAAGGATGGTCAGCTATTTATGGCCGTGGTGGGATGTGTAGCCGTAACCGAGCGTGGGGTGTCAGAAGAAGGACGGAAGTTTCTCGCTAACGGACAACGACTCATTGAGTTGGCGTTTAGCGATCGGCTTTTACAGGGAAAGGCGGATGTTGACGATGATGAATCTAGAGATATCACTGAACAGGCGATTGCAGTCCAATCAAAGCTTCAAAAAGGTACAAGGACTGACGCTGGAGCTACATACGATTTATCATTTGCCAATAGTCTTGGTGAAGCAATCGAGACTCAAGAGAGATTGGAGGTGCCTCCAGCTCCGCCTATCCCCGAAGCATATAGTTACGTTTCCAAGATTAGAGTCCTGAATCGTCCTTCGGCTGACATGTATTATCCAGTGGAAATAGCTACTCCGATTAACGGTCCAGAGCAAAAAGGCGTTGGATTTTTTCAGTGTACGGCGGAGGAAGTGCTCATCTTCGACGTGGCGTATCACTTGGAAATTGGGTTTGAAGTATTGCTACAAGTCAATAGTAGTGATCGAGAAGGAAACGAACGTGGGATAGCTAAGGTAAGTAAAGACGAGTTTGATTTCTTCGAGTACGTCTTTAGTTTTTTGGAACACTCCAATCGATCAGAATATATAGATGAGTTTTCGTTTGAAGAAATGATTGAGAAGCTTCGTTCATCACTTGATTCCTGAAGAGTCGGCGGTTAATTCATCTTTCATGCTTATTTGTAGGCTTCTGGTCGGAGTTCGCGACTCAAAGAGCACCTTTATTTTTTAGTACTCAAGTTGTTCGTAAATAGATCCATTGCTGTTAAGCCCTTCGTGCCTTTTCTGGAAATGTATAGGCATGAACGCTCAGAATTTGAGCGATTTCTGTGCCGGAAAACGCATCAGTCATTCGCTTTTTCGCTTAGTTTGCCGAAAAACGTACTAATCATACAGTTTTTCTCTCTCATTGCCGAAAAACGCAGGTGTAATCGCCTGGAGATTGCCGGAAACCGCATTTCAACTTCAATTTTGACTACGGATTGCCGAAAAACGCATACTAGCGTTGATGACAGGGGATTAGATTGCCGAAAAACGCAGTTACCGACATCTATGGACGTGATTTCTGGTCGTGAGCAGTAGTTTTCCTACGTTTGGAGACCATAGAGTAGCTTTTGTAAGTGTTACACGAGAATCGAAGAGCACCATGAGCGATAAAAAACCGCGCAATTTAGCCAAAGGTGGAGTTATCGTTAGTCAGGCATACTACGACTCGCTACCAGATAATCAAAAAGAATCTGGCCGTTATATCGTAGATGACTACGCTCCGCTTGGTGCTATTGCTGGCGCTACGCTTCTTGCGAAGAAAGCCGGTTTCAAAGGCGGATGCATCACACCTTTTGTCTATGAGTATCTACAACTAGAAAGAAGACGCCGGTCTGGCAAAGCGTAAGTCTGTGGGTTAGAAACTATTCGCATTCTGTTTGGTAGCTCGATGTGCCTGATAACACGCCAGGGACAAGCGCATGTCGAACAATAAAGAGTCAGGAGAAAACGCCCAGACAGCCTATTCCAACGCAGAAGTTTCAGAGCTGATAGAGGTTTTCCTGAGCGTCGAAGGGCCGGATGTAAAGTCCCTCAAGCGGCAGTATGCTGTAATCAAACCCTATTTCTCCCCTACAGTCGTTGGGCTGGAGAACATCCCCGAAGAGCCAACCCTTTTTATTGGCAACCACGCAATGTTTGCGCTGGATGCAGTGATTCTGCTGCCAACTGTTTGCCATGAAACAGGCCGCTTCCTGAGACCCCTTACGGATAATATCTGGTTTCACAGCGCAGCGAGTAGCAAGATGGCCGCAGGGGGTATAGTGCTGGCTCATCCGGATGTCTGTAGTGCAATGATGGAGGCAGGCCAGGATCTATTGGTTTTTCCAGGAGGCGCCGCCGAGGCCAACAAAACCGCACAGGAGCGATACTCACTGGTGTGGGGGGAACGTTATGGCTTCGTGCGTATGGCCGCGAAACATGGCTACAACATCACACCGTTTGGCATGGTGGGACCGGACGATGGATGGGACCATGTTATCGAGGGGCAGGATATTCTGCACAGCAGGATGATAAAGCTGCTCCAAGGTTTGGGACTGATTGGTGATATACGGGACGATATCGTACCCCCCGTGCCGAGCGGTATGTTCAACACCTTGATACCCAAGCCACAGCATTGCTACCTGGCATTCGGAGAGCCGATCGAGGTCCCCGACCGAAGAGGGAAGAAAGGAATTTCCAAGCGTATCCAAAAATCTGTTCGTAAGCAGACCGCCGACAGCATAGAGTCACTGGTGCTTGAAATGCTGACAATGCGTACTGCTGGCAGGTCCGACGACAGTATTCTTCGACGTCTCCTAACCCGGTAGGTGTTGATTTGCGGCGGATCATGGGGTCAGAGTAGAAATCATCTGATAATTTCTACTCTGACCCAAAATATGGAAAGTTACTATGGTTAGTGTTTGAGCTCTTCGTCACAGCTTGTGGCACGTTTCCGGCGTTGGTTACAAGCTCTTTCGGGTCAGGATGATCTCATCGCTATCGGCAGGCAGCGAAAAGCTGACGCCGTCCTGGCCGACGGTGTAGTCGGGGAATATCTCCCCCGCGCCGCCCAGCCAAAGTTCTTGCTGCCCGGGAATGACCAGGGGTGGCACGATATGGTAGTACAGCAGGTGACCGACGCCGGCATCACGGGCGGTTTCTGCTGCCTCTACCGGGCTGGCGTGGTAGTCCAGCACATCGACACTGATTTTCGCCATGATCTTGTTGCCTATCTTGTTTGCCGCCTCGTGCATCATCATGAGCAGGTTTGGCGCCAGGGCCTCGTGTACCAGCAGGTCGATCCCCTCGGAGAATTTCTGAATATTGTCCTGTTTGGTGGTGTCGCCGGTGATCAGCAGTTTGCGGCCCTTGTAGCTGAACAGGTAGCCCACTGCTGGCTCGACCGGAGAGTGTTCCACGGCCAGTGCGTTCACTGTCAGTCCGCCACCTTCGTATACGAGTTCGAGTTCCCCCATCTGCGGTACCGTGAAGGGCATGGCCTCAAGGCCGGCCGCGCTCATGGGGGCGACCATGTCTCCGTGGTGCTCGTGTCGGTAAACAAAGTCCTGTGCGTAGGACTCGTTGAAGCCGTTGACGACACGCTCTACACCGTGTGGTCCGTAGACAGGCAGCGGTGAGTCGTTATCTCCGGCGGCCCAGCGCAGGGTGCCCATCTCACCCAGGCCGTCGATATGGTCTGAGTGAAAGTGGGTGAGGAATACGCCCTGGATATTGCCGGCCTGGTAGCCCATGCGGCCCAGGTTACGTACGCCATCCGTACCCGCATCCACGATGAACAACTGCTTGCCCGCAACGACTGCCACGCAGGGGCCGGAGGCGTTGGGGGCGGGCATCGGGCCACCGGCGCCGCACAGTGCCAGGTGCAGGCCGTCCTCCATTTCCGCAACGACGTCGGCGCCCATGCGTGCTTCCAACCCACGTTCCATCAGGCGTGCGACGAGGGTTGTGCGCTGGCTGTAGGTGACTACGCCTGCGAGTGCCAGACAGCCAATCATCACAAGTACTTTTTTCATAGGTTTTTTTCTCCTTCAGGGTGACGATTCTTCGGCCAACTGGCGCAGATTTTTCTCGTGTACTTCTCTGTCGATCTGGTATCGAAACACCAGCGTAACTGCGAGCATGTACAGGAAGACATACGTGGGGGCGTAAATAAATATCCAGCGAGACAAGGTCGCTTGATCCAGTGACCCCGGTGTAGCAGTTTCTGAAATACCCACCATAACCAGCACGCTGCTGGCCATAAATATCCCGAGCCCCGAAACGGATTTCTCGAGGAATTTGCGCGAGGCAAAGAAGATACCCTCCGAACGCCGTCCTGTCGTTTTCTCACTGTCTTCCACAACATCGGCGAACATGGACGAGATCGTGATGTTTGCGGATATGAATAGAGCCATGTCAACGGTGTAGATTGCGAGCACCGACGGCAACAGTGCAGGAGAGCCATTGTCCGGGAACCAGCCAAACACGCGCAGAAGATAGGGCATCGGCGCCAGCGATGCTGCCGTAAACCAAAAAAAGATCACCGCTTTCTTCTTACCGATTCGGCGCGACAGCCCTGGCGCAATGATCACTGCAATGAATACACTGATAATCAGGAACATATTCAGAAGGCCGATCTGTTCAGAGGTAAATTCCCAGAACAGCGTAAACAGAAAGTTGGCGGACGAAAGCCCTAGCCCGCTGGCGGTGGCGGCGAATAGTGTCGCGCCCATCACTACCAGGAAGGAGGGGTTGGAGAGTGTCTGTTTTAACTCTGTTGTCGTCTGCCGCGCGTTAAAAGGTCGCTTCGGCGGGGGTGACTTGAAGGTTGGGATGCGATTGTGAGTACCAATGGATGAAACGATAATTGCGATAAACATCATCGTTGACCCCACCAAGGCGTACTTCGTATAACCCTCCGGGTTCATTAAGCCTACCGAGTACTCCGGTGTCTGCGGAAAGAAAAACACATAGGCAACAATAGTGAGTCCTATCCCACCCAGGTAACCGAAAAAGCCACGATATCCGATCACCTTGGTTCGCTCATCGTAGTCAGGGGTGAGCTCAGCAATGAGCGAGGTACTGGGCACTTCAAACAGCGTGATCAAGGTGCGCACGAGTACCGCCATAGCCAGCAGATAGAAGAACATGGCGTCAGCGGATAAAACTGGCGGGTTCCACAGGAAAAAGAAGCTTACAGACACCGGTAGCGCCGAGAAATACATAAACGGATGTCGACGGCCCCAGCGGGAGTGCAGGTTGTCGGATATGTGGCCAACCAGCGGGTCGGAAATCCCGTCGATGATCAGTACCAGCATAATAGCGAGCCCGACCTGCTCTGCAGGCATGCCAACGACACGGCTGTAAAAGAACAGAAGAAACACCGAGAAGGCATTGTCTTTTACGCCATAGGCGACCGCACCAAAGCCGTAAGCGACTTTGGTACTGAGTGGTAGTGGCCGGTTGGCCTGCATTTTCAAATCAGAAATCGTAGCGCACGGTGGCACCCCAAGTTCTCGGCGGTGCCAGCCAGAAGGCGTTCGTGGATGTGACGGGGAATGTCGCAGCGGCGAAGGATACGTATGTATCATCGGTCAGATTCCTGCCCCAGACCGATACATTCCAGTTGTCGTTCCGCCAGCCTAGTTTGGCGCTCAAGTCTTCCCGGTCATCAAACTGGTCATCGCGAAGGTCCGCACCAACATTGATTGCATGGTCATCCATATAGCTGTAGTCCGTCCGCAGGTAGATGCCGCCATCGTACAGCGGGAAGACCAGTGTGGCGGACAGGGTGTAGCTGTACTCGGCAGTGAAGGGCAGGTTGTCCCCCTTCTGGGGGCCGGCGGTGATTTCATACTTGTCCATGTAAAGCAGACTGGCACCCAGTGTCAGGTTCTGCAGGGGCAGCGCCTGGATCTCCAGATCAAGTCCCTGTGTTTCCACTTCGGCCTGGTTCGATACCCGGCTGCCGATGCCCGCTTCCAACTGCTGCTGGAACTGGTAATCGTCGATCTCGGTGTAGAACAGTGCAGCGTTCACGCGCAGGCGAGATTCCAGGAGAGTGGATTTCACCCCGGCCTCATAGCTAATGGTGTCCTCGTCATCAAACTCCCGTTCTTCGGGGGTGCCGTTGACTGTGTTAAAGCCACCGGACTTGGAACCCGTCGCCACGCTGGCGTAAAGCATGGTGTCGTCCAGGATGTCATAGCGGGTGTTGACCAGCCAGTTGACGTTGTCAGTGCTTCGAGTGAAGGAGTCGTCGATAGGGGTGGAGACCGTGGTGAGGAAGGACAGGCCGGTAAGCGCCGCTGACGGCGCCGTGGAGTCGATCTCGGTGAACAGGTCGGCGTCCTTTTCCTCGTCGGTCCAGCGCAGGCCACCGGTGACCTGCCAGGCGTCGGTAATATACCAGGTGCTCTGGCCGAAGACTGCCACGTTGGTGGTGTCGATCGATGTATCAGCGCGCAGGTTGTCGCCTGGCCGGGCAATAAGGTTCGGAGGTGCTGGTAACGTGTCGATGAAGTCCTGCTGTTGGTTGGCCTGGGTCAGGAAGTCTTCCCCAAGGAATACAAAGGGGTTGCCGTTACCGCCCTGGATGGTGGATTCGAAGTAGAAAAAACCGAGCATGTGTTGAAAACGATCACTTGCATCAAAGGAGACTCGAAACTCCTGGGACAGGGTGTCGCTCTCGCTATAGGCCTCAATATACGACATGACGTCCAGTTGGGAGCGGTCGGGATCGTAGCTATTGCTGGTCTCGTTATCGGTATAGTTTGAAATCGACTTGAAAGAGCCCCATTCAAGAGCGTAGTCGACAACCATTGAAAAGCTGTAGAACTCGCTTTCGTAGTTCTGCTCGACGCTCACCGCGGTCTCGTAATCGAAGGGGTTGTTTTTGTCCGGTTCAAAACCTTCGGCTACCAGCTGTTCATTCACGGAATCGCCGGCGGTGGCATCGGGGGCGCAGCAGCGCGGGTTGCGATCCACATAGGTGCCTTTGAGACTGATGCTCAGATTATCGGTGGCCTCCCACAGCAGTTTGCCGATGACATTCCAGTCGTCGGCGTCGTTCATGTCATCCCCGATCCCGTTGTTCTCCAGGTAGCCATCCCTTTGGTGGACGGAGCCGGACAGGCGGAACGCCAGCGATTCGGTAATCGGTCCGCTGACCCCCGCTACGTATTTCTGCAGGTCATAATCGCCCAGTGTGGCCTCCACGTAGCCCTCGTATTCCTCGAGGTTGGGGGCCTTGGTGATAATGCTGATGGCTCCGGCGTTAGTGTTCTTGCCGTACAGGGTGCCCTGTGGTCCATTCAATATCTCAATGCGTTCGATGTCGGTAAGGTCGGACATGCCCAGCCCGGAGCGATTCAGGTAGACATCGTCTACGAATATGCCCACCGAGGGTTCCAGGGCAATGTCCGTCTGGGAAGTGCCGATGCCGCGAATCCGGAACGCTGCGGTGTTGGGCTGGGTATTCGTGGTAATGGTCAGGGTGGGAGCGAGGATGGCCAGATCGTCGGCATTTGTGATATTCGCTTCCCGGATAGTCTGCTCATCGAAAGCGTTCACCGTCATGGCAATATCCTGCAGGCTCTCGGCACGCTTGGTCGCCGTAACGATAAGCTCCTCCAAAACGGCATGTTGGGCAACAGCATGAGCAGGAAGAATGCCGATCGTTACAGCCAGAATTGTGCTGTGTAGAGGGTGCTTTTCTGCGCGAAGTGTTTGTGCAGTCATCATAGTTACCTTGGTTTGCAGGTTAAGGGCGCCTACGTACTGGCTGATGCGGATAACCCCGGCTTGTCGTTATTGCTATTGGGCTCAACATTACATCCTAATATTGACAACGTCAATATATGCGCATAAATTGTTGCTCCTTCACATGGGTACACGCTGAAAAAAACGCTATTAAGCAGGGGGAATGAGGTGAAAACACATACTGTCGGTTTTCCAGAGTCCGGTGCAATGATAGGTCTGGCGCGAATCCGGGAGTATTTCCGGGTGCTCACAGAGCTCGCCCACATCCTACCCGCAAGGAAGTACCAGATGCCCGAGGAAGATGAACAGACGTCGCTGGGCTCGGTCTTCGAAGGCACTGTCTCACGCTATCCTGACAACATCATGCTGATATTCGAGGGTCGACAGTGGACCTATGCCCAATTCAATGCTGAGGTTAACCGGCTCGCCCGGGTACTCGCTGGCAAGGGGATCTCGCGCGGGGATACCGTGGCGATCTTCATGGAGAACCGCGCGGAGTACATCCTTGCCATGTTGGCGCTGGTCAAGCTGGGGGCCAGCGCCAGCCTCATCAATAACAGCCTCACAGGGGGGGCTCTCTTGCATTGTCTTTCAGCTACGAATGCCAAGGGCTGTATCGTCGGAGAAGAGAGATCGGCAGCTTTCGACTCGATACGCGACGAACTCAGCTGGACAGATACCGAGCCGCTGCTGTGGTTTTCTGACGCCGATTCGAAAGAGCCGCCTCATTGGGCTATTGATGCACGGGTAGAAATGGCGTCGATGTCAGGGGAAAACCTGACGGTCACGAGCACTATCACTGCTGGAGAGACGGCGCTTTATATCTTTACTTCCGGGACGACGGGATTGCCCAAGGCTGCGGTCATCCTGCATCGAAAGATCCTCGCCGCGGGGCAAGCTATTGGGGGTACGGGGTTCAGGCTGAAGCCCGAAGACAGGCTTTACCTGTGCCTGCCCATTTACCATATTACCGGAATGGGTCCGGGCGTCTGCGGATTCATTAGCGCGGGTGGCTCCATCGTTCTCCGCCGGAAGTTTTCCGCCTCCAGTTTCTGGTCGGAAGTACAGGAACACCAGGCGAATTGCTTTATCTACGTCGGCGAGTTGTGTCGCTACCTGCTAATGCAGCCAAGGTGCCCGGAAGAGAAAGGTAATCCCCTGAAAAAAATTCTGGGCAATGGCCTCCGCCCGGATGTCTGGAAAGAGTTTAAGGATCGTTTTGGTGTTTCCCGAATCTGTGAGATATACGGCTCCAGCGAGGGCAACGTCAGCTTTATGAATCTATTGAACAAGGACAGGACGATTGGCTTCCCCAGTTCCAAGATAGCGCTGGTCAAGTATAACCACGATGAGGCGGAGATACTGCGGGATGAGTCGGGTGTATGCATCGAAGCGCCCGTCGGAGAGCCTGGCCTGTTGCTGGGGAAAATCAGCAGTAGAACGCGGTTTGACGGCTACACTGATTCGGCCGCCACCGAAAAGAAGATTGTCCGGAACGTTATCGAACAGGGAGACCAGTGGTTTAATACCGGCGATCTAATACGTGAGATCGATGTTGGCTTCGCGTTGGGCCTGAAGCACTACCAGTTCGTGGACCGAACGGGCGATACCTTCCGCTGGCGCGCGGAAAATGTCTCGACTAACGAGGTAGGTGAGGTGTTGAACCGGCATCCGCAAATCAATATGGCCAATGTCTATGGCGTTGAGATTCCGGGCGTGGAAGGCCGTGCGGGCATGGTAGCATTTGCCCTCGAGGAGAGTGTCCCATTCGATATGGAGGCGTTTGTGCGTATCGTGGATGGCGAGTTGCCCGTATATGCCAGGCCGGTATTCCTGCGCATTCAGCGATCAATGGCCACCACCGGGACGTTTAAATTACTCAAGGGTGAACTACGCGAGCAAGCTTATCACCTGGATAACGTTGGGGATGATGAAATTTATGTTCGCAGGCCTCAAGGCGAATCCTACGAGCGATTGGACGTCGGTTTCTATAAGTGCATTGCCGATGGCAGCGCAGGTTACTAGCCTGGAAAGATCCGGGCAGGATTTACTTCGCCGGGTCCATTAACTGCCACAGCATGTCTCCCGTACTAGTGCAGAGTTTTTTGATTGATACATGGTCTGCGTAAACGCCATCCAGGCATAATCGGCTGATTCCGTGCAGGGCGCCCCACATAAAGCGCTCGAAGTAAACGACATCCACATCTGCACAGATCAGGCCCTTCTCCTGGGCTCTCTGCAGGCGCTCAGTGTCTTGCCGCAGTACTCTTCTCGAGGTAATCGCAAGTGACTCAGTTTTTGCGCCCTCGTGCCAGGACTTGCTGCCGTACATCAGGTCATAGTACTGCCGGTTGTTGAGTGCAAACTTGACGTAAGTCTGTACCAGCGCACGCATCATTTCATTGCCAGTGCTGTTTCGGTGCTTGCGACGAGTGGCATCCATGGTCTTCTCGAAGCGTCTGAACCCTTCTTCTGCCACCGCCGACAACAGCGCGTCCTTATTATCGAAATGGTTGTAAGGAGCGGTTCTAGAGACACCCAGGTTAGACGCCAGTCGACGCAGAGAGAGTGCAGATTCACCTTCTTCTGCCAGTATGCGGGCGGTCTCGTCCAACAGTGCCTGCTTCAGCGCGCCGTGATGATATTTCTTTGCTTCAGAACTTGATTGCTTGGCCATGCGTAATTCTCGAATACTCAGCGCCCTAATCTATCGCGTCCCATTGACTTTGCCAAATTTATGACAAGATTCGATGGTCGAAAGCCGGACCACTAGTTAGATCAGTAGATGAACTCGTGGTCCGGCGAACAGACCAATCGCCCCGGGGCTAGTTCACTTCCACCAGGGATAGAACGCCGGCATATCGGTGGATGTGCGGTCTTCGAATACCGCCTCCCGCTTCTCCAGGAACGCGGCCACGCCTTCCTTGCCGCTTTTCTGGCTGGCGTAAAAGATTGCCAGCGAGTCGACCTTGTGCGCCTCGATGGGGTGAGGCTGTGCGGCATTGCGGTACATCATCTGGCGCGACATTGCGATGGCCACGGGGCTGTGTTTGGCGATGCGCCGCGCCAGCGTGTACGCCTCGTCCAGCAGTTGCTCGGGGGGCACGATGGCTTTCACGTAGCCGCCGGCCAATGCATCGTCGGCACTGAGAATTTCTGCCGTGTACACCCATTCCAGGGCCTGGGAAATGCCGACGATGCGCGGCAGGAACCAGCTTGAGCACGCCTCCGGGGTGATGCCGATCTTGTTGAACACGAAGCCGATGCGCGCCTTTTCGGAGGCCAGGCGGATATCCATGGCGCAGGTCATGGTGGCGCCGATGCCGACGGCGGCGCCGTTGATCGCAGCAATGACCGGCTTGTTGCACTCGTAGATGGCGAGCGCCACCAGGCCGCCGGTGTCGCGTACGCTGTCGATCTTACCGTCACCCGCGCAGCATGCTTCCATATCAGCCATGTCCGGCAGCTGGCTCTCATCCAGGCCGAAGACGTTGCCGCCAACGCTCAGATCCATGCCTGCGCAGAAGGCCTTGCCCTCTCCGGTCACCACCACCACGCGCACCTTGTCGTCGTTGCTGGCGCGATCGAACGCATCAATCAGTTCCTGCGCCATTTCAACGGTAAAGGCGTTCAAGTGTTCGGGACGGTCCAGGGTCAAGGTCAGAATGTGGTCCTCGACCTCGTAGCGCAGGGTGTTGTAGGGCATGGGAATTCTCCGGATATGTGGCGGGCCGAGTTAACTCGTCAGTACCCGCGGTAATGGATGGGTGAGGACCAGGCCCGCTCCTGCAGGGTCCTGGCAAGATCGGGCCGGGGTTCGACCCCGGCGCGCAAGGCGTCCCAGGTCGACCAGCGGCAGCTTGGGTTCTCAATGGCGCGGGCATAGTAGAACGCGCGCTGCTCGGGCTGGAAATCCGGATCACGCCACAGGACGGACAGCTGCCCGGCCCCTGTGTCAGGGTTAATCGAACAGTCGGTAAGGTCGACCCTGGCCCCGTTATCCGGACAACGTTTTGTGTCAGGGTTGACAGTGGCGCCGCTGGCGCAGGCCACGTCAATCACATCCTCGTGCGTATTACCGTCGCCATCGATCCATCCCTTGATGACCTGCAGGCGCTGCAAGGGTGCACTTTCCGGATCGGCGGATGCCATCACGATGAAGCCGGGCGCTTCTCCGTCACCGCCGGCGCCTTCGAGATTCCCACCCATGCTGACACCTGCTGCATAGGCACGCTGGACGCCATCCGCACTATCGAGCATTGTCTTGTCGAAGCCATAACCGGCGAAAAAGCGCAAAGCTATGCGCGGGCCCGACGTGGCAAAGACCTCCTTGCGGCGAAAAGCGCGGTAGATCGACTCTCGCGTATTCTCCTCGGCCCAGACCGCAGCCAGGCCGGAAGCGCCATAAAGCGCGTTGGCTCCCCTGTCGTAGATCTTCCCGTTGATCCGCTTGAACATGCCGGAAGAGCCTGCTCTCGAGGGATTGAGGGCCATCCCAACTTTCGTCAGGTAGTAGGCAAACTCTCCTTCCAATCCTTCTAGTGGTACTGAACCGCGTTGCGCTGCAGTCGCTGACAGCAAACCCAGCTTGGAGACGTAGGTGGACTCGTCGGGCTGGCTCGCGGCGGAATGGGTGTCACTCGAGCCTATAAAACCAAACTCGTAGGGGTTGGTAATGCCCCTGCGCTCAAGCGCCAGCCCGTTGCGTAGGGCTTCACGTACGTAGGAACCCTTATTTTTACTTAACGCATTGGTTGCCACCCGAAAGGGCATGATCTCGAAGCCCGCCCACTCATCCCGCGTCGACAACAGTGGGTGAGTTTCTGAGGTGCCCTTGATCTGGGTAATCTCAACAATGGGTTCATTGCGTATTCGCTGACGCGCGTAATCATCGTCCAGCGGGTTACCGGCCCAGTCCACCAGCTTGAACATCTGGCCGTTAGAGCCATTGGAGTTATGCGGTATGGCAAGGCTTTCAACACCCTTTGCCCTGAGTTCGTCCATCCACTGCCACAGGTTCTCCGGGTTCTGCGAGTGAAAGCGGGAAAAGGGTTCCCGTGGTAGCCGTTCACTGCCTTTGAAGATGACGTTGCGATGCAGATTACCGTAATCCGGGGAGACTGAGGTGTATTCGAAGCCCGCAAAGGTGGTGAATTCCCCTGGTGTATTGAACTGGTCAGCCGCATCGACAGTGTCCATCCAGGCGCTATGGACCACCCCAAGGGTTTCGACTCTGTCCAACTCACCGGCAGTAATCATCTCACTCGCATTGGGGAAGAAGGTTCCGAACCTCGCCCCCCTGCGCAAGCTGGAGACTATGTCCGTGCCATTTTTATCCGGTGCGTTGAAGTCATGATAGGGCTGGGAAAAGGCATTCTTCGCGAACGCCGTGCTAGTATCTGAGGCTGCAGGGAAGACACCAAGGAACTCGGCGTGATCGGTTACGGCATAAAAATCCAGAGGCCGGGTTAGTTGCATCGCGAAGCCCCCGGGGTTGTCAATCGCCTCGCCCATGGCAAATCGGTACGCGTCGTACGGGGTCGCCAGCGTCCCCATAGAATGGCCATCGAAGGAATAGGTGGTGTGTACGTGCAAGTCTCCGAAGTAGGCCCGTCGCTCGACCGCTTTAGTGCCAGAGATCTCCTGTGTAGCGCTGTCGCTTGCCTGTGCCGCGCCACGGATAAGCAGTTCCGTCTCCGTTTCGAACAGTTTGTTTGACCACAAGCCACTCTCGTTCATCTCGGCGATAACGATATCGATTTCGGCAGTTTCGGCGATGACCCCGGGGTCATTGTGTACATCCGCTGCTGTACTGAAGCTGTCGCCGGACTGCTCCACTGTCTCCCCAGAGCAAGACGCCAGCAGTATCGCGAGTGGTACTAGTATCGCGGCAATGCGACGCCTACCGTGAAAGCACAGGTTTTTTTTCTGAAGCATTATTATTCTCTTTTTGGAATGGTTGCCAGCGGCGAGTCGATTTGATTAACAACATGGGTCATTTCAGCTCGCTCGAGGATTTGCCCAGCACCTGGCGCGCGACAATCAGCTGTTGGATCTGTTGCGTACCCTCGAAGATATCGGTAATTTTCGAATCCCGGGCAAACTTTTCCAGCAGGTGGGCCTCGCTGTAACCCAGGCTCTGGCACAGCTCTACGCAGCGCAGGGTTACGTAGTTACCCATCCTTCCCGCCTTGGACTTGCACATCGATGCTTCCTTGGAGTTCGCTTGGCCATTATCAGCCATCCAGGCCGCCTTCAGGGTCAGAAGTCGCGCGCCCTCCCACTCCGATTTCATCCTGTATAGCTCGGCCTCTATAGCCGACGTATTGCTGGGCTTCTTGCCGAAATCGAGTTGAATGTCTTCCTCCGCAAGCATTTCACGGGTCATATCAAGCGCGGCCCGGGCGATACCCACTGCCATTGCAGCCACGGGTGGGCGGGTGTTGTCGAAAGTTTGCATAACGCCCCCAAAGGCTTTCTTGCGGCCTTCTTCGTCGGTGGCGATCTCAGGGCTGCCGAGGATGTTATTCAGTGGGACGCGGCAGTCATTAAAACTGATGGAGGCGGTATCGGAAGCGCGGATGCCCATCTTGTGCTCCAGGCGGGTGACCTCGCAGCCTGGCGTTCCCTTTTCCACGATGAATGACTTGATCGCGGCCTTGCCCAGGGATTTGTCGAGGGTGGCCCACACCACAAGAGTGTCGCAACGCTCTCCATCAGAAACGAAGATTTTCTCCCCGTTAATTACCCACTGGTCGCCCTCGCGTACGGCGGTGGTGCTGATATTGGCGGAATCCGAACCGGTACCGGGTTCGGTGATACACATGGCTGCGTAAGCGTTGGCGTATTTGTTGCGCTGCTCCGGCGTGCCCACCGAGTTGATGGCGGCGTTGCCCAGGCCGCTGCCCGGGATAGCCATGAACAGGCCGAGATCACCCCAGGCCAGCGCCTGCATGCCGATCACCGCGCCCATGTTGCCGCTGTTTTTCACAGCCGCCGATTCGCTTTCAGGTTTTTTGCCCTCTGAGGAGGTATTGCGGGAGCCGGCCATCAGTTTGGCCACTTCCTCCATCTCCTTGGGGTATTCGTGCTCCGCCTTGTCGTATTTGCGCGAGTAGGGGCGCATCATGTGTTCTGCCAACATTCGGGCGTTGTTGTAGGTTTCCTGGTGCTTGTCTGAAATTTCCAGCTGAATCATCGTTGTTCTCCTTAGACGCTCGCTACGCCATCCATAATTGCAATCGCCCGCAGGTTGCGGTACCAGGATTCCACCGGATGCTCGCGACAGAAGCCGTGGCCTCCCAGCAGTTGCACGCCGTCTGTTCCGATCTTCATGGCATGTTCAGAGCAGGCGACTTTTGCCAGGTAGGCCTGCTCGTGGAAATCCAGGCCCTGTTCGGCCCGGGACGCTGCGCGCCAGGTCATCAGTCGCATGGCTTCCAATTCGGTGGCCATATCCGCCACCATAAACGCCACCGCCTGGCGGTTGCTAATGGGCTCGCCAAAGGCAACGCGCTCGTTCACGTATTCCGTCACGTAATCCAGTACGCCCTGGCAGCACCCCACTGCGAGGGCGCAAAGGCCGATGCGCGACAGGTTCACAAAGCGCTGTAGATCGAAGCTGCGACCACCCAGAAGAGCTTCAGCTGGCAGTTGCACGTTATCGAAAGTGAGTGTGGCAAGCTCCAGTGTGCGCAGGCCCATGTGCTCCTCGCGCTTAACAGTCATACCCTCGGGAGTGCCCTCGACAATAAAGGCGGCGGGGCCTTCTTCGTCCAACTGTGCAATCACCATCGTCAGCTCAGCGCTTTCACCCAGCGGCACCATGCATTTGTTGCCGTTCAGTCTGTAGCTGCCATCGATGGCATTGGCTGTGCACTGCGGTTCCATGGGATCGAAGGTGGCGCGGGGCTCCATCAGGGCAGTGGTGGCCGAGACAAAGGTGCCCTCACAGAACCGCGGCAGGAATCTTTCCCGTTGGGCGTCCGAGCCCTGGTCCAGCAGAGTGTTCACAAAGGCCTGAGGTGTGAGGGTGCCCAGGGACAGGGCCATGTCGCCCCAAGCTAGATCCTCGGCATTAAGCGCATTGGAAACGGGGGAGCGTGCCATACCTGCGCCCCCCAGTGCTTCCGGTATTGGCAGCAGGGTGAGCCCCAGTTCCGCGGTCTTGTTGTAAAAGCCTTTGGGCGTGGCGCCAGCTTCGTCAGCGTCCTTGGCAACCAGGCGTATCTCGTTAGCCGCGAAGCGCTGCATGGTGTCCTGGTTCATCCGCTGGTCATCATCGCGAGTCAGGTCAAAGAGTCGTTCGCCGGTTTGCGTGTTCATTGTTGCACTACTCCCTTATGAGTTATCGGTTACGGCCCAGTTTTTCGTGGGCGTCAACCCACTCATTGGTGCCACTGGCTTTATCGGTGCGTGCTGCGGATACCAGAGAGAGTTCACCGGCCACGACAAGGCCTGCAGCAATTTCGATCAGCTTGTAGGCTTTGTCCTTGCCGTAACATCCCATCAGTTCCAGGCATTCGCGCTGGGTAGACAACCCCGTCCCACCGCCGTAGGTGGCCATGATGAGCGCGGGCAGGGTGATCGAGTAGTAAAGGTCACCTTTGGTGGTGACGTAGCTGTAGACGCTGCACTGGTTGGCCTCACCAATGTTTGCCATATCCTGCCCTGTCGCCATGTACAGTGCTGCCAGGCCGTTGGCTGGATGGGCCGCATTGTTTGACGCGCCGGTGAGGAACGCCGCCAGAGAGGCGATGCTATGGGAGTTGCGCAGCAGCTCGGGCGTTGTGCGCAATACACTGGCCAGCACTTCCTTCGGAAGAGTGATTTCTGCGGTGACCTTGCGACCACGACCCTTCAGTGAGTTTACAAAGGAGGTCTTCTTCTCGCTGTCCATGCCGCCGGACAGTCCATAGGTGCGCAGCTTGGGATAGTTGGCGCGAATCCACTCGCAGGCCACAAAGGTGGCACCGCCGGTCATGTTCTGGCCCGCCGCATCGCCCGTGCTGTAGTCGAAGCGTGTGTAGACCATATTGTGAACCGGGTACTGCTCGATCTCGAGTAGCTTGCCTACCGAGGTTGTGGACTCGGCCTGGGCCTTGATCTCGTCAAAGTTGTCCTTCAACCACTGGCAAAAGTCGCGACCGTCTCGGGCATTCTTGAACATGAACACAGGTGCCCGTTGCATGGCTTCGCTCACCACAGTGGTTGTGACACCGCCACTCTCTCGAATAACGCGCATACCGCGGTTGTAGCTGGCGATCAGGGTGCCCTCAATCGTGGCCATGGGAACGTAAAACTCGCCCTGGGCATGCTCGCCATTGACTACCAATGGCCCCGCCACGCCTATTGGCAGCTGTGCCACGCCAAACAGGTGCTCACAGTTGCCCTCCATACTCTCCGGATCGTAGGAGAAGTGCTTCGTATGGCTCAGCTGAGTGCCTGACTTTTCCTCGAGGAAGGCCTGGCGCTCGGCGATGATTTCAGGGCTGTAGTCGTTTTCATTGCTGCGTGGGATTTTTGCGCTCATGGGATGGGTCCTCTATTTAGTCGATATACACACGGGGGTGGCTAATTTATTTCCTGCTGGAAAGTGTCCCGCCTGAAGAGCAGGGGTTTCCTCACAGATTCGCATTCCTCTCGGTCCGCCATTGACAGTGTCAATATAGCGGCCTAGAATACCACAAATATTGACGGTGTCTATATTAGATGGATTCGGCGAAGAAAGAGCAGGGGAATCCGTAAGTTCTTAAACGTAACCAGGGGATACAGAGAATGAAGACTAGATTGACTGAATTGTTGGGTATCGCGTCCCCCATCATTTGCGGCGGCATGATGCGTGTGGGTACGGCGGATCTGGCAGCGGCGGTGTCCAATGCTGGTGCACTGGGCGTAATGACCGCACTTACCCTGCCAACACCCGAGGAGCTGGAGGCCGAAATCGCCCGTTGCCGTTCGCTGACGGACAAACCGTTTGCAGTAAACCTGACAGTGGGTGTGGTGGCCAGCGAGATTAACTATGACGATTATGTCGATGTGATTGTCAACAGTGGTGTCAAGATTGTTGAAACCGCCGGGCGCAGCCCGGAGCCGTTTATGGACCGCTTCAAGGCCGCGGGTATCAAGGTCATTCATAAGTGCGTGGCCGTACGTCATGCCCTTAAAGCAGAGCGCATAGGCGTTGATGTAGTGAGCATTGACGGCTTTGAGTGCGCGGGCCATCCGGGTGAGCAGGACGTGGGTGGACTGGTCCTGTTTCCGGCGGCAACCCAGGCCCTCAAGATTCCCGTGGTAGCTTCTGGTGGCATCGCCGACGGCCGCGGGCTTGCCGCCGCTCTGGCACTGGGTTGCGATGGCATCAATATGGGCACACGCTTTTTGGTGACGCAAGAGTCACTCGTGCATGCGGACATCAAGCGAGCGGTGGTGGATATGGACGAAACCCAGACCCGCCTGATTTTCCGCAGTTTCAAGAACACCGCTCGCGTCTACCGCAACTCAGTGGCCGACAAGGTCGCTGAGATTGAATCGACGGGTGGTGATTTCAGTGAGGTTCACGAGCTTGTTTCCGGCGGCAACCAATACAAAGCCTGGACCAGCGGTGATATAGACGCCGGTATGGTCACCGTAGGCATGTCCGGCGGCCTGATCAACGACATTCCCACCTGCCAGGAATTAGTGCAGAACATCGTTGGGGATGCCGAGAGGATCATCAGCGATCGCTTGGTCTCTATCGTCGCCGAGGGAGCGGTCGACGCTTCTGCGGCGGCCTGATTCCGGCGCCCTGTGGGGTTTGCCGCACGTGACCCGAAAAATTGAATATGGGAGACATCACCATGATTGCACGAATATTACTCACTTTGGTGTTTATCTCGGCAAGTCCTCTGTTATTTGCTGGCGATATCAGTGGCTTCTGGAAGCATCGGGAGGCGCCTGCCTGGATTGAAATCAGTCTGGACGAGGGAAAAGGGACGGTAGTGCGCAATGATAAATTTCCCGAACGTGTAGGTCGTAAAATCTTAAAGGATCTAGAGGCCGATGACGCAGAAGAGAACCTGTGGCGTGGCCAGGTCTATGCCGAAATGTCGGGGGAGTTTAGGAAAGTCGAAGTAACCCTGCCAGAGCCTGGTCGAATGGAGTTCAAGGTAAGGGTTGGTTTTAGGAGCCGCACCATCGAATGGGTGCGTGTGGATGAAGTTCCGAGCACGTCGCCTGAATAGTGCAGCAAAGATCCACATGAATTTTTGTTGTAAACGAACTCTTAGGACAAAAATTCCAGTGAAACAGGCAGTTATCGTATCAACAGCCCGTACACCCATAGGCAAGGCATACCGGGGAGGGTTCAACAGTCTCGCTGGCGCCACAGTGGGGCGCAGCTTCGGTGAGCGAGGCTGTAAGGCGTGCGGGTATAGACCCTGGTGAAGTGGAAGATGTGGTCATGGGTTGCGCTCTTCAGCAGGGGGCTACACCGAACTTCAAATATGAAACGGGCTGTGCAAGAGGCCGGCCTGGATTGGAACGAGGCCCAAAAACGACTGGGAAGCGATGAATGGAAGGAAATTGTCGAGCGAAACCAGGACGAGATGGTAGAGGAGATGGGCCTGTGGGGGGTTCCTTCCTACCGGCTCACCGGCCCCGATGGGGAACCCGATCTCGAGGTCTGGGGGCAGGACAGATTATGGCTTGTGGCGGCGGAAATTCGCCGCAGGGCCGAACTCTCTACAAACTAGCGCTGATGCTCGATGAGTAACCCAGCGGTGGATTTTTACATTACACCTGTGCCGCACGAATCATGAGGTTGTGGCGAACCTCACACCACTTCGGAGAATATTTTTCATGAAGAATTTGCTCAAAGGTTTTGTTGTGCTCTTTGTCGTTGTTGGCATTTTCATGTTGTCACTACCAACCATTTTGCATAGCGCCGGTCTGCACCCCGAATACCATGGCGCAACCGTCGAACTTCCCGGTAAGCGTGCGCTCGTTATCGCTACCAGCCATGGCGTACTGGCCGCCCCGGGGGAAACGGAGGGGCCTGCGACGGGTGTCGCTCTCTCCGAACTGACCCATGCCTACTACCCCTTCAGCGACGGCGGCATGGAGGTAGATGTGGCGAGTATAAAGGGCGGGGAAATTCCCATCGACCCCCAGTCTTTGAGTTTCATGATCAAGTCGCCGGAAGATGAGCGCTACCTCAATGATGCCGTCGCCCAGGCCAAGGTGAAGAATTCCATCCCCATGAATGATGTCGATATCAGCCAGTACGACATCGTGTACATCGCGGGAGGATGGGGCGCCGCCTATGACTTGGCGCAGACTCCCGTACTGGCTGAGAAAGTCACTGAGTCCTATTACGGTGACAAGGCCGCGATTATTGGCGGCGTGTGCCACGGTGTGCTGGGGCTGGTGAATGCCAGGGACCGGGAGGGTAGCCTGCTCATTGCCGGGCGCCGCATGACCGGGGTGTCAGATAAGCAGGTAAAGGAACTGGGTATCGAGATTACGCCACTGCACCCTGAAACGGAACTGCGTAAGGCGGGTGCGCTGTATGAGAAACAGACCGCTTTTCGCGATTTCCTCGCCACTCATGTGGTGGTCGATCAGGAGCAGCGATTTGTGACTGGCCAGAACCAGAACTCCGGGCTGGAAACATCACACCGAATGATGCAGATACTCGCGGAACGGGAGTAATCGTTATGAACAGGTTGCTCAAGGTACTGGTAGTGCTGCCCGCCATACTCTTTCTCGTTACTGGGCTACGTTGGCTGGTGGCCCCCGCAGGAGTAGCGCCGCAGTTCGGACTAACCCTGGAGCAGGGCGTGGGTCTCAGCTCACAGGTGGGTGACCTGTCCGCGTTTTTTCTGTTGCTCGGTATCTGCATGCTCACTGCGCTGGTGAGCGAACGCCGCAGTTGGTACTACCCGCCGATTATTCTTCTATCGCTTACCGCGTTGGGACGTATCCTTGCCTGGCTATTGCATGATGCAGCTTTGGCGGTAGACCTGATCGCCCCTGAGGTGACCGTGGCGGTTATTCTGCTGGTGGCGTCCCGCCGCCTGCCCGAACAGGCCTGACTGGCCGTGCCTGAACTAGCCGTGCCTGAACCCTTGAAAATGTGCTCAATGAGCGGCCTTTTGCTGGCCGGCACTCTGTTAGCTGGTGAGGCTGTGGCGGCGGGGATGTCTCCAGTAGATGTGGAGCCCATCGCGGTCGAAGAGTCAGCGCCGTCAAAGCGTCCCAATATTGTCCTAATCCTCGCCGATGATCTCGGGTATACCGACATCGCCTCCTACGGCAGCGAAATCAGTACACCGACCCTGTCGGCACTGGCGCAATCGGGGGTGAGTTTCACCAATTACCACACGGCAGCCAATTGTGCGCCCGCGCGGGCGATGTTGCTGACCGGTGTAGACGCTCATCTCGCCGGTGTGCCGAATATTCCTGAAATGCTGGCGCCGGAGCAAAGACGCCATGCCCACTACCAGGGCGTACTGGGCAACAACGTGGTAACAGTCGCGACCCTGCTGGAGGATGCCGGCTATCACACCTACATGGCGGGTAAGTGGCACCTGGGTGCCGGGCCGGGCAAGCTGCCCAGCCAGCGTGGATTTGAACGCACCGTGGCACTGGCTGATTCCGGTGCTGATAACTGGGAGCAGCGCCCTTACATCCCTCTGTACGACAAGGCCAACTGGTATGCAGATGGTGAGGAGTACGAACTACCGGAAGACTTCTATTCCTCGCGTTTCCTGGTGGACAAGACCATCGAGTTCATCGGCAGCAATCTCGATGATGAGCAGCCGTTCTTCGCCTACCTGCCTTTCCAGGCGGTTCATATTCCCGTGCAGGCGCCCCAGGAGTTCATCGATCCCTACATGGGAGTGTACGACAGCGGTTGGGACGTGCTGCGGGAACAACGGCTGTCTCGTGCAGTAGAACTGGGCATTGTGCCGGGAGGAGCCGGTACGGTGCGTATGGCGACCACGGCAGGCTGGCAGGTGCTGGATGATGAGCGGCGGCGGTATGAGGCCAAGCGCATGGCGGTCTACGCCGGCATGGTGGAGGCGATGGACTTCCACATCGGCCGGTTGATCGACTACCTCAAGGCTAGTGGTGAGTATGACAATACGCTGTTTATCTTCACCTCCGACAACGGCCCCGAGGCCGGTGGTCCTGCAGACCCGGATGGGTTTGCCGCACGGCGATTAACGTCTTCGCTTGGCTACAACACCGATTACGACACGCTGGGCCTTAAAGGCAGCTACAACAGCATCAGCCCGAGCTTCACCAGTGCTGCGGCCAGCCCACTGGCCTACTACAAGTTCTATGCAGGGGAGGGGGGTATGCGTGTGCCCCTGATCGTGGCGGGTGAAGCGCTGCCGCGGCAAGGAGTGCTCATCCGTGCGCTCTCATTCGTCACGGACATCACGCCGACCATTCTGTCATTTGCCGGTGTAACTCCGCCAGGTGATAGATACGGTGGCAGGCCGGTAGAACCGATGATTGGTCGCAGTCTGGCCCCTGTATTGCTGAATGAAGCCGAGCGTATTTACGCCCCGGCGGATACCGTGGGCTATGAACTGGCAGGTCACGCTGCACTTTTTCAGGGCGACTACAAAATTGTCTACAATCGCAGCCCGCTGGGGGACGATCGTTGGCAGCTGTTTAACATCTTGGAAGACCCCGGCGAGAGTCACGATCTAGCACGCGAATTGCCGCAGCGATTCCAGCGGATGCTCTCGGCCTATGAGCGTTATGCCCAGACCAACAAGGTACTGCCGGTCCCGCAAGGCTACGATCACCGTAAGCAGCTGGTGTTGAATACGTTATACGCAGGTGTGCGTGAACCTTTCCTGGTTCTGGTGTTGTTGATGCCTTTGCTGTCCCCATTCTATGTGGCTAGCCGGATGAAAAAGGCGTCAATTCACCGGACAGCCAGATAGCGTTGTTGGCGCATATTTTTATCAGATGAACTAATGAGGAAACGAATAGTGAACGACGATGTGATGGAATTTGATGCCAAGGCGATGCGCGAAAAGTATCGCTTGGAACGGGAAAAGAGACTGCGTGACGATGCTAACGAGCAGTACATCGAAATGTCCGGTGAGTATGCTGATTTCATTGACGATCCGTATTCAGAGCCCGGATTTAGCCGGGAGCCGTTAGAGAGAGATGTCAACGTGGTTCTGATCGGCGGTGGCTTCGGCGGTTTACAGGCAGGCGCCCGCTTGCGTGAGGTTGGAGTCGAGGATATCTGCATAGTTGAGAAAGGCGGCGATTTCGGCGGCACTTGGTACTGGAATCGCTACCCTGGGGCTCAGTGTGACGTGGAATCCTATATCTATATGCCCCTACTGGAGGAGCTCAACTATATTCCGACACAGAAGTACGCTCGGGGGGCAGAGATCCTTGCTCATAGCCAGGCCATTGGCAGGCACTACAACCTCTACGAAAACGCGCTTTTCCAGACCCAGGTAACCGAGACCCGCTGGGATGCGACGATTAACCGTTGGATAGTCAGCACCGATCGTGGCGATACCCTACGTGCTCGTTTTATTGCCATGGCTAATGGGCCATTGAGCAAACCGAAGCTTCCTGGCATTCCGGGTATTGAAGATTTTTCCGGGCACAGTTTTCACACCAGCCGCTGGGACTATGATTACACAGGCGGTGATGCCGATGGCGGCCTCGACAGGCTGGCGGGCAAGCGCATTGCACTGATAGGCACTGGTGCCACCGCAGTGCAATGCGTTCCGCACCTCGGTGAGGCAGCCGGGCACTTGTACGTGTTCCAACGCACTCCATCCGGTGTTGATGTCCGCAACAATGCGCAGACTGACATGGAATGGACTGAGTCACTGAAGCCTGGCTGGCAGCGCCAGCGTATGGAAAACTTCAATGCGTTGATATGTGGTGTCCCTCAGGCGGAGGATCTGGTCAACGATGGCTGGACGGATCTCATCGGCAAAATGATTCGCGTATTCAGGGAGAGTCGTCGCCAGGACCTGGATGGCAAGGCTATCAGCGAAATCATGGAGGCGGTCAATTTTGAGAAGATGAACGAGATTCGCGCCCGCGTTGATGAACTGATAGGCGATCCCGTCACGGCGGAATCCCTCAAACCCTACTACCGCATGTTCTGCAAGCGGCCTTGCTTTCACGATGAGTACTTACAGACATTCAACCGCGACAACGTGACGTTGGTGGACACGGACGGTCAGGGCGTTGAGCGTATCACCGAATCCGGCCTGGTGGTTGATGGCGTGGAATACGAGGTGGACTGCATAATCTATAGCACGGGGTATGAGGTGGGGACCAGCTATGCCAGTCGCACCGGTTATGAAATCTATGGGGAGGGTGGCCAGAGTCTGTCCGAAAAATGGGAAGATGGTGCTCGCACACTGCACGGTATGTTTGTTCATGGCTTCCCAAATTGTTTCATCATGAGTCAGACACAGGGGGGGTTTACGGTGAACTATCCGCACATGCTGGATGAACTGGCAGCCCATATCGCCCATGTTATTCGTCACGCGCAGGATCACGATATTGAAAGGATTGAGGCTACCGAGTCCGCGGAGAGCCAATGGGTACAGACTATTATCGACAAGGGAATGAATGGCGGGGCACTGGGTGGCGAAGATTGTACACCGAGTTATTACAACAACGAGGGCAAGCCCAACGACAGGATACGTCAGGGCATGCCGTATGGCGATGGCCCAATTGCCTTTTTCGCGCTGCTCAAGGCATGGCGCGAGGAGGGGAAATTTGATGGGTTGGAGCTCGGTTGATGATACACCGTAGCCCGGCGATCGAGAGCCTAAAAATCTGCAGCGGCATGATTCGAGAGGGAACGGCCGATCTCGCAGGTTTTGCGTCGAATGCTTGCTCGCCAGAGGTGACGGCCGCTCTTTTCAGGCAGTCGGTTTTGACGGCACAACATGCAATTTCCTTTAGCGCTCGTTTCAGGTCTAAGTAATGCCCGGCTGGATACAAAAATGTATTTCGATTGTTATTGTGACAGTCCTGCTCGCTAGTGCGGTTTACGCATATCGGATACCGATTGTCCTGCAACTCATCAGTCTTTACTTTGACACGAAAATGCAGCCGGAGGAAAACCGAAAAATCGCCTGGGCTTCAGGAAAAGACCCTCGCCCTAAAGAACAACGCCCGCCTAACGTCGTCCTGATTCTCGCCGACGATCTCGGTTGGAATGACATCACCTTCAACGGAGGTGGTGTCGCAGATGGCAAGGTGCCGACGCCCAATATCGACTCCATCGCAGCGGGCGGTGTAACATTCACCAACGGTTACGCGGCAAATGCCACTTGCGCACCATCCAGAGCCTCAATGCTTTCGGGCCGCTACAGCACCCGATTTGGATTCGAATTCACACCGACTCCTTCGGGCATGATGGCCATCGGTAGGCTCGCACCCCGTGATCCTACTCGTCACCTTCAAACCATCTCCCACTCTGCTGACAGAGCCCTAGCTTATGAAGACATGGGCATGCCGTCCACCGAGATTACAATTGCGGAGCTGCTCAAGCAGAAAAATTACCACACCGCACACATCGGCAAGTGGCACGTTGGCGAAAACAATGGCATGGATGCCAACAGCCAGGGCTTTGAGGAAAGCCTACTCATGGCAAGCGGTCTATACCTGCCCGAAGATTCCCCACACGTTGTTAACGCAAAACAAAATTTTGATTTTATCGATCAGTTCTTCTGGAAAGTTATGCGTTACGCAGTTCGTTTTAATGACGGGCCGCCCTTTCAACCGAACGGCCATCTAACCGAGTATTTCACCAAGGAAGCTGTCAGGGTGATAGAAAACAACAAGGATCGCCCGTTTTTCCTCTATCTCGCTCATTGGGCGCCACACTCACCGCTTCAAAGCTCGCGGGAAGACTATGATGCTTTGCCAGATATCGAGCTCCACCGGGAGCGCGTCTACGCAGGTTTGATTCGTGGACTAGACAGGGGTGTAGGAGAGGTACTGAAAGCACTCAAAGACAATGGTCTCGAAGATAACACGATAGTCATCTTTACATCAGACAATGGTGGCGCCGGATACCTGGGATTACCAGACCTGAATCAGCCCTATCGCGGCTGGAAATCGAGCTTTTTTGAGGGTGGTATCCACGTACCCTACTTTTTGCGATGGCCAGACCAAATCGAACCAGGCACTACGGTTAACGAAGCGGTCCATCACTTTGATATTTACACGACCATCGCCAACGCCGCCGGAGCCAGCCTTCCGAAAGATCGCAAGATCGACGGCGTTGACCTCCTGCCCATCGTTCATGGCAACACAGAGAGCATCCAACACCGCGCGCTCTTCTGGCGTTCGGGAGCTTCACAAAGTGCGCTTATTGACGGCTGGAAGTTGAATATCTCCGACCCGCCAGGGAACGCTTGGCTCTATGACCTGGCGAATGACCCAACCGAACAAAACAACCTTGCGCAATCTCATCCAGAAAAGTTACGCGAGTTGCAAACAGCTCTGTCTCAACACAATAAGGAGCAGCCGTCATCCGCGTGGCCGGCAATGATTAGCGTTCCCATTAATCTTGACCGTGATGGTAGTCAAGCCGTTCAAGCCAATGATGAATTCATTTATTGGTCAAACTAATTTATCGAGGATTCTTCATGCTAAAAACACTATTACTAATCGCTGCCTCAATTCTGGCATTAGCTGTTCTGTTGGCCATCTGGATCACCCGGGACGGTGAACTAATCACACCAGAGGGTGCTGGCACGGTAACGCTCGATGCCGGCGAATTTGAAGCTTATCCACTACCCGAATACGTCACCGAGGTTCTTACCGAGGACTACAAAAGCTATCTCGTTGAAGTGGAATCCGGCATCAAGATTCATGTGTTGGAGGTCGGCACTGGCTATCCGGTCTACCTGCAGCACGGTAACCCGACTTCCGGTCTCCTCTATCGAAAGGTCGCGGCCAAATTACCGACTGAACGGATACGGGTCATCATGCCAACGATGGTTGGCCTGGGTTTCTCCAGCAAAATCCCAGTGAGCGAACACAAACTCGAGAACCATGTCCGTTGGATGAACAGCGTTCTTGAACAGCTCGACCTCACCGAACTGGTTTATGTCGGTCAGGATTGGGGTGGCCCTGTCGGTATGGGTGCGCTGGCCATGTCACCGGACCTGTTGAAGGGTGCCGTATTAATGAATACCGTATTCAACGCACCGACCGAAAAAGCTGATCTGTCGACTGCACATGCTGCCGTCAAGTCGCCCGTGATTGGTGAGCTGATAATGGAGGTATTTACCACGGTTTTCGATCAACTCCATGGGGTGCAGGGTGATCCAGACTCAATGAATGAATCAGTCAAATCCCTCTATGCCAGGCCCGTCCTCGAAAGTGGTAACGCCAAGGCGCCAGTTGCGCTCATGAGGATGGTAACGGACGGACCAGATCACCCCAGCACGCCGGCCATGCGGGTCATCGAAGCCTATGTTGACACGCTCGATATTCCTGCCGAGATTGTTTGGGGCAACAGTGACCCGATACTGGGGCGAGCGCTACCTGTGATGAAGCGGAGTTTTCCGAATGCCCCGGCAACTGAAACTGATGCGGGTCACTTCCTGCAGGAAGAAGTCCCCGAGGTTATCGCCGAGGCCATTGTCCGCGTTGTTGATAAGCTTGAGACTGCGACGCCTAATGTTTCCGAATAGAGATGCCTACATGAGATTGTGTCTCTAGCCTGCTGAAACGACCGATGGAGCGCAAGGCATCGGCGGCATTCCCTGGAATACTCAAATACATCGAGAGGTACTACTCATGACATCAAATTGGATGATCTACGGCGCCAATGGCTACAGCGCGCAACTGGCTGTAGAGAAGGCAGTCACTCAGGGCCGCAGGCCCATACTGGCCGGCCGTAATGCAGCGGCTATTCAGCCCCTGGCGCAGGCCCATGGCCTGGAGAGTCGTATTTTTAGCCTGGAGGACGTGGACCAGGTCATTGCACACCTTGAGGATGTGAAAGTCGTTAGTCACTGCGCCGGGCCCTACTCGGCAACCGCTGAGCCGATGATGAAGGCCTGTATCCAGTCCGGCACCTATTACACGGATATTACCGGCGAGATAGACGTATTCCTGTTAGCCCAGTCCCTGAACAAGGAAGCAGCCGCTTCGGGTACCGTGTTGTGCTCGGGTGTAGGCTTTGATGTCATCCCTACCGACTGTGTGGCCGCGAAACTGAAAGAGGCGCTTCCCGATGCGACCGAACTAGATCTGGGATTTCAGGGTGATGCTTCCCTGAGCCCGGGTACCGCCAAAACGATGGTGGAGGCGATTTCACAGGGGATGAAGGTGCGCAAGGACGGCCAGCTTATTAACGTACTTCCCAGTCATGCTTCGCGCAGTATCGATTTCGGTAAAGGCCCTGTGCAGGCAGCTGTTATTCCCTGGGGGGACCTGGCGACTGCCTACTGGCAGACGGGAATTCCCAATATCTCGGTATACACCCGGCGTAGTGTCGGGCGGGCGACTGACCTGCTGTTTCCTGTCATACAGGCAGTCATGAAATCCGCCACTGTCCAGCGCATGGCGAAGAAGCGAATCATGCGTCGCGTGACTGGCCCGGACGAGGCAAGCCGAGCGAGCCGTCCCACCTATGTGTGGGGAGAAGCCAGGAATGCCAGGGGCGACAGCGTGTGCTGCAGGGTAAAAACACCCAACGGCTACACCGTCACCATGGATGGCATCCTGCACAGCGCCGGGTTTCTGCTGGATTACGAAGGGGCTGGAGGCTGTTACACGCCTGCGCAGCTGATGGGGGCAGAACTGGTCGAGCGCCTGCCTGGGGCGGGTCAATTGCATTTGACCGAATCCTGATCCAATCAGGTTTTGTATGACCCTGACACGGGTGAAGTGGTTCTTGATGATGTGCTTGAAGATCAAAGCGTTGACTCCGTGGTTGTTGATATTGAAACAGGCTTGGAAAAGAGGCGGGTTGCCACGGGCGCTATGTTCGCGGCAGGTATGATCACTTGCCTCGGCTTAGGTCGTGACTTTTATGCGGCCAGTGGCCCGCATGGCTTGTTATATCGAGTTTACGTATGAGTAGCGACATGAACGCGCGCGCTAGGTGAGTAGGGGGGAGAGTATGATAATTAAACAGATACCGGCGTTTTTGAGATCTTTGGCAATCGCCACATTTTTATGGGTAACTCATACCACTGCAACCAACCTGATTTGGTTGCACAGCATCAATATGCCTGTGGATTCATACCTTGTTCTGTCGACTATGGCGACCGACTTAATCGGTATGAATTCTAGGGGAGCATTTCCCACAGTCGCGTTAATCTTTATCGGTCTATTACTCGCCTTTATCACGGCGCGGTTTATTTCCACCCGAACGGCGATCAAAAAAACCACACTCTACGCTATGGCCGGGGGCACAGCCCTATTTGCCATCGTCGCCCTAATGCCGTCGGCCTTTTACAACTTAGACTTGATTGCTGGCGCTCGCACAATAACTGGCAGGGTTTACCTTGTTCTTGCCGGCGCACTTGCCGGCTATTATTGCAGCCGCAGGTGGCGGCAGTGCTGGAGAAGGAGAAACGTGCATTGGGTCTTAATTGACGGTGTCGTGAAGATGACGACAACCGACAAAGAATTCACCGTGAAACCCTCTTTGAATGCGCATTTACTCAGTCCAACTCTGTCATTTTCAACAGCCGACTGGGCAGAGTAATTTGGTAGAGGTGGTCAGGGTATTTCAGCAGGCCGGTCAATTGGTCGCAGTGCCTACAACTATAACGCAGCCGTGCTAGCGCGTGTCACCATCGTTCGACATTTCGCCATCGGTGCCACAGTTTATGAAAAAGCTCAGGGCCACCTTGAGTTACAGTTTCGGGAGATCGACCCAGGGTGATTCTCCCATGAATGACGCCGAGAGCTGCATATTGTTCGCTCTCGGTAAGCTGTTGGAGGTCCGGGATTGATACCCGCCACCTCTGCTGAGGACGTACATACGATCTGTTGGCGCTGAGGAGAACGCTTGCTGCGACTTTTGCTCTGTTATGACTGTGGTCCAGTGCGAGATCGAGAAGTGTCGTGATGGCAGTCTGGTAGCGCACTTCAAGAGAGTTTTCTTTATCCAGGGGTTTCATTATCACTGTAGGGAAATTCCAGTTTGCAAAGAGGGGTTAAGCGGTGCATGCACCGCTAGAAGTGATCCCTTTCTGAATCGTTGTCGACCTCGTCTTTCATGGTATCGCCCCGGGCAATCTCGATGCCAAGGAAGATGCCCAGAGAGATCACCGCACAACGAAAGGCGTCCTTGAGGATGGCCGGGCTGAGGCAGAAGCGCAGCCAGGTCTCCCAGAACGTGATAGTTCGCGTCCGAGAGACACGGGCCCGGTGGAGTCGCAGGATGCCTCGGAGGTAATAGGCCAGCAAACACAGACCAAAGCCTGCGGGAATGAGTTCCAGTTCGTTCATTATGCGCCTCCTCCCCAAAAGTTAGACGGAATCCTGTTGTGCAATTCAGCTCGAAAAGCGTCAACGCATTCCTTGAGGTCCAGTTCGCTGAATACCAAGTCCTGCTCGACCATGTAGGTTTTGAGCCAGTGCACCGTCGCTTCAAAATTGTTCCCACGGCATATCTCAGCAAAATACGGGACAATGCCATCTTCGTGCAGGACGATGTCTGTTTCCGAGCAGAGATGACGCGCATACTGCTTGTAGAGAATTTCGTTCCGCTTCCTCGCTTCCTCGCCAAGTTCTTCGAGGGTGAAGGGTGTATTAGAGATCTTCTTCATGAGTCTTCTCCTTGGTGGTCATTTTGGTATTGGTTAACCATTTTCTGGGCGAGTAGTGCCTCGAACGCTGATCCATCCCGTCGGGTCAGATCCGGGGCGTACTTTGCATATTTTTGGAAAGTCACATGGGGGTCGGCATGCCCGAGAACCTGGGAGACCCAGAGCACGTTCTCACCGGCCGCTAGCCATAAGGTCGCCGCTGTATGCCGGCTCTGATAGAGCCTGCGATAGGGCAGGTCCAACAGGCGTAGCAGTGGTCTCCACACGCGGTTAGAAACGTTGTTGATCTGGAGCTGCTTGCCCTCGCCATTGCAGAACACCCACTCCTTACTACCGGTTCGCTTGTGTTGCTCTTTCAAGGCATCAAAAACGGGTTGGGACATGGGAATGTCCCGGGCGGAACTATCGGTCTTGGTGTCGGTCATTTCGCCCGCAACGAGGCTTTCTCGTACCAGGATCTCGCGACGATTGAAGTCGATGTACTTCCACTTCAGGCCGTGAATTTCCCCTGTCCGCATCCCGGTATAGAACCGGACGGTAAAGTAGGATCTGAAATCCTCGCGCACATGGGTGAGAATCGTCTGGACTTCGTCGAGGGTGAAGGGATCCACCTTGGTCTTGGGGATTTTCAGCGCCTTGACCTTCTCGAAGGGCGGAGAGAAGTCGAACCGATCCGCCGCCTCATTGGTGATCAGCCGCAGTGGCACCATGATGGTATTGATGCGGGCAGGGGAGAGCCCCTGGCTGCCGTCCTTGCGGGGAATCTTGGCCAGGTTGGCCCGGAAGGCCAGGATGTCCGCCTTGGTGATGTGGCTGACGGGTATATCGCCAAATGCAGGCAGGATGTGCTTGTCCAGCGAGGCCCGCAGGGTTATCCGGTAGGAATGCTTCCAGCTGACCTCGTTTTCGTTCCACCAGGTTTCAGAGAAATTCTTGAAAGGTGGAGTGTCTGACTGGACCTGAGTTTTCCGGTCATCGTGCTCTTTGAACTGTGCTACGCGGTCCGAATTGGGGAAGTAGGCGGAGTAGTCGAAACTTCCGAGCAGAATTTCCGCCTCCACGCGTTCCATGATTGTCTGCAAGCGCTTTCTGTTCGCAGGTTTGTCGGTCAGTTTGGTGTACTCGCGGCAGCGTACTCCCCGATATCGGAAGTCCATGAAGAGGAGGCCGCGCCTTGATCTGATTGATCCCATGGTCGGCTCCTTACTGAATGCCCGCCATCAAGGCGGTGGTTGCAGTGGGGCGCGCCATATCCTTCTCGATACGCTCCCAGAGGTAGAGAATCTTGCGGCCACCAAATGGGCGGATGTAGTGAATGCCTTCCAGTAGGACAGAGTCCTTCAGGCGGTTGCGGATGGTCCGGGCGTCGTACTTGATACGATCGGAAAGCTCATCCGTGGTGAGATAGGTAAATGTGTCCATAATTCGCTCCTAGCGATCGGGTGATCGGTAGAGCCCCATGCCCTGTTGATCACCTTATGGACCTAACATTTCATGGATTGCGAATGCCTGCTGGCGGATGGGAAACGGACAATTACCGCCAGGGAGTGAGCTCGAAAACATGCATTTCCTTCCCACCTAATACGCGGAAAATTTGGGCCGTAGGCCCGGATTTTCCGCCGCTTGTGCAGGGAATTTTTGGAGCACATTTCGGGGGATAGTGCTCGAGGTGTGGAAACAGGAAGTGAACGAATCCGGGGTCAGATGTGCTTGGACCTAGAAGCTAATATTGGGGTGGGCGCACTTTGGGCCCAATATGGGCCCCATTTGGGCCCCAGCCGAAATCGGCCAAAAAACGACCAATCTTGCGCAGTCGAAAATATGCGCTAAGCTCATGAATAATAAAGAAAAAGTGCTAAAGAGAAGTGGTAGCTACGGGTGGACTTGAACCACCGACCCCAGCATTATGAATGCTGTGCTCTAACCAGCTGAGCTACGTAGCCATAACAGTCGTGAAGCTTCGGTGACCCGAAGAGGCGCGAATTTTCCCGATTTTACTGGTGCTCGTCAAGCCCGCGCGATGGTAATCGTGATTGTTTTGAGGAGCTGTATCAGCCAGGTGGCAGTCGCGCCTCGCTTTCGCTGATCAGGGCCAGCTCTTCGCCGATATGGCGCTGCATAATTTGGTACGCCTCGTCGGCGAGCAGGCGCTCCTCCACCAGGTCGGCGATTGCGGATCGGCGTAATGTGCCGAGTTCAGAGCGCAGTTGAGCCAGCCCCTCGGCGTCCAGCTCATCGCGTGCTTGAACCAGCTGCTCGATCTGAACCAGGTAGGCGTCTACCCTGTTTTTCATGCGTCGGCGCAGCAGCTCCCGAAATGCAATGAATACTGAATACAAGCCAAGAAGCAGTGTAACGCCGAGGCTCAGTGCCTCCGCATACTCTACGAAAAACGGTGGCTTTTCCCGGGTGTAGTAGGCGATTGCGCCAGGGTGGTACGGGATGATTGAGACAGAGGGGTCATAGTTTTCCCGAATCTGGCGAGCGACTGCCAGCTCCCGCCCCTCCAGGCCGGCTTCACCAGCGCGATAGTCAAATACCGTCTCTGTAACTTCCCTTGCCATCTCGGCGTCCAGGGTTTCCCGGGCAACCAGCAGGGCCGAAACGGCGATGGTACTGACAGGTTTGAGTGGTAACCGCTGGTATGTTGCGCGCGGAATTAGCTGCCGCTGGACGCCTGGAATCACCAACTCCAGTGCCGCGGCTTCATCGCCTTCGACATTAAAACTGCCGATGGGTAGAAAACGGATGACATCTTCGCGGGCCAATTGATAAATCAGTTCTGAGGGCATGGGCGCCAGAATGAAAATGGCATCCAACTCAGCGCTGCGTAAAGCATCCACTGCCTGTTTCGGTGTCGCGATTCGGTCCTCAGAGGGCGCTATCCCCAGGTGTTCGATAATATTGCGGGCCAGTTCGCGCGTTCCTGAGCCCTCGGCCCCCAGGGATATCCTCCGGCTGTCCAGGTCATAGATCGATCGGACGTCATCGGCGATTTCCCTGCGTACCAGTACGTGAAGTACTTCGTCATAAAGGCCGGTAAGCAGCCGGGCATGTGTGCTTGGGGAGGCATCAGATTGGACAAAGGCAAGGTCAACCTCGGAGTCCCCCTGCAGTAGGCGCATGTTGTCATAACTGCCATCGGTGGATTGAACCGTGACGGCTTTGAACTTCCCAGAGCGCTGTAGAACACTCTGTAGCGCTCCGCCTAGCGCATGGTAGGTGCCGCTATCGGGCCCTGTAGCGATGACCAGCTCGCCGTATTCGGTTTCAGAGGACAGGTTTTTGTAGAGGTAGTAACCCAGTGCCAGCGCCAGCAGAGCGGCAATAGATGCGGCGATCGCGAAAGCGGAGAAAGATGTTCCCACATCAAGCGGTTTGTTGTCGTTTTCCATTTCGCGGTGCCTTCTGAAGCTTGAGTGCCATTATCGCAAATCCGTCTCCCTGATGGCCACATCTACACGCACGGTCGAGTTGCCTGCGCAACAATACTCAAGGATTACCGTGCTACAATTTCGGCTCTTTACCTGTAGCAGGAAAACCCGATGAACATCAGTAGTCCTCACGATGCCAGTAGCCCGGAATCTCTTTGTGAACTTTACGGAATAGCCGACACCGACCTGGAGGTGATTCGGGGTTTTTCCAAATCGGTCGAGCCAGAGATGCCCAGGGTTATCGCGGAGTGGTATGACTGGTTGCGCACGCAGCCAGAGTTCGAGATTTTTTTCCCTGATAGCGCAACGTTGGAGCGCGTAAAGGGTGTGCAAGAGAGCTACTGGGATGAGTTTATGGTCGCGCGGGTCGATCAGGACTACCTGGATCGTCGACGTCGGGTCGGTGAGACCCACGCGCGTATTGGCCTGCCTTTAAACACGTACTTTGCAGGCATGAACAAGTTCCTCGAACTGCTGAGTGAGATTGCCCAGAAGCAAGTAGAAAGCGGCGATGCCCGTTTCATCCTTAATACCGCGCTGGCGAAGCTAACACATCTTGATACCGCCATTGTAGTTGACACATATAACCAGATGGTTGAGGACACACTGACGGCTCAGGCGAAGTCCCTTATGGAGATGTCGACGCCGGTCACACACATCTGGGACGGCATTTTGTTACTGCCAATTGTCGGCATTATCGATTCAAAACGGGCACGGGATGTGATGAATGCCACGCTGGAAAAAATAGCTGAATCTCAGGCGCGCATTTTCATCCTCGATATCAGCGGGGTCGGGGTGGTAGACACGGCGGTCGCAAATCATCTTATCAAGATATCCCGAGCGACACGCCTGATGGGGTGTGAGTGTGTCATTTCTGGTGTATCACCTTCTATTGCCCAGACCATTGTGGATCTTGGCATCGACGTGGGTGATGTCAAAACAACCTCCACTATGAAGGCTGCGTTGGCCACAGCGTTCAAGCAGCTCGGCATGGAAATCACGGCAGTCGGCTGAGATGAGTCCCGCTCAAAACCAGGCCACAGTCCCTGTCCAGCGTGCGATGGGGTGTCTCGTCGCATCGGTGCAGGTGGACCTGAACGACAGGGTGATACAGCAGCTGGCGGACAACCTGCTTGAGGCCCTCAGGGTGCAGAGCGCTCGCGGGGTTATTCTCGACCTTTCAGGTGTCTCAATTATGGATGCAGAGGAGTTTGCGGCGCTGCGTAAAATTGAGCGTATGGCGGCCCTGATGGGAGCAGCGACTGTTTTTGCCGGCTTGCGACCGGGAGTGGTATCGGCGCTGATCGACCTCGATGCGGATGTATCAAAGCTGGCCGCGAGCCGCAGCCTTGATGACGCGTTTCTGTTGATAGACGCGGGTGAGTACGACGAGACTGACGCCGAAATATCGACTGAGAGTAATGATGCCGAGTGAGGGTGCAGAGTCCTCGCGTATTCGCATCAGCTGTGAGGCTGATGCAACGCGCTCTGTGATTGAGGCGGCGCGCTGGTGCAAGGCAAAGGGCTTAACAAATCTGGATAGTCAGTCTGTTTCAACCGCCGTATCAGAATTGTCCCGCAACATCCTCAAATATGCTGGACGCGGAGAAATTATCTTTTCCAGCGTTGCCAAGGGAGGCCAGGACGGCCTCAATATTGTGGCTTCCGATAGTGGCCCGGGTATTCCAGACATTGCAAACGCGATGCGAGATCACTTCAGTTCCAGCGGCACGCTTGGGCTTGGGCTGCCCGGCGTCAAACGCTTGATGGATACTTTTGACATTGAGTCGGCCCCAGGCAAGGGAACCAAGGTCAGCGTGGTTAAGTGGCGGGAGCCACCGCGCCAGCAGAGTTTTACTGCCCGAGCGGTCCGGGCAGGTACGGTGATGAGGCCTCTGCGGGTTTGCGATGAGCATGCTCAGCATCCTCAGGTGGACTGTGCCGCCAAACTTTTACCCTGTCGCGGTGAACGTGCCAGCGGCGATTTGGCGGTGATCATTGAGCGAGCTGACTTTCTTCTGCTAGCTGTTGTGGATGGTCTGGGTCATGGCTACGAAGCCAGTCGAGTCGCTTATTCGGCCGGTAGTCTTTTGACGCGCCTGTCACTGCAGGACCCATCGCAGATTCTCGAGGCACTGCACAAAGAGCTACGCGGTAGTCTGGGCGCCGCGGCTGGAGTCGCCATTTTTCATCCCGATTCTGGTGAGCTGCATTACAGCGGGGTAGGCAACATAGTGGGTCGTATGTTCGGCTCACGGGAAAACCGTATGACGGGCAACCCGGGATTGCTCGGGGATACCCTGAGGCCTCAGTCCCCCAGCTGTATAAAGCTCAGCCCAGGAGATGTCTTTATTTTGTACTCGGACGGTATTCGGGATCGATTTGAATTGTCTGATTATCCGCAATTGCAATACCAGGCGGCGGAGACCGTCGCCGCAACTCTGCTTGAACGCTTTGGTAAATCCCATGACGATGCCAGTTGCGTTGTACTGAGATATACGGCGTGATCACCCTTGGCGAATTAAACCTGGATAACGCAGACGCTATCGCCGCTGCCCGCCGGAAAGTGGCCAGCGTGGCCACGCAGTTGCTGGGCGACGCTGTAACAGCGAGTCGATTGGGGGCGGTGACGTCGGCTGTGGCTAAAGAACTGCACCGACGCAGTGCCGGCGCTGTTCTTGTTCTTCGTATCAACACAGGCGGGTACAGCGGCGACCTGGCGATGGAGTTTCGTGGAGACCAGGTGGAGGCCTCTACACTGCGCTTGTCGGCGTTCTTCGATAAAGTCGACGCGCGAGAGGGTTGCGTCACGGCCTTTTTGTCCTTTGAAGGTGCTTTGGATAACGACGCTATCACCGGGCTGCAGAATCTTGTACAGAAAAAGACGCGTGATGAACTCATGCAAGAGGTGCGGGAGCAGAATTTTGCGCTGGAGGACTCCCTGGAAACCCTCAAGCGGACCCGCTCCGCGCGCGACCGTCTGGAGAGCGAACTTAATATTGGCCGCGAAATTCAGATGAGCATGCTACCGCTGACGTTTCCCGCTTTTCCCGAGCACCAAAGTTTCGATATCTTTGCCACGCTGCATCCTGCCCAGCAGGTGGGCGGTGATTTCTACGACATGTTCCTGATAGACGACAGCAAGCTTTGCTTCTGTGTGGGTGATGTCTCGGGTAAAGGCGTTCCAGCGGCTTTATTCATGGCCGTGACGAAGACCCTGATTAAATCATTCGCTGCACATGAGTGTTCTCCGGCCCGTATTCTTGAACAGGTAAACGGCGAACAGGCGGTTGGCAATGACTCCTGTATGTTTGTCACGATCTTGTTGGCTGTACTGGATATCAATACCGGGGAGATGACCTATTCCAATGCCGGCCATAATCCGCCTTTACTGCGTCGCAGCGGTGGGGAAATTGAAAGACTGGATGCGCGTCATGGGCCGATTATCGGTGCCATAGAGGATCTGGATTACGGCGAGGACAGGCTGGTGTTGCGGCCTGGCGATCTGCTTTACTTCTATACCGACGGCATCAATGAAGCCATGAATATCGATCGTGACCTGTATGGCGAGCACCGACTTTTAGAGACACTAGAATCCCTGCAGGATGATGCCGTGGCGGAAACGGTGGTTAATGCAACGCTGGACCCGGTTTGGGCATATCAGGGAGATGCGCCCCAGGCCGATGATGTAACGGTATTGTGTATCCGCTTCTGTGGCGGAGCTGACTCCTCACTGTCGCTGCTGCTGAACAATCGAGAGGAAGAAGCAGGTCGAGCTGTTACTGAAGTCAGGCACTTCCTCGATTCGCATGGGGTGAACCTGGATGTGCAGCGTAAAGTGGCAACATGCCTCGATGAGATGATCGCGAATATCATTTCCTATGCCTACGAAGACGACAAAACTCACCAAATTGATCTCGACCTGTCACTCTCAGCGCAAGCACTGATGATTTTAATTAAAGATGACGGTGTCGCTTTTGACCCTTTTTCTGACGCTCCCCCGGACACAAGCGCCTCACTGGAAGATCGAGCTATTGGCGGGTTGGGCAGGCACCTGGTAATGAACCTGATGGACGAGTTTAGCTATCAGCGGAATAATTCATTGAATATTGTTAGCTTGCGCAAGCAGCTGCAGTCTTGATAAAGGAATACCCTTAATGGAAATAACAAGCGAACAGATTGGCGCCGTTACTGTCGCCCGTCTCAGTGGCGATCTCGATACCGGCACGTCGGCAATCGCAGGAGATGCGCTGATAGCGCTTTTGGACGAGGGTGCACAGACGTTGTTGGTCAATCTTGAAGCAGTAGGCTTTGTCAGCAGTGCCGGGCTGAGGATATTGCTCACCGCTGCCAAGCGACTTTCGAACAAGTTACGTGTATGCGGCTTGAACGAGACTGTACAGGAGGTATTTGATATCTCCGGCTTCACCTCCATCTTCGATGTCTACGACAGCGAGCAGCTGGGGCTGGACGGCTAACGCTATGTTACTGGTACTCGGTTCGGTGCTGGGTGGCCTTGGGCTGTTTTTTGTCGGCCTCAAGTTGCTGACAGAAAACCTGAAATTGCTCAGCGGTAGGCGCCTGCGAGAGAAGGTGGCGACCTGGACGCGCAACCCATTTTTGGGTGTACTCTGGGGAGGCCTTTTTATTACCATCACCCAGAGTGCTGCCGCAGCCACCTTTATCCTGATCGGTATGTTGCGGGCGGGCATGCTGACCGTGCGCCAGATTTTGCCCATTATGATAGGGGTCAACCTGATCGGCGGCATTATCGTGTTGGTGTTGGTGTTTGACGTGAAGCTCGCGGTATTCCTGCTGCTGGGTATTACCGGAATGATCTATTCGCGCGATCCGTCGGGGTCATTGCGGCCCGCTGCTGGTGCCGCTTTCGGTGTTGGTATGTTGTTTCTGGGGCTCAACACAACCCAGGCCGGCATCGCGCCCATGGCTGAAATGGCCTGGTTCAAAGATGCTCTGGCATCCAGTCAGGGGTCTTATGTCCTCGGTTTTTTACTGGGCGCCGTTTTCAGCTTTGTGGTGCAGTCTGCATTGGCCGTGGTGATACTGTCGCTGGCATTTCTGCAGGCGGACCTGTTCAGCCTGGAGCAGTGTGTCATGATCGCTTATGGTGCAAAGGTTGGCTCCTCGGCATTGACCTACTTCCTGTCCAATAGTCTGCGGGGCGAATCCCGGCAAGTGGCTATGTTCCAGGTGACATTCAATTTGCTGGGTGCGGTGCTCCTGGTGCCTGCTTTTTTTGTCGAGATCTACACCGATATTCCAATTATGATGGCGCTGGCAGCCAAGTTCTCCAGCAGTGAGTCGATACAGCTGGGCCTCGTAAATCTTTTGTTTAATGCGGTGCCTGCGCTGCTTGCGTTTCCCTGTATTGGGCTTTGCACCAGGACGCTATCGCGCTATTTTCCCCGAAGTTCGGAAGAAGAATTGTCTCGGCCACAGTATCTGCTTGAGCACACAGGTGACGACCCCCACAATGCCATGGAGCTGATTGAGTTGGAGCAGACCCGCCTGCTAAACATTCTCTCGCTGAGTTTTGATGCTATGAGAGACGATCGGGGCAGCAAGAAGATGGACAGTCTCAAGGAGTCATTCGGAGGCCTGGATGAGGTTATACAGGAAGCGATGCATGACGTTTCCAGTCATCATCAGCTGTCGTCTGCGCTTTATGACAGGCTAAACGCTGTACTTAATATCCAGCGCAGCCTGGCCACCGCGAATCAGGAAATACAGGCACTGTCTGTCCAGCTGTCTGCTCTGCGCGGCTCAGCAAGGGGGCAACGATTTGCCAGGGTCGCAGTTGATGGCATAGATGCAATTTTGCTCACGCTTATCGATGTTGCCAAAGAGCACAACGAGATCGATGCGCAACTCTTGGGGCAGATGACTTCTGAAGATGGTATGGCGCGAGTCCGCAAGGCCTATCTCGCGGAGGATGAATCGATGGATGCCTTGTCGAGAATGCAGTTATTGGCGGCGGCTAATCACTGCGAACGCCTGATCTGGTTGTTTGGCGATACCGGGCAGGCTTATCACGCGCTGGCCCTGTCGGACTAGAATAACACCATCTTCACAACGCTCTTGGGTGCTGGCAGTCAGCTTGCAGTCGAAAGGGGCGCGAATTTTTCAGATTTTAGCCGGGCAATTCCAGCAAGCAATCACCTGTACGCTGGCGGCGAACTTCCTTGCCACTGGCGGGTCTGAATACCATGACACCGCGATTGTTACCGCTGCTTTTTATGGTTTTTGCCGCTCCTGTTCTGGCAGAGCAGAGCTGGCAATCCGGCAATAGCCAGGGCGTATTGCTTGAGCTTTACACATCCGAGGGCTGTAGCTCTTGTCCCCCGGCAGATCGTTGGCTTAGCGGACTTACCCAGCATCCTGATTTATGGCTCTCGGTTTTTCCCATTGCTTTTCACGTGGACTATTGGAACTACCTGGGGTGGGAGGATCGGTTTGCCAGCTCGCAGGCGGGGAAGCGACAGCGTCTGTATCGCGTTCAGGGAAACGTTAATGGCGTTTATACACCGGGAGTCATTGCTGCAGGGCAGGAGTGGCGCTCCTGGCGTCGCAATCCTACGGCCTTGCCGCAAGGCGCGGGTTCGGTAGGCGCTTTGAACCTGGTCGAATCAGAAGGTGCATTTAGCGCAAGTTTCACTTCTGTGGTGCAAGTTGGCGAAGTGACTTTGAATGTTGCCGTGCTGGGCTTTGGTATGAAGACCGAGGTCAGGGCAGGTGAGAACCGCGGAGAAGAGTTACGCCATGACTTCGTGGTACTCGGGCACAGCGCGTTCGAAAATCAGGGGTTGGAATGGCGAGGTAGGTTGCCCGACGCTCCGCTATCGGCAGAAGCAGAGCGTGTTGCTGTGGTCGCCTGGGTGAGCGCCGTAGATCGGCTCACACCTATTCAGGTTGTTGGCGGATGGCTCTCCAATGAAGACCGCTAAACGTTAAAGCGGAAGTGAATAACGTCGCCATCCGCTACGATGTAGTCTTTTCCTTCCAAGCGCCAACGTCCTGCATCCTTCGCACCTTGTTCACCACTGTTGTCTATGAAGTCCTCATAGCCAATAACCTCGGCGCGGATAAAACCCTTCTGGAAATCGGTATGAATCACTGCGGCGGCTTCGGGAGCGGTGGCCCCCACTTTTACGGTCCAGGCACGCACTTCTTTTTCACCTGCGGTGAAGTAGGTCTGCAGGTTTAACAACTCATAGCCGGCACGTATCACCTTGTCCAGGCCTGGCTCGTCCATGCCAAGGTCATTGAGGAATTCCAGGCGCTCGTCATCGTCCAGTTCAACGATCTCCGATTCGAGCTTGTTGCAGATCGGCACTACCACGGCGTTCTCTGCGGCGGCAATCTCACGAACTACGTCCAGGAAAGGGTTGTCCTCAAAGCCTTCTTCGTCGACATTGGCGATATACATCGTCGGTTTGGAGGTCAGCAGGAACAGCTGTTTGGCCAGCGCCATCTCGTTCTCGTTCAGGTCCAGCGCCCGCACAGGCAGGGCCTCGTTCAGGTGCGGTAGCAGCTTTTCTTCCAGCAGTGCTTTCATCGCAATGGATTCTTTATCGCCACCTTTAGCGGTGCGAATAACCTTCTGTAGCTGCTTTTCGCAGCTTTCGAGGTCGGCCAGTGCCAACTCGGTATTGATAACCTCGATGTCACTTTTCGGGTCGATGCGGTTGTTTACGTGAATGACATTGTCGTCCTCAAAGCAGCGCACCACATGGGCGATGGCATCCGTCTCGCGGATGTTCGCCAGAAACTGGTTGCCCAGCCCCTCGCCCTTGCTGGCGCCTTCAACCAGCCCGGCAATGTCCACAAACTCCATGGTCGTGGCAATTTCTTTCTCCGGCTTGACGATGGCAGAAATCTTGTCTTGGCGTGGGTCAGGTATTGGCACGATGCCGGCGTTGGGCTCAATGGTGCAGAAGGGAAAGTTTTCCGCATCGATGCCCGCTTTGGTGAGGGCGTTGAACAATGTGGACTTGCCTACGTTGGGCAGGCCGACGATACCGCAATTAAAACCCATGTCAGATGATCCTTGTTGCTGTCGCGGCTCAGGCCGCGCTAAAACTGTGAAGTTGCGTCATTGCCTTGGTGGCATCCCCATCGAGCAGCAGTGGCAGGGCGGCAACCGCCTCGTCTATGCTGGCGTCGATGCGGCCCCGGTCAACCTGTGACGGGCGGCCCAAAACGTAACCGCTAACTTTAGACGCGTGACCGGGATGGCCTATGCCTATCCTCAGTCGATGAAAATTCTTGTCATTGCCCAGTGCCGGCACGATATCGCGCAAGCCATTGTGACCACCATGGCCACCACCTTGTTTGAAGCGGGCGGTACCTGGAGGAATATCCAACTCATCATGCGCGATCAGTAGCTCATCGGGGGCAATCTTGTAGAACTTCGCCATCGCCGCAACGGCTTGGCCGGAACGGTTCATGAACGTGGTTGGTATGAGCAAGCGAACGTCGTGGCCAGCAAGGGTAACCCTGCCAGCCAGTCCGAAAAATTTTGAATCTGCGCTTAGCGTGGCGCCGGATTGACGTGCCAGCGCATCGATGAAGTCGGCACCCGCATTGTGACGAGTGCCCCGGTAGTCGCCACCGGGGTTACCCAATCCAACAAGAAGTTTGATGGACGCTGTCAAAGCGGATACCGCCAACAGCGAGGAGATTAATCCTCGCTATCGCCTTCCTCTGCTGACTCTTCGTCGCCTTCTTCACCGGCTTCCTCAGCAGCGGCTGCAGCTTCTTCTTCGCTGATGCCTTTCGGCGCGATGATAGAAGCGACCGCGAGGTCGTGATCTTCGCCCAGTGCGAGGGCAGTCGATACAACGCCTTCAGGGAAGGTGATGTCAGACAGGTGCACGATCTGGCCAGTGACCACTTCGAGCATGTCGACTTCGAGGTACTCGGGGATATCGCCAGGCAGACACTGTACTTCTACATCCGTCATCTGGTGCTGAACAATACCGCCTTCCATCTTCACGCCAGCGGAAGACTCTTCGTTCAGGAAGTGGATAGGCACGGTAACCTTCACGGCAACCTTCTCGTCGATTCTCAGGAAGTCAGCATGCATCACGGTGTTTTTGGCAGGGTGACGCTGCAGGTCCTTGAGAATGGCTTTCTGCTCTTGCTTGCCAACCTTGACGGTCAGTACTTGCGAGAAGAAAGCTTCGTTCTCCAGTGCTTTCTCAAAATCCTTGCGGACCAGAGTCAGGGGCTGGGGATCTTCGCCACCGCCATAAATAATAGCGGGGACATTGTTGGCGTGACGACGTAGGCGGCGGCTCGCACCTTTCCCTATGTCCTCTCGCGCCTCGGCGTTTATTTCAAATTGGTCAGACATTGTCGTGACTCCTTTGATTAAGCATTACAAGACCTGCGACCAGCCCGGTAATGGATTACAAAAAACGCTGTTCCTAATCGAACAGCGCGCTAATAGATTCCTCGTTCGACACGCGGCGGATAGACTCCGCCAGCAGGTCGGCAATGGTGAGTTGGCGGATCTGACTGATCGCTCTTGCCTCGTCACTCAAAGGAATCGTGTCTGTGACCACCAGCTCATCAAGCTGGGAGCCCTTAATATTCTCCAGGGCGCGCCCTGATAACACCGCGTGGGTACAGTAGGCCACGACCTTGGTGGCGCCACGCTCTTTCAGGGCGTCAGCGGCCTTGCACAGCGTACCGGCGGTATCGACCATGTCGTCGACCAGCAAGCAGGTCCTGCCGTCTACCTCGCCTATCAGGTTCATCACCTGGGCTTCATTGGCCTGTGGGCGGCGCTTGTCGATGATGGCGAGATCCGCGTCATCGAGTTGCTTGGCTATCGCCCTGGCCCTTACTACACCGCCGATGTCTGGCGATACAACCATGAGGTTGTCGTACTTGCAGGCTACGATGTCGTCGTTCAACACCGGTGAGCCATAAACGTTGTCCACCGGACAAGCAAAAAAGCCCTGAATCTGCTCCGCGTGCAAATCAACCGTCAATACCCGGTCAACGCCAACGGCGTCCAACATGTCTGCCACTACCTTCGCCGTGATGGGCACACGTGCCGAGCGCACCCGTCTGTCCTGCCTGGCGTAGCCAAAGTATGGCACGACCGCTGTAATGCGACTGGCCGATGCCCGGCGCAGCGCATCGATCATTACGATGAGCTCCATCAGGCTATCGTTGGTCGGTGCACAGGTGGACTGTAGAACGAAGACGTCCTTGCCTCGCACGTTTTCATTCAGCTCAACTGCCACTTCACCGTCGCTAAACTTTCCAACGTTGGCCTTACCGATGGACAGGTAAAGCCGGCTGGCAACTTTGTAGGCCAGTTCTGGGTTTGCGTTACCCGTGAATACCATCAATTTAGAGGACACGACGCGTTACCTTTTTGGGCTATCCAGTGAATGCTGCACAAACAGCTGCGGTCACACGATGTCGCGTGACCGCCATGACTGTATGGCTGGGGTGGCAGGATTCGAACCTGCGAATGCCAGGATCAAAACCTGGTGCCTTGCCGCTTGGCGACACCCCAATAATCTATATGGGTAAATTTAGTTCCGCGAGGGCTGGTGAGCGATTTACGCCCTTAACCACTGTAGCGCTCCAGCCGGCCGGAGCCTGATCGAGAACGTTCTGAGCCTCGGCCTGCGTATCAAAACTGGCGAAAACGCTGGCACCGGTGCCTGTTAGTCTGGCTCCCGAATGTTTTTCTAGCCATTTCAATACGTTGGCAATCTCAGGATAAAGACCGGCAACCACGTCTTGGCAGTCGTTTCGAGTGTAGCCCTCAAAAAACGCCGCTATTGTGATGGGAGCGCTGTCCCGTGTCAATTGCCGCTGGGAAAATATTTCCCCAGTATTTACGGGGGTTTCGGGGAATATCACCAGGTACCATTTGGCGGGTAAATCCACTGGTGTAAGAAGATCGCCAACCCCCTCCGCCCAGGCGCTGTGACCAGCAACAAATACGGGTACATCCGCCCCCAGAGAGGCGCCTATGGCCTGCAGGGCCTCATTGCTGTGGCCCAGCTGCCAGAGCTGGTTCAGGGCCAGCAGAGTGGTGGCGGCATCTGGGCTACCGCCTCCAAGGCCGCCACCCACCGGAATGCGCTTATCCAGTTTGATATGCATGCCCCGGCCTTTGCTGTCCAGGGCAGCCGCGGCGCGCAGAATCAGGTTCTCCGTGGGGTTAAAGCCCAGTTCGGGGCATTCGAGAGTCACCTGGGAGGAGTCGTTGGGGCTGAAATGGAGGGTGTCGCCCCAGTCCAGCAGCTGAAACAGGGTTTGCAGATTGTGGTAGCCGTCGGCGCGCTGGCCGGTGATGTGCAGAAACAGGTTGAGCTTGGCCGGTGCAGTAACTGTCAGTGTGTTACTCATCGGTGCTGCGACACGCTCCAGTCATACATAATGATGGTCGCGCGAAGCTCTTCATTCTCTATGCGCATTCGGGTCGGCAGGGTGTACAGCCCAAACTGCTCATAACGCTCATATTGTATCTGCCAGCCGTCTTCGGAAAACGCCTGCACCAGATCGTTCTCGATCTGCATCTCGCCGGCGCGCTTGTCGTCATGGGGTATGCCTAGCACCCAGGTGGACAGCGAGTGCACTGGCAAGTCCCAGCCCGTGCTGTTGGCTGCGGCCTCGGGGGTGGAGATGTCGTAAACCGCGCGCTCTTCGCCTTGTTCCACCTCCAGTGTGGAACCATCCGTGCGCAACCGTGTGGCCGCAATACCCCAGGGCCCGGTGAGGTTAACGAAGGCGACTTCGCCCTCCTGCACCCAAACCATATTGGCTGACTCTGCAAAGTCCGCGCGGCGCAGCGCCAGCTTACCGTTGATTTTCCAGTTCTCTAGCGTCGCCAGTACTGTACGTCGTTGTTCCCAGGGCAGGTCTGGCGTCACGTCACTGGGTTGGCTTGCGCAGCCGGCCAGCAGCAGGCCGCAAAGGATAATTACAGAGGATGCGCGTGTGATCATCGCTGCTGTGGCGTCAGTGTCCGACGTCCAGCGCGGTAACGCCCAGCCGTTTGATCGTTGCTACCAACACCTTGTGCTCGGGGTCTTTCAGCAGCGCATCTTGCCAGATTTCCATGGCGGCCTCTTCGTCACCACTGATCCACAATACTTCTCCCAGGTGGGCGGCGACTTCGGGGTCCGGGAATTTGTCATAGGCCTGGCGCAGGTATTTGATGGATTCCTCGTACTCTCCTTGCCGATAAAGTACCCAGCCCATGCTGTCCAGAATTGCGGGCTCGCCTGGCTGCAGCACCAGTGCTCGGGAGATCAGGTCTCGGGCTTCCACATAGCGGTCGGTGTGATTGGCCAGGGTGTAGCCCAGGGCATTCAAGGCGGTGGCGTTCTCTGGATCCTTCGCGAGTATGGTGCGCAAGTCATTTTCCATCACTATCAGGTCACCCATTTCCTCACCGAGCATGGAGCGACTGTAGAGTAGAGAGCTGGAGTCAGGGAATTCGCTCAGGCCCTGGTTGAGAATCGCGAGACTGGCCTCCAGCAGATCGACACTTTTAAGCAGCTCCGCCTCCAGGCCGTAAAGTGGTTCGCGTTGCTCGGGCTGCTTGTCCCGCAGCACGCTGAAGTACTGGTGACTTTGCTCCACTTCGCCGGCCTCGATGAGGATAAGGCCCACTCGGTTATTGGCACTCAGAAAATCGCGGCCACCTTTAACCTGCTTGTACCGATACAGCGCACCTTTCAGGTCGCCTTCATCCTCGGCAATTCGGCCCAGATAGTAGTGGGCTTCGTCGACCCGCTCGTCCAGGTCGATCATTTTCCGCAGATAGGCCTGGGCGGCAAGATTGTCTCCGGTCTCCCTGTTGATCAGGGCAAGGGAGAACAACAGGTCGGCATCCTCGGGGTTCTGCACCGATAAAATCTCAAACTGCTTGCGCGCCGCGTCCATGTCTTCACGGGTCAGCAGCCTGGCATACTGCAGGCGCAGCCGGCTGTCTTCCGGGTTTTGGTCCAGCGCTTTGCGCATGCGCTTAAAGGGGTCCTTCTCGCCGGCTTCCACCAGCAATTTGGCTTCCAGCAATACCCCCTGTTGTTGATAAGGCTCTATTTCGAACAGCTGGTCCAGTTTCTCCAGAGCCTGCTGATTTTGACCAAGCTCCTCGTGAATCAGGGCCTGCGTCAAAATCAATTGCGGGTCCTCCGGGAACTCCGCGGCAAGGCTGTTGATGCCGTCTACCAGCTCTGCCTGCTGCTCAGGCGTCAGCTGGCGAAAGCCATTGAGCAGCATGGGAAAGCTGGTTTGTGAGCCGCTGCGGGCCACAACGGCTACATAGGGGAGTGCTTCTACAGTACGCCCGCGACGAACCAATAAAGTCGCCAGCGTGTTGTTGGCCTCTATGTTATCGGGCTCCAGCGCCACCCACTGTTCTACGGCCTCCAGGGCCTCCGGCTCGCGCTGCATGAACTGCGCCAGATGAGTGGTGTGGGCACTCACGCTGGCATCTTCAAGGATGGTGGCCTGAACCATGTACTGATCCAACGCTACTTCGTAGGCTCTTCGGCGCAGGGCAAATTCGGCGACCAGCAGCGGATAGAGGCTCTCCTGTGGAATGGCGCGCTCGGGAATCTCCACCGGCTCGGCAGGGGCCACTACCTCAGCCTCGGCGACCGGTGCTTCCGGTGTGCTCGCGCAGGACCATGCCAGCAGTGGCAATAGGGCGATGAGGTAAAGATGTCGCATGTTAAGTAATCAGGGGGTCAAATCTGGCTAAATCGCTGGTAATGATGACACACTCATCGGGTGAAACCTACATGGATGCAGTCTGCAGCAAGGTGAGAGCTCGAATACCCGGCCTTATGGTGCAATGTCATTTCCCCGCTAACTTGTTAAAATCCATAATGATTTTTGCCAAATGTGCTATCTTGCGCGGCCTCTGAAGCGAATCCGCCAGCCTAACCAGACCCTGTGGGGAGTGAAAAAACCACGCGATGAACCTGATTGCCCTGGGAATCAACCACAACACCGCCGCTGTTGAAGTGCGCGAGCGGGTTGCGTTTGCTCCTGAACAGGTCAATGAGGCGCTGGTTGATGCCCTCGATAGTGCCCAGTTGGACGAGGTGGTGATTCTGTCCACCTGTAACCGCACCGAAATTTACGCAATTGCCCCCGATAGTGTGGCCCTCGCCGAAAAGGCGCAGCGGGTAGTGGAGTGGATGGCCAATTATCACCATCTGTCTGCTGATGAATTACGCGATGCTGCTTATCACTTCGAAGACGCCGAGGCGCTTCATCACATTATTCAGGTTGCGGCCGGCCTTGATTCGATGGTGTTGGGTGAGCCACAGATCTTCGGTCAGTTAAAGTCCGCTTACGCGGTGGCTGAGGGGAGTGGCACCATTGGCTCCGAGTTTGGAAGAATTTTTCCGCGGGTGTTCGCGGTTGCCAAGCGGGTGAGAACGGATACCGCGATAGGCGAGAATCCCGTGTCGGTGGCCTATGCCGCGGTTGATGTCGCCAGCCATATCTTCGCCGAGTTGAATAGCTGTAGTGCACTTTTGGTGGGCGCAGGAGAGACCATCGAACTGGTGGCGCGGCACCTGGTGGAAGCCGGGGTCAATCGCATTGTGATTGCCAATCGTACGCTGGGCCGTGCGCGAGAGCTGGCACAGAAGTTTGGTGCTGAGGCCGTGTTATTGGCCGAGATTCCCGAGCAGCTGTTGCAGGCGGATATCGTGATCACCTCCACCGCCAGCCAGTTACCGATTCTGGGCAAGGGCGCTGTCGAGCAAGCGATAAAAGCGCGCAAGCATAGGCCTATGTTGATGGTCGATATCGCCGTGCCGCGTGATATCGAATCGCAAGTGGGTGAGCTGCGCGATGTATATCTTTATAGCGTGGATGACCTGCGAGAAATCGTTGACCAGAATCTACGCAATCGCCAGAGCGAGGCGAGTAAAGCCGATGTCATTATCGAAACAGGCGTGCGCGAATTTGTTGATGAGATCAAAAGTCTGGGTGCCGTTGACTCCGTAAAGGAATATCGTGCACTCGCGGACGGTGTTCGCGAACAGGAGTTGCAGCGTGCTCTGCGAGCGCTAGCCAGGGGGGATGATCCGCAACAGATCGTTGCGCAATTGTCTCGCGGTATCACTAATAAATTGATTCATGCGCCCACGGCCGGACTCAAGCAGGCCAGCATTGAAGGCAGGCAGGATTTATTGGCCAATGCCCGCCGACTTCTGGGCCTGCCTGAGTACGGCAGCGGGGAAGAAAGCGCGGGTGCTTTAGCGACCGAAGACGAATCGGCATTACCCGGTGAGCTGGATGACGCCGGCACCGAGCGCGGGGACCGCACGCTGCAATGAAAGCCTCTTTGCTAACTAAACTGGAAAACCTGACCGACAGGCACGAGGAAGTCTCGGCGCTGCTAGGTGACAGTGAGACGATCGCTGACCAAAACCGTTTTCGCGATCTGTCGCGGGAGTACGCCGAACTAGAGTCGGTGGTGCGCTGCTATGCGGAATTCTCGCAGGTGCAGGCCGACCTGGAAGAAGCGCGCTCGATGCTGGATGATGCCGACGCCGACCTGCGCGAAATGGCAAAGGAAGAAATAGAATCCGGTAGTGAGCGGCAGGCCGAGCTGGAACAGGAATTGCAAACTCTGTTGCTGCCCCGCGATGCGCGAGATTCTCACAATGTGTTCCTGGAGATTCGTGCCGGAACAGGCGGCGATGAAGCGGCAATATTTTCGGGTGATCTTTTTCGTATGTACTCGCGCTTTGCCGAGAAGATGCGCTGGAAAATTGAAGTCTTGTCCGAGCGCCCTGGCGAGCACGGCGGTTACAAAGAAATTATCAGCCGCGTGGAAGGCAAAGACGTGTTTGCCCAGCTCAAGTTTGAGTCCGGAGCTCATCGGGTGCAGCGCGTCCCCGAAACCGAATCCCAGGGCCGTATCCATACGTCGGCCTGTACTGTTGCGGTGATGGCAGAAGCGGATGATGTCGAAGAGATCGAGATCAACAAGTCCGACTTGCGGGTAGATACCTACCGCGCGTCGGGTGCCGGTGGTCAGCACGTTAACAAGACTGATTCGGCGATTCGCCTGACCCACTTGCCCACAGGCATTGTGGTGGAGTGTCAGGATGAGCGTTCCCAGCACAAGAACCGAGCCCGAGCGATGTCATTGTTGCAGGCCAAGCTTATGACCAGTGCCCAGGACAAGCAGGCGGCAGAGCAGGCTGAGGAACGTCGCAACCTGGTGGGTACAGGTGACCGGTCAGATCGCATACGTACGTATAATTTCCCCCAGGGCCGCCTCACAGATCACCGCATCAACCTGACACTGTATAAACTTGCCGAGGTGATGGAAGGCGATCTTGACGCTGTCGTCGGCCCTCTGCGGCAGGAGCATCAGGCGGACCAGCTGGCGGCGCTCTCGGAGTAGTGATGGCCACTGTGCAGCAGCTGTTGCAAGAGGCCAAGACCCTGCCCGGTGACAGCGGCAGACGCGATGCCGAAATACTTTTGTGTCACACCCTGGATAAGCCGCGCAGCTATCTTTACAGCTGGCCGGAGAGCGAACCCTCACCCCGGCAGCAATCAATCTTTCTGGAATTACTGGCTCAGCGCCGTGACGGGCAGCCGGTCGCCTACCTGATTGGTGAGCGCGAGTTCTGGTCTCTGTCACTCACGGTAGATGAGCACACGCTTATTCCCCGGCCTGAAACCGAGACACTGGTGTCGTGGGCTTTGGAGCTAGCCCTGCCTGATCATGCCGACGTTCTGGATCTGGGTACCGGGTCTGGTGCAATTGCTTTGGCGCTGGCGAGTGAGCGGCCAGATTGGCAGGTAACTGCCGCTGATCGTAGCGAAGGTGCTGTGGAAATTGCTGCCGGTAATGCCTCGCGCCTGGCCTTGGGTAATGTGCACTGTCTGTTGTCGGACTGGTTTGGGGCGGTGGCTGGTTTTCAGTTTGACCTGCTTGTCAGTAACCCGCCTTATATAGAAGAGGATGACCCCCATTTGCAGCGGGGCGATCTGCGTTTTGAACCCGTGAGCGCGCTGGCGGCGGGCCCCGACGGTCTTGGCGACCTGCGCGTGCTGGCAGGCCAGGCGCCTGCGCACCTGAACCCGGGTGGCTGGTTGTTACTGGAACACGGCTATCAGCAGGGTGACGCGGTGCGTGAGCTTTTACGCGAGGCGGGCTTTGGTGCTGTGACCACTCGCAACGACCTCAGTGGTCACCCGCGCATTACCGGGGGATGTCTGCATGCTGACGGATGAGCAATTGCAGCGCTACGGCCGGCAAATTTTGCTGCATGACTTTGATGTTACCGGTCAGGAAAAGCTTTTATCCGCAACAGTGATGGTGGTTGGCCTGGGTGGCCTTGGCAGTCCGGTGGCAATGTATCTGGCTGCAGCGGGGGTGGGGAATCTGGTGCTGGTTGATGGTGACCAGGTGGAAAGCAGTAATTTGCAGCGACAAATCGCTCACGCCGAGGCAGATATCGGGGTCAATAAAGCGAAGTCGGCAGAAGCCACTGTCACTGCTTTGAACCGCGACGTAACAGTCACTGTTGTTGAGCAGCATTTGTCTGAAGAAGACTTGCCGGCGCGGTTGGAAGGTATTGACCTGGTGGTGGATGCGACCGATAACTATCCGATCAGGTTTGCCCTGAACCGGGCCTGTATTGCGGCCGGTATCCCCCTGGTTTCAGCTGCAGCGGTGCGCACCGAAGGACAGCTGGCGGTATTTCATCCTGCAGGCGGCGGGCCCTGTTATCGCTGCCTCTATACGGAAGAGGGCGATGACACAGCATTGAGTTGCAGTGCTAGCGGAGTACTCGCGCCAGTCGTCGGTGTATTGGGTTCCCTGCAGGCGCTGGAGGCGATCAAGTGGCTGGCTGATTTCGGTGAAGCTTCAACGGGGAAGTTATTGGTGCTGGATCTGTTAACCCTGGAGATTCGACGGCTGTCACTCACCCCCCGAGATGACTGCCCGGATTGCGGCTCGCTGTCCTAGTTAACGCCCTCGGAGCCAGCGACCTCTGCACTGTCAGGGTCGGGTAGTGGCAAGGGTTTCTGCAGTGTTCGCCAGACGCGAACGGTGACCAATACCGCCGTAATTGCGATGCCAAGAATCATAGCTTGCCAGAACGCTACCGTGCCATCGGTTGCATCTTCCGTCTTAATAACCCCAAGCCAGTAGCCCAGTGGCAAGGTAATCAACCAGTAGGTGATGCCCATCACCACAAAAGGAAAACGGGTGTCCTTGAAGGCCCGCAGGCAAAAGGAAGCAATCACCTGTATGGCATCAATGAGGATAAACAGGCAGGCCAAACGGATCAGGGTGAGGGCAAGCGCCAGAATTGCGCCATCCTCGGTGTAGGCACTGGCGATAAGGTCGGGAATAAGCAGAAGCACGGCCATAATGCCCACAGCGATCAGCATTGTCGTGCCCGTACCAACCTGCACTGACAGTGTGACGGCCGGTTTGTCGCCGGCCCCTATTGCGTGGCCTATTCGGGTTGCCATCGCCGAGCCCACGCTTATCAATGGCATGTAGGCCACATCCCAGATGTTGAAAGCAATCTGGTGTGCGGCAATCGCCACGTTGCCCAGGGTGGCGATAAGCAGCGAGATTATCGAGAAGACCCCAACCTCTAAAAAGAACGTCATGCCAATCGGCAGGCCCAGCAGCGCAATTTCCCTGATCAGCTTGCTGTTGGGTCGGTGCCAACGCAGTTCAGGCAGAAACGGTTTGAGCGCCTCGGCACGGGTCATATAAAAGAATATCAGCATGGGCCCCAGCCACATGGAAATAGCAGTGGCCCAGCCACAGCCTGCTGCTCCCAACTCGGGTGCGCCCCATTTGCCGTAGATGAAGGCGTAGTTCAGTGGAATATTGGCGAAAAAGCCGATGACGCTGGCGATGGCAAAGGGGCGCATGATACCGATGCCCTGGGTGTGACAGCGCAATGCCTGGAAGATGGCAGCGGCGGGCAGGCCAAATGCGGTGGCCTGCAAATAGGCCAGGCTTTTACTTTCGGTGAGAGGGTCCAGCGACAGCAGTGCCAGTAGCGGCTGTGCGAAGTAGCATAGCGGTGCTGCGACAAGGCCGAGCACAAGTGCCAGCCAAAGTGACTGGGGTAAGTAGTTTCGTATGCGCTCTGTTCGGCCTGCGCCGAAGTCCTGGGCAACGATCACAGTGGCGCCCAGCATGACGCCAACGAAGAGTATGTAGATCGGTAGCCAGATGTTGTAGCCGATGGCGATGGCGGCAAGGTCTGTGGCGCTGTAGCGCCCTGCCATAATGGTGTCGACCACACCCGTGCCCATCTGGGCCAACTGTGCAATAAACATGGGCCAGGCGATAACGAAAAGGGCGCGACTTTCTTTCGCGAAACGGCGCCCCATGCCGGAGTTGTCTGCTAGCATCATGCCGTCCGTTAAAACTTTTTGCCGGCGGCGCTGTCAGAGGCAATAGAAGAAATCAAAGGAAGTCCGATAATGAATGCACTGGTAGGCCTGTATTACACCATACACAACGCAATCTTTCCCCGACTGCAGTATCTCGATGGTCTCGCACCACTGGCACTGCGGCTTTACCTGGTGCCGGTTTTCTGGATGGCGGGTACCCAGAAGTTGTCGCATATTGACAGCACAATCGATTGGTTCGGTAACCCCGACTGGGGTCTGGGACTGCCTTTCCCAACACTTCTGGCCTATATGGCGGCGTACACAGAGGCCATTGGTGCCTTGCTGTTATTGGTAGGCCTGGCAACGCGCTGGATTTCAGTGCCGCTGATTGTGACCATGCTGGTGGCTATCTTTGCGGTTCATTGGGATAGCGGCTGGGCCGCGATCGCCGATTCAAGTGCCCAGGACGTGGCTGTTCGCCTCGGTGCGGCCAAGGACATTCTCCGTGAGCATGGCAATTACAGCTGGCTCACCGAAAAGGGCAGCTTCGTCATTCTGAACAACGGTATCGAGTTTGCGGTCACCTATCTGGTGATGCTGCTGAGCTTGTTATTCACGGGTGGCGGTCGCTTTGTCAGTGCCGATTACTATTTATCAAAGATCTTTCCGGCCAGGAACTAACCCCCATTTACACCGGTCGCCTGACATTCGTCGGGCGACCTATTGCCACTGTCTGTGGTTCCGCCACATTTGACCGGCCAAAGATGCTAAACTAGCGCGCTTTTTGACCAGTCACAGGATTATTAACTTGATAAAGAACTTCGTAGGGCGCCTGGCCGGCAAGGGCAGTGCGCCCACAGACGGCTCCGCCAAAGCCCCTGCCCAGCAAAACTCTCCTCCCCACAGTAATGCCGGTAAAGCGCATGTGGGTGGCGAGCGCGACGCGGAGAATAAGAGCCGTGGGAAGTCTGGCAAGAAGAATCGTCGCGGTGGCGCTGCCAAGTCCGAGCAAGCCTGGTCTGTGGATCAGTTTCAGGTAGAGCCAGAGGAAGGGCAAACGCGCTTCCATGATCTGGGTCTGCGTGACGAATTGATGCACGCGGTTGCAGATGTTGGATTTAAATATTGTTCACCCATTCAGGCGTCTATCCTGCCGCATACCCTGCAGGGCCACGACGCTATTGGTAAGGCCCAAACGGGTACCGGTAAAACAGCAGCCTTTCTGATTACAATTTTCAATGACATGTTGTGTAACCCAGGCGAGGGCGAACGTTTTCTGGGTGAGCCGCGTGGCCTGGTGATTGCGCCTACCCGCGAACTGGTCATGCAGATCGCCGCAGATGCGGAAGATTTGGCCAAGCACAGCGGCCTGCAGGTAGCCACCCTGATAGGCGGCATGGATTACCAGAAGCAGCTCAACCGGCTGAACAATGTGGTGGTTGATCTGGTCGTTGCAACACCGGGGCGTTTGTTGGACTTCATGAGTCGCCGTGACCTGTTTCTGGATCGTGTTGAATTTCTGGTGCTGGACGAAGCTGATCGCATGCTGGATATGGGGTTCATCCCCCAGGTAAAACGTATTGTGCGGGCAACGCCTCGAAAGGAAGAGAGACAGACGCTGCTATTTTCAGCGACTTTCACCCAGGACATCATCAACCTGTCTGCACAGTGGACCTACGAGCCTATTACCATTGAAATTGAGCCCGAGCATGTGGCCACCGACAGTGTTGACCAGAAGGTCTACCTGGTCAGTAGTGAACAGCGCTACCGTGTACTCAACAACCTGATTCGCAGCCCGGATGCCAACAGCGTTATCGTGTTCGCCAACCGGCGCGACCAGGTAAGGCGGTTGCACGAACGGCTGCGTAAGTCGGGTGTTTCCTGTGGAATCCTGTCGGGTGAAGTACCCCAGGCCAAGCGCACACGCACGCTGGAAGACTTCAAGCAGGGCAAGATTAAAGTGCTGGTGGCTACCGATGTCGCCGGGCGTGGTATTCATGTGGATGGCATCAGTCACGTGGTGAATTACAACCTGCCCGAAGACCCTGAGGACTATGTGCACCGCATTGGCCGTACCGGACGGGCCGGGGCTACCGGTACCTCAATCAGTTTTGCCAGTGAAGACGATGCTTTTCTGTTGCCGGATATCGAAGCTCTGCTGGGCGATCGACTGGAATGTACCCACCCGCCCAAGGAATTGCTGGGCTAGTAACGGGCCGGGTCCGAACTCCCGGCCAGTTCATCGCACCACAGCAGTGTGGCGCCTACCACCGCCGAAGGCACCACGAAGAAGTTCACGATGGGGATGCTGGCACACAAAGCAACCACCCCGCCAAAGCCCATACTCGATAGACGCCGCCGCCTGACGGCTTCCTTTACATCGGCAAAGCTCAGTTGATGATTGTCCATGGGGTAGTCGACGAACTGTATGCTCATCATCCAGGCGCCAAGCAGAAACCACAAAAAGGGTGCGATGGCGTTGGCCACTGGTATAAAGCTGACCAGCAATACAAACGCCGCCATTGGCACGTAATACAGTAGCTTGGCCAGTTCCCGGACAATGCCGCGAGGTACTCCCATTAGTGCGGCGCCGAACCCCTCAAGCGAGTCCACCGGTTTGCCGGTCACCAATTCTTCCGCTTTTTCGGCGAGTAGCGCATTGAAGGGTGAGGCGATGATCAGCGCGACGGCCGTAAAAAGGTAGCCTGTCACCAGGCTCACGGCTATACCAATCAATGGCCATAGCAGCCATTCTATGAACCCCAGCCAGCCGGGAATCCAACTCAGCCAACTATCGACAATGTCCACCAGGTAGCTCAGCCCGAGACCGATGAGAGAGCCGAAAATGACTATGTTGACCAATAGCGGGATCAGCACAAATAAGCGCAGTGCCGGGTGAGTGAGCATCTTCGCACCGCGCATAAGATAGCCCGCGCCATTTACCACATTACCTTCCACCTGAGTGTTCTCCTGTCGCTGTAGCGCAGCTTTGGCAAATGCAGACCTTGCCTACTGCGGACTCGGGAATTGCGGCGAGTGCCTCGTGTGCAAAATTAACGCCAACACACCAGCACTCTGACACCGGCTTGCCGGTCGCCATAGCGCACTGGTTGGCATTGCCGCAGATCGGGCAGTGGCTTGCTTCACGTTTGTCTTGTTGTGGCACAAAGACCCCGATGGTGAGATGTAAAGCGTTATAATAACCGAGAGTTACCCGCTAGTAAGCTACCGATGAGTGACGACGACAAACTGTTTCTCGAAGAGATGTCCGATGTAGTGCCCCTGAAGCGCCCATCGCGTAAGCGCGTGTCTGCGCCGAATGTGTCGCCCGAAGATGTTGCACTTGCCCACAGGCGGGAGGCGGCAGTAAAGGGCAAGGAGGTAGACAGCAATCCGCTAAGAGAAGAGGGGATAGAGCCGCTTGACCCGTGGTTTGTCCTTGAATTCAAGCGCCCGGGTGTGCAGAACGGGGTGTTTCGAAAGTTGAAGCAGGGGCGCTATGAACTCGAAGCCAGGCTGGATCTGCACCGAATGACGGTCAAGCGCGCCCGACGTGAGCTTTTTGCCTTTCTGGAGGAGTCCCACGCGCTAGGCCTGCGCTGTGTTTTGCTGGTGCACGGCAAGGGTGAAAGCAAACCCGGTCAGGAGCGCAGCTCCATTCTCAAAGGCTGCGCAAACCAGTGGCTGCGTGAGCTGGACATCGTACAGGGTTTTGCCAGTGCGCAACCGCGCCATGGCGGCACAGGTGCGGTGTATCTATTACTGCGCAAAAGCGAAGAAAAAAAGCGGGAGAACCGCGAGCGATTCAACAAGGGCAGGGTGCCAATAGACTAGCCGTTGTTTGCGCCTGCCTGCTGCAGGATGCTCGCATAGTCATCGCCCAGGCGGTGAGTAGTGACGATACTCAGTACGGTTCGGCCGTCCAGTCCCTCTGCATTAACATTGCGTTCCTGTTCGGTGAAAAACTTCACGAACAACGCAAAATCATCGGCGCGCATACTCTGGTAGGCCTTTAACAGCATGTGAAAATCTTCATCGGTACCGTCGTGGGGGCGTACTGTCAAAAATGTCCTGATATGGTCCTCAGTCCAGACCTCGTCGAGTACCTTTTCCTTATCTTTCTTCATAATATTTTAGTTCCTGTGATGTCTGGTTCAGGAGAGTTTCTTGGCCAGTAGCTCGTTGACCATCTTGGGATTGGCCTGGCCCTTGGAGGCTTTCATAATCTGGCCAACGAAAAACCCGAGTAGTTTTTTACGCTTACCTTCGTCCGCGGCACGGTACTGTTCAACCTGATCACCGTTGCTGTTGATGACCTCGTCCACCATGGCCTCAAGTGCGCCAGTGTCACTGACCTGTTTTAAACCCCGGTCAGCAATAATTTTGTCGGCGTCGCCTTCTCCCTGCCACATGGCTTCGAAAACCTGCTTGGCGATTTTGCCGGAAATACTGTTGTCCAGAATTCTGCTGATAAGTCCGGCGAGTTGCTTTGCTGAAACCGGGCTGGTCTCTATATCCAGTTCAGCCTTGTTCAGCTGGCCCAGCAGTTCCACCTGCACCCAGTTGGCAGCGATTTTGGCGTCGCCACAGTCGGCGACTACCGCCTCGTAATAATCGGCCAGGGCCCGGCTGGCGGAAAGTACCGCCGCGTCGTAGGTGCCCAGTTGGTATTGCGCCACAAAGCGGTCGCGTTTCTGCTTGGGCAATTCAGGCAGGCTGGTGCGCAGCGCCTCTATATAGTCATCATCAAGGACGATGGGCAGCAGGTCTGGTTCGGGGAAATAGCGATAGTCGTTGGCGACTTCCTTGCTGCGCATGGAGCGGGTTTCATTGCGGTCGGCATCATACAGGCGGGTTTCCTGGATGATCCTGCCGCCATCCTCCAGGATGTCTGCCTGCCGCTGCTTCTCGTGATGAATCGCTTTTTCAACGAAGCGGAAAGAGTTGACGTTCTTGATCTCGGTGCGCGTTCCCAATGTCTCTGTCCCTTGCGGGCGCAACGACAGGTTGATGTCGCAGCGCATCGAGCCTTCTGCCATATTGCCATCTGAGATGCCCAGATAGGTGACCAGGCTGTGTAGTGCCTTGAGGTAGGCCACAGCTTCCTCGGCATTACGAATATCGGGCTCTGAAACGATCTCCAGCAGCGGCGTGCCAGCGCGGTTCAGGTCGATGCCAGTTTGTCCGTGGAAGTCTTCGTGTAGCGACTTTCCGGCGTCTTCTTCGAGATGCGCGCGGGTAATGCCTATCGTGCGTGTTTCGCCACCCTCGAGATGAATCTCGAATTCACCGCGTCCAACGACAGGGTCCAGGAACTGGCTGATCTGATAGCCCTTGGGCAGGTCGGGGTAAAAATAGTTCTTGCGGTCGAACACCGAGCGCTTGCCAATCTCTGCGCCAATGCCCAGGCCAAACATGACGGCATAGCGCACTGCCTGTTCATTGAGTACGGGCAACATGCCCGGCATTGCCAGATCGACCGCGCTGGCCTGGGTGTTGGGCTCGGCGCCAAATCGAGTGGGCGAGCCGGAGAATATCTTTGACTGCGTGGCCAGCTGAAGGTGTACTTCCAGGCCGATAACGGTTTCCCACTGCATCAGCTATTACCCTCGGTTGCCAGCGCCGGATGCAACTGGTGCCACTCCGTTGACTGTTGATACTGGTGGGCGACATTGAGCAGCCGGGATTCGTCAAAATGCTTGCCGATCAGCTGCAGACCCACCGGGCTCCCTGCTACTAAACCCGCCGGCATGGACAGGCCCGGTAATCCGGCCAGGTTAACCGCCAGTGTGTAAACGTCTTCAAGGTACATGGAGACCGGATCGTCGGACTTCGCTCCAATCGCAAACGCGGGGCCGGGTGTGGTGGGGCCGGCGATGATGTCGACCTGCTCGAAGCAATCGATGAAATCCTGCTTGATCAGGCGGCGCACCTGCTGTGCTTTCTTGTAATAGGCGTCGTAATAGCCCGCCGACAGGGCATAGGTTCCAACAAGGATGCGCCGCTTCACCTCATCGCCAAAGCCTTCCTCGCGGGACCGGGTGTACAGGTCTCGTAAATCCTCGGGATCTTCGCAACGGTGCCCGTAGCGCACACCATCGAAACGCGACAGATTGGTCGATGCCTCTGCTGGGGCAACAATGTAGTAGGTAGGGATGGTCATCTGTGAATGCGGCAGCGATACGTCAACCAGCGTCGCACCCTGGCTTTCCAGTACCTTGAGGGCCTCTTGAATTGCCTGTCCCGTGGCCGCGTCCAGGCCCTCGCCAAAGTACTCCCGTGGCAGGCCAATTTTTAGCCCAGTCAGGGGGTTTTCGAGGTCAGCGGTGTAATCGCTGACGGGCTCTTCGGATGAGGTGGAGTCCAGTGGGTCAAAACCCGCCATGGTATTGAGCAATATGGCGCAGTCCTCGGCGGTGTGCGCCATGGGGCCGGCCTGATCCAGGCTGGATGCGAATGCCACCATGCCCAGGCGCGATACCCGCCCGTAGGTAGGTTTTAAGCCGGTGATGCCACAAAATGCCGCTGGCTGGCGAATAGAGCCGCCGGTATCGGTGCCGGTCGCAGCCGGAGCAAGTAGGGCGGCGACGGCAGCGGCAGAGCCCCCGGAGGATCCGCCGGGCACCAGGTCGGTATTCCAGGGATTGCGGGCAGCCCCGTAGTAGCTGTTCTCGTTCGACGAGCCCATGGCGAACTCGTCCATATTGGTTTTGCCTAGCGTTATGGCGCCATCGCGGTGGAAGTGGCTGATAAGGGTGGCGTCATAGGGTGGCACAAAATTGTCCAGCATCCGTGAGCCGCAGCTGGTGCGGGTGCCCCGGGTACAGAAGATGTCCTTGTGGGCGATGGGAATGCCTGTCAGTGCCGGCGCATCACCGGCAGCGAGGCGTTGGTCTGCCTGCGCTGCTGCGGCCAGGGCAGATGCCTCATCCACAGTAATGAAGCTATTGAGCTGGTCGTCCAGCCCCGCTATGCGTTGCAAGAAGGCGCGGGTCAACTCCGTACTGGAGAACTCCCGGTTCTGTAATGCTCGACTGAGCTGGGCGACAGTGTGCTTATGCATAATGGGTCCTGGCTGGGCGGCGGGGGCTAATCAATGACTTTCGGAACCAGATACAGGCCATTTTCCACTGCCGGGGCAATGGCCTGGAACTCGTCGCGTCGGTCGTTTTCGGTCACCACGTCGGGGCGCAACCGCTGGATGGCATCCAGTGGGTTCGCCAGTGGCTCCACGGCGCTGGTGTCGACATTCTGTAATTGGTCGACCATACCCAATATTTCTCCGATACGATCGGTCAAAGGCCCGATCTGGTCATCGGCGATGCGTATGCGTGCCAGCTCCGCAATCTTTTGTATTTCGTTCTCTTCTATGGCCATGATTCCACTGCTCCGGTCCGCCGGGAATGCGGCGGGGGCGTAAACTTATCACATTTGCGCCTTGCCCAAAATCCCCGTGGTTGTTACAGTTGCCGGATTACTGAGAGACCGTAAAAACAAGTAAAAAAGCCGCCCATTTCTCCTGCGTTTCGCGACCGGGATACGGCGAGCAGGAGTCTCTTGAGAGCTCTGCACCGGGGTTTCCTCGCACTAGTTATGAAGGTAGCCGTATTCAATGCTAAAGAAACTGCGCGGGTTGTTTTCCAACGATCTATCCATAGATCTTGGTACCGCCAACACCCTTATTTATGTACGCGATCAGGGGATCGTGCTGGATGAGCCCTCGGTGGTTGCGATTCGAGTGCACAACGGGCAAAAGACAATCGAGGCTGTGGGCACAGAAGCCAAGCGCATGCTGGGCCGCACACCAGGCAATATCACCGCCATAAGGCCTCTTAAAGATGGCGTTATCGCCGATTTCCAGGTCACAGAAAAAATGCTCCAGCACTTTATCGCCAAAGTGCACGAGAGTCGCTTTATTCGCCCAAGCCCCAGAGTACTGGTCTGCGTCCCTTGCATGTCTACCCAGGTCGAGCGCCGCGCGATACGTGAATCGGCTCTCAGCGCGGGTGCCCGGGAAGTACGCCTGATCGAAGAGCCAATGGCAGCAGCCATTGGCGCGGGCCTTGATGTAGAAGAGGCTTCCGGCTGTATGGTTGTCGACGTAGGCGGTGGCACCTCCGAGATCGCCATCATTTCCCTCAACGGGGTGGTCTATCGTGATTCTGTCAGGATAGGCGGTGATCGCTTCGACGAAGCTATCGTGTCCCATGTTCGGCGTCGGTATGGCAGCCTTATCGGTGACGCCACCGCTGAGCGCATCAAGGAAGAAATAGGCTGTGCCTTTGCCGGCAGCGAGTTGCGTGAGATCGATGTGCGCGGTCGCAACCTGGCTGAGGGCGTGCCCCGCAGTTTCACGCTTAACAGCGACGAGATTCTGGAAGCACTGCAGGATCCACTTATGTCGATCGTGCAGTCGGTCAAGTCGGCTCTGGAGCAGTCTCCACCGGAACTGGCTGCAGACATTGCTGAAAGCGGTATCGTGCTAACAGGCGGCGGTGCGCTGTTGCGTGATCTGGACCGCCTGATTTCTGAGGAGACCGGGCTGCCGGTGATCGTCGCTGAAGATCCACTGACCTGTGTTGCTCGTGGCGGCGGACGCGCCATGGAGCGAATGGATCGTCACACCATAGATTTGCTGTCCACCGAGTGAGTTTCGGCAGGCGGCCCTGACAAGGTAATTCGGGCACTCTCATCAAGCCGCTATTCGTCAAAGAATCCCACTTCGGCCCCAGGCTTCTGGCCGTCTCGCTGATCATCGCAACCCTGCTCATAGCCGACCTGCGCTACAGCAGTCTCGATAACAGCCGCGCTTTCCTCGATACCATACTCAGCCCGGTTTATTGGGTGGCAGATATTCCCGGCAAGATTGGCGATTGGCGCGAGGTGCACCTGCGTTCAAGGGCTACTCTACAGGAAGAGAGTGAGCGGCTACGACAGGAAAACCTGTTGCTGCAGGGGCGCTCCCACCAAATGGCATCGCTACAGGCGGATAATGCCAGACTACGTGCCCTGCTCAATTCCACAGCCTTGCTGCGCGACGATGTGTTGGTAGCAGAATTGATCGGCGTGTCTCCTGATCCGGTGCGGCATCAGGTTGTGCTGAACAAGGGCGAGGAGGACGGCGTATTTGTAGGCCAGCCCCTGATTGATGCTGATGGCCTGATGGGTCAGGTTGTAGAAGTAAACGCATTAACCTCGCGTGTGTTGTTGATCACCGACGCGACCCACTCAATCCCTGTGCAGATAAATCGCAATGGTGTGCGCGCAATTGCCGAGGGCACGGGGGTGCTGGGCACACTGGACGTGAGTCACGTGGCCGCCACCACCGATATCCGGGAAGGCGACTTACTGGTCACCTCTGGCCTGGGCGGCCGGTTCCCCGTGGGTTATCCGGTAGCGGAAGTATCGGTGGTCGAGCGCGACCCTGGTCAGCCTTTCGCCCGTATTTTTGCCCACCCCAGTGCGGCCCTGGACCGCAGCCGTCACGTTTTGCTTGTGTTTAACGCCGACCCGGTGCCTGCGAGCGACTGATGGCCGATGAAGGGCCACAAGCCTATTGGGTAATTCTCGCCAGTTTTCTGGTGGCCCTGGTATTGGCAGTGCTTCCTCTGCCGCAGTGGCTGTTGTGGGCGCGCCCGGAGTGGCTGGCACTGGCCCTTATATACTGGACTATCGCGTTGCCACACCGCGTAGGGGTGGTCACCGCGCTGGGGCTAGGTATTGTGATGGATGTTCTGGAGGGCGCCGTATTGGGGCAGAATGCGTTTGCCCTGGTCGCGGTGTCCATTCTGGCACTATTGCTATACCAGCGCCTGCGTGTATTTAGTTTGTGGCAGCAGGCGGGCATTGTTTTTGTCTTGATAGGTATTCACCAATTGATTTGTCAGTGGGTGCAAAACCTTGAGGGTGCCGGTGCCCAGACAGGGCTATTCTTGCTTCCTGCTGTCAGCAGCGCCCTGCTGTGGCCTGTCGTTCTGCACCTGCTGCGTGCTCTACGCCGTCACTACGAGGTAACCTGAGGTGAACCAGCCCCTGATCCTGGCTTCGGCATCGCCCCGGCGCAGCGAGTTATTGACCCAGTTGGGCGTGCAGTTTTGCGTGCACCCTGCAGATATCGATGAATCCGTTATGCCCGCTGAGACGCCGGGCGATTATGTCCAGCGTATGGCCGGCGAGAAAGCCGCGGCAGTTGCCAGCGTATACAGTGAGCGGGGCAATGCAGTGCTTGCTGCCGATACTACGGTGGTGCTTGATGATGATGTTCTGGGCAAGCCAATTGACCATGACGACGGACTCGCGATGCTCACCAGGCTTAGCGGAAGAGCGCACGAAGTGATAACTGCAATTTGCCTTGTTGCAGGTGGCGAGGTTTGGGCGCAGCAGGTTGCTACCCGCGTACAGTTTGCCAGCCTGACGCCCGCCCAGTGTGACGCTTACCTGGCCACCGACGAGCCCTGGGATAAAGCCGGTGGCTATGGCATACAGGGTCTGGCCGGTGCCTTTGTGCAGCGCATCGAAGGCAGTTATAGCAATGTGGTGGGCCTCCCCCTGCACGAGACCTGGCAAATGTTGGCGGCGAGTGGGATACCCACCTTACTTGCTGCTCCCGGGTCTTCTGAAAGTGAGTGATGAAATCCTCATTAATGTTTCACCCATGGAGACCCGTGTTGCGGTTATAGAGAATGGCGTTGCGCAGGATGTCCATATTGAGCGCACTGTCGGCAAAACCATGGTCGGTAATATCTACGTGGGTAAGGTCGTGCGCGTTTTGCCTGGCATGGAGGCCGCGTTTGTTGACTTCGGTAGCGACCGCAACGGCTTCCTTCACGTCTCCGATCTTGCTGGTAGTGATCAGTCGGGCAGTGAGGACATCGCTGATGTTCTGCGTGAGGGACAGAAGCTCCTTGTGCAGGTCGCTAAAGATCCTCTGGGCAATAAGGGTGCACGCCTGACCGCGCAACTTTCTATCTCTTCCCGGTACCTTGTGTTTATGCCCGAGGGCGAACACATTGGTGTGTCGCAGAAAATCACTGATGCAGAGGAACGCAATCGCTTGCAGGGCCTGTTGCGCGGTGCCTTGTCGCAGGATGAATCGGCGGCGCGAGGTAGTTACATTCTGCGCACGGTCGCAGACGGCGTTGGGCTGGACGAGATTCTCGCCGATCTGCGTTTTCTCACTCGCGTATGGCACGCTGTAAATCAGCAGTCTCGCGAAACCAGTAGGCCCCAACTGCTGCACCAAGACCTGTCGCTGGCATTCAGGGCGATACGTGACCTGGTAGCCCCAGGCATTGAACGTATTCGAATCGACAGTCGTGAAACCTTTGCTGCCCTACAGCCGTTTTGTCAGGAATATGTGCCGGAGGCGGCCCATTTGCTGGAACTTTATGCGGGCGATCATCCGTTGTTTGACCTCCATGGGGTTGAGGAAGACCTGCGCGTGGCACTGTCGCCGCGGGTAGACCTTGCCTCGGGTGGTTATCTCATCATTGATCAAACAGAGGCGATGACTACCATCGATGTGAACACCGGCTCTTTCGTCGGCCGCCGGAAGCTCGAGGATACGCTGTTCAAAACCAACCTGGAGGCAGCCACAGTCCTGGCCCGGCAGCTGCGCTTACGAAACCTGGGCGGAATCATCATCATCGACTTTATTGATATGCAGGACGCGGCGCATCGACAACAAGTGCATATGACATTGGCCAGCGCCCTGGCCAGCGATCCAGTGAGAACACATATCACCGGGGTCTCTGAGCTTGGTCTGGTGGAAATGACCCGCAAGCGAAGTCGGGAAAGTCTGGAGCATCTTCTCTGCGAGGGTTGCCCGCACTGTCAGGGGCGGGGGGTGTTAAAAACACCGGAGACCGTTTGTCTCGAGATTTATCGGGAGATCGTGCGGGATTCACGTGTTAGCGACAATGATGGGCTGCAGATTCTCGCTGCGAGACGATCAGTCAGCCTATGTGGCAGATCTGGAACAATTTGTTGGCAAAACCCTGAGTTTCCGGGTGGAACCTACCTATAGTCAGGAACACTTCGATATAGTGCGGCTCTAACAGGTAGGGCAAACCCTTACCCGAATGGCTCGAGAAGACGATTGGAACATACCTACTTTCACAAACTGAGCAGAATACTCTGGATCACGCTGGTTGCCAGTGTCGTGATTCTTGCTGTCTACGTCAGTCTGGGCCGGTTTCTGATGTCCACCGTCGGGGGCTACAAGGACGATATTCTGACTCGCCTCAACGCCAGGCTGCCGTTTCGGATCGAAGCGGAGGAAATCAGTGGAGAGTGGCATTCTTTCACCCCTGAGCTTGTGCTGCGTGGATTGCGCCTTACGCTTCCCGACGGTACCGATGCGCCCATTGCGCTGGATCAGGGCAAGCTGGCGCTGGATACATTTGAATCGCTGCGAACGGGCAGTCTGCAAGGATATCGCCTTGAGCTGACGGGGCTAAGCCTGCAGGGAGAAATCAAGGAAGACGGCCGTTTCAGGATTACCGGTTTTGCAGGCGGCAGGGGCGAGTTTGGAGCCTGGCTGGAGGGCTTTCTTGAGAATGTCGAACAGGTCGTGCTGGTCGACAACCTTCTGACGATCAGTTTGCCCGGGGGCGAGCGGCGCTCACTGGACCTTGACTTGCAGCTTGATCGCGAGGGGATTCACCGACGCCTTGGTGCGCGGCTGCTATCAACGACTGGCACCGTAATTTCTGCCCGTGCCGAGGGCGTGGGTAATCCTTTTGATTCTCGAACCTACAATGGCGAGCTTTATCTCGAGGTCGATATGCCGTCGCTGACAGCGGTTCGTGACCTTTTGCCGGCGACCGCCACGAGTAAAGTTCAGGTTGACGGAGCGGTGTCTGCAGCAGCCTGGGTGAACTGGAAGCTGGGCGAGCCCACCATCGAAGCGACCCTGCGAGCTGATCAACTGGCTATAAACCTGATCGAGAAAGAGCTTTCCATTCCCGTCGACAGTTTGGCATTGCAGGCTACCTTGCAGCAGCAGCGGAATCGCTGGACCGTTTTTGCCAGCGATATTGTACTGGTTAAGGGCGGTGTCAGCCTGGAGTTACCCAGGGTTCAACTGGATAGCTGGGGGGACTCCCTGCGCTTGCGGGCGGCGCAGGTGCAGCTGGCGCAGGTCAATGCGATTGCCGTTGATCTGGCGGTGATGCCACCTAAACTGGCGGACGTGCTGGCGACCTTGCAGGCCGAGGGGTGGCTGCGGCGAGTGCAGTTCAGCCTGGACGACTATCGTGATTTATCGCGCAACTGGAACCTCGAGGCTAATTTCGAAGAGGTTGCGGTGCAGTCCTGGAAGGGCGCTCCCGGGGTCAAGTCGGGGCAGGGGTATCTCAACCTGCGGCCCGGAAGCGGTGAGGTGGTGGTCGACAGTCAGCAGTTCAGTCTCGATTTTCCCGCCCTGTATAACGACGCGCTGTTCTACGATGAGCTATACGGCACGATCAACATCGACTGGGACAAAGAGGGGCTATCCCTTACCAGTGGCCTACTGACCGCCTCGGGAGTGGAGGGTACAGCGCAGGCCCTGTTCGGCCTTGATGTGCCCTTCAGCAAGACACCTGTGGGTATTGAGATGGAGCTGCTGGTCGGTCTGCAGGACAGCCACCCCATCCACCGAACCAAGTATGTCCCTTATACATTGAATGAGTCGCTGTTGGGCTGGTTGCGCCGCAGCCTGGGCGAAGGGAAAGTGGAAACCGGTGCCTTTCTCTGGCGCGGCGCTTTGCGCAAAACCTCACCTCAGCATCGTACCGTTCAGCTGTTCTTTGATGTTTCGGACACGCAACTTAACTATCACCCCGAGTGGCCCGAGGTTAACAAGCTGGCTGGCCTTGTGCTGATAAACGATACCAATGTGAGCGTGTGGGCCGAGAAGGCAAGATTATTTGAGACCGATATAGATTACCTGTCGGCAGAAGCCTGGCTGGGCGCCAATAAACAGATGCGCCTGGCATTGAGCGGCACTATGCGCGGTGAGGCTGCTGATGGGCTAAGGGTGATTAATAACTCTCCGCTAACGCGCATCCTTGGGAGTGTATTTAGCGACTGGACGATGACGGGGGAGCTGACAACTGCCCTGGACTTACAAATGAACCTGGGTGATGTCTCGGAACCACCTGTTGTCAACGTGGAAGCTGGTCTGCGGGATGTAGATTTGTTGATACGACCCGGCGAGCTGCCGCTCACCGGGGTGACTGGCGATCTGGCTTACAGCACGGCCCGCGGCCTGTCTGCTGCCAACTTGACTGCAAACTTGTGGGGGAGACCCTTGCTAGCGGACATAAACCAGGGCGGCGTCGACCAGCTGGCCCCCGATGCGAACTACGACCCCAAGGTGTCGCCGGTACAAGTGAGTTTGCAGGGAAATGTTGAGGTCGCAGCGATCAGTGAATGGCAGAAGCTTTCGCAACTCGCCTTTGCGCAAGGGACAGCCGCAGTCGACGCGCTGGTCACGATTCAGCCGGGTGAGGTACCGTTGCTCACCGGTAAAACAGAGCTCGTTGGAGTGGCACTCGAGTTACCCGAGCCCTTTGATAAGCCGCCTGAGCAGGCGCTACCTCTATCATTCAGTCTGCCGTTAGGCGCCGAGGCAATGGTGCTGTCACTGAATGCCGATTATGCTCTTCAGCTGGCATTGGACCTGTCGGGCGGCGGCCTCTCGGGTGCATCGCTGGCCTTTGGTGCGGACAGTATTCCGGTCAGCCCTGATCGTCTATTGGTAGGTGGGCATGCGGGCCTGGTTGATGAAGCGCAATGGCGCGATTTTATTGATCGCTATTTTGGAATGGGAACGGCGGATTCAGTCGCAGGTGAGGAGCTACCCTCAAATGGTATTGCGCTGGAGATTGAGGCTTTGCGGGTAGAGCGGTTGCGCGTTTGGGGTCAGGAGTTTTCCGATGTGCTGCTGAGTCTTCGCCAGGATGGCCCCGGTGCTCCCTGGTGGCTGGCCGCCGAAAACAGTTGGTTCAAGGGCGAGCTTGACCTGAGTCCCGAGATGGCGTCGGGCAGTCTGGATATCGAACGCGTCAATATTGCCGGCCTGAACAACCTTAGCGGCAGCGAGCAAGCTGAGCCGGGTCCGCCATTGCAGCTGCCGGATCTGGCGGTGTCGATTGCCGCGCTGAGCAACGATCAGCTGTTACTTGGTGAGCTTGATTTCCAGTTGTCCACCGAGGGTGAGACCTTGTGGGCGAGAGATATTACGGCTGACATAGGCGGGCTGTTACTCACGCCCGAGGCGCCTGGTGTTTTCAGTTGGCAGCAGGGGGTCCCCGCCCGTAGTCAGCTGGCTGCCAAGTTTAACTTTGCCGATCTGGGTGAGGTATTTGCAAGCCTTGATTATCAGCGGGTGCTGGAGTCTCGTAAGGGCACTCTGAAGCTGGATCTTGAGTGGCCGGGTGGACCGCAGAATTTTTCATTGCCTGACTCTCAGGGTGAGGTGCTGCTGAAGGCGCGAGAGGGTCGCTTTCTGGATGCTCCCGAGGGCGCCTCGGGAACCTTGCGGGTGGTCAGCTTGCTGAACTTTGCCGGTGTTGTGCGACGACTGAGCCTTAGCCACATGTTTGAGTCGGGGGTGCCGTTTGATTCGGTTGATGCAGAGGCACACCTGCACGGCGGTACGCTGGAGGTTGATGCGATTAATGTGAAGGGCGCTTCCAGCGGCTTTCGCTTCTCCGGTCTGATTGACCTGGATAATGATCCTGAGCCCCAGACGGTAGACGGTGAACTGGTGGTGACCTTGCCGGTTGCAAATAATCTTCCCTGGGTGGCAGCGCTTGCGGTTGGGCTGCCGGTCGCAGCGGGTGTTTTTGTCGTAAGCAAAGTTTTCGAGAAACAGGTGAATCGTTTCTCCAGCGGCGTCTACAAGATCACCGGTAATCTCGACGATCCTGAGGTTGAGTTCGACAGGGTGTTCGATAGTGCCTCCGCCCCTGTATTGATCAGCGAGGCTACAGATCCCAATGCGCCGGATGAAAAGGCAAGGGCGAATGAACCTCAGGCTGATGAAACATCAGCAGAGCTTCCCGAGCCGGGAGTCGCGAAATCCGTTGGGAAGGAAGCTGAGCTGAATCGAGAATAGCGACTCAGTCGGCGGCCTCTTGCAATTCGCGCAGGTAGCGGAAGAGTTTGCGGCTGGCTGCCGGTGGTTTGCCGTTTTGTTGCTCGCGCTGGTGTTGTAGCAGCAGTTGGCGCAATTGTTGCCGCTCTGCCGTAGGCCAGCGTTCCATGACCTGTTGTATCCCTTTGTCGCCTTCTGCCAGTATCAGGTCGCGCTGTACCTCGAGTTCGTGAAACGAATCGGTGTTGGCCTGCCGGCTGGCATACAATGCGTTAAGCGCGGCTTCAATGGGTGCCGGGTCTATGTTGCGCATGAGCTTGCCAATGTATTGCATGTGGCGACGTCTGGCGCTGTTGGAAGAAATACGTTTGGTCTCGGCAATCGCTATCTTCAGTCCATCTTCTTCGATAGGAATATTTTGTAATTGTTTGTCACTGAGTGCGACCAGCGATTCGCCCAACTGCTGCAGTGCCGTCATCTGCCGTTTAAGGGCAGACTTACTGGGCGGGAGTAACTCATCCTCGGCATCTGCATTGTCTTTATAATCAGGCATAAAAAATAGTCGCCAGTCCCAGGAATGATACAAAGCCGACCACATCGGTGACCGTGGTCAGAACAACGCCGCCGGCAAGTGCCGGGTCTATGCGCAGCTTCTTCATGGCCAGCGGAACCAGTGCGCCGCTCAGTCCCGCAGTTACCAGGTTAATTACCATCGCAGCCGCGATAATAAACCCGATGCTCCAGTCGTCGAACCATAATGAGGCGGCAACGGCGACCACACCCGCCCAGAGCATTCCATTGAGTGCTCCTATCATCAGTTCACGGATAATGAGGTACACCTGATTAGAACGAGTGACCTGGCCGAGGGCGATGCCTCGCACTAATACGGTTAATGTCTGGGTGCCTGCTACACCGCCCATAGAAGCGACGATGGGCATGAGTACTGCCAGCGCGACGACCTTTTCGATGGTGCCCTGGAACATGTTGATCACCGAGGCGGCGATAAAGGCGGTAATCAGATTTACGCCCAGCCAGATTGCCCGCCTCGGTGCCGCCTTCATAAGAGGCGCAAAGGTGTCCTCGTCCTCATCCAGTCCGGCCATGGACATCAGTGAGTGGTCTGCGTCCTCGCGTATTACATCCACCACATCATCAATGGTGATTCGCCCCATCAGCTTGCCGCTTTCGTCTACCACCGGGGCGGATACCCAGTCGTTGCGTTCAAACAGTCTCGCCACCTCATCGTCGGGCAGGTAGACCGGAATAGGTTCAACATCGGTTTGCATCATTTCCCGAACAGATGCCGAGGGGTCAGAGACAAGCAGGGTCCGCAGTGGCAGCAGGCCTATGTACTGGTCGTTACGATTGACCACAATGAGGTTGTCGGTCATCGCAGGAATTTCTTCATGCCTGCGCAGATAGCGTAGCACCACCTCCAGTGTCAGCCTGGCGCGAATGGTAATGGTGTCGGTATTCATCAAGCCGCCGGCGCAGTCGTCCGGGAAGTGCATCACCCGTTCCAGTCGCGCGCGGTCCTGTTGGTCCATGGCGTCCAGTACTTCGCGAGTTACCCTGTCTGGCAGTTGCTGGAGGATATCGGCGACATCGTCGTCCTCCATACTCTCGGTAATCTGGGCGACTTCGGCTGCATCCATGTCACCCAGGAAGTGAGACTGCAACTCATCGCTCAGTTCGTTGAGAACTTCGCCCTCGCGTTTAACCTCAACCATCTTCCACAGTGCGTGGCGTACCCTGGGTGGGGATGACTCAATGAGGTGGGCGACATCAGGAGGGGATAAGCCATTGAGCATACGACGCACGTCGACCAGCGTGCCGCTCTCTAGCGCCAGCGACAGCTTGTCCAGTTGCTTCTGTGTCGTGTCTGTAGCGTGCGCCATTGTTAGAGTCCGCGATGATCGGTGTCAGCGCATATCTGCGTGAGGGGTTAATTATCCGGTAAACGCAGGGTTACAACAACGGCTGAAGGGTAGTTGCTTTCGGCAGTATTACTCGTCTTCACCGAATCGGTCGGCAATTAACGCTGTCAGCGCCTCTAGCGCGGCATGTTCATCACTGCCGTCAATGTGCAGGTCCAGCTCGGTGCCCTTGCCTGCGGCCAGCATCATCACTGACATAATGCTCTTGCCGTCGACCAGGTTGCCCGCTTTGCCCGCTTGTATCGAACTGGAGAAAGACGAGGCACAGCCTACAAATTTTGCTGCAGCACGAGCGTGCAGGCCGAGTTTGTTTACGATAGTTACCTGAGTCTGAATCACGTGCTGGCTGCTATTGCAGTTCCCTGTGGCGGATGTGGATGTGCGCGTACTGCTGCTTGTAGTGTTGAAACAGTTTATTGGCCAAATATACTGACCTATGTTGGCCACCGGTACAACCGAGTGCAATCGTCATGTAGCTGCGATTACTGTTGCTGTAATGGGGTAGCCAATTATCCAGATAGTGACAGACGTCGCGGTAAAAATCGCCGGTGATCTCCTGCGCCTCCAGGAATTCAGCGACGTCGGGGTCCAGGCCGGTTTGCAGGCGCAGGGATTTGACCCAGTGCGGGTTGGGCAGCATGCGCAGGTCGTAGACTAGGTCTGCATCCGCGGGGATTCCCCGTTTAAAACCAAAAGACTGGATGAGAATTGACATAACACCTGCGGTGGCGCCAACAAGGCGCTCACGAATCGCATCACGCAGATCGTAGATTGTCAGCTGGCTGGTATCGAGAACCAGCGAGGCCGCAGCGGCGATCGGTTCCAGTAGTATGCGTTCCCGTTCAATAGCTTCGGCCAGTGGAATTTCGTTGCTGCTTAATGGGTGACGCCTGCGTGTTTCACTGAAACGTTTTATCAGCGCAGTATCCTGAGCATCCAGGAATAGAATCCGGGTTTCAACTGACTCCGGGAGCGACCCGAGAATGGTGCTGAAGTTTTCCAGGTCTTTCCAGGCGTTACGTGCATCAATACACACAGCGGCGCCCTTGAAATGCTCGAACTCTTCGCGGCTTGCCTCACTCACCAGTGCCGGCAGCAGGGCGATGGGCAGGTTGTCTATGCAGTAGTAGCCCTCGTCCTCGAGTTGGTGCAGTGCCGTACTTTTGCCGGAGCCAGATCGACCGCTGATGATAAGGAGTTGCATAATTGTCCTACTGCTCTGGCCAGCTTGTTGCTATGTCGTGCAGTCCGGCGTTATCACCTGCCTCGCGCAGGGCGGTGCAAAATTCGTCCTGACTAAACAGGCCAGCCACGTTGGCCAGGATGTCCAGGTGTAACTGGTGTGCCTCATTCGGCACTAGCAGGACAAACAGCAAATCAACCGGCTGGTTGTCGGGCGCATCGAAGTCGATGGGGTCCTGCAGGGTCACCAGCGTACCCAGTGGGTGAGTACAGTTTTCAATGCGGCAGTGAGGTATTGCGATACCCTTGCCCAGCGCAGTGCTGCCCAGTTTCTCCCTGGCAACAAGCTGGCTGAAAATTTCCTCGGATGGCAGCGAGATTTGATCTTGTGCGATCACGCTGGACAGAGTTTCGAATAGGCGTTTACGACTGATCCCCGGTGCCCGGCACAGGGTTCGTGCCGGGGTCAGTAACTGAGCGAGTTGTTGCATAAGGTAGTGTCAGTGGCCTCGTGATTTTTCTTTGTGTTTAATAAGCTGCCGGTCGAGCTTGTCGGCAAGCGCATCAATTGCGGCGTACATGTCTTCTGATTCTGCAGCGGCGAATATGTCGGCCCCGGAAATGTGTATGGTGGCCTCTGCTTTCTGGACCAGCTTTTCTACGATCAAAGTGACTTCAGTATTGGTTATCTGGTCGAAGTGCCTTTGCAGGCGCTCGAATTTGCTTTCGACGTATTCTCGCAGGGGTTCTGTCACTTCTACATGGTGACCGCTGACGTTTAATTGCATTTGAACTTCCTCTTCAGGTGATTATCGGTGGCTCGCCACCGCTTACTGACTCTTTTTGACTGTGCGTATCTATAATTCTAGACCAATCTCTTGCGTTCGTTAGAGGGCGGTATAAAAAGCGTGTCCCGGTATTTCGCTACGGTTCGCCTGGCCACCTGTATGCCCTGTTCTTCCAGCAACTGGGTAATTTTGTTGTCGCTGAGCGGTTTGCGGGGATTCTCTGCGGTGACCAGTTTTCGAATCAGAGCGCGAATAGCAGTAGATGAGCACTCGCCTCCCGATGTTGTGGCAACGTGACTGGAAAAGAAATACTTCAACTCAAAGATACCACGGGGAGTATGCATGTATTTACGTGTGGTCACCCTGGAAATGGTTGACTCGTGCATCTCCACTTCCTCGGCGATGTCATGCAGCACCAGCGGTTTCATCGCTTCTTCGCCGTATTCGAGAAAATTTCGCTGCCGCTCGACAATTTTACTGGCTACTTTCATCAGCGTTTCGTTGCGACTGTGCAGGCTTTTCAGGAACCATCGCGCCTCCTGCAGGTTATCTCGCAGAAAGGTATTGTCGCTACTGGTGTCTGCACGTTTTATCAGTCCGGCATATTCGTCATTGATGCGCAGCCTGGGAGCGATATCCGGATTGAGTTCTACCACCCAGCGGCCGTTACGTTTGCTGACAAATACGTCCGGCACAATGTACTCGGTGCTGTCCTCGCCAATCGATTCACCGGGGTAGGGGTCCAGTGTTTGCACCAGAGCCAATACCTCTTTGAGCTCTTCCTCCTTGAGGCGGGTGCGACGCAGGATCTGTGCATAATCACCGCTGCCCAGTTGACTGATGTGGCGGTTGACCAGTATGCGGGCCTGTTCCAGCCAGGGCGTATCGGCGGGCAGCTGTTGTAACTGAATCAGCAGGCACTCGCGCAGGTCGCGAGAACAGACACCGGTGGGCTCGAAGCGCTGCAGCCGGTGCAATACTGCAACGACTTCGTCCAGTTCGATTTCCAGCTCTTCGGCCAGCTGCTCGTGAATGTCTTCAACGCTGGCTTCCAGTCTGCCATTGTCGGCGGTGGCATCGATGATGGTCAGTGCAATAACCCGGTCGGTATCAGACAGTCGGGTCATCTCCAGCTGCCAGAGCAGTTCGTCCTGCAGGCTGTTGGTACTGCTGTTGCGGCCATCGAAGTCGTAGTCTGATTCCGCCGCCGCTGGCGGGGGCGCAGAGGAGGGCACCAGGTCCTCCCATTGAGTGTCTACAGGGAGATCCTCAGGGATTGAGTCTGCTGCCCAGTCGCTGTCGACAGTATCGGCACTGGCATCTGCGCTGAGTTCCAGGCTTTCCATGGGGCCATCGGTCACGGGTTCTTCGACCGCAGGTTCCGCAACGCTGTCCTCGATGTCCTCTTCGGCTACCTCCAGCATCGGATTGCTATCCAGAACCAGTTGTATCTCCTGCTGCAGGTCCAGCGTGCTTAGCTGAAGCAGTTTTATAGCCTGCTGCAGCTGAGGTGTCATGGTCAGCTGCTGGCCGAGTTTTAGCTGTAGCGACTGCTTCATGGAGTGGCGGTAAGAGGCTCCGACTTGTTAGGTACAGTTCTTGCAGTGTATCGCTGGCTTGGGGAGACTGGCAACCGCTTGGCGCGTTTTTTGCTAGGGCGGTAGGGGAGGTCAGAGCCTGAACTGGTCGCCCAGGTAGATTTGCCTGACTCGGGAGTTGCCTAGCACATCATCGGCAGTACCGGCGGCAATGATATGCCCCTCGCCAACGATGAAGGCCTTTTCGCAGATATCGAGTGTATCGCGCACATTGTGGTCGGTAATCAGCACCCCGATTCCGCGACTTTGCAGGTGCCGAATGATTTGTTTGATGTCGTTGACTGAAATGGGGTCGACGCCGGCAAATGGCTCGTCGAGCAGTATAAAGTCCGGCTCCGTGGCCAAAGCCCTGGCAATTTCGATGCGACGACGCTCGCCGCCAGACAGTGACTGCCCAAGACTGTCGCGCAAGTGACTCACGTTGAATTCTTCCAGCAGCTGGTCGCGCAGCTGCTGGCGCTGTTCGCGGTTAAGGTCTGGCCTGGTTTCGAGGATGGCCATGATGTTGTCGCCTACCGTCAGCTTGCGGAAGATCGAAGCTTCCTGGGGCAGGTAGCCAATCCCGCGACGGGCACGTTCGTGCATGGGTAGAGCGGTAATATCCTCGCCATTCATTTCAATGGAGCCGCGATCGGCATTGATGATGCCCACAATCATGTAGAAACAGGTAGTTTTGCCAGCGCCATTGGGCCCCAGCAGCCCTACGACCTGGCCGCTCTCCAGGTCGATAGAGACATCTTTGACAACCTCTCTTCCGCGATAGGCTTTGGCCAGGTTATTCGCTGTCAGTCGTGCCACTGTCGCTCTCTTTTTCGTTGACCACCTGGGCCGGAATAACTACCTCGACTCGACTGCTGGTTTCAGCCTGGTTGGAGTCGGCCCGAACCAGTTGCTCGGTAATGAAATAGTCGATGGTGTCGCCGGCGACGGTGGAGCCGTCCTGCTCAACCTGCGCATTATCGCGCAGGTGGACTCGGTCTTCTGCTTTGTAATACTCAATGATGTTGGCGCGGGCATGCATCAGGCCCTTGTCGACTTCTGGGCGTTGTTGCATGTGCGCGGGGGTGCCTTCGGCGACGATTTTGTCGGCGTCTTCGTCAACGTGATAGATCGTAATCTTGTCCGCTTCGATATGCATACTGCCCTGGTCCATACGAACATTGCCGGTGTACTCGGTAAAGCCCTGCTTCTCATCGCGCAGGGCCTGGTCGGCGGTGATTCGAATAGGTTGCTCACGGTCGTCTGGCAAGGCGACCGTGGTCGCACTAAGGACGCTGAATACTAGTGCCAGCAGCATGGTACTGATGTGTCCTGGCGAAGCGTTCACAGGGCGATCAGGGCTGCGGTTGGACATATACGCTCTCCACGTTTTGGATGAATCTTATTTTTTCGCTGTCCAGATTGGCCAGCATGCCGTCGGCCCGGGTATGGTGCGGCCCCTTGGTGACCATTACCGGTACCCTCGATGCCGCTGTTTTTTTGACCAGGTTCAGGGTCATGGCATCGCTGGCCAGTTTTGCTTGAGTTTGGTCATTTACCATCTCCACCCCGCCCCTCAGGATCAATAACTGTTTCTTGTGCAGAAACTTGCCGCGTGTGGCTTTGGCGGTCCAGGTGCGGTCGTCGCCGTGGTGTGAATAGAACCGCGGTTCCTCCAGCAGGGATTCATTACGCTGGGGGAAGTGTTCGGCATTGGCCGCTTCCATGATTTCGGTGAGCTGACCCTGTTCGTTGTAGCTCCAGGTGCGGGTATTGTCGAGATAGTTTTTTGGTAACGACTTTTGCCGGGCCGTGGTTTCAGGATCCGGGGCCTTGCCCGCTTGTGGTTCCCAGTAATAACTGGCCGCCAGTCCCAGCACCAGCGCGAGCAGTAGTTGCAGAAAGGGGCGAGGCATCAGAGGTAGTCTTCCTCGGCATTGCCCAGCGCGTCGCGGGCATCCAGCAAGTATTCACAGGCCTCGCGCACGGCACCATGGCCGCCGGCAAGTTTGCTTTGCCAGTCTGCGTGATGCGCGACGGTGGCGGCAGCATCGCCAACAGTCATGCCAATACCTGCAGCTCGAATGGCCGCCAGGTCGGGCAGGTCATCGCCCATATAAGCGCATTCACGTAGATCCAGTTCAAGGCGGCTAGCGAGTTCCTGTAAAGCGATTAACTTGTCTTCACGTCCCTGAATGATCTCGCTGATACCCAGCTCGCTGGCCCGTCGCTGGACGATCTCTGAGCGTCGACCAGTAATGATGGCAACAACCACGCCGGTAGTTTGCAGCAGTTTGATACCAAGGCCATCCTTGATATTAAAGGCTTTCAATTCTTCGCCGGAGTTACCGTAGTAAATGCAGCCGTCCGTCAGTACGCCATCTACATCCAGGGCAAGTAGGCGGATATTGGCGGCAATTTCCTGCATGTCTGTGCTCATCGCCTCCTGGCTCCTCAGGCTATGCCAGCACGCAGTAGGCTGAGAAGGTGCACTACGCCGGTAAGTTGCCCGTTAGCTTCGACCACCGCCAGCGAGCTTATTTTGTGTTCTTCCATAATGTGCAGCGCTTCCGCGGCCAACATATCACTGTTGACGGTTTTGACGCCTGTCGACATCAGGTCAGCAATTTGCGTGCTGTTCAGGTTGGCATTGGCATCCAGGGCGCGGCGCAGGTCGCCGTCGGTGAATACACCCACTAGTTGCCCATCGCTGTCTGTCACCGTCGTCATGCCCAGGCCCTTGCTGCTCATTTCGAACAGTGCGTCTGCCATTACAGTTGTCGGAGCAACCGCCGGTAAGGCGTCTCCCGACTGCATGACTTCAGACACCTTGAGTAGCAGTTTTCTCCCCAGCGTGCCGCCGGGGTGGGAAAAAGCGAAATCTTCTGCGGTAAAGCCGCGAGCTTCAAGTAAGGCTATCGCGAGCGCGTCACCCATAACCAGGGCGGCGGTGGTACTCGATGTAGGTGCCAGGTCCAGTGGGCAGGCCTCGGTCGCAACGGAGCTGTCCAAGTGGGCGTCAGAGGCCTTGGCCAGCTCTGAATCCGGGTTGCCTGTCATGCTGATCAGTGTGTTGCCCTGTCTTTTTAGCAGTGGCAGCAGTGTCAGCAGTTCTGGTGTGGTGCCGCTGTTGGACAGTGCCAGCACCGAGTCTTCCGCGGTGATCATGCCCATGTCGCCATGACTGGCCTCACCGGGATGTACGTAGAACGAAGGGGTGCCGGTGCTGGCCAGGGTGGCAGCGACCTTGTTGGCGATATGCCCGGATTTTCCCATGCCAGTGACGATCACCCGCCCCGGGGTCGCCAGCAGGAGCTCGCAGGCAGCGGCAAAAGTGCTGTCGATGCGACTCTCAAGCTCGGACACGGCTTCGGCTTCCATTTTAACCGTGCGTAGGGCGGAGTTGATAAAGCGGCTGGAAACTGGCTCCGACATAGAGATAGGTCTTGTCCTAGATGGTGACGTACAGAAGGTAATAGTACAGCCCATAGAAGGTCAGTAACACCGCTCCGACCGATCGTCCCACATAGGAGTGCCCCGGCTGCGCCGATTCCCGTAGTCGGCCAAAGTAGATAGCCATTGCAAGCATCACGGTTGCGATGGTCATAGCGGCATAATCCCGCTCCAGCACCTCAGGCGCTAAAGCCAACGGCGTCATCAGGCCAGGTATCGACATGACCGCGAGCAAGTTAAACAGGTTGGAGCCAATGACATTGCCCACTGCGATCTCGGTGTGGCCGCGCAATGCGCTCGCCACGGTTGCCGCCAATTCGGGCAGGCTGGTACCAATGGCAACGATGGTGAGGCCTATGACCAACTGGGAAACACCCAGCATCTCGGCCACCTCGGTTGCGCCCCACACCAACAGTCTCGAGCTCGCCATTAATAGCAGCAGGCCGAAGGCAAAAGTCAGCCAGGCGCGCCCGGGGGGCAAGTGCGCCATGGGCTCGTCTTCGGCCTCTTCGATAAGTACCTCGTCCTGAGACTGGGTGCGCATCATATGAATCAGGATAAGTGCGAGGCAGCCCAGCATGAGGCAGCCATCGAGCAGGTTGAGGCTGCCATCCACCAGCAGCAGGCCGGCACCTACCGTCACGGCCAGCAGGATAGGCATTTCCTTCCTCATACAGCTGGGGTGCACGTTGAGCGGTGCGATCATTACCGTGGCGCCCAATACCAGGCCGACATTGGCAATGTTGGATCCGATAGCATTACCGATGGCCAAGGTGCCAGCGCCAGCCAATGTGGCGCTGATAGAAACCAGGATTTCGGGGGCAGAGGTGCCCATGGAGACGATAGTGAGCCCGATAATAACGGGAGACATGCCGAGGTTCTCGGCAATAGAGGCGGCGCCAGCCACGAATAAGTCGGCGCTCCAGATCAGGACGATAAAGCCGACTAAAATGGCAGCGGCGGCGATCAGCATGTACGCACTATTCCTGTTAAAATACGTCCGTGTGGCTTGGTTGAACCCTTGGCCTCATACTGTTGTCTTAGTTAGCGGCAGCCCTGTTCCATAGGGCGTGCAGCAAGCGTCATAAGCGAGGCGAACGGCGGATTATACAGTGCCGGGCGTCTGTTAGAAGTAAAATATGGAGAGGGCAAAGCCTGATGAGCAAAATTTTACCGTTGGGGGTGTTCCTGGCCTTGTCGCTGTTTCTGCCTGGCGTTACCGCCCAGGAGGAAGAGTCGGCTGCGGTAGTCACCAGTGCCCACGGTGTAGTGCGCGGGGCCACAATGGAAGTCATGGCCGTTGTGCAGGAGGCGCATACCTACGCCGATGAAGATCCCGAGCGCTACTACCAGCAGGTGCTGGCAGTGCTGGATCCGGTGGTTGATTTCAGGGGGTTTGCCCGCAGCGTGATGGGTCCTTATGCCAGCTCTGAACGCTATCGCTCGCTGGACGAAGGCGGTCGGGCGCAATTGCGCAACCAACTGGATATGTTTACCGAGGTCATGCGTACCGGTCTGGTTCGTACCTACAGCAAGGGACTGCTGGCCTTCGGCGGCTCGCGGATTGAGGTCAGTGAGACCAGCCCGGATGAGGCTGCGCAGTCGCGCGTATCTGTGCAGCAACTCATTTACAGCGACGCCAGCGACCCCTACATGGTGTTGTACCAGATGGGGCGCGATAAAAAGGGCCAGTGGAAGCTGCGCAACATGATCATAGAGAGCGTCAACCTGGGTGAAATATATCGTAGCCAGTTTGAGGCTGCCGCCCGCCAATACGAAGGCGACCTGGATCAGGTGATCGCCGACTGGAACACCGAGGCCCTGGAAACCTGAGTGGGCTCGCAGGTTCGCTATCGGCGGACTTTTCTCCTAAAATGCGCGCTTTCCGGCAATGCCTGCCGGCGTGAAATACGGAGATAAATTATGGATGCCGCGACAGTCAGGGCCCTGGTCCAGACCGAACTACAGGGCTGTCAGGTGGATGTTCAGGGCGAGGGCGCGAACTACGACATAACCGTAGTCAGCACAATTTTTGAGGGATTGCGGCCTGTGAAGAAACAACAGCTTGTCTACGCAGCGCTGGGCGAGCAGATTGCCGATGGCAGTATTCACGCAATCAATATCCGTACATTTACCCCCGAACAGTGGCAGAGTCAGGCAGACGCCTGAATCGCCGGTAGTCGTTGGAGATATTTTGGATAAGTTAGTGATACACGGCGGGCGTCAGCTCAACGGTGAGCTTCGCATTTCAGGTGCGAAGAACGCAGCCCTGCCTATTCTTGCAGCCACACTGTTGTCATCAGAGCTGACCACAGTCCGCAACCTGCCGCATTTGCACGATATTACGACGATGATCGAGCTGCTGGGCTGCATGGGCGTGCAATTGACTATCGATGAGAAGTTGAGCATCGAGGTAGACGCCAACGATATCACCGATTTTTCCGCCCCCTATGAGCTGGTCAAAACCATGCGGGCCTCTATTCTGGTGTTGGGCCCCATGGTGGCGCGCTTTGGTCGCGCCCATGTGTCCTTCCCGGGCGGTTGCGCCATTGGCAGCAGGCCGGTTGACCTGCACCTGCGTGGGCTGGAAGCGATGGGGGCTACCGTCAATGTCGAGGGCGGCTACATCAATGCCGAGGTGGACGGGCGCCTGCAGGGAGCCCGTATTCTGATGGAGACGGTCACCGTTGGTGGTACCGAGAACATTATGATGGCGGCGACGCTGGCCGAGGGCCAGACGGTGATAGAAAACGCTGCGCGGGAGCCGGAGGTTGTCGACCTGGCCTTGTTCCTTATTGCCATGGGAGCCAAAATCAGTGGTCACGGCAGCGATACCATAGTCATCGATGGTGTGGAGTCACTGCACGGCTGTACCTACGATGTGATGCCTGACCGGATAGAAGCGGGCACTTATCTCACAGCAGCGGCGGCAACCGGTGGCAAAGTTAAAGTGCGCGATGTCTGCCCGGATCATCTCGAGGTAGTGTTGAGCAAGTTGGAAGAGGCTGGAGCAACAGTCGAATACGGCAGTGACTGGATCGAACTCGATATGCATGGCCGGCGGCCTCGCGCTGTCAGCATCAAGACTGCGCCGTATCCCGGGTTTCCGACTGACATGCAGGCCCAGATTACCGCGATGAACGCCATTGCTGAGGGCACCGGCACGGTCACCGAGACGGTGTTTGAGAATCGGCTGATCCAGACCCACGAAATGAATCGCATGGGCGCCAATATTGTGATCGAAGGCAATACCGCGATTATCAATGGTCAGGAGACCTTGCAGGGCGCGCCGGTAATGGCGACGGACCTGCGCGCGTCGGCGAGCCTGGTTATCGCCGGGCTGGTTGCCCAGGGCGAGACCCATATTGATCGTATCTATCACATTGATCGCGGCTACGAATGTATTGAAGAGAAGCTGCAACTGCTGGGTGCCGATATTCGGCGCTTGCCGGCCTGAGGCGAGCCACCTGCTATGAGCAAACCCCTGACAATAGCCCTGACCAAGGGTCGGATTCTCAAGGAGACCCTGCCACTGCTGGCAGCGGCAGGCATTGAGCCGCTTGAGGATATAAGCAGCAGCCGTAAGCTGGTTTTCGAAACCAGTCGCGAGGGGCTGCAACTGGTCGTTATACGAGGTACCGATGTGCCCACCTACGTGCGCCATGGTGCCGCCGACCTTGGTGTTGTAGGCAAGGATATTTTGCTGGAACACGGTGCAGAGGGACTGTACGAACCGCTTGACCTGAACATAGCGCGTTGTCGCTTGATGACTGCGGGGCCGGTAGGCTGGCAGTCTAACGGCTCGCGCATAAGGGTCGCAACCAAGTTCGTCAATATCACCCGCAAGTATTTTGCCCGCCAGGGTGTACACGCGGATCTGATCAAGCTTTACGGCGCGATGGAGCTGGCGCCGATGATGGATCTGGCCGATTTGATCGTCGACATAGTCGATACCGGCAATACCTTGCGCGCTAACGGCATGGAACCTCTTGCGGAAATCGCCTCTATCAGCTCACGGCTGGTAGTGAACAAAGCTGCAATGCGCTCCAGCTTTGCACCGCTGCAGCGGCTGGTTGATGACCTCGCAGAAGTCGTGGCCGGCCAGTGAGTGAAGCGTTGGCCATGCTGCGTCTGGACGCCGCGACTGATGACTTTGATGCGCGGCTGGAGGCGCTGACGGCCTGGGATGGTGGCCTGGACGGGCAGGTAGCGGAGACCGTAGCGACGATCGTTGCTGATGTCCGTGAGCGTGGCGATGCCGCTGTACTTGATTACACACTGCGTTTTGACCGGCTGGGAGCAGCCTCTGTCGCAGAGCTGGAAGTTCCCGAAGCGCGTCTTGCCAGTGCCTTGACTACAATAGAGCCGGCTCAGCGTGCCGCCCTGGAAGACGCCGCCCAGCGTATTGTGTCTTATCATGAGCGCCAGGTGCAGCAGAGCTGGCAGTATCACGACGACGGCGGCAACCTTCTGGGTCAAAAAATTACTCCCATGGCCCGCGCTGGCATTTATGTTCCAGGTGGCAAGGCCAGCTATCCGTCATCTGTGCTGATGAATGCCTTGCCCGCGCGAGTGGCAGGTGTCCCTGAAATCATCATGGTTGTGCCGGCGCCAGACGGAGAACTGAGCGATATGGTGCTGGCCGCGGCGCGGATCGCCGGAGTGCACCGTGTTTTCACGGTAGGGGGTGCGCAGGCTGTTGCCGCGCTGGCCTATGGCACCGATACGATTCCTCCCGTGGACAAGATTGTCGGCCCCGGCAACATTTATGTGGCCACCGCCAAGCGCCAGCTGTTTGGCAAGGTCGGTATCGATATGGTGGCCGGGCCATCTGAAATCCTGATTATTTGTGACGGCAGCACAAACCCCGACTGGGTGGCGATGGACCTGTTTGCCCAGGCGGAGCACGACGAGAATGCGCAATCCATTTTGCTGTGCCCGGATGCCGAATTTATCGACGCGGTGGGTGCAAGTATTGAGCGTTTGCTGCCAACCATGGAGCGTGCGGAAATCATTCGAGCTTCTCTGCTGGGCAGGGGAGCGCTTATCAAAACCCGCGATCTGGACCAGGCCGTTGAGATCAGCAATAGGCTGGCGCCGGAACACCTGGAGCTATCGGTAGACGACCCCGAAGCGATGCTGCCGTCCATTACCCAGGCCGGAGCAATTTTCATGGGCCGCTACACCGCGGAGGTGTTGGGAGATTATTGCGCGGGCCCCAACCACGTGCTGCCTACGGCGGGAACGGCACGGTTCTCTTCGCCGCTTGGTGTCTACGACTTTCAGAAGCGCAGCTCGATCATTATGTGCAGCGAAGAGGGCGTGGCAGAGCTGGGGCAGATTGCCTCTGTACTGGCACGGGGTGAAGCGCTAACAGCTCATGCCCGTAGCGCTGAATTGCGTATTCCCGACGCTGGTGCCAACACCACGCGGTCGTCCGACGAGACCTAGATCGACGGAGATTCCCGCAAGGTGCCCACGACACCTTTGAGATCCAGAGACTGATTACCCCGCTGAACCGTCACTTCGATGGTGTCCCCTGGCCGCAGAAAGGCTATCCGGTTTTTGGTCTGGCGACCGTCTACCACCAACTCGTTATCGATATGTGTAATCAGGTCTCCGGGGAGAACGCCGGCTCGTGCAGCGGGGCTGTCGGGTGTCACATCGGTAACCAGTAAGGCCTGGCCGCTGCTCTCAAGCAGTCTGCGCGGTTCAACCTGCACACCAAGCCATCCCCGAATGACCTCGCCATAGTCGATAAGGTCCTGCATGACGAACACCGCCAGGTTGGCAGGTATCGCCAGGCTTATGCCTATTCCGGTGGCGGAGCCACGTGTCTGATTGCTGCCTGTGTAGATCAGCGTGTTGATCCCCAGCAGGTGCCCCTGACTGTCGATCAGCGCGCCGCCAGAGTTACCCAAATGAATGATGGCATCGGTCTGGATATAGTTTTCATAGGTGCTGAGCTGAAGGCCGAAGCGGCCCAGTGCCGATACAATTCCCTGGGTTACCGAGTGGCCGAACCCCAGTGGGTTGCCTATGGCGAGTACCACGTCGCCCACCCGGGCCAGGTCGGAGTTTCCACGGGTTACCGGTTGCAGGTCGGGCAGGTCAATCTGCAGCACTGCCAGGTCTGTGTCGGGGTCGGTGCCGACTACGACGGCACGGGCAGAGCGGCCATCATGTAGCATCACCTGAATGGCGTCGGCACCATCGATGACATGGTTATTGGTGAGAATATGGCCCTGCTCGGTCATGATGACCCCGGAACCCAGTGACTGCTCCAGGCGCTGTCGTTGTCGCTGACTGGGCGCCAGTTGTCTGAAAAACAGTTCCTCCAGGGTCGGATTGCGACGGGCGGTCACCAGCTTGGCGGTGTTGATATTGACAACAGCCGGCGTCGCCCGGGTGACAGCCACGTGGTAACTATCTGGCATAGCGCTGCCACTACCCGACTGAGGGTTCTCGGTAAGTACCCAGCGATCAAGTATCAATAGTGCTGCCAGCAGGCCCGCAATGGCCGGCCAGGTGATAAATTTCAAGCCTTCCTTCATCATCTCTCTCAGTGACGCGCGCTCATTGTATAGTATGCGCCTGACCACGGCAGCCCGCCTGCCAGATTGATATGCGAGAGGAAAAATCATGCCGACCACGCTGACAGAGTTGCTCAGCCACCTGGACAAACAGCTACAGCCGGGGCGCTTCAGGGATTATTGCCCCAATGGTCTGCAGGTGCAGGGCCGCCCGGAAGTCGCCCGTCTGGTGACCGGTGTAACAGCCTGCCAGGCCCTCATCGATGCAGCAATCTCGGTGGAAGCTGACGCCATATTGGTTCACCACGGCTACTTCTGGCGGGGAGAGGATCCCTGCGTGACTGGAATGAAGCGGCGCAGGCTGGCGGCCTTGCTGACTAACGACATCAGCCTGATTGCTTATCACCTGCCGCTTGATGCGCATCCGGCGTTGGGTAATAACGCCTGTTTTGGCCGATTGCTGGGTATTGAGAGCTCGGACCTGTTGGCTGCGGATAACGATGAAGGGGTTGGCAATATCGGCAGTTTGCCTGAGGCGACGCCGATCTCCGCGCTGATTGATACGCTGGCGACAACGACCGGGAGACAGCCCTTGCATATCGGCCCTGTCGACGCCAGCGTGCAGCGTATAGCGTGGTGTACAGGAGCGGCACAGGGTTATATAGAGGCCGCAGTTGCGGCGGGCGCCCAGGTGTTTATTACCGGCGAAGCGTCAGAGCAGACGGTCCACATTGCCAGGGAGGAGGGTATTCACTTTCTGGCCGCTGGCCATCACGCCACCGAACGGTATGGCGTGCAGGCAGTAGGGGAGGATGTGGCGAGGCAGTTCGGGATCGAACACCACTTCGTGGATATCGATAATCCGGTTTAGTGCCGCTCCCGGCCTATGCGTGCAGGGCCGGACTGTTGCAGCCCTGTGCTAGGCGGTTTTTGGCTGATCTTCCTGGATGACCGCGTTGGGCTGCCTGTCCAGACCGAATTCCTCGTTTAGCATCCCTTTTTCGTCGGGTGAGGTCTTGGGAGCGTAGTCCAGGGGTTGCTGTACATCGGCCAGCTGCTCGGGAATCAGAGTTGGGTCTGCGGCGTCACTTTCCAGTTGGCCAAGTGCCACCGGGCCTTTGCCCTGGCACAGGCTGGCAGCGCCGGTAGCCAGATGGTTGTGCACGTCGCGGTAACTTTCTGTCAGGTTGTTGAGCAACTTGGCGGTGTCGGCAAAGTGATCGACAACATCGTCCTCAAAAGCCTTCTTGTCCTGCATCACCTGATCCAGCTTGCGCTCGACCTCGCGGTAGCGCTGACCATCCTTGGAGGTCCTGCGTCCTGCCAGCAGGCCGATCAGGAGTCCAACAAGCAATGTCGCGGCAGCGATGAGGGCTAGGGTAGTAAGGCTGAGACTATACACAAGGGGTTCCTCTAATTCGGGGGTGACTGACAAGGGCAGTATACCCGCATTGCCCCTCTGGCAATAGATTGCAGCAGCTTGCAGCGTTGCCAACCGGGTGGTCGCTGGGTAAAGTGGCCGGAATTTCCGTATCCGGTGATGGCCCCCAACTTGAACAGCCGCAAGCTAACTCCCTGGCAGTCCTATCAGGCTGATCTGCAGCGTGAGGATTTCAGTCATGATCCCGCCCAGGAGAACGCGGTAGCGCTTTTACAGGACTTGTACGAGCGCCTGCTGGCCAGTGACCAGGCGGCGAGTGGGCTGGCCGGCTTATGGCGGCGCTGGCGCAACACGGCAGCCGAGCCCGAAATCGGTTTGTACCTGTGGGGTGGTGTCGGGCGCGGTAAAACCTATCTGGTTGACACCTTCCACGATTGCCTGCCTTTGGATCGCAAGATGCGCGTCCACTTTCATCGCTTCATGCAGCGTGTACATGCTGACCTGACAAGCCTTGAGGGTGAAAAAAACCCGCTGCTGATGGTGGCCGACCGAATAGCCGAAGAAACGCGGGTGATTTGCTTTGACGAATTTTTTGTCACTGATATCGCCGATGCAATGATCCTGGGCGGCCTGATGGAGGCGCTGTTTGAGCGCGGTGTGACGCTGGTGGCCACCTCAAATATTGTGCCCGAGAAGCTGTATGACAACGGGCTGCAGCGGCAGCGCTTCCTGCCTGCTATCGCCTTGATCGAAAAATACACCCAGGTGGTGAATGTTGATGCCGGGGTTGATTACCGTCTGCGGACCTTGCAGCAGGCAGAGCTGTACCACTACCCATTGGACGAAAGCGCTGACATCAGCCTTCGCGACAGCTTCGACCGCCTTGCCCCCACCGCAGGCAAGCACTGGGAAAGACTACAGGTCAATGGCCGCTACCTGACCTGTCGGTGCGTGGCGGATGATGTTGCCTGGTTTGATTTTGCCGAGCTGTGCGATGGGCCGCGCTCACAAAATGACTATATCGAGCTGGCCAGGGAGTTTCACGCGGTGCTGATCTCCGGGGTGCCGGCGATGGGTGTGGATACGGACGACCAGGCCAGGCGATTTATCAACCTGGTGGACGAGTTTTACGACCGCAATGTCAAGCTGGTGTTGGCCGCGGCCATGCCCCTGCTAGAGCTGTATGCGGGCGGCAGGCTGGAGTTCGAGTTTCAGCGGACCATCTCCCGGTTACAGGAGATGCAGTCCCACGAGTATCTGGCGAGAGAGCACAAGCCCTGAAACCCTGTATTGCTGCGGCCTTGGGGGGTATTTCCCGATCGCCGTCAGCGCCGCCGTGCGGACAGCCGTAAGTGTCGAATTTTTATTAATTTTGTCCTTGAAAAGGGGGTATCGTTTCAGTAGTATTCGCCTCCTTGAAATTGGAGCCCTCCAAGAGGCGGTTATTGATGAAAACTTTTAGTGCCAAAGCAGAAGAAGTGTCTCGCGACTGGTTTGTCGTAGACGCCTCTGACAAGACCCTGGGTCGGCTGGCCAGCGAAATTGCTCACCGTCTGCGCGGTAAGCACAAGGCGGAATACACCCCGCACGTGGATACTGGCGATTACATTGTCGTGATTAATGCTGAGAAGGTGCGCGTTACCGGTGCCAAGGCAAAAGACAAGATCTATCACTCCCACACCGGATATCCCGGCGGTCTGAAATCAATTTCCTTTGAGAAGTTGATCGACAAGGCCCCGGAGCGTGTTATCCAGGGTGCGGTAAAAGGCATGCTGCCGCGTAACCCGCTGGGACGCGCCATGTTCAAGAAGCTGAAGGTTTATGCGGGTACTGAACACCCCCATAGCGCTCAGCAGCCGCAAGCACTGAACATCTAACGGATATTATTTATGTCAGCTACCCAATATTACGGCACCGGCCGCCGCAAGACGTCCACAGCACGAGTTTTCATTAAAAACGGTGGTGGCGACATCACTGTCAACAAGCGCCCACTGGACCAGTATTTTGGCCGTGAAGTGGCTCGCATGATCGTGCGTCAGCCATTACAACTCGTTGAATTAAATGATAAATTTGATATCAATGTGACCGTCGAAGGCGGTGGCAGCTTTGGTCAGGCCGGAGCGATTCGTCACGGTATCACCCGTGCATTGCTGGAATATGACGAGTCGCTGCGCGGTACTTTGCGTGGTGCTGGTTACGTTACTCGTGACGCCCGTGAGGTGGAGCGGAAGAAGGTCGGTCTGCGCAAGGCGCGTAAGCGTCCTCAGTTCTCCAAGCGCTGATCTTGTCTGTCGGCCTTGACGGCCGGCTACAAAATTCGGAAACGTCCGGGCCTGCTGCAGGGCGGACGTTTTTTTTTGCCTGTTCTCGGGCTGGACTTTACCGCTGCATGCGGTGAAAAAGGCTGTTAAATCAAGGCGTTTTCCTTGTAACAACAAGGCAAAATCATTACCATTTGGCGCGTTTGTTAAAGTCTCGCCCGCACGGGCGCAAAAGGCTGTATTCGAGCCGAAAAGCAAGGGAGATTCAAATGAGTAGCGATGGCGTAAACAGCGGCAGGAGACGTTTCCTGACCGCCGCCACCAGTGCGGTGGGCGTCGCCGGCGTCGTGGGTATCGCGGTGCCATTTGTCGGGTCCTGGAACCCCTCGGCGAAAGCCAAAGCGGCCGGGGCGCCAGTTAAAGCTGACATCGGCAAGTTGGAGCCCGGCCAGATGATTGTGGTCGAATGGCGCGGCAAGCCGGTGTACGTTATGCATCGCACGAACAGCCAGGTAGAGGATCTGGGTGAACTCAACGACCAGTTGAAGGACCCGGACTCGACGGCATCCGAGCAGCCAGCCTACATTTCCGGGGATGCCCGGGCGCTGCGCCCGGAGTTGTTGGTTGTTGTTGGTCTTTGCACGCACCTTGGCTGTGCACCCAAATTTCGCCCTGAAGTTGGCGCGGCCGACCTAGGCGGCGATGCCTGGTTAGGCGGGTTCTTCTGCCCTTGCCACGGTTCCAAGTTTGACCTTGCCGGCCGTGTTTACTCAGGTGTGCCTGCGTCGGCCAATTTGGTGGTGCCCCCATACTCTTTCGAGGGTGACAATGTGCTTGTGATCGGCGTGGATACGGAGGCAGCCTGATGAATAATATGTTGATAGGGTTGCGAGACTGGGTAGACGAGCGTCTGCCGATCATGCGTGCCTGGAATACGCACATGGGCCAGTACTATGCGCCCAAGAACTTTAATTTCTGGTACTTCTTCGGTGTGCTGTCCTTGCTGGTTCTGGTTAACCAGCTGCTCACCGGCATCTGGTTAACGATGAACTATACGCCCAGCCAGGAAGGTGCTTTTGCGTCGGTCGAATACATCATGCGTGATGTCGACTATGGCTGGATCCTGCGCTACATGCACTCTACGGGTGCCTCCGCGTTCTTTATGGTCGTCTATCTGCACATGTTCCGTGCAATGTTGTACGGGTCATACAAGAAGCCGCGTGAGCTCATCTGGATCTTCGGGATGTTGATCTTTGTGGTGCTAATGGCTGAAGCCTTTGTCGGCTACGTCTTGCCCTGGGGGCAGATGTCCTACTGGGGTGCGCAGGTCATCATCTCGCTGTTTGGGGCGATTCCTGTCGTGGGCGAAGACATCGTTACCTGGATTCGCGGCGATTACCTGATTTCGGGAATCACGCTCAACCGTTTCTTTGCGCTGCATGTTGTCGCTCTGCCAATCGTATTGTTGGCATTGGTGGTATTGCACTTGCTGGCACTGCACGAGGTGGGTTCAAACAACCCGGATGGTGTGGATATCAAGAAGCATAAGGGTCCCGATGGCATTCCTCTGGATGGCGTCGCTTTTCACCCGTATTACTCGGTACACGACCTGCAGGCGATAGCTGTCTTCCTGTTCATCTTCTGCGGCGTGATGTTTTTCATGCCTGAGATGGGCGGCTACTTCCTTGAGTTTGCCAACTTTGAAGAAGCCAATGCCCTGAAAACACCCGAGCATATTGCGCCGGTGTGGTATTTCACGCCATTTTACTCTGTACTGCGTGCGGTTCCGGACAAGTTCTGGGGTTTCGTGGCTTTTGCAGCCTCTGTGGCCGTTCCGTTTATGTTGCCTTGGCTTGATAAGAGCCCGGTGAGGTCCTGGCGTTATCGCGGTAATATCACCAAGGTAATGCTGGTGGTGTTCGTGGCTTCCTTTCTGATTTTGGGCGTGCTGGGTGTTAAAGCACCAACACCGGCGAGAACGTTTTTAGCTCAGATTTGTTCAGTCATCTACTTCGGCTTCTTCCTGCTGATGCCCATCTGGTCGTCGCTGGACAAGACCAAGCCGGTACCTGAGCGCGTGACCATGGACGGCGGCATAGGGTTCTGGGGTAGCATGGGTGGACTGGCCCTGATACTGGCCCTGACCATATTACCGCTGCGTGCTGTTGGCGCTGAATCGGCATTCAACTGTGGCTCCATGCCCTGCGACGAGATCAGTGTAGATCCGCAAAACAAGGCATCGCTGCAAAACGGCGCGCGATTGTATATGAACTACTGCATGGGGTGTCACTCGCTGCAGTACTCGCGTTATAACCGTGTCGCGGAAGATCTGGGGATACCGGAGGACCTGTTTCAGGCCAATCTGATGTTCGACCCGAGCGAGAAGATCGGTGCGCTGATGCACAACGCCATGGACGAAGATAATGCCAAGGTCTGGTTTGGCGCCACGCCACCAGATCTGACACTGGTTTCCCGCGCCCGACAGCCAGAGTGGTTGTACACCTATCTGCGCACATTCTACAAAGATGACAGTCGCCCCTACGGCGTGAATAACAAGGTCTTTAAAGACGTTGGTATGCCTCATGTGTTGCTTGACCTGCAAGGCATGCCGGAGTGCGCAATGGGCGCCGTGACCGCTTCCAACGGTGGCGTAAAGCGAGATCCATTGACTGGTGAAGATATTCTGGAAGACCCCTGCGGCCAATTTCGAATTGCCGAGGCGGGGCAGTTAAACCCGGAAGAATACGATGCAGCCATTTATGACCTGGTGAACTTTCTGGCCTATACGGCGGAGCCCATGGCAGCAGAAAGACAGCGTATTGGTGTTTTCGTTTTGTTGTTCATTTCCTTGTTCTTTGTATTTGCCTGGTTACTTAATCGCGAATACTGGAAAGACGTTCACTGATCGCTTGTAAACGAGCAGTCTGATCACCGGCGTGCGTCACACGTACGCGCCGTAAATTAATATAGAGTTTTTTGAGGAGTCCCTGATGGGCGTAGTGGCAAAGCGGTCTTCCATGACCTTCTTTTCGGATAGCAGTAGTCATTACAGTCACCGGGTCAGAATCGTCCTGGCGGAAAAAGGTGTGACAGTCGACCTGATTGAATCAGACAGCCTGCACCCACCGGCAGAGCTGGCGGATTTAAACCCCTATAACTCCCTGCCTACGCTGGTTGATCGTGATCTGGTGTTGTATGAGTCCAAGGTGATGATGGAGTACCTCGACGAGCGCTTCCCGCACCCGCCGCTGCTGCCGGTATATCCTGTTGCTCGCGCTGAAAGCAGGCTGTTTATTCACCGTATGGAGAAGGACTGGTGCACATTGGTCGACTCCATCCAGCACTCACGCAGCGACAATGTTGTGAACAAGAGCATCAAGGAACTGCGCGAAGGAATTATGGGTATCGCTCCAATTTTTGAGGAGAAGCCATTTTTCATGAGCGAAGAGTTCACACTGGTGGATTGTTGCATCGCACCGATACTGTGGCGCCTGCCATCCCTGGGTGTGGATATCCGTTCCAGCAAGCAGACCAAGCCATTGCTGGCTTACATGGACTCCCTGTTCAATCGTGAATCATTTCAGGAAAGTCTGTCTGAGCAAGAGCGGGAGATGCGCCTCTAACACGGGCGCCTCTGCTTCCTTCCCCGGTACGCTGACTTAACAGGTATCACGTGACCCCAAGTCGCCCCTACATCATGCGTGCACTCTACGAGTGGATAGTAGACAACGACTGCACGCCCTACCTTTTGGTTGATGCCGCTGTACCGGGTGTCAACGTGCCGCGTCAGTATGTGAAAGATGGGCAGATAGTACTCAATATATCCCCCGGCGCCGTTATTGATCTGCACATCGCCAATGACTGTGTGTCATTCAATGGTCGGTTTGGTGGCGTGGCCACGGATATTGAAGTACCCGTCGCGGCTGTGGTGGGCATTTATGCCCGCGAAAACGGTCAGGGTATGGTGTTTGAGCCCGACGATGCTACCGAGAGCCCGGAACCACCAGATGACGAGCCACCGCCGCCCAAACCAGAAGCCAGGCCTTCACTGAAGATCGTCAAGTAGCTGGATCTACAATCTCAAACAGGCGCACAACGCGCTGTACGCCCGACGTATCGGCCGCCTCTGCCGCTACCCGCTCCGCTTCTTCGCGGGTAGCAAGCCCCATCAGATAGACCACGCCGTTTTCGGTAACCACCTTGACCCGCAAGCCCTCGGTCTCTGAGCTGCCCAGCAGCCAGGATTTCACCTTGGTGGTAATCCATGTGTCGCTGGTGCGTGTCATGGCAGAGCTTGGCGAGGCGATCTCCAGCTCATTGTAGATTCTGCGCACTCCGCGCACGTCTCTGGCCACAGACGTCGCCTTGGTTTTCAACTCCTGATTGGACACCTGCCCGGCCAACAAGACGTAGCCGTTATAGCTGACTACCACCAGGTGGGCATTATCAAAGCGGTCATCGGCGGCCCGAATGTTGACCATGGTCTTGGTTTCAATGCTTTCATCTTCAATTTGCTGGCCCATGGTGCGCTCACCCGGGTCATCCTCTATGGTGTTTGACTCCATGGAGGCCAAAAGGCTGCCGCATCCCGTCAGTAGCAGGAAACTGCACAGCGCCAGTGGATAGACCAAATACTTCATGGGTTACTTCCGTTGTAGTTTCCAAAAATGTTGTTGTCGACTAACTCGCATAGTGCGTGAAGCACCATAAGGTGCAGCTCTGTCGCCAGCGTTTGTCGCTGACTGTCTATCACCAGTGCGAAGTCACCATCAGCGAGCAGTCGCGGTAAGTGTTCGTCTGCAGTAGTAGACAAAATTATAACGGCCATGTTCCGTTCGTGTGCGGCTGCGATGGCTTTTTGAAGATTTGTTGCGGGCAGCCCGCTGGCAATGCAGAGCAGGATATCGCCGCTTTGGCCCAGTGCCCTTATCTGTCGTGAATAAATTTCCTCGAGGCCTTCTTGCAGGGCGATGGCCGTCAGGCTGGCGGTATCGGCGGTCAATGCCATGGCGGGCAGGGCGGGGCGGTCCTGTTCGAATCGGTCCAGTAGCTTGCTGGCAAACAGTTGTGCCAGTGCAGCATCGGAGCCATTGCCACAGGTGATAATCTTGCGGTCTGCCAGCAGTGCCTGGGTAAGAAGCGCGCTACTTTCAGCCAATGGGTCCGCCAATATGTCCACAGATTGGGCGATCGTCTCTATGGCCGCCTGGAATCGTCCGGAGATAATCTGGTAGTGGTCCATAAAAAAGCCTGTATGCGCGTCATGCGGTGAAAGCACTTCGAATCCAGTGCGGTTCCGTTTCAGCACCGGATTGTGGCGGCTCGAAGGTGACTACGTCAAATCGGCAGGGATTTTTGCGCCACTGCGGGTGGCGTTGCAGGAAATGTTCGCCCGCGCGTAACAGGCGTTGCTGCTTGCGCTTGTCGACGGTTGCGGCAGCGCTGGCATAGCGGCCGCGCTGACGTGCGCGTACTTCCACGAATACCAGGGTAGGCCCGTCAAGCGCGATGATGTCGATTTCCCCTGGTTTGCAGCGGTAATTTCGGGTGAGCAGACGCCATCCGCTGGCAGCGAGCCAATTGCAGGCGCGCTGTTCATAGTCGTCTCCCAGAGCTTTCATCCCGGCCATCCGTGTCTTCGGCTGGCCAGTGTATGTTAACGAGGCTGCAGTTTGCCTCCGGCAAATGTGGCCAGGCTGGGTTCCCGCATAACCTGAAGTCCAGGATCCAGGGTAAGCAAGCCTGTGTCGCCGGGAATCAGGCTGTCGCGGCCGGCCCCTAACTGCCCGAACCGGGATTGCAGTCTATAGGCATCGGCGCCCAGCGCATTGAGGCGGGTATAGCTATCGCTGCCAGTGTCGCCCGCCGTAATGGCGACGCGCAGTGCCGGATTCGAGCCCAGCAGCCAGGGTATGTCGACCAGGTTGATGCCATTTAGGTCCTTGTCCCGGGAATCTGGCAGTCCGCTGTAGATGCTCGATGTGGCGTAAACCGGAATGCTACCCGCGTAATGGTAGGCCAGTAAGGGCTTGATTGAGCGTGCCTCAGAGCCGCTGCGGCTGAGCAGAAAAACCACATCGATGTCCTGACGACGTCGCGCTGTAAACTCGATATTGGTGGCCAGCATGTTGCGAATCTCGCGCGAGCGCTCTTCGCTCTCGGCCAGGTCCAGCGCGCCCTTGATGCGAGCGGAGTAATTCTCCTGGCTGCTGTAGGCGGCGGTGGCAGCCACGCTACCCCCCAGTTCGCTCCAGCGCGACTGCAGGGCCTGGGTAATCTTGTTACCCCATGCACCAGCGGGGCGAACCAGCAGAGCCCGCCGGCCACCCTGGCCGTAGGCCAGTTCCGCTACCCGCCTAGCGTCGTCCTCCGGTGCCAGTGACAGCTGGACCAGTTCGGCGCCCCCGCTATTCAGGATGCCGTCTACCCGGTTCAGTGCCACAACAGGCACAGTCCTGCTGGGATGATTCCCCAGTTCCTCCACAGCCTCTTTGCTCAGCGGGCCGATCACCATGCTGGCGCCGTTGGCAACGGCCTCGTCGTAGGCGGCGACTGTTGACTCGAACAGGCCGGTATCGAGCACCTGTAGCTCAAAGTTGGCCTCGCCACGTAAGCGTGCCGAGTAATAGCTTGCCAGATAGCCATCCCGAACAGCTTTCGCTGCAGGCGCCAGTCGACCGCCAAGCGGCAATAGCATGGCTACCTTTTGCGTGTCTGCTGCATCCGTTAGCCAGTTACCCAAACCTCCGGGCAGCAGTTGTGATGCGGGATGACCGCTGTTGGTGAGCTGCCATTGATTCAGGCGTTGTTTTTGATCTGTTGTACTGCCGGTCGATTTGCCGATAAGCGCCAGGTCCAGCCAGCTGCGCCACTGTGTGTCGCTGGCCTTCAGTCGCTCAGACTTGATGTCCTTGTCGCCGGCGCGCATCAGGTTGAGCCAGATGTCGCGCTTGCGATCTGCGGTTGAGTCCGGAGACTGTGCTTGGCGAAGCAGTTGGTCACCCAGGCGGGCACTCTCCAGGTATTTGCCGTTGCTGGCCAGCAGGTCTTGTTGAAACTCCAGCAGTTTCTGATTGAGGGCGGGAGCAGCGCCGCGTCTGGTCTGCCCTTGCAGGCGTTGGTTAGCGCTGTCCAGGTCGCCCCGTAGCCAGTCGATGCGAGCTTGCAGGTAGTCGCGATAAACCGCGTCATTAAGCGCCAGGGGTTGATCATCGGGCAGGGCCTGCAAATCGGACTGGGCGGCCATCCAGTTGCGCGAGGCGATTGCCTGCTCTGCCTGCTCAAATATTGCGGCGTGTTCGCTGGGCGGCAGAGTGAGTTCGCCCCAGGATTGCGTGGGTCGCTGCACCTCAACGGGTTTGCTGGTCTCTGTTTGCTTCACGGGCGTGCTCTCGCAGCCCTGCAGAAGAATGCCTATAGAGAACAGTGCGGGAATCACTGCACGTTCCAAGAGTCTTGTCCGGGTTGCTGTCATGCTATGCTGAATCGCCTTTTGGCTGGGGTGTCGGGTTGCGGTCCGCAACACCATTGGTTGATGTGTTCATTATAAGGATAAGAAGGCTCAGTGGAATCCGGGTTATACATTGTTGCCACTCCTATAGGCAATTTGGGTGATATTTCAGCGCGTGCCGTGGAAGTATTAAAATCTGTCGACCTCATCGCCGCCGAGGATACACGTCACAGCAGACGGCTGTTCCAGCAGTTTGCCATTGATACCCAGTGTTTTGCCTATCACGACTTCAGTGATCGCGGTGCGCAGGAGCGAGTTCTGGCCCGTCTGGCCGCGGGTGAGTCAGTGGCCCTGGTTTCTGATGCCGGCACGCCGCTCATTTCAGACCCCGGTTTTCGATTGGTTCGCGACGTGCAGGAGGCAGGGTTTCGTGTCTTCCCCATACCAGGCGCCTGTGCCGCCATCGCCGCCTTATCGGTTGCTGGCCTGCCAACAGACCGCTTTCTGTTCGAAGGGTTTCTGCCGGCTAAGGCAGGTGCCCGGGCGGCTCGTCTCAGTGAGCTGGCCCAGGAAGAGGCGACAATGATCTTTTATGAGGCGCCTCATCGAATTGCCGATTCCCTGCAGGCCATGACTCAGGCCTTCGGCGCTGACAGGGAGGCAACCCTGGCCAGAGAGATCACTAAGGCTTTTGAGACCCTGCACCGAGCGCCACTTGCGGAACTGACAGGATTTGTTGCCGCTGACAGCAACCAGCAACGCGGAGAGATTGTATTGCTGGTTGCCGGGCACCCTCTGGAAAAACCTGAACTGGATGAGCGGACGGCGAAATTACTGCGGCAGCTGGCAGAGGAGATGCCGGGTAAACGGGCAGCGGCTATTGTGGCCGAGTTCAGTGGCCTGAAGAAAAACCAGCTGTATGACTATCTGTTGGCACAACGCTCGGACTGAGTTGGGTGGGCTTGCGGGACAGGCACGGGGGGAGTAGTCTTGCCGCCGAGTCGGTCAGGCGATCGCTTCGTTGTCACCTTGCGTAATGACGGGGAGGAAAGTCCGGGCTCCACAGGGCAGGGTGCCAGGTAACGCCTGGGGGGCGCGAGCCTACGGAAAGTGCAACAGAAAGGAAACCGCCCGAACGCGCAAGCGTGAAGGTAAGGGTGAAAAGGTGCGGTAAGAGCGCACCGCGCGGCTGGTAACAGGCGTGGCGATGGTAAACCCCACTCGGAGCAAGACCAAATAGGAATCCATTAGCTGCGGCCCGCAGTGGATTCGGGTAGGTCGCTACAGGCAGGCGGCGACGCCTGTCGCAGATGAATGATCGCTCGCGACAGAACCCGGCTTATCGACCGACTCATCTATCATCCCCCCGCCTCAGGGCGGGGGGATGACCTTCATAAAACGCTACGTTGTGTCCCGTTATTCGCCCATATGGCGCCTTGGTGGGAGCTGACCTCCCAACTGACAAAGCTCTTTAGACGTTTTTATACTAAAAACGTGGTTTTAAAGAGAAATTTCGACTTTTAGTTAAAGTAAATCCTTAAGAGGTGAATTTACTCGCATGTTTTGAGTGAATTTTTACCACTTCAAGAATGACCTCACCCCCATTAACCTCATCAAGAAAATGCGCTAATTAACTGAAATAACAGCGTTTTTTTGGTTTTCGCGCCTTGACAGTTTCTCTGTGGGAGACCTATAGTGTCGAAAAGTGGAAATAAGTGGGTAAATCTGGCTTTTTGTGGTTTTCAAAGTCAGTTCAGTGGGGAAGTGCGGCATGTTCCGTGGGGTACAACATATCAATATGGACGCGAAAGGACGCCTGGCCATGCCAGCGCGTCAGCGTGAGCCATTGTTGTCCCAATGTTCTGGCCAGATTGTAGTCACGATTGATACCCAGACTACCTGCCTGGTGATCTACCCGCTGCCTGAGTGGGAGCGTATTGAGGGGGAGATCCAGGGATTGCCGGCACTGAACCCTGCGGTAAAGCGTTTTCAGCGCTTGATGCTGGGGTATGCCACCGACCTGGAGCTGGATGGCAATGGCCGCATGCTATTGCCGCAACCCCTGCGTGACTATGCCCATCTGGATAAAAAGCTGGTTCTGGTGGGGCAGGGCAACAAGTTGGAGTTGTGGTCGGAAGAGCTGTGGTTGGCTGAGCGTGATAAGGCGCTGGTTGACTCTGGACCCGAGGCGGAACTGCCCGCCGAATTAATGACGCTCACCCTCTAGGTGGATTCAGCCATGCATCAGACGGTGTTGTTACAGGAAGCGGTGGACGCTCTGGTAACAACACCAGCGGGGTATTACGTCGACGGCACTTTTGGTCGTGGCGGCCACAGTCGATACCTGCTGGACCGCCTTAACGATGATGGTCGGGTGTTGGGAGTAGATAAAGATCTGGCCGCGCAGCATTCGGCCGAAGAGTTGGTAAGCAGCGAAAGCCGTTTCAATTTTTTCCATGGCTCTTTCGCTGAGCTTCCCCATCAACTGCATCGGATGGGGATCGATGCAGTTGATGGCATTTTACTGGATCTGGGTGTTTCCAGTCCGCAGATCGATGACGGTGAGCGCGGCTTTAGTTTTCAGCATGATGGTCCGCTGGACATGCGAATGGATACCACCCGAGGTGAGACGGCAGCGCAATGGCTGGCGATCGCCGGCGAGCAGGAGATCGCGGGTGTCCTGCGTGAATACGGTGAGGAGCGATTCGCCAAGCGAATCGCGGCGGCCATTGTCAGTGAGCGTGAAGAGGCGCCGATTGAAACGACTGGCAGGTTGGCAAAAGTGGTCAGCGAGGCAAATCCAAAGTGGGAGAGGCATAAGCATCCGGCGACCCGGGCATTTCAGGCTATTCGCATTCGGGTCAATCGTGAGCTAGACGACCTGGAGGCGCTGTTGGATGGGGCGCTGGACCTCTTATGTATAGGCGGCCGGTTGGTCGTGATCAGCTTCCACTCGTTGGAAGATCGAATGGTGAAACGCTACATGCGCGACATGGCCAGGGGCAAGGCCTTGCCGCGTGGATTGCCTGTACCAGACATAGAGCTGGACAAGCGAATGAAGATCGTGGGCAAGGCCGTTAAGGCTGGGCCAGGGGAAGTGGCAAACAACCCGCGGGCGCGCAGCGCCGTGATGCGGGTGGCCGAGAAAATCGGCTGAATTAACGTGGGCAGGAAGGCAGTGGCGACAAACCAGAGGGTGTCAGTGGAGATGCTGCGGCAAGGTGAGGGATCACCCGCGCCGCTTTTGCTGTCTCTGGCGGCTGCCGGTCTGGTTCTTGTTTCGGCGTTTGGGGTGATTTATTCATCGCACGCCTGCCGCGAATTGTACGCCCAGCTGCAGGACCTTGAGGCGGGGCAGTGGCACCTTCAGGAAGATTACAGCCGCCTTCTTCTTGAGGAGAGTACCTGGGCCTCGCATCACCGGGTGGAGAAAGTAGCAACCGCCGAATTGGCGATGCAGCCACCTGCTGTCGAGAATTTGCAGGTGGTCGCTCAATGAAGCCGACATCTCGCAAGGTGATTCCCTGGCGCTTCTATGTGGTTGTTACCGCCCTAGCCACACTGCTTGTACTGCTGGTGGGTCGCATACTTCTTTTACAGGTGCTGGATGTAGAACAGGGTTATGAATTCCTGCAGGGCCAGGGTGCCATGCGTTCGGTGCGCACTGCCGAAATTCCCGCTTATCGCGGGGTGATCTCGGACCGGCGCGGCGAGCCGCTGGCGGTGAGTACGCCAGTCATATCTATTTGGGCCAACCCGAAAATACTGGGTGGCTCAGAACGTATTCCCGAGCTGGCTGATGCACTGGGTATGGATCTGGCTGCTTTGTCCGACAAGCTCAAGCGTTATGCCGGCAAGCAGTTTATGTACCTGGAACGTCATCGTGATCCCGCGGACGCTCGTGAGATTCTGGCGCTGCGTATAGCCGGAGTATATGGCGAGCGCGAATACCGGCGTTTTTACCCCGCCGGTGAGGTGGCATCTCAGCTGGTTGGCTTTACCAATGTTGATGGTGAAGGCATTGCCGGACTTGAGTTGGCCTATGACGAGTGGCTCAGAGGTTATCCCGGCAAGAAAAAATACATCAAGGATTTGCACGGTGATGCGGTACGCGACATCGGTGTACTGGAAGCCGCTCGCCCGGGCAAGGACCTCTCACTCAGTATAGACCTGCGACTGCAATACCTTCAGCACCGCGAGTTGCAGCGTGCCATGGTGAAGTTGGGTGCGTCGGCCGGTTCAATCGTTACTCTGGATGCCCATACCGGCGAAGTGCTGGCGATGGTCAACCATCCGGTTTACAACCCCAATAGCCGCAAGGGCTTCAAGTTTGCCAACACCCGTAACCGGGCGATGACCGACGTATACGAACCTGGTTCCACCATGAAGCCACTGACGCTTGTGGCTGCATTGGAAAGCGGTAAATACACGCCTGAGACGGTTATTGATACCTCCCCTGGTCGAATCAGGGTGGGGCGCAAAACACTACCGGATCCGCGTAACTACGGGGAGATTACTGTTTCCCGCGTTATCGAAAAATCCAGCCAGGTGGGTGTCACCAAAATGGCACTGGAGTTGGGTCACGAGCCCATCTGGGATGTCTTTAATCGCTTTGGTATCGGTAGCCCTCCAGGTACTGGCTTTCCCGGTGAGAGCGCTGGACTACTGCCGAATCGGCCACGTTGGCGGGCGATCGAGAAGGTCACTCTGGCCTTTGGTTATGGGCTGACCGCTACGCCATTGCAGCTGGCCCATGCTTATACCGTATTCGCCAATGAAGGGCGTCAGCAGCCTCTAACCTTGTTGGCGCTGGAAGACGAGTTGCCAGAAGGCCGGCAGGTGATTGCACTGGACACTGCCAAACAGGTGCTACAAGTGCTGCATGCGGTGACCGGCGAGCATGGCACGGCCAGAAAAGCGCGAGTGGCTGGCTACGATGTGGGTGGCAAGACCGGCACGGTACACAAGGTTGGCCCGCAGGGTTACATAGACGATCAATACGTAGCGCTGTTTGCCGGCATTGCGCCTGTGTCTGATCCGCGTTTTGTCACGGTAGTGCTTATCGATCAGCCCCAGGGCGATTCCTACGGTGGTGGCTCAGCCGCCGCCCCGGTATTTTCCAGGGTGGCACAGGGCGCCTTGCGCCTGCTCAACGTGCCCCCCGAGGCCAATGAGGTGATGGTGGTTGCGAATGCGCGCCTGGTACGGGGAGAGGCGGGATGATGACCTCCTCAGCGGCCAATCCCGTTCAAATGCCACTGAGCAATGTGCTCGGCGACTACGCCAGCGCCGACATCGATGCGGTGATCAGTGGCGTACAGATTGATAGTCGCAAGGTAACCAGCGGCGATCTCTTCCTCGCGATACCGGGTGATGCGCACGACGGCCGCCAGTTTATTGAACAGGCGGTTGCGAGTGGCGCGGCCGCAGTGTTGGCAGAGCCTCCAGTGGCTGGCTTTGTCGATGGCATTCCGGTTCCCATGATTGAGATACCGGATCTGCAGATGGAGGCCGGCGCCATTGCCAGTCGCTTTTTCGGCCAGCCCAGCGCAGCGCTCCATATGATCGGTGTGACGGGAACCAATGGTAAAACCACTACCAGTCGTTTGGTCGCGCAGCTGTTGCGCAGTCTGGACAAGCAGTGCGGTGTGATTGGAACACTGGGCTGCACACTGACCGAGGAGGTGAATGAGGCGGGCAATACCACGCCTGACCCTGTTGCTCTCCAGCAACAGCTGGCGAGTTGGCGTGATGCCGGCGTTGTGGCTGTCAGCATGGAAGTGTCTTCGCACGCGCTGGTTCAGGGGCGTATCAATGGTGTGGTGTTCGAGACGGCGGTCTATACCAATCTTTCTCGCGACCATCTGGATTACCACGGCAGTATGGATGCCTACGGTAGAGCAAAGTTAAAGCTGTTTACCTGCGAGGGCCTGCAGCACGCCGTAATTAACCTGGACGACGCCTATTCGTCGCAAGTGGAGCAGGCTCTTGCTGCCGATGTGCAGCGCCTTGGATACTCGGCAAAGGGTGATACCGGGGCAGACCTCTGGATTGATGACACCAGTTTTCATGCCGGCGGTGTAACAGGCCGGATGCATTCCCCCTGGGGTACGGCGCGATTCAGTAGCCCGCTGCCGGGGGACTTTAATCTCGGGAATTTGTCTGCAGCTGTCGCCAGTGTGGTGTTGGCGGGTGAGGAATTTGAAGCGACGCTGGACGCGGTATCCAGCCTGCAGCCAGTGCCGGGCAGAATGCAGTCCATTGTTAACAACGCAGGGCTGCAGGTCATTATTGATTATGCCCACACACCTGATGCGCTTGAGCAGGCGCTGAAGGCGCTGCGCGAACATGTCGCAGGCAAGCTGGTGTGTGTTTTCGGCTGCGGCGGTGATCGTGATGCCGGCAAGCGGCCGGTGATGGGCCGCGTTGCCTGTGAGTATTCCGATCTGGTCATAGTGACCAGTGATAACCCACGCAACGAAAACCCTCAGCGGATATTGCTGGATGTTGAAGCCGGATGCACTGGCGACTACAGGCTGGTCAGCGCCCGTGAGGATGCCATCGCCCTTGCCATTGCGCAGGCCCAGCCTGGTGACTGCATTCTTGTCGCCGGCAAAGGCCACGAACCGTACCAGATTATCGACGACGAGCGTCTGCCGTTCAGTGATGAGGCGCATGTGCTTGACGCGCTGTCGCTAAGGGGGGGCGCATGATGCGGGCCATGAAACTGTCGGAACTGGAGGCGCCCTTGTCTGCCACGCTGCATGGCGGTGACAGTAGCTTTGCGGGCGTCTCCATTGACAGTCGCAGCGTTGCGGCCGGCGATCTCTTCGTAGCACTCGCTGGAGACAACTTTGACGGGCACGATTACTTGCCACAGGCAGAGCAGGCCGGTGCTGTGGCGGCAGTGGTTAGCAGGCCGGTGACCACGAAGCTACCGGTGCTTCAGGTTGCAGACAGCCAGAGAGCGCTGGGCTTGATCGGCGGCCACAACCGCGACCTGTTCGAAAGGCCTCTAGTGGCAGTTACGGGTAGCAGCGGTAAAACCTCCGTCAAAAATATGATTAGCGAAGTGCTGTCCCGTCGTGGTTTGACGCTGGCCACTGCGGGCAATTTCAATAACGAGGTAGGCGTACCTCTAACCCTGCTACGCCTCGAGCCGGAGCACCAATTCGCGGTGGTTGAAATGGGTGCAGCTGGTGGCGGCGACATTGCCTGGTTATGTCAGTTGGGCAAGCCGACAATCGCCATGGTGCTTAACGCCATGGCAGCACACCTTGAGGGCTTTGGCTCTGTCGATGATGTAGCGGCTGCCAAGGGCGAGATCTACGACGACCTTGGAGCATCAGATATCGCCCTGATCAATGCCGACCAGCCCTGGGCCGCACAGTGGCGTGAGCGTGCTGCACCCGCTCGAATTATAGAGTTTGCTATCGATAGTCCTGCAGCCATTGGTGCCAAGAATATTATAGGCCGGGGCATGGAAGGCACCAGCTTTACCGCTGTCACGCCGCTGGGTGATATAGAAATTACGCTGTCGGTGCCTGGCAGGCATAACGTTGCCAATGCACTTGCAGCCATTGCGGTTGGGGTTGCCTGCGAATTACAGCTCGAAGAAATCGCTGCCGGTTTGGCCTCGGTTCGGCCGGTGGGCGGTCGACTTGCTACACGTTTTACAGCAGCTGGAACCACAGTCATTGACGATTGCTACAACGCTAATCCGGGATCTGTGCGCGCTGCCATAGATTTGCTGGCAAGTTGCCCGGGTCGACGCACGCTTGTGTTGGGTGAAATGCGCGAGCTCGGTGTTGATAGCGATGAGCTGCACCGGCAAATGGGTGAGTATGCCAGTGCCAGGGGAATCGAGCGTTTCTGGGGAGTTGGGCCAGCACTGGCGAGCGCCGTGAGTGCTTTTGGCCACGGTGCTGAAGCGTTTGAGAATCGGGAGCTTGCGATAGCCGCGATACCGGGAGCCTTTGATGTGGACGACACAGTATTGATTAAAGGTTCGCGTGGCGCTGGTATGGAGCACGTTCTGGCTGCGTTTGATTCTGTTCCGGTAAGGGAGATCTCCTGACATGTTGATGGCCCTGGCCCAGTACCTGGAACAATTCAACTCCGCCTTTCAGGTGTTTCAGTACCTGACCCTGCGCGGCATTCTTGCTGCTGGCACAGCCCTGGCCATTTCGCTGCTGGTCGGTCCGGTGATGATTCGCCGACTGAATCACTATCAGGTTGGCCAGGCGGTACGCGATGACGGCCCAGAGAGTCATCTCAGCAAGTCGGGCACTCCGACCATGGGCGGTGCGCTTATCCTTGTGGCGATAGCGGTGAGCAGTCTTTTATGGGCGGATCTTTCCAACCGCTATATCTGGATAGCGCTACTGGTGACAGCGGTCTTTGGCGCGGTTGGCTGGGTGGATGACTACCGCAAGGTCGTCGAGCGTGATTCAAGGGGCTTGCCGGCGCGCTGGAAATATCTGTGGCAGTCAGCCGCGGGACTCGCTGCAGCGTTCTATCTCTATCTCGCCTTCGATACGCCTGTCACGACTGAGCTATATATCCCGTTCTTCAAGGATTTCGCCTGGGATATGGGCCCGCTGTTCATCTTGCTGACCTATTTTGTGATCGTTGGCTCAAGTAACGCTGTGAACCTGACGGATGGGCTCGACGGTCTGGCAATCCTGCCCACGGTGATGGTGGGCACGGCGCTGGGGATCATTGCCTACCTCACTGGTCGGGTCGATTTCGCTGAATATCTTCATATCCCGTATGTGGCAGGTGCCGGAGAGCTCGCGGTTTTTTGTGGCGCTATTGCTGGTGCCGGCCTTGGTTTTCTATGGTTCAACACCTATCCCGCCCAGGTTTTCATGGGTGATGTGGGCGCGCTGGCTCTGGGCGCGGCATTGGGTACGGTCGCAGTGATCACCAAACACGAAATTGTATTTTTTATTATGGGCGGCATTTTCGTGTTGGAAACCGTGTCGGTAATCCTGCAGGTGGCGTCTTTTAAATTAACCGGTAAGCGCATTTTCCGTATGGCACCGATTCACCACCACTACGAGTTAAAAGGGTGGCCGGAGCCAAGAGTGATTGTGCGTTTCTGGATTATCACCGTGATGTTGGTCCTGTTCGGACTGGCAACGTTGAAATTGCGCTAGGTGCGAGAGAGGTGGCATTAGCCGTGGTGCAGGATTTGATAGCGAGCAGCGAACACCGTCTGGTGGTGGGCCTTGGGCCCACTGGCCTGTCGGTAGCGCGTTATCTGTACGCACGCGGAGACGCATTTACGGTGATCGATACCCGCGATGAGCCACCCGGTCTTGCCGAGCTACGCAATGAGATGCCTGAGGTTCCGGTATTTGCAGGCGAAATACCTGAGGGCGTGCTGACCAGCGCGAGTCAGCTTATTGTCAGTCCTGGTCTCGCACTGGATGAGCCAGTTGTTGCGAAGGCGATCGAGTCCGGCGCCGAGCTTATGGGCGACATCGATTTATTTGCCGCCGCAGCTACCGCTCCAATTATTGGCATAACGGGTTCCAACGCCAAATCGACAGTGACCGCTCTGCTGGGTGTGATGGCGGATGAGGCCGGGGTCACCGCCGGTGTTGGCGGTAACCTGGGCACACCGGCACTGGAGTTGCTGGATGACAGCTGTCGTTTATACATCGTCGAACTTTCCAGTTTTCAATTGGAGCGGGCAGGCAATCTCGACCTGGCCGTAGCGGCGGTACTCAATATCACACCGGATCATCTGGATAGACACGGCAATATGCCGCGCTATCACCAGGCCAAGCACAGAATCTTTCGCGGCTGTCAGAAAGCCGTGGTCAACCGTGGTGATCCCCTGACCATTCCGCTGGTAGATGATGACGTTGAGTTAATCAGCTGGCGTATGGGGGAGCCGGAGTTAAACGGCTTCGGCCTGCGAGTGCTGGATGGTGTAGAACAGCTGTGCAAAGGGTTTGAGCCACTACTACCAGTTGCTGAACTGGGTCTGGCGGGTCGTCACAATGTGGCCAATGCGCTCGCCGCCCTGGCGATTGGTCATGCCGCCGGGCTGGCAATGCCAGCCATGCTGAAGGCTGTGAGGGAATTCGGCGGGTTGCAACACCGCAGTCAGCGCGTCGCGGTGATAAATGGCGTCTCTTACATTAATGATTCCAAGGCGACCAATGTCGGTGCAACCCGTGCTGCTCTGGAAGGTTTGGGCGAAGAGAAGAACCTGTGGCTATTGGCCGGTGGGGTTGGCAAAGGCGCTGAATTCAGTGCCCTGCGACAACCCATAGAGCGCCATTGCCGTGGCGTTATCCTTTTTGGCGAGGCAGCCGCTGAGCTGGCTGCTGTACTTGATGACTCGGTGCCGGCTATCCACGTTTCGTCGCTTGCAGAGGCGGTCGCCTCTGCAGCTGAGCGAGCCGAATCGGGTGATACCGTTTTGCTGTCACCGGCCTGCGCCAGCTTCGATATGTTTGCCAGTTACGTGGCGCGTGGCGAGGCGTTCTGCCAGCTGGTAGAGGCTATCGGTCCCGGGGACGTGTCATGACTGACGCCGCGATTCTGGACCGACGCGCGCTTATGGCGATGGACGCAACCCTGTTGCTCAGCGGTTTGCTGCTGATTGCGATTGGCCTGATAGCAATCAGCTCTGCATCGATTGAATATGGTGACTGGCATTTTCAGAATGCCTGGCATCACACCCAGCGCCACCTGATTTACATTGTTATAGCGCTGACGGCTGCTGCGGTTGTCTATCACGTACCCACGACCTTCTGGCTGGATACGGGGTGGGTCTGGTTGTTTGTTGCGCTTGCGCTGTTGATTCTGGTGCTGGTGCCGGGCATAGGTAAGGACGTCAACGGCAGTCAGCGCTGGTTGCCATTGGGTCCCTTCACGCTGCAACCCTCCGAGTTCGCCAAGCTCGCACTGGTGATCTACCTGGCCGGGTACCTGGTCAGGCAGGAACATGAAGTTCGCAACGAATGGCAGGGCTTTATCAAGCCCATGGCAGTGCTTGGGTCGGTTGCCTTGTTGCTGATGGTGGAGCCGGACTTTGGTGCCACGGTGATCGCCGTTGGCACTGCATTTGGCATGCTGTTTTTGGCTGGCGTAAAGCTGAGACATTTTCTTCTGGTGCTGGGCATCAGTCTTTTGGGCATGCTGGGTTTGATTTTTAGTGCGCCCTATCGTGTGGCGCGGCTCACAGCTTATACCGACCCCTGGGCGGATCCCTTCGGCAGCGGTTTTCAGTTGATTCAGTCACTGATCGCTTTCGGTCGCGGCCAGTGGTTTGGGGTTGGGTTGGGCAATAGCGTACAGAAATTGTTTTACCTGCCCGAGGCCCATACCGACTTTGTGTTTTCCATCTGGGCAGAGGAAACCGGTTTCATTGGAGCGCTTCTGGTGATGGGGCTTTATGCCGCATTGGTGGGACGGGTGCTGTGGGTTGCGCGACGCGCCACCGTACTGGGTGAAAACTTTGGCGCTTATGTATGTTACGGCGCTGCCTTTATTTTTTCCGGACAGGCCTTCGTCAATATGGGCGTGAGTTCCGGACTGTTGCCCACGAAAGGTCTGACATTGCCCTTTATCAGCTATGGCGGCACCAGCCTGATTATGTGTTGCTGCATGCTCGCCCTGGTGATGCGCATTGAGCGCGAGCTGCGAGAGATCAAGGGGGGTGCGCGATGACAGCGTCTGCGCAGCCTCTTATTCTGATTATGGCCGGCGGTACCGGAGGTCATGTGTATCCGGCATTGGCTGTAGCCGATGAACTGCGTGAGCGTGGCTATACCGTGGAGTGGGTTGGCACACGCAGGGGGCTTGAGGCCAGGGTGGTACCCGCCGCCGGAATAGTTCTGCACTGCTTGTCAGTACGCGGTGTGCGGGGCAAAAACCTGCTGCATACACTGCTGGGATTATGGCTGCTGTGTTGGTCCATGGTGCAGGCGCTTTGGCTTGTTTTTCGGCTATCGCCCAAGTGTGTTGTCGGGCTGGGCGGATACGCGGCGGGACCAGCAGGATTTGCGGCCTGGCTATTGCGTAAGCCTTTGCTGATTCACGAGCAGAACGCGGTGGCTGGAACGACTAACCGCCTGTTGGCGCCGCTTGCCAGCACCGTAGTGGCCGGGTTTCCGGGAGCATTCAAAGACAATACCGAGTTTCGCGTTTTGGGTAACCCCGTGCGCCGCGAATTACTGCAGGCCGCAGCGGCCAACCCCTGGGATTATAGCGGCCAGCGTTCGCTGCGCTTGTTGGTAGTGGGCGGCAGCCTGGGTGCCAGACCGCTTAACGAGTTGGTGCCGGTGGCAGTTGCCAAGGTTACAGATGCCGCTATCGAGCCCGGCCTGGAAGTCTGGCATCAGAGTGGTGAGGCGCACCTTGAAGTCGTTCGCGCGACGTATGGCGAGCGTCTGGAGAGCGGCGTCAAAGTGACAGCGTTTATTGAGGACATGGCGGCGGCTTACAGCTGGGCGGATCTCGTTGTCTGTCGCGCTGGCGCGCTCACTGTTGCTGAGCTGGCGATTATGGGCAGGCCAGCCCTGTTGGTGCCGCTGCCTCATGCCATCGATGATCACCAGACCTGGAATGCCCGTGCGCTGACTGATCACGGTGGAGGCATTTTGCTGCGCCAGTCGGAGCTTACTGCTGATTCCCTGGCCGCGACCATACAGAGTTATCTCAGCCACCCGCAGCGTCTTGCCGCCATGGCCGCCGCCGCTGCGGAAACGGGCCTGCCCGGTGCAACAGCCGCGGTGGCTGATTGCTGTGAGGAGCTGCTCTGATGACCGATCGCAGCGCCTACCAGATTCCCGAGATGCGCCGTATTCGCCGCATCCACATGATAGGTATTGGTGGTTCCGGTATGAGTGGTATCGCCGAGGTGCTGGTCAATCTGGGTTATGAAGTTGGTGGGTCTGATCTGAGAAACACTGCGGTAACGGATAGACTTGAAGAAAAAGGCATTGACGTTTTCATCGGCCATGCCGCCGAGAATATTGGCAGCGCCGACGTAGTGGTCAGTTCCAGCGCGGTCAGTAGTGACAATCCCGAAGTCGTCGCCGCCAGGCAGGCGCGGGTGCCTGTTGTGCCGCGAGCTGAAATGCTGGCGGAGTTGATGCGCTACCGGCATGGCATCGCGGTTGCGGGTACTCACGGTAAAACCACCACGACCAGTTTATTGGCCTCCATATTTGGAGAGGCGGGTCTGGATCCTACATTTGTCATCGGCGGCCTGCTTAACAGTGTTGGCAGTAATGCTCAGCTGGGCGCCAGCCGATTCCTGATCGCAGAAGCTGATGAAAGTGACGCTTCCTTCTTACACCTGCAACCCATGGTTGCCGTGGTAACGAATATAGAGCCTGACCACATGGACACGTACGGCGGTGATTTCTCCGTACTGCGCCGTACCTACATCGAGTTTCTGCATAACCTGCCCTTCTACGGCATGGCAGTACTGTGTGTGGATGATCCGGTCGTGGAGGCGATGGCGGAAGACGTTACCCGCCAGGTGACTACCTACGGATTCTCACCGAAAGCCGACTACCAGATTGTTGACTTGCAGCTTGCCGGGCTGGCGACGCGCTTTGTGGTGCGCAGGCCTGGAGACGCCGGTCACCTGTCAGTCGAGCTGAACATGCCCGGCAGGCACAATGTTTTAAACGCCACCGCTGCCATAGCTGTCGCCTGTGATGAGGGTTTGGACGATGACGCAATCCGTCGCGGACTGGCCGGATTCGGTGGCGTAGGGCGGCGCTTTACGCAGCTAGGCAAAATGGAATTCCCAGCCGGTAGTGCGCAGCTGGTTGATGACTACGGACATCACCCAACCGAGGTCAGGGCAACGCTGGAGTCAGCGCAACAGGCATGGCCCGACCAGCGGGTTGTCATGGTTTATCAACCGCACCGGTATAGCAGGACACGGGACCTTTATGAGGACTTCGTGTCAGTGCTGAGCAAGTGCGACCAGTTGGTATTACTGGAGGTCTACTCGGCAGGTGAAGAGCCTATTGCCGGCGCCGACAGTCGCAGCCTTGCCCGCAGTATTCGCCAGCGCGGCCAGGTTGAGCCAATTTTTGCGGAAAATACGGGTGATGTGGCAGCGCTACTGGCCGACATCGTTTGCGATGGCGATATCGTGATCACTCAAGGCGCTGGCAGCATAGGCAGGCTGGCGCAGGATTTGAAATCGCAGTTTGGCGAAGGGGCTCAGTCATGAGTGACTTTCGTGTATTGCGCGATAGCGACATCGCTGTGCTTCTTGGCGGAACCTCTTCCGAGCGAGATGTGTCACTGCAAAGTGGCGCCACGGTCGCCGAAGCGATTGAATCGTTGGGCTACAAGGTCCGTCGTGTCGATCCCGCCGATGACAATTGGATTGAGCAACTCAGGGGCGTGGGCTTTGCCTTCAATGCGCTGCACGGTCCCGGGGGTGAAGACGGCAGCATGCAGGGCGCACTGGCGGCACTGGGTATTCCGGGGTCAGGCTCCGGTGTTCTGGGCTCGGCGCTGGCGATGGACAAGGTACGCAGCAAACTGTTGTGGCAGGGCGCCGGCATCTCGACTGGCGGCTTCGTCACCTTGACGGCTGATAGCGATTGGCAGGGCATCATCGAGCAACTTGGAAAGGTATTCGTCAAGCCGGCCTGCGAGGGTTCCAGTATCGGCATGGCATCGGCCGACAGTGCCGCGGCGCTGGAGCAGGCTTACCTGGATGCATCTCGCTACGACCAGAGCGTGTTGGCAGAGCAGTTTATCGATGGGCCTGAGTACACGGTAGCTATTCTTGGCGATCGGGCACTGCCTTCCATTCGCATGGAAACCGACAACGAATTTTATGACTACGAAGCCAAGTATCTGTCTGACGATACGCGCTATCACTGTCCCAGTGAGTTAACCGAGACTGAAGAAAAGGAAGTGGCAGCGCTTGCCTTGCGAGCCTTCCAATCAGTGGGTTGTGCTGTTTGGGGTCGGGTCGACACCATGCGTGACAGCGATGGCAAATTTTATGTCCTGGAGGTCAATACGATTCCTGGAATGACCTCCCATTCGCTGGTGCCAATGGCGGCCCGGGCTGCGGGCATGGAAGTGCCAGCGTTGGTCGAGCGAATCATGGCTCTGAGCTGGGAGGTGCACCAGCGTGGCTAGGGTAATGGAAGGTAGGGACGTGGCTGGCGCGGCACCGCGCGCAGTGCGCGCCAAGGGTGCAACGCGCAAGGTTGCAGAGGCGCCACCGGCGCGCTCCATGTCGACCTGGCTAAACCGCCTGCTGATTCTTCTGGGCAGTGTCGTGGTGTTGGGTGCGGGTGTGCAGGCTTACCTCACACTGCAAGCGTTACCGGTCACGCAGATCAGTGTGACAGGCAAACTAGAACATACCCGCAAGGACGAAATTCAGCAGCTGATACAACCGGCATTGGACGGCGGTTTTCTCAGCGCCGACCTGGTGCTTATTCGCGAACAATTGCAGAGCCTGCCCTGGATCTACGAGGTGAATGTTCGCCGGCGCTGGCCAAGTGCACTGGAAGTGCATGTGGTTGAGCAGTTGCCCATCGCCCGATGGGGCGACGCCGGCTTTCTTAACCACCAGGCACAGGTTTTCCAGACAAGCCGAGAGGGGAACTGGAATGACTTGCCGCTGTTAACAGGGCCGGAAGGTACAGCCAGAAAATTGATGGCCAGTTACCAGCGTCTGGAGGAGCTGCTACAGCCATTGAGGCTGGAAGTCACTGAGCTGTCGCTTGATGAGCGTGGTCAGTTGGAAGCCACCATGCAGGGCGATACGCGGGTTCTGCTGGGAAAGGATGAGTTTGTCGAGCGCGTCAAGCGCCTGGTGGCGTTATACCAGCGGGAATTGGCGGGGCGCCGGGCGGAAGTGGCGCGCGTAGACCTACGCTATGAAAGTGGTTTGGCGGTGGTGTTCAGGGAAGTGGAAACACAAGTCGCCGGTGTGGCAACTGAAACAATAAGAACAGGGGAGTAACACTGCCATGGGCAGCGCACAGGGCAAGAGAATGATCGTTGGGCTGGATATAGGGACTTCCAAGGTGGTCTCCATTGTCGGCGAGATCGGCGTTGATGGTGATATCGAGATTGTCGGTATCGGCTCGCACCCAAGCAAGGGCATGAAGAAAGGCGTGGTGGTGAACATTGAGTCGACGGTGCAGTCGATCCAGCGCGCGGTGGAGGAAGCCGAGCTGATGGCCGGTTGCCAGATTCATTCCGTATTTGTGGGCATTGCGGGCAGCCACATTCGCAGCCTCAACTCCCACGGCATAGTCGCCATCCGTGATCGCGAGGTGTACGCGCTGGACCTGGAGCGGGTTATCGATGCGGCACAGGCAGTCGCAATTCCCGCCGACCAGAAAGTGTTGCACATCCTGCCGCAGGAATATGTTATCGACAATCAGGAGGGCATCAAGGAGCCCATGGGAATGTCGGGTGTGCGCCTGGAAGCCAAGGTTCACCTGGTGACTTGCGCTGTCAATGCCGCCCAGAACATCGAGAAGTGCATTCGGCGCTGCGGCCTGGAAGTGGAAGAAATCATTCTGGAACAGCTGGCCTCCAGTTACTCAGTATTGACCGACGATGAGCGGGAGCTGGGTGTTTGTCTGGTGGATATCGGCGGAGGAACAACCGATATCGCCATCTTCACCGAGGGCTCAATACGCCACACCGGTGTTATTCCGATTGCCGGTGACCAGGTGACGAACGATATCGCCATGGCACTGCGCACACCCACTCAGCATGCGGAAGAAATAAAGATCAAGTACGCCTGTGCGCTGACCCAGCTGGCTGGAGCCGACGAAACCATCAAGGTGCCCAGTGTGGGTGATCGTCCGCCCCGTGACCTGTCGCGGCAGTCTTTGGCCGAGGTGGTGGAGCCGCGCTATGACGAGTTGTTCACTCTGGTTCAGGCCGAGCTGCGCCGCAGTGGCTTCGAGGACATGGTGCCTGCAGGCATCGTGCTGACCGGCGGCACCTCGAAGATGGAGGGCGTGATGGAGCTGGCCGAGGAAATTTTTCATATGCCGGTGCGTGTGGGTTATCCGCAATCCGTGCAAGGACTGACCGACATTGTACGCAACCCGATTTATGCAACCGGCGTGGGCCTGTTGCAGTACGGCTTGCAACACGCCGATGACATAGGCAGCGGGCCGCGCAGCGTGGCCAGTGGCGAGAGCTGGTTCGACCGGGCCAAGTCGTGGGTACAGAGTAATTTTTAACCAATTTTTAGCAGTAAAGCGTCGCGCGAAAGTGCGGCAATCTTATAAAAGGGGAGATACACCATGTTTGAACTGATCGATAACATTCCAGAAAACGCCGTGATAAAGGTCGTGGGCATCGGTGGAGGCGGCGGTAACGCGGTCAAACACATGATCGAAAATGCGGTGGAGGGCGTGGATTTTATCTGCGCCAATACCGACGCGCAGGCCTTGTCTGACGTCGAGTCCAAGACGGTACTGCAGCTTGGTGGCGAAATTACCAAGGGACTGGGTGCCGGTGCGAATCCGGATATCGGGCGCGCAGCTGCACTTGAGGATCGCGACCGTATCGCAGATTCCTTGCAGGGTGCAGACATGGTCTTCATCACCGCCGGTATGGGTGGCGGTACGGGTACTGGTGGGGCACCGGTAGTTGCTGAAGTGGCGCGTGAAATGGGCATTTTGACCGTTGCGGTAGTGACGCGTCCATTCCCTTTTGAAGGTAAGAAAAGGCTGAAAATAGCGGTTGAAGGCGTCAAGGATTTACAGCAGCATGTGGACTCTTTAATCACCATTCCCAACGAAAAACTGCTTGAGGTTTTGGGAAAAAATACCAGTCTCTTGCATGCCTTTAAAGAGGCCAATGATGTATTGTTGGGCGCAGTTCAGGGGATCGCCGACCTGATTATCCGTCCGGGAATGATCAATGTGGATTTCGCGGATGTGCGTACGGTGATGTCCGAGATGGGTATGGCGATGATGGGTACCGGTCGCGCTGCGGGAGAAAACAGAGCCCGTGAAGCGGCAGAACGCGCCATAAACAGCCCACTGCTGGACGACATAGATTTGCAGGGTGCACGCGGCATATTGGTGAATATCACCGCCGGCCTTGATCTGTCACTTGGAGAGTTCTCCGAAGTTGGCGACACGATCGAGGAATTTGCGTCCGAAGAAGCGACAGTTGTGGTAGGGACAGTCATCGATCCAGAGATGACAGACGAGCTCAAGGTGACCGTAGTAGCCACCGGCTTGGGTAGTGAGGCCGCACGAGCGCCCTTACAGGTTGTAGACAGCGAACCCAGGCAGCAACAACCGGCGGCAGATTTGGAGACCGAAGAGCCCGATTACAAAGAGTTCGATCGTCCGACAGGCCTCAGGCGCAGCAGTGCGACCAGGGCGGCGTCAGGTGGTCAGGCAGCAGCTGTCGCAGCTGAAGCCGGCGGCGAGGAATATTTCGATATCCCCGCGTTTTTGCGTCGCCAGGCTGACTAGAGGGCCACAACCGGGATCTGTTCCGGCGGTGGCTTACAGCCATTGCAAAGGCACAGGATACGGTTGGAATAGTTATGATTCGACAGCGGACACTGCGGAACAGTATCAAGGCGACAGGTGTAGGACTGCACACGGGTGAAAAGGTCTATCTGACCCTCAGCCCGGCACCAGCCAACACCGGTATCGTCTTTCGTCGGGTAGATCTTAACCCGGTGGTAGAGATTCCTGCCCGTGCCGAGAATGTCGGAGACACAACCCTTTCAACCAGTCTTGTAGCCGGTAATGAACGCGTATCCACGGTTGAACACCTGCTTTCGGCCATGGCTGGCCTGGGCATAGACAATGCATTTGTCGATGTCAGTGCGCCAGAAGTGCCGATTATGGACGGCAGTGCGGGGCCCTTTGTATTCCTGATCCAGTCAGCTGGTATCGAGGAGCAAAACGCGCCCAAGAAGTTTATTCGCATTAAACGACCGGTCACGGTAGAAGACGATGACAAAGTAGCCAGCTTCCTCCCCTTTGATGGCTTCAAAGTCTCGTTTACCATCGATTTTGACCACCCCGTTTTTCGCGATCGTACTGCCCACGCCGAAGTAGATTTCTCCTCAACCTCATTCGTAAAAGAAGTCAGCCGTGCCCGAACCTTCGGCTTCATGCACGAGATTGAATATCTGCGCTCCAAGGGCCTGGCCCGTGGCGGCAGCGTCGATAACGCCATCGTCGTGGATGAGTACCGCATCCTTAACCAGGATGGTCTGCGCTACGACGATGAATTTGTTAAGCACAAGGTGCTGGACGCCATTGGCGACCTGTACCTATTGGGCAATAGCCTGATTGGCGAGTTTCGCGCCCACAAATCGGGCCATGCCCTGAATAACGCGTCTCTGCGTGCCCTGATTGCCCAGCCTGATGCCTGGGAAATGGTCACTTTTGACGACGAAGCTTCCGCCCCCATTTCTTACAGCACCAACCCCGTTCCAGCCACCTGAATCGAGACCCCGGTCACACCCCTGACGTGGTATTTGTGACCGCTTTATGGCATAGTTCGCGGCCATTTTCGGTAATTAAGCCCAAATGAAAGTCATTCTCATTAATCGCAAGCATGGCGGATCCCGTTCTATAGAACTCGGGCGCTGGTCCCGTGCTTTGCTGTCCCTTTGCTGCCTCGGGCTGCCCTTGGGAATGGTGACTATCGGCTATCTTGCTGGCCAGGACAGTGAAGCGCGCTCACTCAAGGGCGCGGCGCTGGGAGCACTGCAAGACGAGTTGGCATCGCAGGCTGAGGAATTGGCCGCCCTGAAGCAGCAATCCGAGAGCCGCTTACAGGGAATGACCATGTCTCTGGCCGAATTTCAGGCCCGTATGACACGACTGGATGCCCTGGGTGAACACCTCACCGCGATGGCAAACCTTGAGGATGGCGAGTTTGATTTTAGCCAGCCCCCGGCCATGGGCGGCCCACTGGCGGGTGAGTTCAGCGTCGATTATCAGGCATTCGATATTGGCGATGAGATGGGCCTGTTTCAGGAACGGCTTAGCGACCGCGAGCAGCAGCTGGATATTCTTGAATCCCTGCTGACCAACCGCAACTTGAACAAGCAGGCCTGGATTTCAGGCAGGCCGGTGGAGAAGGGCTGGGTGTCTTCTGACTTTGGCCAGCGCACAGACCCCTTTACCGGTAATCTGGCGATGCATGACGGCATCGATTTCGCCGGCAAGGAAGGCTCAAATGTGATTGCCGTTGCCGCTGGTGTGGTGACATGGACCGGCACCCAAACTGGTTATGGTGAGATGGTAGAAATCTCACACGATGATGGTTTCGTGACCCGTTACGCGCACAACAAGCAAAACCTGGTTGAGCCTGGCGATGTGGTCCGCAAAGGCGAGCCCATTGGCATTATGGGATCCAGTGGCCGATCTACCGGCGCCCATGTGCACTTTGAAGTGTACAAGCACGGTCGCGCCGTCGACCCCTCCACCTACGTCCACCGCACTCCGCGCTGATCGTTTTCCCCGCACGTGTTTGAACCGCTCTTACCACATGGTCGAGCGGCCTTGTCGTTTTTCGGGTAGTAGATTGCAATGATGAACAATGTTTTGAAGAAAGTCTTTGGTAGCCGCAATGACCGTGAGCTCAAGCGCATGGGCAAGGTGGTTAAGCAGATTAATGCACTGGAAGAGTCGCTGCAGGCACTCACTGACGAGGCCCTGGCGGCTAAGACGGTAGAGTTTCGACAGCGACTGGAAGAGGGTGCCACCCTCGATTCACTGTTGCCGGAAGCTTTCGCCGTTGTGCGTGAGGCGGGGCAGCGAAGCCTGGGGATGCGCCATTTTGATGTGCAGATGATAGGCGGAATGGCGTTGTATGAAGGCAAAATTGCGGAGATGCGTACCGGCGAAGGTAAAACGCTGGTAGCTACACTGCCGGCATATCTAAACGCGCTGACGGGCAAGAGTGTTCACCTGATTACTGTTAACGATTATCTGGCCAGCCGGGATGCTGGCTGGATGGGACCACTGTACAACTTCCTGGGGATTTCGGTTGGTGTGATTCGCTCCGGGCAGGGCCCTGAGCAGAAGCGTGACGCCTATAGCGCTGACATCATCTATGGCACCAACAACGAGTTCGGCTTCGACTATCTGCGCGACAATATGGCCTTCAGTCTGGAAGACAGGATGCAGGGTCAACTCAGCTTCGCCATCGTGGACGAGGTTGACTCCATCCTGATCGATGAAGCACGGACCCCGCTGATTATTTCTGGTGCATCCGAGGACAGCTCGGAGCTTTACAAGCGTATCAACAAGCTGGTGCCATCGCTGAAACCAGAGGTGGAGGCTGAGGAAGGGATCGAGTCGCAGCCCGGCCATTACACCATCGACGAGAAGCAGCGGCAGGTTGAGCTCAATGAAGATGGTCACGTTTTCATCGAGGAACTGCTGACTGAAGAGGGGTTGTTGGAAGAAGGTGACAGCCTGTATGCCGCCACTAATCTTAACCTGCTTCACCATGTCTATTCCGGCCTGCGGGCCCAGGCCTTGTTTCACCGCGATGTTGAATACATCGTTCAGGACGATCAGGTGGTGCTAATTGATGAGCACACAGGTCGAACCATGCCGGGTCGGCGGTTGTCCGAGGGTTTGCACCAGGCCATTGAGGCCAAGGAAGGGGTCAATATTCAAAGTGAGAGCCAGACGCTGGCCTCGACCACTTTCCAGAACTACTTCCGTATCTACGAAAAGCTGGCCGGTATGACCGGTACGGCTGATACCGAAGCTTTCGAATTTCGTCAGATCTACGGGCTTGAGGTGTTGGTGATACCGACCAACGTGCAGCAGAAGCGCGACGATCTCAACGACCTGGTGTATTTAAGCCGGGAAGAGAAGTTCGACGCAATTGTTGCCGACGTGAAAGATTGTATGGCCAATGGCGCGCCGGTGTTGGTGGGTACTGCTTCTGTAGAGACGTCGGAAGAACTGTCACAGCGCTTCCGCAAATCCAAGATCGAACACAAGGTGTTGAACGCCAAGTACCACGAGCAGGAGGCGGAGATTATCGCCCAGGCCGGCAGGCCTGGCGTAGTTACCATCGCCACCAACATGGCAGGCCGGGGCACCGATATCGTATTGGGCGGTAATTTTGAGGCTGAAGTCGCAGCCATGGGCGACCTCAGCGAGGGCAAGCGCGAGGAAGTGAAGGCAGCATGGGCGGAGCGCCAGGCGCAGGTACTGGAGGCCGGCGGCTTGCATATCCTGGGTACAGAACGTCATGAATCCCGCCGTATCGACAACCAGCTTCGAGGCCGTTCGGGTCGCCAGGGTGATCCCGGGGTTTCCCGTTTTTACCTGTCACTGGAAGATAACCTGATGCGTATCTTTGCCTCTGATCGGGTGAAGAACTTTATGCAGGCCTTGGGTATGGAGAAAGGCGAAGCCATAGAGCATCGCATGGTCACCAATGCCATCGAGAAAGCCCAACGTAAGGTGGAAGGGCGTAACTTCGATATCCGTAAGCAGTTGCTTGAATACGATGACGTGGCCAATGACCAGCGGCAGATTGTTTATCAGCAGCGCAACGACTTACTGACTGAAGCGGATATTTCCGAAACTATCACAGCGATACGCGAGGACGTGGTTGGCGAGGCCATAGACGGGTTCATTCCACCAATGAGCGTGGAGGAACAGTGGGACGTACCTGGGCTGGAAAAACAGCTTGAGGCAGAGTTCGCCGTCGCACTGCCAGTGCAGGAGTGGTTGGAGAGTGACGACAACCTGCATGAAGAAGCCCTGCGCGAGAAAATCTGTCAGGAAGTGCAGGCAGGCTACGATGCGAAATCGGAGCAGGTCGGCCCCGATATGCGCAAGATCGAAAAGCAGATTATGTTGCAGGTGCTGGATACCTTATGGAAGGAACACCTCGCGACCATGGACCACTTACGTCAGGGTATACATTTGCGTGCCTATGCGCAGAAGAATCCCAAGCAGGAATACAAGCGTGAGTCATTTGCCCTGTTTGAAGAGTTACTCAGCGGGCTCAAATATGAGGTCATAAAATTCCTCAGTCACGTTCAGATCCAACGCCAGGACGAGGCTGCATTGATTGAGCAGCGCAGACGCGAGGAAGCGGAACGCGAGAAGCTGGCCTTCGAGCATGCTGTTGCCTCAGGTATGGCGGGTGCCGGTGCTGAAGCCCAGCCACAGGAAGCCCCTCAGCCAGAAACACCGCAAACCTTTACTCGACCAGAACCCAAGGTTGGTCGGAACGACCCATGCCCCTGTGGCAGCGGCAAGAAGTACAAACAGTGCCACGGCCAGCTGTCATAGGGAGCACAGACCAATGGCGGTAGGTACAGGAGAGCTGCCGGCGCTGAGGCCTGTGGCGGGTATTCGCCTTGCCACCGTCAGTGCGGGCATCAAGACACCAGGCCGCAAGGATTTGGTGCTGATCGAAGCCAGCGAGGGCACGCGCTGTGCCGCAGTATTTACCCGCAACGCATTTTGCGCGGCGCCGGTGACGGTCGCCCGCGATCATCTTGCCAGTTGTGGGAATGAGCCGCGGTATTTACTGATCAATACTGGTAATGCCAATGCCGGCACGGGCGCAGCTGGCATAGAAGATGCGATTGCCTGCGCAACGGCGACCGCAGAACGGGCATCTTGTGATGAGTCTGCTGTGCTACCTTTTTCCACCGGCGTGATCGGTGAGCCTCTGCCCGTTGATAAAATTGTCGCAGCCATTCCAGAAGCACTTGCTGCGTTTTCTGATGGCGGCTGGGCAGCAGCGGCCGAAGGAATTCTCACCACCGATACCCGCCCAAAGGGATGCTCAGTCAGGTTTACCTGTGAAGGTCGTGACTATGTGGTGACTGGTATAGCCAAGGGTGCCGGCATGATCCGGCCGAATATGGCCACCATGCTTGCTTACCTTGCAACGGATGCTGCGGTTTCCCAGCCGGTGTTGCAGGCGCTGCTCTCTGAGGCGGTCGACCTGTCGTTTAATCGCATAACCGTAGATGGTGATACCTCCACCAATGACGCCTGCGTGCTACTGGCGACGGGGCAGGCGGGTAATAGTGAGCTCACGTCTAAAGAGCAGGCTCTGTATCCGCTATTGCGTGACGCACTGCAGGAGGTTTGCATCGACGTGGCGCAGGGTTTGATTCGCGATGGCGAGGGTGCCAGCAAGTTCGTGGCGGTGGAAGTGAATGGTGGCGGTAATGAGCAGGAGTGTCTGGACGTTGCTTTTACCATCGCGCATTCTCCCTTGGTTAAAACCGCGCTCTTTGCCAGCGACCCGAATTGGGGTCGGTTGCTGGCGGCCATAGGTAGGGCGGGCGTGACTGATCTCGATGTTGAGGCAGTTAGTGTATTTCTCAATGATGTGCTTATCGCAGAGAACGGCTGCCGTGCAGCCAGCTACACAGAGGAGCAGGGTGCTGCTGCGATGGCGCCTGAAGAGCTCACCATTCGGGTTGAACTTCAACGTGGCGATGTAGTTGCAACGGTATGGACCACCGATTTTTCCTACGATTATGTTCGCATTAACGCCGAGTACCGCACCTGAATGAATGATGTTCACGTGGCTGTTGGCGTCATCCTCGATGCCCAAAACCGTATCCTGATTACCCGTCGACACGACGATGCCCATCAGGGTGGCTTGTGGGAATTTCCCGGCGGCAAAGTGGAGACCGGTGAGACCGTGGAGTTCGCACTCGCTCGTGAGCTGCGCGAGGAGCTTGGGATTGTGCTGGGTGAGATTGCGCCTCTAGTGCTGGTGGAACATGACTACGGCGACAAGTCGGTGCGTCTGGATGTTCACACAGTACGAAATTTTAGCGGTGAGGCCGAAGGCCTGGAGGGGCAGCCTTTGATGTGGGTGAGTGTGGAGGAGCTCGCGGAGTATCAGTTTCCTGCGGCGAATCTGCCAATTCTGAAAGCGATTCCAGAGTTTATGGCCGCGGATAACCGATAAAAATATCTAGCGATTTGTTAGACTGTTCTAACAGTCACCTGTGCTTATCTTATGAATTTCAGTTCGTCTGCCTTTTCTAGCCAGGATGCTTGCGCAAAGACTCGAGCCCTCGCTTTTGTGGAGGCCAGTCTTGTATTCCTTCTAAGTTGTCTGGCTTTCTTTATATGTTTCGATATTGAGTCGCTGCCTCTAGGTGCTGACGGCTACTTCCATTTTGTGATGGCATCGAAATTGAGTCTTGGTAATTTGGCGCAAAGTGTTGAGGCCCTGCCTTTTACTTTGCTGGGCAAGGAAGGCCCCGATCATCATTGGTTGACACATTGGATGCAAAAGCCATTCACTCTCATTTCGGAAGAGAACGGGATTTCTTACGCAGCTGTTTTGTGGGCAGCTGTTGTTCCGGCTATCTTGAGCGCTCTCATGCGTCTTGAAGGTGTGGCATACGCCGGTGTATTTGCAATTGTCGGGGTTTGGGGCCTTTATCTTCTCCCAGATAGGCTGCTGATGTTCAGGGCTCAGAATTCTGCAATTATAATGGTTGTGGTGCTGGGGCTCTTGATGGCGAGTCGCTCCTATATCAAGTTGGCCATATTTACTTTTTTCTTTGCTCATGCCTATCAAGGAGTGATTCTTGCTGGTGTCACAGGAATCGCTGCGTTAATAGCGCATCGATTAGTTAATGCCGAATATGATCGTCAGATGGTAGTTGCCTGCTTAGGTGGCTTCCTGCTCGCTCTATTAACTTCGCCTTGGTTTCCCGAGAATATCAGTTATTTCACGGTAATGATGTTGGGGAGATTGATTTCTCCAATCGATGACGTTTCTCTTATGGGTACTGAATGGGTGCCAGTTCCCTTTGAATTGTTGTTTCAGTTGGGGTTCGTTGGACATTTTTGCCTGATCGCGAGTTGGGTCATAATCTTTTTTTCGAGGCGGAAAGATTACTCTCGAGATACATTTACCTATGCATTGGTTTTCGCTTTAACAGCGACCTTATTCCTGTTTTTGTACGCACGGCATTGGCGCATGGGGGAGCTGTATGGGCCGCTCAGTGCCGTGGCGCTAGGTTTCAGTTCATCTCTCCTAGTTAACAAGGCTCGCAAAAAGTATTTGCCAGCACTAGTTTTTTTCATAATCGTTGTAACGTTCCTCCATCAGGTTTTAAAGCATCCAGAATATCCGTCACACGAGCTGAAATTTGAAGGCCACTGTCAATATTTGAATGATAGAGCAGAGATTGGCGATACAGTCTTGAATCTTTCCTGGTCTTCCTTTCCATTTTTGTATTATTGTTCCCCGCAGCTTGTTTATGCTGCAGGCTTAGACGGTTTGATGTTGGCGCATGGAGATCCAGATGTCTTTCGTGTTTGGTATCTACTAGGAAATCAACGGCTTGAGGAGTTGGATGCCATCGCCGTGATTAGCCTCTTCGAAAAAATCGGCGTCCAATTTATTATTTTTGCACCAGAGGATGCGATGAGCGTTTCGTGGTTATTGAGGCATGCTCCCGAAAGTGAGGTATTACATGCTGACAGCGATGGTATTCTGGTGCAGGTCAGATGACGAGGAAGGTTTTTCTTAATTTAAAATCATAGGGCGAGCCGTCGCATCGCTAACTTGTTGTCCTACCTAAAAATTTGCGATGCAATTTCTTTACTTGGTCGTCCAGGCTGATAATTGAGCCAGAATTATCTATCACGAAGTCAGCTTTTCTGAGGCGCTCTGACCGAGGCATCTGCGCCGCCATAATACGTTTTACCTGAGCTTCGTCGTTATCATCCCTGGCCATAGTCCTTTCCAGCTGCACTTCTTCAGGCACATCTACCACCACGACAAGATCCGTAAGCGACTTCTGCGTTGTTTCCAGCAATAGAGGCGAGCTCAATATTGTGTATTCCGAGGTCGCCGCTGAGAGTTGATCGAAAATTTCCTGTCCGATCAATGGATGCGTTAGCTGTTCCAGCCAGTGGCGCTCAGTCTCATCGGCAAATACTTTGGTGCGCAGCGCCGCACGGTCCAACCCTCCGTCCGGGAGCAGGATGTCCTCGCCAAAGTGGTTGGCAATTGATCGTAGGGCTGGACGACCAGGCTCCACAATCACTCGAGCAGCCTTATCTGCATCCACAACGGTAATGCCGTGGTTCTCAAAACGATCGGTAACCGCGGACTTGCCGCTGCCTATCCCGCCAGTGATTCCAATGACCAGTGCCATCAATTAATACCGCTGGCCCCCAGGTAGGTATCCAGCAGCTTCTCGCCCCAGATAAGACTAATCCACCCAGCCGCAGCCAAATAAGGTCCGAAGGGGATAGGTATCTCTTTCCCGCGGCGTTTGACGATCATTAGTGTGATGCCGACGACCGCGCCGACCAGAGATGACATGAGGATAATGACAGGCAGGACCTGCCAGCCCATCCAGGCGCCAAGAGCAGCGAGCAATTTGAAGTCACCATAGCCCATGCCCTCCTTACCGGTGAGGAGCTTGAACAGCCAATAGACGCTCCACAGAATTAGGTAGCCAAAAATAGCACCCAGCACGGCGTCCTGAAGGCTGACGAAGGTGCCAGTGATATTGAAGGCTAATCCCAGCCAGAGAAGGGGCAGGGTGATGCTGTCTGGGAGTAACTGGTGATCGAAGTCGATCATTGTGAGTGAAATTAGCGCCCAGGTCAGTAGCATGGCGCCCACCAGTTGCCAGGAATGCCCAAAGTGATATCCCACCGCAACGATCAGGATGCCGCTGATGGCCTCAATTATTGGGTAACGGATGGAGATGGGCGCGGCACAAGTGCCGCATTTCCCGCGTAGCAGGAGGTAGCTGATTATGGGAATGTTCTGCCAGGGTTTTACTGGTGCCTTGCACTGCGGGCAGTGAGAGTTTGGAGTTGCCAGTGTGAGTGGCGTGTCTTCCTTGTCTTTGTCGACTTCCAGCAGTTCGCAGCAGTCTCTGCGCCACTGGGATTCCATCATCAATGGTAAACGGTATATAACCACGTTGAGGAAGCTGCCGACCACCAGCCCCAGTGGCAAAATGCAGGCGTAAAGGAACCAGGGCTCCTGCTCGAAAATTGCCAGCATTAGCCGCGAGTTCCCGGAAAAGAAATGTTTTGGATCAGATCACAGACCCGAGCATGAAGATCGGCAAGTACATCGCGATCATCAGTCCGCCCACAAGCACGCCCAGTATGGACATGATCAATGGCTCCATGAGTGAGCTGAGGCTGTCTACTGCGTTATCGACTGCCTCCTCGTAGTGGTTTGCCACGTTGTCTAGCATCTCATCCAGGGCGCCGGATTCTTCGCCGATAGAGATCATCTGGAGGAGCATGTTGGGGAAGAGGCCAGTGGATTTTACTGATTGGTAGAGGGTGTTACCTGTGGTGACATCGTCGCGGATCTGTAGGATGCCTTTGGAGTAAACCGAGTTGCCGGCAGCGCCAGCGGTGGATTCCAGTGCTTCTACCAATGGCACGCCTGCTGCGAAGGTGGTCGCGAGGGTTCGGGAAAATCGCGCAACGACGGCGTCGTGGACAATGTTACCCACGATAGGCGCCTTTAAGGCAATCATATCGAGCCACTCGGAAAACCGCACAGAACGAAGCTTGATCTCTCTAAAGGCAAAGAAGGTTGCTACCAGCCCCATTAAGATTATGAACCACCACTCCTGAACGAACTCTGAAATACTAACCACGAAAAGCGTAAATGCTGGCAGATCGGAGCCGAAGTTTTTGAACGTCACTGCAAATGTGGGCACAACTTTGATGAGTAGAATTGCGGTCACAACGATCGCAACCGCGATCACGGCAGAGGGGTAAGTCATAGCTTTGCGAATCTTGGCCTTGAGCTGCTCAGTTTTTTCTTTGTAAGTAGCCACTCGATCCAGCATTACCTCGAGCGTACCTGATGACTCACCGGAAGCGATCAAACTACAGAAAAGATCGTCAAAATGCCTGGGGTGTTTTGCCAATGAGGGTGCGAGACCACTACCCGAGGCCACATCATTCTTGATACTAACCACCAGCTCGCGCATCGACTCCTTTTCGATACCATCCGCGACAATATCAAAGCTCTGAACTAGTGGAACACCCGCTTTCATCATAGTAGCAAGCTGGCGAGTAAATATTGCGATATCCGCAGCTTTGATCGGCTTGCCTTTGCCGCCGAAGAGGGGTTTGGCCTTTTTCCTTACAGACTTTGCTTTGATTCCCTGACGTCGCAGTTGTGCCTTAGCCATTGAGGAACTGGCTGCAGTAATCTCCCCCTTGGAGTCGCGGCCGTTCTTATCCTTCCCTGTCCAGGTAAAGATGTCGCCTTTTATTGCCGTGGTTGCCATTATTCTATCCGCCCCGATGTCCTTCTAACCCTTATGCCCCTAGTCGGTGGTAATCCTGTTTATCTCTTCCAGACTTGTCAGCCCCTGAGCCGCTTTCATTAAGGCTGACTGCCTTAGGTCGTGAAAACCTTGCTCTTTGGCCATCGCCTGCAACTGGATGGCATCTCCCTCTTCCATGATCAAGCGTGCGATTTCAGGAGTGATTTTCACCACCTCATACACACCTACTCTTCCTTTATACCCATCTGTGCAATTCGCGCAACCTACCGGCTTCATAATAGTGGCGTTTTCGAGCATTTCTTCACTAAATCCGAGCTGTAATAGCGCTTCTCTAGGGATATCGTCTGCAGGTACGGAGCATTCCTTGCAAAGTCTTCTTGCCAACCGCTGGGCAATAATGAGGCTTACTGAGGTGGCAAGGTTGAACGCAGGAACGCCCATGTTAAGCATGCGGGTGACCGTTTCAGCGGCACTGTTTGTGTGCAGTGTCGAAAGCACCAGGTGGCCAGTTTGTGCTGCCTTAATGGCAATCTCTGCGGTTTCAAGGTCCCGTATCTCGCCCACCATGATTATGTCGGGATCCTGTCGCAGGAACGAGCGCAGCGCCTCGGCGAAATTAAGCCCCACTTTGGGGTTCACGTGTACCTGGTTAATCCCGGCCATATTGATTTCTACGGGATCTTCCGCGGTCGAGATATTGCGTTCAGGTTCGTTGAGGATATTGATGCCAGTGTAGAGCGAAACTGTCTTACCTGAACCCGTGGGGCCTGTCACCAGAATCATGCCCTGCGGTTGACTCAGGGCTTTCATATACAGTTCTTTCTGTTCTTCCTCATAGCCGAGTGCATCGATACCCATTTGGGCGCTGGAGGGGTCAAGAATACGCAGGACTATCTTTTCGCCGAAGAGAGTTGGTAGCGTATTGACTCGAAAATCGATTGCACGATTCCGAGACAGTTTCATCTGAATCCGGCCGTCTTGAGGGATTCGGCGCTCCGATATATCCATTTGTGACATGACTTTTAGGCGTGCAGCAAGCCTTGCGGACAGAGTCTTGGGCGGCTTAACCATTTCGCGGAGTATGCCGTCTGTTCGGAATCTCACACGATAGTCTTTTTCATAAGGTTCGAAATGGATGTCGGATGCGCCCTGCTTGATCGCATCGATTAGTACCTTGTTGACGAAGCGAACTACCGGTGTCTCATCGATGCCTTCGGCGCCATCTTCTTGTTGATCCCCTTCTTCGCCGGACTGAATTTCCAGATCATCGAAGTCCCCTGAATCTAGACCCTCGAGCCCGTCCTCCAGACTGTCCTGTGCTTCAGTCCACTCGGAGATCAGTTTGGCAAGTGCGGTTTCCTCGACAAGGATCGCATCGGTGTTAATGCCTGTGTGGAACTTCATCTCATCCAGTGCGGCGAGGTTGGTCGGGTCAGATACCGCGATATATAGACGATTGCCACGACGAAATATGGGGATCGCATGGTGCTTGGTTACGAGGTCCGGTTCTACCAAGCCCTCAGGAATAACGGTTTTGCTAAAACTAGATATATCAAATAGTGGCACCCCAAACTCTTTTGATGCAATCGAGGCAATGCCATTACCGTCGATATTCATTTGCCCCACAAGCACAGACGCCAGAGAGGCTTTGTCCCGAGATGAGATATCCTGCGCTTGTGAGCCTTGATCCGGGGTGATTAGTCCCTCTGCCACTAGCCTACCTGCCAGACCACTTAGTTGCCCTGTAGGCCTGTCATTCATAATATATATCCCTATGTAAAATTTAATCCCAGCGGCGCATAGTCGCCATAGTATACCCAGCCTCCGTTTTTGCTAATAGTCCAAAGCATCTACTTATAAGGCGGATTGTAAGTTATTTAGGGTGATAGTCACCCCTGTGGTAAGGGTATCCAAGGGCAATGGCTTCTAAATTCAGTCCGCGTCCCGGAGGGCGTCTTTGCTTTAATTCGGTCAGACTCTTTAGGGCTAAGGATAAAATGACAAAATGTGACAGAAAGGGTCACTTTAATGAGATGGGCTGGGCTAAGTCGATTTCAGCAGATTGTTTTTGAAAAGTATTGTGGTGGCATTACGTTGATTCGTTAGTGCTAACCTATTGAAAATATGAGGCATTTAGTTTTTTTATAGTTCTAGGCTACTCTGGCATGAAAAGTGCTAACTGTTAGTTGGTGTTTAAATCATGTGTTAAAGGAGATCTTCCAATGAAGATAGATAAGATGGGTCAAAAAGGTTTTACGTTGATCGAACTGATGATCGTAATTGCGATCGTTGGTATTCTGGCCGCAATCGCATTGCCAGCCTATCAGGACTATGTGGTGCGTTCGAAAATGTCGGAGCCATTGGCTGCACTGGCAGAGGGGAAGACGTCGGTTACAGAGTTCTATTCGGCCAATAACCGGTTGCCTGTTAATCAGGATGAAGCCGCGATTAAGCGGACATATGGTGCGAGTGATATTATTTTGGAAATCGTGTACTCGTCTGCCTCGGGTGAGCCATTGCTTACAGCGACAGTCGAGACGGCAATTATCCCTGGTGGTGGTACAGACACAGACTTTGTGCTCTCGGGGATTCCCGATGCGTCTGATGGCACGATAACGTGGGTGTGTAAGCCAGCAGGCACTAATGGAGTCGAGCCGAGATATTTGCCAGCGTCTTGTCGCAGTGGGATCTAGATAACCAAGTCTTTTGGTTTACCAATATGCCCAGCTTTCAGCTGGGCTTTTTGTTTGTGTAACAGGTTGCATACGATAACTTCTCTGGCCACGCGGTATCATCCGTCGTGAGGATAGAAACTATTGCCTTATTTGTGAATTATGCTTTTTTAACAGCTCTGCTCTTGCTTACCGCGCTGGCCTATTACTTCGGTTTGCCTGGAGCTTTTCTTTTCGATGATCTCACTAATCTAACGCTCAACCCTTATCTAAATTTCGATGTCAGCAAATTAGATGCTTGGCGCACAGCCTCATTTAGCTCAGATGCGGGTCTTCTTCGTAGGCCGATTAGTATGTTTACTTTTGCATTGAATTTTGCAGTCGCCGATGGGCTATATCCTGCGCAAGTGAAAGCGGTCAATGTTGGACTTCATTTGATTAATGGGATTTTACTCTATTTTCTTGCGGTCGAAATTCAGTTGGCCGCGTATCAGAAAGATATTTCTGATGGAGCGGTAAAAGCTGTCGCTGTTGTAGCTACCGGTATCTGGTTACTGCACCCTTTGCATATATCAACCGTTATGTATTCGGTGCAGCGGATGGCTCAATTATCCACTCTGTTTGTTTTGGTAGGGCTTCTCGTATATTTTCGCTATAGAGCTCGTTGGTCAGTTGCCGGCTATAAGACGCTTGGTGAGCTGTCGGCCGCATTATTGTGGTTGTCCATACTTTTTATGCTTGCGATTCTCTCAAAAGAAAATGGAGCCCTATTACCCTGGCTTATTGCTGTTTCAGAGCTATGCCTTTTCAGAGGAAGGTGGTCGGGCCGCCCCTCCAGACTTGTACAGAGAATCGGTGTGGTAGCTTTTACGGCACCGATAGTCTTCTTGCTGTTTATTCTATTTTTTTCGCCAGATTACATCCTGCCTGGGTATGATAATCGAGATTTCACTATCTCAGAACGTCTCTTTACACAATCACGTCTGCTATGGACCTACCTGTATTGGCTTGTATTTCCAGATATTCGCAGTTTTGGCTTGCACCATGATGATATAGCTATTTCGCGCTCACTAGTTGATCCAATGTCGACGCTTGCTGCAATCTGTGCGTGGGTAGTTTGTTTGTTCTTGGTATTTAAATATAGAAAGCGCTACCGTCTAATTTGGTACGCCTTACTTTTTTATTTGGTGGCGCACTCTATGGAATCGGGTGTAATCGCGCTCGAGATGGTCTATGAGCACCGGAACTACTTGCCGAGCATTGCCCTCGTCATTCCGGCGGCTGCAATTTTGGTTACTACTGGCCGGTTTATTGGAGGCAGGCTCAAATATGTCCCAGCGGCTATAGTAATCGTAACTTTCTTTTGTCTCTTGGCCGTACGCGCAGTGACCTGGTCGGATGAGCTAATCCTAGGTCAAGCAAGTGTTAAGCAGCACCCGCAATCACCGAGGTCGCATTTTTTTTATGCCGTGGCTTTGCAAAATGAATACTTTCGTAAAGTGGCTAATGGAACTTTGGGCGACCTAGAGGGCGAGGCGTTGGCAGGCTCAATGAGGAGTCACTTAATAAGTATGTATAAGCTCGATAAAGCCGATATCGCTGCTCTGGTTATGCTCCAACAAATTGAAGCACGATATTTTCCAGGATATAAAGGTGCCTATGATTGGTTAGAGGAGCTTGAACGTATCGTAGGTAAGCGTGCGTTGGCAAGCTCTGATTATGCAGCACTTTCGGTTTTGGTCGATTGCGCTATAGCTGGGACTTGCGGTGAAACGGCCAAAACTGATCTTCGGCAGATTCTTGGAAATTTAATCGATAAGTATCCGAATGATCGTAAGCTCTTACTCGCGCAATACAAATACCTTGCTGGCATCGGCGACAGGGCCGCTCGATCAGCCGTTTTATCAAAATTGGCGCGCTTGTACCCTCAATGGCCTGTAATTCACTACCATATGATTCAGGAGAATATGTTATCTAACAATGTTGGTGGAATGTATGACAATGTCTCAGCTTGGTTGGCGACGGATGCTCGAAGACAGCAAGTTCACCTATTGGAGGGGCTGTTCATAAATGCAGAGCAATCGCGGTAACACTTTAATTCCGCGTTACGCGAATAGATATTTGGTGGGACTTTTATGGGCTGTGGTCCTGGGGGTTTCGTTCTGGGCGTATTTCCCTGGTATTGATGGGTCTTATATGCTGGACGATAGCCATAGCTTGGCCAAGTTAAGTCACCTTGGTTTGGCTCCTTCTGACGCTTTAACCTATATTCTCAGCGATAGCTCCGGATTTCTTGGAAGGCCTATATCGATAGCTTCTTTTGTTTTAGAGCAATCCTATTTTGGCACTACTCCCGCAACAAGCAAGACCATCAATATTTTTTTGCACATCGTAAATGCTAACTTGGTTATGTGGCTCTTTGCGATCTTACTTCGTTTCAGGGGTACGCCCAAGTACAAAGCATTAGCTGTTGCGTGCGCCAGTATTTGGCTGCTAGCTCCGCTATCTGTAAGTACCGTGCTTTACTCGGTACAAAGAATGGCGATGCTCGCGGCCTTTTTCTCCTTGTCGAGTTGCATCCTTTACAGCCTCTGGCGGTCCTATTCGATTCGTCTTTCCCCTGTTTTATTAGTCGCAATCTTGATAACGCTTTTTTTCTGCGGAATATATTCGAAGGAAAATGCTGTAGTGATGCTTTTCTTCTTCGTCATTCTGGAGGTTTTTTGGTTCCGAGACAGTACTCTGACAGATAGATATTACGCTTTGGGTAAGCTCAGGTTCTCCTTGTTGTTTGCCGGTATTGTGATCGTATTAGTCGCAGTTTTATACGCGCTATGGGCTTGGGCTGAACCCGGTTATGTCAAAAGGCCATTTACTATGGAGCAGCGTTTATTTACGCAAAGCAGAGTTCTTTGGGACTACGTTGGCCAATTTTACATACCTGATGTACGAAGGATGGGGTTGTTTCATGATGATATTGAAGTCTCAAGTTCAGTTTTAGCTCCGAAGTCAACACTATATTCTCTAGTCGGCTGGACTTCGGTGTTGACTGTACTTGGAGTTCTTATTCGTCATCAAGTGGTAAGGTTGATGGCGTTCTGTATATTGTTTTTCTTACTCGGACATGCCGTAGAGTCAACTGTGCTGTCTCTTGAAATGTATTATGAGCATAGAAATTATTTGCCGAGCGTCGGGCTGGCACTTTTGCCCGCAGTGATTTTTAGATCGTTGGTTATCCGATGGCCTGAACTTGGCTCCGTTTTACTAGCTTGGATCATAATATGGGCATTCTATTTTGTATTTAAAACGAGCTCCCAAGTGATTATTTGGTCAAGTCCGCCATTGCTTGATGTGCATAACGTCACCATGCACCCGGGGTCTTTCCGAGCCAATGTTAGTATGGCAGATCGTCTTGCAAAAGTTGGCGCTATCAGTGATTCGTTTGAGTATTCGGCCAGGGCGCACGCTGCTAGCCTTAGGGGAAACGCGATAACACCAGAGACTAATGCTGATTGGCTAGTTCGCGACCTTGTACTTGGTTGTGTTGCAAGTGCAACCCTGCCCGAGGCTCCTTTATCTGAACTTTCCAAAGTAGGTGGTAGTTACCCAGTTAGCTCGGTCAGGACCATGCACTTGCTTGCTCGGGTCCACGGTTTAGAGCAATGCCCTGGACCCAGATGGGATAAGCTTAGTGAATTGTTCTATGCTCTATATTTGGGTCGAAATGCACAGTCAAATGCGCCTAGAGATGTATTCAGGCTTCTGGCTGTTATAGAGAATCAGCGCGAGGACTATCAATTGGCATTGGAATATACAGAGCGCTACTTGGCACTTTCGCCAGCAAGCCCTGCGGGCCTGTTGATGAAATTGCACTTTGAACGTGCATTGGGTAATGATGAAGCAGTGGATGAGACAATTCGGGCTCTACTTGACCTCAATGAGACTGGCGGTCTTAGAGACTCTGAATTACGTATCTTGTCACTATATACGAGCATTATTAGGTGAACTATTCAATCGTAATACCAGCCAGAAATGAACAGCGGGGGTTGAGTCAGATATTACCCACATTGATTAAAATGCATTCAAAGGCGCAGATAGTTCTTGTTGATGACGGGTCTACCGATCAGACATTCAGCTTATGTGCTGGCCTCCCAGTTCGGGTCGTGTGCCACCCCTACCCAAAAGGCAACGGCGCAGCTATAAAAACTGGCGCCCGCGCAGCAACTGGCGATTACATTGTATTCATGGACGGCGACGGACAGCACGATCCCGCCGATATCGAAAAGCTTGTATCCAAGGCGGAAGAGGGCTACGACCTCGTCGTGGGTGCACGATCTGGCCGAGATGCGCAAGCGAGCCTTGCGAGATGGAGCGCCAATAGTTTCTACAACAAACTGGCCAGCTGGATGGTGGGCCACAAAATCGACGATCTTACCTCCGGCTTTCGTTGCGTCAATCGAAAGAAATTTCTTAGCTTTCTCTATCTGCTGCCCAATGGTTTCAGCTACCCAACAACTTCGACAATGGCGTTTTTTCGCGCGGGCTATTCGGTAGGTTTTGTTCCCATCAATGTCTCAAAACGCGTCGGCAAGAGCCATATCAACGTATTGCGGGATGGCGTGCGCTTCTTCCTGATCATCTTCAAGATCGGCACGCTTTATTCGCCACTGAAGGTTTATTTTCCTACCGCGGTGGCGATTTCTGGGTTGGGGTTTCTGAATTACCTATTTACTGCGCTCACAACCGGCGCGCTGCGGTTCTCTAATATGAGTACCTTGCTGATACTTTCAGGTGTCATTGTCTTTTTGCTTGGCTTGCTGTCAGAACAGCTTACGAACCTGCAGTACAAAGATATTCCCGAAGACCACGAATGACCTCGCAGAACGCGTGGGTTAATTGTAGTAAGAACGCGCCCGGCAGATTTTCGCTAAGCGAGTTAAAGTAGGCCGGCTAATATCTACCGGCCCACCAGCCAATCAACCCCCAAACTTAGCCTTAGCTTCCCGCCGCCGCGCATGCAGCACAGGCTCGGTATACCCACTAGGCTGCTCACGACCCTTGAACACCAGGTCGCAAGCCGCTTGATAAGCGACGCTATCACCAAAGTCGGGTGCCATATTCCTATAAGCAGGGTCGGAAATATTCTGGCTATCAACAACCGCCGCCATACGTTCCATAGTTTCACGCACCTGGCTTTCGGAACAAACACCATGGTGCAGCCAGTTGGCGATATGTTGGCTGGAAATTCGCAGTGTTGCCCGGTCTTCCATAAGGCCAACGTTGTCGATATCGGGCACTTTCGAACAGCCTACGCCCTGGTCGATCCAGCGCACAACGTAGCCCAGTATGCCCTGCGCATTGTTGTCCAACTCCCGCTGGATATCATCAGCGGATAGGCCTTCGGCGCCTTTCAGTGGGATACTCAGGATATCGTCTAGCGAGGCGCGTTGACGCTGCTTGAGCTCCTCTTGTCGCTCGGCGACATTCACCTCGTGGTAATGAATTGCATGCAGTGTTGCAGCGGTGGGAGAGGGTACCCATGCAGTGCTGGCACCGGCTTGCGGGTGGGCAATTTTGGTCTTGAGCATCTCTGCCATCAGGTCTGGCATGGCCCACATGCCTTTACCGATTTGTGCCTTCCCTTTGAGACCGTATGCAAGGCCAGTGTCGACGTTCCAGTCTTCGTAGGCGTTGATCCATGCTTCCTGCTTCATGGTGCCTTTGGGCGTGATGGCCCCGGCTTCCATGCTGGTATGGATTTCATCACCCGTGCGATCCAGGAAACCGGTGTTGATGAAGACTATGCGCTCGCTGGCACGGCGTATGCACTCACCCAGGTTGATGGTGGTGCGGCGCTCTTCGTCCATGATGCCCATTTTTATCGTGTTACGCGGCAGCCCAAGTGCATCTTCCACGCGGTTAAACAGGTCCACAGTGAAGGTGACCTCGTCAGGGCCATGCATCTTTGGTTTCACGATATAGACGTTACCGCAGCGCGAGTTGCGCTTGTCGCCCTTGCCGTTAATGTCGTGCATAGCGATCAGCACGGTGAACATGGCGTCCATAATGCCTTCCGGGATTTCGTCACCGTTCTTATCGAGAATTGCCTCGTTGGTCATCAGGTGACCCACGTTGCGGACGAACAGCAGGCTGCGTCCGTGTAATACGGTGTCGCCGCCATCTGGCGCGGTGAATGACCTGTCGGCGTTAAGTTCGCGAACCAGTGTCTTTCCGCCTTTGCTGAAGGACTCGGCGAGGTCGCCGCGCATCAGTCCCAGCCAATTGCGGTAAACAACGGTTTTGTCCTCGGCATCCACTGCGGCGATGGAATCTTCGCAATCCTGAATCGTGGTCAGTGCAGATTCCAGCACCAGGTCTTTGACGCCGGCCTTATCGGTGGCGCCAATGGGGCTGCTGGGATCAATCTGGATTTCGATATGTAATCCGTTGTGACGCAGCAGCACCGAAGTCGGCTTGTCGGCTGCTCCGCTGTATCCGGCGAACAGGCTCTTATCGGCCAGTGTCGTGCCGGTGCCGTCTGCCAAAGCCACTTGAAGGGCGCTGTCGGCGATCGTGTAGGCATTGGCGTCGGCATGACTACCGTCTGCGAGGGGGCAGTGACGGTCCAAAAACGCGCGTGCAAACGCGATAACTTTGTCACCGCGCACGGGGTTGTAGGCGCCCGCCCGTTCAGCGCCACCTTCTTCGCTGATCACGTCGGTACCGTAGAGCGCATCGTATAGGCTACCCCAACGTGCATTGGCGGCATTTAGCGCATAGCGTGCATTCATTACCGGCACCACCAACTGTGGCCCTGCCAGCGTGGCGATCTCTTCATCAACATTTTCGGTGCTGATGGAAAAGTCTTCACCTTCGGGCAACAGGTAGCCCAGTTCCAGCAGGAAGGCCTTGTAAGCCGCCCTGTTGTAACCGGCGCCGGGGTTGGCGTGGTGCCAGGCGTCGATTTTCGCCTGCATGTCCTCGCGTATGGCCAGCAACTCACGATTACGTGGGCCCAGATCATTGAGGATGCCCTCCAGGCCGCTCCAGAACTGTTGGGCGCTTATACCGGTGCCCGGCAGGATATCCTGCGTCAATAATTGGTGGAGAACAGGGGAGACCTGCAGGCCCCCTTCTTGAATGCGGTCAGTCATGGCGAAGCTCTCATTACTTGCTGTTTCAGGGCGTGGATTGGTCGATGGTCAGAATTCTAGGCAGTTCATGCCCATTTAGCTAATTTATCGTTTCTATCGCGAGCATTCCGGAGGTGAATGCCATGCCTCAGGCTGTAGGCGGTTTGCCGTCCAGTTCCCTGGCCGTGTCGACGATCATTTTGCGCAGCCAGCGGTTTGCCGGATTGTGCTGTAACAGTGGGCTCCAGGCCATCTTGAGCTCCAATGGAGGAATCTCCAGCGGCGGGTCTCGCAGCACCACCCGGGGGTTATCCTTTTTCAGCTCGGCGGCGCGGGTGGGCAGAGTGACAATAAGGTCATTTTGCTCTGCCAGCGTCATGGCGGCCTGGTAATGCCGGGTGAATACCCGTATTTGCCGCTTGCGGCCCAATTTGGCGATGGCTGCATCTACCCAGCCCAGCCGTTGTACATCGTCAGGGTTAACCCCCACGCCAACGCCCATGCCGGTCTTACTAACCCAGACGTGCTTGGCCTCAAGGTAGCTATCCAGCGTGAAGTCTTTAAGCACCGGGTTTTCCGGGCTCAGCAGGCAGGAAAAGCTGTCATTCCACAAATTGATTTGGTGAAAGGACTGGGGCATGGAATCAAATCGGTTGATCACCATATCGACCTTGCCGCGCTCCACATCCAGGAAGCTCACATCGCTGGGTGTCATGATGTCCAGGGTCAGTCCCGGCGCCTCGGTGCGAAGCTTGCCCAGTACACTGGGCAGTAGCGTGGATTCCGCATAATCACTGGCCATAATCCGAAATACGCGCTGTGCGTCGGTGGGGTCGAAGGCGGAGCGGGGCTGAACAGCCTTATCGATATTCATCAGCACATCGCGCACGATGGGTTCCAGCTCCAGTGCCCGTTCGGTAGGGGTCATGCCGTCTGAAGTACGCACCAATAGTGGGTCGTCAAAGAGCTCGCGCAGGCGGCGCAGGCCGTTACTCATCGCCGGCTGTGACAGGTTGAGTTGATTGGCGGCCTGGGTCACATTGCGTTCCCGCAACAGGGCATCCAGATAGACCAGCAGATTAAGATCCACCCGGTTTATATTCACAGGGCTCTCCCTCGATATGTGCGCATTCACTTAATGAATGGCGAAAATGATAACTATTGATTGGGAGAATTATACTAGGCTTCCTACAATTGCCAACAGAGTCGTGATAACCGGATATTGCCCAGCTTTTTAGTGCCTGCAGACCAGCAAGCCGCTCAAAATGCCAAGCTCCCGGGAGCAGCGAAACGTATACTCCGCATCGAAACTCGCATCAGAACCGGAAACAGCACTATGCCCAATTACCGCGCCCCCCTAGAGGACATGACCTTCGTAATAGACGAGCTGCTGGAGGCGGAGAACACTCTTGCTGGCCTTGCCGGCTTCGAGGGGATGGGCGTTGGTCCGGATCTCACGGTGGCCCTGCTAGACGAGGCGGGCCGCTTTGCCGGCGAGGTACTGGCGCCACTGCGACGTGTTGGCGACGAGCACCCCGCTACCTGCAGCGACGGCAAGGTTACGGTATCGCCCGGTTACGACGAGGCCCTGCAGCAGTTGGGTGCAGGCGGCTGGGTAGGTATAGCCGCCAGCGCCGATGAAGGGGGCCAGGGTTTGCCTGAACTCTATGGGACGGCTGCCTGCGAGATGTGGAACGGCGCAAATATGGCTTTTGCCCTGGCGCCTTTCCTGAGCAGTGGTGCGGCCCTGGCTATTGCCTCGCATGGTACCGACGCCCTGAAGCAAACCTATCTGGAGAAGATGCACAGTGGCGAGTGGTCCGGAACCATGAACCTCACCGAGTCTGGAGCGGGCTCTGATCTAGGTGTTATGAAGTGCAAGGCAGTTCCGGAGGGTGACCATTACCGAATCCATGGCCAGAAAATCTACATCACCTGGGGCGACCACGAGGCCACTGAAAACATTGTTCACCTAGTATTGGCGAAGCTGCCAGATGCGCCCGAAGGCAGTCGCGGCATCTCCCTGTTTGTTGTGCCCAAGTATCTGGTGAATGATGACGGCAGCCTGGGTGAGCGCAACGACGTGTATCCCGTGTCCTGCGAACACAAGCTGGGCATTCACGGTAGCCCCACCTGCGTGATGGCCTTTGGTGATGACGATGGCGCAATCGGTTATTTGCTGGGTGAGGAAAATCGTGGCTTGGCTTGTATGTTCACCATGATGAATGAGGCGCGGTTAAAGGTCGGTTTACAGGGGCTTGGCTCAGCCGAGGGTGCCTACCAGAAAGCCGTCGCCTATGCCCGTGAGCGTGTTCAGGGCGGGCGCCCGATCATCGAGCACCCGGATGTGAAGCGTATGTTGCTGACGATGAGATCATTGGCTGAAGCGGGTAGGGCGATGGCGTATACCGAGGCGATGAGTATGGACCTCGCCCATCACGGCGACCCTGATCAGCGTTCGGCCTACCAGTTGCGTGTAGACCTGATGATTCCGGTGATCAAGGGCTGGCTCACCGAGGTAGGCCAGGAGCTGACCTCTCTTGGCGTGCAGGTGCATGGCGGGATGGGTTACGTAGAAGAGACGGGGGCAGCGCAATACCTTAGGGATGTGCGCATCACCTCAATTTACGAGGGCACTAATGGCATTCAGGCCGCAGACCTGGTGTCGCGTAAGCTCGGCCGCGACGGGGGCGGTGCAATGCTGGAGCTGCTGGAGCAGGTTGCAGCAACCGTGGACGAATTGGGTACCGACGAATCTCTGGCAGTGATACAGCGACAGCTATCGCAGTCATTGGCCGAGCAGCATACCGCCACGCAGCAGATCCTCGCCGCGCTGAAGTCCGACCCGGAGGTGGCGCTGGGTGTTTCTTTCGACTACATGATGCAAACCGGTTACTTGCTGGGTGGTTGGCACCTGGCTCGCTCGGCGCTGGTCGCGCTGCGCCGTGCTGCCACTGATGACAGTCAGTTCTACACCCAGAAAATTGCTACCGCAGTATTTTATGCCGAGCAGATCCTGCCGCGTTGCTCGGGTCACGCCGGAACCATCGCCAATGCCGAGGGGGCTTTGCAGTCTTACCCGGTAGATTGGCTATAGGAGCTCACAATGTCGTTCAGCACTCCCGATCTGTCTGATGCCGCGCCGCAGGCTCGTGCCATTGAACTGTCCTTTGGCAACTACGGCGGCGTCAAGGCCTTCAGTGGCAGTGCCGTAACGATTAAGTGCCATGAAGACAATTCCCTGGTCAAGAAGGCGGTGGGCGAGCCCGGAGAGGGCCGCGTACTGGTCGTTGATGGCGGCGGCTCCCGGCGCAGGGCTCTTCTGGGCGATATGCTGGCGGAGCAGGCAGCCGAGAATGGCTGGGCTGGTCTGGTTATCTTCGGCGTGATTCGCGATGTTGATGAAATAGGCGCTACCGCGATTGGTGTTCAGGCGCTGGGTACGATTCCGGTGAAGACTGAAAAGCTGGGAGTCGGCCAGCGCGACATCCCCGTGAGTTTTGGCGGGGTTGATATTCTGCCCGGGGAGTACATCTATGCCGATAACAATGGCGTGCTTGTCAGCAGTGAAGCGCTACTCTGAATAGTGGTGTAGGCGGCGCCTAGGTCAGGCGCATGGACAGGTCCAGCGCCTTGCAGTCTTTGGTCAGGGCGCCAATTGAAATAAAGTCTACGCCGGTCTCTGCAATGGGAAGCAATGTCTCACTAGTCACGTTGCCAGAGGCTTCCAGCTCCAGTGTGCCGCCAGCTCGTTCCACAGCGGTGCGCATATCGGCCAGCGAGAAGTTATCCAGCATTACCCGTTCGCACTGTGCCGCTATCGCCTGGTCTAGCTCGGCCAGAGACTCAACTTCCACCTCCACGGGCTTGCCCGGTGCCAGTGCACGCGCTGCCTGCACTGCCTCGCTGATTCCGCCGCAGGCCATGATGTGGTTTTCCTTGATCAGGAAGGCATCGTACAGTCCTATCCTGTGGTTGTAGCAGCCGCCACAGGTCACTGCATACTTTTGCGCGATGCGCAGGCCCGGAATGGTTTTGCGGGTGTCGAGCAATCTCACTTTTGTGTCTGCGACCAGGTCAGCATATCGCTGGCAGCTTGTTGCGGTTCCCGACAATAACTGCAGGAAGTTCAGCGCCGCGCGCTCGCCGGTGAGCAGCCCGCGTGCGGGCCCGCTCAGCTGTAGCAGTTTTTGGTCCGCGGCGATTCGGTCGCCATCCTTTGCCAGCCAGTTGATACTGATTTCTGGGTCCACCTGAAAAAAAACAGCCGTTGCCCAAGCGGTGCCGCACAGCACAGCGTCTTCGCGGGTAATGACTGTTGCTGCAGCATTGGCATCGGCGGCGATCAGCTGGGCGCTGATATCACCGCTACCCACGTCTTCACTTAGTGCTGCGCGCACATTGTCGGCAATGACCTTGGCGTCCGGGGCTGCATTGGGTTCTGTTGGCACGCGTTTTTCTCGTGGTGATCAGTCGGCCGAGGATTGTAGCAGCAGACACCCGCACGGTGCAGCCCCGTAAAAGTCTCATTGAGAGTCTCACCTGCAGTCGATTATGATGAAGCCAAAGAGGCGTATATGAACTATTCGATCGAACAGGGCTGGTTGTCTGGCGCAAGGCGCGTTCCCTCGCCAAACTATGGCCCACGGCCCTCGGGATGTGTTCCAGAGTTACTGGTGGTCCACAATATCTCGTTGCCACCTGGCGATTACAGCGGCAATTGTATCGAACAACTGTTCACCAATTGCCTGAACTGGGACGAGCACCCTTACTTCGAAGAAATCCGTGGGCTGGAGGTTTCTGCCCATCTTTTGATTCGACGCAATGGCGAGCTGCTACAGTTTGTCAGTTTTGATGAGCGGGCATGGCATGCCGGCGAGTCCTGCTATGATGGCAGGGACAACTGTAACGATTTCAGTATTGGTGTGGAGCTGGAGGGGACCGACGAGGAACCCTACAGTACAGAACAATACAGTGTACTGGCTGGCGTGAGTAATGCGCTGATTGACGCCTATGCGGGTTTGTCGGGCGAGCGTATCGCAGGCCACAGTGATATAGCGCCTGGGCGCAAGACTGATCCGGGGCAGGCGTTTGACTGGCGCCGCTTCCGGACAGAAATGGCAACCGAGGGGGAAAACCAATGAGTTTCCTGGCGCTTATTATCGCTGTCACCCTGCTGCAGGTGTGGGGTATTCCCGACGCATCCCGGCACGACAACTGGTTTAACTATTGGACAGGCAAGGTTTTGGGTTCGGGGCTTGGCGGTTGGCCTGCATTTGCACTGCTTCTAGCCGTACCTGTAGCCGGTGCTATTCTGGTTTTGGATGCCCTTCAGCCCTTCTTATTCGGTTTATTCTGGATAGTCGCAGCTGCAGCGCTGTTACTTTATTCCTTTGGCCGCAGTGACTTTGCCACTTTGATTGAGCGGTACCGGGCGTATTGCGTCAGCGGTGATTTCGAAGCGGCCTGGTTATACCTCAAGAATGAATTACCCGGGCTCGATGAAAGTGAGGACGTGCCAGATGCACGGGCGCTGCATCAGAGGGTAACGGGTGAGCTTGTTTACGAGGGCTACCAGCGCTGGTTCGGCGTGATTTTCTATTTTTTGTTGCTGGGCCCGGCAGCGGCTCTTGCCTACAGGCTCTTGCAAATGGCAAGCAGAGGTAACTTTGCAGCGCAGGCAAGCGTATGCCTGACGGTGGCAGACTGGCTGCCGGCTCGGGCATTGGCCTTGACCTTCTCGCTGGCCGGGGACTTTGTTGGCAGCCGGGAGGCGTTGGCAAAAGCTGCTCCCGGGTCTGGCATGTCGGCAAGCGACTTGTTGCAAGCGGTCAGCAGCAGCGCCGTTGGCGATTCCAACGCTATGGCCGCAGATGGAGAGAATACCCTGGGTGCCGCGGCGGCTGAGGACACCAAAGAGCTTGCCGGCCTCTTTGTGCGCAGCTCAGCCTGCTGGCTGGTCGTTGTGTCACTGCTGGAACTACTGCTCTGAGCATCTAGTTCACTATTCATCAGTTGCGCCCATTAGCGGGCGTTTTCTCCATAAGCTGCTAGGCTTCATCAAGCGGTACCCGTTTGTGCTTAGACCTTGATTGCCAGCTATGTCGATTGAATCCCCTGAAGAGGCCACACTGCCGTCTGTCTTGACCAGCTTATCGCGGGCTGTACCGAAGCGGCGGCTGGTTTTGACGGTTGTATACCATCCAGACTCTTCGCTTATCGGGGCGCGAAGTTTATTGCCCGTTGCTGACGAGCGAGTTCAGCTTGGCAGGCATCATCCCCTGTTTGCTAGCCATGACTATGAGACTCAGGCAATTGGTCGAGCGCTCAACGACCCCCATGTCAGTCGTGTGGCCCTGACAATTCGCGTGATGGGCGGGGGTGTCACGCTGAGTCGCAACAATGGGTCGTGTCGTTGCCGGGTTAACGGTTCTGAACTGGCAAGCCCGCGGACATTTTCCGCTGCCGATGTAGGCGATGGCATTCGTATTTTTCTTGCTCATGGCGTGGTACTTCTGTTGCGTCATACCCTGGTTCCCAGCGCAGGTGTTAAAGCCGTACCGCGCGAGACAGTCGCTAGTGAAATGGTAGGCGAAAGCTATTACATGGAGGCACTGCGTGCGCAGATCCTGCGTGCTGCGGGTGCTGACGATGATGTGCTGATTCTCGGCGAAACGGGAACGGGTAAGGAGCTCGTGGCCCAGGCGATTCATGCCGCAAGCCCAAGGGCGCGTGCTGCACTGGTGGCGGTGAATATGGCTGCTATTCCGGCCGGGCTTGCGCCAACGTTATTATTTGGCAATGCCAAGGGCGCTTATACCGGCGCCCTGGGCGCGGCTCGTGGCTATTTTGAACAGGCCGAGGGTGGCACCCTGTTTCTTGATGAGGTGGGAGATACGCCTGCCGAAATCCAGGCGCAACTGTTGCGTGCATTGCAGCAGCGAGAAATACAGCCCGTTGGTGGTCCTGTGAAAAAGGTCAACGTAAGGATCGTATCCGCTACCGATGCGGATATCGACTCCGATAGCTGTGGCTTCAAGGGCGCGCTGCGCCATCGACTGGGCGTCTGTGAAATTCGTCTCAAGCCATTGCGTGACCATCGAGAGGACATAGGTGAGCTTGCCTGGGCTTTCCTGTCAGAGGTATGTGTGCGCCAGGGCAAGCAAGCGCTATTGCCACAGCCCGATAGCCCGACGACGGAGACAGCGCTTTGGGCGGAGCTTTTTCACCTGCTGCTCGCTTACCACTGGCCTGGAAACATTCGGGAACTGGCCAACCGACTGCGTCAATTGGTGTATGCCTGTGACACCACCTTAACTGTTCCCGCAGAATTTTTGGCGGTCCTCACAGCCGCTTCACCGGAAGCAGAACATGCTTATGTCGATGCAAAGCCTGTGGTGGAGGTCAGCGAGGCCGAGTTGGACGCGGCGCTGGTGGCTGCGGATTATCAGGTCGCAGAGGTGGCAAGAACGCTGCAGGTGTCGCGTCAGTCGGTGTACCGGCATATCGAGCGATCAAAAGACTTACGATTGGCGGCGGACATTCCCATGGCGGAATTACTCGAAACGATGAAGCAGTGCGCGGGTGATCTGGCAGCCACGGCGCAACAGTTAAAAGTCTCGCCAAAAGCCTTGCGAGGACGCCTGCGCGAACCCGTCAACCCACCTCTGGATGCCGCTTCGCATACGGTCTTGGTAGCTGATCGCGCAGCGCAGCAACTCTCAGAAGACAATCCTACGGAATCCCGGATCACTGATTAATGGCTGCTGTGGCCCTCGACCTTGAAGGCGATCGTCTCGGACCCTACAGACTGATTCAACTGATAAGGCGCGGTGGGCAGGGCACGCTTTACCTGGGTTACGACGATCGCCTGCGACGACGCGTGGCGATCAAGTTGTTGACCCGGCCGAACTCTCGAAAACTGCGTAAGCAGCTTGTCCATGAAGCCAGAACAGTCGCCAGCCTGGACAATCCTCATCTGGTAAAAATATACGATGTTGTGCTGGTGCCTCCCTACGTGGCGCTGGTGATGGAGTATGTTCCGGGTTGTGATCTGGAACAGTTATTGGCGGTCACTACACTGTCCCAGGCAAGCATCCTCTCGATTGCCTCTGATATTGCCTCTGCTTTGGCATCCGCCCGCCAGCGGGGGGTGGTCCACGGTGATGTGAAAGCCGCTAATGTGCTGATTACCCGTGAGGGGCGTGCAAAGCTTACCGATTTCGGTATATCGCGCGACGGTAGTGCTAAACAGGAGGTAGGCGCCGGGAGCATTGGCGCTGTTTCGCCAGAGCAGCTACGCGGAGAACCTTTGGACGTACGCGCTGATCTGTTTGCGCTTGGCTGTCTCTTGTATCGCATGCTCAGTGGCAAACACCCTTACATGGAAGCGGATGACCCAGCGGTTTACCAGGTGCATGGTGCAGCGAGCCCACTGCAGGCGCACGCCCTTGATGGCTCGCTGATTGACCGTGATCTGCGACAGCTGGTTGATGCGCTAGTCCAGCGTTCACCGGACCAGCGTCCGGGCAGCACTCAGGAGGTAAGGCGCGTGGTGCGCGCGGTGCGTCGCAACATACCAATGGGTGCGGGAAATACCCTGCTTGATGAGGCACGTCCCTGGTTTCGCCGAGAAACTGCAATCGCAGAAATTGCCTCTGCAGCTGCCGAGGGGCTTGGCGGCGACAGTCATGCACGTTCGGGCTCTCTGTTACCCCTCTGGAGCATACGGGTAGCTGGCGGTGTTGGCTTGTTGGTCGCGCTGGCTATAGGCCTGGGTGTGTTGTTGTCGTCCCCAACGCAGGTGCAAGTCAATGAGGCTGTTGTCGAGATCGCTGAGCCAGGTGTAGTGCCTGAATTAGTGGACGACGTATGGCTACAGGCAGAGGTGCTGGCCGCGGCCAGGGCTATCGATATGGCCTTTATTTTTACGCCTGAAAATTCTGGGCCCGGGACAACCTTGTCTACCGCGAATGTTGCGCCTGCGAAAAGCCCGGACGAAAGCATTGATATTTCGCTGCGCTGTTCTGCACATTTGTGTGTGCTTGGTTTAACGCGTGAGCAGGATCAGCAGCGCAGGTATCAGCAGGCGACATTGTTGTCAGGTGAGGCGTTGCCACAGTGGCGTGAGGTGATCCGGGGCTCGACCGAGGCGCTGTATGCCCGGTGACGCTTCACACCAGTGCGAGTGAGCCGGCAAGCAGCATTTGTGAGAAAAAGTAGAGCGGTGTTCCCCACAACCCATTAAGTGGGCCCGGCTGCACAAAGCGCTGTCGCGCGACGGCCAGGTCAGACAGGGCAAAACCCCAGGCGCCTATGATCACCAGAATGCCCGCGGGCTGGTTGCCAGTGAGGCCGGCGGCCAGCAACATGCCTGTGATGACGACGATGTAACTGCGCACTGGCAGTTTCATCTCTGGTTGAACATGCGGCATTAGCCAGCGTGTAGACAGCACCAGTAGCAGCAGTGCCGGCACGCCAGTTAAGAGCATCAAATTCCAGGCATTACCCAGCTGCACAAATGCCACCACATAAAGTAGATGGCCGATCAGGAATGCAAGCAGGCCGGCGAGAAAGCTACCGCTGTGGTCGGGCATCAGTAGCAGGTCTCCCAGCAGGCAGAAGAACAACCCTGCAAGTAACCACTGTCCGTAGAGACTGTCTGTAGCATTCAAGGTAATGGCCAGCCAGATAAAAGCCAACGCCGCCAGGGGTTTGAACAGCAGCCGGCCTGCGCGAAACCCACGGAAGTCACTCACCACCAGTGCCGGTATTGCAATGCAGGCCAGTGCGATGGGGCCTGCTAGGCTACCGGTTAAAAGTGCTTCACTCATGTGCTTTGATCTCCAGCAGTAATTGTCGATTTTCGGGAACCGCTATTTCCAGCGTTTCTGCAAGCTTAACGAGGTAGCCCGTCAGATAATCAATTTCCGTTCGACGACCTGCGCTATGGTCCTGCAACATGGACGAGCGATTGTTCGAGGTGCCACGAATTACCTCGAACACCTGCTGTTGAAGTCCCTTGGCCACAGCCTGATGACCAGCGGCTTGGGCGACGGTTGCAATCTCAGCACACAGTGTGGCTACCCTGTCGCGCAGTTCAGGAGATTCGCCCAGCTCGCCATTAAGGCAGTTTTCCAGGGCAGTAAGTGGATTAATGGCACAGTTAATCGCCAGCTTCAGCCACAAAGCAGCGTCTATATCGTCGTCCCATTGACAGTTTGGTATGGCGTTTGGCCAGTCCGCAAACCACTCTGTTGGTGGTTCTCCCTGACAGCCGACTCTGGTGACGCCGCTACCGGCATGGGTCAGGTTATTGGTATCACTTCTGAATGCGCCCTCAGTCGTTGTCGCAAAATATATCTTGCCTGGCTGGTTTAGTGCCGCCAGCTCTGCCTGAAAGCCCATGCCATTTACCAGCAAAATAATCGCACTCTCTGGCTGCAGCCTATGCTGTATGGACTGTAGTGCGGCATAGACATCGTAAGCCTTGGTCGTCACCAACAAAAAATTGATGGGGTCAGTTTCTGAGGGCAAGGAGATATCAAAGCTGTATTGCCCGCTAACCGGGCCCTTGTCGATAGTCCGTTGACCACTATCGGTTAACTGCCTAGGCAACAGGCTTACTGGCGTGTTCGCGCGTTGCAGATAGGCCGCAAACAGTGACCCGATTGAGCCTGCGCCAAGCACATGCCAGCGCCGCGAATCGTGGGTCTTGGTTAAAGTGGAAGCTGCCATTACTATGGGCGTCCTGATGTTTGACCGGACTGGAATGCCACTATGCCATCATTCGATGTTGTTTCGGAAGTGGACCTGCACGAACTGACCAATGCTGTGGATCAGGCCGGGCGGGTTGTGGCAAACCGCTTCGACTTCAAGGGCGTTGATGCCTCATTTAATCGCGAAGAGCGCACCGTAGTCATAACTGCTGAAGCCGAGTTTCAGGTGACGCAGATGGAGGACATGCTGCGTGCTGCGCTGGTCAAGTGCAAGATAGACCCAGGCGCCATGGATGTCAGCGACATGGTCACCACAGGCAAGCAAGTCAAAGAAAACGTGCAGCTCAAGCACGGCCTGGATAGTCCCCAGTGCAAGTCCATTGTTAAAAGTATCAAGGATGCGAAGTTAAAGGTGCAGGCGCAGATACAGGGTGATCAGGTGCGGGTTAACGGAAAAAAACGTGATGACCTGCAGCAAGTAATTGCGCTGCTGCGTGAGGGCGATTTTGGCGCACCGCTGCAATTCAGTAATTTTCGTGACTAACTGTCCAGTGCAGATAGCTCGTACTCAAGAGCGGCTTGTTTTTCGTCCATGTCTATTTGCTCGCTGTCGACCTTGCGGGTGAGATACCAGAGTAACTCCAGATAGCGGTAAACACAGCGATAGGCGGCAAAATCTTTCATTTCCTGGTCTTCGGGGCTGCGTGAGAGGTATGCCTCAGCCAGGTCCGCCAGGTGCTCTTCAGAAAAACCTTCACCGCAACTAATAACCGCCAGTTCGAACCAGTGGCTACCCATCGCGCAATACTCCCAGTCCAGTGCCCATAATTTTCCGCCGCTAAGTAAGCGATTGGCCGATAGCAGATCGTTGTGGCAGAACACCGGCTGGTATCTTGTGGCTTCAAGTGCCTCCAGTAGCTCGGCTATTTTCCCTTGCCACTGCAGCAACGCCGTTCGCGCAGGGTCATCACACGTAGTTGCTTGTTTTTCATAGCGCTGCACCCTGGCTTTGAGATCAAGCCGATGGTGCACCGCAGGAAGCTGGTGAATGGCCCTTGCTAGCGCTGCGAGTTCTCTGGGCGACTGTTGTCGCGGAGTATCTGCGGGCAGGAAATCGCAAACCAGCGTACCTAAATCGGGGTTGAAGTAACGCGGCGCAGGCGCCAATCCGGCGTCGGCAGCGTTCCTCAGCCCCCGCCATTCGACTTGCCTGTTCAGTCCGTGCTGGCTGGGGATTATGCCGTCTATGCGCACCACAAAGCCCGCATCGCCGCTGACTACGTGAACACTGTGATTGCTGTGGCCGTCACCCAGAAGCTTAACTACTGTGGGGCGTTCACCCAGAGGTATCTGCCAGTGTTGCCACTGGCCCAGGGTTTGCTCCAGCTTTAGCTGGATGATGCGCGGTAGTGCTGCAACCATTGTCGGTAGCCGAAGATGACGATGACGATATAGACGGCAAAGAGTGCCGCCGTCAGGTACAGCTCCCTGTCGAGATAGAGATAGATAGAGACGCTGTCGATTACCAGCCAATACAACCAGTTCTCGAGAATTTTCTGGGTGACCATCCAGGTCGTGATCAGGCTGCCCCAGGTTGTGAAGGAATCAAGGTAGGGCAGGGCGGCGTCGGTATAATGCGCCAGCAGCGCTCCACTGATTATCGCAGCCACCATGATAAGGCCTATGGCCAAGACGTGAGTACGCAGCGACCAGCGCGAGATCTCCAGTTTTTCATTTGCGGAGTTGCCGTGCTGCCAGTGCCACCAGCCGTAAATTGCCATGCCGATGTAATAAACTTGCAATGCCGATTCCATGAGCAGGTCGACCTGCCAGAACAGGTAAAGAAACAGTGATGTGCTGATCAGTGCTGCGTACCAGCACCACAGGCTTTCGCGCATGGCCAATAAGAGATAGGCGATTCCCAGCAATACCGCAGCAAGCTCTATGCCCGACATTTGCTGCAAAGCCTCCGCAATGCCGGCCATGAGGGTGCTGTCCATCATTGAGTGATAGCCAGTTCCCCGGGGATAAATTTGCACACCAGAATCTGCTTGCCGAACTCTTTATAACTGCTTTTCAGTTCCTGACGCACCAGCGCAAACACCCGGTCGTAGTCACCGCAAATCTGTGTGCTCATGGCGTTGGTTACAATCTCCAGGTCGCCGTGCTCCCGGGCTTTCTCGATAAAGGTACGGATAACCGGAATATAGTCTTCCGCCAACGGATAAAGGCTGAGCTCTGCTGTAAGTTTCATGGTTTCCCCTTGTTCAGAACTGGTAGGTGGCGCTCACGCCAATTAGCCGCGGTTCGCCAAACTGGTAGTAAGGCTCGGTAATATAGCCCTTGCGGGGGTCGTTGCCAAAACTGCCAAACCCCCGAACAAAGTAATCTTCGTCCGTCAGATTTCTACCCCATAGCGCCAGTGACCAGTGTTCGGCCGCATAGCCAATGCGCAGGTGAAGCAGGTCCTGGGAGGGTGACTTCACCTCGTGACGGTCGGAAAAAAAGAAGTCGTCTTTGCCCTCCAGATCCAGGCGCGCGTAGAACCCGGCGCCAAAGTCGAACTGCCCGCCAGCGGCATACTGGTAAGCGGGTGCGTGAGCCTGCTCTCGCCCTGAGAGGTCCTCGCCATCGGCGTTGATATATTTGTCGAACTCGGTTTCCAGCAGGCCGAGGTTGGCGTAAAGGCTCAGACGCTCAAGCGGCTGCCAGTCCAGCTCTACTTCCAGGCCATAGTTATTCCCTTCGGCGGCATTGCTGGTGTAGTCGATGAAGGCGGTGCTGCCATCGTCTCTGGGAATCACCAGTGAACCCTTGACCTGCTGGTCATCGCGATCCATGTAAAACAAGGCCAGTCGCGTGCGCAGGGAGCTGTCGAGAAAGCTGCCTTTGAAGCCAATTTCATAATTCAGCAATGACTCTTCGTCGTAGGTAGACAGCCTGGATAATCGCGCAGACAGGTCCGGATCGTCACTGATACCCTCGCTGGCCAGAATGCCTGCATTGACACCATTGGCACGGTATCCACGGGAAACACCGCCATACAGCAGTTGTTCGTCGGATAAAGCGAATTCCAGCGACAGGCGCCCCCCCCAGAGTGTCTCGCCCGGGTCATCGCTGACCCCGTTGTTGTCACTGTAATCGGTCTCCCGACGCTCCAGTCGCAACCCGGTCACCAGGGTGAGCCTGTCGGTCAGCTGTGTATCCAGTTGGCCAAATGCCGCGAAGGTATCAGTGTCGTAGGTGCTGGTGAAATCCTGTGCCAGGTAGGTGTAGGTTCGCTCCAGATCTTCCCGGTCTGCCAGGTAGTAAACCCCCGCGACCCAATCAGTATCAAGCCCGGCAATGCCTAAGGGCTCATTCGACAAGAGTCGAAACTCGGCGCTATAGCTGTCGCGCTCCCGCGTATACAGGTCGAATGATGAGTACTCCAGATCCGGGGCAATACCCACAAAACTCCAGTCTTCGTCGTAGCCGTACTCGGTTTCGGTATTGGCCAGGCTTAGCGAAGCCTCGGTGCTGACGTGCTCACCGTCGTGTTGCCAGCGCAGGCCAAGTGCAGTCGACTCCAATGTATCCCTGCCAGGCTGGTCTGACAGTGTATTTCGGCGGTTATCCAGTGAGAACGCATCGTAACCATTGTCGATATCGGTGTAGAGCAGCGTCGCATCCAGCGTGCCCGAATCATCGGTTAGCCAGCGTAACTTGCCCCGAATACTGGTTTCGTCGCGGTTATTGGTGTCGTCCCTACCCAGAAAATCGTTGTCGATATAACCGTCGCTTTCGTACAGATTGAGCGCCAGCCGATAGAGCAAACGATCGGCAATCAGAGGCCCTGTGCCGGTAATACCTGCACTCCAGGTGTCGTAGTCCGCCGCCGTGGCTTCAACGGAAAATGCTGGCTCTGCCTCGGGAGCGCGGGTGGTGATGTTAATCAATCCGGCCAGGGCGTTGGCACCATGCAGCGTTCCCTGGGGGCCGCGCAGAATTTCAATCTGATCAACGTCGTAAAGTGTGCCGGCGGTACCCAGGCCACTGAAGTCGATGCCGTCGACGATAAAACCGATGGAGGGATTCAGGGGCTCAACAAACTGGCTGCGCTCGCCTATTCCGCGAACCTGGAAAAATCGTGCTCGCGATGCACCGCTGGCGTAGTTCACGTTGGGTGCCACATTAAGCACATCTTCGAGATGCTGTGCAGCCCTTAGCTGCAGCTCCTCGCCGGTCAGTACGCTGGTGCTGGCGCCCTGCTGCTGTAGCGGGGTGTCGCGAAATTCGGCGGTTACCAGAATTTCAGTAATTGTGTCGGGCTGTGCAGCTGCCGCAGCGCTGCTGAAACAGGCGAGATAAAAGGCAAGGGCTCGGTTCACAGTGCACTCCTGTGCTGTGCGAAAAGTAGTCACGAACCGGTGTTTTAGCGATGCAGGAATGGGGAGAAAAGACCTATCCCTACGCCGGTTCTAACCGGATCAGGTTCAAAGGGTTCGCCGTTCAGGCGTCTCAGGCAATGCCACCCCTCAGGTTTGCATCGCAAGTATAGGCCGCTTACACTTGAATTCCAATAAAGTCGAGTTCGCCCCAAGCGAGCCACGCCACATCAGAGAGTAGCCAATGGCCAACGAAGACGGCATCAGAGGGCCAGTAACAGAAGAGATAGAGGGAGCCCCTCCCGTCGAGTCAAGCGCCGAGATTCGCGAGCGTCGACTCAGCCAGAAATTAACCGTTAATCGCTATCTGCACCTGCAGTCTCAGCAGATGCATCTCATGCTAATGGAAGCAGCCGATCTACAGGCACTGGCAGAGGTTTTGCTGGTCAGCATGCCGCGTCACTTCAGTTTTCGTACCGCCGAGCTCTGGTTATATGACCCTGAGGATGTACTCGCCGGCATGATCAGTGGCGCCCAGCGCTATGGCAACCAACTGCAATTACATAAAGACGTCTTCGAGATGCAGGAGCTCTACGACCTTGAACCCGATATCACTCTGGTTGACGCAACCGATTCGAGGATGTTCGAGGTCCTGAAGACAGATCATGGTGTCGAGTATGCCCTGCTGATGCCTTTAATGGACTCCGGTCGCCTCATTGGCAGCTATCACTGCGGCATGATGGACGCCTCGCTTTCACAGGGCGAGGCCGAGGAAGATGTGATTGCGCACCTGGCCTCGGTGGTTTCGATCTGCCTTAAAAACGGGATTGTCCGCCAGCAAGTATCGCAACTAACGATGTTGGACCCGCTGACCCATGTGAGTAACCTGCGTGGCTTCGAGAAGGACATTGCCAGGGAAATCGCTCGCGCTCGTCGCGGTGACCAACCCGTCACCGTGCTGATGATGGCGATAGACGATTACGAGGAGCTGTACGTGCATTACGGCAAGGTGACTGGCCAGTTCGTGATGAAGAAAGTCGCAGAGCGGATCTCATCTGATCTACGGGCAACCGATTACATGGCGCGATTGTCCGATGCCGGTATGGCGGTGCTGATTCCCGGCAGTGGCGAGGCCCTGGGTCATGATATTGCCGAGCGCATGCGCAATGATATCGATGAGTTTTCCATCGATGACGGTCGCGGTGCAGTGCTGGAGGTGACTCTCAGTATTGGTGTTGTCACCTGGGAGCCTCAGCAATTCCCGGCGGTCGATATGGCGCAGTTGGCAAAGCAAATGGAAGCGGAAGCGGCGAAGGCCGTAGAGGCCTCGCTGGCCGCTGGTGGTAACAAGGTGACCATTGGGCGCCTCAATACATTAATGGTTTGAACGGTATGTCAAAGTCACTGGAAGGTCTGGAAGACCTGTTTGCCAATAATCGCGCCTGGTCCGACGAGGTCAAACAGGCCGATCCGCTCTTTTTTGAGAAGCTGGCTGGCCAGCAAAGTCCCGAGTATCTGTGGATAGGGTGCTCGGATAGTCGAGTCCCCGCTAACCAGATTGTGGGCCTCGATCCTGGCGAGATCTTTGTTCATCGCAACGTTGCGAACATAGTCGCGCACACTGATTTTAATTGCCTTACTGTGCTGCAGTACGCGATTGACGTACTCAAGGTTAAGCATGTCATCGTAGTGGGGCACTACGGTTGTGGTGGCGTCAAGGCGGCCTATGAAAATGCCGACAATGGCATGATTGATAACTGGTTGCGCAACATTAAGGATGTACTCAGCCACAATCGCGACCGCATCAACGCCCTGCCAGAGGGTGAAGAGCGCGTGGATATGCTTTGTGAATTGAATGTTACATCCCAGGTGGCAAATGTCTGCCACACCACAATTGCCCAGAATGCCTGGGCGCGTGGGCAGTCCCTGTCGGTGCACGGCTTGGTATACAGTTTGCGCGATGGGCTGCTGAAGGACCTGGACTGTACCGTCACCGGCCCCGAGCAGATTTCAGAGGCTTACCGGGTGGGTGGCCCCGACCGCTGAATACCCCGTATGAGTGATTAAGCTCAGCAATAGCAACTTTAGAATTCTCGTTCCCCACACAGTTGTGAGCACCGCATGTCCCTTGATCCCGTCGTTATATCCGGCAAAAAAATACTGATTACCGGTCCCACAGGGCAGGTAGCGCGCCCGGTGGTTGAAGCCTGGGCACCCTTGGCCGATGTCTATGTATTGGCTCGCTTCAGTAAGCCCGAAGACAAAGCTGACATGGAGTCGTTGGGCGCAAGCTGCCTGGTTGCAGATCTGGCAGACCCTGACGGTTTAAAAGGGCTGCCCGATGACTTCGACTACGTGCTGAATTTCGCCGTGGTCAAGAGTGGCAACTTTGACTACGACCTGGCTGCCAATGGGGAGGGCGTTGGCCGACTCATGCTGCATTGCCGCCGGGCAACCGCTTTTCTTCACCTGTCCTCGACAGCGGTCTATGAATATGCCGGCCACGAACCCTTGGCAGAAAGCGCTCCTCTGGGCGATAACCACCGGGTGATGTTTCCGACCTACAGCATAAGCAAGATCGCAGCCGAAACCGTCTGTAAGTTCGTTGCCCATCAGTTTGATATACCCACAACCATCGCAAGACTCAGTGTCCCCTACGGTGATAACGGTGGCTGGCCCTTTTTTCACCTGTTGATGATGGAGCAGGGCATCCCCATAGACCTGCACCCTGAAGCGCCCAATTATTACAATCTATTGCATGTGGACGATTACCTGGAGAAATTGCCCAAATTGTTGGCGGCCGCGAGTACCGACGTAACCACCGTCAACTTTGGTGGTTCACAGCGAACAAGCATCGAGGAGTGGTGCGCCTATCTGGAAGAGCTCACCGGGTTCAGTCCGGCGTTCCAGGACGACCCTCAGGCCTTCGGCTCACTGTGTATTGATACCACGCTGATGGAGGAGTTACTGGGCCCTTGTCAGGTTAACTGGCGTGATGGAATCCGGCGCCAGGTGGAGGCTCTTGCGCCGCATCTTCTGCGCGAGGCCCGCGCGTGACCCTTGAGCAGCGCATCGCCCGATTGGAAGCGATAGAGGCAATCAAGGTTCTCAAGGCAAGCTATTTTGAAGCCTGCGATCGCAAGCAACCGGATCGTGTCAGGGACTGTTTTGCGCAGGGCCCAATCGACCTGCGTTACGGCCGTATAGGCGCATTTGATGATCGGGAGCAGATGATCGCGGTTTTTACCGAACTGGCCTGCAGCGAGCATATTATCGAAATGCATCACGGCCAGAACCCGCGGATTGAGATTCTTGATGACAGTAACGCCACTGCCCATTGGGGTTTGTATTACTACATGATCGATACGCGCCGACAGACCACCACGCAATTGGCGGGCTTCTACGATGATGCCTATCAGTGCTTCGACGGACAGTGGTTGATTACCCGCTCTCATTACGAGGTAGCGTCCACCCAGATACAGGACCTTTCTGATCAGCATGTGGCCAGTGTCTTTGCCGGTGGCGTTGCACCGGTAAACCTGGACGACCCGAATGCGCAGGTGGACCCCTCTGCTGGTCAGCATTGAAACTCTCGCCCCCCGCGTGGCGGGGGGTTGCCCTTGGGCGGCGCTAAGTCCCGCCTCATCGTGACGCCTGAACGTTTGGCGCGATTGCGCAAGGTTCTGGATCAGCGGCAGCCCGACCTGACCATGGTGACTGACTTCGTGCACAAACAGCGCAATCTGTCGGCCATTGTTCGTAACTGCGATGCGGTGGGCATCATGCGGGTGTTCGCCGCCATTGGCGACGAGGACTACAAGGCATTTCGGGGGACGACCATGGGCTCTCACCTGTGGGTCGATGTGACACCCTGCGCCGATATCAGTGAAGCCCTGGTGCCCTTGTCGGCACAGGGCGTGCAAACAGTGGCCGCTCACCTTGGGGACGAGGTTGTCGATTATCGTGAGATTGACTTCACCCGGCCCACGGCGATAGTGATGGGCGCAGAAAAGCGAGGGCTGTCGTCGGCGGCTGCTCAGCGAGTCGATCACTGTGTGACCATTCCCATGGTGGGTATGGTGGGGTCGCTCAATGTGTCGGTTGCCGCAGGTATTATTCTTGCGGAGGCCCAACGACAGCGTCAGCAGGCCGGGTTATACGGTCAGCGACGTATTGATGATGACACCTACCGGACGCTTTTTTTCCAGTGGGCACACCCCAAGCTGCGCACTTTTTGTGAGGAGCGCGGCTTGCGTTATCCTGCGTTGGGGCCCGATGGTGAGTTGGTCGATGCGCCGGGTTGGTATGCGCAGGTGAAGGCGGGTACGGCCTCCCGCTATGTTGCTGGCATGGAGAGTGAACTGTGACAAATTTGATGATTTTGCTGCTACTGATTTTTGGCGGAGTAGCGCTGATGGTGGTGCTGGGCGAGCGCTTTGCAAAACCCGCCGATGAACAGCAGCTGAATCGTCTGCGTCGCTGGATAATGCCGCTGGTAGGGTTGGCGCTGGTGCTGTCACTGATCAATTTTTATTGGAATTAGGTACTGGCATTTCGTCATAACGATGGCTGTGTGGTCGCCGGCGGCGGTTGCAAGTGAAGAGGAACAACAATGTCTGACACCGATCTGGAATTATTGCGCTCTGGCGAGTTGTGGACGCGTTTTTGCGACGACCTGAAAACCGCAGGCCAACAGATATTGGCCGATAATGCGCCTGGCGATGATCTGACTCGCGCCGAGGGCTTCCGCTATCTGACCCGACTACTGCGTTTGTCACTGGAAAAAAACATTGAGTACAGCGACCCGAGTTTCCCCCAGTTTTACTCCCTGTCCCACGAGACCGCAAAGATAGGCAACGACAACCCGGACAACTTCTATCAAAACTGTGCGGTAGATGGTGCGCTGGATTACAGAATCCGCGGTAATGCTGGCTCGGTGTCCTATCTCAGTATTGAGACCAAGGCCGGCTCCTTTGCTGGTGAGGGTGATATGGCGCCAACGGGGCATGTTGAGTTGGCCGAGCTGGATGTCGACGAGCAGGGAAATTTTGAGTTGATGGTCAGTGCCCGAAAACACTCGGGTAACTGGCTGCCTATGTCGGCCGGCAGCGATAATATTTTAGTGCGCCAGACCTTTCGTGACCGCCGCCGTGAGAAGAAAGCCGAATTACAGATAGAGTGCTTGAACCCGGCCGGTAGCGATGCGCTGGTCCCCGAAGAATTCAGTAACAGTTTGTCCTCCGTAGTCCCCTTTATCACGGGCACTGCCGGCCTGTTTCGTCAGTGGATGGAGACGTTCGCTCAGCACATCAACGAGCTGCCTCCCAACGATCAACAGATGTGCCTGCGCGCCGGCGGTGACCCTTCAATTTACTACCACAATAGCTATTGGCAGCTCTCCGAGAATGAAGCACTGGTGATATCTTTCACCCCCCCGCGAATTTGCCGCACCTGGAACTTCCAACTATCGAATTTCTGGATGGAATCGCTGGATTATCGCTATCATCGAATTTGGGTAAACCAACACACAGCGGTAGCTGATGAAGCCGGTAGGGTGGAAATAGTGGTCGCGGCGAGCGACCCCGGAAAATCTTACCCTAACTGGCTGACAACGGCCGGGCACCCCTGTGGCGCCATGTTGTTACGCTATGTGGATGCCAGTGACTTCCCCCCGGTAAGCACGCGAGTCGTGCCGTTTACCGATTTATAAGGAGCCTATGTGACAACTCTGGATCAGGCGTTTTCTGCCGATAAAGTCGTAGCAGATGCGACTCAGGTAGATGGTTTAACTGACTTTGGTGATGACAGCTATCGCGAGCCCTTGGAAAAGCTGCTTTGGTCGCTGGACAAGGAAGCTGCGCTTAATGAGATTGGACGCCCGGTGCTACGCCAGCGCATGGTCGATATCCTGGCCACGCGTTTGCGAGTACAGGCCTGGCTCAAACGTTACCCCGAAATACGGGACGAGGAGATTGAGGCGCCGCTGGTCATCGTGGGCTTGCCCCGCACCGGAACCACCATGCTGCATCGCACCATCGCCGCTGACCATCGTATGTATGCACCCTTATGGTATGAGGTGAGATACCCCAGCCCAGCGCTGGACTGGGATTTCACCGAGGCCGGGGATGGACGAATAAGCGACGCCAAGGCCGAAATGCAGGCGATGCTGGAAGGGAATCCAGACCTGATCGCTATCCACCCCATGGATGCGATGGGCCCAGATGAAGACATCATGTTGCTGGAGCAGTCTTTTTACAGCTTCAATACCCAGGCTTTTGCCAATATCCCCAGCTTTGATGCCTGGATTGAGGCCCAGGATCACACCCCTGGCTACGAATACTTCAAGTTGCTCCTGCAATTTCTCCAGTGGCAGAAGAAGCGCAGTGGCCAGCAGGGTCAGCGCTGGACGCTGAAGGCGCCACACCACCTCCACTACATGGACCTTGTTTTCAAGGTGTTTCCGGATGCCCGTGTGGTGCAATCCCATCGTGATCCCGTTGAAACAATACCCTCACTGGCCAGCCTGATAGCGGGAGTCTGGGTAATCTACTCAGATGAGGCCGACCTCACTGAGGTCGGCAGGCAGTGGGCGCGTAAATTTGCCCGCGGTATGGAGCACACCATGGCTGTGCGAGAGCAGCGGGGTGACCAGGCATTCCTCGACCTCTGGTTTCGCGATACGGTTAAGCAGCCGCTGGTGGAAATCGGCAAGGTATACGATTTTCTGGGTATGGATCTAACCCCTGAAGCCAGCGCCGAAATGGCGCAGTGGCAGGATTTCAATCGCCGTGAACTGCGGCCCCCTCATGAATATACCTTGGACCAGTTCGGGCTGAGTGAAGCTGGGTTACAGAAGCAGTTTGCTGTTTATCGGCAGCGTTTTATTGAGTCCCGGCCGGGCTAAGGTCCCGCACAATGGGTAATATTGGCTATCTTACTCGCTGTATTCGACGCCTTTGGGGGTTTATGATCCCGCCCCCGAGCGTACATGGTGACAATATGTCGATCTCCCCGGCAAACAGCTTTTTTGTTGGCCCTGACTTCCTGCCACAGCACCGACTGGCCTCTATTCTGCTAGTGGCGCTGCTGTGTAGTTGCGCCGCTCTTGATCATGAAGAGCCTTCCCATCAGTCTCTGGCAGCGGAGGTACGGGCCGAGATGGCTCGTTGCGTTGACGCCCAGAAGGCCAGCGACCAGCGATTTGCACTGCAGGAGAAGCGACTGAGTGCTCAAGCCGAACAGTTGTCCGAAATTACAGCAACACTGACTGCGTTGGAGGCCGGGCAGCAGCAAACACCTGAGCGCGCCATGCCCATTACCCCTGCTTGTGCACCAGTCGCGAGTGCGCCCGGCAAAATGATGGTGGGCAGACTGGAGTCAGTATGGCTTGAGGATTTTCAGCTGAGTTTGCCTGCTCGCGTCGACACGGGCGCCGAAACAGCTTCCCTGGATGCGCGGAATATAGAACTTTTCGAACGCGATGGCGATGCCTGGGTTCGGTTCGAGATTGTTCATCCGCAGTCGGGAGAAGCGATATCGCTGGAGCGCGAACTGGTGCGAAAGGCACGCATCGTTCAGGCTAGCTCCGAGCGGGCGGAGAGGCGGCCAGTTATTAGCCTGGGCATTGTATTAGGGAGCATTCGTCAACAGGCCGAATTTACCCTGAGCAACCGCAGTCATCTCGATTATCAGGTGTTGATCGGACGGAACATCCTCTCCGATGTGATGATAGTAGATGTCAGCGAGACCAATATTGCCCCGCCGGTGGGGGTGTCGAACCTTCCAGATGCAAGCGGTTCCCCTTGAGTACACGCCTGACCTTCAAGTTGATGGTCACATCCCTGGCGCTGATCGGGGTCCTGATCGCGTGGCTGCGTTATATGGAAACGGGCATACCATTGGTCCCTGGCCAGGAGGCCGAGGTTTGGCTGGTTGAAGCACGCGTCGATTTTGTCGCCGCAGGTGGGGCCATTACGGCCAGTTTGAGCTTGCCTGAGAACCCACCTGGGTTTGAGCTGGTGGATGAGCAAGCCGCGTCGGCGGGCTATGGTTTCGCGCTGCTTGATCAGGGAGGAGACAGAAGGGCTGAGTGGACGAAGCGAAGCGCTGACGGCCCACAGTCCCTGTACTACTCAGCGCAGTTTATTGCAGGTGATCGTGCAGAAGCATTAGCGGGGCTATCGCCTGAACCACGTTTGATCCCAGTGTTCTGGAATGAAGCTCAATTGATAGCCTCTCGCGAGCTTCTAGCCAGGGCCAGGTCGACATCAAGCTCGTCGACCAGTTTTGCCCGCGAACTTATTAAACTGCTCAACAGGGCGCCACCCGACCAGAATACTGCCCTGTTGTTGTCGCAGGCGGGAAGCACGTCTGAATTGCTTGTACGGTTGCTAAACCAGTCGCAGGTTCCAGCGAGGCTGGTTATGGGCCTGCAACTTGAAGACGCGCGCAGGCGTCAGCGGTTGACTCCATTGGTCGAGGTGTACAGCGGCGAAGATTGGTTGCTTTTTAATCCCAGAACGGGTGAAACCGGTGTTACACCCCAGCTGTTGCTCTGGCATCAGCATGGAAAGTCTTTGTTGGACGTTACCGGGGGCCGACAGTCCAGTGTCAGTTTTTCGATGATTCGTCAGTCGATACCTGCCCGCCAACTGGCATTGACGAAAAACTCTGACACGCTGTTCTCTCGTTTCGGGGTTCACCGATTGCCGATCGAAGAGCAAAGCATGTTCAAGCTGCTGCTGTTGCTGCCGTTGGGGGCTGCAGTGGTGGTCTTTATGCGTGTGCTGGTGGGTCTGCGTACCGCGGGTACGTTTATGCCGATACTGGTATCGCTGGCTTTTATGCAGACCTCATTGCTGCCAGGATTGGCGAGTTTTGTCTCTGTCGTGATTATTGGGCTGGCTATGCGAAGTTACCTCTCCCGACTGAATTTGCTGCTTGTAGCCAGAATCGCAACACTGATAGTGCTGGTGATATTCGTTATTTCACTACTCAGTATCATCGGCTACCAGCTTGGCTTTAGCACGGGTATGGTAATCACGTTTTTCCCGATGATTATTATCGCGTGGACCATAGAGCGGATGTCGATACTGTGGGAGGAAGAAGGCCCGCGGGAAGTGCTTGTGCAGGGTGGTGGCAGTCTGGTGGTCGCGATTTTTGCTTATCTTCTTATGCAGCAACCGTTGTTGCAGCACCTGACGTTCAATTTTCCTGAACTTAATCTGGTTCTGCTCGCGCTAATTTTGGCGATGGGTCAGTATACCGGGTACAAGCTGTCTGAGTTACGTCGCTTTCACGCCATGGGTGATCGCCGGTGAGGCCGGCATGGCTGTCTTCCGGGGAGTTGCGTTCCGCCGGTGTGCTCGGTATGAATCGCCGGAATATAGAGTTTATCGGCCGCTATAACGATCGCGCTAAATTCCCGCTGGTTGATGACAAGCTCAAAACTAAATTGCTGGCATCTGAATATGCAATACCGACACCGTCGCTGCGTTTTGTAATCCGGGAACAGCACGAGGTAGCCGGAATAGCGCAGCAACTTTATAGCCTCGATAGTTTCGCACTGAAACCTGCGAAGGGTTCGGGTGGTAAAGGCATACTCGTCATCAATCGGCGCAACGGCCCACATTTTATCAAGAATAGTGGTGCTCTGATCGGGGTGGCTGATATTCAAAGGCACCTCAGTAATACCCTTGCCGGCCTCTATTCCCTTGGTGGCGTGCCAGACCTGGCCATTGTGGAAGACCTGATTGAGTTCAACCCGTGCTTTAGCGGATATTCCCACGAGGGTGTACCTGACATTCGAGTGATCGTTTTTCGGGGCTACCCGGTGATGGCCATGTTGCGCTTGGCTACGCATGCGTCCGATGGCAAGGCCAACTTGCATCAGGGGGCGGTCGGTGTAGGGCTTGCTATGGATACCGGACGCTGCCTTAATGCGGTGCAATATGGAGAGACTTTAACCAGGCACCCTGATACCGGGCGTGATCTGAGCAGTATTATTCTGCCGGATTGGAGCGAAATCCTGCTGTTGGCCGCCAGTTGTTACGAGATGACGGGCCTTGGCTATATGGGAACCGACATTGTTCTGGATAGCAGTCGCGGACCGCAGATGCTCGAGTTGAACGCCAGGCCGGGCCTCGCAATACAGGTAGCGAATGGTCGTGGGCTACTGCCGCGCCTGCGCCATATTGAACAGCTGCGGGAGCGACGTATTACGTCGGTGGTTAATCGAGTGGAATACGCGATGAGACATTTCTCTGAGCATGCCTCTATGTGAGGCTGTGAGAATGAAAAGCGCCGATTTAGGAACCTTGTGGCAAATTAATCACACTGTTTTAACATCACTCTCTGGGCCCTATAATCGGGAACATAATAGCGGGACGCGAGTCAGAAGTTCCGGGTTGGGCGGGAGTGTAGTTTGTCGGCCGAGTGGCTAGAGAAAACCAGTGCGATTTCAGGACGCCTAAGTGGGTCACTGGAAGGGTTCCTGCACGCCCTTTTTCAGCCCGCCCGGGCTGCAAGCCTGCGTCGCGGTCTCATCATCTTTTTTGCCATCTGGGCGGCCATCGCCATTGGGCGCCTTATCTGGGTGTTATTGCCTGGTCAGGATACAGCGCTGCCGGCGGGTGCCACTATTGTTAATCCGGCCAGTAGCGAGCCGGGCAAGCAGGCTGCAGCCGATGTCGACATTAAAGGTATGCAGGCCTGGCACCTGTTTGGAGAGAGTGGAGCGGAGGCCGTTGCGGAGGCTTCCGCCCCGGCACAGACTGCCTCTGTGCGCGAGGGAATCGAAGAAAATGCCCGCGAAACGCGCTTAGACCTGACGCTACGAGGTGTGGTCGCCTCAACGGAAGATGGTTTGGGTCATGCCATTATCGAACATAAATCCCGCCAGGAAGTTTACGCGGTGGAGGATGTGCTGCCAGTGTCCGGGAAGGTAACCCTGGCCAAGGTGATGCCGCAGCAGGTGGTCTTGGATAATGCCGGCACCTATGAGCTGCTGACGCTGTTTGATGAATCAGGGCTTAGCGCCCAGATTCCGGCCCCTGCTCCGAAGAGCGCGCCACGCAGGCCCAATAGTACCCAGCGTGAGCGCCGGGACGACCCGCAGACGACTTCGTTGGCCAGCAGTTACAGGCAGCAGCTGTATTCCAATCCCCAGGCACTGGTGGATGTCGTTTCTATCAGCGCAGTGCGCAATGACGGTGAGCTGCGTGGCTATAGAATTGGCCCGGGAAAAGATACGGCCCAGTTTCAACAATTGGGCTTTCAGGATGGCGACGTGGTGACCAGTGTCAATGGCATAGCGCTGGATGACCCTGCCAATACCATGCAGCTTTACCAGACCATGCGCACGGCCAGCGAAGCCGTGTTTGACCTGGAACGTAACAACGAGCCGGTTTCCGTTACCGTCAGTCTGGGTGCCAGTGTGGGTGATCAGTGATACAGTCGGGGAACCTGCTTTGAGGACAATGAATTGGTGCATGTAATCGTCCGGGCGTTGCGAACGTCGTTTTTCGCCATTCTGGTCGGTGGTGCGTTGTTGCCCACGTCTGTTGTAGCGCAGGACTTCACAGTTAACCTGAAAGAGACTGATATTCAGGAGCTGATCAAGTTCGTGGCCGATGCCACCGGCACCACCATTGTGGTCGACCCGGCGGTGAAAGGTAAGGTCAAGGTCGTGTCCTCCAAGCCAGTGTCAAAGGACGAACTGTACGATTTATTCCTGTCGATTCTCGATGTACACGGTTACACCGCAGTTCGATCCGGTGGCGTGGTACGAGTGATACAGAGCAAGGATGCCAGGTCTGCGGCAGTTTCCGTGCGTGACACGCAACCCGGGGCCTCCAACGACGAGTACGTTACCCAGGTTATTCGACTCGATAATATCTCAGCGGCAAAGTTGATTCCGGTACTGCGGCCTCTGGTTCCGCAGCAAGCGCATATGGCAGCCTACGCGCCCAGTAACGCCATAATAATCTCCGATGTTGGCGCCAATATTGATCGTATACGCGACATTATCGAGCGTATGGATCGCAGCGCCGTGCAGCAGACGGATATCGTCAAACTGCGCTACGCGGTGGCCGACGATGTGGTCGGCATGCTCGATGAGCTCAACAAGTCAGAAGCCAAGCAGAGCGGGGGTAATGAACCTGAAATGCTGTTGGTGGCCGATAGTCGTACCAATAGCGTACTGGTCAACGGTGATGAGTTGGAGCGTGCCCGGATTCGCAAACTCATCAATCACCTCGATACGCCGCTGGAACAGAGTGGCAACGTCAAAGTGGTTTACCTGGAATATGCCCAGGCCGATGAAATAGCGGATGTGTTGACCCGCGTGATGCAGAACATCAGCCGGCTAGACACGGGCGAAGGCAATAAACAGGCCCGCTCCAGCGGTGGCACATCCACCATCGAGGCCGACGAGGGCACCAACTCGCTGATTATTACAGCGGACACCGACGAAATGGCAGCGCTAGAGGGAGTGATTCAGCGACTTGATATTCGGCGCGCCCAGGTGCTGGTCGAGGCCATTATCGTTGAAATGGAGCTGATTGATGGCCAGGACCTTGGCTTGCAGTGGCTGTTTGCCAACCAGAGCGGCTTTTATGGCAGCAATATCAATGCCGGTGATGCGCGTGCCCGCGCCATTGCCGAGGCTGTTTTGCCGCCCAACAACGACGACACTGCCACCCCTGTCCGTGACGATGAATTTGATATAGGAGCGCTGGCCGGGGCCCTGGCGCAAACCCCTGGCCTTAGCCTGGGTTGGGGAACCATAGATGATGACCTGTCCATGACTGTGATTCTCAACGCACTCAAGGAACAGACCAACGCCAACATACTGTCCACACCCAGCCTGCTGACGCTGGATAATCAGGAGGCCTATATCACTGTTGGCCAGAATGTACCATTCGTGACCGGTTCGTTTACCAATACGGGCTCTGGCGGTGACGGTGCCCAGAACCCGTTCCAGACTATCGAGCGCGAGAATGTGGGTATTACGCTGACCGTGACGCCGCACATCAACGAGGGTGATTCGGTAGTGCTGGATATAGAGCAGGAAGTCTCCAGCCTGACCGGCCTATCGGCGATCGCCTCTGACCTCATCACCAATGAACGCAAGATTGCCACCAAGGTTTTAGCGCCGGACAACAAGGTTGTCGTACTTGGCGGCTTGATCAAGGATGATGTGCAGGACGGTAGCCAGAAGGTGCCCATCCTGGGTGATATTCCATTTTTGGGTAGGTTGTTCCGCACTGACGCCGTGCAAGTTACCAAGACCAACCTGTTGATTTTCATTCGCCCCACCATCATTCGGGATGATGCTGATCTCGAGGGCGCCAGTGCCGAGAAATACAAGTACATACGCGAGCAACAGGCGATCCGGCGGGAGCGCGGCCTGATGTTCCTCGATGATGACAACATCCCTGTGTTGCCAGAGTGGGAAGAGCAGATCCAACAGCTGGAGCAGATGCAGGCGGAAGACGCTGCAGCGGCTGCAGTGGAGCAATAATGGAAGACCTGGCCGCTTCACCCGCGCCACTGCCTGACGAACCGCCGCTAGCCGTGGGTAGCCTGCCCTTTGGTTTTGCCAAACAGCATGGGGTTTTGCTTGGTCAGGAGGAAGGGCGCCCGCTGGTTTACTGTGAGAAACAGCCTGATTTGCAGGTTGTCGCAGAGCTGCGTCGTTTTCTGGGGTGTCGTTTCCAGTTGCAGACCGTGTCCGGTCAGGAATTTCAGCGCAGGCTGACGCAAACGTATCAGCGTGGTAACAACGAAGCGGTGCAGATGGCCGAGGATATAGGGGCTGATGTTGATCTAAGTCGTCTCGCCGACGAGATCCCCGACACCGCTGATCTCATGGACGCCGAAGACGATGCGCCCATTATTCGCCTGATTAACGCGATATTATCGCAGGCGGTTCGCGATAAAGCGTCAGACATCCATATAGAAACCTTCGAAGATCGCCTCAGTGTGCGCTACCGCGTTGACGGCGTGCTGTCTGAGGTGTTGTCGCCCAAGCGCATGCTGGCGCCCCTGTTGGTGTCGCGCCTCAAGGTCATGGCGAAACTCGATATTGCCGAGAAGAGGGTGCCGCAGGACGGTCGCATCTCTGTGAAGATTGCCGGTCATGCCGTCGATATTCGAATGTCCACCATACCCTCGGCTCACGGTGAGCGCGTGGTGTTGCGATTACTGGATAAGCAAGCGGGCCAACTTGAGTTGGGTCAGTTGGCAATGAATGAGCAGGTGTACGACGCTTATACCCGCTCGTTGAGTCGTCCTCACGGCATTATCCTTGTCACCGGGCCTACTGGCTCCGGTAAAACCACAACCCTGTACGCCGGCCTGTCCCATATCAATGAGACGTCGCGCAATATCCTGACCATTGAAGACCCTATCGAATACATGCTGCCTGGCGTGGGGCAGACCCAGGTGAATACCAAGGTCGACATGACGTTTGCCCGTGGATTGCGTGCGATCCTCCGGCAGGATCCGGATATAGTCATGGTTGGCGAGATCAGGGACCTGGAGACCGCGGAGATCGCGGTGCAGGCATCGCTAACCGGACACCTGGTGTTGTCGACATTGCACACCAATACCGCAATTGGTGCGGTGACACGGCTGCATGATATGGGTGTAGAACCTTTTTTGCTGTCTTCCAGCCTGCTGGCCGTGATGGCGCAGCGTCTGGTGCGACTGCTGTGTGTAGACTGCAAGCACCCCATGGAGGCCACGGCGTCGGAGCAGCAGTTGTTGGGCCTAAGTGGTAATGACGCATCGGTGACAGTTTACCGTGGTGAGGGTTGCGAGCACTGTAATTACACCGGGTATAGCGGTCGTAGTGGAATTTACGAGTTGATTGAGATCGATGATGATGTTCGTCTTCAAATCCACGAGGGTGCCAGTGAACAGCAGATACTGGAGATTGCCAGGCAGCGTTACCCGGGGATACAGGAAGATGGTCGCCGTCGAATACTTGCCGGTGAAACCAGCATTGAAGAAGTGCTGAGAGTTACAGCGGTAAGCTGACCGGGACGGCTGATCAATGACCGCCTATCGTTACCAGGCCCTCAATACCGAGGGTAAGCTTGTTCGGGGTGTGCTGGAGGGAGACTCCGAGCGCCAGGTACGCAGTCAATTGCGTGGCCAGAGTCTGCGCCCGGTGGATGTATCGCTGGCCAATGTGCGTGAAACCGCCGCCCGCGGCTTTTCCCTGTCATTTCTCAAGCCCCGCATAAGTGTTGGCGAAATGGCGCTGCTTACCCGTCAGCTATCGACGCTGGTGCAATCCAATTTACCGCTCGATGAATGTCTTCAGGCCGCCGCGGAGCAAAGTCGCAAGGCGAGGACTAAAGGATTACTGCTGCAGGTGCGCTCGCGGGTCGCCGAGGGCCATACGCTGGCCTATGCCATGGGCGAATTTCCGACTGTCTTCGACGAAATGTACCGTGCCATGGTCAGCGCCGGCGAGCATGCGGGGTTTCTTGGCCCGGTGCTGGAGCAGTTGGCCGATTACACCGAGCAGCGCCAGTACACTGGCCAGAAGCTCAAGATGGCGATGATCTATCCTTTTATCCTCGTCGGTGTAGCAATTGCGGTGGTGGTGGCGCTGATGGTCTTCGTGGTCCCTGAACTGGTGGGTATCTTTGCCCATACCAGTCGAGACCTACCCCTGCTTACCCGCGGGCTTATCGCCGCAAGTGACTTTTTTCGCGACTATGGTACGTGGTTGCTGGTCGCTATCGTGGTTCTGTTAATTGCGGTCAGGCGGTTATTGCGCAACCCCTCGCGGCGCAAGATCTGGCATCGCTGGCTACTGGCAACGCCGGGTATATCCGGTGTGGTCACCGCGGTTGATACCGCCCGCTTTGCCTCTACGCTGAGTATTTTAATGGCCAGCGGTGTCCCACTGCTGGAGGCCCTGCGCATTGCCGGGCAGGTGCTGAGCAACCTTGTTTTGCGCGAGGACAGCCTGGAGGTTGCAGAGCGTGTGCAGGAAGGCAGCAGTCTCAACCGGGCCTTGCGAGAAAGCGGCAGGTTTCCACCGATGATGGTCCATATGGTGGCCAGCGGCGAAACCAGCGGTGAACTTGAAACGATGTTGGCGCGCTCGGCACAGAATCAGGAGCGTGAGCTGGAAATGACTCTGGGCACGGTAATGGGCTTGTTCGAGCCACTGATGGTGGTGTTCATGGGCGGCATGGTGCTGACGATTGTTCTGGCGATTCTGCTACCGATTTTTGACCTCAATACAATGGTAAGATAACGCGATGACTGTGATGAAAATGACACAACGGCGAACCGCGACTCAGACCGGCTTTTCACTGGTAGAGATTCTGGTAGTGCTGGTAATTATGGGGCTGCTCATCAGTGTGGTGGCTCCCACTGTGCTTAACCGGGCTGATGAGGCGCGGGTACAAAAAGTGTTTGCCGATTTCAAAGCCATAGAAACGGCACTGAAGATCTATCGTCTGGATAATTACGTGTATCCCACCACAGAGCAGGGTCTGGAGGCTCTGGTCGAAGAAAGCACTCTCGACCCTGAACCACGGAATTTCAAAGAGGGGGGTTATCTGTCGGAGCTTCCTATCGATCCCTGGGGTCGCCCCTACCTGTATCTTAGCCCAGGTGAAAACGCTGATATCGATATCTATTCCCTGGGGGCCGATGGCCTTTCCGGCGGCGAAGGCCAGAATACCGATGTCGGTAACTGGAAAACCGAGGAATAAATTGGGGTGACCGTGCCATGCCAGCGTGGTTTCAGTTTACTGGAGCTGTTGGTGGTCATGTTTGTCGTCGTCATCATCACCTCTATGGTCAGCCTTGCGGTGAACTCCGGAGGGCAGGACCTGCGCCTCGAATCGGATGTACGTAACCTTGCTGATGTCGCTCGCTATGCGATGGACGAAGCCGAATTGTCCGGTGATGACTTCGGCCTGCTACTGCAACGCAGCGATAGTAGTGATGGGCAGGGCATTATTTACAGCTGGCGGCAGCGTAAGCCGGAGGGCTGGCGTTTGCCCGAGTTGGCTCGCGATGTGTTTCAGGATACTGAGCTACCCGCTGAGGTGGAACTGGAACTTGAGTTGGATAACGTTCCGGTCCCTGATTTTGAATCCTCGGAAGAGGCCGTCGATGCGACGCCACAGGTGATATTTTACGCCAGTGGCGAAACCACGCCTGGCGCGCTGCAGTGGCGTGACAGGGAGGAGGGCGAGCTCTTGTGGCGTCTGGAGTGGGATATGCTGGGTCGCTTTACCACGCTGCGTCGAGGCCTGGCGGATGATGATGAAGAGTTCTGATCTACTCCGCGATAAGGGCCAGGGTTTTACCCTGGTCGAGGTTATGGTCGCGCTGGCGATAGTCGCGATTGCCCTGCCGGCACTTATGTTCACCTTGTTTCAGCAAGTAGATGGCACCGCGTACCTACGTGATAAATCCCAGGCTCAGCTGGTCGCTGTCAACAAACTGACAGAGATACGTATTCTGGCCAAGGCCAGTGGCAACCTGCTTAATGGAAATGAAAGCGGCCAGACGGAAATGGCTGACCGGCAATGGTATTGGTGGGTAAACAGTACAGCTACCGAGGTTCCGGAGTTTTATCGTTTGGCAATCAGTGTGGGCTTGCAGGAAGAGCAGCCGGACAAGACCTTGCACACTCTGGTGGCGTACCTCTCGGCTGACTTGAGGCCCGATGAGCAGGGTGATGGGGGTGGTTAGCCGGCAGTCGGGTTTCACCCTGGTCGAAGTTCTGGTGGCACTGGCCATCACGGCCTTTGTCGCGACGGTGGCGTATACCAGCCTGTCCACCGTTATTGCTGGCGCCGAGAGTACCCGGGAAAGCGCGGGGCGCACCTATGAGGTTAATCGGGCGCTGGCGATTCTTTCGCGGGATTTGCGCCAGTTTGTGGTCAGACCGGTGCGTGACGAATTCGGTGAGCAGGAGCCAGCCCTGATCGGCGGGCAGGCCGCGAGAGTGCAACTCAGCTTTACCCGCTCCGGTTGGCACAATCCCAATGCACAGCTGCGCAGTAATTTGCAGCGCGTAAATTACCTGGTGGAGGAGGACACGCTGTGGCGAGAATCTTATCCCGTGCTGGATCGTGCCGGTGATACAGAGCCCGCCAGGGTAAAGTTGCTGGAGGATGTTGAGTTGCTGGAGCTGCGCTTTCTAGGCTCGCTCGCCGAGCTGCGACCGGGCCGCAACAGTGACATCGATACCCGTAACTGGCCGGAAAACTGGATTGTTGATACCAGCCAACCCGGTGCCGGTTTGGCGCCCCCTGTAGTCATCGAGTTGAACCTGGAGCTTACCGATTGGGGTGAATTGAGGCGTCTTTATGCGTTGCCGCCGCTTTAATTATTATGCACCGGGCTCACAGTCTGGCGCGGCTTTGGTCGTGGCGATGCTGGTTTTCGCAATTTGTGCCGCGCTGATTGTGGCGATGCAGCGGGAGTTCATCCTGTTTTACCAACGTGGCGCCAATAATCTGCAAGCCGAGCAGGGCTACGCCTATTTGCGCGGTGCAGAGGAGCTGGCCACACTGGCGCTGGTACTGGACTACGATACCGATAAGCAGCGTGACGTTCCTCGTGATGACCTTGAGGAGATTTGGGCGCAGCCGCCAACACCCTATGCTCTGGATGAAGGCGGTTGGCTTATGGGCGGGCTGGAGGATTTGCAGGGGCGATTCAACCTTAATAGCCTTGCCGGGGCCGGTGGCCGCCAGGATGATGGTCAGGCGCAGGGCAGTGAGCGCTTCACCCCTGCTCAGGCGCAGTTCATTCGTTTGCTACAGACACTGGAGGAGCCGATAGTCAGTCAGCAGGAGGCTATCGCGATTACCCGATCTGTTGGTGACTGGATCGATGCCGACAGTAATACCTCGCCGGATGGAGCCGAGGACGATTTTTACTTTTCACAAACGCCGCCGTATCGTGCGGCCAATCGGCCTATGAGTAGTGTCAGTGAGCTGCGCGCCATTGCCAATGTCACCCCGGAGATCTATGCCGTAATTGCGCCTATGGTGACAGTCTGGCCGCAGGCGGCCCAGCCGCTCAATATTCATACAGCGCCTGCCCAGCTTCTCAGGTCGATTAATGCCGATGATTTACTCGAGCCGCTGTCCGAGGCTGACGCTCAGGCACTTGTTGAGCAGCGTGAGGAGTCCGGTTTTTTGGATAAGGCAGAATTTCTGGCGCATCCGGCATTCACTGACAAGCCGATGGATAAGATGGCTGAACTGCTGGGAGAGTCTTCGGGCTATTTTTTGTTGAGTGCGCGGGTTGAGATTGCTGACCGTGAGCTGCAATTGTACAGTGTACTGCAACGACAACAGCGTCGGGTGGAAAGCCTGGTGCGCGCCAGCGGCAGTTTGTGACAGCCCGTGCATCAAAGAATTTTAAGGGGGCCTGACAGGGCTTATGGCAGGTAGCGAAAATATTACCGTTTTGCGCATTCTGGACGGTCGGCTGGCAGCGTTTACCGCTGGTAGCGATGAGCAAGCGAAATGGCTTGATGATGACGATAGCCTTGCGCAACTGCGAGAGGCTGTTGCCCAGCGTCGCACTAACGCGGTTTTTGCGGCACCCGGAGAAGACGTTCGTTTGCAAGAGCTGCAAATATCGCCTGAAGAAAAAAAACATCTGGATAAATCCCTGCCCTACATGCTCGAGGAACAACTCGCAGAGGATGTCGATGGTCTGCATTTCGCGACAGCACCACTGGCGCCATTGAGTTACTCGGTAGCGCTGTGTTCCCTGGATAAAATGGCGCAGTGGCAAGAACAGCTGGCCGGCCTGGAAGGTATTGGCCAGTGGCTACCAGAGCCCTTGTTATTACCTTGGCAGCAAGGCGAATGGACGCTGCTGCTGGAAGGCGACAGGGTGCTTATGCGTACCGGAGCATGTGAGGGACTGGCAGCCGAGAGAGAACTGCTGCCCGTGATGCTGGCCTCTGCAGAGGCCGGGTCGGGGGTACCAACTGCGCTGATTGTGTACGGAGAAAACCAGCAGGATGACATCGACTTGCTGCCCGAGCATTTGCAAAGTGCGGTGCAGTGGCGCAAAGGGAATTTTTGCACGGCACTGTTGCTGTCTTCGCTTGAGTCGGGGGTGCCCAACCTGCGACAAGGCGAGTTCTCTTCTCGTTTACCGCTGCGCCGGTGGTGGCAACAGTGGCGCATGGTCGCCGCGGTTTTTGCCGTCGCCTTCCTGCTGCAGTTGCTGGCGACCGGCGCAGACTACTGGCAGCTGAAGCAGGAAAACCTTGCCCTGAGAACCGCCGTACAAAGCAGCTATCGCGAGGCTTACCCCAGGGGGGCGGTGGTGGATGCAGAAAAGCAGCTGCGACGACAACTTGATGCCCTCAGAGGCTCGGGCCAGAGCAGTGGCTTTGTCAGTTTGTTGGAGCGAGTGGGTAGTGTTATCTCAGCGCGCCCCGGAACGGCCATTGCCAGTATCAATTACAGCGATAAAAGTGGCGAGATGCGCATGAACATTCTGGCTAGCGACTACGAGGCCGTGGAACAGATTCGCGCCGGGATCAACAAGGCTGGCTTGGAAGCCGTTATGGAAAACTCCAGTGCCCAGGGCGACCGTGTCAGGGCACGCTTGCGCATAGGAGAACGCTCATGATGGCGCTGTGGCAGCGCTTTAGTGCGCGGGACCAGATCAGCTTGCTGTTACTTGCTGGCGTGCTGGTCATCTATCTGGCTTATATGCTGGTGTGGTCGCCGCTGGCAACACTTCGCGATGACATGGCCAGGCGTAATGTAGCGACTTCGGAGTCCCTGCAGCGGGTTGATGCCATGGTGTCTGAAATCATGACCCTTCGCGATAGTGGTGCCGGTAACAAGAATCGCCGTAATCTTACCTCGCTTATAAATCAATCGACTTCACGCCTGGGGTTACCAGTGAGTCGCTTGCAGCCCAATAGCCGCGGTGAAATACAGGTCAGGATGGAAGACGCGGCATTTGACGATCTGTTGGCGTTTCTTCACGAGCTTGAATACCGGGAGGGCTTGTTGGTACTGGAGGCGTCTGTCGCGCAAGCAGGCAGCACGGGTCGAGTGAATGCGACTGTGAGAGTCGGTCAGGGAAGTTAGGCCCATGCCCCTGAAAACTGGTGTTCTTGCGCTGATATTACTCGCGGTGGTGGTGGCGGTATTGACTGCGCCGGCTCGCCTGCTGGGCTTTGTCTTGCCTGGCGATCAAATTGTGCTTTCAGGTTTTACCGGGACACTTTGGCGAGGCACAGCCAGTCGTTGTCTACTGGCCGTTCCAGGCGGGTTTTTACAGTTGGGTAGCGTCGACTGGAAACTGCGTCCACTGTCTTTGCTGTTATTCGCTCCCCGTTTACAGCTTGCCAGTCAATGGGGTCAGCAGCGGCTGTCCGGTGATCTGGTGCTTCACGGAGCGCAGGACATCACACTGAGGGATGCTGATGCGCAGTTTAGCGCCAGCCTGGTGAAGCAATTCGCACCGCTTGAGCTGGATGGTGATATCAGTGCGCAAATAACTGATCTGCAAGTTCAGTCGGGGCTTGTAACCGCCGGTGAGGGACGCCTGGTTTGGCAGCGCGCCTCCTGGGCCTCACCACAGGGTTTGTTGCCTCTGGGCACTTACGCCGTCGATTTCAGTCAGCAGCCCAATGCACCACTGGTCGGAGAGATACTCACCCTGGCTGGACCGATTACCGCACAGGGACGGGCCCGGCTCAGCGGTCGTAACTACTCGCTGGCGATTGAGGTGGGTAGCGAACAACAACCGATGCCTGCGAGCCTTCAGCGGGCGCTTTCATTGCTGGCCCGGCCGGTTGGCGATGGTTATCAACTGGCACTGGAGGGTGAACTTTAGGGTTCTATCCGCGCAACTGTCTGCAAATCCTGTTTCAGCTCGCGCCAATTCACGTATAATTTCGCGTTTACCCTACAAGGAGAAAAAGCGGTCATGAGCGATGCCCCGTTAAGAAAGTATGAGTGCGTTATCTGCGGATTTATCTACGATGAGGCGGAAGGCTTGCCCGATGATGGGTTTCCGCCCGGCACACGTTGGGAGGATCTCCCCGAGGAATGGGAGTGCCCGGATTGTGGAATCTCCAAGTCTGATTTCGACCTGCTGGAAGAGTAGTTAACTGCCAAACAACTATCAACCAACTACAGCATCATGATTGAGCATCGACTGAAACTACTGCGCGAGGAAATGGCCAGGGCAGACCTGGATGCACTGGTGATACCTCGCGCCGATGAATATCTAGGCGAGTATCTCCCCCCGCATAATGAGCGGTTGCGCTGGGCAACCGGCTTTACCGGGTCTGCGGGTGTGGCCATCATCCTCAGGGAAACGGCTGCCATCTTTGTGGATGGCCGCTATCGTGTGCAGGTGCGCCAACAAGTTCCCGCAACGCTGTTCGAATACCACCACCTTTTAGAAGAGCCCCACCTCGCATGGTTGGCAGCCGCGCTGGCGCCGGGCGCGCGTGTAGGCTGCGATCCTCGCCTGCACACGCCAAGCTGGTTTGATTCAGCAAACTCAACGCTGGCCGCTGCCGGGATGAGCCTGCAAGCCTCGACAGACAATCTGATAGATCGCTGTTGGAGTGATCGCCCGCCTGCAAGGGTTGAGCCGGCGCTGTTGCTGGGTATGGAATACAGCGGTGAATCCAGTATTGCCAAGCGGCAACGGGTTGGTGCGATGGTCGCGGCAGCCGGAGCCGATGTGGCGCTGATTTTTGCGCCGGATTCAATCAGCTGGTTGCTGAATGTGCGCGGTACTGATGTCCCTATGATGCCGGTGCTGCAAAGTTGCGCGGTGTTAGCAGCGGACGGCGGTCTAACACTCTTGGTCGACCCTGAAAGGATACCGGATGGTTTCGCCCAGCACGTGGGCGATGCTGTCACCGTGCTATCCGAAACGGAAACGAAGTCGGTTTTAACGAACTTCAGCGGCCGTCGAGTGCTGATTGACCCCCAGGGTGTGAATGCCTGGACTAGAGAGGCCCTGAGTGATGGTGGGGCCATACTGGTGACGGGTGATGACCCTGTCGTCTTGCCGAAGGCCGCTAAAAACAGTGTGGAAGTAGAGGGGGCGCGCCGTGCCCATGTGCGTGACGCGGTAGCCGAGGCCAGGTTCCTGGCCTGGCTGGATAGGGAGGTCGCCGCCGGAAACCTTCATGACGAGGCACACCTTGCTGATGTGTTGTTCGATTTCCGCGGCCAGGGCGAGCATTTTCATGGCGGCTCCTTCGACACCATCTCCGCGGCCGGCAGTAATGCGGCGATGTGTCACTACAACCACCTGGACTCCGACCAGCCCGGCAGGCTTGAGGATGGCGGTGTATATCTTGTAGACAGTGGCGGTCAATACACCGATGGCACTACCGACATAACCCGTACGGTTGCCATAGGTGACCCCGGTGATGAGGTGCGCCGTTTGTATACCCTTGTTTTAAAGGGCCATATCGCGCTTGATCAGGCCAGGTTTCCTGCAGGCACTACAGGTACACACCTGGATGTGCTGGCACGCCAATTTCTGTGGCAGGAAGGCTATGACTACGATCACGGTACAGGTCACGGTGTCGGGTCGTTTCTCAGCGTTCACGAATCTCCCCAGCGCATCGCGCGAGCCTGGAACTCGGCGGCACTGGTGCCGGGTATGATCGTGAGTAATGAGCCCGGTTACTACCGTGACGGTGGCTTTGGTATGCGCTGCGAGAATCTATTGGTTGTAACTGAAGCGCCGGATGCGGGTGGTGACCTGCCCGTGTTCCAATTCAGTGTGCTGACCCTGGTTCCCTTTGATAACCGGATGTTATTACCCGAGTTACTGTCAGCGGCGGAGCGGCAATGGCTAAATGCCTATCATGATCGTGTGAGAGACACACTGTCACCAGAGTTGGAAGGTGATGATCTGGAGTGGTTGGTGCAGGTCACGCAGCCGGTGTAGCAACCGGTAAGGGCTGCCCCCATCGGCTGAAGCTAGCAGGGGTTTTGTGTAGACTGCAGCCATAAGCATAATAATCGGAGAAGTATCATGTCAGCAGCCGGCGGCGCGCAAGCCAACTGGTCCTCGCGTTTTGCCTTCCTCATGGCCTCTGTGGGTTTTGCGGTGGGACTTGGCAATATCTGGCGTTTCCCCTATGTGACCGGTGAGAATGGCGGTGCCGCCTTTGTCATCATCTACCTCGCCTGTGCCTTCGGCATTGGTGTTCCCATACTTATTGCCGAGTTGATGATCGGCCGCCGCGGACAGGCCAGCCCACCTAAAGCGATGACGGAAGTTGCCCGTGAGAGTGGACGCAGTCGTCAGTGGCGCTGGGTTGGCGGCATGGGCCTGCTTGCTGCCTACACCATCGAGATAGTCTATTCAGTCGTTGTCGGCTGGGTACTGTGGTATTTGTTCAAGGCCATCACCACGGGTTTTGTGGGGGTTGATGCCGTGTCTGCCAGTGCGGACTTTTCAGCAGTACTGGCCAGTAACTCCGGCATGCTGTTCTGGACACTGGTCGGACTGGCGATTACCGGGTTTATCATTTATTCGGGCGTCAAAAACGGAATAGAACGGGCCGTCAGTGTGATGATGCCGCTGATGTTTCTGCTGCTGCTGGGTCTGGCGATTTACAATTATTTTGCCGGGGGTTTTTCCGAGGCCATACTCTGGCTGTTCACGCCTGATTTCAGCAAGATCGGACCGGCCACAGTGCTGGCCGCGATAGGACAGGCATTTTTCTCAATCGGTGTGGCGATGGGGGGCATGATGACCTACGGCTCTTACCTGCCAAAATCGATTTCCATCAGTCAGTCCGTGTTGATCATTGTGATCGCCGATACATGCGTCGCCCTGCTTGCTGGATTGGTGATATTCCCGGCGGTATTTAATTATGGTCTGGACCCTGCCGCGGGGGCCGGGTTGATATTCCAGACATTGCCTGTGGCCTTTGCCCAGATGCCCGGTGGCTACGTGTTCAGCATCCTGTTCTTCCTGATGCTATCGGTAGCAGGGATCACCTCCATGGTGGGTCTGATTGAGTCTGTGAATGCCTGGGTAGAGGAACGTTTTGGTATACCTCGCCACAAAAGTGCACTGCTGGTAGTGGGTTCCATCGCCTGTTTCAGCGTTGTCAGCGCGCTTTCATACAATGTGTTGAGCGACTTCAAGGTGGGTACACTCAATATCAATGACAGCTTTGATTACTTCTCCAACCAGATTTTGCTACCGGTAGGCGGGCTGCTGATTGCAATCTTTGCCGGCTGGTTTATGAATAGGGAGGCCAGCCGCGATGAGTTGACCTCCTTGAGCGGCTTCACTTATCAGCTGTGGTATTTCCTGATACGTTTTGTGGTGCCGCCGGCACTGCTGGTGATTTTTGTGATGGGTATCAGTTAGTCGAGCAGGACGGCTTGCTAGAGTACCGGTGAGAAAAGTCGGGCAATGCCCATTGCCAATGGAAACCAGCGTGGTTTGCTCTTCAGTTCGGCGTCTGTCACCAGACGCGAGCGCTCTATATCCCGTTCCAGCATATCGTTCACCTGTCCAGCGAATTCGGTGTTATGCGCCAGCAGGGTGACTTCAAAATTCAAACGGAATGACCGATTGTCGAAGTTGGCCGTGCCTATGCCTGCCAGATCGTTATCCATGATGAGCACCTTCTGGTGCATGAAGCCGCCCTGGTAGCGATACACCTTTACGCCTGCCGGTAACAGCTCCTTGGTGAATGCCCAGTTCGCCATTGCTACCATAGGGCCATCCGGCTCGTCAGGAATAATCAGGCGCACATCAACGCCTCGCAGTGCCGCCAGTTGCAGTGCTGAAATAATGGCCCGGTCCGGGACAAAATAAGGGCTGGCGATCCATATACGCTCTTGCGCATCGACAATCAGCTGATGGTACATCAGCCCCGCTTCTTCGAACTCGCTGGCCGGGTCGGAGGGAAACACCATCACCTCGCAATCACCTTTAGCGCCACCGCTGAAGTTCCAATCGATATCCAGTGAATTTCGTGTGGCCCATAACCAGTCGGTGGCAAAGGTCAGTTCTGCACCCAGTACAGCCGGCCCCTGCAGGCGCGCATGCGTATCGCGCCAGTGACCTATGCGCTTGTTCAGGCCCAGGTATTCATCGCCCACATTGTGACCACCAATCCATGCGGTCTTGCCATCCACCACCACGATTTTACGGTGATTGCGAAAGTTTAATTGAAAACGGTTGCGCCGCCCCTGGGTTGTATTGAACGCGGCGACCTGTACGCCAGTCATTACCAGCTGCTTGCACAGGCGGGTTTTTGAGAAGTTACGGCTACCAATTTCGTCATACAGCAGATAGACGCTGACTCCTTCCCTGGCCTTGTCCGCCAGAACACGGCCCAGTCGTTGGCCCAGTTCATCATCTCTAATAATGTAAAACTGAAACAGGATGTTGTGTTGGGCGAGCTTTAAGCCCTCGAGGATGCTGTCAAAAGTTTGCTGGCCATCTACCAAAAGATCCAGCCGATTGCCGCTGGTGGCTGGCGCACGGGCAAGATGATAGAGGGCGCGGTACAGTGGCATTGCGCCCTCAACGGGAATAATGTGCTCTTCCAGAGAGTCTCTGGTTTCGCGCTCCAGTGCCAAAAAAGCCGCTTCCATCTCGTCGCGTTGGTCCAGGTAGCCATCGAATCGATTGCGGCCAAAAACCAGATAAAGCGGTACAGTGAGGTATGGCAGGGTAAGCAGGGAGACGGTCCATGCCACCGCGCCCTGCGCAGTTCGTGCGTTAAGGATTGCTTCCAGCGCGGAGACGATCGCCATAATGTAGATCAGCACCACAGCGACGGCGATGACTTCTGTATAGAGGGCAATGTCTTCCATCGCCTAAGTGTAGCAGTCGACAGGTCTCGACAAAACGTGGTGTCGCCCCTTGGAAGATTTTAGCCTAGATCAGCAGTTCTTTTCTCAAGGCGGCAATATCGGTTTCAGACAGCCCTAGGCCATCGCTGACGTAGGTGTCAAAGTCACCGTATTGCCTGTCTATTTCTTCGAAACCGGCTTCCAGCCAGGCTCGCTCAACCCCCAGCAGTACGCCGATTTTCTCCGCCGCTTCTTCACCCTTGAACAGCCGTATGAGTAAAAGGTCTGTGCGCCGTGCGTCCAGCGCGTACTGCTTGCTCAGCATGTAGTCGCTTAATATGGTGTCCTTTGGTACGCCCAGAATCCGCAGCAGTATCGCCGCTGCAAAGCCGGTGCGATCTTTGCCAGCGCTGCAGTGCCAGGCGACTGGCGCTCCATTGGCAGCGATCACTGTCTGCAGGAATTCTCGATACTGTGGCGCGAATGTTACGGCGAATTGGCGGTTGGCTGCCAACATAAAAGCGTCGGGATCAAAGTCTGCAAAATCTCCGGTATCGATGCGTCGCATCACCTCATCGGCCACCGAATTGTCGCCGCCGTCCAGCGTCGGAATTTCCACCACTTCAAAGCCGACAGGTTCGGGTAGCCGATTGGGTTCTTCCTCTTTTTCTGCGGACGAGCGAAAGTCGATCAAGCTTTGCAATGACAGTGAGGAGAGTGCATTCAGGTCGGATGGTGTGGCATGGGCGAGTGTGCCGGAGCGATACAAGACACCCCATTTTACGGTCTTCCCCTGCTCGGTGGCGTAGCCGCCAAGATCGCGGAAATTACTGATGCCTTCAAAGTTGAGCAATCGATGGTCACTGCGCTGCGCCACCGGCAGCTGGTCTGGCACCACAATCGCTGGCGCGGGAATGAACTGTATGACAGCCAGGCCCGCGAGGACCACGCCAAAGACGCTAAGTAAGAGGGTTTTCTTGTTCACGGTCAGTGCCCTGTCAGGTGTTTGCGACAGCGGGCAGCATAGCATTTTTGTTTCGATAGTCCGGGCAGATGGCTCGTATCGCGCACCAGTGATTTAAACCAGGTAGCGTTTCTCGAATTCGTCGATCATTAACGGCGCATCAAATGTGTAACCCTGCAAAACGTCGCAGCGCATATTGGCGAGGCGGCCAGCAATTGCATCCGACTCCACACCCTCGGCAACAACTTTCAGCGAGAAGTTGTGCGCAAGATCGATCACCGCCTTTACGATTGCGTAGTCTTTTTCCGATTCCAGCATTGGTATGACAAAGCATTTGTCGATCTTGATTTCGTCGGCGGGCAGATCACGAAAATAGGCCAGCGATGAGAAGCCGGTGCCGAAGTCGTCAATGGATACCCGCACACCCACTTGGTCACGCAACCTGGCCAGTTGTTTCAGCATGATTTCCTGATTTTCCACCATAACGCTTTCGGTCACTTCCAGGGTGAGTCGGCCTGGCCTGACCCCGTATATATCCAGTGAATCCCTGACCACAGCAAGAATTTCATCGTCCAGTAGCAGGGTTGGCGTTACGTTAACCGAGATCGACAGGTGGTCCGGCCAGCGAGCCAGGCGCGCTACCGTAGATTTAATAGCCCACCAGGTCATGGGTCGTATGACCTGATTGCGCTCGGCAACCGGGATGAATTCGTCAGGGCGTCTTACTGTCTGGTCCTTTGTGTGCCAGCGCATTAGTGCTTCGGCACCGACAAGTGTGCGATAGCCGGCGTGCATTTTGGGCTGGTAGTAGAGCTCCAGTTCGCCCATCTCCACGGCAAGCTCCAGTTCCCGTACCATCTGCCGTTTGTCGACATGCTGTTGTTCGCACTGCGGGCCATAGACCTCAAACAGTCGCGAGGACTTACGTGCCTGTCGCAAGGCCATACTCGCCTGGCTGACTGCCAGGTCGGTATCGGTCGCATCCTCTGGAATATTGGCAAAGCCGGCGTTGACTTCCATTCTCACGGGCTTGTTCAGCAGGTAGTGTGGCTCGTCAAACACGCGACGTAATTTGGCAGCGGCGAGTTCGATCTGTGCGCGGCTGCTTACACCATCGAGTACAACGCAAAACCTGTCATTGCCCAGAATATGCCAGTGATCGTTTTTGCGCGTCCAGTGTTTCAGACGATCGACAAACACGTGTTGCAGATCCTTGAATGAATCCGGCCCGTAGGTGTCACACAGGCCATCCGAGTCAGCGAGCTCAACAAGGCCAAGAACGTTGCTTGTAGGTCTGCTGTTCATATGAAGTAATCTTCGCTGTTGACGCCAAAGGATCCGGAAAGTAACTCTCGGCCTATCCAGCGCTCTGATTCTATGGAACAGTCCTGATTGGCGATATCGATGATCTCCAGCTCTTCCTTGGGCTCTTTTTCTTGGTCAAGGACCACCACGACCTCAGGCTTAAGCCTGCGGGTATCGTTTTGTCGCACAACGATAGCAACTTCGCCGGTATTCAATTCCACCAGGGTGCCGGTGGGGAATAGGCCTATGGCCTGAATGAATTGCTCTACCATGGATTCCTGAAACAGGGTGCCCTTGCAGTCGAGAAGCTCCTGAGCGGCCTCGTGAGAGGTGCGCGCTGGCGCATAGGGCCGGTTGGTAATCATTGCATCATAGGTGTCGGCGAGGCCGGCAATTCGAGCCAGCAGTGGGATTGCCGCGCCATCCATACCGCGTGGATAGCCGGAGCCGTCCATTCTTTCATGATGGTTTTCTATAATGGCCAGAATCTCGAAATCGATGTCGCCAGATTCGGCGACCATTTCCGCGCCGACAATGGGGTGGGCATTAATAATTCGGCGCTGTTTCTCGCTCAGCTTCTGCGGGTCATGCAGCAGTTCGGTAGGCAGCTCGGTCATGCCCACATCACACATAGCGCAACCGACTGCGAGTTTTTCCAGTTCGTCACGATGCAGCCCGATATGGCGACCGAAGATAACAGCCCATATCGCCATGGAGATGCCATGGTTGTAAAGATACTCGCCGCTTTCCTTCAGTCGCAGCAAGGCAGCAACGGCCTCCTGATTACGGAATACGCCCTCTATCAGAGGGTTGACCGCTTCCTTGACGGTGTTTATGTCGGTGGGGCGATTCTCCCGCAGAGAGTCGAATACCTTATCCAGAGTGTCAGTGGCGGTTTCAAAAGAGACTTTGGTTTGGTGAAAGTCAGCTTTGATCTTGAGAGTTTCGGTATCGTTGGCAGCGGTGGGTTCTGTTGCAAGACGCAGGAATGTCTTGGCGCCCTTGTATTCGGCGTCGACGAAAACGCGATCTACATACTGTGAGATGTATTCAATGTCATCGTGATCACGAACGACGAACCCCTGTAGTGAAAATGGCGTCTCTAACCAGGGTCTGTCGATTTCTGCGACAAACATGCCTGGCTCGAGATTCATTGCCTGTAGTTCCACTAACCGCATTCCGCACTCCGTGCTCGGGTATACCCTCAAACTAGGGTTTTGCAGATTGCGAGTCGAGGGAAGCGGGTTCAAAATGTGACGGATTTCCCCTTTTTTGACCATTATCTGGACTTTTTTCGAGGTAAATCACACTTTTTTGCAGTTTCTGCCCTCATAAAAGGGGCTCAGATGGTCAGAGCAGGGAGACGGTGCCCGTATCCGCATCAAGTCTTATACGGTCGCCAGTCTTGATGATCCGGGTTGCAGTCCGGGTATTTACGATCGCAGGTAGGCCATATTCCCGGGCGATCACAGCACCGTGTGATACGGCGCTGCCAACGTCCGTCACCAATCCGGTGATCATACTGAAATAGGGGGTCCAGCCCACATCGGTAATCGGCGCTACAAGGATCTCGCCGGGCTGCAATCCTGCGGCCTCCTCAACACTGAAGGCCACCCTGGCCAGCCCCTCCACCACACCACGTGACACTGGCCGGCCAATGATTGCGTTGCTATCGCTGGTAGTGCGTAAGCGTCTGTCTATGGGTGCAGGAGGACCCACACAGATTTCGTCGAAATCCATGCGATCCTGAAATGCCAGCGCGATGCGACGGTTGTCGGCAGTCGCTCGCCAATCAGCATCGCCGGGGGAGGGGGCCTGTGTCGCAAAGCGCATCAATTCCTCGTGGGTGAAGAAAAACACCTGATCGGCATCGTCCAGCCGCCTCTCCGTCGCCAACTGTTCGCCCAGCGCGCGGTAACAGCGTTTAAGCCTGTAGGTAATAGACACCAGTTGTGATTTGCTTGCTTCCCTGCGTCGGACTGCCCTGTGCGCCTTTGGCAGGATCCATCGCAGGGGCAGGCTCAATGTTGATTCATCAATCGCTGGAGGCCGCTGCCGTGCTTCATTGCCAGCGAGTTTGGCTTTCACTGACGCCTGCATAATGGCGATAAGTGCCTCAGGCTGGTCTCGCCATGCGAGCTCGCGCACGCACAGTTCGCGGTAGGACCTATGGCCGTGTCGCTGAAGAAACTCGTCAAAGCTCGTCTTTAGTGAGTCAACGCCGTTCAGCCAGGCCAGCGCAGCGGCGGGGGTGCTAGCCGTAACAAAGTCATCAGGTGCTTCGGGCTGGGCTGCGACCTGATCGACTATATGATCGAGCTGTTCGACCAATACCGCACTCTCCACATCGCTGGCGCCAGCCAACAGGCGAGCGGCTTCAGCTTCCTCTTCAGGGGATGACTCCTGGCCACCGGATATAATGGCCTGCATTACATTACTGGCAAACCCCGAGGTGGTGGATGATTGCAGGTGCACACAAAACGCTTCGTAAAAAAATGACTGGGCACCCTCAAGTGCTTGCGCAAGCTCGCTGCTTGTACCTGATGCCGGCAGCGTGAAATCATCCGCCCTGGGCGTGAATGCGCCGATCACCGCGTCTGCTTGCCACAGGTATTTCAATAATCGCGCCATACCAAGTAGGCGAATGGGGAAGGCGCGTTTGGGCGGTTCATGTAACTCGTCCACGATGCGGCCGCAGACACTGTGTCCCATGGACTTGGCGTCTACACCCAATACACTGGCCGCGGAAACCAGTGAGCCACTCAGGTTCAGGAACAGTTTGCCGTGACTCATGGACAGCTGTGTCCATTCATCTGTCACCGCCGGACGCCCGGCGTAGCTCACATGCATGTGCTGCATGCCGTACTCTATGGCACGGCCGGTAGTGGAAAATGTAAGTGGGCACGAGGCGCCGGGCATCATTTCGCCCACGTTACAGCGTGTCAGCACCTCGTCTGGCGCCACCGGGGTATCCAGTTCGTTCAGGTCACCACCGACGGTGGTAATAGGGCGTGCCTGCAACCAGAACAGCGTGCCCGCCTGGTCGAAGGCCCATTCCATGTCCAGTGGTTCGCCGGCTTTAGCTACTGCCTCGCGAGCTTCGCGCGCCAGCTGTTGGCATTGGTCAGACGATAACAGGGGGTGATCGCCGACCAGTTCCCAGAATACCGCCTTGTTGTCATAATCGAATTCGTAATGATCAGGTGTCGTCTCACCGCTCACCAGGGCTTCACCCAGTCCACTAATAGCGTCTATAACCAGGCGGTCGTGACGACCGGATACCGGGTCAACAGTGAATAACACCCCGGCTACGGATGCATCGACCATGCGCTGCACCACCACACTCATATGTGCAGCGTTCACGGCATTGCTGTCCTGATAAGCGTCAGCTCTGGCGCTGTGCAGGGACTCAAGGCATTGCTGAACTGCCGATTCCAGTGCCGGGACGCCCTCGACATCCAGTAGGGTTTCGTAGAGGCCCGCGAAAGAACTGCTGGCGCCGTCTTCACCAATTGCAGACGAGCGCACGGCTACCTTGCCCGCGCCCAATTCCTCGTAGAAGTCAGTCAAATTCGCGGGGAGGTGATTGCTCTCAGGATGAACAAGGACAAAGGCGGGAGGTACCTGCAGACCCCAGCCCGCCAGTTTGTTTAGGCCTAGGGCCTTGCCACCGGCTGCCGCAGTCAGCGGGTCGGTGATCCAGTGTAGCTGGCTGTCTGACACCGGCGCTAGATCGGCGGAGTTGCGAAACGGGGGTTCTGGGTACTTGCGCAGTCTTCCATACGAGACTTGGCACTCGCATGCCAGGGGTTTTCCGGCGGTGGGCAAAGGTAGAATTTGTTATCGATGATTCCCTGCAACACGCGCTCGGCCATGACCCGCGGCGACAGCGCGCCATCGGTTGCATCGATAATTGCCTGGTGCACCATTTCGCTGGACTCTGTAACCCGGGTATCGGCCAGCTCTGTCGGCCGGTTGCGCTGTGACTGGCCTATGTTGGTGGCTATTAACTCCGGACAAAGGCAAGACACTCCGACCTGTGGTGCAGTGAGCGCGAGTTCATGGAACAGACACTCGCTAAGCGCCAGCGCCGCGTGTTTTGTCATATGGTAAATACCGGCGAAGGGGAGTGTAGTCATACCAGCCATCGACGCCGTATTGACCACGTGGCATTCGTCCCCCTGGCTAAGCATCTGAGGCACAAAGTGGCGGATGCCGTGGATGATGCCCCATTGATTGACACGCATCACCCACTCGAAGTCTGCCTCGGTTTGTTCCCAGACCAAGCCGCCGGCGTAGACTCCGGCGTTGTTGCAGGCGATATGGATGGCACCGAAGGTATCAACAGCTTCTTTTGCCAGTGCGGCGACAGAGGCATCATCGCCCACATCGGTTACCACCCCTATGGCCTCCACGCCCAGCCCCTGTATCTGTGCCACCGCTTTGGCCAATGCCTCTGGCTCAATATCGGCCAGAACAATTTTCATTTTCTGCTCGGCAAAAACGGTAGCGAGCGCCAGGCCTATGCCACTAGCTGCACCTGTGACAATGGCAACCTTGCCAGCGAAATCCTGCATTGATTGTTCCTTATAATGTGTGAGCGATAGTTGGGTGTTGCAGCCTAGCTGATCATGTTGTCGTTGTCCCAGTAGGCACGCATCTGGCTGATTTTACCGGCATCATTAAATTCAAATACATCGATTATCTGCATGCGCATGCCTGGCATCTGCGCTTCAAAGGGAAATGCAACCGAGTTCCCCGCACAGCGTGGCGAACCGGTAAGCACCAGTTTTGCACCGGAGGCGAGGGCGCCCTCGTAAAAACCACAGATGGCCTCAATGCCAACGTGAGGCTCAGTGCCTACTGGGTCCTCGACGATGGCATCGGCAGCGTAGAGCTCCCTGATGATGTCCATGTCGGCCTTGTCAAAAGCTTCAACGTAACGGTGTACTGCGGCGATCTTTGCACTGTTTTCCATGATTGAGTTCTCGTTCGTGGGGTGTGGCTAGTAGCCACACAGGGTTGCGTAGCGATCCTTGTGAAAGCCGGTGTCGCCGAAGGCCTGCATGGTAGCGCGGGCACGTTTGAGGAAAAAGCCTATCTCCAAATCATCGGTCACACCAATGCCGCCATGCATCTGTACCGCTTCATTGCTCACCAGCTTTACCAACTCGTTCAGTTGCGCCTTCGCCAGACTGGCCAGCAGAGGCAGTTGCTCCGGAGATTCGTCTACAGTCGTAAGCGCCTGCAGCACGACAGAACGACAAAGCTCTATGCGAGATTGCATATGCGCGGCGCGGTGCTGAAGTGCCTGGAAGCTGCCGATTTTCACACCGAACTGTTCACGCTCCTTCAGGTAGGCCACTGTCCGTTCGAAGGCCTCCAGCGCGCTGCCCAGCATTTCTGCCGACAGTGCGATGCGAGCGCGATCCAGGGTGGGTTCCAGCACTGCCCAGCCCTGACCGGGTTCTCCGATAATGGCATCGCTGCTGACACGAACACGGTCAAAGCTGATATTGGCCGCGTTGCGACTGTCCATCATCGCGGTGCGCTGGCGCTTTACGCCCTCGTTGGCGGGGTCCACCAGGAACAGCGTGATACCGCTAGTGTCCCGGGTCTCACCATCCGTGCGCGCAACCACGATGAGCTGGTCGGCGCTGTGGCCGTCCAGCACGAAAGTTTTGCTACCAGAAATAATATAGTCACCACCGTCTGCCTGTGCTCGCGTGGCGATTCGGTTCGGTCGGTGATGGTGTGACTCTTCCAGCGCAAGTGCGATGGTTGATTCGCCGGTAGCAATCGCCGGCAGCAGTGTTTCCTTCTGGGCTGTGTTGCCGCCCAGGAGTATCGCCGAAGCGCCAATAACTGCGGAAGTGAGCAGCGGTGATGCGGTCAGTGTGCGACCGGTCTCTTCCATGACCACACCCAGCCCGGTGAAGCCGAAAGCGAGGCCACCGAATTCCTCGGGCAGGATGATACTGGCCCAGCCCAACTCCGCCATTTGCTGCCACAGTTCGCTTGAATAGCCCACGCTATCGCGATCGTCCCGCAATGCTCTGAGGCTGGTGACAGGCGCATTGTTGGTCAGGAACTCTCGTGAAGTGTCCTGTAGCAGGCGTTGTTCTTCGTTCAGTACCAGAGCCATCTCAGGAGCCTCCGCTTTGCGGCAAGCCAAGGATAGTTTTGGCGATGACGTTTAATTGAATTTCGCTGCTGCCACCGGCAATGGTCATTGCTTTTGATGTCGCCCAGAGCCGCACGGTGTCTATTTCCTGTTCACTAAAACCGTCGCCTTCCCAGCCCAGCCCCTGGCTTCCCATGATCGCCAGCAACAGCTCGCTCTTGGTTTTTTCCGCTTCAGTGCCCACGTATTTCATGACCAGAGGAGCGGCGCTGCGTGTGCCGGCCTGGCGCTCTTCAAAGGTGCGAAAGTGCGTTAGGCCAATGGCGTGCATGTCCATGTCGTACTCCACCAGGTCCGAGCGCAATTGCGCATCGCTGATGCGGCCATTATCGAATTCCAGATATTCGCGGGCGGCTGCGTTGGGCGCCACTACCTGGCGAGGAGAGTCGCTGCCCAACTCTGCCATCAGCTTTCGCTCGTGAACCAACAGGGCCTTGGCCACGGACCATCCTTTGTTGAGCTCACCCACGAGGTTGTCTTTGGGTACTTTAACGTTGTCAAAAAATGTCTGGCAAAATTCGGACTCACCATTGATCAGTTCTATGGGGGTGACACTGATACCGGGATCATCGAGGTCGATGAGCAGGAAACTGATTCCCTCCTGCTTTTTTACTGTCGGGTCAGTGCGAACCAGGCAGAATATCCAGTCGCATCGATCTCCAGCGGTTGTCCAGATCTTGCTACCGTTGACCAGAAAATGGTCACCCATATCCTCGGCTTTGCACTGCAAGCTGGCGAGATCCGAGCCGGCGCCTGGCTCCGAATAGCCCTGTGCCCAACGCAGCTCACCGTTGACGATCGCGCGAAGGTGCTGTTTTTTCTGGGCTGCGCTGCCGTACTCCAGCAATGCCGGGCCCAGCATCCAGATACCCAGTCCATACAGAGGCAGGCGGGCCCTCAGGGCTTTCATCTCTTCCTTAATGACCTTGGCTTCTCGCTCGCCCAGGCCAGCGCCACCAAATTCGACGGGCCACTCCGGTACTATCCAGCCCTGATCGCTCATGCGCTCGAACCAGATTCGGGCGTCGTCACTGGCAAAACTACCGCGACGGCCTCCCCAGTATTGTTCTTCCGGTGTAACAGGCTGCCGCTGGGACTCAGGACAGTTGTCCTGCAGCCATGCCCGGACGTCGTTCCGGAACTCCTCAAGACTGTCCAATGTTTCGCTCCTTAGGGGTGCATTCAAGGCATTATTCCTGCGGGTGAGAGGGTGGCGGTATCACGCCTTTGCAGAGGTGCATCAGAGTAACCGACCGACCCGCTATGGCAATGACCGAATAAGTCAGTGCCGTTGACAAATCTGGACAGTAGCCGGGCGCTTTGGCCGACAGGCTACGCTGGTATATTGCCGCGTACCGTTGCTGTTGACCAGAATCTATCGGAGCGGGCATGCTGCCCTCCAAATAACCCTGAGAAGTGAGCAAATGCAGCGATTTAAAGAGAAAGTAGCACTGGTTACCGGTGCCGGCAGTGGTATTGGCAAGGCCAGCGCTTTGCGGCTCGCCAGCGAGGGTGGGGCGGTGTTTTGCCTGGACCTGCAAGCCGAGGCCCTGGAGGCCACAGTGTCTGAAATTGTCAGTGCAGGCGGGGTAGCGACTGCCCGGGTTTGCGATATCAGCCAGCGCGATCAGGTGGAGGCGGCAATCGACGCCTGCGTGGACCAGTTTGGCAGTCTCTATGCGCTGGTCAACATGGCCGGAATGCTGCGTTTTGATGATACCGAGCGCCTGCAGCAGGACGATTGGGACCGCGTAATTGCGGTTAACCTGACCGGTACCATGATGCTTTGCAGAGCGGCGTTGCCACACTTGCTGGAGACCAAAGGCAGCATTGTCAATGCCGCTTCAACTGCTGCACTCTCGGGATTGCCCAGTGGTGTTGCCTACTCAGCCAGTAAGGGGGGTGTGCTGGCGATGACGCGCAGTATCGCCATAGAGTATGGCAAGCGCGGGGTGCGGGCGAATTGCGTGTGTCCGGGCGATATAAAAACGGGCATGACCAAGGGCATAGATTATCCCGATAACATGGACTTCGACCTGATACCCAGAATCATGTCGCTTACGGGTCCGCTGGGGCCTGAAGTAGTGGCCGGCGTTATCGCCATGCTGGCGTCTGAAGATGGTATTCATATCACCGGTGAAGATATTCGTGTGGATGGAGGAACCCTGTCCTGACCCGCTATACTGCAGCACCAAGTGAGTAACAGTGAGTGTGCTGCAATGACTTTCAACCCGGTGTACAGCGCTCTGGCCACGCGCCTGCAGGAGCAGGATAACGGTGGCTGGGAAGTGCATGATCGCGCTCTGGAGATGGAGCGAGCCGGCGAAGATGTGATTTTGTTGAGTGTTGGCGATCCTGACTTTCGCACGCCCGAGCCGATTATCGACAATGCTGTTAGCTACTTGCGAGTGGGACGCACCCATTACTCACCGTCGCTGGGTGAGATAAAGTTTCGCCGGGCAGTCGCAGATCTGGAAACCCAGAGTTCACCTTATCCCTGCACCGTCGACGAAGTTGCTATTTTCCCGGGCGCAACATCGGCCATTCATTCGGTGATGAGTTGCCTGCTTGATGCCGGTGACGAAGTGGTGATTCCGGAACCCATGTATGTGGGCTATCCACCTATTATGCAGGCTTTGGACGTGCAGGTAGTGCCAGTGCCCCTGGACGTCAAGTCGGGCTTTAGCCTTGATTTACCCGCGATCAAGTCGGCATTTACCGATCGCACCCGGGTATTGTTTCTCAACACGCCGGGTAACCCGTCGGGCAGCATCATACCGGCGCGCGAGCTTCACGAGCTTGCCTCCTTCTGCCGCCAGCGTGGCGTCTGGCTGGTGTGTGATGAGGTGTATTCCATGTTTACTTACGACGGTAAGCATCGGTCTGCCCGTGCATCAGTAGATCACCTGGATAATATTGTGATGGTTGATGGACTGTCCAAATCGCATGCCATGAGCGGCTGGCGCATGGGTTGGGTAGTCGCACCCCCCGAGCTTATTCAACGACTGGGCGATTACTCTGCGGCCACTTTGTTCGGCAGCCCACAGTTTATCCAGGATGCCAGCGCCTTTGCCCTTGAAAATGATCAGGCTTACGTTGCCAGCATGCGTAAGGAGTACCGGCAGCGCCGGGACTTTGTATTGGGCAAGCTGTCGAAAGTAAGCCAGCTGTCATGCTCCAGTCCAGAGGCGGGGATGTTTATCATGTGCGATGTAACTGGCACGGGGCTTAGCGGTCGCGAATTTGCCGATCAGTTGTTGGTAAAGGAGCAAGTCTCGGTGGTGCCGGGAGATGCTTTCGGGCCATCGGCGGCAGGGTTTGTGCGCATTGGCCTGGCACAAAATGAGGTTGTATTGAGAAAGGCCTGCAAGCGCATCCGACGTTTTTGCGAGAACCTTTAGCGCCGCAGTACGTTTTAACTGTTCTACTGTGATTCAGTCAGGGTGACCTCGAAACGCTTTTCTTCATCACCGCGACGCGTGCGCACAGTGATCGTGTCGCCTATCTCGTATTCTTCCATGGCGCTTAAATAGTCGTCGTTGTTACGCACGGCTGCATCGTTGAGGTGGGTGATGACATCACCCAGCGCGATCTCTCCACGAGAATTGCGATAAGCGCCCCTGAGCCCGGCTTCGGCCGCGGGTAACCCCGGGTAGACCCTCACCACGGGTAGACCATTTATGCGATAACGACGAATCCAGCGATCACTGGCAAGCTCTACGCCAATGATGGGACGCAGTACCCGGCCGTAACTGATCAGTTGCGGTACCACTTCCTTGACCGTGTTCACTGGTATGGCAAAGCCTATGCCTGCACTGGCACCGCTGGGACTATAAATAGCGGTGTTTACGCCAACAAGCTGGCCTAAAGAGTTGAGCAAAGGTCCGCCGGAGTTACCGGGATTGATGGCCGCATCCGTCTGGATAACACCGCGTATAAGGCGATTACTGGGAGCCTTGATCTCACGCCCCAGCGCGCTCACTACCCCGGTAGTGAGTGTGGTGTCCAGGCCAAAAGGGTTACCTATGGCCAACACCTTGCGGCCCACTGTCAGTTCTGAAGAATCACCCAGTGGCAGCGTGCTCAGGTCTTCGGGAGGATCAATCATGCGCAGCACGGCGAGATCTTTTTCCGGCGCGATACCGATAACTTCGGCGTCATACTCCGTCGTATCCTGCAGGGTGACTGTGAGTCTGTGGGCGCCTGCAATGACATGGAAATTGGTTACAACAAGGCCGCTGTCGTTCCAGACAAAGCCCGTGCCTGAGCCCCTGGGTATTTCCTGAATGTTGAGATTGAACAGGTTGCGACGCAGGGCTTTATTGGTCACGAACACCACAGCGGGGCTGGCTTTACTGAAGATCTCAGTACTGTTCGCCTCATCTTCAGTAGCGAAACTTAGATAGTCTACTTCCTCTGCACCTGTGGCAGCGGTCAGCGCCAGCGCGACGAAGCCGGTGGCGAGCAAGCGCCACCACCTATTTTCTACAGCGCAACTCAAGACGAGGCGACAGCTGCATTAAACTGTTCGATAAACGCGCGGATGCGTTTGGCATTCGCCCCCAGGTCGCTGACGCCTACGCGCGAGACTGAACGCAGGTCGATGATTGAACCGGCCCCGGCCGAGGTGATGCGTATTGCAACATCATCCTTGAATGCCATGATGGCGGTTGTCTCAACCGCCTCAATCACGCCGCCAGTTTTATCTTGCGCAATAACATCCCAGCCCATTGCCTTACTGACCGCCAGGGCCGTGTCGAAGGCCTGGTCAGGAGACAGTGTGCTGGTGAGCGGGGCGATATCGGGATAGGCGGCCAGTTGTTGCGCCACTGTTTCTGGTTTGGTGTCCAGACTGTTGCTGTTCTCACCCCGCGCCAGCACGGCGGCATCGAAGGCTGGCGGGTTATCGGTGTCGGTTGAAATATCGTGAATGGGCGGTATATCGCCGCCGCCAACTACCATGCTCAAGAGCAAGACCGTACCCGGGATAACGTAGAGCATTCGCTGGGTAATGGCTTTACGGGAGTCGCGGAACCGGGGCAATACCCACAGGAGCGCTGCGAGCAGCAGTAGCAGCGCAGCACCCAGACAGGCTACGGCATACAGAAGTAATCCCTGTTGCCACACGCCAGAGCGCACTGTCAGCACCGACAGGGGCAGCAAAACCAGCACGGTTATGCCCAGGTAACCCAGCCAGGCAACCAGCCCGGTCGCTTTCTTCTGTTCAGTCATGTCTCTCTCCAACGCGTTGTGGTGGTCCGGCAAAGCGCAAGAATACTACTCCTGTGGTCGGGGTGCGAGTCGCCGCAATGGTTCAATTCTACAGCCCCACCCGTGGTTTGCCGGGGGATAAATTGAGCTTTGTCTGTGCTTTTGGTTAACTCCCGCGCTTGTCGGTTGTCGCAGCGGCGGGATCGAGTCGATCAAGTGAGAGGAGCTAAGGGTATGGGCAGAGTCAGCGGCAAGGTAGCCATTATTACCGGGGCGGCAAGTGGTATGGGTAAAGCCGACGCACAATTGCTGGCACGCGAGGGAGCGAAGGTTGTTCTCGCTGATCTCAACGAGGCCGACGGTGAGGCGGTGGCGAAGGACATCGGGGACAACGCGGTGTTCATGCGACTGGATGTGACTGACGAGGCCAATTGGCAGCAAGTGGTTGAGGCCACCCAAGCGCGTTTTGGCGGTCTGGATATTCTGGTCAATAACGCCGGCCTGATGCTGGTAGGCAGTGTTGTCGATACCGACCTGGAAAGCTGGCGCAAGACTCATGCGGTGAATACCGAGGGCGTATTTCTGGGCTGCAAACACGCGATTCCTGTCATGGCCGAGAGCGGTGGTGGAGCCATCGTAAATATGTCGTCGGTGGCGGCGCTGCACGGGATGTCATTCTGTGCTGCCTACAGTGCCAGCAAGGGTGCAGTTAAGGCGCTGACCAAAAGTGTCGCCATGTATTGCAAGGAGCAGGGCAACGCTGTCCGGTGCAACTCTATTCACCCGGATGGAGTCGCGACCCCCATGGTTGTGAAAGTGGCAACTGGCAAAGATACCGCTACCCAGGAAGAAGTCGACGCGCTGGCCAGCGCGACCAATATGTGCGACCCGGAGGATATTGCTAATCTGGTGCTCTATCTTGCCTCTGACGAGTCGCGCTTTGTGAATGGTGCGGAAATGGTGATTGATAACGCAGCCACCATTACGCCGCCTATGGGCGTCTAGCCGGGCGACACGGAGAAAGTTATGGAAAAGCTGGTGATGCCGCTGTGGCGGTCCGATGAGTTGTCGGGTGATCAATTTCGTGACGTTCTGCTGACGCTGGCGGGTGAGCAGCTCGCCGGGCTTCACGCTGTCCGGGGTTTGCGGCTGGCGGTGGTCGATAGCGCCGTAGCTGAGGCCGAAGGCAAACGAATGGACAGTTTTGGCGGCTTGCCTGATGCCGTGCTGTCAGTTTGGCTGGATAGCGTTACCGAGCTTGCTGCGCTGCAAGAAGCACTCGATTCGGTAGTGGTGAAGTCAGCCGCCTATCTGGTGACCGAGTCTGAGCAAATAGTAAATCGCGAAGCTGCTGATGCCAGTGGGCGGATGCCGGGGTTTGCCCAGGTGGTTTTCCTGCAAAGGCCGGAGGAGCTTACTGAAGCAGCATGGCTTGATATCTGGCAGGGCAGCCACACAACGGTTGCTATCGAGACGCAATCGACATTCGCTTACAGGCAGAATGTTATTGTGCGGGCCCTGGGCGAGGGTGCAGCGCCTTACAGTGCGATGATAGAAGAGAGTTTCCCGCTTGCGGCCATGACCTCAGATCATGCCTTTTATGACGCCGCTGATGACGAAACCCTGCAGGCAAACATGACCGCCATGATGGAAAGTTGTAGCCGTTTTATCGACTTCCAGCGTATCGATGTGATGCCCGTGAGCGAGTATCTGATTCCCGTCTCTTCTGGCTAGGGGCGCCCGGCTAGGGGCGCCCGGCGAGGGGCGCCCGGCCAGAGGCACCCGTTGGAATCAGGCGGATTCCGGTGCACCAGCCTCTGGCTGCGCCGCTTCCGGCTCGGCGTTATCTTCGCCCTCGCTGTCGGCCTCTTCGGCGTTTGGCAGGGGAATATCGCTGGCTTCTACTTTGGGCTCTCCTCGCGAGTTGAGTTCAACTTCAATAATCTCGCCGCGTAGTTCGATATCCCGGGAGCTCAGCTCCACCAGCGTATTGACAGCCTCATCATTGTGTTTGAGCTTCATCACAGTTTTGGGTTCGCTACCATCGACCCACTGCTTACCCTTACCCCAGTAGTGGCCGAGTTGGTTACGAATTACGAAGATATCAGTCATGTTCTTACAAGGCTCTGTTTACGCAAGGCGCGAAGTTTAAGCATTTAGGGAAGGTCTTGCCAGCACACATTTCCCCCGCTGACCCAGATTCATTCCAGCAGCAGATCCTTGGCCTGGTTAACCTTGGCGGCGAGGTAGTCATTGCCCCCCCGGTCTGGGTGTAACTTCTGCATCAGGCTGCGGTGGGCGGCTATTATTGCCTCGCGATCAGCATCTTCCGGTAGCCCCAGAACAGCTAATGCTTCCTGTCGGCTCATACCTGTGCTGCTGTTTCCCGGCGGGGCCTGCTGCTGTTGAAAGTCACTTTCACCGGGAAAGCGTTGCTGCAGGTAGCTGCTTAGCAATTGTGCTGATTCGTCGTCCTCGGCCTGGCAGAAACTCAGCAGTGCCATTAATTGATCACGATCCATCTCGTCCAGCAGCCATTCCTTGAAGGGACCTTGTAGCACTTCCCCCTGCAGCTTGCCGGAATCATGGTCCAGCTGCATACGCAGAATGTCAGTTGCCACCGTAGAGCGTTGACCGCTACTGGGACCTGCGTTGGCCTTCAGGCTGGTCAACATGGGGAAGAATCTGATTAGCATGGGTAACAATTGGCGTGCGGCGACGAGTAGGCCAGTGAGCGCGGCACCCAGCCAGTGCATGCGACCGGTCATTGTTAATCCGATAACGACAACAACCGCGACGCCAACACCCAGCTTGATTAACTCGGCACGGCGTTTATGCGGAGGCATGGATTGGGCTCGTCGAAACAGGATGTACACGACGGCTGCTATGGCCAGCAGCAGTATAAGTCTGGGCACTGGAATCCTCAGGTATTCAGTTGACGCAACAGCAGTTTAGCACCGTCGGTATTGATGTTCTGTAATGCCTTGCGGCCGCCAGTGGCATAACTTGCGACTGCCCCCAACAAACTGGCGAGTTTGGCGGCGCTGGTCTGGTCGAAGTGGGCATAGGCGCCCCGGCTGACTTTGGCCATGGTTCTGAATGTTTTTTCTACGGCGCTGGAGCGCCCCTCCTGAAAGACAAACAATGGCAGACCTGCAATGCCACATTGCCCGGCCAGGTTGCAGAGGCTGTCAGGATTTTCTTCTACCGCATCACCTATGAATACCAGTGCTTTTATCGGTGTCTCTTTATGGGTGGCCAGGGCATGTCGCAACAGCCGGGCAATCTGGGTGTGCCCGCCTTCACAACTCACTCGCGTCATTAAGCGGCCCAGGTCATCACTGCCAGTCAGCCAGCCGGATGCTTTGAACTGGTTGAATCCGCGGTAGTAACAAAGTTGTATGGCTAAAGAGTTGGCAGCATGGGTGGCCTGAAACATGCTGGTTTGCAAATGGCAGGCGGTGTCCCAGGTGGGCTGGCGGCTGGCAGTCGCGTCGATGGCGAAAATCAATCGCGCTTGCTTATCAACGAATTCGGTAATGGTCCTGCTTTGTTGCAGGAAGGTGTTTATTTCCGAGGTAGATGAGCGGCGTGCAGGTGGTTTGGCCATAGCATCCGGGCGTTGATCAGGCCGGTGAGTCTCCATCCAACTGCCCCAGCTCCGCCAGTTCGGCGAGATAATGGCGGCGCGCAGCCAGCTCATTTATAGCGGCGCGCAATTCGCTCTTGGCGCAGGCTTTGCCCTCGTCGTCAGTGACGATTTGCCATAGCTTTCTGCTGCACAGTTCCTGTGGTTTGAAGGTGTTCTGTTCTGTAGTCATTTCTTTGTAAATCTCGTATCTGGTTGTAATCGTCCGTGCAAACGGTGTTTCGGTTGCGCTGACTGCAAGCCTACGATCGTGAGATGACAAGGATGTGACAGTGTGCGGACGAATTGGTAATTTTCCACAGCTTACACCGCCGGTGGTGCATAGGGGAAGGGGGCAGGCCCCTCAAATTTGGGCCCATCAAGCGCTGGTTCTTCGCCAGGAGACCACAGTGGCAGGGTGAAATTGGCCCGATAGCGCACTGTTGGCGCCTGCTCAAAGGGTTCGTGCAGGCTGTTCATTGCTACAAATGAAACATTCATGGTGTCTTCGCCAAAACGGGCCAGGCCGTAGCCATTGGCCAGTGTATCCACGAACTTGAGGCCCGGGTTGGCTTCATTCGGCCCCAGCCACTGGGCCAAAGGGGCCAGTCCGGTTTTGTCGAAAGCAAAGGAGGCCAGTACGCCCCGGGCCAGGGTCATGTTCCACAGCGGAACCTCCTCGCCATCCTGTTCGCTGAATACCAGCGAGCGGAAACTGGCTGGTCCCTTGCGGGCCACGGAGGCTGCGTCCTCAAACGTGGGTGAGGAACTGATACCAGCCACTGCGAAGTCGACGGCCATTGCCGGCGCCTGTGGCTCGTCAGGTGCCCGATTGATTGTTGCCGCGCCATGCAGGTGATGATCGCCGGACAGTGACACCAGGCCGGTGATCCCTTTGGCCTGTAGGTGATCCATCATCAGGCCGACTTCATGAGGGTAGCCCGCCCATGGGTCGATGGTGAAAATGCTGTCCTCGTAACCGGCCATTGGCACGCTGGACAGGTCCAGACGCAAGGGCATCAGGGGTATGGAGTTACCCCATAGTTTCCACTGGGCGGTGGAGTTCTCCAGCCGGGATAGGAACCACTCCCGTTGCTTAAGCCCCAGACAACTTCCGGGCTCCCGTTGACGTGCGAAGTTAGCCACGGTTCCATCGCCGTAGGGTAGAAACTCTGGTGGCTGGCCGTTGTTGTAGGCCTTGCCGGCGTCGGCGAGTTTTATCAGCTCCACGGTATTCATCGGTATATCCAGCTTTGTCGCTGCGTGCTTGTCCAGGCAGGGTGCACTGCGGTAACTGCGATTGTCGGTCAGTACAATATCCAGGCTTTTGCCCCAACGCAGCGAGCGGTAGATGCACAGGCTGTCCACGGCGGCCGTGTTGCTGTCTGCTGTAGCGTTAAGGTCTGCTGGACGAAAGTCATGGGCGGGCTGGTCGGTAGCGTCGTCTAGTACCGCTGGAATAAACTCGAACCAGGCCTGGTTGGCATGCTGACGGCGCTGGGCTTCCAGCTTGGGTTGATCGCCGTAATTGTTGTAGCTCTGGAAATTGTCATTGCTGAACTCGTGATCGTCCCATGTACAGATAAATGGCCAGCGCGCTCTTGCTTCCTGCAACCATGGATCATTGAGGTAGGTTCTATAAATGTGTCGATAGTCAGCCAGCGAGACTGCGTGGCGATTCCTGTCGGTGCTAACGCCGTCTGGAAATTCGGGGACATACCGCGATTGCTCACTGCCGTCGTAGCGGGTATGCCAGCTTCTCTCGTAGATAAAATCGCCCAGATGCAGAACAAACTGTATAGCGGCATCCTCCGGCGCCGCTTTATCGTCGGCAATCATTCTAGCCCAGGACCCGTAATAGCCCTGCTCAAAGCTCTGGCAGGAAGCAAATGCCAGCACAGCGTCGTGTTGCTTGTCGGGGTCAGGTGCGGTGCGGGTGCGGCCGGTTCTGGATATCGAATTCTCGCCGCCCAGAAAACGGTAGTAGTAGTACTGGTTGGGCTTAAGGCCCTCAACGTAGGCGCGCAAAGTGTAGTCTGACGATTCCCCCGTAGACAAAAGAGACTCCAGTACCAGCGAGCTGAAATTCTTCTCTTCGCTGACCTGCAGTAACACAGGTACTTCCTGCGGCGCCGGAATATCAGCGGGCTCTGCACGCGTCCACAACATAACGCTGTCCGATCGCGGGTCGCCCGAAGCGACACCCTGGGAAAACTTCAGCGCGACAGAGGCCGCTGGCGTGCTGCCTGCTGGTTGTTCGCCACGGGATGGCACGGTCAGGAAGAAAGTGCTGGAGGATAGAATCCCCAGGACAGCGCGTCTGGTGATGGGCATTGTTGTGGGCCATTACATAAAGTGGCGTTACTTTAGCCCAGCAAGTACCTGTAAGGGAATAATCAGCTGCCGGAGTTTCATTGGCTGCCCGCGAATCGTTATACTACGGCGATGAGTTTATTCAATATTCGAAAAAAGCACGCGCTGCCCGATGCCGCCTCCGCACTGCCCGGGCGCAGTGAGGCAATGGCTGTACCGCCGCAGCATTTTGTGAATGGCAACCCCATGCAGGGACCGTTCCCGGACAGTATGCAAATGGCAGTGTTCGGGATGGGCTGTTTCTGGGGCGTGGAACGCATGTTTTGGCAGCTGGAGGGTGTGTTTACCACTGCCGCCGGGTACGCAGCCGGGCAGACCCCTAACCCCGATTACCGAGAGGTATGCTCCGGGCAGACCGGGCATAACGAGGTGGTTCTGGTGGTATTCGACCCCGAGATAATCAGTTATGAAGAGTTGCTCACTGTGTTCTGGGAGGGTCACAACCCCACACAGGGTATGCGTCAGGGCAACGACATGGGTACACAGTACCGCTCAGGTATTTACACCTTTGGCGACGCGCAGCAAGCGCAGGCCCTGCAATCAAAAGAGACCTTTCAACAAGCGCTGGCGTCCGCCGGCTACGGCGACATAACGACCGAGATCGAGCCGGCCTCGCCGTTTTATTACGCCGAGGAGTATCACCAGCAATACCTGGCCAAGAACCCCGGTGGTTACTGCGGCCTGGGAGGTACCGGGGTTTCGTGTCCGGCGGGTGTTGCGCTCTAGCAGGGCAGGTTGAGTCCGCGGGCGACTGTGACGAACACAATCCGCAAAATCATTCATGTCGATGCTGATTCTTTCTACGCCTCAGTAGAGCTGCGTGAGGATCCATCTCTCGCGGGTCAACCGATCGCCGTGGGCGGCCGCTCGGAACGTCGCGGGGTGATCGCCGCGGCCAGCTATGAGGCACGCAAGTTCGGGGTGCGTTCGGCGATGCCCTCATCGCGGGCGATCTCCTTGTGCCCGCAGCTGGTAATTCTGCCACCACGGTTTGAGCTGTATCGCGATGTCTCAGCCGAATTTCACCGAATTTTTGCCGATCACACGGCGCTCATCGAGCCCTTGTCGCTGGATGAAGCGTATCTGGATGTTACCCATGCGGAACACTGTCAGGGTAGCGCTACCCTGATAGCACGGGAGATTCGTGAGCGAGTGCGTAAGGAACTGTCACTAACGGTGTCTGCCGGTGTTGCGCCCAATAAGTTTCTCGCGAAAGTGGCGAGTGACTGGGACAAGCCGGACGGGCTATTTACTATTGCACCCGAACAGGTCGCCGCATTTGTTCAGGGGCTTCCGGTGGATCGCATTAACGGTGTTGGCAAGGTTACCGCTGCCAAACTTGGCACCATGGGGGTGCAAACCTGCGGTGATCTTCAAAAGATACCCTTAGCGACATTGATCAAGCGCTTTGGCAAGTATGGCAAGCGCCTGTCTGAAGTAGCGGCGGGTCGTGATGACAGGCCGGTGCAGTCCAGTAGAGTACGCAAGTCGATCAGTGTGGAGCGCACTTTTGCGGAAGATATGACCGCCATGGCCGCTATGGAAGAGGCTGTCGATGATCTGGTGTTGGAGTTACATACCCGCTTCGCCCGCATCGCGGGTCGCTATGCCCCTATCAAGCGAGTGATCAAAATCAAGTATCAGGATTTCACCCAGACCACGCTGGAAGAGCCTCTGCCTGCCGATGGCAAGCCCTGGAATGACGCCGCTGACTTTCGTCGATTGTTAGCGGCGGCATGGCCGCGCGGCGCCAAGCCTGTGCGGCTTCTGGGCGCCGGGTTGCGACTGCGGCCATTGGCGGATGAAGAGGAGAGTCAGCTCTCTCTGTTTGAGTCCCAGGCCTGAGCGCCAGGGGCTGCGTTAACCGAATTTCTGGGGCTACCGGCCGGTACACGGGCAGTATCAATAGTTATGACGGGGCTTTATTCCCCCTCAAATCTTCTTGCATATACCTATGCCACTCCTTATAACGAGGGTAGTGCAGTGCTCATGGAAGGGACTGTTTGCATAAAAAAATATAACAATGGCAGAGGTGAATTCCATGAGTCGTTTCAATCGCTCGTTTAAAACAACTGTGGCCGCAGGCCTGCTAAGCGCCGGCGTGATTCCGTCGGTACCGGCGTTGGCCCAGGACGGTTTTCTGGAAGAAGTCATTGTAACCGCGCGTAAGCGACAGGAGAGTTTGCAGGAAACGCCGGTCGCGGTTACCGCGCTGGACGCCGATGCCTTGCGCGATGCCGGAATCAATAATCTCGCTGACCTCAATCAGATAGCCCCGAATATGGATGTTGCGCTGGCCAATGGCACAGCGCCACTGGCGAATATTTACATCCGCGGGGTGGGGCAGCGGAATACCGGCGCCAATATTGACTCGGGCGTTGGTATCTATATTGACGATGTGTACGTGGGGCGCCCGGATGGCGGCCTGCTGGATTTGAACGATGTGCAATCGGTGCAAGTTCTGCGTGGCCCGCAGGGCACGCTGTTTGGGAAAAACACCACAGGCGGAGCTCTGGTTTTCACTACCAACAAGCCTACTGAAGAGTTTGAGGGCAAGCTGGGGCTGCGGGTTGGCAATTACGATCGACTCGATGGCGATGCCGTGGTCAATTTACCGCTGACCGATAATCTGTGGACTCGCGTCTCAGCGGCCGCTCGCACGCGTGATGGTTACATCGATAATCTTTACGATGGCAAAGAGTACATGGACGAGGACCGTAAGAGTGTGATCTGGCAGACACGCTGGGTTCCCAATGATGCCTGGACTATCGACCTCAACATGAACTGGGCGAAGACAGAACAGAAAATGCGCCCACAAAAATGCACGCTGGTGCCAGAGGTCACAGGTTGGCAGGCTGAATTGTTCGACACGCTGGCCCTTGTCCCCGCGACCGGTAAATCACTGGATGACTTTTGTGCGGAGGCTGCTGCCGCCGGTGGTGGTGACCCCAACAAGATCGTGTCTGATATCGGTGGTGATTACGAAGCCGAAAACAAAGGTGCCTCTCTGGTTGCCGAGTGGGCGATCAACGACGACCTGATTTTGAAAAGCATCACCGGTTGGCGTTACACAGAAGCCTTCCAGAACGACGAGTTGGACCATACAGCAACGCCATTCCTGCATCGTACCAACAGCGTGCACCCTTTTTCCGGTCCATCGGAGACGGATCAATATAGCCAGGAGTTCCAGCTCATAGGAGCGGGCTTTGATGACCGCTTGCAGTATGTTGCCGGTCTCTATTGGTATGCGGAGGAAACGGATGGTCGGGTTAACGTCAACTTTCTTGGCCCCTGGGATCCCGCGATAGCTAATCTGTTTTTCCTGAATACCTCGGCCTCCGAATTGCGTTCTGACAACGAGGCCATTGCCGTATTTGCGCAAGCGGAATGGGAGTTTAACGATAACTGGCGTGCAACAGTTGGGCTGCGCTACACCGATGAAGACAGGGAACTGGAGAGCCTGCGTTATGTTCCCAATGCAGCGACTATCGACGCCAACGGCGGGGCGGTGTTCGATATAGGCGGCGGGCTTTACTCTGTGCAGCGTCCTGACTTTCTCTATAACCCGAACTACGACTTCGAATTCAGGGATCAGCGCTCCGGCAAAACCTCGGACAGCGACGTCACCCCCATGGCAAGCCTTCAGTACATTCTCGACGGCAGTGACTGGATAGATGGCGGCAGCTTTTACCTGACCTACAGTGAGGGCTTCCTGTCGGGTGGGCTCTCTGAAGGGCCCAGCGATGACCTGGAGGAGTTCGAGCCGGAAGAGGTGGAAAACTGGGAACTTGGTTTCAAGCTGGATTTGCTGGATCGTCGTCTGCGCCTGAATGGCGCGTTCTTTCACACCGACTACACCAATCGTCAGCTCACCAGTCTGGTGATCAACTCCGTGACCAATTCACCGGCTAACGCAACAATCAACGCGGCTGAATCAACCATTAGCGGATTTGAGTTGGAGACCACCTGGCTTGCGACTCAGAACCTCATGTTGACTCTGAATGCGACATTCAGTGACGGCGATATTGATGAATATGACGATGACCAGATTACCCTGGCTGATCCCACGGTACCGCCCGCCCAGGGTTGTGAGCGAGTGAACCTCACTATCGTGCAGATTGACTCCTGTCCCAACGATCGTTCCGCTGAAAACCTGCCGCGTTTGGCTGAGCAGACTTATCTTCTTGCGGCACAGTACAACCTCGATACACGCTTCGGTGCATTTCTACCGCGTATACAGGCCAGCTGGAAGAAAGACATGGAGTTCTGCTTTGATGCGGCCAGCTGCACCACCGAGCGGTTCTTTGAAGATGAGCAGTTTGACCTGAGTGCTCGCATTACCTGGATCTCCAGCGATGAAAACTGGGTGGGTGCGATCTATGGCAGCAACCTCACCGATGAAGACTATCTGGTCGGCGCAGTCGCTCTGGTGGAATCATCCGGGGTTGGCGGTTTCGCGGTAGCACCGCCGCGTATGTATGGCGCTGAATTGGAATACCGCTTCTAGCGGCTTATCAAACGACCCAGCAGTGCCGTTACCGCGGTCTCCACGCGCAGGATGCGCTTGCCCATCGAGACTGCGGTGCAGCCTGCGTCTTCAAGCTTGTCGACTTCGTAGGGGATAAACCCTCCCTCGGGTCCAATCACCAACAGTGTGTCGATGTCTCCGTCGGTGGGTGCCAGCGGGTAGTCGCCTGGCTGGGCGAGCAGTGCGTGCCGGTTTTTAAGCAGCGAGGGCAGGGTGTCTTCCACGAATGGCTTAAAACGTCGGTGTAGCGTAACCGTGGGCAAGCCGGTATCCCGTGCTTGTTCCAGTCCTTGCAGAAGGTAATCCCGAACAGTGTCTGCTTCCAGCACGGGGGTTTGCCAGTAGCTTTTTTCGACGCGATAACTGTTTATGAGATGCAGGTCGGTAACCCCGGTCTCAGCGATTGTTCGCAGAATTCTGCGCAGCATTTTTGGTCGGGGCAGGGCCAACACGAGGGTGATGGGAAGTTTTTCCGGGGGCGATTCTGTTAGAGAAACCTGCAAGGTGGCAGCCTGATCATCTAACGCGACTATTCGGCCCAGGCCCATACCCCCGTCGATCTCTCCAACACGTAGTGAATCCCCCTGTTGTGCGCTCAGGACTTCCTTGAGGTGTTGGAGCCTTCGGCCAGTGATCACGACCGTGTTGTCCGGACGCCGGTCAGCCTCGCTGAACAGCAGCAGGTTCATTCTCTCCTAGCCCGCCCACAGGTCATAGTCATCGGCGTCGGTCACTTCGGCCTCGACAAAATCACCGGGACTCAAATCCGTAATGCCATTGAGGTAGACCTTGCCGTCAATATCCGGGGCGTCCGCAGTCGATCGGCCGATTGATCCTTCCGGTCCGACTTCGTCGATCAGGATTTCAATCGTGCGGCCTATCTTGGCTTGCAGCCTCGCGCTGCTTATCTCCTGCTGCAAACCCATGAAACGCTCCCAACGCTCCTGCTTGAGTTCTTCTGGAACGTGATTCGGTAATTCGTTGGCAGCGGCGCCAGCCACTGGGGAGTACTGGAAGCAGCCCACCCTGTCCAGCTGCGCTTCGCGCAGAAAATCCAGCAGCGTGTCGAATTCCTCATCCGTTTCGCCGGGGAAGCCGACGATAAATGTACTGCGCAGTGTGATATCGGGGCAGATGCTCCGCCAGGTCTGGATCCGATCAAGCGATTTTTCTGCAGCGGCGGGCCGCTTCATTCGTTTGAGCACCGCCGGGCTGCCGTGCTGAAAAGGGATATCCAGATAGGGCAGTATCTTGCCGTCAGCCATTAGCGGTACGATGTTGTCGACGTGAGGGTAGGGGTAAACGTAATGAAGCCGCACCCAGATCCCGAATTCCGCCAGTGCCTCACACAGCTCCTGCATGCGGGTTTTCAGGGGCCGGCCATTCCAGAAGCCGGTACGGTATTTCAGGTCCACACCATAGGCGCTGGTATCTTGTGAAATTACCAATAGTTCGCGCACTCCGGCACGTACCAGTCGCTCTGCCTCCTCCAGCACATCGCCTATGGGTCGGCTGACCAGATCGCCACGCATGTTTGGAATGATGCAAAAGCTGCAGCGATGATTGCAGCCCTCGGAAATTTTCAAATAAGCGTAGTGTCGTGGTGTGAGCTTCACGCCCTGCGGTGGAACGAGGTCTGTGTAGGGATCGTGTGTAGGAATATGGGGCACATATTCGTGCACAGCACTGAGTACTTCTTCGTAAGCGGCGGGGCCGGTAACACTCAACACCTTGGGGTGCTGTGCGCGTATCGCTTTGGCGTCTTCGCCTTTGCCCATACAGCCGGTCACAATTACCCGGCCATTCTCGCTCAGGGCTTCACCAATGGCATCCAGTGATTCCTGCTTGGCGCTGTCGATGAAGCCGCAGGTATTTACCACAACCAGTTCAGCGTCTTCATAGCTGGGTACTACATCGTAGCCATCCAGCTTGAGTTGGGTGAGGATGCGTTCTGAGTCGACCAGGGCCTTGGGGCAGCCTAGGCTGACAAAGCCCACTTTGTTGGAAGACATATGCGCTGCCTGCTGGTTAGGAGGACGCGATTATACAGTGGCTGCTGAAGACAGGGAACTTGCCGAATGTGGGTGACTGTTATGGCGGCGCCAGGCAGTGTTAGGCTGTGCGATAACAGGTGGGGAGTAAGGGTAATGGCTGTACATACAGAGCTGATCGAGCGTGTCACAGTGGTGACACTGTCCAGGCCAGAGGTGCGTAATGCGGTTGATGCCGAAACCGCCAGCGCGCTGGCCGAAGCATTTTTGGCCTTTGATGAAAACGATGATAGTGATGTGGCCATCCTCTATGGGGCTGACGGCAATTTTTGCGCCGGCGCTGATCTAAAAGCTCTTGCCGCCGGTAGTGGCAGCAATGAGCTGTCGAAAACAGGCAATGGGCCTATGGGACCAAGTCGTTTGGTTTTGGGTAAACCGGTCATTGCGGCTGTCGCGGGTCACGCGGTAGCGGGGGGGCTTGAGTTGGCACTGTGGTGTGATCTGCGGGTGGCCGAAGCCAGTGCAGTCTTCGGTGTCTATTGCCGCCGCTGGGGCGTGCCACTGGTCGATGGCGGGACAGTGCGTTTGCCCCGCCTAATCGGGCACAGTCGAGCGATGGATATGATTCTTACCGGGCGTGAGGTGGGTGCTGCTGAAGCGCAGGAGATTGGTCTGGCTAATCGCGTGGTGGCCGATGGTACGGTTTTACAGGAGGCGTTGGCCTTGGCGGGGCAGTTGGTGCGCTTTCCACAACACTGCCTGCGCTCTGACCGATTAAGCGCTCTACACCAATGGGGCCTGTCGGAGGCTGACGCGATAGACAACGAGTTTGCTCGTGGCCTGGAGGTGATCGAGTCTCTCGAGACGCTCACCGGCGCAACGCGCTTTGCATCGGGCAAGGGACGCCACGGTAAGTTCGACGATATTTGACTAGAGCGCGCGTTGCGCGGCAGTGCTGTGCGTTCCCACCTTGATTTCCCTGCGTAGTAGGGCCAGTAGTTCCAGGCAGTCATCGCGATTCAGAAACTCACCTACAGTCACGCTTTCACTCTGGTTATGAAGGCTGATGGCCGGACCATCCCAGGGATGCTTTTCCGGGGTGACTGCAATGCCGGCCCCGCTTCGAGGGAACTGCCAGCTGCGTTGGGGCGCGTAGTATCCCTTGTCGATTCGGATGCCGTCATCGCTGAGAGTGATTACGTGTCGGTACTGAAGTTTCCAGTTGACGTAGTACAGTGCCCCCGTTAAAGCTGCCAGCTCAAGCCCCGCCAATGGCAGAATGGGCCAGGCGCCAGCCAGTGTGAAGGCGACGGCAATCCCCAACGACGGAATGGCCAGCGCGAGCAGCACCAGCTTGTTGGTGCGCCAACTGGCGGACTGATTGGGTTTGGCGATAATCATCAGCCGCGATGATGTGCGGGTACTGGTAACCAAGTCGAAATACCGTATCCTGTTTCTCCCTATTCTAGACAACTTTTTATTCGGCGCCCACAAACCCGGTGGGGTCGGGGAGAGCAGGGCATGCTGATTGACGCGCAGCAGTTAGAAGCACTAGCCGATGTAGTGGTATTTGACTGCCGGTTTGTATTGACTGATCCGGCGGCGGGGCGTCTCGCCTATCAGGCAGGCCATATTCCCGGTGCTCATTATCTTGATCTCAATAACGACCTGTCGGCTACCGCCGGCAAACATGGTGGTCGCCACCCCCTGCCTGAACCCGCTGACTTCGCCGCGACACTCGCGCGCTTTGGCGTAGACGTGGATACAGATGTCGTTGTCTATGATGACTCGCGACTGGCGTTTGCCAGTCGTCTCTGGTGGATGATGCGTGCATTGGGCTACCGCGCACCACGCGTGCTTAATGGCGGCCTTGCTGCCTGGTTGGCTGGGGGTGGTGAGTTGCAGACCGAGTCGCCTGCGGCGCAGTCGTGTGAGCCGCCACAGGTGCAGTCCTACGGGAAGCAGGTAGATATTGAAGGGCTGAGACAGGCACAGATGGCGGGGGCGCTTTTGGTTGATTCCCGAGAGGCCGCTCGTTATCAGGGGCTGGAAGAGCCTATCGATCCGGTAGCCGGGCATATTCCCGGTGCGATTAACCGGCCCTGGCAGGGCGTGACTGAAACGGACGGGCGCCTGCAGTCAACAGATGCGCTGCGCGATCATTGGGGCGACGCGCTCGAAGCGGAACAACTTGTTGTGTATTGCGGCTCCGGCGTTACTGCCTGCGTTAACCTGTTTTCACTGGCGTTGCTGGGGCGTGATGATGCCAGCCTTTATGGTGGCAGCTGGAGCGACTGGTGTAGCTACCTGCAGCCAGACTAGAAGTCCGGCAGGCTTTCTCCGGCCAGCCACTCGCCGCTGGTGGGGTGTTCAAAGCCCAGCGTTGTGGCGTGCAGCATCAGGCGCGGGGCCATGGCCAGGGCTTCGTCGTGGGCATACATGTCACAACCCAGGATAGGATGCCCCAGTTCCCGCATGTGAATGCGCAATTGGTGGGAGCGACCGGTGACTGGCTTCAACAGCATTCGCGTCCGGTCGCTATCGCGCGTTAGTACTTCAAAGCGTGTCAGAGCGTGCCTGCCGGTTTCGTGACAGATTTTTTGTCGCGGGCGGTTTTCCCAGTCACAGACAATCGGCAGCTCGACTTCACCGCAGTCACTTTCGACCTGGCCGAAGACCACCGCGGTATAGGTTTTCTCAACCTTGCGTTCCTGAAATTGTCGGCTGATATGTGCGTGGGTTGGCTTGTTCAATGGGACCACCATGATCCCGGAGGTATCCAGGTCCAGCCTGTGTACGATGCTCGCACTGGGGTAGGTTTCCTGCAGGCGGGTTATCAGGCAGTCCTTGTTCAGCGGGTGACGCCCGGGGATACTCAGCAGGAGGTCGGGTTTACGCACCAGTAGCAGATCCTCATCCTCGTAAAGAATGCGAGTCTCTTCCTGAGTGTGTGGCACAAGATATGGCTGCTCTGACATGCTGCGACACTGTATAGGCTCTGCTGTAAATGTAAACTGGCCAGCCACAACAATACGAAAGGTAAACGATGATCGATGCTGCGCTCACTGCGCGTCTGGGAGACAGTCTTCCCGGTGCCCGAATAGAAGCCCAGGGCCTGCCCGAGCTGGAGACTTTGCAGCTCTATTTACTGAACGAGGATTATCCGCAGCAGGCGTTGTCGGGCGAGGCCATACAGCACTTGATGGATAACCCGTTGTACTGGGTGTTTTGCTGGGCTTCGGGGCAGGTGTTGGCGAATCGCTTGCTCAGCCATCCGCAGTGGGTGCGTGGCAAGCGAATCCTGGACTTTGGTTGTGGCTCGGGTGTGGTGGCGATTGCGGCGGCCATGGCCGGTGCCGACAGCGTGATCGCCTGTGATAATGACCCGGATGCTCTGGCGGCAACCGCCAGCAACGCGCGCCTGAATCAGGTTGAGCTGGAACTCGCAGCCGACTATGCGGCAGTGGATGGAGAGCTGGATATGATCATCGTGGCTGACGTTTTGTACGACCGCGGTAATTTGCCCTGGCTGACAGAATTTTCCCAACGAGCCGCGCAGGTGTTAGTGGCCGACTCAAGGATAAGGGACTTTCAGTTACCGCCCTACCGACGGATTGGCGGGCAGACTGCCTGTACGATTCCAGATCTGGATGAATCGGCTGAGTTTCGCAAGGTTAATCTTTATCTCGCCGGCCCCGATCTGTGACCGTCGCCTGTCAGGCAGAGTCAGGGCCTCGGCCCAGCAGGCGGAAGAAGTCGTAGGAAGGATCTGCCATTCCGGGGCGGCCAATGTAAGAGCCTTCAACCATGGGGTTATCAAGGCTGACAATTGAAGGGTCGTGAAGGTTCGCCCAGTCGGCAACCACAGCTCTATGGCTAAATTTCCAGCGACCGGCACGGCGCTCGTATTTATCGAAATAGCGACCACCTATCAGCAAATCTATAGCGCCGTCATCAGTGCGCACCTTGTGAAATGCCAGGATGTAAATTTCACCCTCGCCGTAGTCACCATCCACCGCAATATTCACCGTAGTGACGTTGTGGTGGAGGATTTCCATGGGCTCCTGAATCGCCGGTAACTTGTCGATGAACTCCATCGCCAGACCCTTGAAGAAACTGCCGTGGTCGTCGATGGCGTCCTCGTGATACAGGTCGCGCATTTTGTCATGATCGTGGCGGTCGGCGGCATTGCAGTAGCGATGCACCAGCTCGGTGATCTCCTGCTTGTCTAGCAGCTCCTGAAGCTTTTGCGGATCGGGGGACCCTGTCATGCGTGTTTCCCCAGTGCCAGTTGGTAGGCACTGATTGTGGGTGCCAGCCCGAGGCGAATCGCATCCACTAGAAGCGCATGCCCGATCGAAACCTCCAGCAGGCCTGGTGTCGTGGCAAAAAGTGGCAGGTTTTTCAGGTCCAGGTCGTGGCCGGCGTTAAGTCCCAGCCCTTCCTCCGCCGCAGTTTCGGCGGCCCTGACAAACTGTGAGAAGACGGCATCCACATCACCACCGGTGCTGCAGGCACGGGCGTATGCCTCTGTGTAGAGCTCAATTCTGTCGGTCCCGGTTTGTGCTGCCAGCCTTATCTGTTCCGGATCCGGATCCATGAACAGGCTTGTTCGAATGCCCAGGCTCTTCAGCTCGGCGACCAGGGGTGCCACGGTATCGCCGTCGCGCTTCAGGTCAAAACCATGATCGGAGGTCAGTTGGCCATCGCCGTCGGGAACCAACGTGCATTGGGCCGGACGTATTTGTCGCACCAGTTCCATGAAGCCGGGGTAGTCGCCTACGCCAGCGCGCTCGCTGGCTCGGGGGCCGGTAAACGGATTGCCTTCAATATTGAATTCCACGTCGATAGATTCGGCCAGATCGAAACAGTCCTGTGCCCGGATATGGCGCTGGTCTGGTCGTGGGTGAACGGTAATACCGTCGGCGCCAGCGTCAATACACATCTTCGCATGCAGGGGGATATCCGGATTGGTGGTATCCCGGGAATTGCGGATCAGGGCGATCTTGTTGAGATTGACGCTTAGGGCGATCATAGCAGCGACTTGCGGACAATCTCCTTGATGATGATGGGCTCTGACGGCACATCACTGTGTGGTCCCACCTTGGTAACTGGGCTGGAGGCAATGAAGTCAACCGTGCTCATGCCATCTACCACTTCGCCAAATACAGTGTAGCCGGGCCGGCCGGGCGACCAGTCCAGGCGCAGGTTGGTGCGCTGGTTGATAAAGAACTGGGCAGTGGCTGAATCGGGATCATTGGTTCTAGCCATTGCCAGAGTGCCGCGAGTGTTATGCAGCCGGTTCTTTGATTCGTTGACGATGGGCTCACCCACTTCTTTCTCTGTCATGTCAGGAAGCATGCCGCCACCCTGGATCATGAAGTTCGGAATAACGCGATGGAAAATGGTGCCGCTGTAGTGGCCACTGTCTACGTAGCTCAGGAAATTTGCCACAGTAACGGGCGACTTCTCGGCAAACAGGCGGACTGTGATATCGCCCTGATCGGTTTTGATAATGACTTCAGTGCTGGGGCCGCCAGACTCTGCCAGCGCCACTGGAGCGAAAATCAATGTTAGAACGACAAGTAATGATCTGAGCATGTTGTGTTATCTCCAATTCGATTAGTTGAGCGATGTCAGGCCCAGCTTGAGCTTTTGCGGCGCTTGGGCCAGAGGCGTGGCACCACCAGGGTGATGATGACACCCAGAAACACGGCCAGTGCGCCGTCGATGAAGGCCTCGCTGTCCAGCTTGTCCTGCAGTCGCTGGTTCTCTGACTTCAGCATGTCTGCTTCCGAGCGCAAGTTTTCTGATTCCTCCACCAGGCGCCGGTTGTCGGTATCCAGTTGCACCGCTTTACCAGAGACCTGCTTCAGCTGATTCAGTTCCTCAGAGACCTGCTTGAATCCAGAGTCAGTACTGTTTATCTGGTTGAGTAGTTCCACACGGTCGCTTTCCAGGCTGGCAAGCTGTTCTTTTAATGCCGTACTGGATGCTACTGCTTGCTCGGCCTGTTGTTCGGCAGCGCGCAGGAGATTCTTGGCGGGCACCTCGTCCATCAGGTACTGGGTGCGAATCCAGCCGGAGGTGCCGGCGGCAGTGGTAATTTCGGCCCAGGTACCATCATCTGACTCACGGGCCACTTTGAGACTGGTTCCAGAGGGGATGCCGCGATGAACAATACGGTAATCGCCACCGGGGCCACTGCGCAGTGGAATATACTGCTTGTCACTGACATAGCGGGCGTCCTGCGCCAGCGATTCTGTCACCGCCAGTGTCAGCAGTGTGAAAAGCGAAAGTGTGCGTAGCAAAGTTGTATCCTCAGGTGTTCGGGGTTGCTCTCGGGGCGGCAAATAGTAGCATGGAAGCCACTACTCAGGGCAGCACCAGCTTGTACGGTTTAACGGTGACCTTGCTGAAAACGCCGGCTTCCACATAGGGGTCAGCGTCGGCCCAGGCGGTCGCCGACTCCAGGCTGTCAAATTCACCAATTATCAGGCTTCCGGTAAACCCGGCATCTCCCGGATCCTCTGTGTCCAGTGCCGGGTGGGGGCCTGCCGCCAGCAGGCGACCCTGGTCAACCAGGGTCTGGATGCGCTCCAGATGTGCCGGACGGGCCTTGAGTCGCTGATTCAGGCTGTTGGGTATGTCTTCGCAAAGAATGGCGTAATACATGGGGTTTACGGGTCCTCTGTCAGGGGTTTGTCGCCTGACTCCTGCTCTTTAAGGTGTGGGCTGATCAGCAGGGCAGTCAATATGGTCAGGGCGAGTGTGAAACCGATGGCAGAATAGAGTTTATAGCTGACCCAGGTGGCTTCGCTGAAGCTGTAGGCCACGTAAAGGTTTAGCGCGCCCACCAAGGTAAAGTTTCCCACCCACAACAGGTTTAATCGCAGCCATACCGGTTTGGGCAGTTGTATCTGGCTGCCCAGAGTGCGCTCCATCAGATTTTTTTCGCCGATAAACTGGGAGCCGCCAAAAATTAGCGCCAGTACCCAGTTAAAGATGGTGGGTTTCCACTGAATGAACATCTGGTTGCGAAATAGCAGGGTCGCGCCACCAAATAGCAGCACCGCCAGCAACATCCATAGCAGGCGTTTTTCGATCTCGCCAGACAACAGGTAGCTAAGGATAACCTGCAGTACTGTCGCGGCCATCAGTACGGCAGTTGCGGTAAAAATACCATCGAAGGTGTATTCCCAGCCGCCCACGGCAATACTCTCTCCCTTCAATTGATAGACAATGAAGAACAAGGCGATGGGAATGAATTCCAGTAACTGCTTCATGGCTTGTGTCCGGGCCTGGCGTGGTAATATGCGGCAGCCTTGCTCGAGGCAGCAGTTGCCTCTAAACGCAGCTGCTCACTGCATTAAACGAAAGTGTAAAGATTGTGCTGATTGACTTCCATACACATTCTACCGCGTCCGACGGAGTACTCTCTCCGCGTGAGTTGGTGGATCGTGCCCTTGCTCGTGGTGTTGACCAGTTTGCCATTACTGATCACGACACGATGGCGGGGTATCTCGAAGCCAGTCGCTATTATACGCAGGTTGACGCACAGATGATGCTGGTTCCAGGCATTGAGTTTTCCTGCCGCTGGTCTGGCGTTACGGTTCATATTGTCGGACTGGATATGGACTGCCAGCACCCGGCCATGGTGGCTGGGCTGAATCAGCTGGGTCAGGCACGCCAGGACCGGGGTCAGAAGATAGCCGACCGGCTTGAAAAGCTGGGCTTTGTCGGCGCATTTGCCGGCGCACAGGCACTCGCCGGCGACAGCCAGCTGGGTCGGCCGCATTTCGCAGCGTGGTTGGTTGCACAGGGTCATGTGGAGGATGTCGGTCAGGCATTTGATCGCTATCTCGGCCAGGGCAAGACCGGTGATGTGAAGGCATTCTGGCCAGAGCTGGCGCAGGTCACCCAGTGGATTGTGGCAGCCGGTGGTATCGCGATAATTGCTCACCCCCTCAAGTACAAACTCACTGGCATGAAGCTGCGCCGACTGGTTGTCGACTTTAAAGAGGCGGGTGGAATGGCAATTGAAATTAATAGCGGCCGTCAGACCGGCGATCAGATAAGCCATCTACAGCGGCTGGCAGCTTCCTATGAGCTGCAAGTTTCGGGCGGCAGCGACTTCCATCGCGACGGTCCTTACAGCGCTGATCTTGGTATACAGCTGGCCACGCGGGATGATCTGCAGGCTGTTTGGGGCGACTGGAAAAGAGCTGTTCGCGGGGGTGCCGCCACGTGAGTCAGTTCTTTCAGATTCATCCCGATAATCCGCAGGCGCGCTTGATCAGGCAGGCCGTCGATATTATTCGGGCGGGCGGGGTAGTTGTATATCCGACAGACTCGGCCTATGCGCTGGGCTGCCACATCGGTGACAAGCAGGCGCTGGATCGCATCCGGCGCATCCGCAAGCTGGATGACAGACACAACTTTACGCTGGTTTGTCGTGATCTGTCCGAGATTGCCAGTTACGCCAAGGTAGACAATACGGTGTATCGATTGCTGCGAGCCTGCACCCCGGGCCCGTATACCTTTATTCTCAAGGCCACCTCGGAAGTGCCCCGGCGACTACTGCACCCAAAGCGTAAAACGGTGGGGCTGAGGGTGCCGTCCAACCCAATAGCCGAGGCCCTGCTGGCCGATTTGTCCGAGCCTCTAATGAGCGTCACACTGATCATGCCCGGCGATGAATACCCGTTGATTGACCCCTACGATATCCGCCAGATTCTCGAGCACGATGTCGATCTGGTGATCGATGGAGGCTACTGTGGGATGGAGGCTTCCACTGTGGTCGACCTGGCGGAGGAAGTGCCGCTGGTTTTGCGTGCTGGCAAGGGAGATACCGCGCCTTTTGAGGATTAGTAAGGTATACTGGAGCCTAGCGATTAGCAGGTAAGCCCGTGTCAGCGAACGATAGCACTCCGGACACCCAATCCGACTCCCCGATACCCCCGGGCGCCAGCCAGCCCGCGACTCCCACAGAAGCCGAAGTTAGCATCCCCCCGCAGCAGGGTGAGATGCCGTTTGCGGTGGTGATGGGGCAGGCTGTCACCGAATTACCCAAGGATCTTTACATCCCGCCGCAGGCGCTGGAAGTGTTTCTGGAGGCCTTTGAGGGTCCGCTGGATTTGCTGCTTTACCTGATACGGCGGCAGAACCTGGATATCCTGGAAATCGACGTTTCGGCGATTACCGAGCAGTACATGCACTACGTCGACCTGATGGATGCCATGCATTTTGAGCTTGCCGCGGAGTACCTGCTGATGGCGGCAGTATTGGCCGAGATCAAGTCGCGAATGCTGCTGCCACGCTCGACAGAAATCGAGGATGATGAGGAAGATCCACGGGCACAACTGATTCGTCGCCTGCAGGAATACGAGCGTTTCAAGAAGGCCGCCGAAGACATCGAGGAATTGCCGCGCATGGAGCGCGACACCTGGATTGGCAGTGCCAACCCTCCTGAGATCAATCGCGAGCGGCCAGAGCCCGACGTCGACATGCGCGAGTTACTGTTAGCCCTTGGCGAGGTACTTCGCAGGGCCGATATGTTTGAAAGCCACCATATCCAGCGAGAGGCATTGTCGACCCGTGAGCGTATGTCGCAGGTGCTGGAGACCTTGTCTGGCAAGCAGTTTGTGCCGTTTGTGGCCTTGTTCACTGCCAATGAAGGTCGACTGGGGGTGGTGGTGACATTCCTGGCAATAATGGAATTAATGAAAGAAGCTCTGGTTGAAATTGTACAGACCGACGAGTTCGGTCCGATCCACATCAAGGCAAGGTCGGAATGACATGACAGAAACAGGTTTGGTTCAGATTGTCGAAGGCGCGCTGCTGGCAGCGGGCAAGCCCATGACCGTGGCGCAGTTGAGTGAGCTGTTCGAAGAGCATGAACGCCCCGATAACACCGACATCCGGGCAGCGCTGAAAGAGGTTGCCGAGCGCTGCGATGATCGCGGGTTTGAGTTGCAGGAAGTGGCCAGCGGTTTTCGCTTTCAGGTGCGGCAGTCCTTGAGTCCCTGGGTGGGCCGTCTGTGGACTGAGCGGCCTCAGAAGTACTCACGCGCATTGTTGGAGACGCTGTCTCTTATTGCCTATCGACAGCCCATCACCCGTGGCGAGATAGAGGAAATTCGGGGCGTAGCGGTGAGCTCCAATATTATCAAGACGCTGCATGAGAGAGAGTGGATCCGCGTGGTTGGTCATCGCGATGTGCCGGGCCGCCCCGCCATGTATGCGACGACCCGGCAGTTCCTCGATTACTTCAATCTGAAGAATCTGGAGCAGTTACCCGCGCTGGCCGAGATTCGCGACTTTGAGACACTGACAGCCGAACTGGGCTTTACTGATATGCCGGCGGAAGGCGAGGGAGAGACACCGGGATTGGTAGTGGTTGGTGGTACGGATCACAACCCTGACGGCTCCGATGTGCCTGTTGAGGGTGAAGAAGTCGCGGAAACCGTTGATAACGCAGAGTCGGGAGCCGAGCCTGTAGAAGCATCTGAAGCATCTGAAGCATCTGACCTCGAAGACACCGCGGAGCAGGACGCTGTCGAAGACGTAGAGGCCGCCGACGCCGAGATTACCGATGTCGCCCAGTTGGCAGAAGCTGCTCAGACTGTCAGCGAAGACAGTGCGGCAACCGACCAGGCTGGCGCAGATGCTCCAGCCGACCCTGAAGGTGCCAGCGAGCCCGAGCGTCAGGCCTGAGCTAAACACAATGGCTAAGTCCCGTGACCCCGAAGCGGCCCCCGGCGCGCCGCAAGAAGAGCCGCCTCGTGCTGGTGAGAAACTGCAAAAAGTTCTCGCCCGCACCGGTATGGGATCCCGTCGTGAAATGGAGCGATGGATAGAGGCCGGGCGTGTCTCCATTAATGGCAAGCCCGCCAAGCTGGGTGACCGCGTCGATGGTCGTGCCCGAATTGCGGTCGATGGTCGCGCAGTCGAGATCGCCCCCGCCGAAAAAACCCGCTGCATCCTGTACCACAAGCCCACCGGCGAAGTGTGCTCCCGCAAGGATCCGCAAGGGCGCCGCACAGTTTACCAGCGGCTGCCCAAGCTGAAGTCAGGTCGCTGGATATCTATTGGTCGCCTCGATTACAACACCTCCGGCCTGTTGCTGTTCACTACCGACGGTGAACTGGCCAATGTACTGATGCACCCGTCTTCAAATATAGAGCGCGAGTACATGGTGCGTGTTATGGGTGATGTCAGTGAAGATATGCTGCAGCGTATGCTGGAAGGGGTGATGCTGGACGACGGTGTTGCTCGCTTTACCGATATTCAGGACGGCGGTGGTGACGGCATTAACCGTTGGTATTACGTGGTGTTGATGGAGGGTCGAAACCGCGAGGTGCGTCGTTTGTGGGAGTCCCAGGGTTTGACCGTCTCCAGACTCAAGCGCGTGCGCTATGGCGATGTGTTTATCCCCTCAAAGGTCAAGCAGGGCCAGTGGGTGGAGCTTGAGCCAAAAGAGGTGAAGGGCCTTTACCGCATGGCCAGCTTGCCACCGAAAGCGCAGCAGCGATCGTCAATCAAGGAAAAGGAAACCATGGAGCGCCAGTTTGGTAAACGTACCGGGCGTGGCGTGCAGAGCAAGCGAAGAAAGCTTTAGCCCCAACGGAGTTGCCCGTGGACAATAACCTGACTGCAAGCGAGGTGCTTGCCCGGATAGATGCACTGGGGGCCAGCAATGTGAAGCTGGCGGTGACTGATATCGATGGCGTACTGCGCGGTAAGTACGTTAGTCGCGGTAAGCTGGAGTCGGCTCTGGCCAAGGGCTTTGGTTTTTGCGATGTGATTTTTGGCTGGGACAGTAATGACCAGCTTTACGAGCGTGATTCCTATACGGGTTGGCAGACTGCCTTCCCGGATGCCTGGGCGTTTATTGACCCGGGCAGCTGTCGGGCACTGCCACTTGAGGGCGAAGATGCGCTGTTGCTGCTGGCCGATTTCAGTGATTCTGCGGCCGCCTCTGTCTGCCCGCGCTCCATTCTCAAGAAAGTCCTGTCCCGCCTTGGCAGTCACGGCCTGACAGCGAGTGCCGCCGCCGAATTCGAGTTTTTCCTTTTTCAGGAAACGCCTGACAGCGTTCGCGACAAGGGCTATCGCCAACTGCAACCAATGACACCGGATAACTTTGGTTATTCGGTATTGCGCAACTCAACCCACAGCGATCTTTACCGCGATATTCTGGCAATGGCCGAAACAATGGGGATGCCGCTTGAGGGCTTGCACACCGAGACTGGCCCCGGAGTGCTGGAGGCAGCGATAACCCACAGCGATGCCTTGCGTGCCGCCGATGATGCCGTGCTGTTTAAAACCTTTATGAAAGTCCTCGCCCAGCAGCGTGGATTGATGGCCACCTTCATGGCCAAGTGGTCGCCGCTTTACCCTGGCCAGTCTGGCCATCTGCATATTTCGCTGGCGGATGCCGAGGGCGGCGCGCCATTTTTTGATGACTCTGCGCCCGACGGTATGTCTCAGACCATGCGTTGGTTTTTGGGTGGGCAGCAGGCACTGATGCCCGAGCTTTTAGCAATGGTCGCGTCTACGGCAAACAGTTTTACCCGTCTGGTGCCCGGCGCCTGGGCGCCGACTGCGGCCACCTGGGGGATAGACAACCGTACCTGCGCAATTCGAGCCATTCCCGGCAATGCGAAATCGCAACGGGTTGAATACCGGGTGGCAGCAGCGGACATTAACCCTTACCTGGCATTGGCCGCTGCCATTGGTTCCGGCCTCTGGGGAATTGAGCAGCGCATAGAGCCGGGAGAGCCGGTCAGTGGCAATGCCTACGAGCGCGAATTTGGCGCTGACCTGATGCTGCCCGGCAGCCTGGCAGAGGCGGCGAGTCGCCTGCGCGGTTCGGTCGCTGCCCGGTCGTTGTTTGGCGATGACTTTGTCGAGCACTACGCTTATACCCGCGAGTGGGAGGCGGCCGAGCAGGCGAAGGCTGTCACCGATTGGCAATTGCAACGCTATTTCGAAATCATCTGAGAGACACAGCTTATGTTTGAAGCGACAGATTGGGGCTATCCCAACCCGATATGGTTCGGTACGCAGCGCTCTTTGGATCTGCCGCTGGCCTGCAACACGCTGGCCATCGATGCGCCCCTGCTGATCACCGACCAGGGCCTGGCCGATCTAGATGTTATTCAGGAGCTGGTGGCAGCGCTGCAGGGCGCAGGGCTGAAGCTGTCTGTCTTTTCAGGCGTTCAGGGCAACCCCACTGGCGCCAATGTCGAAGCGGGCGTGGCGGCTTTTCATGCCGGCGACTGCGACGGTGTGATTGCGGTTGGCGGTGGCTCGGCTCTGGATGTGGGAAAAACCGTCGCCTTGGTGGCGAAGCAGGAAAGCTCGCTGTGGAATTTTGCCGACATGGAATCCGAGCCCATGGCGCTTGCCCCGGAGGCCCTGGTGCCTGTGGTTGCCGTGCCCACTACCGCGGGTACCGGTTCGGAAGTGGGTCGCGCGGCGGTGATACTGGATGAGGACAACCACAGCAAGAAGGTGCTTTGGCATCCCAGCATGTTGCCCAACCTGGTCATCAGTGACCCCAGCCTCACCGTTGGCCTGCCGGCGAATGTCACCGCGTGGACCGGAATAGATGCACTGGTGCATGCGCTGGAGGCTTTTATGTCGCCAAATTTTCACCCCATGTCCCAGGGAATTGCGGTGGAAGCCATTCGCATGATCAGCCAGTGGTTGCCGGAAGCGGTAGCGGATGGCAGCAATCTGGAAGCCAGGGGAAATATGCTGGTCGCTGCCTCCATGGGGGCTGTCGCGTTTCAAAAAGGCCTGGGGTCGATTCACTCGGTGTCACACGTGATTGGCGGGCTCTATAACACCCACCACGGTTTGACCAATGCGATTGTGCTGCCCTTTGGGGTCAAGCAGAACATGGATGTTGTGGCAGACCGGCTGGCCTATTTGTCGCGGGTATTACAGTTACCTGGCGGTGATGCCAACGCGTTTTTGGATTTCCTGTTGGCATTTCGTCAGCAGTTGAATATTCCCGAGAATCTCGCTGCCCTGGATGTCGACGAGTCCCGTGCGCAGGAGGTAGGCCGTATCGCTGAGTTGGATCCCTGCACAGCCACGAATGCCAAGCCTATTGATGCAGCTGGGCTGGAAACCCTGTTCCGTGCCTCAGTGCGCGGCGATCTCGCTATGCTCTGATCCTGCGGCTGCCTAGCGTACGCTCAGTGCCTGGCCGTTCATTGCCAGGCTGTCATCACCCATCAAATACAGGTAAGCGGGCATGATCTCCTCGGGAGAGGGGTTGTCTGTGGGCGGTTCAGAAGGATACGCGGTGCGCCGCATCGCAGTGTTTGTTGCGCCCGGGTTGAGGCTGTTCACCCGGACATTGCAGGTATTTTCCAGCTCGTCTGCCAGCACCTGCATAAAACCCTCGGTGGCAAATTTTGATGCGGCGTAGGCACCCCAGAAGGCGCGTCCTTTGCGGCCCACGCCGGACGAGGTGAATACAATGGATGCGTTGGGAGCGGCTTGTAGCAGGGGCAGCAGGTGTCGGGTTAGCAGAAACTGGGCGTTGACGTTGACCTGCATGACTTCCTGCCAGCCGGCATAAGTGGCGCTCTCAATCGGGCGTCTTTCCCCCAGTACACTGGCGTTGTGCAGCAGGCCGTCCAGGCGGCCAAAGGTGTCTGTCATGGCAGCAGCCAGTTCTATAACCTGCTCATTGTCTACGGTCGCCAGATCCATGGGGAAGATGGCCGCCTGCGGGCCGCCAGCCGATTCGATTTCATCGTATACCGCTTCCAGCTTGGCCACAGTCCGACCCAGTAACACCACGGTGGCACCGTGGCTGGCAAAGCTCAGGGCAGCGGCGCGACCGATGCCGTCTCCCGCGCCGGTTACCAGCAGGGTCTTGCCGGCCAGCAGGTCGGCGGCAGGCGCGTAGTCGCCGGGGATTATGTCGCTCATAGTTTTTCTCGTACCGGGGTTAGCGGTTGGTCAGTAGCATTGCCGCGAGCTTGTCGCTGCGGTCTACTTCGATATTCGCGCCCCACGCCGCCGGATCGTCGTGGGCCTCTATGTAGCCGTAGGTGGCGGCAATGGTAAACATGCCGGCCCGCCTGCCAGCTTCAATGTCGCGTTTATGGTCGCCAATATAGATGCTATTTGCAGGAGCGCAATCCAGATGGCGGCAGTTCAGATACAGGGATTCAGGGTGCGGTTTACGGTCGGTGACGTCATCGGGACAGACCACGCTGCCGGGCGCAGGCGACAGATTGAGCCTGGCCAGCAGCGGTTCGGTATAGAGCCGGGGTTTGTTTGTGGCGATCCCCCAGCCTATGCCGCGCTCTGAGAGACCGTCCAGTAACTCCTGAATGCCAGGATAAAGCGCTGCTACGGTGCCCAGCACCTCGCTATAGAGCTCGAGCAGCCTGAGGCGCTTCTCTTCGAACTCGGGTGCCGATTCGTCCAGGTCCAGGGCCAGGCTGGTCAGGGCGCGCGCGCCGTTGGACACATTTGAGCGAATGATATCTTCGGGCAACGGCTGGCGATCATGCTCGGCGCGAAGTGCCTGCACCACCACGACAAATTCATCTGCGGTATCTACCAGCGTGCCATCGAGATCGAAGATCACTGCCTGCAGGTTTGAGGGCAGGGCGCTCATGCGGGTTTTATCGCCCGTACCATGTAGTTGACAGCTACATCCTGCGGATTGAGCCGGTAGCGCTTGGTCAGGGGATTGTAAGTGAGCCCGGTGCTGTCTTGTAGCAGCAATCCTGCTTCCCGGCACCAGGTAGCCAGTTCTGACGGCCTGATGAATTTGGCGTATTCGTGGGTGCCTGCGGGTAATAGCTTCAACACATGTTCGGCGCCGACGATCATCAGGGCGAAGCTCTTCGGATTGCGATTGATGGTCGAGAAGTATAGGGAAGCACCCGGCCTGGCGAGCTTGGCGCAGGCCGCGATAACCGCCGCCGGATCGGGTACGTGCTCAAGCATTTCCAGGCAACAGACGATATCGAATGCGGCCGGGCGTTCGTCTGCCAGTTGTTCCGCTGTTGACTGACGATACTCCACCTCAACGCCGGATTCGATCTGGTGGATACGGGCCACTGACAGCGGCGCCTCGCCCATGTCTATCCCGGTTACGGTTGCACCGCGATGCGCCATGGCCTCGGCCAGAATGCCGCCACCACAGCCCACATCTACCAGACGCTGACCCGCAACAGGTGAGCGTTCGTCAATATAGTTGGCGCGCAGGGGATTGATATCGTGCAGGGGTTTGAATTCACTGTCGCGGTCCCACCAGCGAGAGGCCAGCGCCTCGAACTTGGCTATTTCCTGCGGGTCGACATTTATTTCAGCTGTCATGGGAGGCTACTGTCCGGTTTGGTTGATACGGGTCTGCCAGCTGGCAACACGGCGAATAAGGGCGTCCTGGTCGATGCTCAGCAGGCGACGATCTTCCATCACTGCTTCACCGGCGATCCAGCTATGGCTCACCTGACTGCCATTACAGGCGTACACGAGCTGTGATATTGGATTATACAGCGGTTGTGTTTCCGGTTGGCTCAGGTCCACAGCGATAATATCAGCCTGTTTGCCAGGCTCCAGGCTACCTATTCGGTCTTCCAGCCCCATTGCGCGTGCGCCACCCATTGTGGCCATGGTCAGGGCTGTGGCGGCGGGTATCACGGTCGCGTCGCTGCTGTGTAACTTGGCCAGCAGTGCTGCGGCCTGCATCTCGCCGAACATATTCAGGTCGTTGTTGCTGGCGGCACTGTCGGTTCCCAGCGCCACATTGACGCCGGCGTCCAGAAGCTTTCCTACCGGGCAGGTCCCGGAAGCCAGCTTCATATTGGATTGCGGGCAGTGCACAACGTGGGCGCCAGTCGCTGCAAGCAGGGCGATATCCTGGTCCCCCAGGTCGGTCATATGCACGCACTGGCTGCGCGGCCCCAGCAGACCCAGCCGGTGCAGGCTGTCCAGCGGGCGTTCACCATTTTGTTCCACGGCCTGCAATACCTCGCCTGCAGTTTCATGCAGATGAATATGCACCGCCAGGTCCAGCTCCGCAGCCAGGGTGGCAACCTTTGTCAGGTTGGCCTCTGACACGGTGTAGGGTGCGTGGGGTCCAAAGATCACGTTGACCAGTTCGCTGTGTTTGACGTCATCGCGCAACGCCAGCCCCTTGCTGATGTACTCGTCGGCATTATTCGCCCAGGCCGTGGGGAAGTCGAAAATCGGAAAGCTCAGTTGGCAGCGAATGCCAACATCCCTGGCCAGTTGGGCTACGACCTCAGGGAAAAAATACATATCGCTGAAGGTGGTTGTGCCGCTGCGTAGCATCTCTGCGATGGCTAACTCGGCACCGTCGCGAACAAATTCCTCGCTGACATGCTCGGTTTCCGCTGGCCAGATATGCTGTTCCAGCCAGGGCATCAGGGGTTGATCATCGGCGTAGCCACGCAACAGACTCATTGCCGCATGGCCGTGGCTGTTAATCAACCCGGGTAGCAGGGCGTGCTCGGGCAGTTCTAGCTCCTGCGTCGCCTGAAACCCGCTGGTCTCGGATCGCGGCAGTATCGCGCTGATCTGACCATTGGTGATTGCCAGGCTGTGATCTGTAAGCACCTCGCCTTCCGGCAACACCGGGATTATCCAGCCTGGATGCAAGAGAGTGTCTACCGTGGTATCTGCGTCGCTCATGCGGCACTTTTCCTGTTCTTTGTTGCCATTTCCGTGATCAAAAAGTGATCGATTGCGCGTCGTCTGCTCGCTGTTGGCAGGCGCGCGCGAAAGTATAACCGTAATTGGCTGAAAGCGGCTTGATTGCTGCGTTCAAATGGGCAAAAACATAGCAGTTAAGCCTCAAAAACCGTATAATTACTGGTTTGCGCCAGAGGGCGCGCAAAGCTGTTTAAGACCGATCCACGCGAGAAAACCCGGTGGGTCCCAACATATAAAAACAGCCCTCATATCGGACGTTAAGGAAATCGCTTTACATGGGTGAAATAGCCAAAGAAATTCTCCCCGTCAATATCGAAGACGAGATGAAACAGTCCTACCTCGACTACGCCATGAGCGTAATCGTGGGGCGGGCGCTTCCGGATGTGCGCGATGGCTTGAAGCCGGTGCACAGGCGAGTGCTGTTCGCCATGAACGAGCTTAACAACGACTGGAACAAGGCCTATAAAAAGTCGGCACGCGTGGTCGGTGATGTGATTGGTAAATACCATCCGCATGGCGACTCGGCGGTGTATGACACCATCGTAAGAATGGCCCAGCCATTTTCTCTGCGCTACATGCTGGTAGACGGGCAGGGCAACTTTGGCTCGGTGGATGGCGATTCCGCGGCTGCCATGCGTTATACCGAAATTCGCATGCGCAAGATTGCCCACGCGATTCTTGCTGACCTGGATAAAGAGACTGTCGACTTCGTCGACAACTATGACGGCACTGAGCAGATTCCGGCTGTCATGCCAACCCGCGTGCCCAACCTGTTGATCAATGGTTCTTCTGGTATTGCGGTGGGCATGGCGACCAATATTCCGCCGCACAACCTGACCGAGGTCATTAGCGGTTGCCTGGCATTGATCAATAACCCCGACATTACTGTCGATGAGTTGATGGAGCATATTCCTGGTCCCGATTTCCCGACGGGGGCCATAATCAATGGCCGCGCTGGCATCATTCAGGCCTACCGCACAGGCCGGGGCCGTATTTACGTGCGCGCCAAGGCTGAGGTGATCACGGATGAAAAGAAAGGCAAAGACACCATCCTCATCCACGAGATTCCCTATCAGCTGAACAAGGCTCGTCTTATCGAGCGCATCGCTGAGCTGGTTAAGGAAAAGAAGATCGAGGGTATTACCGAGCTGCGCGACGAGTCTGACAAGGACGGTATGCGGGTGGTTATCGAGCTGCGCCGTGGTGAAATAGGCGACGTTGTGCTCAATAACCTCTATGCCCAGACTCAGCTGCAGTCTGTGTTCGGTATCAATATGGTGGCGCTCGTTGACGGTCAGCCCCGGGTACTGAACCTAAAGGAAATCATCGAGGCATTTATTCGCCACAGGCGCGAGGTGGTTACTCGCCGTACGGTGTATTTGCTGCGTAAAGCCCGCGAGCGTGGACACCTGCTTGAAGGCCTGGCGATCGCACTGGCCAACATTGATCCGGTGATTGAGTTGATTAAAGCCTCACCCAGCGCCGCCGAGGCCCGCGAGAAATTGCTGGCTCGTTCCTGGACGCCTGGTGATGTTATGACCATGCTGGAGCGTGCCGGCGCCGATGCCTGCAGGCCGGACGACCTGGAGCCACAGTACGGTTTGCACGATGGTCAATACCATCTGTCGCCAGCCCAGGCCCAGGCCATTCTCGAATTGCGCCTGCATCGACTGACGGGCCTTGAACACGAAAAGCTGCTGAACGAGTTTCAGGAACGGCTGGCTGAAATTGCCGATTACCTCGATATTCTCGCTGACCCCGAGCGTCTGAAACTGGTGATACGCGAGGAATTGGAAGAAATCGTCAGCGAGTATGGCGATGAGCGACAGACCGAAATTACAGCGTCCCAGCATGACCTGACCGTAGAAGACCTGATCACCGAAGAAGATCGCGTGGTCACGATTTCTCACGGAGGCTATGCGAAAACGCAGCCACTTACGGACTACCAGGCTCAGCGCCGTGGCGGTACGGGTAAGTCGGCAACAGCTGTAAAAGACGAGGACTTCGTGGAGCATCTACTGATTGCCAGTACGCATGCGACCATTCTGTGTTTCTCCAATATGGGCAAGGTGTACTGGTTGAAGGTATTCCAGATACCACTGGCAAGCCGTAATTCGCGCGGCCGGCCTATGGTTAACCTGCTGCCGCTTGAAGATGACGAGAGAGTGACGTCAATTCTGCCAGTGGAGGAATACACCGAGGGCAACTTCATTTTTATGGCCACAGCCAATGGCACGGTCAAGAAGACCGAGCTGACCAACTTCGCCCGCCAGCGCAGTGTCGGATTGCGCGCGCTCGAGCTGGAGGAGGGCGATGTGCTGGTTGGTACAGCGATAACCGACGGTGATTGTGAGGTGATGTTGTTCAGCAGTGAGGGTAAAACTGCCCGCTTCCGCGAGGGAGACGTTCGTGCCATGGGCCGCACGGCCAAGGGCGTGCGTGGTATTCGCCTTGGCGAGGGTCACAGCATGATCTCGCTGATTATCCCGCAGGAAAATGGCCAGGTGCTCACTGTGAGTGAGAATGGTTATGGCAAGCGTACCGATGTTGGCGAATTCCCGACCAAGGGTCGCGGCAACAAGGGTGTTATTGCCATGTCTACCAGCGACCGCAACGGCAAATTGGTTGGTGCCACACAGGTGTTCGAGGGCGACGAGCTGATGCTGATCTCCAATCAGGGCACGCTTGTGCGCACGCGATCGGACGAGGTGTCCGTGCTGGGACGCAACACCCAGGGTGTCAGGGTTATCCGCACCAAAGAAGGCGAATCGCTGGTAAGCGTTGAGCGTATACAAGAGCCTGAGGTTGTCGATATCGATCCTGAGGGCGCAGAGTCTGACGGGGACTAGGTCCCTCTAAACACAAGGAAAAACTGGTCATGACCCGCTGTTACAATTTTTGTGCCGGCCCGGCATCACTGCCTGAGGTAGTTCTGAAAACCGCACAGGAAGAGCTGCTGGACTGGCATGGCAAGGGCCTGTCGTTGATGGAGATGAGCCATCGCAGTGCCGAGGTTGTAGGCGTTGCTGAGCATGCCGAGCAGACACTGCGCACGCTGTTGGACATCAGTGATGACTACGCGGTCCTGTTTTTGCAGGGCGGCGCGAGTACACAGTTTTCGGCAGTACCGCTGAACCTCGCCGCGCCCGGCGCGACCCTGGACTACGTCAATACAGGGCAGTGGTCGAAGAAGGCGATCGCAGAAGCGCGTCGCTACGGCGAGGTTAATGTCGTTGCAACTGCGGAAGATACGAACTTCTCAACCATACCGGCTGTGGACAGCTGGTCGCTGAGCAGCGACGCAAGCTATTTGCATTACACCCCCAATGAAACTATTGGAGGCGTCGAGTTTTTCTGGACCCCGGAAGTGGCTGCGCCTTTAGTCGCCGACATGTCCTCTACTATTCTCTCGCGACCTATAGACGTCAGCCGTTTCGGCGTTATCTATGCCGGTGCACAGAAAAACATTGGCCCGGCGGGGTTAACCCTGGCTATCGTAAGACGTGACTTGCTGGGTCGGGCCATGGACAGCTGCCCATCGATGCTGAACTGGCAAGTCGCGGCCGACAACGATTCCATGTACAACACGCCGCCTACTTTCGCCCTGTATCTGGCGGACCTGGTATTCCAGTGGCTCGCCGACCTCGGTGGTCTCTCGGCCATGGAAACTATTAATAAGCGAAAGTCAGAGGCACTGTACGGCGCCATTGATAGCAGTGATTTTTACGCCAATCCGGTAGAGCTGGCGAGCCGGTCGTCAATGAATGTGCCCTTTACCCTTGCGGACGCAGCCTTGGACAAGGTGTTTCTGCAGGAAAGTGAGGCTGCTGGTCTCCTTAACCTGAAAGGGCACCGTTCCGTGGGCGGTATGCGCGCCAGCATCTACAATGCAGTTAGCGAAGAGGCCGTTGCCGCCTTGATCGCTTTCATGCAGGATTTTGAGCAGCGTAAGGGCTAGGTTGGAACGTACATGGCTGACGAACGGAATCTCGAGGCGGTCAGGGCAGATATAGATGCCATTGACCGCGAAATACAGGCGCTGTTGAATCGCAGGGCCCAGTGCGCGCAGCGGGTAGCTGATATCAAGCTGGCCGATGTATTGGCCGCCCGTGAGGCCGGCGATGCCGAGGCCGAGGTTGTTTACTATCGTCCCGAGCGCGAGGCTCAGGTGTTGCAGGGCATCATTGAGCGAAACGAGGGGCCCCTGCCCGGTAATACTGTCGCCCATATTTTTCGTGAAGTGATGTCGGCCTGCCTGGCCTTGGAAAAACCCTTACAGGTAGCGTATCTGGGCCCCGAGGGCACGTTTACCCAGGCGGCTGCCATCAAGCACTTTGGTCATGCTGCGCTGTGCGTCTCGCAGAACACCATCGACACGGTTTTTTCCCAGGTTGAGTCCGGCGAGTGTAATTACGGGGTTGTACCTGTAGAGAACTCAACCGAGGGAATGGTGAGCCACACCCTGGATAATTTCATGGATTCATCCCTGAAAATATCCGGCGAGGTGGAGATGCGTATCGTTCATCACCTGTTGGCGGCGCCCGGCGCGAGTGAAGCGCAGGTAACCCGCATTTGTGCTCATCAACAGGCACTGGCCCAGTGTCGTAACTGGCTGGACCAACATTGGCCCAAGATCGAGCGTGTGGCGGTCAGTAGCAACGGCGAAGCCGCCCGTATGGCGGCTGAAGATCCGACCGTGGCAGCAGTGGCCGGCGATATGGCTGCAGACCAGTATGGTCTGGACAAACTCGCCAGTAACATTGAAGATTTCCCCGACAATACCACCCGCTTTCTTATAGTGGGTCGCAAAGAGGTGCCACCCAGTGGCCGCGACAAAACCTCCATTATTGTTTCCAGCCGCAACAAGCCGGGCGCACTGTTCAGTCTGCTGGAGCCGTTTCGTACCCGCGGCGTGAGTCTCACCCGTATTGATACCCGCCCGTCACGCACCGAGAAGTGGGCCTATGTATTCTTTATCGAATTCGAAGGCCACATGCAGGACGACAACATCTCAGGCATTGTCGCGGAGCTCGAAGAGCAATCTATATTGCTGAAGCCGCTGGGGTCCTACCCGCGAGCGGTTCTCTAGGTTAGCCCGCCATGAGCGCAAGCGCTGACAGTGTAGTGATCCTGGGTTTGGGGCTGATTGGCGGCTCGCTGGCACGGTCGCTACGTGCCACCGGCTTTTGCGGGCAGATAATCGGTTGGGGGCATCGCGAGCCCTCCCTGCGCCGTGGCGTTGAGTTGGGCATTATCGATGGCTATTCGCTGGACCTGCAGCAGGCCATCGCCGGCGCAGACATTATCGTTGTCGCTACACCCACCCTCATTGCTGCCGACATGTTGCGGCAATTACTGCCCTTGCTTCCTGAAGATGGCAGCGGTCCGGTTGTCACTGATGTGGCCAGCGTAAAAGGCAGCCTGCGTACGGCGGCGATTGAGGTGACCGGTGGCGTGCCACCGCAACTGATTTTGGCGCATCCTATTGCCGGTTCTGAGCGCAGTGGTGTTGATGCCTCCTCAGTCGATTTGTTTCTTCGCCATCGGGTGATACTGACCCCGGAAGCGGATAGCGACCCTGCAGCCCTTGAGTTGGTGCGGCGCATGTGGGCAAGCACCGGGGCCCAGGTTGTCGATATGGGGGTGGCTGAGCATGACGCCGTGTTAGCCGCTACCAGCCACCTGCCGCATGTACTGGCCTACGCGTTGGTTGATGCGCTGGCACAGTCGGCGGTCAGTGACAATATTTTCAAGTTTGCAGCCGGTGGCTTTCGCGATTTCACCCGGATTGCGTCCAGCGACCCGGTGATGTGGAAAGATATCGCGCTGGCCAACCGTGAATCACTGCTGGCAGCGATGGATGAATTCAATGCCCATTTACTAAGCCTGCGTGCCGCGATTGATGCAGCCGATTCAGATGCGCTGTTGGCCACCTTCACTCGCGCAAAAGCCGCCAGAGACGCGTTCGCCTCGTCTCTGGCTGAACGCGATGAACCCTAGAAACTGAGAGAACCCTATGGAATTCAAGTTGCTGCCAGGCGGCAGCCTCACTGGCGAGGCCCGGGTCCCTGGTGACAAATCCATCTCGCATCGCTCGATTATGCTGGGCGCTCTGGCCGAGGGTGTAACCCGTGTTACCGGCTTTCTCGAGGGTGAAGATGCGCTTGCTACCGTCGCAGTGTTTCGCGCTATGGGTGTTGAAATTGAAGGCCCTGAAGAGGGCAGGGTTACAGTCCACGGTGTGGGCTTGCAGGGTTTGAAGGCACCCTCAGGGCCGCTGGACCTGGGCAACTCCGGCACCAGTATTCGTTTGCTCAGCGGTCTGCTGGCAGGGCAGGACTTTTCCTGTGAGTTGACCGGTGATGTTTCGCTGTGTGGCCGGCCCATGGGGCGTGTGATCAACCCTCTGCAGCTGATGGGCGCCAGGATTGACAGTGCTGAGGGCGGCAGGCCCCCGCTGACCATTCATGGTGGCCACTCGCTCAGTGCCATGCATTACGACTTGCCTATGGCCAGTGCCCAGGTGAAATCCTGTGTTTTACTGGCGGGGCTATATGCCAACGGGCGCACCTCGGTCACCGAGCCGGCGCCTACCCGCGATCACACCGAGCGTATGTTGCGCGGATTCGGCTATCCCGTGGCGAATGACGATGGTGTGATCAGTCTGCAAGGCGGTGGCTCCCTGCAGGCGACTGACATAGATGTACCTGCGGACATTTCTTCCACTGCCTTTTTCCTGGTTGCGGCGAGCATAGCGCCGGGCTCGGATGTGCTGCTCACCCATGTGGGCATTAACCCGACCCGCATTGGGGTGATTAATATCTTGCGCCTGATGGGTGGCGACATCACCGTTTTGAATGAGCGCGAGGTTGGCGGCGAGCCGGTGGCCGACCTGCGTGTGCGCTATGCGCCGCTGCAGGGTATCGAAATTCCCGCTGACCAGGTGCCGCTGGCTATTGATGAGTTCCCCGCGCTGTTTATCGCCGCAGCCTGCGCGGAAGGTCGTACCGTGCTCAGTGGTGCCGAGGAGTTGCGGGTTAAGGAAAGCGATCGTATTGCCAGCATGGCAGAGGGGCTTACAACTCTGGGGGTTGTAAATGAGGTGCGCGATGACGGTATCGTAATCGAGGGCGGCCCCATGGGTGGCGGTACTATCCGCACCTTTCATGACCATCGCATAGCCATGGCTTTTGCGATCGCAGCATTGCGTGCCACGGACGAAATTCGGGTGCTGGATTGCGATCACGTCGCTACCTCATTTCCGGGCTTCGACGCTCTGGCCCGCGGGCTGGGCCTACAGATTTCAACCCTGGTGTCCTGAGCCGTGACAGCCGACAGCCCCGTGATTACCGTTGACGGCCCCAGTGGGGCGGGTAAAGGCACCATCAGCCATCTGCTGGCTGAGGAGTTGGGCTGGCACTTGCTGGACAGTGGCGCTTTGTACCGTGTCACCGGGCACGCCTGCTTGCTGGAAGGCGTGAGCTGGGACGATGAGGTGGCGGTTACAGCCGTAGCCCGTGACCTGGACGTCAGCTTCACCGGTCTCGATGGCGAGATACGGGTGGCCTACAAGGGTAAGGATGTCAGTCAGGCAATACGCACTGAGGAGGGCGGTCGAGGGGCTTCCACTGTGGCCGCCATAGCCACTGTGCGTGAAGCACTGCTGGACAGGCAGCGCCAGTTTCAGCAAATGCCCGGTCTGGTGGCCGATGGGCGAGATATGGGCACCGTGGTTTTCCCCGCCGCATCCCTCAAGTTTTTCCTCACTGCGAGCCCCGAGGAGCGGGCCCGCAGACGCTATAAGCAGTTGATAGCAAAGGGGGAAAATGTTAGTCTCCCGCGCCTTCTTGAGGACATACAGGAAAGAGATGAGCGCGATAGTAATCGTGCTGTGTCGCCCCTGGTGCCCGCAGAAGATGCCATTGTCCTTGACAGCTCTACCATGCCGATCGCCGAGGTGTTCGCTGTGGTGATGTCAAAGATCGAAGAAAAAGGCCTCAAGTAGTCGTTATTTGAGTTCATCTCCTTCTAAATTGGCAATTATTGCTGCTTTTACGTGTATCCAGTTTCGGCGTAGATAGCGGTTTTTTTAAGAAGACCCGTTTCTGCTGGAGAATCGGTGAAGGCGTTTAACGCCGCAATTTTTAACAGGTAATGTGTAATGAGCGAATCTTTCGCCGAACTCTTTGAAGAAAGTCTGAAAACCGTCGATATGAAGCCCGGTGCAATTGTCACTGGCGTTGTAATCGATATAGATAACGAGTGGGTGACCGTCCATGCCGGACTAAAGTCCGAAGGCGTCATTCCCCGTGACCAGTTTATCGATGCTGCCGGAGAGTGCTCTCTCAGCATTGGCGACGAAGTGCAGGTAGCACTGGAAACCGTTGAAGACGGTTTCGGTGAGACCAAGCTGTCGCGTGAAAAAGCCAAGCGTGCCGAATCGTGGAAAGAGCTGGAAGCAGCCCACGAAGCGGACGAAGTGGTTACCGGTGTTATCAACGGCAAGGTCAAAGGTGGCTTTACCGTCGACATCAACACTATCCGTGCATTCTTGCCCGGTTCACTGGTTGATGTGCGACCAGTACGTGAGACCACGCACCTGGAAGGCAAGGAACTCGAGTTCAAGGTCATCAAGCTGGACCAGAAGCGCAACAACGTTGTTGTTTCACGTCGTGCTGTGATGGAAGCGGCCAACAGCGTAGAGCGTGACGCTCTGCTGGAAAGCCTGCAAGAAGGCATGTCGGTTAAGGGTATCGTCAAGAACCTGACCGATTACGGTGCTTTCGTAGATCTGGGTGGCGTAGACGGCCTCCTGCACATTACCGATATGTCCTGGAAGCGAATCAAGCATCCTTCGGAAATCGTCGAAGTAGCTCAGGAAATCGACGTCAAGATTCTCAAGTTCGACCGTGAGCGCAACCGCGTTTCACTGGGTCTCAAGCAACTGGGTGAAGATCCATGGGTTGAGATTACCGGTCGTTACCCAGAGGGAAGCCGCGTACAGGCCAAGATCACCAACCTGACTGATTACGGCTGTTTCGCCGAGTTGGAAGAGGGCGTTGAAGGTCTGGTACACGTGTCTGAGATGGATTGGACTAACAAGAACGTTCACCCATCCAAGATCGTACAACTGGGTGACGAAGTAGAAGTCATGGTTCTGGATATCGACGAGGAGCGTCGCCGCATCTCGCTGGGTATCAAGCAGTGCCAGCAGAACCCCTGGGACGCTTTCGCTTCGCAGTACGCCAAAGGCGACAAGATTGTCGGCAACATCAAGTCAATCACTGACTTTGGTATCTTCATTGGGCTTGAAGGCGCGATCGACGGTCTGGTACACCTCTCTGACATCAGCTGGAACGAGACTGGTGAAGAAGCCGTACGCAGCTACAAGAAAGGTGACGAGATCGAAACCGTTATCCTGTCTATTGACCCCGAGCGTGAGCGTATCTCACTGGGCGTCAAGCAGCTCGAAGACGATCCTTTTGGAAACTATGTCGCTGAAAATGATCGCGGTGCGATCGTAACGGGCGAAGTGATCGAAGTTGATGCCAAGGCTGTTGTGATCAAGCTGGCTGAGGAAGTAGAGGGTGTTCTCAAGGCTTCTGATATCAGCCGCGAAAAGGTTGAGGATGCACGTGCCTCCTTTAAAGTCGGTGACAGCGTAGAAGCCAAGATTATCTCGGTTGATCGCAAGAACCGTGGCCTGGCCCTGTCCATCAAGGCCAAGGATTTCGACGACGAGAAGGAAGCGGTCAAGACCCTGAAAGAGTCTGAGCAGGAAGCGGCCTCACCGGGTACTATCGGCGACCTGATCAAGGCGCAGATGGGCGATAACTAAGCCCTGATCTTCAAGGCAATCCCTGAAAAGGCCCACCTCGGTGGGCCTTTTTTCGTTAAAAAATAACAACTTGCGTTCTTTTTCGATCGGGTTCAGAATAAAATGCTCAAAGCCGATGCCAAATAACAATACTTCGGCGGAAGGAGTTGGTATGACCAAAAGCGAATTGATTGAGACGATAGCGGCCAAGCAAAGCCAGCTGTCATTGAAGGATGTAGAGTTAGCCGTGAAAACCGTGCTGGAGCATATGTCGCAGGCACTGTCCACGGGAGAGAGAATCGAAATTCGGGGCTTTGGCAGCTTTTCGCTGCACTATCGCGAACCGCGCCGCGGCCGTAACCCGAAGACCGGCGATTCTGTTGAATTGACTGGCAAATATGTACCCCACTTTAAACCGGGTAAAGAGTTACGCGAGCGCGTCAATCTTGGGCTGCAAGCCGGTTTGTAGGATTGCCGGGCTCGATGAGGGCGGTATGATCGACAGATCATGCCGTTTTTTTTGCCCGTGCAGACATTACCTGATCATGGTTGAATGAGCTTATGAAACTCTTACGCACTCTGATTACAATTCTAGTTGTTCTGGCGACCGTTGCCGTGGGTGTGCTGTTCGCCTTGCAGAATAAGGAGCCCGTGGCTCTGGATCTTCTTGTCTATGCCTTTGAACCGCGTAGCCTGGCGTTGTGGCTGTTGTGCGCGCTGGCGATCGGTGGTGCTGCCGGCATGTTCATTTCCAGTGTGATAATCGTACGCCTCAGGGCTTCTCTTGGTAGCGCGCAGCGACAGCTTGCCAAGTCCCGCACGGAGGTTGATAGCTTGCGCACAGCGGGCTTGACCGACCGTGAATGACCTGCTGGTTTTCGGCCTGCTGTTTGCTGCCATAGCAATCGGCTGGTTTTTGGGTCGTCGCAGTGTGCCGCGGGCCGTAGCAGGATCGGATCTCCCCAGTCAGTATTACAAAGGCCTCAACTACCTGTTGGACGGGCGCCCTGATGGCGCTATCGACTCCTTTATCAATGCGCTTGAGGTGAATAGCGAAACGCTGGAAACCCATATAGCGCTGGGCAACCTGCTGCGTAAGAAGGGCGAGGTTGATCGCGCGATTCGTATTCATCAAAACCTGCTGGCCAGGCCCAGCCTGCCACGTGCCCAGGTTCACCAGGCTCACCTCGAACTGGCTCGGGATTACATCAGTGCGGGTCTTCTGGATCGCGCGGAACGATTGTTGCTGGATCTGGTGCAGGAATCACCGGAGCAGCGCCGCGCCAGCCTGCAGCATTTGCTGGAGATCTATCAGAGTGAACGCGAGTGGTCCAAGGCAATTGAAATAGCCAATGCCCTGCTGCCGCGTAAGACACTGCTGGGCGGACAAGCCGGCTCCGACCGTGGGCAACCGGTGTCGGTAGCGCTGGCCCACTACTACTGCGAACTGGCCTGTGAAAAACGCGATGCTGGAGATCTGCCCGCGGCCCGCAAGCTGCTGCAGCAGGCTCTCGCGCAAGACAAGCAATGCGTGCGTGCGTCAATCCTGTTAGGTGAAGTGGAATGTGAAACCGGTCAATACAAGCAGGCGGTGAAAGCATTGAAGCGTGTTCGGCAGCAGGATGCGGAGTATGTCCCGGAGACCATTTCCATCCTTCGCCGTTGCTATGCTGAACTGAAAGATGACAAGTCCCTGAAGACCTACCTGAAAGATTGCCTGGGCAGCGATCCCACTGCGCCGCTGGTACTGGCAATCGCAGAGGATATGCGACAGTCCGAGGGCAATGAAGCCGCCGGTGACTTTTTGTCTACCCAGCTGGCAGACCGGCCCTCGCTTCGCGGCCTGGCACGGTTGATCAGCTTGCAACTGGATGGCACGGATTCACCTGCCCGCGAAAACCTGAGCCTGTTGCAGGTATTGGTAGAGCGTCTTATCGCCGAGCGTCCCGCTTATCGCTGCGGCCACTGCGGTTTCGCCGGTCAGCAGTTGCACTGGTTTTGCCCGGGCTGCAAGCATTGGGGCACGATGAAAACTATTCGCGGTACCCGGGTTGAATAACCGGGCCTGGTACCAAATCAAGGAACACTGATGAATTCACCCGTTGTTGTAGCGCTGGACTTCCCCAATGAAGCTGCTGCGGTCGCGCTGGCACAGCGTCTCTCGCCGCAACTGTGTCGACTGAAGGTCGGCAAGGAGCTGTTTACGCGCAGTGGGCCACAGTTGGTAGAGACACTGCAGGGCATGGGGTTTGAAGTTTTTCTGGACCTGAAATTTCACGACATACCCAATACCGTGGCGGGAGCGGTGCGGGCTGCTGCGGATCTGGGCGTGTGGATGGTCAATGTGCATGCCAGTGGTGGTCGCAGGATGCTGGAAGCGGCAGCTGACGCCCTGGCCTCCTATAGTCAGGCGCCTCTGCTTATTGGCGTCACCGTGCTGACCAGCATGTCCAACGATGATCTCGCTGAAATGGGCTATCGCGAAACCGCCGGGCAGCGGGTGGACAGGCTTGCAGGACTGGTGGCCGATACAGGGCTGAATGGGGTTGTCTGTTCGGCGCAGGAAGCACCGGCGCTGCGGGCGGCACACGGCACTGGTTTTGCGTTGGTAACGCCGGGAATTCGGCTTGCGGGAGATTCGGCGGGTGACCAACGGCGGGTGGTGACTCCTGCAGATGCTGTCGCTGGCGGTGCTGATTACCTGGTTATCGGTCGGTCTATCACTGGTGCAGAGCAGCCGTTACAAGCCCTGGAAAGAATCCACGAAGAGCTTGGTATTACAGCGTAAGATCAAATGCGGCCGAATCGACGGCTGCCCCCGGATTTGCTGTTAGACTTTTCCTTGATGCGGATGTCAGCACGGATGCTGCCTCGTAATAAGGAGATTACCTCATGACCTATTCATACCTCGCACAACTCTCACAATACCTTCGCCTGTCTGTTAGCAGGCTTCAAATTCCGCAGCCCGCAGGGTTTGCCCTTGCAGTTGCGCTGGCGCTAACAGCCTGTGCCGGCTATCTGTCATTCTCGCCGTCGGCGCTCGCAGAGCCGGCCAGTGAGCTCGGGCAGACTGCGACCGTTAATATCAACAAAGCCGATGCTTCGGCGTTGGCCGCGGGCCTGACTGGCGTAGGCTTAAGTCGCGCCCAGGACATTGTTCGCTATCGAGAGGCGTATGGGCCATTTGCGGCAGTGGAAGAGCTCACTGACGTAAAAGGGATTGGCGCTTCTACCCTTGAAAAAAATCGCTCAGTGATAACATTGGATTAGGGCAGTGGCATCCGTATCATGAGGGGGCTGCGGCCCCTTTTTCTTGTGCGCCCGGTGCGTGGGTAAGCTGTGCTTGCCTGGCTCAATAATTATTTGGTGACTGCTGCGTGTGAAATACCTGGTTACGGGAGCATCGGGTTTTATTGGTACCGAACTGTGTAGTCAACTGCGGGCTAGCGGCGAAGAGGTGGTGGCCGTCAGTCGCAGTGGTGCAGCGCTGCCCGATGGGAGTCCCACGCTTGCGCTGGATTTTGCCAGCGATCAACTCGACGACGCTTTACTGGCGGGCGTTGATACCGTATTTCACCTGGCCGGCATTGCCCATACCCGCGCCGCGGCCACAGACTATGAGCGCGTGAATTTTCAGGCAACGGTAAATCTGGCGGCAGCTGCTCGTTCAGCCGGGGTACGTTGCTTTGTGTTTCTCAGCAGTACCAAGGCGATGGGCCCGCCCGGTACTGGCGGTGTTCGGTCTGAAGCCGACTTCGCACTGTCTGATGATCCCTATGGTCTGAGTAAATGGCAGGCGGAGTCTGCTCTGAGGGAAGCGGAACAAGACGGGACCATGGCGACGGTGATTCTGCGTCCGGCACTGGTTTACGATCACCATGCCAAAGGTAACCTCGCCATGCTGGCCAAGGCCGCTCGCAACGGATTGCCGCGGCCGCCTGTGGCAGGTGCGCGGTCGATGATCGCCCGCTCAGATCTGGTGCAGCTGATGTGCTCGCTGCCCGCGCTGGAACTCGCTGGGGTCAATACATGGATCGTCACTGACGGGCAGCACTATACGGCGCGCCGTGTCTATGATGCGCTGCGCTCAGCCGATAAGTCGTCACCGGGTAATGCCTGGTTACCACAGTGGTGCTGGCGAACGGCAGCGGCTGTTTACGACCTGGCTCGAGGTGAGTCTATTGGCACCACATCAGCGAAGCTTTTTGGTGAAGAGCTGTACAGTAATGCCGCTTTGATAAAAGCGACGGGCTGGCAGCCCACCTTGACTCTGGAGTCTGTTTTGCAGAAGCAGCTTGTATCGGCCGGGGAGTTAAAACAATGACGGTGTTGGCACTGTTGCTGGCGGCTCTGGGCTCGGCACTGGGTTGCTGGGCTTATCTGTCGCTTGCGCGTCGCTGGCAGATACTTGATAGGCCAAATGAGCGCAGCTCGCACACAGCGCCAACACCGCACGGCGGCGGCGCTCCGCTATTGCTAGCTTTTGCACTGGCGGTATTTGTTGCCACCCCGGAGGGCTCGGCCTGGCAATCGGGCTTCATGGTGCTTCTTTCCCTCGCTTTGTTTCTTATGGTGCTGGGAGTGCTGGATGATCTGCGTGGCCTGTCGGTATTTCTCAGATTTTCCTGCTATGGCGCCTGCTGTCTGCTGGCAGCCTGGTTGATCCTGCCCGTGCAGGAGGGTGCCAATGGGATTGCGCTATTGGTGCTATGCGCTTTCTGTCTCCTGTGGAGCCTCAATCTCTATAATTTCATGGATGGCATAGACGGTATCGCTGCAATCCAGTGTTTCCTCGCCAGTGCCAGTGCCGGGCTGCTGGCTTTTGTCGGAAGTGGCGATCAGCAATATGCACTTTTTTGTGTGCTGTTGGCCTTTGCCCACCTCGGCTTTCTAGCTTGGAACTGGCCTCCTGCGCGCCTGTTCATGGGCGATGCAGGCAGCGTGCCCACTGGGTTTCTGCTTGCCGGGCTGGCACTGCTGGGCCAAGTGTCCGGCGTGCTGCCGGCCGCCTGTTGGCTAATCCTGCTAGCAGTGTTTATCACTGATGCCAGTTGGACCCTGTGCTGGCGCCTGTGGGACGGCCAGCGTATTTTCGATGCCCACAGATTGCATGCCTATCAGCGTCTGAGTAGGCACTGGCAATCGCATCTGGCCGTGGACTTTGGCCTTGTCGCAATAAACGCCTGCTGGCTGTTTCCGCTGGCCTGGGCCGCCCAGGCAAACCCTGAATGGCAACTATTTCTGGTAATTTTGGCCTATCTTCCCCTGGTCCTCGCAATGGCGAAATTACGCCGTTTGACGTAAAATTCGCAGGCTGACCGCAGTAAAAAGCGATTATTAAAAGCGGTCCAGGATATCTGGGAGTGGGAGACGACTTGCTTAGTCGAATAGGAAGCTATGCGCTCAATTTTATTTCCGTGATAATCGGAACGCTACGCGACGCCCTCGAAAAACTGATAGAACTTCCCCGCAACATCAAACAAACCTTCCTGCTGCTGCTGGATATGGTCTTTGTGTCCTGTGCCATGTGGATTGCGATCGCCCTGCGTTGGGGGCGCACAGATTTCCCACTGGATACGGTAGAAGTTGTTTGTGCGGTGTTTACGGTACTGGCCAGTGCCGTTATTTTCCTGCGCCTGGGCCTGTACCGGGCGGTAATACGTTTCATGGGCCAGCAGGCGATCTGGGCCATAATCACAGCGGTCAGCTATTCAACCCTTGTTCTGGGTGCCTGTGTCTTCTTTACCCAGGCCAATGTTCCCCGTTCTACGCCATTTATTTACTGGGTTATTGCCCTCTTGTTGATTGGTGGCACTCGTCTGACCGTGCGGGCTTATTATCAGGCCAAGCTCCGCTCAATGACCAAGAATGTCATTATCTACGGCGCTGGCGAATCTGGTCGACAGTTGCTGACGGCATTGCACCATGGCGACCAGTATCGCGTTGTGGTCTTTGTTGATGATGATCCACGCATGCAACATTCGGTGATCAACGGCCTGCAGGTGAGTAAGCCCGAGGATATGGAACGGCTCATTAACGAGCACAATATCACCCAGGTGCTGTTGGCCATTCCATCCGTCTCTCCCGAACGGCGCAGGGAAATTATCAACTCGCTGGTAGGCCTGCCTGTGCATGTGCGCACGGTTCCGAAGATCAATGAGTTGGTTGCGGGCCGCGCCAGTGTCACCCAGATTCAGGATATCGACCTTGACGATCTGCTGGGCAGGGATCCGGTCCCGCCGCACCCCGAATTACTGGATCGCTGTATTACCAACAAGGTAGTTATGGTGACAGGTGCAGGCGGGTCGATTGGCTCTGAGCTGTGCCGGCAAATCCTGATGTCTGGTCCGAAAGAATTGCTGCTGCTGGACAACTCCGAGTTTGCGCTTTACCAGGTTGAGCGAGAACTCAAGGAGCTACAGGCTACGCTGGGCACAAAGCATGTCGATCTCGTTGTACTGCTGGGCTCGGTACAAGACCAGCGCAGGCTGGAGACGATATACCGCACCTTTGGCGTGCAAACCGTTTATCACGCTGCCGCTTATAAACATGTGCCAATGGTTGAATACAATGTTGCCGAGGGCGTCTCCAACAATGTCTTCGGTACCTGGTACGCAGCAGAGGCAGCACGCCGCGCCGGTGTAGAAACCTTTGTGCTGGTGTCCACCGACAAAGCGGTGCGGCCGACTAATATTATGGGGGCCTCCAAGCGCTTTGCTGAGTTGATTCTGCAGGGGCTGGCGCAAAAAGATAACAAGACCCGCTTCTGTATAGTCCGGTTCGGCAACGTGTTGGGTTCCTCTGGTTCGGTTGTTCCCTTGTTTCGGGACCAGATTGAGAAGCGCGGCCCCGTGACCGTCACCCACCCCGAGGTGTCGCGTTACTTTATGAGTATCCAGGAGGCCGCACAGCTGGTGTTACAGGCCGGAGCCATGGGCACGGGCGGTGACGTCTTTGTTCTGGATATGGGGGAGCCAGTCAAGATTGTCGATCTGGCTAAACGCATGATTCGGCTCAGTGGTTATGAAATGGACCACGATACGCCCATTGGCGAACACATCGATATCGAGTTTATTGGGCTTAGACCCGGCGAAAAATTGCATGAGGAACTGTTGCTGGGCACCGAAGTGTCTGGCACCGGCCACCCCATGATCATGCGCGCTGAAGAAGAGTGTCTTGGTCATGGAGAGATGCACAGCGCGCTGATGGAGTTGATGCATTACTGCGACACCATGGACTGCGTTGGCATTATGGAAGTGCTCAATGAAGCGGTCAGCGGATTTGATGGCCAGGAAGTGCGCCATGATCACCTTTGGGTCAAGCAGGGCAAGGCTGCCCAGCGCGTTGGCCAGCAACCCCGTGAGAATGTTCGTTCCAACGTTAAAACGCTGTTTCCTGAGGGTCGAGTTCGACCCGAACCCTAGACGCCACCGTGGACTGGGATGATCTGAAAGTACTGCTAGCCCTTAGTCGAAAGGGGTCGGCTCGCGCCGCTGCCCAGGCCTTGGGCGTCAGCAATTCTACTGTTACCCGCAGGCTCGATGAAATGGAGCGTCAGTTGGGCTCCCAATTGTTTGATCGTACACCGGACGGCTATCGCATGACGGCGGCGGCGGAGGATTTTCTGCCTACCGCCGAGCATGTCGAAGAGCTGGTGATGACCGCTGAGCGCAAGATAACCGGCGGCAACCAGGACTTCGAGGGGCCCATTCGACTGACCCTGCCGCCAGTGAGTGGCATGGGGTCGCTGGTGCGAGCCATGGGTGAGTTTGCCAATGAGTATCCGGGTATTGAGCTCGAGCTGATGGCAAGTAATGAGGCCCTGGATCTTAGCCGCCGCGAGGCCGACATTGCTATCCGGGTGATGCCCAAGGGTGCGCATCCGCCAGATTACCTGATAGGTCGCTATCTGTGCCCCCTCACCGCATCCAGTTATGTTCATCGTGATTTGCTCGATCCTGACAACCCTGAGGATGTGAGTCACCTGAGTTGGATAGGCAAAAATCCAGGCAATCAGGCTGAAATGTGGCTGCAGTCTACCGATTATCCTGACCTCCCTGTGCGCCATGCGATCGATAACCTCACGCTCATTGCCGATGCCCTGCGCGCCAGAATGGGAATGGCGTTTGCGCCGTGTTTCAGCGTAAGCAACGTGAGGAATATCGTCAGGGTTCCCGGTGCTACGATTATTCACCACTCTGATATGTGGGTTCTCACCCATAAAGACCTTCGCCTCAGTGCCAGGATGCGCGCGCTCAGGGAGATTATCGCCCTGGAATTCGACAAAATTCGGCACCAACTGGATACCCGACCTTCGCCCTGAGCCAGTAACTGCGCCGGCTAGCGCTCTATTACTGACTGCCATGCCCAAAAATGCAACGCCACAGATCATATCCGGATATTCCCAACAAATATGGGCAGGGCTAGTATCGTCCTGCAACCTTAAGGGAGGGACTGCAATGAAAACTTTAGCAATAGCAACATTGGGAATGGTTTTGGCATCAACATCAGTGGCCGTATCGGCCGGAAACCAGGATCGAGAGGATTTAACTCAGTGCAAGAACGCGGTTATCCGTGTGTTTGGCGAAGATACCAACGTCAAGCTCAAGGGTATCAAGCGGGTTCGCGGTGGCGCGCATATGCGTATCAAAGCGATACCGGCCCAGGGTGATAGCGAGGTCGTTACCTGCTGGGTGGATAAGTCTGGTATCACCAATATCCACGATTCTGCGGGCGTAGCAATGACCGTGCCCGGCTATGACACCAGCGACAAGGTTTCACTCAACGACTGATAAGGTTGTTCCCTTACTCACGTCCATAGTGAACCCTGTTACATCTTTGGCCGCCTGCGGGCGGCTTTTTCATGCCTGATCAGTCTTCAATGTCGTCCACATCAAACTGACCGGTCAAACGTCGCCTGATGTGGGACCAGGACATGCCTGTGGCCAGTATCAGGGACAGCACCAGCAGCACCAGCCAGGTGATAGCGCTGGTTGAATCCAGGCTGAGCAGGCCTACATCCACAAGTAACCACAGCACGCAGGCGAACAGTGCCGCCCCCAGGCATATTCCCAGCCAGCCCAGCGACAGAAAGGTAGCTCTCAGGAAAACGATCCAGGCGATGAGCAGTATCACGCCGACTAGCGCTACGATAGGTCCGAATTCGGTGCCCTCAGCCAATACCCAGCTGAGGTAAGAGTATTCGGTGGGGTTGTAGGTGCCAAATACCAATAGCGCAGCAAACAGCCAGCGGGCGAAAAAACTTCCTACGTTGAACTCGTTTGCCATTGCTTTACTTCCAGATCAATTTTATTGCTGCTAACGCTATTAGATTGTGCGGGGCAGGGCAAGCCAGTAGGGTAGTGTTTTGAGCCAAATGAACAAGAGAGGGCGTATGACTTGGCTGGCTGGTGTTTGGGGCAGTGCGCTGCTGTGCGCGGCAGTGTGGGTAGTTTCGTTCATGCTGTTGCCGCGTATAGAGCAAGTTAACCTTGTGCAGCGGCTCAATTTTGGGACGATCAATGCCGTGTTCGCGCTGGTATTCCTGCACCTCGTATTAAGCCCGGGCGGCTGAATAGTTTGCAGGCAAAAAAAAGGCCCCCAAAAAGGGGGCCAAAGTAGGGATTCGTTACGCTTCAAAGAACCTGGATGGATGTAGCGTCTGGAAGTAACTATAGTTTTATGGGGCCGTTGGTGGCATGGCCGCGTGCGCCAGCGGCATGACCAATTGCGACAATTAGCAACGATTGCACGAATTTAGGCCCTGCCTGGGAGGGCGTACTATGAAAAAGCTGAAAAATGAGAAGGAACTGGTCAAAAAGGCCATCGCCGAGGGAATGAAATATGGCGAGGAGAGGGGAGTCGTCGAGTTTGAGCCCACGGACTCGGCGGCCGAGAAGATTGAGTATATTTACCGATTGCTTGTTCACGATAAAGTCATTCAACCGCTGCCCCAGGATAAGATCTCGCAGCTGGGGATGAAGCACAGGCTGGCTATGTGGGCATCTAAAATGAAGTGACCGAACAATGTGGCCACCTGATTTCAGGTCGCTGAATCGCTCATTTAGCGCTATCATTGCGCCGCATCCTTAGGATCTCACCCTCTATGAACTCATCCGGAACACTACGAGCCCGCTCAGCGCATCCTCGCGCCAGGCTGTTCAGTGTTTTTGCGTTGTTTTGCTACGTCATCAGCAGTGCGATCGTGCCGGCGGGATTCATGGCTGCACCGTTGGAGTCAGGCACGGCGTTTCACCTCTGCCCCGGGGATGCTCGCAGTGCGGTGCTTATCAGCAAGCTTGCGGGTGAGCACGGGCATCACCATCATCACCAGCAATCCGGCGATACCGCTGAGGTATCAGTGGACTCTGGTTGCGCCTTCACCGGGCAGGCCAGCCTGGCGACACCGGAAGTGCAGCTTGCTTCCTTTGATATCCTGCAGGCCGTACCTCCGGCCACCCTAAACGCAATATCTACCCGTTATTCCTACGCCTGGGCCAGACCACCTGCGCGCTCTCCACCTGCTTGATCCTGCCTGCTGCGGTCGCCAGTCGGCGCTGCAGACACTCAAATTCTCGTAGTTTTTTAAGCCCGTAGCGGTAAACCCGCTGTGGGCACCGCGTTCGCGTCTGCGTGAGCGCGTCATTGGAGATAGCAGTAATGAACATTCGAATTAGCCAGGCCTGTCTGTTGGCCTCCTTGTTCGGCACGACGGCGCTGGCAAATGAAGTGGAAGAAGTGGTCGTGTCCGGCCAGCGCGACTCACGGACTATTGACGTTATTGAGTCGCTTTCCGTAGCCCCTGATGCCGCACAGCTGTTGCGAGAAGCCCCCGGAGCAAACGTGAACAGCAACGGCCCGATCACTGCCATACCCCAGTACCGCGGTATGTTTGGACCTCGCATAGCCGTATCACTCAACGGCAGCATGCTTGCTCCGGCCGGGCCAAACTGGATGGATCCGCCGCTGTCTTATGCGATGACCGCCCAGCTTGAGTCGCTGGAGATCTACCGGGGTATCGCCCCGGTGAGTGTGGCTCAGGAGTCGCTTGGCGGCGCTATTGATGCCCAAACCCGACGGGGTGAGTTTGCCGACAGCGATGACTTTGTATTCAGTGGCCGGGTCATGGGCAGTGCCCAATCAGTAAGCAATGCCTATCAGGGCGATGCTGAGTTCTTGGCCAGTAATCGACAGCACCGGTTGAAGGTGGCGGCGATGACCCAGGAAGGTGACGATGCCGAGTTTCCCGACGGTGACATAGTGCCCACCGAATATACGAGACAGCGCTACGATATTGGCTACGGGTTTCGCACTGGCGAACACACAGTACAGCTGGACTATGGGTACCACGATGCTGGCGATTCGGGAACGCCTGCTCTGCCAATGGATATCGAATATATCGAGGGCGACCTCTATAACCTGGGTTATACCTACGAGGGTAGTGAAGCGCTCAGTCTGGCATTTGCGCTGTTTGGCAGTGAGCTGGATCACGGCATGACCAACTACCACTTGCGAGCCGCGCCCACAGAAGATCGCTGGCGCCGCAATATCGCCGATAGCAGTAACTTTGGGTTTTCTGCCGAAGCGACCTGGACTGATGAAAAAGGCAGCTGGCGTGCAGGCGTTGATGGCTTCGATGAACGCCACGACTCGGATATCGACAATCCACGGATGCCGGCCTTTTTCGTGGTTAACTTCAACAAGGCAGAAAGACAGGTGTTGGGTGCGTATCTGGAAAGAGATATGCAGGCCGGCGATGACTGGCAGTTGCACCTTGGTTTGCGCTACAACTATGTGAGTGCCGACAGCGGCGAAGTCGACGGTACGCCAGCTATGATGATGCCGCCTGCACAGGCTCTTCGCGATGCATTTAACGCGGCTGATCGCTCACAGACAGACCATAATCTGGATATGGTTTTGCAGCTTAGATACGATATTAGCCCCGGCCTGCAAGCCTACGCTGGTGTTGCGCAAAAAAACCGCAGTGCCAGTTATCAGGAGCGCTACCTGTGGTTGCCTTTGGAGGCGACGGGCGGTCTGGCCGACGGGCAGCTTTATATTGGCAACATCGGTCTGGATCCGGAAACAGCGTCCCAGCTCGAGTTTGGCTTTGATCTAAGCTACGCATCAGTAAGCCTCGCCCCCAGGCTGTTCTACAACCGGGTGGACGATTATATCCAGGGTACGCCGCTGGCCTCGTCATCCCCGGCATTCATGATGAATGCCATGATGAACCCGACACGTTCTGCCCCGCTGCAGTTCAATAATGTTGACGCAGAGCTTTACGGTTTTGACATGGATTGGCGCTGGCAGTTGGGCGATAACTGGTCGCTGTCTGGGCTGGTAAATTATGTCCGTGGAGAGCGCAGGGATATTGATGACAACCTGTATCGAATTGCTCCACCCAATGCCTCGGTGCGCCTGAACTACAACGCGACAAATTGGGGTGTGTCGGTAGAGAATGTGCTTTACGCATCGCAGGACGATGTCAGCGAGACTAATCGCGAGAAAGAATCGGCGGGGTATGGGCTGGTTAATCTTGCCGGGACCTGGCAGTTATCACCGGCGCTGCAATTGGCGGCGGGAGTTGATAACACCTTCGACAAACTCTATGAGGATCATCTGGGCGGCTACAACCGCGTAATGAATGCTGATGTTGAGCAGGGGAGTCGCTTACCCGGCTTGGGGCGTAATGTCTTTGCCCGGGTTGTTTATACGTTCTAAACCTGAAGGTCGGGGCCTGTTGCCAGGCCCCGACCTTTAGCTTATTGCAGTGGCCGCGAAGCCATTGCGCTCACTTTGGTGGCATGCGAATGCCGCCGTCCAGACGGATGACCTCGGCGTTCAGGTATGGGTTGGTGATGCACTCCATAACTGCGAACGCGAGCTCCTCGCCACTGCCCAGCCTTTTTGGGAAAAGCACTGATTGGCCCAAGTGCGCCTTGAAAGCCTCAGAGTGTTCGCCTTCACCGTAGATTGGCGTGTCGATAAGGCCCGGGGCGATTGTGTTCAACCGCACGCCGACTGCACTCAGGTCTCTGGCGATGGGCAGGGTCATGCCGACCACACCACCTTTTGAGGCTGAGTAAGATGCCTGCCCAATTTGGCCGTCGAAGGCGGCGCAGGAGGCCATGTTGACGATAGCGCCGCGAGTACCATCTGCATCCAGCGGCTCGGTTTGTGCCATAGCAGCGGCGGCTCGGCTCAGCACATTAAATGTACCGATCAAGTTGACCTTGATGACAAAACTGAACTTGTCCAGATCCAGCGGCACATTGTTACGATCTATTGTACGACCCGGTGCGCCAAGGCCCGCTGAGTTAACACAGGCGCGCAGTGGGCCCAGTTCGCAGGCAGCTGCGACAGCCTTGTCAGCATCCTCTGTGCTGGTGACGTCGCACTTGATGAAGGCGCCGCCAATTTCGTCGGCGATCTGTTGGCCGCGTTCTTCATTGAGGTCGGCAATCAGAACTTTGGAGCCCGCGGCGGCCAGCTGGCGCGCGCAGGCTTCACCGATTCCCGATGCTCCACCGGTGACAATGGATGAGCTTCCCTCCAGATTCATACGTGGCATAGCTATTTCTCCTATTTAATTGTTGATTGAATCAAGACCGCAGCATGTTGGGCGAGTTGCAAGGGGGTGTCAATATTTACGGCAGACCTATTCGTAACCCTGGCGGCGGCGGCTTCACCGCGTTGAAGAAAGCAGTTGTTCAATTTTTGTCTATAAATGAAACAAACTTTGTCCAGCAGCAGCAATCCAACTTTAACTAACTTGCGAATATTCCTGTGACAAACGCTCAGGCGGGTAAAAGCGCCTAACAATGATGACAGGAAAAGGAATTTTTTGATGAACATTCTCAAGCTTTCAGCACAGGTAGCAGCAATCTCATTCGGTTTTGGTATCACAATGGCGAACGCCACTCCTTCGCAAGGCCCGGCTGACGCCGTCGCCGTATGTCAGGCTATCGTGCAGGACAACGCAGCAGAAGTGTCTCGCCTCCTGACCGATTATCGCGCGCCAGTCGAGTATTCGGTGGCATCTATGGGCACCAGCAGCGCAAGCCTGCGCAATGCACGTAATGTATTCGAGTGTAATGGCATGGACCTTGACGATTTCGCCGGTGCAGTGGGCGCAGAGAAAACATCTGCTCTATTTGCAGATGCGGATTCAACCGGTAAAGAGTACGTAGCTGGTAACGAAGCTGAAACAGCCGACTCGCAAATCTAAGTCGAAGGCTTAGCTGAAGAGCCCCGCCAGTGCGGGGCTTTTTTTTTGCCCGTTAGTCGGCCTGGTTGGCTTCGCCGAAACTGAAACCTTCATAGTCTGCGGCTGCTATGCTGTCACATATCTGTCGATAGGTGCCAACGCCGCCCACGTAAGCCATAAACATCTGGGTTTTACCGGGCACATTCGCGCCCATGTACCATGAGTTGGCTTTGGGATACAGCGACAGATGCGCCTGCAAATCGGTGTGTATCGCCCATTCATCTTCCGCTTCCGGCTCTGCTTCGATGGTCACGAAATTGTGCTCACCCATCCAGGTAATGCAGTCACTAATCCAGTCCACATGTTGTTCAATCGATACCATCATATTCGACAGCACTGATGGACTGGAGGGGCCTGTGATTGTGAACAGATTAGGGAATCCCGCCACTGCCAGGCCCAGGTAAGTATGAGGACCCTGAGCCCATTTATCCTCCAGTGATGCGCCACCTTTACCGCGAATGTCGACAGCGGTCAGGGCGCCCGTCATGGCGTCGAAGCCGGTGCCGAACACGATAGCGTCAAAGGCATCATCCCCCGCCGTGGTTTTTATGCCGGTCTGGGTGATCTCCAATATTGGTGTTTTGTTCAGGTCCACCAGTTCGACCTGATCGAGATTGTAGGTCTCATAGTAGTTGGTATCGAGGCAGGGACGTTTAGTTGCAAAGGGGTAGGTTCTGGGCATCAGTGCTTCGGCGGTTTCAGCGTCGTTTACCTGTTCCTTAATGCGTCCATGAATATAGCTGGAGATATGGTCATTCGCTTCCTGATCCAGTTGGATGTCAGAGAATGTTGATTGCATGGCAATGAGAAGACCTGAATCCCAGGCTTTGTCATAACAATCTTTGCGCGTTGCCTCGTCCACCATATGCCATGACTCCATCGGCCGTGGTGGATCGACGATGGCCGCTGGAGCCAATTGTTGCTCACCGCGATAGCTGCGGTAGTTGTCCTTCATCGCAGTAACTTCGCTGTCTTGCAATTGGCGGTTTTTGGCCGGCATAGTATAGGCTGGGGTACGCTGGTAAACCTTTAATGCGCTTGCTTGCTCGGCAATCAGTGGAATGGACTGCACGGCCGATGAGCCTGTTCCGATGACAGCCACTTTCTTCCCGGTGAAATCCACACCCTCATGTGGCCATCGCCCCGTGACATAGGTTGGGCCAGCGAACGAGTCGATACCTGGGATATCGGGATCTTTCGGCACCGACAGGCAGCCTGTTGCCATAATAAAGTAACGTGCGGCGATCACCTCGCCTGTATTGGTGTATATCAGCCACTGCTGATCGTCTTCATCATAGACGGCGCGCTCAACCTTGGTATCGAAGGTAATGTCCTTGCTTAAGTCGAAACGGTCCGCGACGTGCTCGATATAGCGCAGGATCTCAGGTTGGGTGGCGTAGCGCTCAGACCATTGCCACTCCTGTTCCAGCTCGGGTGAAAACGAGTAGGAATACGCCATGCTCTCGATGTCGCAGCGTGCGCCGGGGTATCGGTTCCAGTACCAGGTGCCGCCAACGCCGTGGGCGGCTTCTATAACCCGCGTTGAAAGGCCCATCTCACGCAGCTTGTGCAGTTGGTAAAGCCCGGAAAAACCGGCGCCTACGATTATCGCGTCCACAGCCGATCCTTTGGCCAGGTGTCTGTCGATTTGTTCGGCTACATAATTCACCGCTTTGGTGGCGCCGGGCAGTACATCATGCATGGTGAAAAAGCCGTGCAGCTGCCGATTAAACCGTTTTTGCACCACGGGAACGCCTTGTTCCTGCAGCTTGGCTGCATAGGCCTCGCCTTCATCGCGCAGCACATCATATTCTGCGGTGATTACAATGGCCGGTGGTAAGCCCGAGAGATCATCGGCCCGCAGAGGCGATGCGTCGGTTTCCAGCCGTTGGTTTTTGTCTGGCGCATATTGATCCCAGAACCAGGCCATGGACTCCTGTGACAACATCAGTTGATTCGCCGGGTCGGCGAAGCTTGCCGTATCCATCGCTGCGTCGGTAACCGGATACACAAGTACCTGCAGCGATAGGGCAGGCCCACCTTCTTTTTTGGCACGCTGTGCCACGACTGCGGCCAGGTTTCCTCCGGCGCTATCGCCTGCAACAATAAGTGGCAAGCGCTCGCCTGCCAGCTTGTTCATATGCGTATCAACCCAGGTCAGCGCATCCCAACAGTCATTGGGTGCGGTGGGGTAGAGGTGCTCGGGTGCCAGCCTATACCCTGCGAGAATCACTACAGCCTGACAGCGGGCAGCAAGATGGCGGCCTACGGTCAGGTAGTCGTCGATATTGCCTATGACCCAGCCGCCGCCGTGGTAATAAACGATAACGGACTTGGGCGTGCCCTCCGGCGTGAGTACATGGGCCCGAATATTGGCGCCATCTGCCGTTGGAATGCTGACTTCTTCCATGGCGGCCATCGCTGGCCCTTCATGGCTCAGTGCAGCCATTCCGGTATACATGAGGCGTGCTTCCTCGGGGCTGACCTCATGCAGTGATGGCGCGCCACTGAGAGCGGATTGGGCCAAAAAGGCGGTACTGGCGATGTCTAGGGTCACTGCGTGTGCATCCTGCGTTAATGTCTTATGCACAGAAGCTTAGTGGCAACAGCGCTGGGGTCAAGCGTAGAGCGGATTTTTGGCTTGGTCAGCCTCAAACGGGGGGCTGGGCAATCTTTGGTTGCAGGTGAAATCAGAAGTTGAAGCGTGGGCGAGTTGAGTCGTTGCGAAGTCCGTTTTCGCCTCCTCGCTTATGTGATGTTCAGCAAAGTTGGAGCAGAGAATGCCAAGCATACTAAGAAATTTAAACCTAGCCATAAGTCACCTGTTTTTTTGCAATAGCAGAACAGCGCGGCGTACCCATCAGAATAGTGGTCGGCTGGATCCAAAAGGTACGGGCGCGGGGAATTCTCTCTGAAACCAAAAAAGGAAAGCACGGAGGAGAGCTGAGTAGTTAGAGCTTCAGGTGCTGACAGGCAGGACAGCTAGCGCTTCTGTTTCACAAAGAAGCTCGGGTCGACAGACCTCTGCCACGACCAATGCATTGGGAAAACCATCGTAGCCTGCTGCTTTGAATTTCTGCCTCAGGATCTCTTCATGCTCTGGGTGTTTCAGGTAGGTAATGGCCGACACCACATCCTTGAAACTGGCGCCTTGTCCTTCGAGCAGGGCGGCAACGTTCACCAGCATACGGTCGATCTGGGCGTCGATATCACCCACGTGCACTGTCGCGCCGGTTTCATCCAGGCTGGCGGTACCCGATATGTGTAGCGAGACACGATTTGATTCATCGACGCGCATCCCCCGTGAGAAATCCGAACCATAGACGGGGGCTTCGTTGAGCGTGGGTGTGGTCATCACAGTGCGTACGGGTGATTCTTCGCCCCTGACCGCATAGATACCCAAGCATAAGGCATGTGCCTCGGCAACCAGTCCGGCGCCTATCCCTGTACTGGCCGGGATCGGGTTAATGCCGCGCGCCTCGAAGAACTCTCGCCTAGCCAGATTGAAACCGGCGTAGTCGCGTTCCATCTCCGGAAAATAGATCCAGGTGCGCATGACGTCGGAGAATTCCATGCCCGCCTGCTGCAGCAGCTTTTCGGCGACAGCGAACATCGCATGCGTTTGCTCGTACGAATCATCACCGCGCCCATACAGGCCGCCTGCATACAGTCTATCCTGGCCGCCCACGTGAACACGCAGTGCGTGCATTCGCGCGCACTCTTCGCAGCTGCAGGCTGCTGCGGCCTTGAAGGTGTCGGTCAGTAGGGATGATTCATTGGGAATGATTGCCTGGACAAGAACTTCCAGGTGCGCACCCTCATTCAAGGGGGCTTGTTCTATCTCTGTGGTTGCGGGTTGGTGAGATGCAACCGATGCCGACGCAAGAACACTGTGGCGAGCCGCCCGAATAGCCCCCAGATTTGACGCGGGGTCTCGCAAAAAAACGTTCTCGTGGACAATGGAGTCGAAACCGGCTCCCTTTGCCTCAAGGGCGCTAATAATTGCTCGGTAGACTGATGCTGCTTGTTCCTGGGGACTGTAGAGTCCTGGACCCGGTTGGCAGTTGAAGAATAGCTCCAATGCCTCCGGGCCGTGCGCGCTTCGAATCGCGATTATACTGCCATCGATCTGGATAATTTCAGCGGTGATAGATTCAGACACCATTAATAATCACACAGTGCCCCGACCTCAAAAGCAGGACCGCTAGGGGTAAGCGCGCGGCCCAAGATTTGCGCAGGATTTATTTGAACGTTTAGCAGCCTTCCGTGGGAAGATCACTATCGCCAGTTTCGATATTCACCGAGACGAAGTCATTCTTGGGTTTGTTCTGCTTGAAACAGTTACCGCTAGTCTCGAACTCAAAGAATTGCTCAACAGGTTGCCCGTAGAGTATGTCAGCTGGCGGAAGTTGCGCGTCTGCCGGCGGCTCTTTCCCATTGTCGAGCAGGTGGTTTCTTGCAATGACATTGTTAGTTGACGCAGGAGTTGCCTTAAGAGGAGGCACATCACACACATTGGGGTCTAAGATTCCAAGACCGGTGCACCAGCCCAGTACCGCGATTCCGACGTAGCCGTTTCCTTCAACATTATTGTTGGCGACCACGTGATCGCTCACGCCCGATAACAAGACGCCGATACCGGACGGGAGATTGCCTTGTAAACTACCGCCTGGAGCATCGTTGTCTCGATTGTTGTCATAGATGTCATTGTGCTTCACGACCCAGTCGGCCATTACGGGCAGAGGTGGATTTCCAGCCCCGTTTGGATGGAAAAGCCCCACCCCAACCGTATTGTCATAAATTTCGTTTTGAATGACAGTCACATTATTTGAGACGGTAATCTCGAAACCAATCACACTATCATAGAGTTCGTTGCCTATAACTCGTACGTTCTCTGAACCGGCGATCCACATCGCCGTATCGGTTGAGCCGTAAGAGACATTGTTACGAACCAATCCATTAGCAGAGAGGGTCGGGTAGATCCCGTTTCCATTGCCGTGACCATTACCTGCTGATTCATTACGCACAATTTGAAATCCGTCGACCCAACGGGTCTGAATACCATTTTTGGGAAATTTTTCGACTTTGAATCCGCGGATGTAGAAGCCCTTTAGCTCTTTGGCGCGGCATTCTATCCCCAGAGCGCTGTCATCCGAGACGTCGTAGTCGCAACCCGGAGGAGCTGCGTATACGCCAGTTTCCTGATCCTCTGCTACTCGAAGGCGAACCAGGCCATCTTCACCGCGACCCTTTTTCACCTTACCTATTAGGCGGATATTGTCCTTGTCGATGCGAAGGCCATACCGGCCATTGTCGGCTTCCTCATAGAGCCCAGGCTCGACGAGTATGGTGTCGCCAGCATAGGCATCATCGATCGCTTCCTGTATCGACATCCCAGGATAAACTCTATGGACTGCCGCTTGAGCGCTGGTAGCGGTAATAAACACCGCACCTGCTAGGAGTAGTGCACCGACATAACCTTTATTCATCTTTATTCTCCGGCCTATTGTGGGCAGGTTCTGCGAAGGTGAAGCGCACAACCATCCTCGGGGTTGTGTTCCCCGAAAGCTAGTTTATAGACGCTTAATCACCCTTCGTCAATCATAAAGTCGTGGCTGGTTAGCCCGCCCGGTTTACAAGGCCACCGTGCGCTTGCGAGGGGACACAAATTGACTTCGCATTAGCGATCTAACACACTCCTCCGGATAACGGTAATCACGGCTCTTCAGACGGAGAATTCCTATTATTTTTGCAGATTTACAGCGCGGATTCGGAGCAGCCAGGACGCTTTTGTTTATGGCGGGCCTGATTGTCCTCCTGGGGTGTCAACAAGAGACCAACAAAGGTCCGATTAAATTCCCCAGTGCGGCCTCCGGGCAGCTCGAGATTACCTATCCACGAGATGAGACGCTGTTTCCGCCAGATATCGTTGCGCCGACGTTCCTCTGGCAGGACGAGACCAAGGGTGTTGATCAGTGGAGGATCCTGATGGATTTTGGCGGAGAACAGGGGATTCTGCGTTTCCAGGCCACGGAGCCCAGTTGGCGCCCATCCGAGGCTGACTGGTCAGAGGTGAAACGGCTTTCCACCGCCACTGATGCCCGGCTGGCCATAGTCGGCCTGAATGAGGCGGGCGATCCTGCTTCCTCCGCGATCATTCGCATTCGTACCTCAACCGACCCGGTAGCTGACTCCATCTACTACCGGGAGGTACCTTTGCCCTTCATCTCCGCGGTTCAGGACCCGTCACGTATTCGCTGGCGCTTCGGCTCCGTTGACTCACAGGAACAACCGCCTGTCGTGCTGGAAGACCTGCCTGTCTGTGGTAACTGTCACTCCTTCTCCGGCGATGGTGGCGTACTGGGAATGGACGTGGATTACGGTAACGACAAGGGAGGCTATGCGATCCTGCCGGTCTCAGAAGATATGGTGCTCAACGACGAGAAGATCATTACCTGGAGTGATTATAAAAAGGACGACGGCGAGGCTACCTTCGGGCTGTTGTCGCAGGTCTCTCCCGATGGCCGTTATGTTATTAGCACCGTGAAAGACCGCGCGGTGTTTGTCGCGACACCGGGCATAGAGTTCTCCCAGCTTTTTTTCCCGATAAAGGGGATTCTCGCGGTCTACGACACACAGACAGGCAGCTATACCGCGCTGCCGGGTGCTGACGACCCGGCGTATGTGCAAAGTAACCCGACCTGGAGCCCTGACGGTAAGTGGGTAGTGTTTGCCAGGAGCAAGGTCTACCAGAAAGAGTCGATTGCTAATGCCAGCAGTATCCTGTTGGACGAGAATGACGTCCCGGAATTTATCGAGGACAAGGAGCCCTTCAAGTTTGACCTGTACCGGGTTCCCTTTAACGATGGCCGTGGCGGTGAGGCTGAGCCGATAGAAGGCGCTTCGCACAATGGCATGAGTAACTTCTTTGCCAAGTTCTCTCCCGATGGCAAATGGATCGTCTTTACTCAGGCGGAAAACTACATGCTGCTGATGCCCGATAGTGAGCTTTACATTATTCCGTCGGAGGGGGGTGAAGCTCGGCGCCTGCGGGCGAATACATCCAGGATGAACTCCTGGCACAGCTTCTCTTCTAACGGCAAGTGGCTGGTATTTTCCTCTAAGGTCAATACGCCTTACACCCAGCTGTTTCTGACTCACATTGACGAGGAGGGCAGATCCACACCTCCCGTGGTCCTTGATCGTTTCACGGGCACTTACGGGGCTGCCAATATTCCCGAGTTCGTTCCGCTGCCGGCCGACGCTATCACGAAAATCAAGGAGCAGTTCCTGGATGCTTATTCGTTCCTCCGCGCCGGTATGGCCAACGAACGTACGGGTAATTACCCGGCAGCAGTTGAAGCCTATGACCGAGGCTTGGCAGTCGAGCCCGAGAATGTGGAGCTTTTGAACGCCAGGGGCTTTGCCCTCTTTCAACAGGGCGAAAGTGAGCAGGCAGTTGCCTCGCTGGAGAAGGCACTGGAGGCCGACCCCAAACACTGGAAAGCGCACAACAATATGGCATTGGCTTCAGTGGACTTGGGCGAATTAGAAGTTGCCGAGGCACATTATCGGGAATCTCTGGCTATCGAGCCGCAACCCGCCATTTATAATGACCTGGGCTTTGTGCTTGAACGGCAGGGCCTGCCATTTGAAGCGGTGGACATGTACCGCAAGTCCCTTGAGCTGGACCCTGATTCGTCCGCTGCGAGTTTCAACCTGGCTTCTTCCCTGGCGCGCAGTGGAGAGTTCGCCGAGGCCGAGCCGCATTTTCGCGCGGTGGTGGAGAAAGACCCTGGTAGTCAGGCTTATACCGGCCTGGGCATCGTCCTATGGCAACAGGGGCGGCAGGAAGAGGGTATCGCCACTATGCGTTCGGCCGTAGAGGCGGACCCCCAGAATGCGACCGCCCATGACCAGCTAGGCAAGATGCTGTTACAGACGGGCGAGGTAGATGAGGCCCGCAGAGAGTTGGCGCGGGCGAAATCGTTAAACCCGGACCTGGGTGAATAGGGGTTGCATCAACACCGGTATCGGACCGAGAGGTTTAACGAAAGTGCCCTAGGGTTTCTGGTGGATACCTTCCTGAATCTAGAGGAATGGGCCCGCATGGTAGGTTCGAATCTTCGAACTGCCGTCTGGGAATCTTTTGGCCTCGAGGTCGAGCATTTCCAAAGCCCAATAAAAAAGGGCTGCATCTCTGCAACCCTTTGATATTACTACTTAATATGGCTCCGCCTGCTGGGCTCGAACCAGCGACCCATTGATTAACAGTCAATTGCTCTACCAACTGAGCTAAGGCGGATCGGTATATACCGAAGGCCGCGTATATTAATGGCCGATCTGAGCTCGGTCAACCGCTAAATGTCGAATAATACATAATCGCGACAAGCCAGTTTGAGCTGCTGCAATTATTCCCTATGTAGATGATAATAAACGGCTATTTCGAGCCAGCATCCCCCCACGGAGAATCCATGTCGCGGCCCTTTCAGGTGCAGTCCAGTTTCGCTCCAGCCGGCGACCAACCCGAAGCGATTCGGCAGTTGGTGGAAGGCGTGCAGGCGGGCCTCGCGTCACAGATCCTGTTGGGGGTCACCGGTTCCGGTAAAACTTTTACGATGGCCAACGTGATCGAAAAGCTGCAGCGGCCGACGATCATAATGGCGCACAACAAAACCCTGGCGGCGCAGCTTTACGGTGAATTTAAGGAATTCTTTCCCAATAATGCCGTCGAGTACTTTGTTTCCTACTATGACTATTACCAGCCCGAAGCGTATGTGCCTTCCTCCGACACCTTTATAGAAAAGGATGCCTCGGTTAATGAGCACATTGAGCAGATGCGTTTGTCGGCCACCAAGGCGCTGCTGGAGCGAGAGGATTGCCTGGTTGTTGCAACGGTATCTGCAATTTATGGTCTGGGCGATCCGCAGTCCTATTTCAAGATGGTCATGCACCTTTCACGCGGAGAGATCATCGATCAGCGGGGAGTGCTACGCCAGCTGGCCGAGCTTCAATACACGCGGAACGATATAGACTTTCAGCGTGGCACTTATCGTGTCAGGGGCGACGTTATTGATATTTTCCCGGCGGATTCCGAGAGAGAAGCGGTACGGGTAGAACTGTTTGATGAGGAAGTCGAGAATATCTGTATTTTCGATCCACTCACCGGCGCAGTTGAATCCAAGGTGCCGCGCATAACGATATTTCCCAAATCGCACTACGTTACCTCGCGAGATGTGATGCTTGGCGCGGTAGATCATATTGAAGAAGAGCTCAAGGGCAGGCTTGTGCAGCTGAAGGAAAATGAAAAGCTGGTCGAGGCACAGCGTTTGCAGCAGCGTACATTGTATGACCTCGAGATGATTCGCGAGCTCGGTTACTGTCAGGGCATTGAAAACTACTCCCGTTATCTGTCGGGCAGGAATCCGGGTGATCCGCCGCCCACGCTGTTTGAGTACCTGCCCTCCAACGCACTGGTGATTGTGGACGAGTCGCACGCCAGCATTCCGCAGATCGGCGCTATGTTCAAAGGTGACCGCTCGCGCAAGGAAACACTTGTGGAGTACGGCTTTCGACTTCCTTCAGCGTTAGATAATCGGCCATTGAAATTCGAGGAGTGGGAGCGACTGGCGCCCCAGGCCATCTTTGTATCGGCAACACCGGGGGCTTATGAAAACGAGCATGCCGGTAGAACCGTGGAGCAGGTCGTGCGGCCAACGGGTCTGATAGACCCGGAAGTAGAAGTGCTTCCCGCGATTAATCAGGTTGATGACCTGATGCATCAGATTCAGAAAACCGTGGCGCTGGAGGAGCGGGTTTTGGTCACTACGCTAACCAAGCGCATGGCTGAGGATCTCAGCGAGTACCTGAATGATAATGGGGTTCGCGTCCGTTACCTTCACTCCGATATCGATACGGTCGAACGGGTAGAGATTATTCGCGACTTGCGGCTTGGCAAGTTTGATGTGCTGGTGGGGATTAACCTGCTGCGTGAGGGCCTTGATATGCCCGAGGTGTCGCTGGTAGCGATTCTCGACGCTGACAAGGAGGGCTTTCTGCGCTCCGACCGTTCATTGATACAGACTATTGGGCGTGCAGCGCGGCACATCAATGGCCGTGCCATTCTCTATGCTGACAAGATGACTGGCTCGATGGAGCGCGCGATTGCTGAAACGGATCGGCGCCGGGAGAAACAGGTACAGCACAATACCGAACATGGAATCACTCCCAAGGGCGTGGTCAAGTCGGTGCAGGATATTATGGAAGGCGCCAGACGAATGCCGACGCGTGGCAAGGCCAAGGGCCGCAAGGTGGCCGAGGAGAGGGCCAGTTTTGGCGCGGAGATTGCCGAGCTTTCGCCCGCAGCACTGGCGCGAAAAATACAGCAGCTTGAGGGCCAGATGCACGAGCATGCCAAGAATCTGGAGTTTGAGGAAGCAGCCGCGATGCGCGACCAGCTGGCAGAAATCAAGCAGCGCGCCTTTATGGCTTAGCATATGAGTCTAATTAGATTATAGTGACGCGGATAATTTTTAAGCACGATGAACTGGTAGGGAAGAATAGCTATGAAAATGTTAAGACTTACGTTGGGGCTGCTGATTACATGCCTCACCGTGGCCGTCCAGGCTGCGGATAAACCCAATATCCTGGTGATTTGGGGTGATGATGTTGGCCAGTCCAATATCAGCGCCTATACCATGGGCGTGATGGGCTACCGTACGCCCAATATCGACAGGATCGCCAACGAAGGTATGATTTTTACTGACTACTACGGTGAGCAGAGCTGCACCGCGGGTCGGTCGTCATTCATCATGGGCCAATCGGTATTTCGCACCGGCCTCAGTAAGGTAGGCCTGCCGGGCGCTGATCTTGGTATGCAGGTGGAAGATCCCACTATCGCCGGTTTGCTGAAGAACCATGGCTACGCAACAGGCCAGTTTGGTAAGAACCACCTTGGCGACAAGGACTCAATGCTGCCTACCAACCACGGCTTCGACGAGTTTCTTGGCAACCTCTATCACCTGAACGCAGAGGAAGAGCCTGAGAACGAGGATTACCCTACCGATCCGGCTTTTCGAAAGAAGTATGGTCCCCGTGGTGTGATCAAGTCCTCTGCCGACGGCGTGATTGAAGACACCGGCCCGCTCACCAAGAAGCGTATGGAAATTATTGATGACGAGACGGTAGCGGCCGCCAAAAAGTTCATTGAGCAAGCTGTTAAGGACGACAAACCTTTCTTTGTCTGGTGGAGCGGTACGCGCATGCACTTCCGTACCCACGTCAGCCCCGAGAAAATGGCCAAGATCAAGGAGCAACATCCACACGCAGATGAATATACCGCTGGCATGATCGAGCACGACATGCATATCGGTGAGTTCCTGCAGCAGCTGGATGACCTTGGCATTGCCGATAACACCTTGGTGTTCTACTCAACGGATAATGGTCCGCACATGAATACCTGGCCGGATGCAGCGATGACGCCTTTCCGTGGTGAGAAAAATACCAACTGGGAAGGGGGGTGGCGCGTGCCTTCGATGGTGCGCTGGCCCGGCAAAATTGATGCCGGCGCAGTATCCAACGAGATCATGCATCACATGGATTGGCTGCCCACATTCCTGGCGGTGGCGGGTGAGTCAGATGTGAAGGAAAAGCTGCTCAAGGGTCACCGTGCTATTGGCCGTAGCTACAAGGTGCATCTGGATGGCTATAACTTCCTGCCGCACCTGACAGGCGAGGCTGACAAAGGACCCCGTAATGAAGTTTTCTACTTCTCTGACGATGGTGACCTGACGGCCCTGCGTTATAACCAGTGGAAACTTATATTCATGGAGCAGAAAACAGAAGCGGGACTTCGTGCCTGGATGGAGCCCTTTGTTCCTCTGCGCATTCCGTTGATATTCAACCTGCGTCGTGATCCTTACGAGCGTTCGGAGATCACATCAAACACTTACTACGACTGGCTGCTTGATCGTGCCTATCTGTTGGTTCCTGCACAGGATTACGTGGGCGAGTTCCTGTCTACGTTCAAAAAGTATCCACCCCGGCAGAAAGCTGCGAGCTTCTCGCTGGACCAGGTGATGGACAAGTTGTCCACACCCTCAGGCCCTCAATAATCTCCATCATAGAATGTGTTCAAAGGCCCTTCGGGGCCTTTTTTTTGCGTAGCATTTGATGGAAGGCGACCACGACGAGGCATCGAAGGTGGCCCGGTTCTTCCTGCAGATTGGCCTGCCTGTGCATCTGCAGCAGATTGGGTTGTCTCCCGCGGACACCGAAGACCTGCACAGTGTGGTTCAGGGAGCAATGGCCTTTCCCTTCCTGGGCAATCTAACAGCTACGAGTACGGATAAGGCTTTGATGCAGGCGCTGCTCGAGCTTGATGAGAAAGGTCGTCTGTGGGCGGAAGAGTATGGCGATGAGGCTTACCGCGCTTTGCATTCCTAGCGTTTTTGATCAAACGTCGGGCATGACGATGGTAAAGCGTACGCCGCTGCCATCTTCGAGGTCTTCGGCACGTCCATAGCCTCCAAAAGACTCTGCTACAAGGCGAACCACGTGTAGCCCCAGGCCGAGATGCATTTCTTCCGGACGATTGCCCGTACGCAGTGACACCATCGGTTCAAAGAGATGCTCTTTTAAATCTGCCGGGAGTAGTGGGCCGCGGTTGCTGACCGACAGCAGCCAGGTTTGTGGCTCTCTATCCAGCCCGATCACTATGGTATCGCCGGTATTAGAGAAGGACGCCGCATTCTCTACGAGCTTGTCCAGTGCCTGCACCAGTAGCTCGGGCGAACCGAATAGGGTCGCAGCTGACTCAGTGCAGTTCAGTTTGATAGTGTGCTGTGAATAGGCACCCTGATAAGCAGCACTGACATCTTGCAATAGCGCGACAAGATCAAACGATTGAGGGTTGGCACTGCGCAGACTTTCTTCCACCCGCGAGGCCTCACTCATGGCGGTAAGAATGCTTGCCAGCCTGGTCAAGCCATCGCGTGCTCGCCCGACATAGGTTTGCTGCTCGATGGCGTTCAGGCCCGGCTGTTCCAGGTTATCGAGTGAACTTTGAATCACAGCAACCGGAGTGCGCAGCTCGTGAGATAACTTGCTGCTGAGTGTGCGCAGATAGTCGTTGTATTCGCCAACTTGATCCAGCAAGTCGGCATAGCGTCGCGACAGTTCCCCTATCTCGTCACTGGCCGCGCTGCGCGGGAAGTCTCTGTCGATTGAACCATCCTTGCGCACTACGCTGGCGGTCGCCTTACTGAGACGGGTGATACGCCAGCTCAACACGCTGGCGTAACCTAGTAAGCCCAGACTGGCAATGGCGATGGCGAGGAAGCTGTAGCCCAACAGGCGGCTGAATGCGCGATCGGTGAGAGACAGGTATTGCTCGCTATTTTGGCGGACCACGATGGCGCCAATGGCAATGTTGCGGTCGTAGACCGGCGCCGCGGCGGACAAAATAGCGCGAGTACCATCAGAGGTATTGCTGTACCACCGGCTCTCGGCGCGACCAGCCAAGGCAGCGCTGATTTCGTCGGAGCGCTGTTGGCCGGCGTCGTCGGTGAAGGGCAGGGGTGGAAGTGGGTCCTCCGCCAGTATGCTGCGGTAAAGCGCTTTCACCAGCCAGAATGTGTCACTGTCCGCGCTTGGCTCAGGAAGCTGGTTGCTAGCCCCGGTTTCGCCAAGTTGCCAGTTACCGCGATCGAACACAGACAGTGAGCCACCGAGATTGGCAAAAGGCTGCAAGGCATCTCGTAAAGTGTCTGGTTGGTAAATTAACCATGGCGGCGCGGCGGTTTGCAGTGAAGAGATGTTGCCGATCGTGTCCAGCCCTTTCCCACTGCCGCTGCTGGCGTTGGTGATGTAAAAGCCAAGCCGCTCGCCGGCCATTGATAAGGGCATTTCAAGTTCCAGGGTGTAACCCCTGCTGGCGTCCTGCCAGGCGCCGCGTATGCGGGCCGGGTTCACGCCCGGGTGCCGCCTGCCATCGAATTGAGCTCTAACAGCGCCCGGCGCAGATGTCGCGATCACATAGCGCTGCCGCTTGTCGCCCAGCCAGGTTTGTAGCATCAGCCTGTCGCCATTGGCCTCGCGAGAGAGCTCGGGGTTGTGAAACACCACGTCTTCGTCTTCGACCTGGAATAGCAGGTAAAGATTCCCGTTGCGCGTCATCGCCTGGTAATGGAGCGTTAGTTCGGCGGCGTCGAAAGAGCCTCGCAAGGTTTTGCGGTACTGCTCTTCCCAGCCTTCAGCATAGCCGTCTACGATAATAGGGACATCGCTGGGTCGTGCATAAATACTGCCGTCGTCCGCTGGCAGTGTGGGCGCTCGCCGCGGGTCCGGATAGAGTAGTCGTGGTCTGTCCCTGAGTGCGGTAGCTATCGCGCTGGTGGTAGCCTGCAGGGACTGCATCTGTCCCTCTCGCATTGTGCCTTCAATTTCCCGGACAAACTGGCAACCCGCCCAAGGCAAGGCGAGCAACAACAGGCTAACGGCCAGTAACTGCCGGCGCAGGTTCACGGTTTATAGCCCCTGCCAGCGATAGCCCATCCCGTAGGCGGTTTCTATCGCATTGAAATCCGAATCCAGCGCTTGGAATTTTCGCCTGATGCGTTTGATGTGCGAGGTGATTGTGTTGTCATCCAGTACGACATTCGCCGCATCCATCAGTTGCTGCCGGTTCTTGATGTGACCCGGGTGTTGCGCCAGTGTATAAACCATCCAGAATTCAGTGACTGTGAGTGCGACCGGCGTCTGCTGCCAGTGCACCGTCATGCGCTGCTGGTTCAGTGTCAGCTCACCTTGTCGCAACACATCCTCTCTGGACTCGGGTGCCTGCAGCGCCTTTACGCGACGAAAGAGGGCAACGATACGAGCGAGCATATGGGCTTGGCTGATGTCCTTGGTAAGGTAATCGTCTGCCCCGAGGCGTAGCCCGGAAATGATGTCCAGCTCTGAATCCCTGGCTGTCAGGAATACAATTGGCAGCTCGGGCGACTGACTGCGCAGTTCCCGGCAAAGATCGAAGCCGCCTTCAATGTCGTCACCAAGGCCCACGTCGATGATGGCCAGGTCTGGCAGCTGCAGTGCAAAGGCACTGCTGGCACTGTCGCGATCGCCGTGGACGCTTACGCGAAAACCGCGTCTTTGCAATGCATCACGGTAATTCGCCGCGATGGTTTGTTCGTCTTCAACAATAGCAATGTGATGTGACATAAATACCGTGGGTTGTTTGGGTTGCGTCCATAGGACCAAATTACAGGCTCGCACTCAAGTGGTGCCACAATTTGTCATAATCTGTTCGGCGCTTCGACACTATTCCAGCCGCGCAATGCCAGATAGCAGCGCTTTAATCACTTCCATCAATCACAGATGGGAGTTCAAGAAATGTCACGATCAAAAACCTACCGCTGGTCCAGTACCAGTTTAACAGCGTGGCCCGGCCTTGCCTTGTGGTTCTGCTTTCGCTGCCTTCCGGCTTTGCTTGGCTGCATGCTTACCTTGCTGGTGTTGTCCGCCAGCGTAGCACGTGCCATGGAGGAGTCATCCGGCGGCCATATGGTGTTCCGTGGTGCAGCCGATCAGCTGCGTGATGCGCCGGCACTGCGTAGCAAGGTGCATTTTGATATCAGCGGTCTGGTAGCAGTGGCCAGCCTCGAACAGACCTTTGTAAACAATAGTCAGGATTGGGTGGAGGGTGTGTACGCCTTCCCTTTGCCTGAGACGGCAGCGGTTCGTCGATTGGAAATAGAAATTGGCGAGCGGAAAATTATCGGCAAGATCAGGGAGAAAGCGCAAGCCAAGGCCATCTATCAGGCAGCGAAAAAGGCCGGTAAAAAGGCCAGCCTGGTGGAGCAACAGCGCCCCAATTTGTTTACCAACAGAGTGGCAAACATCGCCCCGGGCGAGTCGATTACAGTTCGCCTTGAGTATGTTCAACGGGTGAGTTTCAGAGCCGGAAAATTTTCATTGCGCTTCCCGATGACGATTACGCCGCGTTACATGCCGGGAGCACCGCTAGACACTGGAACACATGCGGAAAAGGGTGAGCCGCTGTTGCTAAGCCCCAGTCATGGCTGGGCGCATGCCACCGATCAGGTGCCGGACGCCGCGGAGATTTCGCCGATGCAGTGGCCCCAGCCGGGCTCTGATCGTGCGCCGCACAATCCCATTGTAGTGACTGCCAGCCTGGACATGGGCATGCCGCTGGCAGAAGTGGACTCCGCCTACCATGAACTTAGTCTGTCACGTAGCAAAGGCCGGTATGACATTACGCTGGCGGCTGGCGTGTCAGAGATGGACCGCGATTTCGTATTGAACTGGCAGCCGGTAACGGGTGCGTCGCCTCGTGCGGCCCTGTTTACCGAGCAAGTGGGTGATGATTATTTCGGTTTGTTAATGGTGGTTCCGCCGATCCTGACCAATGGCACTGTGCCGCCACGTGAAGTTGTTTTCGTCATCGATACATCCGGGTCGATGGGCGGCGTTTCGATAGAGCAGGCGAGAGCGAGTGTGTCACAGGCCCTGCAGCAACTGCGCCCCGAAGATCGCTTTAACATCATCGAGTTTAACTCCAATCACAGATCGCTGTTCAATGCAGCGGTACCAGCGAGCAGGCACCACGTACAGCGCGCGCAGGAGTTTGTGCGGCAGCTGGAGGCATCTGGCGGTACCGAAATGTTATCCGCACTTCGCGCGGCTTTGAAGCCAACACCCTACGAAAGTCGTGATCAGGAAAGTGCTGTCCTGCGCCAGGTGGTTTTCGTCACCGATGGCGCGGTAGGTAACGAACTTTCGCTGTTTGAGGAGATTGCAGCCAGCTTGGGCGATACACGCTTGTTTACCGTCGGGATCGGTTCGGCGCCCAATAGCTGGTTTATGCGTAAGGCGGCAGACTTTGGTCGCGGTACGCATACGCATATCGGCAACCTCGACGAGGTGGCTGAAAAGATGGGCGCACTGTTCGCGCAGTTGGCATCACCGGCGGCAGTCAATCTGGCCATAGACTGGCCGCAGCCGGTGGAGTCATGGCCAGAACGTGTGCCAGACCTTTATCTTGGTGAGCCTGTTGTTGTCGCCGTCAGTTTTGGTGATACCCCGCCAACCGGTGAGCTTACTGTCACTGGTGAGCTTGCCGGTTCCGACTGGAATAGAACGCTGGCGCTCTACCCCCCGGACCAGGCAGCAAATCTCAACCAGCATGCCGGTGTGGCCAGCTTGTGGGCGCGGCAAAAAATCACCGGCTTGCTGGACCAGAAAGTCTTGGGCCGAACCGATGAGCAAGTGCGCGATGACGTTCTTCCGGTTGCATTGCGACACCAGTTGCTCAGCCCCTACACGAGTTTTGTGGCGGTTGAGGAGGTGGTATCCAGGCCTGCCGCCAAGGGCGTGAACAGCAAGCCCGTTCCCAATTCCAGACCCCGGGGACAAAGCCCGCAGAGTTTTGCCTATCCGCGTACGGCAACTACCGGCCCTGCAAAAGCCTATCTGGGTTCACTGCTTCTGTTCATCGCGCTGATGATTCGAGTGATGCGTCAGGGGGAGGTCGACCATGTGGCAGTCTGAGCACTGGCATCGACTTCTTGTCATCTGCCTGCTGCTGGTTGGTGGGCAGCAACTTGCCGGTGCAGGCTTGATTAAGGCTAAGGCCTGGTTGGCGCCGATTCTGATTGAGCAGGCCTGGACGCAATCGCTGGCAGCTCAGGGCCAGATAGTGCGGCCCTGGCCTTGGGCAGATACCTGGCCGGTAGCCAGGCTTAGTGTGCCCGAGGCAGGCGTTGATCTGCTGGTGCTGGCCGGTGACTCCGGCCATGCACTGGCCTTTGGCCCGGGCCACGCTAACGCATCCGCCCGGCCGGGCGACACCGGGACTGTTGTGATCGGCGGGCACCGCGACACGCATTTTGCATTTTTACGTGAACTGGCGCCGGCCACTTTACTGCATTTGCAGACCATTGAAGGCATCACGCGTTCCTACCGGGTTAACGCGGCAAACGTTATTGATGCCGATGAAAACAGCCTGCCTTCGCTTGACCCTGAGGACAGGCTGCTCCTCGTGACCTGCTATCCCTTCGACGCACTGTATGCCGGCGGTCCACTGCGCTATGTGGTCAGCGCGAGTCCTGTAAGTGAGTCCAAAACGTTTTCCGAAATAACCGGCAGCCCAACCGAGGTTTATCAGCTATGAAGCCATTGCAGCACAGTGAAACCATTGCCCTTTATCAGGCCCTCAGCCCGCGCCAGCTTGCGGCACTGATCCGCGCCGATTGGCGTTGCATTGAACCTGGCGGGAGTGGCGAGCATTTTATCTATTTGAAATTGTGTCAGCGCTACGCCGAAATGATCGCGCGGCAATGGGAGGTACCACTGCATGGTGCCGGTTACGTGGTTCGACTGGTATTGCCTGCGGATGTTATTCGTCAGTACGACCTTGAAACAGTCGCCTACGAGGAGCACTTGGAATTTCGTTTACCAGTAGGCGAGTTGTCGCAGGTAAACAAGCACCTTGTGGGTGATGTGCAGCCAGTATCTGCTTTTCTGGATCAACACAGCTATTCGATACCGCTGGGCAGTAGACCACTAGCCAGTCTCATCGGTTGAATAATCCGCCAGACTAATTTGCCAAGCCTTGCTGCAAGCCGACTATAATCAAGCGCATGATATTAGAGGTCTTGTTGTAATGCGCTGTGTGAAATTTCCGACTCTGTTGCTGTCTGTGTTTTTGGTTGCCTGTGCCTCGGTAGAGCCAGAGCGAAATCGTACTGAGGAGTTTGCCTTGTCAGCGGCCCCTCTGTCTGCCTGGCCCTCGTTGGCCGAGACCGTGGATACCAACTTGTTCGTGCCCATGAATAACGGACAGATTGCGCTGGACTGGCGTTTACGTGCACTGCAGGCAGCTACCCGGAGCATAGATTTACAGACATTTATCTGGGAGAGCGATGCGGCTGGCCGGGCTATAGTGAGGGAAGTACTGACTGCCGCCGACCGGGGCGTCAGGGTTAGAGTGATACTGGACGACAGCTTTCTGGCCCATGCCGATCCTGTTATTCGAGCGTTGTCGGAACATCAAAACATCAACTACCGTATATATAATCCAGTGGCGCATCGCGACGGGGGGGCAGCGATACGTCAGCTGAGTAATCTAACGGATTTTTCCCGAATCAATCACCGCATGCATAACAAACTGTTGGTCGTAGACGGCCGGGTAGCGATTGTGGGCGGGCGTAATCAGGCAGACGAGTACTATGGCTACCGGGAGGGCCACAACTTCCGTGATCTCGAAGTCATTCTGCAGGGGCCTATGGTCTCGCGTTTGGGTGGCTTATTTGACCTGTACTGGAACGATCCCTGGACGATTCCCATTGAACACCTGGTCGATGCCAGCGAGGAATTGTCACCCACGGAATTGGCGGATTGGGTTGCCGGTAAGCAGGGGACCTTTGACGACCCGGAGCCCGCTACTCGCGAGCAGTGGCAGGATCTGTTTGCCAACGGCTACAGTGGCAGCGCCAGGTTGATTGTCGATACGCCGGCAGACCAGAGCCCCGCGGTGGACTTTCCCGTGCAACTTGCCGAGGCTTACGTAGAACGAATTGATGCGACCGAGCGAGATCTACTGCTTATATCGGCTTATTTTATCCCCACTGAAGCGCTTACATCCGCCATTGAGCGGGCTACCGAGCGTGGGGTCAGGGTGAGAGTCCTTACCAATTCTCTGGGCTCTAACAATCATGTCACTGCCCATGCTGCCTACGCTGAGCATAGGCCTGCGCTGCTGAAGGCCGGTGCCGAGTTATACGAGCTGCGGGCCGATGCCAGCGCGCGTGCACTGTATGTTTTCAATGCCGCCGAAGACAGCAGTATCCTTGGGCTGCACGCGAAAATTGCCTTGTTTGATGAGTGCTGTCTGATGGTTGGCTCCTCCAATCTTGACCCTCGCTCTCTGCGACTGAATACGGAAATAGGTGCGCTGGTCGACAGCCCTGGGTTGAATGATCATGTTCGGGAGCTGTTCGCGATCGACATGCTGCCGGAGAACGCCTGGCGAGTGAAACTGAAGACGGGCGATCAGGTTGTTTGGGAGGGTCCCGATGGTGATGTCCATGAAGCGCCACCCGCCTCATTTTTCATGCGGGCGGAGTCGTGGTTCTTCGGCCTTTTCCCAATTGAAGAGCAGATGTAAAACCGTGGTGAAAATGCCACATGCTCTTTAAATTTCCGTTGTTTTCAGGCAGTATTGCCGCCCTTCGTTAGAGGCCTCTGGTATTGGGCTCTGGCGCTTTGTATAGAATTTTTTTCACAGCTCTGTTCTGAACAGCTTGCTCTGAACCACGTGGCCTTTGGTAAGGGTCACCACTGATTAAAGGAAAGCTCATGCCTGTTATTACTCTGCCTGACGGCAGCAACCGTACTTTCGAAAATCCTGTATCTGTGCACGATGTGGCAGCCGATATTGGGCCTGGCCTGGCCAAGGCAGCGCTAGCCGGGGTTGTGGATGGCCGCGAGGTTGATACCTCGTATCTGATAGATTCAGATGCCGCGCTGGCAATAATCACGGATCGTGATGACGCTGGTCTGGAAGTGATACGTCACTCCACCGCGCATTTGATGGCAATGGCAACTCAACAATTGTTTCCCGGCGTACAGGTGACCATTGGCCCGGTGATTGAGGACGGCTTTTTCTATGACTTTGCTACCGGCAACAACTTTACCCCTGAAGATCTCGAAAAAATCGAGAAGCGCATGGAGGAAATCGTCGCGGATGACCTGCCGGTAGAGCGTATTGTCTGCAGCCGGGAAAAGGCTGTTGAGATTTTTCGCAATATGGGCGAGCGCTATAAGGTGCAGATTATTCAGGAGTTGCCTGAAGACGAAGAAATATCCATTTACAGGCAGGGCGCATGGATGGATTTATGCCGGGGCCCACACGTTCCCAGCACCGGCAAACTGAAAGCTTTCAAGTTAACCAAAGTCGCTGGTGCCTACTGGCGTGGCGATTCCAACAACAAAATGTTGCAGCGGATTTACGGTACTGCCTGGGCCAACAAAAAACAGCTCAAGCAGTACATGCACCGTATCGAAGAAGCCGAGAAGCGTGATCATCGCAAGATTGGCAAAAAGTTGGGCTTGTTCCACACACAGGAAGAAGCGCCCGGGATGGTGTTCTGGCACCCCGATGGCTGGACCATTTACCAGATCATCGAGCAGTACATGCGCCGCGCACAGATCGAACATGATTATCAGGAGATTAAGACGCCGCAGTTGGTTGATCTGTCGCTGTGGGAAAAGTCTGGTCATGCCGACAAGTTCGGTGACGATATGTTTCTGCTGAAGTCTGATGAGCGAGAGTTTGCCGTTAAACCGATGAACTGTCCCTGCCATGTGCAGGTGTTCAATCAGGGGCTCAAGTCCTACCGTGACCTGCCGTTGCGGCTGGCCGAGTTCGGCAGTTGCCACCGCAACGAGCCCTCGGGCTCGCTGCACGGGATCATGAGGGTTCGTGGGTTTACCCAGGATGACGCACACATTTTCTGTACTGAAGACCAGATTCAGGCAGAGGTGTCTTCGTTCATCGACTTTTTGCACACCGTATATGCCGATTTCGGCTTCAGTGATGTGATCTACCGTTTGTCTACACGGCCGGAACAGCGCGTTGGCTCTGATGGCGACTGGGATCGGGCAGAGAAAGCACTGGCTGATGCATTGAATGCTCAGGGCCTGCCCTGGGACGAGTTACCAGGTGAGGGTGCTTTTTATGGCCCCAAGATCGAATTTTCACTGAAAGATTGCATCGGTCGGGTATGGCAGCTGGGCACAATTCAGGTCGATTTTTCCATGCCCGGCAGGCTTGATGCCCAGTATGTCGCTGAGGATGGCTCGCGTCAGGTACCGGTTATGCTGCACCGGGCGATTCTGGGATCTTTCGAGCGATTTATCGGAATTTTGATAGAACATTATGAAGGCGTGTTTCCTACTTGGCTGGCGCCGCAGCAGGCCGTGGTGCTCAATATCACTGATAAACAGTCGGAATATGCCCGAAATGTGGAAGATTCCTTAAAAAACAAGGGCTTTCGCGCAATTTCAGACTTGAGAAATGAAAAAATCGGCTTTAAAATCCGCGAGCACACGATTCAGAAGGTTCCGTACCTCATTGTAGTAGGGGACAAAGAAGTAGAATCACAGACTTTGGCCGTTCGTGCCCGTCGTGGAGAGGACCTCGGATCTATGGATCTGGAGGCATTCAGCAAACTCCTTTCCGACGATGTAGCGCGTTGCGGTCGTATTGCATTGGAGAATCAGCATTAAGAAAGACAGCGGCAAAGGTGCCAGTAAAAAGGCGGTAACTAACGATCAGATTACCGCAGACCCGGTACGTCTGGTTGGAGCCGAGGGAGAGCAGGTGGGTATTGTCCCGCTGAGCGAAGCCCTGGCGGCAGCAGAAGCCGCCACGATGGATCTGGTACAAATTGCTGATTCCGACCCCGTAGTCTGTAAGATCATGGACTACGGGAAACATGTGTTCGAAGCCAAGAAACAAAAGTCTGCTCAGCGTAAGAAGCAGAAGCGAACACAGGTTAAAGAAATGAAGTTTCGTCCAGGGACGGAAGTGGGAGACTATGAGGTAAAACTACGCAACCTTACACGTTTCCTTGAAAACGGCGATAAGGCCAAAGTAACGCTGCGTTTTCGCGGTCGTGAAATGGCTCACCAGGAAATTGGCATGGAGCTACTCAAACGAGTAGAAGCTGATCTGGCCGAGTTGGGTTCAGTCGAGCAATTCCCGAAAATGGAAGGCCGGCAACTCACTATGGTTATTGCCCCCAAGAAGAAGAACTAGCGGCCTGTGAATGCCCTTGTTTCTTTATATTTAAACATTCAAATGCGGAGTATTTGATTATGCCTAAAGCAAAAATTCACAGTGGGGCTGCCAAGCGGTTTAAAAAGACTGCCGGTGGTTATAAGCGCAAGAGCGCCAACAAGAGTCACATCCTTACCAAGATGACGACTAAGCGTAAGCGTCAGCTGCGCGGTACCTCGATGATCCATAAGAGCGATGAAGTTCTTATTGATCGTATGTTGCGTGCCAAGTAATCGGTCTATTGGATAATTAAGGAGAAGACTTATGCCTCGCGTAAAACGTGGTGTGGTGGCGCATCGCCGTCACAAGAAAGTTCTAAAGCAGGCCAAGGGTTACTATGGTGCCCGCAGCCGTATTTTTCGAGTTGCCAAGCAAGCTGTTACCAAGGCAGGGCAATATGCCTACCGTGATCGCCGTCAGCGCAAGCGTCAGTTTCGCGCGCTGTGGATCACTCGTATCAACGCCCAGTCTCGTGCCAATGGCTTGAGCTACAGCCGCCTGATTAACGGTCTTAAGAAAGCTGAGATCGGTCTTGATCGTCGTGTCCTTGCGGATCTGGCGGTACATGACAAGCAGGCTTTTGCAGCGATCGTGGAGCAAGCGAAGGCGGCACTGGCCGCTTAAGCCCACCCTGACCGCTCAGGCGGTTCGCTGGCTACATGAAAGAACAAGAAGGGAAAGGGCCTCGCTCTTTCCCTTCTTTTATTTTGGATAAACGAGTATTCAATAATGGAAAATCTCGAACCGCTGGCCAATGAGGCAAAGGCGGCGATTGAAGCGGCAGAAGATGGCGCCACACTTGAGCAGCTGCGGGTTGATTACCTGGGCAAGAAGGGCCAGATCACGGCACTGCTTAAGGGCTTGGGCAAGCTGTCAGCTGAAGACCGTCCAGCCGCTGGTGCGCGTATCAACGTGGTAAAGCAGGAATTGCAGGACCTGATTGGTGCCCGCAAATCGTCGTTGGAGTCGGCTGCTATTGAGGCCCAACTGGCCGCCGAGACCATCGATGTGAGCCTGCCCGGCAGGGGCCAGTCCACCGGCGGTATTCATCCGGTAACGCGTACCATCGAGAGGATGGAAGATTTCTTCGCGGCGATTGGTTTCGAGGTGGTGGAAGGCCCGGAAATCGAGGACGATTATCACAACTTCGAGGCACTCAACATACCGGCGCATCACCCGGCGCGGGCGATGCATGACACCTTCTATGTTGACGAGACCACTGTGTTGCGTACCCATACCTCGCCGGTACAGGTTCGTGTCATGGAAAACCAACAGCCGCCACTGCGTATTATCTGCCCCGGCCGTGTTTACCGCTGTGATTCCGACCTGACCCACACGCCAATGTTCCACCAGGTGGAAGGCCTGCTGATTGATGAAAGCTCCAGCTTTGCAGACCTGAAAGGCGTGGTGGAAGAATTCCTGCGGGTATTTTTTGAGAAAGAGTTGGCGGTGCGTTTCCGGCCCTCTTACTTTCCGTTTACCGAGCCCTCGGCCGAGGTCGACATCCAATGTGTTGGCTGTGGTGGCGAAGGCTGCCGGATCTGCAGCCACACCGGTTGGCTGGAAGTGATGGGCTGCGGCATGGTGCACCCCAAAGTACTGAAAAACTGCAATATTGATGGCGAGAAGTATTCAGGTTTTGCCTTTGGCATGGGCGTCGAGCGCCTTGCCATGTTGCGCTACGGCGTAAGTGATTTACGTCTGTTTTTTGACAATGACCTGCGGTTCCTCGAGCAGTTTTAACGGGAGTTTTAGAGAGTGAATATCAGCGAACAGTGGCTGCGCGAGTGGGTTGATCCGCCGCTATCGACCGAAGAGCTTGCCCATCAGATCACCATGGCGGGCCTGGAGGTTGATGCGATCGATCCCGTGGCAGGCGCCTTTAGCGGGGTTGTCGTGGCAGAGATAATTGCCGCAGAGCAACACCCCGATGCCGACAAACTGCGTGTTTGTCAGGTAAGTGCGGGTGGCGAAACTGTGCAGATCGTCTGTGGTGCTACGAATGCCCGAGTGGGTCTTAAGGCCCCGCTGGCGACAGTAGGCGCGTTGTTGCCCGGCGACTTCAAGATCAAGGCAGCCAAGCTGCGTGGGGTGGAATCCCAGGGCATGTTGTGTGCCGAGCAGGAATTGGGTTTGTCCGACGAGTCTGACGGTCTGATGGAACTTTCGGGTGATGCACCTGTTGGCGCCGATCTGCGCGATTACCTGCAACTGGACGACAGTGTTATCGAAATTGGCCTTACGCCAAATCGGGCTGACTGCCTTGGTGTCGCGGGTGTGGCTCGCGAGGTCGGCTTGCTGAATAATCTGCCAGTGACGCCGCTGAGTTTTCAAAAGGTTGAGCAATCCATCGAAGATACCTTTCCTGTATCGCTGCGAGATGCAGATCGCTGCCCGCGCTATGTGGGCAGAGTTATTCGGGATGTGGATGTCAGTCAGCCGAGTCCCTTGTGGTTGCAGGAGAAATTGCGGCGTTGCGGTATTCGCTCTATCGACGCCGTGGTCGATGTGACCAACTACCTGTTGCTGGAACTGGGCCAGCCTATGCATGCCTTTGACCTCGACAAGCTGGATGGCGGCATTGTGGTGCGCAATGCTGTAGCCGGTGAATCGCTGGAGCTGCTTGATGGGCAAACCATTGAGCCACGTGATGACACGCTGGTGATCGCCGATGCCAATGGCCCTCTGGCCCTGGCTGGAATCATGGGCGGGCAGGCATCTGCAGTCAGCGACAAGACCCGAAACATTTTTTTGGAGGCGGCATTCTTTACTCCTGTTTTGCTCGCCGGCAAGGCGCGTTCTTACGGTTTGCACACCGATTCTTCCCACCGTTTTGAGCGTGGTGTGGATTTTAATGGACAGGCTGAGGCGCTTGAGCGGGCCAGCCAGTTGTTACTTGATATTGTCGGTGGCAAGGCCGGGCCTTTGGTTGAGGTTGTGTCAGAGAACGATGTGCCAGTGCGTCCGGACGTCACGCTGAGGGCCGCCCAAATCAAACGCATTCTGGGATTTGAACTGCCGGCTGCAGAGGTTGAGCGCATCCTGGGTGGTTTGGGCCTCGGGGTGACAGTTGTAGAAGGCGGCTGGAGTTGTACTGTGCCCAGTTGGCGGTTTGATATAGAGCTGGAGGCAGACCTGCTTGAGGAGCTGGCGCGCGTTTATGGATACAACAATCTTCCCGTGAGCCATATCCGGGCAGATCTGGTGATGCCCGCGCGGACGGAAGCATTGACTTCCAGCAGAGCACTGCGCCGACATCTCAGCGCACGTGGTTACCGTGAGGCGATCACCTACAGTTTTGTCGACCCGAAGCTGCAGCAGGTATTTGACCCCGAGCTTGACCCGGTAGCCTTGGCTAATCCTATTTCCGCCGATATGGGGGTTATGCGAACCAGCCTGTTGCCGGGCCTTGTCTCTGCGGTACTGCGCAACACCAACCGGCAACAGCCTAGGGTTCGCTTGTTCGAAACCGGGCTGCGTTTTGTACCCTCGGCCGATGGGCTGCAACAAATCAGCACATTGGCGATGGTGGTGACCGGGCCGCGGCTCGCAGAAACATGGTCCAGCGTGGATCAGCCCACTGATTTCTACGATATCAAGGGCGACCTGGAAAGCGTGTTGGCCCTGAGCCGTCAGGCCGAGGCCTTCGGCTTTGAAGCCGGACAACGCTCTGCGCTGCATCCAGGCCAGACGGCGTGCATAACCTATAAGGGGCAGCAGGTTGGCTATGTGGGTAGCTTGCATCCCACTGTGGTTGCAGAGCTGGGGCTGAATGCGCCGCTTTATGTGGTAGAAATGGACCTTGAGCCCGTATTGTCTGCAATATTGCCGAAATTCGAAGAACTCTCCAAGTTTCCCGAAGTTCGCCGCGATTTAGCGGTAGTTGTCGACAAATCGGTGGCGTCTGCTGAGCTGATGTCAAATGTTCGTGCTGTAGCTGGGACTTACCTCACAGATTTAAGGTTGTTTGATGTCTATGAGGGCAAAGGCATTGATCCTAAACGGAAAAGTCTCGCACTGGGTTTGACTTTCCGTGATCATTCGCGCACTCTTAGCGACGACGTTGTTAATCTGGCAGTGGATCAAGTCATTGATTCATTGGAAAAAAATTATAAAGGCGAGCTAAGGAACTAGGTACCGGAAACATGACCGCCCTCACCAAATCAGAGATGGCAGAACGCCTGTTTGAAGAGCTGGGTCTCAACAAACGGGAAGCCAAGGAGATTGTCGAGCTGTTCTTCGAAGAGATTCGAGCCAGCCTCGAGGGTAATGAGCAGGTCAAACTATCGGGATTTGGTAACTTCGACCTGCGCGACAAAAGTCAGCGCCCCGGAAGAAACCCCAAGACAGGGGAGGAGATACCGATCTCCGCCCGTCGCGTGGTGACCTTCCGGCCTGGTCAAAAGCTGAAGGCACGAGTAGAAGAATATGTTGGAACCGAGCCACAACAATGAACTCCCCGTTATACCGGGCAAGCGTTACTTCACAATCGGTGAGGTAAGCGAGCTGTGCGCAGTCAAGCCACACGTACTGCGCTACTGGGAACAAGAATTTCCGCAACTGAAGCCGGTTAAGCGCCGCGGCAATCGCCGCTATTACCAGCGTGAAGACGTTCTCACCATCCGGCAAATCCGCTCACTGCTTTACGATCAGGGCTACACCATAGGTGGCGCGCGCCAGCGCATGACCGATGAGGATGACACGCCCTCTACGGTTGAAGCACAAGCCGTGATTCAGGAGACGATCAAGGAACTGGAAGACGTTCTGAAGGTGCTTTCCCCCGCCAAATAGCCTTTGTATAGGCAAGCGTATTGAGTATAATGCCGCCCTCGCCGAGGGAGCCTAAACTCGCGGTGATTCTCGGGGCGTAGCGCAGCCTGGTAGCGCACCACACTGGGGGTGTGGTGGTCGCAGGTTCAAATCCTGCCGTCCCGACCAATTTATTAAAAAGGCACTTACTCTGGTGCTTTCGTTCGGCCAAGACACCTGAACCTGCGACCCGGTCGCATACGGAAGGCCGCCCCGTTCAAATCCTGCCGTCCCGACCAATTTAATCATAAGGCAACACTGTTGCTTTCGTTCGGCCACGGCACCTGAACCTGCGACCCGGTCGCATGCGGAAGGCCGCCCCGTCCAAATCCTGCCGTCCCGACCAAATAACAAAAGGCCACCCATCGGGTGGCCTTTTTTTTGTCCCGAAAGATACCGTCACATCGGATATTTCTCCTTTTACGGCACTGTGGTGAGACTACCGCGTATACCGTAAGCTATCGGCGCTGGACGCCACTTACTCGAGGTAGCACAACGTGAAACAGACTCGCAAAGGTATTCGCGCCTTGTATGCCAGTGATGCACTGGAGGCAGACCGTTTGCTGTTCGGGCGTCGTAGTGATCCCCTTAGCCGTCGCGGCTTTCTCTCGGGCCTGGCAACAATGTCATCAATCCTCGGGGCCGAAGTCGTTTTCAGTCGCTTTATGCCTGGGGGGTTGATTCCGGCGGCATTGGCGGAGGAAACAGCGGCATTTGAAATTCCCGGCAAGCACCCCGGCTTGCTGGTGCTCAATGACCGGCCGATAAATGCCGAAACTCCCGCGCATTTACTCGATGATGCGATCACCCCGGCCGATCGGTTTTTTGTGCGCAATAACGGTGTGCCGCCTGCAGCACCTGACCCCTCTAGCTGGACGCTGGCGATTGATGGAGAGTCCATTGAAAATAGTGTCTCCTTTTCGTTGCTTGAACTACAGCAGCGGTTCCAGACTCACAGTTACCAGTTGACGCTAGAATGCGGCGGCAACGGTCGTAAGGAATTTGATCCACCAGCGCGTGGCAATCAATGGACCACGGGTGCAGTTGGCTGTCCAAGGTGGACGGGGGTGCGGTTGCGAGACTTACTGAAAGAGGCTGGCGTCAAGGACGATGCTGTTTATATTGGTTATTACGGTGCAGACACCCATATCTCTGGCAACCCGGACAAAGTGCCGATCAGTCGTGGAGTGCCTATTGCCAAGGCAATGGAAGATGAGACGCTCATCGCATGGCAGATGAACGGCGAAGACATCCCACTGCTGCATGGTTATCCATTGCGATTGGTCGTGGGTGGTTGGCCAGCCTCAACTTCGGGCAAGTGGCTGCAAAGAATCAGTGTACGCAACCGGGTGCATGATGGTCCCAAGATGGGTGGTTACTCTTATCGCGTTCCCTGTGAGCCAGTGGTGCCCGGTGCTGAAGTGGCCGAAGAAGAGATGTGCATCATTGAGTCCATGCCGGTTAAGTCGCTGCTGACTTATCCGCGCTCAGGTGTGTTGCATACGCTTAAGGATGTATTCAAAGTCCGCGGTAAGGCCTGGGCCGGTGATCTGTCGGTGGCGGCGATGGATGTCTCCATAGACTTTGGGCAATCCTGGCAGACCGCGCAGTTGAAACCGGCGGCAAACCGCCTGGCGTGGCAAGAATTTTCGGCGGAGCTGAGATTTCCTCAGACTGGTTATTACGAGGTTTGGGCACGTGCCACAGATGTCACTGGAACGTCTCAACCTATGGTGGTGCCTGGCTGGAACCCCAGAGGCTATCTGAATAATGCCTGTCATCGGATTGCGGTCAAGGTGGTGTGATGCGCATCTGTGTTGCCATAGTTTTGCTGGCCTCGACAATTGCAGCCAGCGCCGCAGAGTTTGATAACAAGACCGGTTTGGTTATCGCACCAGGTTTCGACGTGGTCAGTGTTCAGTGTACGGTTTGCCACTCGGCGTCGCTGGTAACCCAGAGTCGGGCGAGTAGGGCGGGCTGGGAGAATATGATTCGCTGGATGCAGGAAACACAGGGACTGTGGCCATTGGGAGAGCAGGAGGGTTTGGTACTCGATTACCTTGCCCAATATTACGGCCCGCAGAGCCAAGGCCGGCGGGCGCCCTTGGCAGAAAATTTGTTACCTCCCATTGGCAGTTAGTCGTAAGCGTATAAGTCAGCCAGTAATGTTTAAAAATAATCTTCCGCGTTACCTGCCTCACCTGCAGTATCCCGAGGTTCTGCATATGGGCCTGCGCCCCATGCAGCATGATAGCTGGATAGAGACGGACGATGCGCTACCCGCCTACCTGGAGCACAAGCGCAATATGCGGGAGCTGTACGGAGACAGGGTTTATCGATTTCTGGAGTCATCTCTTCCCGCGCAAGCTGAATTAGCGCAGCTGCTGCGCGCACATCTTTTGGGCAAGGATGGATCCGGATACATTGAGCAAGAAATGGGACTGGCTTGTTCGTTTGCGGATATCTCCTCTGCCGGTGACGATGAAGCACTTTGGGACGCGTCTCTTTGGGTGGCCGACGATCTGGTATTGATGGAAGAGTTTGCTGGCGAGTATTGCCTGACAGCGGCGAGCCTCTGTAGCCCGAGCCACTGGCGGCTGGACGAAAAGTTTGGCCGCCCCATGCGGCAAATCCACGACCCCATACCTGAATTTCATAAGACCTTGACGCCTAGCATCGATCGATTTTTTGACCACCTTAAACCGTCGCGCCCCGTGTACCGCTTCAACTGGTCATTGCAATCCTGGTACGGGCTGGCCCAGTTTCCCGACGAAGAGCGGCCTGCAGACGCACAAACAGAGCTTTACTACCGCAGCGAGCGACAATCGCTGGTGAGGTTGCCAGAGACCGGCGCGATAGCGTTCACCATTCGCGTTTACTTGCACCCACTGGTGTCATTGCTGGAAACGCCGGGAGCGCTGGCTGCCATGTTTGATGCTATTGATGCGACGCCCGCGGCCCTCGCTCATTACAAAGGCTTCGATTCACTGGAACCGGCGCTGGAAAAATACCGGGCGCTGGCAGAATAGGGATAAGTCAGCGTTACTTAAACGACAGTGCGGCAGTGTTGCCACCTTGCAGCAGCTTGATCTGGTTCTCCAGCCAACCGGTGAGCCAGAAATTCGTCGACTCCGATAGCAACGATCGGTGAGCGTCGATAGCAACAGCGATTGCCTCGCTGTGGTCGGGTGCCTGGTCCAGTACAATATCCACCAGATGCAATGCCTCTTCCCGTCTACCCTCATTTAGCCTTGCTTGTGCCCGGGCAACGAGGGCGTCACTGCCCGCCAGCTCCACCAGGTCGGCGTAAACCGCTTGTTGGGGGACGCTATACAACTCGGTAGTTGCGCGATGCTTGAACCACCCGGCGTAGTTTTCCCAAATCGCGCGAACACTCCAGGACACCTTGCCATAGCCCTGGCCTACCTCGCACTCGGGTGGCAGGGTGATGGTTTGCATCAGTTCGAAAAGGTCCCTGCCATCATTCATGCCCTTCACGGTGGCGTCATGTACGTAGAGAATGGCGTCTCGAATGGCGGTGACTTCAGTTCGAATGAGTTCGGCACCGACTATCGGCGCGTGATGGCCGTAGAGGATAGTGTCGCAGTTGAGGTCGAGAACGGTCTGTGCGGCTGCAGCGCAGGTTAAGGCATCGCGGTAGCGGTCCCCTCGAATGGTTACCAGATTGGGAAAATGGCCAAAAGGGCAACCGAACAGATTACCCGTCAGGCAAATCCGCTGTTGCGGTAGCCAGACGATTAATGAATCATTGGTTTCCGCTCCTGGCACGGCAATCAATTCCACATCCAGTCCGCCCAGCGTCAGTTGGTGGCGCTGTTTGAAGGTGATATCCGGAACCGGCGTATCCTGCGCGTTGATGTCGGTATAACCCTGCTCTGCGTAGTACTTGAAGTCCTGCTGGAAGGCGTCCAGAAAGCGAAAGGCAGAGCGCTGTGAGCGAAATGCCTGCAGACGAGCGTCATAAGTCTGGTGCTCCTTGTTGTCTGCCTGGGCAATGTACTGTAAGCCCGGATTGTGATCGCGGAAGTACTGCACGCCACCAACGTGATCCACGTGTCCCTGCGTGCTGATGACATAGCGAATATCACCAGATGCAAGCTCCTCATAGTTTGCAGCGTGCACCGGTGCCTCGTAGCCCATACCCGTGTTGACGAGGATGTTTCCCTCCGCGGTTTCGATGAGGTAGCTGTTGGAGGTTCCCTCGGACATGACGATAAAGTCGTTGATGCGCTCGCCGCCAAAGCGGGCGGAGTGAGGGCCTACCGGGCGGGATTCATAGAGTGGGACTCTCATGGGCAATCCTCTGTCATAGTCTCTGGTTGGACTAGTTTTACTAGGGCGGCGATTATCATAATGCATATGGATTAAAAGATAACTCTTCAGCGAAAGTGTGGGAAAATGACGGCCCCGCAGTTGAACGGCGTGACACCTATAGGTGCCGGCCACCTCTGCAAGTAATCTGGTGACGAATTTTTCGAGGTGTTTGACACATCATGGCAGCAGCAATTCTTGACGGTAAAACTTTGGCGCAGGCATCCGAGAGTGAACTGGCGGAGCGAGTAGAGGCGCTTAAGACACAAAGTGGCGGACAGTCGCCCAGCTTGGCGACCATACTGGTGGGGGCTGACCCTGCTTCCGCCACTTACGTGAAAATGAAGCAAAACGCCTGTAAACGTGTGGGTATGGATTCGATTACGGTTGAATTGGGTCAGGACACCACGACAGAGGAACTGCTGGCAAAAATTGGCGAGTTGAATGCTGATCCTAATTGCCACGGAATATTGTTGCAGCATCCTGTTCCCTCGCAGATTGATGAGCGCGCCTGCTTTGATGCGATAGCGCTGGAAAAGGATGTAGATGGCGTCACCTGCCTCGGTTTCGGTCGTATGGCGATGGGCGAGGAAGCCTATGGCTCGGCGACACCCCAGGGAATTATGAGGCTGCTCGAGGCCAATGATATAGAGCTCGCCGGTAAGCATGCGGTGGTTGTTGGCCGCAGCCCCATTCTTGGCAAGCCCATGGCAATGATGCTGCTTAATGCCAATGCCACGGTCACTATTTGTCACTCCCGTACCAAAGACCTTCCCGCAATCGTGGGGCTGGCGGATATAGTGGTCGGCGCCGTGGGAAAACCTGAATTTATTCGGGCTGACTGGATCAAGGACGGGGCGGTGGTAGTGGATGCCGGTTATCATCCCGGTGGCATTGGTGACATTGAGCTAGGTCCACTTACCGACAGGGCGGCAGCCCTGACGCCTGTCCCTGGAGGTGTGGGTCCGATGACAATTAACACACTCATTTTGCAGTCTGTCATGGCAGGGGAGAAGACACTCTCAAGCTGATTGCGGTGGCTACATGCCGCTAGCACCGTGGCTTTTTTGCCCGGACGTGGCGTGTGAAGGCCCAGTGATCGCTGCGTTGGGTGGGAAACTTTTTCGGTAGACTGATCCAGTGCTCAAATAGCTTCGTATCTTTTGACGTAATCAAAATCCGATCTCATCTGAGACGGCTACGTCAAATATACGGAGTTGATCATGCATTTAACAAAAATCATCGTTGCTGCGGCAGTTGTCGCGTTCAGTGCCTCATCTTTCGCAGCAAAGCCGCGTGCGATCCAGTTCGATAACAAATTTCAGAATGAGCAGGGCGAAAAGTTCGCCCAGTACACAGTAAGTTGCAGCAATGGCAAGGAAATGCCTCTCACAGAGTGGGAAAGCCCCAACCAGTGGTGTCAGGGCGAAGCATCCCTTGAGAAGTGTGAGCGTCGTCAGATCAAAGCTGCCAAGGCAGCCTGTAAGGCGTCTTGAGTCAGAAGCGATAGCCACTCAGGCTAAAATCGAAAAGCCGCCTTTGGGGCGGCTTTTTTGTGCCCGAAAACTTCTCATTGCCGGTTGCTGAAACATACAGTTTTCCGGCAGAGTTGCAGCCGCCTGCTACTATATTCTTACAGACCTGAAAAAGGAGCGGTGCAGATGCCTCAGCCCACCAAGATCAAGGATTGCATGCGGCGCAATCCCCTGACCATAGACCCGGAAGCCAATCTTCTGCAGGCGGTGGAGACCATCGTCGACAACAAGTTAACCGGGCTCACTGTGAGTGAAGCTGATGGGACTGTTGTGGGTATTCTGTCAGAGCTTGATTGTATAAAGGCGGTTCTAACCGCTATTTATAATGACGGAAATCCGGAGCACTCTCTGGTGAAAGACGCCATGAGCACGGATCTGGTGAGCTGCAAGGCGGAGGATAATATTGTTGAGGTGGCGCGCTCCATGGTCGACTCGCGCCAGCGTCGCAGGCCGGTGCTGGAGAATGGTAAGTTGGTAGGGCAGGTGAGCTCCAGCAATGTCCTTTGGGCGCTGATGGAGCATTCCCGCCGCAAGGTGGTGAGCGGGAAATAGCGGCTGCAATCAGCCGCTGGTGACCTTGTTGGCTATGGCCATGCCCGCCAGCATTGCCGCCACAAAAATAAAGGTATCGCTATTCAGGTAGGCAAGCGCGGAGAGCGCGGGACCTGGACAATATCCGTAGATGCCCCAGCCGATGCCAAAGAGAGCCGCACCCCCTAGCAGGCGGCCATCGATTGTCGTGACCGTCGGTAAAGCAAAGTTGGCTGCCATAAGTGGGCTGGATCGGCGCAGTACGAAGCGAAAAAGCACTACCGTTACCAAAACCGCACCACCCATCACAAAGGCCAGGTCCGGCACCCACTCCCCAAAAATATCGAGAAAGCCAATAACCTTGGCGGTATCTGTCATTCCAGACATGGCGAGCCCGACACCAAATATCAGGCCGCAGGTCAGTGCCATTAAGCCTTTCATCTACAGGCCCCCCATCAGGTGGTGGGTGATGTAAACGGTTGCTATGCCGGTAGCCATAAAAGTCAGCGTGGCAACCAGCGAGCGAAGAGAGAGCCGACCTATGCCACATACGCCGTGACCGCTGGTACATCCGCTTCCCAGTTTTACACCAATTCCGACGACTAGGCCGCCGATCAGGGCGACCCACCAGGGTTGTGAGCTGGGGGCAGGGTAGGCCACACCGCTGACGCTGTGGAACAGCAGGGGCCCCAGAATCAGCCCAACAATGAATAGCCAACGCCAGGCGTTGTCTGGTTGCGCTGAAATAGCGCCCCAGACTACTCCGCTAATGCCCGCTACACGGCCTAATGCGAATAACAAAAGCACCGCTGAGCTGCCAATCAGGAGACCGCCGGTTAAAGGGGTAATAAACGCGTCCAATCGTCACCTCCAGGGTGATGTGTGTCTTTGTGCAAGAGAGCGCCGATTATATCCGAGATAAGAGGGGCGCCGCGAGAGCGGCCTTGTGCGAGGGTAATATTCGGTCAATTATGGCCACTTATATGTATGTACTAAAAATTTGAAGTTTTTTATTAAAAAAGGGAATAAACCCCGCTGTAGCGCGTCATCTCTGTAAGCATGGAGTGAAACATCGCTTGGGACAGCGGTCAGGAACCAATTGGGTACATTATCCAGCCTCTCGAGGCGGTAATGGTTGGTTTCAACCGCTGGCCTACTTTTTCCAAATTGGTTGCGCCGTGGCGTGACAAGCGGGGCGTTGCAACTATTGTGACGTGTCGTAAACCCCCTTCTAGAGCAAGTACGCTAGCGCACTTGCTCTTGGCTCCAGGGCTTGCTTGTTGACATGACAGCGAGCAAGCCCTGCCTCTTATTCCAGGTTCCCTAACGGGAAGCCAAAAACAAAAAAGCCCGGACTCTTTCAAGTCCGGGCTTTTTTGTATTCAGATGAAAGCGGCTAGCGCCAGTCGTTGGCGATCACACTTCCTTCTTCTTCGGCCCCAAGAGCTACGCTATTGGCATTATCGGCGACAAAGCGCGCAACCACATCGGAGTCGCTCGATCCTGCCGGGCGATACTCGGTGTGTTGCCCGGGCATTGCCTGAGCGCTGAATACCTGTGTCTTCCAATTGCCATCGTTCAGGCAAGCTACGCCTCTGCCAGCGGATTCTTCGCTCTCCAGCAGGTATTCGCGACACCAGGAGCCATCATAGGCTTTGAAGCTAAGGACGGGCCGGAAACGACTGCCATCCTCCAATACGTCCCAACCAGCCCCGCGCGAGACACTGTTGTCTATTGCGCTGGCAAATTGGGCGTCCTGTTCTTCATAATCTCCCGCCAGCTGGCCGCTATTCTGGAACATAAGCAGTCCAGCAGCGGCCATGACAGACGCCGCCATAGCGAAGCCCCATCCCGCACGACGATCCTGGGAGGGAAACGCAACAACGTTGCTGGCTTTCTTCTCTAGCAGGCTGGTGATTCGGGTGGGTGCTACTGCAGTGTACTCAAAAGCGTCACGTATACGATCGTTTACAGACTGCATGGCGATTAACCTTGCAGACAGCTCGGTATCTGTTTGCAGGCGACCCTGCAAATCAGTTAGCTCGTTTTCGCTCAAGTCACCATCTATGTAGCGTGACAGAAGTTCTGTGTCGTTCTCATTCATAGTTCAACCCACTATTCCTGGTCTGCTGAGCCGTAGAGTTCTGTTAGGTGTTTCCTTGCCCTGGCGATCCGGCTCATGATCGTTCCCATAGGCACATCCAAAATTTCCGCCGCCTCGGCGTAAGTTTTGCCGTCCACCGCTACCAGTGTTAATGCCAGTCGTTGCTCCTGTGGCAACTTATCCAGCATCGCACTTACTGTAGCAATCTCGCGCTCGCTGTTTGCAACATGCTCAGCCGAGAGCGCGGTGTTGTCCAAATCGGCTGCCTGTTGTGGGTACCTTTGTCTGACATCTCTGGATCGCAGTTCGTCGATCCAGGCATTCTTGCAGACTCTGTAGGCCCATTTCGCCGGATGTGCGTCCTCCGGCATGCCTTTGTCCAGCAGTCTCTCAACCGTGATTTGCAGCAAGTCATCCGCGTCAGCGGCATTACCCGTGAGGGAATAACAAAACTTGCGCAATCCGCCCAGCTCCGAGAGCAGGGCCTCTCGCTGTGAATCGCCGAGCGAAGGCATAAGATTCCTGTTAAAATAAGTGACGTTTGAGGTCGCGATTCTATTCCATGTAATGGAATTATTCTCGACCCGAGACGTCATCTGCTTATAGAAGACGCTATGTCGCAATGGTAATCGCCACCATGTTTTATTGCAACTTATTGAAAATTAAAGATTTTATCTCAAATAGAGGCTGTCTCGGCACCGCTGGGCCATATTCTTTATCGTTATCTATTGTTTTGTGCCTTACTCTGATGGGCGTGAGCCCTGCCAGGGCACAACTAAGCCTGGGCGGTCCCCCGGATGACGTCGTTGAGGAGCAAATTGAGGAGAGCGTAGAAGAGGCCGTAGAAGAGGCTGTCGATGATAATGTTGGTGACAGCGTCGCTGAGCAGGTAGAGGATGCCGTAGAAGAAGCAGTTGAGGAGCGGCTACTTAGCCTGGGTGGTGACGGTATTGATCAAAGCATTGAGGAGCGCTTTGAAGAGCAGGTAGAAGAGAGTGTCGAAGAGAATATTGAAGAGGAAGTGGTCGACGCGGTCGAAGACAGTGTAGAAGAACAAGTAGAAACGATTGTTGAGGAAGAAATAGCTGAGAGTATCACCGAAGATCTGGAAGAAAGTGTAGAGGAGACGATTGAGGACGCCGTAGAAGAGGTCATAGAAGAGTCCGTCGAAGAGATTGTTGAGGCCACCTTAGAGGAGTCAGTCGAGCAAGTGGTTGAAACCTCAGTCGAGGACAGTGTGGAAGATTCGGTGGAGTCGGTTGTCGAACAATCGGTTGAGCAGGTTGTTGAGGTCTCGGTCGAAGAGTCTGTCGAGGATACTGTAGAAGCCTCAGTGGAACAGGGCGTCGCGCTTGCAGTAGAGCAGGGCGTTGAACAGAGCGTAGAGGATTCTGTGGAGCAAGGCGTTGAAGGTGAAGTCGCTAGTGCTATCGAGGAACAGATAGAGAGCGAAATCGATGACATCCTGGAAGGCCTTGAAAGCCGGCTGGAAGTAGACGAAAGCCGAATTATGCGAGACCAGTGGCTGGTGATGGCCGAGCCAGAGGTATTTGAGCAGTTGGCTGAGGAAGGCTACCTTTTTGCATCGGTGACAGATCTTCCTGGCATGGGCATGCGACTGGCTGAAGTGGCGGCGCCTTCGAGTTTTGATATCACCGAGGTTCGCCAGGGCGTTATCGATGTTGTGGGTAAGGAGCGCGCCAAAGTCGATCTTAACCACATTTATACGGCGGGCGACCCAGTATCCATATCTCCGGAGGATGGCGTTCTGCCCAGAGATGCTATTGGCTTCCCCGCTGACACAGAGGGCATGAACCTCAGCATCGGTATGATAGACAGTGGCGTGGACGTGACGCACCCGGCCTTGGCAGGCTCCAGCATCAAGTCTCAGTCTTTTGCCTCCAAAGGCGCCAAGCTGCCTGATTTTCACGGGACTGCAATAGCGTCGATTATCGCCGCCAACAATGACGACTACCAGGGGTTGGCGCCTAGCGCTAACGTGTATGCCGCCGCCGTTTTCGAGAATGATCGAGATCGCGGAGAAATCGCCAGCACCGTAGCGCTTGTTCGGGCGCTGGATTGGCTGATGTCGTCAGGCGTAGATGTAGTCAATATTTCTCTTGCCGGCCCGCCTAATCGGCTGCTGGAAACGGCTCTCAGTCGTGCCGCAGATCAGGGCGTAATGATTCTTGCAGCTGCCGGCAACGGTGGCCCGGTCGCAGAGCCGCTATTTCCCGCCGCTTATGATTCAGTAGTGGCAGTGACCGCGGTCGACAGTGCCGGGCAGGTGTACCGTTTGGCGAACCGCGGAAGTTACCTTGATCTTGCAGCGCCAGGGGTGGATGTCATGCATGCACGGGCAGGAGGGGGCTATTCGGCTTCCTCGGGGACCTCCTTTGCCGTACCGTTCGCAGCTACTGCGGCCGCACGCCTTCGTCAACTGGAGCCCGGTATTGATGCGCTAGAGGTTCTGGCGAATTCGGCTGAGGACCTGGGTCCGCCGGGACGTGACAACATTTACGGTTACGGATTGCTCAGGCCCAGCGCTACTGGTGCGCCCAGCGTGGCTACCAGCGATATGTAACCCTGCTGCCTATGATTGTCTGCGTGTAGTCAGATGCAGGCAGGTTGGAGTCATAGTCAGAATAGCCGTAATAGATCTGGATAGCTGATTTACCGATTAGCGGCATTTCCACATCCGCGCGCCAGCGGTGACGTTTGTCTTCTCGCTCTTCCCCGATGCTCGGTGTATCGGAGCTGTAGTCTCTGTCCTCGTAGCGCCAGGAGAGCTCGAACTTCGCAAGCCGTGACCAGATGTCCAGTCTATGCACATAGCGAATCTTTATGCTGTTTGACTGGTAGTCCAGTTGATCTGCCTCGGCATCTTCATCCTTGAAGCGATAGCCGAAATTGAAATAGCTGCGAAGTCCGCGTCGGAAAAAATACAGGTCGGCTTCCCCGGCATTGGTTTGTGCGTCTCTATCGCTATTACTTTCAATTGATTTGTCTGAATACACGTATGCCCCTCTCGCAAACCACTTTTTGGCCAAAAATCCCGAGATAGAGGGCGATAGACGATAGAGCTCCAGAAACTTGCTGCCGTCGAGTCGTGAATTTATGTAGTAGCCAGAGATGCTAGAATCAAGCTCCCGTATCTTGAAAGCTAAATCAGATCCCAGAATATGCGTCTGGCGGTCGACCTGGGAAAATTCGTTGTACTTGTTCTGGCTGTAGTCATAGTTAAGCGATAACTCAGTCGTATCGCTAAAGTCCTGTTTCATTTCCAGATTAGCATCGAGCGTTAGAGCGTAGTCGCTTTCACTACTGGCCCGGTCAACTTCTTCAACCGAAATATTGCTGTCATACTCAACGCCCACGCCAACCTCTGCCGAGAAGCGGGGAGGGGGAAGCCCATCTGTATCAGGCTCAGCTGCCACCACTTTCAGGCAGCTACTGCCGAACAGGGGCAGTATTAGGAGCAATGGCAATGTTCGGCGGTACATCACGGGATAAAAAATGACTCACAAACCAGGCAAGGGGTGCAGACTAACCAAGAGTCGCGGGCTTCACAAGTCACGCTTTGTCGCGTCGCTTGTGGTATGCATCTTATCGTTTTCGGGTGCCCCGGCCACTCTGTCTGCTGATCACACTGACTCAAGCCAGGGGGAATGTGTGGTGCTGCTCCATGGACTCTGGCGTTCCAGCCTGTCCATGAAACGTGTGCAATGGACCCTGGAGGAGCAGGGCTACAGCGTGGCCAATATCAGTTACCCATCAACAAGCCATAATATTGAAACGCTAGCTGCGATGGCGGTGGAGCAAGGAGTGGCGGAGTGCCAGTTACGTCATCAGGGGCGTATCAGTTTTGTGACTCATTCTCTGGGTGGTATTTTGTTACGTCAATATCTTGCCAGCCAGGACATAATTGGCCTACGTAGAGTGGTAATGCTGGCTCCCCCCAATCAGGGCAGCCAGATGGCGGATTATTTTCAGGAAATCACTTTTCTGGCGCCGTTTGAACCGGAGCCTTTAAATCAGCTGGGTACCGGTGACAAGTCCATTCCGCTCCAATTGGGGCCGGTAAGTTTTGAGCTGGGCATCATTGCGGGCAATCTCAACTTGCGCCGCTATCTGCCTGGGGCGCCAGAGGGGGTGAGCGATGGTACTGTGTCAGTGGCAGAAACAGTTGTTCCCGGAATGCTGGATTTTCTGGTCATGCCGGTCACGCATACGTTTATCATGTGGGATGGTGAGGTGCTTAGGCAGGTGGTTCAGTTTCTCCGCAATGGTCGATTCGACCGATCGCTAGAGGCGGAGGCTTAGCTTTTTTCAGTTGCCAATTGCCCCGGTCTGAAAGGGGCTGAGGTCGAGAACTTCAATCTCCTTGATGCTGGTCGGTTCGCTGGCCACCCAAATGACGATACGCTGGCCGTCAGTGAAATAGGGGTCTCCTGTCAGGTTGCCGCGCGGCGCATCATAGCCTGCTGGGCCTACGCCACCTACATAGCCGAACTTCGATACCATTTGGGCATAGGCCAGATCCTCCAAGAGGAACTCACGTGTTTCATCCACGTCCGGATCGATTTTGTGTGTGGTGATGGTGCGCCAGGTGAAGTGAACGCCAATATCGCGGCTGATTTGGCCTATCCATACCGGTTTACCCTCATGGAGCAAAGGGGTAATCCACACGCGCAGGTGATTTCGTTCGTGGATAGAGGTGCGTGCCCGTTGCATTGCAGCATCCTGTGACCGGTCAAAAACATAGAGAGAGCTCACTGGGGAATAGCGATAGGCATCTCCCATCAATGCTGAGGCCGCAGTTTTAAGCAACGAGGCGCCGTAAATTGTTTCTGTCTCGTCCCAGCCCGCGCGCATGAAGGCATAATACATATCTCTGACGGAACCGATAAACACCAGGTTGAGAGGGTCACCTTTGTCCTTGCCCGCTTTGTCACGCACGCAGCAGGGTAATTTCTCCAGTTCTTCAACCAGTTCCGCCATGCCAACTTCACGGATATCTTCGGGTCCGTATAACTTGCTGATCTCGACACGATAGTGGTCAATTTTGAGCCCGGGTACAGGAACAAAGAAGGAGATCATGTAGGGTTTGCCATTACCCACGACATCGATATTGAAGGATTTTGTGCCTTCGTCGACCCGGCTGAACACATATCCGGACACCACGGACCTGGGCGCGACATGCAATCGATCGAGGCCGCGCTGCTCATAAGAGGCATTCGCCGGGGCCTCCGAGTCATTACTGCGAGCACGCTGTGCGACTTCTCTCGCCGTGTAGTAGGCGGGGTCCAGTCCCATGGGCGTAAGAAATAGCGACTCATCTCCTTTGTTCTCCACTTGTACCCAAACGGGTTGGATATTGCGGATATAAAGGTTTTTCCCAAAGATGGTTTTGGTCTCTTCCGCGCTTGGTACCGCGGTAGTAATTGTCAGGTCTCGTTCACTGTTCGTGTGCAGGCGATCATTTGGCGGGGGTACGCTTTGGCCTTTGAAGAGTTCGCGCTCACCACGGCCGGTTTCGGCTGTAGCCGCGGGCGTGGCTTGCAAAAAGGCGAGTAGCGCAAAAATACATAGCGCGAGAGGCATTGCGCGAAGATTAGTCATTGCCACCGGTTATCCGCCTCATCATGTCTCTACCGTATACAATCTCTCCGTCGCCCATTGCCACCGGCTCTTCGGAAAGGTAGACCACCAGCCGCCTTCCATCCGTGAAGTATTCTCTGCCGTAAAATGTTGACCTGGGTTTATCCCGTGGGGCCGGGTCAATGCCGCTAACATAACCCACCGCTCTCAGTGACTGGCTGTACCAAAAAACCTGCATGGCAAAGCGCTGGGGATTGTCGATATCTGCCGCAATGCCATGAGGGTTTAAAAACTGCGCCACTATGCGGCGGTCGTCGACGCCATAGGTTAGCTGTCCCAGCCATACAGGCTCACCGTCGACTTGCCATGGGCTAAGCCACAAGCCCATTGAAATACGCTCGTTACCGTCTGCCCGGGAAAGATAAAAGATGCCATCCGGGGGGCGATTCCACAGTCGCTGCTGTCGCGAAAACTCAGTCGATGGGTCGTCATCTGTGGTCTCCCGCCAGCGCGCGCGAAGAAGTGACCTTCTCAATGCCTTGCGGTTGGCGACGATAGCGATATTCAGCGGAGTTCCGAGGCCGTCACCCTGAGCGTTTGTGGGATACATAGGAGCCGTCGAAGACTCCAGCAGTTTTTGAAGTCCAGCCACATCCGTTGAAACCAACTCTTCGCTAGGATACAGGCTGTCAAAATCAACATCGATATAGTCCGGAGTGAAGCCAGGGATCGGCACAAAAAAGGTAAAATTGTAGGCCTTCTGTGCTGAAAAAATATCGAAATTGAAGCCCTTGGTACCCGGCGTGAGCGTGGTGTAGACAAGGCCCGCGCGAGTTTCTCCGGGTGGTATTCGCCGGGGCAAGCCGGTTTCATAGAACCAGCGTTCCATGCTGCTGTAGGCTTCCTTGCTATATGGCTTGCGGTTCATATAGGCAACTTCGATAGGCGGATAGTAATGCCTATCGATACTCCAGTGCGACACTCTCGCCATAACTTTGCTGTTATTGGTCACCTTTACCCAGATGGGCTGAATATCTTGCTTGTAGAGGTCCAGGCCAGTTAAAGCCTTTGTTTCGGCGCGACCAGGCACGGCGACCTCCACCAGTATTGGCCCACTTTGCTGTTGCAGGGACCGCTGCAGGAAGCTGGCAGCCGAGAGGTCGCTGGGCGAGTAGGGCTTGGAGGCGCAGGCCCCTAAAGCTAACAGCAGGACAAGCGCTACGCCGCGGTGAAGAATGCCAATCATTCTAATAATCCGATAATCCGGGTTGGGCTAGTATTGATCACGAGGCCCTAATTTTAGCAGAGTATTCATGACTCTTTGCATTCCGTCTCGTGCGGGTTGACGAGTAAGCGTTTCATCACTATTTTGCCAATAAATATTCCCTTCGTCGTTTATCTTCACCGCCCAAGCGTTCTCTCCACGCATATCACGCTCAATGACTTGCGCGAGATCCTCTGCCAGGGCGGGCGAGTCCACCATTGCGCCCATTTCGGTATTGATATTCGCTGACCTGGGGTCAAGGTTCATCGAGCCCACAAATACATAGCGGCGATCAACGACAGCAGTCTTGCTATGCAGGCCGGTAAACGCGGAATTAGCCGGAGGGACATCGACGATCGCTTTGATCTCAGGGTCTGCGCGCAACTCATAAAGCTTGACGCCAGCGTTGATGAAGTCATCTCGCCAGGGCTCGTAGTGGCTGTTTACCGCAGGCACATCATGGGAGGCGAGAGAGTTGGTCAGCATGCGAACATCGACACCATTCGCGGTCTTCGCTGCGAGGAAATCTACCCCCTCCTGCGCCGGTATTACGTAAGCATTCATTATCAGCAACTCTTCCTGCGCCAGCTGAAAGAAATTAAACATGCTAGACAGGACTTTCTGCTGGATATTCTGTTCGCCAGCCTCGTCATATACCAGTGCGCTGGTGCCCATTCTTAGATCAGGTTTGAGCTCACTCAGCTCTGTCTCCCAGCTTTTGGGTTTGCGAGCGAATGCAGCTAGTTCTGGGGCCCTCTTGGAGTTATTTTGCAGATTCTGCCACTGCTGCTGTGCAATTTCCTGATCAGGCTCTGTGGTCAGGTTGAGTGCTGAAAGCACCCACTTACTGTTCCAGAACTGATCAAACATATCGTTGGATTGCAGGGCAATGTGGCCTATACCCATAAGGTCAGTGTCATGGAAGTTATAGGCGCTGCTGAGCCCGAAATAATGATCACCGATATTACGTCCGCCGATGATGGCTGCGCGCCCGTCCACTATCAAAAGCTTGTCGTGCATTCGGGTGTTAAGGCGTTCCATCTGGGCGATCATTTCGCCGGCTCTGGAGACTAGACTGTCTCTGTCTTGCCACGGGTTAAACAGGCGAAACTCAATGTTGGGTTGGGCCTGCAGGTTAGCTACGAGCTGATCGTGGCCTTGTAGAAGCAGGTCGTCTACGATAAGCCTGACTTTGACCCCTCTATTTGCAGCGTGTACTACGCGTTCTAGCATGAGCCTTCCACTATTGTCCGGGTACCAAAGATAGGTCTGGACATCGATTGAAGAGACTGCTGAGTCGATGAGGGCCAGTCGCCATGTCAGGCCTTCCGCGCTGCCGTCGAGCAGGTGAAACCCAGAGTGCTCTTGCCCATGCTCAGCGGCTATCTCCTCCGCCATTTCTGTCAAGAGGCCTGTTTCGGCCGGTGGTAGCGCGAAAGTTGCTGGCGTTTCTATAGGCTGCTGCTTTAACCCTTTGGATGAGCAACCCACAAAAAATAGCACCGAAAAGATAATCGCGATTCGAAGGGGTTTTTCGCAGCTGTGTTCGCCAGCAAGTTCTAAAACTTTCAATATTCTAATACCTCATGAATCGATAGCAGGCTTTCCTGTGAATGCTTCCAGGTACAATGATCTCCGCGTATTTTTACAGTGTCTCAGGCGGGGCACCTCGTTTCAGTTTAGCTTATTCTCAAATCGTTTGACGGTAAATTTTGTCCAACCCAATGCCCAGAGGTGGTAGACTGCCGCACGGTCAATAATGCATAGATGGGAGGGCCGGAATGGCTGATTCAGAAGGCGAGCAGATCGCTCAAGCAAACGCAAAGTTCATCGAGTTGGCAAACACGATGAAGGACGAGGGACTGCCAACAAAAGTTATCTCTGCAGGGTTAATGACGGCGTCGACCGTTTATGTGACCTATGTGTTAGCTGGCAATGAGGGCGTTTTGAACCAGAAGGGGATTGATGAAGTGGTGTACACCTACAGGCAGCAACTCTCACGCTTTCAGGATTCCAAGCGGGAACAGTTAGAGAAACCGCAAAATCAGGCCTAGATCAGACAGAATGGTTCAGGATATTTCGGCTATCTGCCGGGTAACTTCCTGAATTTGAGCACTATAGAAAGCCGGCATCAGTAGTGGTTTCAATTCCTCTGCGGGTACTGGCTTACTAAACATAAACCCTTGTATTACTGCTGCACCATGTTTTGTAAGGAAATGGTATTGCTCAGGGGTCTCTACACCCTCAGCTACCAGTTCAAGGTTCAGGCTTCTGGCCATGGCAATGATCGCCACCACCAGGCTAGCATCATTCGTGGTCTTGTCGATATCGATAACAAAGCTACGGTCTATTTTCAGTTCATCCAGCGGGAATCGACTCAGGTAGCTCAACGACGAGTAGCCTGTTCCAAAGTCGTCGATCGATAAACGTACGCCCAATTCCTTTAGCTCCTGCAGACCGTTGATGGTAGATGCCTTGTCATCCATCAAGATGCCCTCGGTGAGCTCCAGTTCCAGGGAATCTGCGGGCAGGGCATAGTGCGTGAGGACGCTCTTCACCTGCTCAAAGAACACCGGGGTAAACTGCAGCGCCGATACGTTAACGGATATCTTTTTCAACTCCAGCCCCAGTTCGCGAATCTCTACCAGTTGACGACAGGACTCCTGTAGACACCAGTGTCCTATCTCGCCTATCAGACCCATTTCTTCAGCCAAAGGGATAAACTTGAAGGGCGGTATCAGTCCCTTTTCCGGGTGCTGCCAGCGGATCAGTGCCTCGGCACCTATTACTGTTCCTGTTCGAGTGTCGACCTGTGGCTGGTAGTGCAATAGAAGTTGGTCTAGTTCAATCGCTTTGCGCAGATCGGTTTCGAGCTGCAACCGCTCCATGCCAGCCGCGCTCATGTCGCTTTCGTAAAACAGAAAGTTATTCTTGCCCGTGGTCTTGGCGTGATACATCGCGGTATCTGCTGCTTTCAGCAAGCCCTCTACATCACCCGCGTGTTCGGGAGCCACTGCAATGCCGATGCTTGGTGTCACCACCAGTTCATGGCCGTCGATGAAAATCGGCCTGACCAAAGCGTCAATCAACCGCTGAGCAACAATGCCGGCGGACTCCGAGCTGTCCACCTGGTTGAGAACGACCGTGAACTCATCCCCACCCAGTCGTGACACATCGATTCGCGATTCGGAGTCGACATAGTGTGCGACCACATCGGAATCCCTCACGCAGCCCGAGAGGCGATTGGCCACCTCTTTCAAAAGTTGATCGCCGGCGCTGTGGCCAAGTGAGTCATTGATCCGCTTGAAGTTATCCAGATCCAGAAACAAGAGTGCCAGCAGTTGCTTGTTTCGTTTGGCCAGGCGCAGTAATAGTTCGAGTTGTTCGGTGAAAAGCCGACGATTCGGCAGCGAGGTCAGGCTGTCGAAGTAGGCCAGTTCCCGCAATCTGTTTTTGGTTTCGGTAACCTGTTCAACAGCCTGGTTAAGCTCGTCATTGCGTTTGGAGAGTTGCGCCGTGCGCTCTTCAACCTTCATGCTGAGCAGTTGATGATCGACATCCATTTTGGTTTTGTAGGTATTAATGCCCCCAATAATGGAGTTCAGAACGTTGGCAATTTCCTGCAGTTCGCCAGCATCCCCTACGTCTACCTGGGCCGCCATATTTCCTGAAGAGATGCCATCAGCAACCTTGGCAAGCTTGGCTAGCGGCTGGGTGATTCTGCGGGTTGTCAGGTAGGCCAGCAATGAAAAGAAGGCAACCACCACCAAGCCGATCAAAAATATTGAGAGCAGCGCCGGCAGTGTCTGTGTTCGCATCATGCTGCTACTGATACCGACGTTGACATAGCCTATTACAAAAAGGCTGTTCACCCGTGAGGGATCGGTAAGAGCCTTGCCAAACTCTTCGCGCGGAACGTTTTGTGATAGAGGATTGATGGCCGAGAATATTGGAATTGTCTGACTCAATTCTCTCTCGCCACCCGTAATGAAGGCCAGCACCGCATTTCCCGGTGGTGCTTCGCCTGCAGCGCGAACACTGGTCGCCTCGTCAGTGGGAGCGGCGTCTTCGCGAATTCGGTTTAGTCGTGGTATTGCGGTGCCTTCATTCCAGAATCGATTCTCCCGAACAATGGGAATGCCGTCTGTATCGTGAATGATCGCGTAGCTTACCGCAGGAGACAGTGCCAAAAACGACTGTAGCGAACGGCGCAGTGCCGAATCGTCCTGATAGTACACGTGCAGTTGCAATTGAGGTTGGCTGGCCACCTCTGCAGAAATCTGCCGCACCAGATCATTGCGGTAGACCTGGTACTCCTGTTGCGCAGTTAACAGGGTAAGCAGCGCCATGCTGAGACCGGCTACCACCAGTATCAGTGTATTTACCTTGCCCGCGATAGTCATGGCAGCAGTAAAATACTCAGCTTAAGCCGCATGTAGTATTCATTAGTAAAGTAGTGCATGGAATAGCCCCCACGTCCGGTGAGCGTCTGAAGGAGTTAGCTCTCCCTAACCTCACGCAGATGCTTGGCTGCACGCGTCCCCTAGTTATCCAGGCTGGCGTTGCCAAGTCTGTAGAAAAAGTACCATGCCGCCTGAAGGCACGCAAATACGCTATTCCCCTGACCCCTGATATTGGGGCAGGGTAGCGATGTCCGGATACACATCGCACATGGCTTCCGGCAGGCCTTGCTCATTGATGATCTGGGCGTGTTGTCGTCTTAGCAGCATTGGCTCGGCTACTCCACAGGAATGAGAGATTACCTCGACCTCATGCATCAGATTGCTGGCGTAGCTGGTCACCCTGTGAGCCTTGTCGGTAGGGTCAAGCCCTCTTTGGAGATCTTTGTCGTGAGTGGTAATACCGGTAGGGCAGGTATTCTTGTTGCATTGAAGCGCCTGTATGCAGCCCAGAGCGAACATGAAACCACGGGCCGAATTAACACAGTCAGCGCCCATACATAAGGCTGCCGCCACTCCCGCGGGATTGATCATCTTGCCCGAACAGATTACCCGGATGCGATCCTTGAGTCCGTATTCATTAAGTTTGTCCACTACAAGTGGCAAGCTGCGCTTAACCGGTAAACCCATGTAGTCAATCAGGCTCTGTGGTGCGGCTCCGGTACCACCATCGGCGGAGTCTACAGTGATAAAGTCGGGCGCATAGTCCAGCCCACGTTCGTGGACTTTCTGGCAGAACTCATCCAGCCAGTCCGATTGCCCGATCACACATTTCATGCCCGTGGGCTTACCGGTGACCTCTCGTACGCGATGAATCATATCGAGAAGTTCGTCCAAATTGTGTACGTCCGGGTGTCTATTGGGACTGATTGAGTCTTCACCCTCAGGGATACCGCGCGTGCTGGCTATAACCTTGGTTACTTTGGCCGCGGGAAGAATGCCGCCCTTACCGGGTTTGGCACCTTGTGATAGCTTGATCTCGAACATACGAACACTGTCGTGGCTGGCAATTTCTCGCAACTTGTCATCGCTAAGCTCACCTCGCTGATCTCGAACACCGTACTTGGCTGTACCGATTTGGAAAATAATGTCGCAGTTGCCCTCATAGTGGTACGGGGAGATTGCGCCCTCGCCGGTGTTCATCCAGATCCCGGCCTCCTTTGCACCGAAAGACAGGGCTCTTATAGCGGGGGCCGACAGGGCACCAAAGCTCATTGCCGATATATTAAAAAACGAGGTCGTGCAAAACGGAGTGCGGGCATACCCACGACCGAAATGGATGGGTGTGCGGCCGCCTACCTCCTCGTCCAGCGGTGGAAATAGCCCGTTCAGGAAAATAAATTCTCCCGGTGTATTCAGTGGATTCGTGGAGCCGAAGGCCACGGTGGAATCTATATTTTTGGCTGCACGGTACACCCAGGATCGCTGCGCCCTGTTAAATGGCAATTCCTCTCGGTCCAGCGCGAAAAAGTACTGCCTGAAAAATTCGCCCAGATGTTCGAAAAAATAGCGGAACCGACCAATCACCGGATAATTGCGACGAATAGTTTGCTCTTTCTGGGTGATATCCACGATGTACATGTAGGCGATTGCCAACATACCAATGCCAATAGCGAATGCCAGCAGCAACACGCTCAGCTCCAGGAAGTTCATGACGAAGGTCTGCACGGCGGTCATTTGTTCTTTCATTATCGTTTGGTCCTTGATTGCTGCTTATAGAGACAGTCTTGTATGCCGGGGGTTCACTCTTCGTTTCTTTTTAGCCCGACTCAGCCTTCATAACGGAGCACTGACTATAGTTTAGTTTTGGCTTACTTTTAGAAAACCGGCTTTAGCTTGATTCAGCCTCGACCTTCAGCGCAGTGAGTAGAAGAGGCGATAGCTCGAGCTAATGATAAATAATTGGTTAATTAGTGACAGCTCTCCATGGGTTTTCTACACTCTGCCCAATGAACAGAGAACGCGAACTTTCCGCAGCGTATGCGCGCCTGGTCTTGCAGTCAGAGGTGGCCACTGCCGAGCAGTTGCTTACCGATACCGGGTTGACGCTCGCCGCGGTGGCGGAACGCGAGTTCCTGGATGCCGCTTCATTAGCGATCATCTTCAAAAATTACAATGACTACGTCTGCGATCAGGCCTGGACCGCTCGTTTGGGTTCACTGTTTAATATCGCGGCGCATGGGGCTCTGGGCTTCGCTGCGCTGAGTGCGCCCACGCTGGGTGAGGCTCTTGATGTTATGGGTATCTTCCATCCCAGCCGTAATACGGTCACGCAGGCCGAGACTTATGCGAGTGATACGCAATATGTCTTCGCGCTACAGGATCACAGCGGTGACCAGCAGTTTGGCCGGATGCTGGCCGAAGTAATCCTGAAAATTGTAGAGTCTCTGGTGGCGACCATTGTCGGACATCCAGTGGGAAAGAATGTGGTGATCAGCTTCCGACACCCTGTGGGCGATGAACTTATAGCTGCCTACGACGCAACCGTCGTATCCGGGGCCGATACAGATTCTCTCGCGGTTCCATTGGCGTGGCGCCGCTTACCATCACCTTTGTATGACGAATCCATCTATCGAAGTAATGTGATTAAGTGTCGCGAATTGATTGCCCGACGCGAGCAGTCTGGCAGCATGATTTTTGCAGTTCGCAATATATTGAGTAATTATTTTGATGGTCAGGCGCTTGGGGAGCAGGTATCGGCTTCGCCGCCGTCGCTGGATCGGGTGGCTGAGCAGCTGCACTTGACCCCCAGAACCCTGATGCGTCGGCTAAATGCTGAAGACTCAGCGTTTAAAGCCATTCTGGAATCCTTGCGGCGCGAACATGCCCAGACTCTTTTGGCCGATGCTCGCTTGACTGTTGCGGAAGTGGGAGAGATTCTCGGATATAGCGACCAGGCCAACTTTGGTCGTGCCTTCAAGCGTTGGTTTGGGGTTTCGCCTGCATCCTGGCGACGCCAGCGTCCGCAATAGCGTCCAAGTTCTGCTAACTTACGCTGGTATGAATAAGCCTTGTCGCTTTTACCAAGGGTAGTCCGGTAGAATTGGCGGCATTATCCGATAAGCGTCCCTGGAGGACACATCTATGACCACTCTAGCTCGTAGTTTTTTGTGCCTGGCCTTACTTGTGGCCCCACTTTCAGCGCTCGCGCTTTTTGACAAGAAGAGTGAATCGGAAGAACGAGCGGAACTTCAGCAGGCCCGTAGCGCCGCGATGGACAAGCTGTATAAGGAGAAGCCCGCAGCCAGAGATGAGATTCGTAAAGCCAAGGGTTACGCCGTGTTTTCCAATATCGGTCTCAATCTCGGGTTTGTATCCAGTCAGCGTGGTGGCGGCATTTTGCGGGACAATCGCGATGGTGAAGACACCTACATGAAGATGTTCTCTGCGGGTGGGGGCTGGGGCTTGGGCGTCAAGGACTTTGCAGCAATTCTCGTGTTTGAAACAGACGAAGCGCTGAATCAGTTTGAGACTACAGGCTGGGATTTTTCGGCGCAGGCAGATGCTAATCTTGAGAGTGAGAGCGAGGGTGATGGCGTAGAGACTGCAGTTACAGCTATGCCCGGCACCAAAATCTACCAACTGACAGATGCTGGCGTTGCCTTACAGGCTACGCTACAGGGCACCAAGTTTTGGGTGGATGAAGACCTGAACTAAGCGCGAGGCCGTTTTAAGATGAGGCTGGCGCTTGCTGATGGCCACGAGATCGCCTATCGCCATCAGCCCGGAAGTAATCCGGGCATCGTATTTTGCAGTGGTTTTAACTCCGATATGCAGGGCACCAAGGCGGAGGCCCTGGCGCAATGGTGCCAGGAACAGGGTCGTCAATTCACCCGATTTGACTATTTTGGCCATGGTCAATCCAGCGGGAAATTTGTGGATGGCACTATCGGCCGCTGGCGTGATGATGCCTTGGCGGTGCTCGATGAGGTAAGCACTGGGCCGCAGATCATCGTTGGGTCCTCTATGGGCGGGTGGATTATGCTCTTGGTTGCTCAGGCCAGGCCGGAGCGAATCCGCGCTTTGGTTGGTATTGCTGCAGCCCCCGATTTTACCGAACAGATGCGCAAGACTCGCTTGAGCGAACAGCAGTTGGAGGCCTTATCTGCACATGGATATTGCGATTTGGCCAACTGTTATGACGACGGGGAGCCCTACCGGATTAGCGCCATGCTGCTGGAGGAGGGGAAGAATCACCTGCTGCTCGATAAACCCATAGCCGTTCAGTGCCCTGTGCGTTTGCTACAGGGGCAGTGCGATGAAGATGTCCCCTGGGAACATGCGCTGGCGATTGCAGATCGGCTTGTGAGCACAGATGTGGAGGTTACCTTGGTCAAACATGGAGACCACAGGCTGTCTGAGCCGGCAGATTTGTCTCGATTGTATGCTGCTATAGAGCGGCTTTTGCAGGACGGTCAATATTGATCGCCCTGAGTGTTATCGCTCGTCGTCACCACCGCGTAACATTTGCCACAGAAATCCGCTAACAAGGCCTCCCGCGATAGCCATTAAATGGATATTCGCGTTCGCAGATTGCTCCTCTCCGAGCAGGTTTATAAATAGATAGCTAGCCGGGCTTTGTTCACTGATCGATGGAATGCTCAGGTAGATGAAGAGCGGTAATAGCGACGCCATGCCCAACATCAGATAGATACCCAAGTAACGGGCGATGTGTCTACCGAGTCCGAAGCCGAGTACGCACAGTACTAGAGCGAGAATTCCGGTATACATGCAGTCTCCCAAGACCTCGGTGCTATCTCAGTTTAGCATGCACTTGGGTCTATTCAGGCGGTAGGTAGTTCATCTCCAGAAGCTCGCTGTTGTTAACTTCGACGGATTTTCCGTCATTAGCGATAAAAGTGGCGGTTTGCAGCTGTATCTCGACAGTAACCGCGGGCACAGCGAACGGGTCCGCGATGGTTGAGGGGTTAACCTGCGACGAGTGACCGCCTTGGGTATATCTGGCCACTATCAAAAGCCCTTCCGGATCTACCTGCGATGCCAAAAGTGCCTCCAGACCCATGCTGCGCACCAACGCTTCTGTGCCGGCTAATGGGGCTGTTTCGACTACCAGACCCTCATACTGGCCTGCATTGAGCACCGTGTTGGGAACAGTTTGATCCGGCGGATTGTCTGGCGTGCTATCACCGATGATTTCGGTCAGGTGTATGGAATGTTTTAGCCCTGCTTGCTCGGCGTAGTTAAGCGGATCTGCGGCCCCATTAATGGTTATCAAAGCCGTGAGGTAGTCTTCGTACTCTTGGCTGCCTTGTTCCAGCCCTAGTGATGCAAGGCCTTCAACGAGCCCTGTGCTAAAGGATGGCGACCCCTCTTGCCCCTTGGCGCCACCGCTACCGGGGACTGCCAGACTGAAGGCGACGATGTCTTCATTGACGCCCGCGAGTATGGTTCCTGCGAATGAACCCAGCGACTGTCCTACAAAGTGTATTCTCTCGCGGTCAAATGTCAGGTCGCTTGCATCGGGGAGCATGATGCTGGGGATACTGCGGGCGAGGTGGATGAGGTCAGAAACGGATTGTCGCAAGTTGTCGCGATTTGTGAGCTGGTTGCGGGAGCTGGAAAAATGATCTCCTGCGCCATCAATCTCACCATCCTGGTCCAGGTCGAGATTGAAATGTCTTTCTGTGTCCGCGTCATAAAAGCTTACGCCCACAGCAGCAAAGATATTCAGCGGTAAAATTGTTGCATCGTTGGGTGTTACCCCATGCATAGGGTGATCAATCGCGATCATTGCCACGCCCTGTGCGGCAAGCGCATCTGCGATCAACAGCATATTTGTGCGGTTAAAGAATATCCCATGATGATAAATAGCGACTGGCCAACCAGAGGCTGGCTTTAACAAAAGCGGATCCCGACTGGGGTTGGGGATCGAAAGTAATAATGGTGCTATGACATTCACACTCTGCGGTGTTTCGTCCGATCCTGATATTGGTGCTCCGTCGCTATCCGCCATGTAACTATCCAGCACAGAGTCATCTGCAGGGCTGGACGGCAGGTTCATATAGTAGGGCAGGGTGATTGTGCCAGTGTACAAATCGGACTGCCCTGACGGAGTCAGGCCGTAAAAAGCAGCCAATGGCGCGAAAGGTGCTGTTGTTAGTGGCAGTACCTCCCCCGCTATAGTCATCATCGGTCGTTCGAGGGTAACAGGCATTGGTGTCGCATTATCGTTTATTCCCTGCATGACCTCGGTCGAATTTTGGGTCGAGAAGCTGAAGGAAGTGACTATGGTGTCTGGCTGTACTCCGCTGTCCGCCAATACCTGTTCTTGAGTTCGCACGAGTTCTGCCAGGCGGCCCCGATCTATACCGTTCCCGGTATCAGAGCCCTCGCCCTCGCGAAGCTGAACGTAGTCATCACTGGGCCCCATTGCCAAGCCATTGCTAGCGTTTAGCCCGGAGGTAATAGATACGAGGTAATGCGCTCCACTGTGCAGAGGAACAAGCGGCTTTATGAGTATTCGTGTGTCCTTTACTGCAGAAATAGTCACGCTGTAGTTCTCGGCGGCGTTTAGTTCCTCGATTACAGTGTCCGGCAGGCCGTCTTCGTTCAGCGAAATCTCAAAGAGTCGAACATTACTCCCGGACTCTATGCTCGTTTCGTCAATGGGCTCTGCGAAATCAATATGAATGGGAGTAATGGTTGAGAAACCATCCAGGGTATTCAGTGCTACCACCACATTGCCCAGGTCTTCAGCTTCCGCATCATCGGGCAATGGCAGCGTCAGGCGCCCTTCGTCATTCTCATAAATCGCATTGGGGAAAGGCAGCTCAGGCGGACTGGCGGTAGAGTCGTAGCTAACAGCCACCGTCGGCTCTTCCGGTGGCGGTGTGCGCCGATTACTGTCGCTATCACTGCAAGCAGTAAACGCCAGCAGCGCTAGCGCCGTAATGCCTACTCGGTATGCACTTCTTGGTAATCGGGTTCTCATAAGGTCCTCTATTGGGATCTGAGTAATGCGCTGGGATTATTGGTCCGCGCGCAAATGTCTGATGCGAGAATTTTAACCGGAAAAGCGAAACTGTGTGACTTCTTATTATATCGCAAGAATCAGTGAAAATTTGATCGTTGAACAATCTGGGGATTTTTAAGGTTTTTCTTTGAGATGTAAAAAAGCAACGTGCTAGCTTTGTGATCCACTAATAGACGTTCCCCGAGTACGGTTTAGCTATCGGAGAACGGGGTGTATCCGCGCGGCATGAGGCCAGAACGATGACGTTGACAGCGCGACTCAATCTGCTTTTCGGAACGAGCACTTTTTTGCTTGTCGCTATGTTGGCTATAGGGTTGCTTGGTATGCAATACCAGAGCCAACTCCGTTTATCGCAGGAGCGGTTTTCTCGGACAGTGCTGACTCAATTAGACATTCAGTCAGCCATCTATCGATCTGATGAGGCCTTACTTGAAAACCTACTGGGCCCCGCACTCGGTGATCGGCTGATCTCTGCCATCAGCGTGTATCGAAGTACTGGCGAGCGCCTGTGGGCAACCAGTTCCCTGGACTCTATTCAGCCTCCAGAGCTAACGCTTGATCGTTTGAGATCTGATGTTTCTCCGGCTGCATTACATTCGCGGGTAATAGCGGGCGCCGGCATTACTCACGCTCCAGGTGTATGGAGCGCTATAGTGGCCAGCGGGTCGTATGTTCACCTGACAATTCCAGTCGCCTCAGCGATCAATCCGACCGCTATCGGAGTGAGCGATCTCGATTTTGCCAAGGCATTACTTCAGCATAAGGACAGTAAGAGCAAAATTGTCATGGGTTATACCCATGCAGCGATCAGCCAGTCGTCTCTGCTGAGCGCAAGTCTGCGCGAGCTTCAGCTACCACTGGCGACGATCTCACTTTCAGCGCTGCTAATCTTTCTGGCGATCTACATTGTGACACGCCGCCTCGCGGGATCTCTGAGAGACCTTGCGCAGCTTGCTGACGATGTTGCTGCTGGGAATATTGACGCTGCGGTTAATGTGGAGGGAAGTTCTGAGATCAAAGATGTTGCGAGGGTACTCAATAGCGTGATTGGCGGCTTCAACCGCAGGCAGCATGAAATTGAAACGGGACAGCAATTACTTAATCTGAAAGTTGCAGAGCGCACATCGCAGTTGTCCGAGCGGGACAGCGCGCTGGATAAGGCCACCGCCGAAGTTATTGCTGCACGCAGCAAATTGCAGCATTTGAGTCACTACGACACTGTTACCTCGCTACCGAATCAGTCACTTTTTTTTGAGCAGTTAGATTTGCTGCTCGGTCTTGGTGAGCGCGAGCAGCAACCCTTGACCCTGCTGGTCATTAATCTGGATAACCTCAGTCAGCTTAAGGAAACGTTTGGTTACGTGGCTGGAGATACACTCCTGCGCAAAATCGGTGAGCGAATCACGACCTGTGTAAGATCCAGTGATCTCGTCTCTTTTAATCCCGAGAGCGGACCCCGCATCGATGTCGCGCGCCTGGGGGGTGATGAGTTTACTGTAGTACTCAGTCGTTCTGGTGATTCTCAGTCCGCTGAGGACGTCGCTGAGCGTATTCTCACAAGCCTCACGGATTCGATAGAGGCCGGTAGCAATGTATTGCAGATGATTCCCTCAATTGGTATTGCCAGTGCACCTGCCGATGCCGACAACAGGGAAGACCTTTTGCGTGCCGCAACAACAGCAATGCATAAAGCTCGAATGGCCGTTGAGTGTTCAATTGTTACTTATGACAAGTCGATGCGAGTTCTGGGTGGTCTCGATAAGAGAGAATTATTGGCAGACCTGCAGTGCGCGATAGATCGGGTGCAGCTGACCCTGCATTACCAGCCTCAAGTGGATGCGATTAATGGTTCTGTCTCAGGTGCCGAAGCACTGATTCGGTGGCAGCATCCGGAATTTGGCTTTGTCCCGCCGTCGGTATTTCTTCCGCTGGCAGAGCAATGTGGCTATATCAGCGTACTCGGTGATTGGGTTTTACAGGAGGCTATTGGTCAGTGGCTGAGGTTTTCCGGGGCTGCGTTGAATTTGCCCAGGTTAACCATCAACGTTTCAGCGCAAGAGTTTGGGGTGGATTTCGCAGCGCGGCTAAAAGTGCTAATGCAGGAATCTGGCGTGCCCGCAAATGTTCTGGAGCTGGGTCTTTCAGAGCGGGTGCTACAAGATGGCGGCCCCGGAACGCTCGAGGCCCTTGAAACTATTAAAGAGGCTGGCGTTTGCCTGGCTATTGACGATTTTGGTGCCAGTGGCAGTGCACTAACCTATCTTACCCAGGCGCCCATCGATCGCCTTTGTCTGGATAGGGTTTTTGTCCATGGCTGCGGGGATGGCGGTGCCGGTGCGAATCTGGTGGCCGGACTCATTGCTTTAGGTGGCAAGTTGAATATGGAGATCGTCGCCGAAGGGGTAGAGACTATGGAGCAGTATCACTTTCTCAGGAGCTGCGGTGTCGGTCTGGTGCAAGGACACCTGTTCAGCGAGCCTTTACCGGCTCATGAATTCGCGAAGCTTCTTTCACCCTGGCACTTTATGGCGCAAGTCCAGCGGCAGCTGGCTTGACAATGTATCGTTTCGTTCGGATTCTGCGTATCCCACTACAAACGAATAGCGCGAAGATATGTTGTCGATTGAAAAAGACTACCCGGTAATAGTGAGTCAGGACGTTATCTGGGGTGACCTGGATGCCTTTGGTCATGTGAACAATACGGTGTATCTGCGCTATTTCGAAGACGTCCGTATGGCCTACTTTGAGAAGCTGGGAATGTTGGCACTCAAGGAGAAGGCACAATTGGGTCCGATATTGGCTAATGTGGCCTGTGATTTCAAACTTCCGATTGGCTATCCCGACAAGATCCACATTGGCGGTAGAGCGCATGTTACCGGTCCCAAAAAAATTGTTATGGAGTTTGCTGTGTTCAGTGAGCATTTTGATGCAATCGCTGCCAGCGGTAGTGGATTAGTGGTTTACTTCGATTACGGTGAGGCGCAAAGCTGCGAGATTCCCTCACAAATTGCATCAGCAGTGGAAACCTTGTTAACTAAGATTTAGGTTACAGGTAGATTCTTAATAATTGCGACACCCGAAGCAATATGGATCCCGTTCCTTGGGTGCTCGATAATGCGTCGTGTCTAATGAGAGGTTTTCGCTATGTCGCTACGTGACTGTTTCGATAGGCATAAAGGCCGGTATGTTGGGAAGATAGACCATTTTTTCGATGTGTATGAGCGGTACTTTTCTGCCTATAGGGGTCGTCCTGTAAATCTACTTGAAATAGGTGTCTACCGTGGTGGTTCTCTTGAGATATGGCGAGAATACTTCGGGCCTCAAGCGACAATTCATGGAATAGATATCAATCCAGATGCCATAAACCATGCGCCGGTCGGTTCCAAAATACACATCGGTTCGCAGGGGGATCCTGATTTTCTCAAATCTGTTGCGTCTGCGCATGGACCGTTCGATATTGTGATAGATGATGGCAGCCACCTGATGCCGCACCAGATAGATACTTTCGAAACGCTTTACCCGCTAATGCATGAACGAGGCATTTACGTTTGTGAGGACGCATTTACCAGTTATTGGCGCGAGTATGGCGGCCAGCTAGGAGGGGCAACCACTTTTATCGAGCATGCAAAGCGATTGGTAGATGATTTGCATGCATTCTGGGCGGTTGACGAAGGTGTCAAGCCGACTTTGTTTACGACAACTACAAGGGCAGTACACTTTTATTCGGGCACTGTTGTGTTTGAGCGGGAGCCCGTAACGGAGCCAGTTTACGCGGTGCGCCGCAATGAAAATCTGCAAAAAATATCAATAGCAGACTTGAAGCGCTCGGCGAGTGAGAATACCAAGCAGCGAGAGATACATCGGGGCTGAGCCTGGTGGGATTCCCGTCTAAGTCTTTGAAGCAGCTTGGTTGCTAACTACGGTTGCAGTGTATGCAGTTAGCATATTGGTACCGAAGGTCGGACTTGAACCGACACGCTATTGCTAGCACCGGATTTTGAATCCGGCGTGTCTACCAATTCCACCACTCCGGCACGAAGGGCATAGCAGGCACCATTGATGCCTTTGGAGAGCGCGCGATTATAACAACCGTTTCCTAAAGTGCAATATTTCACCCTTAACCTTGCCATGATTTATAGGTACACTGCGCGCCGTTTCGTGCGTGAGCATAGAATCTATTATCTGCCCAACAGGGCTTATCTGAGTATCGATGGAGAAAAGAGCATGGCTATGAAAATTGTAAAGAAAACAGCTGAGTACACTATTTATCAACGCGGTGATGAGCGTTACGCCGTACAGGATTCCAGCAAAGCAGCGATCAATGGCGATGATAAAGTTCGCATTCTGGTTGAGGAAGGTCTGATCAAGGCAGCACTGCCTGCTGAACCCGCCGCAGAGGAAACTGCCGCAGAGGAAGCTGCCGCAGAGGAAGCTGCACCAGAAGAAGCCGCTGCTGAAGAGGCTCCTGCCGAAGAAGCACCTGCTGAGGAAGCACCTGCTGAGGAAGCATCTGCAGAAGAAGCTCCGGCAGAAGAGGCAGCTGCAGACGAAGAGGCCAAGGACGAGGACAAGTAAATTTGTCCCGTTTGCCAATAGCCGGCCACGTGCCGGCTTTTTTTGCCTTATGAAACGTACAGAATTTTCCTACGAGCTGCCTCCCGAGTTGATCGCCCAGCATCCATTGGCTGAGAGGTCAGCCAGCCGGTTGTTATGCCTGGATGGTAATACCGGTGCGATCAGTCATGGTGAGTTTACAGACCTCCTCTACCAGGTGTTGCCTGGAGACCTGCTTGTTTTTAACGATACCAGAGTGATTCCGGCTCGCCTCTGGGGTCAGAAAGACACTGGCGGAAAAGTCGAAATTCTTATTGAGCGTATTGTTAGTGATGATAGGGCGCTTGCTCATGTGCGTGCATCCAAATCCCCCAGAGCTGGCACGCGTCTTTTGTTGAGCGACAGGGAAGGAGGGGTACCTGCCGGCCCAAGTTTCGAAGTGACCGGGCGTGAGGGCGAATTGTTCAGCCTGGTCAGCGATTGCGGTGAGCCACTGATGAGCATTCTGGCTAAAGTGGGCCACATGCCGCTGCCCCCTTATATACAGCGTGAGGATGAGGTAGCCGATCAGGAACGCTACCAGACCGTCTTTGCGCAACGAGAGGGCGCCGTAGCTGCGCCGACGGCAGGCCTTCACTTCACAGAGGCCCTGCTTGAGCAGTTGCGCGCCAGAGGCGTTAACACGGCTAGTGTCACTCTGCATGTAGGCGCTGGCACGTTCCAGCCGGTACGGGCTGACGATATAGCTGACCATGTCATGCATGCTGAATACCTCGAAGTCGATGAGGAGACTTGCGGCGTCATCGCCAAAACGCGAGAGAGCGGGGGCCGGGTGATTGCTGTAGGAACCACCGCGGTGCGCTCGCTGGAAACAGCCAGCGCGGCCACTGGCGTGGTTCTGCCTTTTCGTGGGGATACTGATATATTTATTTATCCGGGTTATCGCTTTAACACCGTGGACGCCATGATTACCAACTTCCATTTACCGGAATCGACACTTTTGATGCTGGTGAGCGCTTTTGCTGGTAAGGATCATATAATGGCGGCTTATCACGAGGCGATAGCGAAGGCTTACCGTTTCTTCAGCTACGGTGATGCTATGTTTATTACTGGCTCTGGCCCTACCGGAGGATCCTCTTGAGTCGACATTGCCACATGGAATTCAACCTCACCGGGCGCGACGGGAATGCCCGACGCGGTAGCCTTACCTTTCCCCGCGGTTCGGTTCAGACGCCCGCATTTATGCCCGTGGGTACCTACGGTACTGTCAAAGGCATGTTGCCGCGCGATATCAAAGGCATTGGCGCTGAAATAATTCTGGGTAACACCTTTCATCTCTGGTTGCGCCCGGGTACGGACATTATCGAGCAACATGGCGACTTGCACGATTTCATGGGTTGGGATGGCCCCATTCTGACCGACTCCGGCGGTTTTCAGGTTTTCAGCCTTGGCGATTTGCGCAAAATCTCGGAAGAGGGCGTGCGTTTCCAGTCGCCTGTGGACGGGTCGAAAGTCTTCCTGGATCCGGAAAAATCCATGGCTATACAGCGTAGCCTTGGCAGCGACATTGTGATGATTTTCGACGAGTGCACGCCTTATCCTGCCAGCGAAGCCGAGGCTCGCGAGTCCATGGAATTATCTCTGCGCTGGGCGCGGCGCAGTAAGACAGCGCACGGTGATAGTGCTGCCGCGCTTTTCGGTATCGTTCAGGGTGGCATGTACGAAAGCCTTCGTGAACAGTCGCTCGCTGGCCTGGTAGCGTTGGATTTCGATGGCTACGCGATCGGCGGGTTATCGGTGGGGGAACCCAAAGACGAGATGATGGCCGTGCTGGAAATGATGCAACCGCGGTTGCCAGAGAATAAGCCTCGGTACCTGATGGGAGTGGGGACACCGGCTGACCTGCTCGAGGGTGTAAGGCGAGGCGTCGATATGTTCGACTGCGTTATGCCTACCCGTAATGCTCGCAACGGCAATCTCTTTACCTCCCGCGGTCAACTCAAGCTGCGTAATGCGCGGCATAAAACAAGCACCTTGCCGCTGGATGAAGCCTGCAGCTGTTATACCTGCAGCAATTTCAGCCGGGCGTATCTGCACCATCTGGATAAATGTAACGAGATACTAGGCTCACAGCTTAATACTATTCACAACCTGCACTTCTATCAGCAGCACATGGCCGGTATTCGCGAGGCGATAGAAGCCGGCAGCCTTGATGCCTTCGCGACGCAGTTTTACGCAGAACAGGCAGAGGGCGTCTAGGTGTACCGGCTGAGCTTTTATGTGCCGGCCAGTCACCTGGATACTGTCAAAGACGCGGTTTTTGCCGCCGGCGCAGGTCGCATAGGCCATTACGAGCGCTGCAGCTGGCAGGCTGAGGGAGAGGGGCAGTTTTTGCCGGTAGCGGGTAGTGATCCTCATATCGGCATGCAGGGAGAACTGACCACTTTGGTCGAGTACAAGGTTGAGATGGTTTGCCATCCCGAGTGTATAGAAGCTGCTGTGCGCGCACTAAAAACTGCGCACCCCTACGAACAGCCCGCCTGGGATGTCGTTGCCACTCTCACTGAATTCGAGCACTAAAATGCTGACTCACGAAGTCCATCAGTCGCTCGCCAACTTTCTTCCGTTGGATGGGCTCGCCTGGACGGAATCTCCCGCAAGGCAGGCCGCAGTACTGGTGACCTTGACCGCGGAACAGATGCCTCATGTGCTGCTGGGGCGCCGCGCCAGTCATCTGGCGCTACACCCCGGCGAGATCGCCTTCCCCGGAGGCAAGCGCGAGCCGGAGGATGCCAGCCCATGGGTAACCGCCAAGCGGGAGGCTTTCGAAGAAGTGGGTATTGTTGAGGAGCAGGTGCATCCGCTGGGGGAATTGCAGCCGCTGTACACCCGATTTGGCTTTGAAGTTCACCCCTGCGTGGCGAAGATTCCCGAAGGGCTGAAATTTGTGATGGATCCAGGGGAGTTCGATAGCCTTTTTCTGGCCCCGCTGGAGGCCTTCGCCGATCACGGCATCTTCAGGCTGGAACAGATGACCGATGGTGAGCAGACTCGTATGGTGCCGCATTATCAGTTGGGAGACGATAATATCTGGGGAGTGACTGCAGCAGTACTGGCACAGCTGGTCAACGTGGCATACGATGCGGGGCTTGACCTTAAACGCAACTGGAAGGAAACACCATGAAATACAGGCTAGGCGATGACAGTGTCACTTTAATCGGTGAAGGTCACTTCATTGCACCGAACGCGGCGGTGATTGGTAAGGTCACGCTGCACGAAAACAGCAGCGTCTGGTTTAGCTGCGTGTTGCGCGGCGACGCGGAACGTTTAGAAGTTGGAGCTGGCAGTAATATTCAGGATGGCACCGTGATGCATGCAGACCCCGGTTTTCCGCTTGTTGTAGGCAAGAACGTGACAGTTGGACACAACGCGATGCTTCACGGCTGTACGATAGGTGATGGCAGTCTGATCGGCATTAACGCAGTGGTGCTAAACGGCGCCCGTATCGGCCGTGGTTGTCTGATAGGAGCCAATGCTCTGGTAACAGAAGGTATGGAGATTCCCGATGGCAGCCTGGTATTGGGGTCACCCGGTAAGGTCAAAACGACCCTGAGTGAAGAACAGCAGTTAGCCCTATCTCACAATGCCGATCATTATGTGGGCAACGCCAAGCATTATCTGGAGACCCTGGAGCAGGATTCTTGACTGAAGAAGAACCCAAGTCGCCTTGTATCTCGATCTGTGTGTTGGATGAGAATGATATCTGTCAGGGCTGCTATCGCAGTGCCGGGGAAATAACCGACTGGTTCATGGCGGCACCCGAGGAAAAGCGGGCTATTATCGACAGGGCGCGAGAGCGCTTGTTGGCATCAAACCCTATTCGATTGAATTAGACAGCGGGCTGTGGGCGGGCTTTTACTGCCTGCACCACATTACCTTCCAGCTCCAGAATTTCCAGCATATAGCCGGCAATCGTCAATCCCGCATTGGCGTCCGGAAACGACTCAAGATATTCCAGGATTAGCCCGCTCAGGGTTTTCGGCCCGTCGGTGGGCAGCTCCCAATCAAGATTGCGGTTGATGTCTCGCACCGTTGCGGTGCCGGCAATGATGTAGCTGCCATCCCTTTGCGGGTAGATGCTGTCCGTCGGGTTTTGCAAATTGGAGGTGAATTCGCCCACGATTTCCTCAAGGATATCTTCCAGCGCCACCAGGCCCATAACCTGCCCGTACTCATCCACCACGATACCCATACGCAGCTTTTTCTTTTGAAAATTCAGCAACTGGCTGTGCAGGGGGGTGCTTTCGGGGATGAAATAGGGCTTGTCCATCTCTCTTTCAAGGGCTGACCGGTCCAGACCACGTTGGTCTATCACGCGGCTGATGCTGCGCATATGGAGGATGCCGAGAATATCGTTGATATCCTCGCGCCAGACCGGCAGCAAGGTGTGAGAGCTGTTTTGCAGGCACTGCATGATGTCGTCGTCACTATCGTCGAGGTCGATGCCATAAACCTCTGAGCGCGGGACCATGATGTCGTCGACTTCAACCTCTTCGAGGTCGAGTATGTTCAGCAGCATGTCCCGGTGCTGGGTGGGAATAAGTTGCCCGGCCTCGGTAACAATGGTGCGCAGCTCCTCCGAAGACACATTTTCATCGCCACTTTTGTCTGGGTCAAAGCCCAGCAGTCGCAGCAGCGCGTTGGTTATCCCATTCACGCCAACCACAATGGGGTAGAGCAGCTTCAATAGCGGCCAGAGAATGTAGCTTGCGGGGAAGGCGATTTTTTCCGGATAAAGCGCGGCGATGGTCTTGGGTGTTATCTCGGCAAAAATAAGAATGACCAGTGTCAGGGCGATGGTTGCGATGATGATGCCGGCATCGCCCCACAGCCTGATCGCGATCACTGTGGCAATTGCTGAGGCCGCGATGTTTACCAGGTTGTTGCCGATCAGGATCAAGCCAATTAGCCGATCCGGGCGATCCAGCAGTTTGCTGGCCCGGCGCGCACCACGATGTTTGTTTTTCCTGAGGTGTTTCAACCGGTAACGGTTGAGCGACATCATGCCTGTCTCCGAACTGGAGAAGAAAGCAGACAGGAGAACCAATACAGCCAGTATGGAGAATAAAAGGCCCAGCGGTGCCTCGTTCAAGTCGGGCGAGTGTCCTGTGCGGAAATAGATCGCGTATCTTGAAGAAAAAGCGCAGCGCGAGCAAGTAGCAAAAAGGGGCGTACTGTGCTCATTTCAAGGGCGGTTCAGGACCAGCTCCAGTACCAGTTTGGAGCCAAAAAACGCCAGCATGAGAAGCGCAAATCCGGCCAGCGTCAGGCGTACAGCCGTTTGGCTGCGCCAGCCCAGTTGGTAATGGCCCCAGAGCAGGAGTGAAAACAGGGCCCAGGCCAAAATTGTCAGCACAGTTTTATGCACCAGGTGCTGGGCGAAAAGGTCATCGATAAAGATGGCCCCCGACACAATGGCGATAGTCAGCATGATTACGCCAACCCAGAGCAATTCGAACAGCATTGTCTCCATCAATTGCAGCGGCGGTAGTACTTGAATGATGCCGCGGGTATGCCTGAGCTTTAGCTGATGGTCCTGCACGGCCACCACGGCAGATTGTATCGCTGCCAGGGTCAGTACGGCATAGGCAAGAATAGAGCTGCCTATGTGCACCGTCATGCCGGTGCCCATGGTGTTATCCGAAAGCGCGCTGGTGGATGGCCCGAAGGTGGATACCAGCACGGACACTGCCGACAGGGGAAACAAGACAACCAATAGGTTTTGCAGCGGTCGGCGAAACAGCGCGACGATGCAGGCGACATTGACCAGCAAAAAAATTAGCGCCGAAACTTTGTAGAAGCCTAGGTCCAATCCGCCTTCACCGACAACGCTGTCATAGGCGATGACTGCATGTCCCAGCAGTGCTGCCAGCCCCAGCCCTATAACGGTTCGACTGGTTTGCTCGCGTCGTTGGCTCATCCCAAGCAATTGCACGCCGCTGGCGGCCAGGTAGAGCAGCGCGGAGATAACAGCGATAAAGGCAACAGACATTGGTTTGGGGGTTAGGCCCGGGTGACGTATACTTCGCTACCTTGTACCGGCTTGTCCCTGAATAATCAATAGCGTTTCCGCTTCACCGAGAGTTACCCCATGTTTCAGAGTTTGTCTGACCGCCTGTCCTCCAGTCTGCGTTCCGTTACCGGGAAGGCGCGGCTCAGTGAGGAAAACATCCAGGATACATTGCGCGAAGTCCGTATGGCCCTGCTGGAGGCCGACGTTGCACTTCCTGTGGTGAAGGATTTTGTCGAAGCAGTGAAGCAACGAGCCATGGGGCAGGAGGTTATGAAAAGCCTGAGCCCTGGCCAGGCTTTTCTGAAGATTGTTCAGGACGAGTTGGAGTCGGTGATGGGCGCCGCCAACGAATCACTGAATCTTGCGACACAGCCGCCCGCAGTAATCATGATGGCGGGGCTGCAGGGGGCGGGTAAAACCACCTCGGTGGCCAAACTGGCCAAGTTCCTCAAGGAGCGGGAGAAAAAATCTGTCACCGTGGTGAGTGCCGACGTATACAGGCCTGCCGCAATCAAACAGCTTGAGACCCTGGCGGGGGAGGTTGGGGCCGACTTCTTCCCAAGTACAGCCGAGCAAAAGCCTGTAGATATTGCTCTTGCCGCCCTGGAGCACGCCCGAATCAAGTTCAGTGATGTGCTGATAGTCGATACAGCCGGTCGTTTGGCTGTCGATGAGCCCATGATGGCGGAAATTTCCGAGTTACACGGGGCAATCAAACCCATCGAGACCTTGTTCGTGGTTGATGCGATGACCGGACAGGATGCCGCTAATACCGCCAAGGCTTTTGGCGAGGCCCTGCCACTCACCGGTGTAATCCTGACCAAAGTCGACGCTGATACCCGTGGCGGGGCGGCACTGTCGGTGCGCTCTATTACCGGTAAGCCGATCAAATTCCTCGGTGTAGGTGAAAAGACGGCTGCGCTGGACCCTTTCCACCCGGACCGTTTGGCCTCACGTATTCTTGGAATGGGCGACATGATGTCGCTGATCGAGGAGGCCGAGCAAAAAGTCGACAAGGCGAAGGCCGAACGCCTGGCTAAGAAGGTTAAAAAGGGCCAGCGTTTTGATCTCGAGGATTTCCGCGATCAGTTGCAGCAGATGAATAATATGGGTGGCATCACGGGTATGCTCGATAAGTTGCCGGGTATGGGCAACATGGCGCAGATGGCCCAGCAGAACATGGACACGAAAATGTTCTCTCGCATGGAGGCCATGATCAACTCCATGACGCCTGCCGAACGCCGCAAACCGGAACTTATTGTCGGTTCACGCAAACGGCGCATTACGCAAGGGTCTGGAACTCAGGTTCAGGATCTGAACCGCCTGCTCAAGCAGCACAAGCAGATGCAAAAGATGATGAAGAAAATGAAGGGCGGTGGCATGCAAAAGATGATGCGCGGCCTTGGCGGCATGATGCCACCTGGCGGCGGTGGCATGGGCGGCGCCGGCGGTGGGGGTATGCCTTTCCAATAGCCCTCAACAAGGGCGCCAGGGCTAAGCCTGTGCGATCCCTGTAAGGTGCGGAATTCATTAAAAAAACCCTGTCGCTGGGGTTTAAAATCACACGTAATTTCCGTATGATACGCCACCTTTCCGGCCACTGGGTCGGTTTTTGTCGTGGAGAAACTGGCGGGTTCGCCGTAGATACCACCTAAATTGTAGGAATTAAGCGAAAATGGTAACAATTCGACTTTCTCGTGGTGGCGCCAAGAAGCGTCCTTTCTACCACTTGACCGTAACAGACAGCCGCAAGGCGCGGGACGGCCGCTTTATTGAGCGTGTCGGTTTCTTCAATCCCGGCGCACGGGGCAAGGAAGAGCGACTGCGTCTGGAAGCGGAGCGTATCGAGTTCTGGCAGAGCCAGGGCGCACAGCTGTCACCTCGTGTGGCCAAGCTGGTTAAGGACGCTGCTGCCGCGGCCTGATTGGCGCTGGTTTTATGAGTGACAGCCCCTATCTTGTGGCCGGCAAAATTACCGGCAGTTATGGAATAAAGGGCTGGGTAAAGATTCACTCGTTCACGGAGCCGATGGAGAATTTTCTTGGTTTCGACGCCTGGATGCTGAAGCGGCGTAGCGGCCTCGAGCCGATAACGTTCAGCGCCGGCAAACGCCATGGCAAGGGCCTGGTGGCTCGTATTGAGGGCGTAGAAGATCGCGAAATAGCGGAGACCTTTAAAGGGTTGGAAGTGGCGGTCAGGGCAGACGAATTGCCGACGCTTGAGCAAGGAGAGTATTACTGGCGCCAACTGCAGGGTTTGCGGGTTTGGTGTCAGGAGGGTGAAAAGCGGGAACTGTTGGGAACCGTGGATTACCTGCTGGAAACCGGAGCCAACGATGTGTTGGTGATCAAGGCTTGCGAAGACAGCATTGATGACCGGGAAAGATTGATTCCCTATTTGCCCGGCGATGTCGTATCCGGGGTGGATTTGGAGCAGGGCACAATAGAAGTTAACTGGTTCCTCGACGAGTAGGAACCGAGCGTAAGGGCTGGAGCGGGTCTCGATGCACATTGCACTGGTGAGCCTGTTTCCTGAAATGTTCGCCGCCGTCAGCGACCATGGTGTCACAGGTCGAGCGGTTGAGCAGGGGCTGGTGAATTTACACCACCTTAATCCTCGCGATTACACGGTGGACAAGCACCGAACCGTGGACGACAGACCCTATGGCGGTGGCCCGGGAATGTTGATGAAGATTGATCCTCTGCAGCAGGCGATAGCTGCCGCAAGGGAGGCTGCAGGCGACACCGCTAAAGTGGTGTACCTGTCACCCCAGGGTAAGCGTTTTGACCACGGCAAGGCCGTGGCGCTGGCCGGGGAATCAGCACTAGTGCTGGTAGCGGGCCGTTATGAGGGCGTAGATGAACGTCTCATAGCTGCTGAAGTCGACGAGGAATTGTCGATAGGGGACTACGTCCTCAGTGGCGGCGAATTGGCTGCCATGGTGGTCATCGATGCGGTGACGCGCCATTTGCCCGGGGTGTTGGGCCACGAGTTATCTGCGCAGGAAGATTCCTACGTTAATGGCTTGCTGGATTGCCCGCACTACACCAGGCCCGAGGAATATGCGGGTGAGAAGGTACCGGCGGTATTATTGAGCGGCGATCACGAAAGGATTCGCCGCTGGCGCCTGCAGCAGGCACTGGGTCGCACTCTGGAGCGACGGCCTGATTTGCTGGCAGACAGGGAGATGTCTCCCGAAGAAGATGAATTGTTGGCGGCGTATTGCCGCGAACACGGATTAACAACAGATCGCTAGCTGTGAAGCTACGAATGGAACACAACAGGAGCGCGCCATGAGCACCAACAAGATTATTGCCCAGCTTGACGCTGAGCAAATGGAAAAAGAACTGCCCGAGTTTGGCCCCGGTGATACCGTGGTTGTACAGGTGAAGGTGAAGGAAGGTAATCGCGAGCGTCTGCAGGCCTTCGAAGGTGTTGTTATTGGCAAGCGCAGCCGCGGTGTGAACAGCGCGTTTACCGTGCGTAAAATTTCCCACGGTGTAGGCGTTGAGCGAACCTTTCAAACCTACAGCAAGCTGGTAGACAGCATTGAAGTTAAGCGCCGTGGCGATGTACGCCAGGCGAAGCTGTATTACCTGCGTGATCTGTCTGGCCGTGCTGCACGCATCAAGGAAAAGCTGTCCAACTAAGCTGGTTGCACAGCACTCTTTAAAGCGGCCTGTAGGCCGCTTTTTTGTGTCCGTAGATTCTGTATAGTGGTTTTCCATGGCCTCAAGCGTTAGTGAACATCCCGAGATAGAGCGCTACATCGACGCCATGTGGATGGAGAAGGGGTTGGCCGACAATACCCTGAGTTCCTACCGGCGCGATTTGCGCCAATACAATGACTGGCTGATGACCAGTCGTGACTCAACGCTGGTGCGTGCCGATCGGGCGGACTTACAAGCGTATCTGGGGTCTCGCCTGAAGCAGGGGCAGAGCCAACGCTCAACCGCACGTTTTTTGTCTTGTGCACGTGGTTTTTACCACTTCCTGCTGCGCGAGAGTCGCATCACTATCGATCCCACTCTGGATATAGACAGCCCGAAGCTGGGCAGGCCCCTACCCAAGTCGCTTTCAGAGGATGATGTCGATCGATTGCTGGAGATGCCTGACCTGGATATACCTCTGGAATTCAGGGATCGCAGTATGCTGGAATTGCTGTATGCCTGTGGCTTGCGCGTCACGGAGCTGACCAGCCTGCAGTTGTCGCAGGTGAGCGTTAATCAGGGTGTGGTTCGTGTCTTTGGAAAGGGCAGTAAGGAGCGCCTGGTACCCATGGGTGAGGAAGCACTGAGTTGGTTGCAGCGGTATTTGGCAGGCCCGCGAGTTGAACTGTTAAAAGGCATTCCTTCGGATGTTGTATTTCCCAGCCGTCGTGGCACACAGATGACTCGCCAGACGTTCTGGTATCGTATTAAAATCTACGCCGAGCGTGCGCAGATCAAAAAAGACTTGTCGCCACATACCTTGCGGCATGCATTTGCCACGCATTTGTTAAACCATGGTGCCGACCTCAGGGTCGTACAAATGTTGCTGGGTCACAGCGACCTGACCACCACGCAAATTTATACCCATGTGGCCAAGCAGCGCATGCAGGAGTTGCACGCGCAGCACCATCCGCGTGGCTAGTGATTTTACGGGAACTAAACCGTCTGATGCTGTTCCAAATGCGGCATAGGCACTTCAAGTGAACAGGCGGTATTACCGTCTATAGAGGACCAGGCATGATAGCGAAATTTCTCGGCACCACGTTGGCCGGTTGTATGTTGAGTATGATGGCGTTGGCCGCCGACCCCGTGGATAAGGCGGTAGAAGAGCAGCTGCGCAAGAATCTGTCGATCCCTACCATGAACCTGGCCGTTGAGTCGGTTACGGGTAGCGAGATTCCCGGCCTTTATACCGTGCAGTTTGCCAACGGCCCGCTGGTGTACGCCAATGCCTCTGGCAGCTACTTTATTGTCGGAGATCTTTACTCTGTGGCGCCTGACGGATTGGTCAACGTCACCGAGCGCAGCCGCGATGGAGAGCGTTTGGCCCAGATTGAGGCTGTCGACGAAGCCGAGATGATTGTCTTCTCGCCGGAAGGTGAAACCCGTGCGCATGTGACGATTTTCACTGACAGTTCCTGCTTCTACTGCCAGAAACTCCACAAGGAGGTCCCGGAGTTAAACAAGCGTGGCATTGAGGTGCGTTACCTGGCTTACCCACGCTCCGGCGTTGGGTCAGAAAGCTATCGTCAGTTGGCCAGCGCCTGGTGTGCAGAGGATCCGCAAGACACATTAACCCGGCTGAAAAATCGCGAAGATGTGCCGGATAATGTCTGCGAGGAGAACCCTGTGGCGGCCCAATATGAGCTGGGCGGTAAGCTCGGCGTGCGCGGAACACCTGCAATCATTACCGAGTCTGGCCAGATGATTCCGGGCTACCAGTCTGCGGATGATCTTATCGCTACTCTGGGCCTTAAGTAGTTCGTCAATAATCCCGATACGGCCCCCGTTGCGTTGACAGCGTGGGGCTGACTCAGTACTGTTTTCCCCCCTTTTTTGCCATCCTGCCGCCTGTCGGCAATGACTCGGATTTAGTGACGTGGACCAACAGTTTCAGCGCATTCAGCGCCTCCCCCCCTATGTGTTCAACATCATCGGCGAGCTCAAGCAGCAAGCGCGTGCCGCAGGGGAGGATATTATTGATTTTGGGATGGGCAATCCCGATCAGCCCACGCCGCCACATATCGTTGATAAATTGGTAGAGACCGCCCAACGTGGCGACACCCATCGCTATTCCCAGTCCAAAGGTATACCGCGGCTGCGGAAGGCAATCTGCGACTGGTACCAGAAGCGCTACGATGTCACTCTGGATCCGGCCTCCGAGGCCATCGTTACCCTGGGCTCCAAAGAGGGCCTGGCTCATTTGGCCCTGGCGACAACGGGACCCGGTGATGCCATCCTGGTGCCCAATCCGTCTTACCCCATTCACCCCTATGGTTTTGTGATCTCGGGTGCCGATATACGTCATGTGCCAATGGGAGAGGATGTCGATTTCTTTGCAGAGTTGGACAGTGCGATACGTAATACCTGGCCAAAGCCAAAAATGCTGGTGCTTAACTTTCCATCTAACCCCACCGCTCACTGCGTGGAGCTTGAATTCTTCGAGAAGGTGGTAGCGATCGCCCGCGAGCATGAAATTTGGGTGGTGCAGGATTTGGCCTATGCAGATCTTTGTTACGACGGCTATGTGGCCCCCTCAATTTTGCAGGTAGAGGGTGCGCGCGATGTAGCGGTGGAATTCTTCTCTATGTCCAAGAGTTATAATATGCCGGGCTGGCGAGTGGGGTTTTGCTGCGGCAACAAGGAGTTGGTTGGCGCACTTGCCCGAATGAAGTCTTATCTGGATTACGGCATGTTCACTCCCATACAGGTGGCCGCCATTGCCGCACTGGAAGGCGACCAGAGCTGTGTTGAGGAAATCAACAGTATGTACAAGTCGCGACGCGACGTATTATGCAGCGGCTTGAAGGCTGCCGGCTGGCCAGTTGAGCCGCCAAAGGCCACCATGTTCGTCTGGGCTCGTGTCCCGGAACCCTATTTTGAAATGGGGTCCCTGGAGTTCAGCAAAAAGCTGCTGGAAGAGGCCAAGGTTGCTGTTTCACCCGGTGTTGGTTTTGGTGAGTACGGCGAGGGCTATGTGCGTTTCGGCCTGATCGAGAACGAGCATCGCACAAGACAGGCTATTCGCAATATCAAGCGAATGATGAAGCAGGATGGCAACGGCTAAGCAGCAACAGCGAAAGACTTAACGACGGAAACTTGATGAAACCAGTAAAAATCGGAATTTGCGGCCTCGGTACGGTTGGCAGTGGAACGTTCAATGTACTTGAACGCAATCGCGCACTGATCAGTGCGCGGACCCAGAGTGAGCTCAACGTCGTTCATATTGGTGCACGGCGAGACAACCCAGACTGTCCGGTGGGTGATACCCGTGTGAGCCGCGATATTTTTGAGGTGGCTCGTGACCCCGAGGTGGATATCGTCGTAGAGCTGATTGGTGGAACCACGGTGGCGCGTGAGCTGATAGAAGAAGCGATCCGCCATGGTAAGCACATTGTTACCGCCAACAAGGCCTTGATCGCCGAGTTTGGCAATGAAATTTTTGCGTTGGCCGCCGAGCATGGGGTTGCGGTTCGCTACGAGGCTGCTGTCGCCGGCGGCATACCCATTATCAAGGCGCTGCGCGAAGGCCTGGCGGGCAATAGGATTGAGTGGCTGGCGGGCATCATTAACGGCACTGGTAACTTTATCCTTACAGAAATGCGTGACAAGGGTCGTGACTTTGCCGATGTGTTGGCCGAGGCCCAGGCGCTGGGTTATGCAGAAGCGGACCCGACCTTCGATGTTGAAGGTATTGATGCGGCTCACAAGCTGGTTATTCTCGCTTCTCTTGCCTTCGGTATCCCGCTGGAGTTTGAGGCGGTCTATGCAGAAGGCATTACCGGCATCACTCGTCAGGATGTCGAACATGCGGAAGAGTTGGGGTACCGGATCAAACACCTGGGTGTGGCAAAGCAGACCGATCAGGGTGTAGAGCTTCGCGTGCATCCTACCCTGATACCAGAGCAGCGTTTGCTGGCGAATGTAGATGGGGTAAAAAATGCAGTGCTGGTCGAGGGCGACGCGGTTGGCCCAACGCTGTATTACGGCGCCGGCGCCGGTGCGGAGCCAACCGCCTCGGCGGTGATTGCGGATCTGGTCGATTTGGCCCGTGAGCTTAGTGTTGGCCAGGTTTGCCGAGTGCCGGCACTGGGCGCTGCCAATGACAGTATCAAAAAGCTGCCGATTGTGCCGATTACCGACGTGGCAACGGCCTGGTATCTGCGGCTTGAGGCAGAAGACAAGCCGGGCGTTATGTCTCAGGTTGCCAGTCTTTTTGGAGAGCAGGGCATTAGCATTGAGGCACTTAGTCAGAAGGCACCAGTTGCCGGCCAGGATAGGGTGCCGGTGATTGTTGTGACAAATGTTGCGGCCCAGTGCGACCTGGAGGTAGCCGTGCAAGCCATCGAGGCCTTACCCACAATTAACGGTAGTATCACCCGGATTCGGGTGGAGACGCTGGACGGATAGCAGGTAGTACATCGTGAAATACATCAGCACCCGGGGCGATGCGCCCGCTCTCGATTTCGAACAAGTTTTACTGACTGGCCTTGCGTCAGATGGCGGGCTCTATGTGCCCGAGACCTTGCCCAGCTTTAGCGCCAGCGAAATTGCCGACATGGCGGGGCTGGACTATCCGCAATTAGCACAGCGCATCATTAGCCCGTTTGTGGCTGGGTCTATCCCGGAAGATGATTTGCAGGCGATTATTGAAGAGACTTATGCAGAGTTTCGACACAACGCCGTTGCGCCTATGGTTCAGATCGCGGCTAACCAGTGGGTGATGGAGTTGTTCCACGGTCCAACCCTGGCGTTCAAGGACTTCGCACTGCAGCTATTGGGTCGGCTTTTGGACTATGTGCTGGAGCGCAAACACCAGAAAGTGGTGATCATGGGTGCGACCTCTGGTGATACCGGATCTGCCGCTATCGAGGGCTGCAAACGCTGCCGTAACATCGACATTTTCATTTTGCATCCGCATCAGCGGGTATCAGATGTACAGCGCCGCCAGATGACAACGGTTGATGGCGCTGGCATTCACAACCTGGCGGTACAGGGTAATTTCGATGACTGTCAGGCCATGGTCAAGGCCAGTTTCGGCGATCGTAGTTTTCTGCCGCAGGATCGCAGCCTGGTCGCGGTCAATTCGATTAACTGGGCCCGTATTATGGCGCAGATTGTCTACTATTTTTATGCTGCGGTAGCACTTGGCTCGCCAGTGCGGCCTGTGTCTTTCTCCGTTCCCACCGGTAACTTTGGCGATATCTTTGCTGGCTACCTGGCGCGCCAGATGGGCTTGCCCATAGAGCGCCTGGTGATAGCGACAAACCGAAATGATGTCCTTCACAGAGTGATGACCACCAGCACCTATGGTCGCCAACCGCTGGAACAAAGCCTGTCGCCCAGCATGGATATCACGGTATCCAGCAATTTCGAGCGGCTGCTGTTTGACCTTTACGACCGGGATGGCGGGGCAATCGCCGACCTGATGCGCCAGTTTGACAGTGGTGACATCAATTTCTCCGAGCAGGCAATGAGCAAAGCGCGAGCTGTGTTCAGTAGCCAGTGCGTATCTGATGAGGAAACCACTGAGCAGATCGCCAGCACCTGGCGCGAGTGCGAATATTTACTCGATCCGCATACCGCTATCGGTGTGAGGGCCGCTCTGTCGGCAGAGTTTTCCAGTGATACACCGATGATTACGCTGGCCACTGCGCACCCGGCCAAGTTTCCCGATGCTGTTCGCAGTGCCGGACTGGATCAGACTCCCGACTTGCCACTGCACCTGAGTGATCTGTTTGAAAGGCCCGAGCGGTTCGAGGTGCTGCCTAACGACCTGAAAGCCGTACAGGAATTCATGGCAGGCCATATCAACGCCTGAAGTCAACTTGGATAAAGTCATACGCAGGCGCGAGATAGCCCCGGATAGCGATACCGGCGCTTTGTCTGATGCCGGCTTGCATCCGTTATTAACCCGCATTTACCGTGGCCGCGGCATCACCCGTAGCGATGAGCTGGACCTTGGTTTGGGGCAGCTGCTACCACCCGATTCCCTACTCAACGCCGGTGAGGCGGCCACCTTGCTGGCAGATGCGCTGGCAGCGCAGCAGAAAATTACCATCGTTGGTGATTTCGATGCCGATGGCGCAACCAGTACCGCGCTGGTTGTCAGCGCCTTACGGGCCATGGGCGCTGCCGAGGTGGGATATCTCGTACCCAACCGGTTTGAATACGGCTATGGGCTCACGCCAGAGATTGTGTCACTGGCTGCCCGTGACAAGCCCGATCTGATTATTACCGTCGATAATGGTATCTCCAGTATTGAAGGTGTCGAGGCCGCGTCGGCCGCGGGCATAAAGACCCTTGTGACTGATCACCACCTGGCAGGGCGGACCTTGCCTTCGGCGGAGGTGATCGTCAATCCGAATCAACCCGGTTGCGATTTTGCCAGCAAAAACCTGGCCGGGGTGGGGGTCATTTTTTACATCATGTTGGCGCTGCGCGCCCAGCTGCGCCAGCGCGACTGGTTTAAGGCCAGGTCTGTAACCGAGCCCAATCTCGCCCAGTATCTGGACCTGGTAGCCCTAGGCACTGTGGCTGATGTGGTATCGCTGGATCGAAATAATCGCATTCTGGTGGCAGGCGGATTACAGCGCATCAGGGCAGGGCAGGCCCGGCCGGGTATACAGGCTTTGCTGGAGGTTGCAGGGCGCAGCCAGGAAACACTGGTCGCATCTGACCTCGGTTTTGCCGTGGGCCCGCGACTTAACGCGGCGGGTCGGCTCGATGATATGTCGGTGGGCATAGAGTGTCTTTTGAGTGATGACGCTCTCAGTGCGCGACCATTGGCAAACCAGCTGCATCAGTTTAACCAGGACAGGCGGGTCATTGAGCAGGGCATGCAGGAAGAGGCGCTGGCGCTTCTGGATGGCTTACAGTTGGCCGAGGGTGAGGAGCCGCCCGTGGGAATCACCCTGTACGAGCCCGGCTGGCATCAGGGTGTGGTAGGCATACTGGCGTCTCGTATCAAGGACCGCCTGCACCGCCCCACAATAGCCTTTGCCGATGCAGACGATGGCGAGATAAAGGGCTCGGCGCGTTCAATACCGGGTATCCATATTCGTGACATTCTCGATGCCGTGGCCACGCGACACCCTGGCCTGGTCAGTAAGTTTGGTGGCCACGCGATGGCCGCCGGATTGAGTCTGGAGCGCAATTCCTACGAGGCGTTCGCGTCTGCTTTTGTCGACGAAGTCGCGCGTCATGCCGAAGATGTGAGCTTGCAGGCGGTGATCGATTCTGACGGTGAGTTACAGGCGGATGACTTCAATCTTGAGTTGGCCAGTTCCCTGCGATTTGCCGGTCCCTGGGGGCAGCATTTCCCCGAGCCTGTCTTTGATGGTTGTTTTAACGTGGTACAGCAGCGGCTGGTAGCGGAGAAGCATCTGAAACTGGTGCTGGCGTTACCCGGTACCGGGGAGCTGGTTGATGCCATCGCTTTCAATGTTGATCTGGATCTGTGGCCAAACCCTGATCAGGATAGGGTGGCGGCAGTCTACCGGCTGGATGTTAATGAGTTTCGCGGCCAGCGTTCACTGCAATTGGTGATAGAACACCTGTCGATTCCGCAAGAGTAGCTTGCCCTGTCGCAATTATTGCCACTTGGCCTGCATTCCCAGTAGCTCTCGCCTGCGTTAGAATGCGCGGCTTTTCACAGGATTGGCAGAACGATGCTAGAGATCAACCCGCTGGTACAAACTCTCAAAGATATTGCCGCGCGTACCGACGTGCTTAGGGGGTATCTTTGACTTCGCCAATCGCAAGGACCGCCTCGCCGAGGTAGAGCTGGAGCTCGCCCAGCCCAGCGTTTGGGAAGACCCGGGTCGGGCTCAGGAATTGGGCCGCGAACGCGCTTCCCTCGAAGCTATAGTCCATACCATTGAAGCCCTGACGGTTGGTGCCTCAGATGCGGGTGACTTGCTGGAGATGGCCGCCGCAGAGGATGATGAAGCCACCGTTGCCGAGCTGCAGGCCGAGATCGATGCTCTTGTGTCCCAGCTGGAACAGCTGGAATTTCGTCGTATGTTTGACGGCGAGATGGACGCCAACAATGCCTTTCTTGATATCCAGTCCGGATCCGGCGGCACCGAAGCCCAGGATTGGGCCGAGATGATGTTGCGCATGTACCTGCGCTGGGGCGAGTCCCACGATTTCAAGACTGAGCTGATTGAGGTGTCGGGCGGCGATGTAGCCGGCATTAAGAGCGCCACGATAAAATTTGAAGGTGAGTATGCCTTCGGTTGGTTGCGAACCGAGACCGGGGTTCACAGACTAGTGCGCAAATCTCCCTTTGACTCCGGCAATCGCCGTCACACCTCCTTCGCCTCTGTATTTGTTGCGCCAGAGATTGATGACAACATCGAGATTGAGATCAACCCGGCAGATTTGCGGGTGGATACTTATCGAGCCAGTGGTGCAGGTGGCCAGCACGTCAACAAGACCGATTCAGCGGTGCGTCTCACCCACAACCCCTCTGGAATCGTCGTGCAATGCCAGACCGAGCGCTCCCAGCATCAGAACCGCGATAATGCAATGAAGCTGCTGCGCGCCAAGCTCTATGAGATGGAAATCCTCAAGCGCAACGAAGAAAAACAAGCAATGGAAGACAACAAAGCCGATATCGGTTGGGGCAGCCAGATACGCTCTTACGTTCTGGATGCATCGCGCATCAAGGATTTACGTACTGGTGTGGAGACCAGCAACACCCAGGCGGTGCTGGATGGTGCGATTGACCCGTTTATTGAGGCCTCGCTGAAAAGCGGGCTATGACAGGTAGTAAATTATGAGTAACAAGGATTCGGCCCCCGAAGGTCAGCAGGATGAAAACAAGCTTATCGCTGAGCGACGAGCCAAGTTGGCGGATATGCGCGCCGCCGGCAACGCTTTTCCGAACGACTTTCGCCGCACCGCTTATGCGGGAGAGTTGCAGCAGCAATACGGTGACTCCGATAAAGCCACGCTGGAGGAGGCGGCCACAGAATATGCGGTGGCTGGTCGATTGATTCGAAACCGCGGTGCGTTTTTGTTGATTCAGGACGACAGCGATCAGATCCAGTTGTATGTGGACCGCAAGGGGCTGGACGAGACTACCCTGGCGGCGATCAAAACCTGGGACCTGGGCGACATCGTCTGCGCCAAGGGCCCGATTAACAAATCCGGCAAGGGTGACCTTTACATCAATATGGAAGAAGCTCGCCTGCTGACCAAGGCGCTGCGTCCACTGCCTGACAAGTACCATGGCCTGGCTGACCAGGAACAACGGTATCGCCAGCGTTATGTGGACCTGATTGTTAACCCGGAGTCCCGTGAGGTGTTTCGCACGCGCTCAAGCATTATCAGCTTCATTCGCGAGTTTATGCAGATGCGTGATTTCATGGAGGTTGAGACCCCGATGATGCAGGTCATTCCCGGGGGTGCTGCCGCCAAGCCTTTTGTGACGCACCACAATGCACTGGATATGGACATGTATCTGCGGATCGCGCCCGAGCTCTACCTCAAGCGGCTCACCGTGGGTGGCTTCGAGCGGGTGTTTGAAATTAACCGCAGCTTCCGCAACGAGGGTCTGTCGACCCGCCACAACCCTGAATTCACCATGTTGGAGTTCTATTGGGCCTACGCCGATTATCGCGATGCCATGGACCTGACTGAGGATATGCTACGAGGTCTGACCCAGACGGTTCTGGGCAGCACCACGGTGAGTTACCAGGGCAGTAGCTATGACTTCACTCAACCCTTCACGCGCATAACGGTGTTTGATTCGATTCTGCAGTACAACGCGGATATCACGGCGGCCGAACTGGCCAGTGAGTCCGGGGCACGCGATATCGCCCGTGGGCTAGGTATCGAGCTGAAAGACAGCTGGGGTCTAGGTAAGGTGCAGATAGAGATCTTTGAAAAGACGGTTGAACACCTGTTGGATCAGCCTACCTTTATTACCGCCTATCCGACTGAGGTCTCTCCGCTGGCACGGCGCAATGATGATGATCCTTTCGTTACCGATCGATTTGAGTTCTTTGTCGGTGGTCGTGAACTGGCCAATGGGTTCTCCGAACTGAACGATGCGGAGGATCAGGCAGAGCGGTTCCATGCCCAGGTTGCAGAGAAAGATGCGGGTGACGAAGAGGCCATGCACTTTGACCATGATTATGTGCGTGCCCTGGAATACGGCATGCCGCCCACAGCAGGCGAGGGCATTGGCATAGACAGGCTGGTTATGCTGCTGACCGATTCACCGTCGATTCGCGACGTACTGCTGTTCCCGCATATGCGACCCGAGTAATGCGCCAATAGTTCTCGCTGATCAGGCTTCGGTGCTACACTCAGGCTTTCTTGCTGATTACGGGAATCCCGGTTTGTCGATCAGACCACTGCGTTTCGCTCTTCTTATTTTCGCCAGCCTGGCCTTGCAGGCTTGTGAAACCTTTCCCGTGGGGCAGCAAAAAGCGCCGGCGGAGCCAGAGCCCGTTCCCGAACTGACGCTGAATCTGCCAGATGAGCAAAGCTGTACCTGTGTGGAAGAAGTTGCAGAGGACTATACCTTCCTGGAGAAAGGCTTTAGCGCCTTGTCAAAAGGCGACCATATTGAAGCGGTGCAGCATTTCCAGCGGTATCAACGGCTGGAGAAGTCAGCGGCAGCGGAGTGGGAGTCGGGTATTGCGATAGCCTATGTCAGCATGCTGAGCTCCAGCCCCTTTTATGATGCCGAAGCGGCTCGCAAGAGCTATCGCAAGCTCAAATACGAATATACCGAAGATATGCAGGTGCACGAAAAGACCCTGATTATGGCTCAGTCGCTGGAGTCTTTTGTGGTGATGGATAGACACATTGCAGATCTGGAGAACAACAACGCCACCTTGAAAGAAGATCTGGAAAAACGCGAGGAGGCGATCAAGCGTCTGCGTGAGCTAACTCTGGGTCAGAAGGGAGGACGATAGTAAACGTTGAGCCTTCCCCCGGTGCACTATCGACGCTGATAGAGCCCCCCATTAAATCGCAGTATTCCCGGGAAATTGCCAGCCCCAGGCCGGTGCCGCCATAGTTGGCGCTGGTTGAAGAATCCGCCTGCACAAAGGCATCGAACACCTTTTTCTGCTGTTCCTCATCCATACCAATTCCGGTGTCGTGCACCGCAAACTCATACCATCCTTCTCGCCCTGCTACGGGACCGCCGGACAGGCTGATGTAACCATTCTCGGTAAACTTGCTGGCGTTGCTCATCAGGTTGGTAAATATCTGTCGAAACTTGGTCTGGTCATTGTAGAGGGCGGGCAAGTCGCTGAAGTCAGGCAACTGCAGGGTGTTGTTACGATCACGCAATAGCGGCGCCAGGGACTCGCATACCTGGGTGATGAGCTCACCAGGGCGGAAGGTCTCACAATGAATGGACATTTTCCCGGTTTCAATCTTCGACAGGTCCAGAATGTCGTTGATCAGTGAGAGCAGCTGGCGGCCCGACAGGGTGACTTTGTCCAGGTCTCGCTGGAATTGTGCGCGATCAACCTCACGTGTGTCATCCAGTTCGTCATGCAGCATCTCGCTGTAGCCGATAATGGCATTGAGAGGCGTGCGCAGTTCGTGGCTGACGTTCGCAAGGAAGATACTTTTTGCAGCGTTCGCTTCGTCGGCCACATCCCTGGCGCGCCTCACGTCGTAGATCGCGTTTCGCAGCTTGTCGGACATGTCGTTAAAGGCGTTGGCGAGGTCGCCAAGTTCGCCCTTGTCATCGATGTTATCGATGCGAAAGTTGAGGTCGCCACTGCCTATACGTTGGGTGCCGGTTTTGAGGCGTTTCAGTGAGCGGTTGGTGTAGCGAACCAGGAAGAAACCCAGTGTCGCGGTGAGAAAGATTGAGGCGATGAAACCAATTACTGTGATGCGGTCAGTCAGCGCTATCGTACGGTCAATGATGCTGGCGCGCTGCACCGCTATGAAGGCCTGTCGTTGCTCCAGTTCAGCCAGTCGTTCGCTGGCTTCGAGGTAGGGTAGGGGGTCGTCCACATCGCTACGGTAATCGCGATCGTTGTAGTTTTGGTAAAACTCCAGCCACCCGTCCAGCAGGCTGTTGCTACTATTAGCCAGTGTCTCGAATTGGCTCTCAATGCCAATGCTGAGTTTGCCCAGTCGGCCGATGGCACTGCGTATCGATTCGATGTCGCTGATTGCCTGCTCCAGCTCTTCATCTTCGAGTTGGTCCTCGGTGGTATCACGCAAGGTCGCCAGCACCAGGGTCTGCTGGCGTTGATTTTCCAACAGTTGCTCCACTTCTGCAGAAAGCTGCGAGGCTGTGACCGAATTGCGGTAAGCAACCATGCTCTCGCTTCGCGCAAAGCTACCCCAGAAATGGGTTCCCACGTTGACAGCGAACAGGCTGAGTATGGCGACCAGTGCGAGTGTTAATCGGCGTCTCAGGCTCACGTCAGTTTTCCGATCTTTATTAGCAAGCCTGGAAAATCTACCGGCTTGGTGGCGTAGTCGTCACAGCCGGCTTCCAGCGCATTGAGCCGGTCGGCCTCCATGGCGTGAGCCGTGAGAGCGATGATGGGGATGTGCTTGATGCGGTCATCCTCCCTTGCGCGGCGGCAGGCTGTCCAGCCGTCTAAAACCGGCAAATTCATATCCATCAATACGAGGCTTGGTTGTTCGGAGACCATCTTGTCCAAGGCCTGCTGCCCGTCCTCTGCTGGAATGACCTCTATGCCCGCCCGGTTGAGTCGCCGGATCAGCATGTCCCGATTGAGTTCGTTGTCCTCCACCAGCAATATGGGCTTCTGATCAGTCATGGCTGCGCTCCCGGATGGTGTGAATCACCACGGTTTCCTCTATGCCCTTGACCTTCAGTTCGCGGCGCTCGCCAACCTCGTACTCGTCCTTCAGCTTAACCAGGGTACTGTCCGATATAAGGATTTCACCGCCAGCGGACTGATCCTCGATTCTGGAGGTGACATTCATGGGGTGACCTACGAAGCCATACTTGCTGCGGCGTTCAGAGCCGATATTGCCCGCGATCACCTTGCCGGTATTCAGGGCAATGCCGGTAAGTACCTCGGGCAGGCCCTGCGCAGCATTTTCACTATTGACCCGCTCCATAGCGGCCTGCATGGCCAGTGCGCAGCGCACTGCATTATCGGCATCGTCATCGCTGTGCTTGGGGGCACCAAATACGGTCAGGATGGCATCACCGATAAACTCATCGATGGTGCCGTTGTGGGCCATAATGATTTCGGTCATCACGCCCAGGTAGCGGTTGAGCATGGCGACAACCTGTCCTGGCTCCAACTGCTCGCTGAAGGTGGTAAAGCCGCGTATGTCTGACATCATGATTGTGACTTCGCGCAGGTCGCCGCCCAGTTCCAGCCCCTCGGGGGTCTCCAGAATGTCGGTAACGATCTCGTCTGACAGATAGCGCCCGAAAGTGGCACGTATAAACTTTTCGTTTCTCTCCAGCTGTTGCCGGTACTGCTCTTCGCGATCGTGCCAGCGCTTGCGTTCGATCCCGGCTTTGATCCTGGCCTGCAGGAGTACGGGATTGAATGGCTTGAACAGGTAATCATCGGCGCCTGCCTCGATACACTCGATGATGTCGTCCATATCCTGTCGGCCGGAGATAACAATGACCGGCGTGGCGCGCCATTCGGGGTGATCCTTGATCCTTCTCAGTACCTCGCGGCCATCCATTCCTGGCATCATCAGGTCGAGCAACACCACGTCTACGTCTGAGTTCTCCAGGGTAACCAGGGCCTCTTCGCCGCTTGCTGCGGTCACCACCATGTGGCCATTGCGTGACAGGTAGCGAGCAACCAGTTCCCGGTTTTCCAGCAGGTCATCTACCGCGAGGATAAAACCGGGCTCCGAGGTGATGGCTTTGTGACTGCCCGTGTCGGTTTTACTTTCGGTTGCCGATTCGCCGGTGTGAACGGTGTGAACTGCGCTGAGCAGTCGTGCCAGAGTGTCGTCCAGGTCTGCCGGGGAGCCATCCAGATCTTCGCGAAGCATTTCAGAATAGCCACGCAGCGCGGCCAGTACGTTCATCAGGTCGTGGGTGGATTGCCCCTCTGTCCATTCAGCACTCATTACCTCCAGACGTTGGGCAGCCTCGAACAAGTGCTCGAAGTCATCGATGGCGGTAGTGGTGAGTACGCTCTTGTGCTCGGAGTACTGCTGGCGCAACTCAGATGTTGCCCACAGCAGCATGTCGCTCCATTGTGCTCGTACCTGGCCGGTCTTATCGCTCACGCTTGCGTGGTTTCCATGATGTCTGGGTTTAGCAGAGTATAGCGATGCCGGGCAATCGGGGGAAACGTGATCTTATTGGCATTAGCGAGCCACAGCTAACGACTTTTTTGTTTCACGGGTGCGCAAATGCAATAGTTTGGGTTACTATTGAGTCTACGGCTTCAGGGACTAGGCTACTAACAGGACAGGTTCATCGATGTTGCAGCAGGTAGAAATATTTCAGGGGCTATCAGCTGAAGAGCTGGAAGCACTCGCGGCCAGCAGTACCAGTCGCTCTTTTCCAAAAAATACTGTGGTGATTCACGAGAATGACCCGGCCGATTCCTTGTTCGTTATCGAGAGCGGCAAGGTGAAGGTGTATTGCAGCGACAAGAACGGCAAAGAGTTCATTATGAACACTCAGGGCGCCGGCGATTATTTCGGTGAACTGGCTTTGCTGGACGATTCAACCCGCTCTGCGTCGGTCCGTACGGTCGAGAAGAGCAGCTTCTGCATTATCTACAAGGAAGATTTCAATCGCGTGCTTGACGACCATCCCAATATTGGTCGTCAACTGGTGAGAAACCTCGCCCAGCGCGTGCGTAAGCTTACGGCCGACGTGAAGAGCCTTGCCTTGCAGGATGTATACGGTCGCGTCGCAAACGTGCTCATGGATTTGTCCGAGGAACGCGGCGACGGTACGCTTTACATACCTGAAAAATTGACCCAGCAGGATATCGCGGACAGAGTGGGTGCATCGCGCGAAATGGTGGCCAGAATCCTCAAGGATCTGACCATAGGCGAGTACATTCGCTTTGAAGGCCGGCATATCATCATTAATACCCGCTTGCCCGCCAAGTACTGAGTCTTAGTTCTCTTCTTCTGCTCCGCCTTCGGATTCAACCGGAGGCGGCACTTCAATTGTGTCTACGGTCAAATCCAGGCTGCCACTTGCCAGGCGCGCGGTAACCCGACTTCCCAGGGCCACATTGGCCGAGTCAGTGACCACCTTGCCCTTGTCATCTGTGACGATGGCGTAGCCGCGTTGAAGGGTTGCCAGCGGGCTCAGTGAATCGAGCATATTTGTCAGATGCGCAAGACGAGTTCCAGCATCCTGCAGGCGTTTGCGAATCGCCGTTTCCAGCCGCTGCTGCAGTCCGCTCAGTTGTTGTTGGCTTTGCTGAATGCGGGGCAGGGGAGACTGGGCTAAAAGGCGCGATTGTAACAATGCCAGCTCATTGCCTCGCTGACGCAGCAGGTTGCGCTGGGCCAGAATCAGGCGTTGCTCCAGGTCGTCCAGTCGCTGACTCTGTTCGCGTAGCTGCGCGCCTGGATGTTTCAGTCGGCGTTTAAGATGCTCCAGTTCCTTGTTGGCGTCAGCCAGTTTGCGCCGGATCTGCCGTTCCAGCGTCTGCTCCATGGCTCGCAGCCGTTCCAGCCACTCGCGCTGGTCCGGGCTTAGTAATTCAGCGGCGGCCGATGGCGTGGCTGCGCGTTGATCGGCAACCATGTCAGCAATACTGAAGTCCACTTCGTGACCAACAGCGCTGACTATGGGTAGCGCACTGTCTGCTATGGCTCGCGCTACTATTTCCTCATTAAATGCCCACAGGTCTTCCAGTGAGCCGCCGCCGCGGCCAACGATGAGGGCGTCGATATCAATTTTCCCTTCCTGCTGCCAGCGATTGGCTCGTTCGATGGCAGCCGAGATCTCCCCGGTGGCCCCGTCCCCCTGTACGGCAACCGGGAGAATGTATATTTCGATAGCCGGGCAGCGCCGCTCCAGTACAGTCAGGATGTCGTGGATGGCCGCGCCGGTTGGCGATGTCACAACACCCAGGCGTGAGATGCTGCTTGGCAGCGGCTTTTTGCGTTCGCTGTCGAACAGGCCCTCGGCCTGTAGTTTGGCCTTGAGTTGCTCGAAGGCCGCTTGCAGTGCACCGGCGCCGGCGTGCTCAAGGTGCTCGACTATCAGTTGAAACTCGCCTCTGCCCTCGTACAGAGAGACCCTGCAGCGCAACCGTATGGCATCGCCGTTGCCGGGAGTGAAACGAATACGCTGATTGCGATTGCGGAACATGGCGCAGCGTACCTGGGCGCCACCGTCCTTCAGGGAGAAATACCAGTGCCCCGACGACGGTGCCGCGAAATTGGAGATTTCGCCCTCTACCCAGACAAAGTCAAAGTGGCTCTCAAGCAGCGTTCTGGCTTGCCTGTTGAGCTGGCTGACCGATAGCGTCAGCGGGGGATCCATGCTGTCAAAGGGATTGGACACGATTGGGGACACGACTTTTATTTACTGGGGGTCACGCAAGTTTTATAATTGCACGTTTAACCTCGACCCGCCAGCAGGAGAGTGAACGCATGCTACGTATTGCCCAGGAAGCCCTCACCTTTGACGATGTACTATTGCTCCCCGGGTACTCTGAGGTCGTCGCCACTGATGTCTCCCTGAAAACCCAGTTAACACGCGAGATTAGCCTCAATATTCCGCTGGTGTCGGCGGCAATGGATACCGTAACCGAGTCGCGATTGGCGATTGCTATGGCCCAGGAAGGCGGTATCGGCATTATCCATAAGAGCATGAGTGTCGCCGAGCAGGCCGAGCAGGTCCGTAAGGTTAAAAAGTTTGAAAGTGGGGTCGTCAAAGACCCGATTACCATCCAGCAGGCTGCAACGATAGCCGAGCTACTCGAACTTACAAGCGCCCACGGAATTTCCGGGGTTCCGGTACTTGATGGCGAGGACCTTGTGGGCATTGTTACCCGTCGTGACCTGCGCTTTGAGTCCAATCCCGAAAAACTGGTTTCAGCCATCATGACACCTCGCGACAAGCTGGTGACCGTCAAGGAAGGTGCCAGCTCCGAGGAAGTTCAGCGATTACTGCATCAGCACCGTATCGAGAAGATTCTGGTGGTTAACGACTCCTTTGATCTTACTGGCATGATCACAGTGAAAGACTTCGACAAGGCCGAAAGCTTCCCTGACGCCAGTAAGGATTCCTATGGGCAATTGAGAGTAGGTGCTTCAGTCGGAACCAGCCCGGACACCGACGATCGCGTAGCGGCACTGATCAAGGCTGGTGTCGATGTGTTGGTTGTGGATACGGCACATGGCCATTCACGTAATGTGCTTGAGCGGGTCAGGAGTATCAAGGCCGACTATCCATCGGTTCAGGTTATAGGCGGCAATATCGCTACCGGTGCTGCAGCTGTGGCATTGGCTGATGCGGGTGCCGATGGTGTAAAAGTCGGCATTGGCCCCGGTTCCATCTGTACAACGCGAATAGTCACCGGCATAGGCGTACCTCAGGTTAGTGCAATCGCCAATGTGGTGGAGGCGCTGCGTAACAGTGATGTACCGGTGATCGCCGATGGCGGTATCCGTTTTTCCGGTGACGTTGCCAAGGCGATCGTTGCTGGCGCTCACGCGGTGATGATGGGCAGCATGTTTGCCGGTACCGAAGAAGCGCCCGGCGAAGTAGAGCTGTATCAGGGACGAACGTACAAGGCCTATCGCGGTATGGGTTCCCTGGGGGCGATGTCCCAGACGCAGGGTTCCTCCGATCGCTACTTTCAGGATGCCAGCAAGGGCATGGAGAAACTGGTTCCCGAGGGTATTGAAGGGCGTGTGCCTTACAAAGGTCCTGTAGCCGCCATTGTTCACCAGTTAATGGGTGGCGTGCGCTCGGCCATGGGCTACACAGGCAGCACTGATTTGGAGGTGATGCGTACCCAGCCAGAATTTGTTCGGGTAACCGCCGCGGGTATGTCCGAGAGCCATGTGCACGATGTATCGATAACCAAGGAAGCCCCCAACTACCCGGTGCGATAGGGTAGCGAGAAAACGCGGGGCCTACGGGCCCCGTTTTGATTGGGTCATTGCTGATGATCCGCTGTTGAACCACTATCAGGAAAGCCAATGAGCGCAGATATTCACAGCCAGAAAATTCTTATCCTGGATTTTGGCTCCCAGTACACCCAGCTTATTGCACGCCGTGTGCGGGAAGTGGGCGTATTCAGTGAAATTCGTGCCTGGGACATGAGCGAAGAGGAGATTCGCGAGTTTAATCCCAGGGGCATTATTTTATCGGGTGGGCCGGAATCGGTTGCGGCTGATGAGTCTCCCAGGGCACCGTCGGTAATTTTTGAGATGGGCTTGCCGATTCTCGGTATCTGTTACGGCATGCAAACCATGGCCGAGCAGTTTGGCGGCCGTGTTTCACCTTCAACGACCAGCGAATTCGGCTACGCCCAGATCCGGCTGCTGGGAAATGGCGGCCTGTTGCACGATATTCGGGATCACATTGACGAACAGGGTCGCTCATTGCTGGATGTCTGGATGAGCCATGGCGACAAAGTTGTAGAGTTGCCCGATGGCTTTGATTTGATCGCCGAAACTGACAGTTGCCCGATTGCCGGGATGGCTCATCGCGAGCACCCGTGGTACGGCATACAGTTTCACCCGGAGGTCACCCATACACTGCAGGGTCAGCGGATATTTGAGCACTTTGCCTTGGAGATTTGCGGCTGTGACGTGTTATGGACTCCGGCCAATATTGTCGAAGATGCTATTCGTCGTGTGCGCGAGACTGTCGGCAGCGACAAGGTTTTACTGGGGCTGTCCGGTGGTGTCGATTCATCTGTGGTCGCGGCCCTTTTGCATCGTGCGATAGGCGAGCAGCTGACCTGTGTGTTTGTCGATAACGGCCTGCTTCGTCTCAATGAAGGTGACCAGGTTATGGACATGTTCTCCAGCAACATGGGTGTGAAGGTTATTCGCAGTGACGCGCAGGACCTGTTCCTTTCCAAGCTTGTCGGTGTTGCTGATCCGGAAGAAAAGCGCAAAATCATCGGCAATACCTTTATCGAGGTCTTTGATGAGGAAGCCACCCGCCTGCGCGATGTGAACTGGCTGGCACAAGGCACGATTTACCCGGACGTCATTGAGTCAGCTGGTGCCAAGACTGGCAAAGCGCATGTCATCAAGTCACACCACAATGTGGGTGGCCTGCCGGAGGACATGGCTTTTGAGTTGGTCGAACCGCTACGCGAATTGTTCAAGGACGAAGTCCGTAAAATCGGACTGGAACTGGGCCTGCCCTACGATATGGTCTACCGCCACCCGTTTCCGGGGCCGGGGCTAGGCGTGCGTATTCTGGGCGAGGTCAAGAAAGAATATGCGGACCTGCTTCGCGAAGCGGATGCCATTTTTATCGAGGAACTGCATCGCGAAGACTGGTATCACAAAACAGCCCAGGCCTTTGCCGTATTCCTGCCAGTGAAATCGGTAGGGGTAGTTGGCGACGCCCGACGTTATGAATACGTTATTGCCTTGCGAGCAGTAGAGACCATCGACTTTATGACAGCTCGATGGGCGCACCTGCCTTACGAAATGCTGGAGCGGGTATCGAATCGTATTATTAACGAGATATCAGGTGTATCCCGCGTCACCTACGATGTGAGCAGTAAGCCGCCGGCTACTATTGAGTGGGAGTAGAGCAAGTTTCTTAAGCTATTTATTAAGATGCTTCTGAAATGTTCTTCTTATCGCTAAGTGCCAGATAGGCAATGAGAGTAAAGAAGCCTAAAGAAGGCGCCAACTGTAACGCGACTCGATTCAAAGAAGTAAATTGCACGGCACCTGCACTGTTGCTTGTCATGACATATAGCATCAGATACAGCGCTACCGCAGATAAGACGACAGCAAGAATTGGCATCACCTTTTTGCCAAGAAACGGTGTAGTCAGCAATGTGGCGAGGAATAAGTAGAATAAAAGATGCCAATTATCATGAACAAGGGTACTAAGATAGATAGGTATCCAGCTATCCGGTCGGTAAAAAATATCAAAGTCCGCTAACGAGTGCCCAGCTACTGAAAGGTCGGGGTATACTGCATATAGAAATACCATGAAGCCTAAAGCTCCCGCTGCTAGCCATGCCATGATTGCCCGATGTTTGGCGGTAGCCAGCAGAATCCCTGGTAGAAGTGTCAGAAACCAATAAAAGCCCTCGTTCTTTATCAATAGGCAGCTCGTTCCCGTCATAAGGGATAGCGTAAGTAGCCAGGGCGCCCTGGTCTGACTCCAGTTGTAAAATGCAGCAACGGCGCCAAGATAGCAGGCGCTCATCAGTAAGTCCGCGTAGCCCGCCAGAGCTGCATGGGTGTTTAGTAGCGGCATTGACAGAATCATGTAAGTTGCTGCCAGAGCTACAGTGATGTTGGCACCCGCGACTCTGGCTTGACTGTAGAATACCAGCCCTATTGCTAACCACATTGCGGGCCATAGTAGGTTTACCAAGCTGCTGTGCCAGTAGCCAAGGACAATCGCGGTCCAGGCCTGCAGTAGTGGCGTCGCTATTGGATAATCCGGATGCATATTGGTATAGACACCATTGCCGCCAAGCTCCAACCAATTTTCAATTGAAACGTATGGCACTACGCCTCGCATCTCGAAAAATACTTTCGCTTGTTTGGTCCAGTGCTGCATAGAATCCCACGCCCACACTGGACGCAGATATACTTCCAGCCCTATTGCAATACCCCGGCTAGCCAATAAGCCTAAACAGAGTAGCGCCAAAACCTTTTCTGGCCTGTTTAGCGGCAGGCTCTGGTGTAAAGTCACTGGCTTGTGCGGCCCTTGCACATATAAAGGAATTTGTCGCACAGCGAGCAGTAGTAAGGTCGAAACTGAGGCGACGCTGATCAGCGTAACCGGAATCCCCAGCGTACTCAGTGCTCGCATGATTATAGTAGTACTAACCATGCCGAGTAGTATGCAGTAGCCCCCGAGCAAACAGTTTCGCGATGGAATATCAGCCGGGACTAATCTGGACACCAAAACCCATGCGGGCAAAAAAGTGCTAAGAGCGCCGAAAGTTAGGTAAAGAGTACTCATTCACATAACTTCAATAAGCGTGCCGACGCGGTGAGAGAGACGTTCCTCAACCCGAAAACCCTTGTTTCCAGGAAGACTCAGTAGACTAGTGCTCGGATTGTAATTCACGCTGTTCTTGCGCAGTAACACAATAAAGTCACCACTACGTATGTGGCTTGCATCCGGTAACTCGATACCTCGTCTATCCCAGAACACATTTTTTGGTGAGAGATAGTAGGCAGTGCTCATGGCCTCATAGTCGTTGGTTCCTGCTATGAATATTCGAGCGTCTTGGCGATTGAGTATAGGCAGTGCAGCATCTGCGAAACCTGCATAAGCGGAGTGTTCAGAGGCCAGTACCTTTTTGTGACTGCTCAGGCTACCGTATTGTTCCGTAGTTTTAGTGACCTGATGCCAGAGCTTCAGTTGCCAGAAAGAGTCTAGAGCGAGCCAGGTGGTAAAGATGATGAGGGCGGTGCCGCTCAAGGTCGCTCGTCGTCGAAGAAGTAACAGGTAGACTATGACAAGGCAAAATCCCGTCATAGCAAAAAATTGTGCGGGAAATGGGTCGGTAGAATTCCATTTAGTACCCGTATACATATTGAGGTCTACCGGGTGCCATGTCTTTACCTCGGACCAGTCAGCCCATCGATCGTGCAGGTAATCTAGGACTCCCGGCTTGAACAGCCTCACGCCGCTTATGCTCATCTTCTGGCCGGGACCGGTGATAAAACCCAACTCTATAGAAGTGGCCTTGCCCGACCAGCCCTCGATGCCTCTCATATCGATCGCTGGAGCCATCTCTCCCAAATAATTGAAGCCCTGCTGATAGGTTTTCTTGGACAAATGTGTTTGCCAAACCACAAATACTTGCCTGGGTGGCTGCTCGGCAAATTTAAGGTCGATTTTGAAATTTTTGTCGAGGGAAAAATCCTCAGACGGTACGCTTATGAGTATCTGGCCACTGGGGTTAGCAGCGACGGTAAGAGTGCTATCCTGCGCAATAATTGAACCTACCTCCACACCTAATTCGGAAGCGCTCCAGTCCTTCGCGAATATTACTGAAGCCTGAGTCGTAATAACTCCAAAGAGCAGTGCATATTTAAGCAGATGGAACATTTAGTTAATTTTTTTCGCTGCGCGCCATACATCTGGCCAGCTTTCCAGCGCTTCAGCGAATGTCTTTGCGGCTGAGGCAGTGCGAGAGACGACCTCAGAGTCACTACGGTCGCCAGGAATTTCAAACCAGTCGCTTAGGGGAGGTGGGGATTGGAGGTATTCACTGGCTTTCTTTATGGCAGTCTGCAAGTAGTTGGCGAAATTCACTGACTGGTCCGAAAAGTAGGGCAGACGTGTAGAGGCGTCTAGATATACTGTTGCTGGTTTTCGTACAGCTTCTATTCTGGCTAATGCTACTAATTCCTCTTGTGGTTTTTCGCTAAGGTCACGAATCATGGCAGAGAGGAGCTTTAATCTACCGACCGGGGTGCTTTTGCCAGTTAAGTTGGTGCGATCAGTGCAGAGGGACTGAAAGTCGCCCAAGCCGATTTTTGGGAAAAAATCCTCTTCGAGATATGAGCTCTCTCTGTTCTCAAGCGGCTGATGGGGTATCCCCCAATTATAAATAACGGCTCTGGATTCGGGATACATTTGTTTCACCATCCAGCCGAATAGACCATCTTCTCCTCGGAATGCAGGAAAGTAGGGTGGGAGTAGACGAGTATTATCAACGCCGGTCATTTGTGATATGCCGGCTAAATCATATATTGATAGTGAGCGCTGAACGGCTTGAAATTGTCGCTGGCCAAAAGTAAGGCTGAGATCCGGGTCGCTCGTAAGAATGTCTTCGATATTTTTCGGCGGGTTTTTTAGGAGAAATGCGTGACTGGGAAAACCTGGGTCTCCATAAGTGCCGCATTCGCTTACAATGATTGGAGACTGCTGTGAGAGTGACATAAGCTGACTGCAATTCATGCCTTCAAGCGCTTCATTTGTAAGGGAGCCAGTACTGCTATGTATCGGCAGACAGTCCCCAACAGTTCTTCCCAGCAATGTTAAATGACCTTTAAGTGGGTCGAAACCTGCAGGTATTACCTGTTTGCGCCACTCGGACTCTGATGCCATTACCTGAACATTGATTGTATTGCAGAATCGTATTTTATCCTCGGTGAGCGCAGGGTAAAAAGCTTCGCACAAGACGTCATCATCGACCATGATACATCGGTGGCCCGCTGAAAGTACCAGCGCCCAGTTGCGGGAGAGTCCGTAGGTCTTTCGTCCCTGCCATTGGGAGCGATCCAGGAGCTGGCGCACAGCGAGTTCAGACTCTGGCTCCGCATCTATAAGCCGCTGCATGAATTCTTTTTTCTCTACCTCTCCGAAATAGTGTATTGGGACAGGGCAGGTACTTTGGTATTTGATCAATAGAGCCTTGTTCCTGGCAGCAATTTCGGGGTTCCTGGAGTCGTCTAGCAGGTAGAGTCCTTCGTGTAGCGATAGGTCTGCGTTAAGAAAAATAGAGGTAAGCAGCCTCTCCAATTCCTCTTCCCGATCACAAGTTAATAAAAAGATGCGGTTACTTGCGGGCTCAGATGCAGGTAATTCAGGCGCCTCTTTGAAGCCACTTATCAAATCAGCACTGCTGGTCGCGATGCCAGATTGAATAAGCGCAAGAATTAACTCTTTCAGAGCCTGTAAACCCAGTATCTCCTGTATGTGCCCGGGCATTCTGTTGTGATGTGACACAAGTGTTCTAAAGGCGTCTATTTGTTGCAAAATTGGTATTAGGTGAACAGCGACTGGAAAAGATTTTCCTGTAAGCCGGCTCACCAGAAGGCTCGTTTTCTCATTCAAAGGCATCACTTCGAATGGATGAACGCAGAATAAGAGAGTTGCGTTTTGGGCAGGGCCGCTAGCGCTACTTTCGTTAGTGTAGGAAAAACTGACGTGATTGCTCACTTCTGGCCTCATTGAAATCTGACTGTCGATAGTAAGAAGTTAGATCCTTCACCGGAATCTAGAGTATGTGACTACCGGAAGATTAAATGGGTATGTATAGAAAGTCGATACGTCGTTAGCACTTCTGTTATTGTTCCAGTGTGGGGTCAGGCCGATTTCGGCCAGGCTTGGCTTAAATCCTGATTGGTGAGGATATAGTTTGAGTGAGACTCTACACACTCAGTGGATGCAACGCGCCCTTGATCTAGCAGCGCTAGCCGCAGACAAGGAAGAGGTTCCGGTTGGCGCCGTCGTTGTCCGTGATGGCGAGCTGCTGGGAGAGGGCTTCAATTCGGTTATCTCTGCTGCCGACCCCAGTGCCCACGCTGAGATTCTGGCCCTCCGCGCCGCCGCCGCCAAGGTGGGTAACTATAGGCTCCCCGGCGCTACGCTCTATGTCACTCTGGAGCCCTGCACTATGTGCGCAGGCGCACTGGTACATGCCCGGATTGCTGAGTTGGTATTTGCTGCTCGTGAGCCTCGTGCTGGCGTCGTGTGCAGTACCTGCCAGTTACTCGATGAGCCATGGTATAACCACAAGGTGAAGTGGCGGGAGGGCGTACTGGCTGACGAAAGCTCAGAGTTGTTGCGAAGTTTTTTTCGGGCGCGGCGTTAGAAAGATTCGTATAGCGACATAATTTTCATGCGTACTTGGTGATGCCCCAAGGGTTCAATACCGCAGCTGTGCGCATAACCAGGCTCATTTACCGTCCCTTCCACTCGGGCTTACGTTTTTCGGCAAACGCCAATGGTCCTTCGATTGTATCCTCGGCCTGACGCCATTTTTTGAAGGCAGGGTAGGCTTCCTGTGAGCGAATAGCGTCCGCCAGTGAAGGTTCGTCCAACCCCTGCATGATGGCTTCTTTGGAAGCCCGAATTGCCATCGGGGCGCCTTTGAGGATTTCTTCACACCAGCGCGATGTGGCGGCTTCCAGTTCTTCGGGTGGGACGACCTCGTTGACCAGCCCTTGCGACAAGCCTTCTGCAGCAGAAATGCGGCTGCTGCTAAGCACATAACCCATTGCGCGTTTCAGGCCAATTTGCCTGGCCAGTCGGTGTACACCGCCCCCAAGCGCAACGGCGCCCACTCTTGGCTCGGGTAATCCAAAACTGGCAGTCTCAGAGGCGATGATCAGGTCGCAGGCCAGGGCGACTTCGAAGCCGCCACCGAGGCAGATTCCATTGACCGCAGCAATCAGCGGCTTGTTCAGGTCAAAGCGCTCTATCAATCCGGCGTAGCCGTTTTTTGGGTACCCCGCGTGCTTGCCACCTTCGGCAATAGCCTTCAGATCACTGCCTGCGCAAAAGGCCCGGTCTCCAGCGCCTGTGACAACGCCAATAAACTGATCATCATCGGCAGCGAAGGCGTCGAAAGCGGCCTGCAGCTCTTCATGCATGACACTGTTAATCGCGTTCATTGATTCGGGTCGGTTGAGGCAGATGGTTGTTACATGTGCATCGGTGCTAACGATAATATGTTGGTAATCCATAAGAAAAGGCTCGTTGGGTAGTGGTGCTAATTGAAAAATAGAAGACTATAGCGCCAATAAGTCGGTGCGCTGCAGCATCTCGGGCAGGTAGGCATTCAGTGTCGCCGGCGGTGTTTGCTGCTGCTCGGGAAGCTCCTGCCAGTGCAGGATATTGTAGTAGTGGCGAATGTTCTGAACGTAGGTAACAGCTTCCAGTCCGCGAGCATATCCGTAACGCACGGTTTCATAGTAGCGGCTCTTCTGCAATTGTGGCAGCCGCTCCAGCACATCGTTCCACAAGTGTGGGTCGCCACCCTGTCGGTCGGTGAGCACTCGGGCATCTTCCAGATGGCCCATGCCAATATTGTAGGCGGCCAGGGCAAACCAGGTGCGGTCGGGCTCGTAGATATCATTGGGCAGCCGGCGCTTGATATTCTTGAGATAGCGAGCGCCACCACGCAGGCTCTGCAGCGGATCGAGTCGGTCGGTGACGCCCATCTCCTGAGCAGTCGGTACGGTCAACATCATCATGCCCCGCACCCCCGTGGGCGAGGTGGCCTGCGGATCCCAGTGCGATTCCTGATACGCGATGGCGGCCAGCAGGTGCCAGTCCAGTTGGTATTCCTCGGCGACCTGTTTAATCAACTCGCTGTAGGCTGGCAGCTTTCTGCGCATGTTGAGGGCGAAGGTGTGTGAACCTACCCGTGATACACCTTCGGCGTGACCAAAATGCAGCTCGCGCAGACGCTCCAGTGTGCCGTCAGCCTTCAGTGCAGTTATGAACTGATCAATACGATCGAGCAATGCCTGGTTGTCCTCGTTTTGAGCCAGGTACCACACCATGCTTTGGTCGGACCCCAGGTCGAAAGCGACTTCCAGGCGAGGGTAGAGGCTCTGTTGTACGCTGAATTCGTTGGAGTCGATGATAGCCAGGGGGGCGTAGTCACTGTCGACCAGATCCAGCAGGGCCATCGAGTCCACTTCATCAATCTCCTCGATTTCCAGCCCGGAAAACCCGCCGGCTTGCAGGGCGGTTAGTGCCTCGGCGTGGGAGCTGCCAGCTAAAACGAGCACCCGGCGCCCTTCAAGTTCGCTGACTGAGCGAGGTTTGCGCTGCCCAGTGCGATAAATAACCTGTGGCCTCAGCGTATGGTATGCCGAGGCGTGCTCATAGAGTGCTTGCCGCTCACCTGTCAGGGTGAGGCCGGCGGCGGCAAAGTCAGCCTCTCCACGCCGCAGTCGGGTAAATATCTCGTCCAGGCTGAAAGCCGGTTGCATGTTGAGCTGAACACCCAGATCTTCGGCGAACAGTGAGGCAAGGTCATATTCAAAGCCCTCCGGAGTATCATTATTGAGGTAAAAAGTGGTGGGACTGGAACGTGTTGCAACCACGAGTTCGCCTTCGCTAATGATGCGCTGCAGGCTGTCTTTGCTGGAACAGCTCCAAAGGCCGGCCGGTAGGGCCAGAACCAGAATAATGAGTCGCCAGAGGTAAAGGGGCATGTCTGTATCATAGACCGCAGTGATTGATGCCAGACAGGCACAATTACCGTGGTAAATTGCCCCATTTTCGGTTAACTGGCGCGGTGCAAATAGGTACAATACCGCCTTTCCCGAAGACCTCCGCCTGGAGCTTTCCACAGCATGCTAATACTGCCCGGTGCCCCGGCCCTGTCTGCTTTCCGTTTGGACAAGCTGGCACGGAAACTTACCGCTATCGACCCCGATATCCGTATTCTGCACACCGAAACTGTTCATTTTGCCGATTGCACGGCAGAACTTGATGCTAGCCAGCGGGCGGTCCTTGAGAGCCTGCTTGAATATGGCCCCGCAGCCAGTGCCGATGCAGCCGCTAGCGCCAGGCAAAACGGTGAGCTGCAATTGGTGATTCCCCGCCCGGGCACTATTTCTCCCTGGTCCAGTAAAGCGACAGATATCGCGCACAACTGTGGTCTCGAGCAGGTTCAGCGCCTGGAGCGGGGCACAGCCTACTATCTGCAACTGCCTGCAACTGTAACCGCAGGTGATCGTCAGGCAGTGAGCGCTGCCGTGCATGACCGCATGACTGAAGTCGTTGTCGCTGAGCTCAATGACGCACAGGCCTTGTTCGAGATCGCCAAGCCCGCTGCGCTGGACTCGGTGGACCTCCTCTCCGGAGGGCGCGATGCGCTGGTAGCCGCAGACCGTAAGCTGGGCCTGGCCCTGGCGGATGATGAAATCGACTATCTTGTGGAGAGCTTTACCGCCTTGGGCCGGAATCCGAATGATATTGAATTGATGATGTTTGCCCAGGCCAACTCGGAGCACTGTAGGCACAAGATATTCAACGCGAGCTGGACTATCGATGGGCAGGAGCAGAGTCACTCCCTGTTCAATATGATTCGCAACACCCATGCCTTGGGGGGCGAGGGGGTGCTCTCGGCGTATTCTGATAATGCGGCTGTTGTAGAGGGGCACACCGCCGGCCGCTTCTATCCGGATCCTGACTCCGCCGAATACGATTTTTCGCAGGAGCCCATCCATTTACTGATGAAAGTGGAGACCCACAATCACCCCACAGCGATAGCTCCCCATCCAGGTGCCGGAACCGGCTCTGGCGGCGAAATTCGCGACGAAGGTGCGGTGGGGCGAGGCTCTAAGCCAAAAGTGGGCTTGACCGGGTTTTCAGTATCGAATTTGAATATTCCGGGTTATGGCCAGCCCTGGGAACAGCCCTATGGCAAGCCAGACCGGATTGTATCGGCACTGGACATCATGACCGAGGGGCCCATAGGCGGAGCGGCATTTAACAACGAATTTGGACGGCCTAATCTGTGTGGTTATTTCCGCAGTTATGAAGCCCTTGCCCCGGGCGTGGCTGGCGACGAGGTGCGTGGCTACCACAAGCCCATCATGATCGCCGGCGGCTATGGCAATGTGCGCGCCGAGCATGTCGACAAGGGAGACTTCGGCGCCGGAGCCAAACTGGTCGTGCTGGGTGGCCCCGCAATGCTGATAGGCCTGGGAGGTGGTGCCGCATCGTCAATGGCAAGTGGCGCCAGCCACGAAGACCTGGACTTTGCCTCGGTGCAGCGCCAGAACCCGGAAATGGAACGACGTTGTCAGGAGGTCATAGACCGATGCTGGCAGCTGGGTGAACAAAACCCCATCGCCTTTATCCACGATGTGGGTGCTGGTGGGTTGTCCAATGCTATGCCGGAACTGGTCAAGGACGGCGGCCGCGGCGGCCGGTTTGAGCTGCGTGAAGTGCCCAACGACGAGCCTGGCATGTCACCGCTGGAAATCTGGTGCAACGAGTCCCAGGAACGGTATGTGATGGCAGTTGAGCCAGAAAACCTCGCCCGGTTTGAGGCTATCTGCGAGCGTGAGCGCTGCCCCTATGCGGTGATGGGGGAGGCCACCGAAGAACTGCACTTATCGGTTAGCGATAGCGAGTTTGGCAATGCCCCGGTAGATCTGCCCATGTCAGTGTTGTTTGGCAAGGCGCCTAAAATGCAGCGCGATGTGATACGCCAGGCGATTGCACATCAGGCACTGTCTTTAACCCCGGATCTCGCTGAGGCCGTGGATCGTGTACTGCAACTGCCCACTGTGGCCAGTAAGAACTTTCTGATAACGATTGGCGACCGCTCCGTAACGGGTATGGTGGTGCGCGATCAGATGGTTGGCCCCTGGCAGGTGCCGGTAGCTGACTGTGCAGTCACCACCGTTTCTTACGATAGTTTTGCCGGTGAAGCCATGGCGATGGGCGAGCGTACGCCGCTGGCGTTGGTCAGTGGCCCAGCCTCAGGGCGTATGGCAATCGCCGAGACGCTCACCAATATTTGTGCTGCGCCTATCGCCAATATCAGCGATGTACGTTTGTCGGCCAACTGGATGTGCGCCGCGGGTTACGGTGTGGAGGACGAGATTCTCTATGACACCGTAAAGGCAGTGGGTATGGAGTTATGTCCTGCGCTGGGCATCACGATTCCTGTGGGCAAGGATTCCATGTCCATGCGTACCACCTGGCAGGATGACGAGGCGTCAAAGGCCGTCACTGCGCCTGTATCACTTATAGTGTCAGGCTTTGCGCCGGTTACCGATGTGCGTCGCGCCGTCACACCACAAATACAGCCCGATATTGATGCCGAACTGGTATTACTGGACCTGGGCCGCGGGGCCAATCGTCTCGGTGGTTCAGCATTGGCGCAGGTGTATGGCCAGCTTGGGGATACCGTTCCCGACATTGATCAGCCTGCAGATTTGAAGGGCTTCTTTGCACTGGTGCAGGGCGCCCTGAGCAGTAGCGCTGTTTTGGCCTACCACGATCGCTCTGACGGTGGGTTGTTAACCACCCTGGTTGAAATGGCGTTCGCCGGCCGCTGTGGGTTGCAGGTGGACCTGTCGACCGTGCCTGGTGATACCCTGGATAAATTGTTTACTGAAGAGGCCGGAGCGGTACTTCAGATAGCTGCCTCTGACCTTGCGGCCTTTGAATCTCAGGCAGAAATGTTGGGATTGGAGCGTTGTATGCACCGCATTGGCCGGGCTGTAACCGGTGATGTGATAACCATCGCGGAAGGTGGCGACTCGCTGATCACCGACAGCCGCGCCCGGTTGCAGGCACTGTGGGCCAGAACCAGCTATGAAGTGCAGTCGCTGCGCGACAACCCGGAGTGTGCCGCCGAGGAATTTGCTCGCATCACCGAAAGTGACAAGGGAATTTCGGCAAATCTGACCTTTGATGCGAATGAGGACATCAGCGCCCCTTTCATCGCCACCGGTGTCAGGCCCAAAGTGGCGATACTGCGTGAGCAGGGCGTCAATGGCCATGTGGAAATGGCCGCGGCGTTTCATCGCGCCGGTTTTACGCCAGTCGATGTTCACATGAGCGATATTTTAGGTGGCAAGCTGGGTCTTGATGCCTTCCAGGGACTGGTGGCCTGCGGCGGGTTTTCCTACGGCGATGTGTTGGGTGCCGGTGAGGGCTGGGCGAAAAGTATTCGCTTCAACAACCAGGTTCGCGAGCAGTTTGCCGGTTTTTTCCAGCGCGACAACACCTTTACTCTGGGCGTGTGCAATGGCTGCCAGATGGTTTCTACCCTCAAGGACCTGATTCCGGGCGCTGAACACTGGCCGCGCTTCGTACGCAATCGATCCGAGCAGTTTGAGGCGCGGGTGTCACTGGTGCAGATAGAAGATAGCCCCTCGGTATTATTGCAGGGCATGGCCGGGTCGCATTTGCCCATCGCCGTGGCCCATGGCGAGGGCAGGGCAGAGTTCGCCAATGATGCAGCTATGCAGGCATGCCTTGAAAATGGCGCAGTTGCCCTCACCTATAGAGAGAACGACCTGCAGATAGCACAGCGGTATCCGGCGAACCCCAATGGCTCGCCGGCGGGGATAGGGGGCTTAACCAGTGCAGATGGCCGCGCCACCATTATGATGCCGCACCCTGAGCGGGTTTATCGAACCGTACAGAACTCCTGGCAGCCTGCAGGCTGGGGAGAAGATGGCGGTTGGCTGCGATTGTTCCGCAATGCGCGGGTCTGGCTGGGGTAATATGCGCCCCTCAGCAGGCTATTGTGGCCACAAGCCTATAATTTATAATGGCGCCTTTTTTTGGCGGGAGACCCTACTGGCTCCCGCTGTTGCTAGAGCTTAACTATGTTGAACAAGTACCCGTTGTGGAAGTACCTGCTCGTCCTTTTCGTGCTGTTGATTGGGTTCTTCTATGCCGCACCGAACCTGTATGCCCCTGACCCTGCCCTGCAGATTACTGGCGAAAGCAGCTCCCAGCTTATCGATGAGGAAATTCTCGGCCGTGCGCTGACGGCGTTGGAGGAGAACAATATTGAGCATTTTGGCGAGGTTATTGAGCCAGATGGCCGCAATGCACTGATACGTCTTCGCGACGCCGATGCCCAGTTAACGGCTCAGGCGCGGGTGTCGCGTGCGCTTGGCGATGGCTTTATCGTGGCGCTTAACCTGGCACAAACCACACCGAATTGGCTGAGCGATTATGGTGCTCAGCCCATGAAGCTGGGCCTGGACTTGAGTGGCGGTGTTCACTTCAAGCTGGAAGTTGACGTGGATGCGGCGGTAGAGCGACGCATGGAGTATTACGTTAATGCGACCAAGCGTGCCTTGCGCGAAGAACGTATTCGCGGCTTTGTAACCCTCAATAAAAATGGCCAGGTAGAAGGGCGGTTCCGCAGTGAAGAATTGCGCGAGCAAGCTCGTAGCATCATGTCTGAGAACCACCCGGAGCTGGTACTCGATCGCATAGATGAAGATGATAGCTGGAATGTCACCGGCGCTATGACGGATCAAACCCGCAAAGAGATCACCGATTACTCGGTAAGCCAGAACCTTACAACACTGCGCAACCGGGTGAATGAACTGGGTGTCTCAGAGCCGCTGGTGCAGCGTCAGGGCCAGAACCGTATCGTGGTGGAGCTACCCGGTATTCAGGATACCGCGGAAGCAAAGCGGATTTTGGGTAAGGTCGCCAATCTGGAGTTTCGACTGGTAGCGAACCTCGATGCCTCGGCGGCCGACAAGCAGCAATATTCTTACCGCAGTGCGGATCGTGCCGGCATGACCGAATGGCTGGAGCGTGATGTCATTATCACCGGTGAGCGCGTCTCTAACGCCCAGGCCAGCTTTGACCAGAATGGTCGACCCAATGTGCAGATCAGCCTGGACAGCGAGGGTGGCACGCTCATGTCCCGCGCAACCCGCAATAACATCAAGCGGCGCATGGGTGTTCTATTTATAGAGCGTAAGTACCGCACCCGTTACGAGCGACAGGAAGATGGCACTGAAGTAGCGGTAAAAATCCCCTACGACGAAAAGACGCTGCTGACAGCGCCTGTGATTCAGTCCGCACTGGGTGCGCAGTTCCAGATTACCGGTTTGGATAATCCGCTGGAGTCGTCAGAACTGGCACTGATGCTGCGAGCCGGTGCACTGGCCGCGCCGATTTCATTCGTGGAAGAGCGAACCGTTGGGCCCTCGCTGGGTGCTGAAAATATTCGCCTTGGCGTTAAGTCGGTGCAGTATGGCTTGGCGCTGGTGGTGTTGTTCATGGTGCTTTACTACCGAGTATTCGGTATAGCGGCGGTGGTGGCCCTGAGTTGTAACCTGGTGCTGTTGATTGCCTTTATGTCGATGATAGGCGCTACCCTCACACTGCCAGGCATTGCCGGTATCGTGTTGACGGTGGGAATGGCGGTGGATGCCAACGTGCTCATATTCTCGCGAATACGGGAGGAGTTGCGCAATGGCCTCTCCCCTCAGATGGCGATTCACTCGGGCTTCGAGCGCGCCGTGGCCACCATTCTTGACGCCAATCTCACCACACTGATTGTGGCTGTGATTCTGTATGCCGTGGGTACGGGGCCGGTCAAAGGTTTCGCGGTGACTTTGTCTGTGGGCATTGTGACATCGATGTTTACGGCCATCATGGGTACCCGTGCACTGGTTAATATTATGTACGGGGGGCGCAAGGTGAAGACCCTGGCCATTGGTGGTAAAGCTGCCGGAGGTAGCAAATCATGAAGACCATAGATTTCATGGGGCAGCGCAAGCTGGCGTTTATTTTTTCCGCTTTGCTTATCATTGCATCTATCGCGTCACTGTCCACGAAGCAGTTGAACTGGGGCCTGGATTTTACCGGTGGCACACTGGTAGAGGTTCACTACAGTGAAACCGCAGACCTGGAAGCGATTCGTGAAACGCTGACCACCGGCGGTTATGCCGGGGCAGTGGTAGTGAGCTTTGGTACCGACCGCGATGTGCTGATTCGCCTACCGCAGGGCTTTTCTGATAAAGAGGGTGTGGCCATCCTTGAGATACTGCAGGCGAAATTCGCGGGCAGTGTTGAATTACGTCGAATTGAATTTGTTGGCCCCCAGGTGGGCGACGAGCTGCGGGAGCAGGGCGGGCTTGCCATGCTGTTGGCGCTGGGCCTGGTGATGTTGTATATCGCCTTCCGCTTCCAGTTCAAGTTTGCTGTAGGCGCCGTGGTGGCGCTGGTTCATGACGTGATCGTTACACTGGGTTTTTTCTCTATTATCGGTATGGAGTTTGACCTGACGGTGTTGGCGGCACTGCTGGCGGTTATTGGTTACTCCCTTAATGACACGATTGTGGTCTCTGACCGCATACGCGAGAACTTCCGCAAGATTCGCCGCGCGGAGCCGGTGGAAGTAATCAATATCTCGCTGACGGAAACCTTGGGAAGAACATTGGTCACATCCTTAACCACCTTGCTGGTACTGATGGCGCTTGCCTTGTTTGGCGGTGAGATGATCAATGGCTTCGCGATCGCACTGATCGTGGGCGTTATGATCGGTACCTACTCGTCAATCTACGTGGCAGCCAACACCCTGTTGGTGCTGGGTGTCAGCAAGGAAGACCTGATGATTCCGGTGAAAGAGGGCGCCGAGCAGGAAGATTTGACGCCCTGAATCCGTTCGTTCGTTGAACGTATGCGTAGCCTGTCTTTATGATGGGCGCGACACTTTTGCGGTGCGGTTAAGCACCTCTCTAAGCTCCGCTTCTGTAATCACTGGATAGTCTGAACTGACTGAGGCAGATCCTTTTCGAGCGGACTTCCTGCCCCAGCTAAGCACCGCTTTATCGCGCTTACTTAGTGTGAGTAGTAGTCCGTGACTGATCCCTGCCCATCGTGCCAGCCTGTAATTGGGTAGGAAAAGCGCCAGTGTTGCCGGCAGAGCTACTGCGAAAAAAAGTAGCGTGAGGGTGAGCGTTAGGGGCTGTGCTGCTGGTTGCGAACTGAATCTTTGCCCTAAGCCAATATACGCGGCCCCACCAGCGAAAATCATGCTGGCTATTTTTCCGTAGTAAACAATCACTGTTTTCATTCGCGCGCCTCCGTTTATTGGTGCTTTTACAGGTCTGGGCAGGCCTCAAAATCGCCCGTCATGGTTGTAATACCATCCTCGGCAATCTCTGCCAGAATGAGTGAGGTCAGTTCATCGAGTCCGGGGTCAGAACCGATTGCTGAGCTTCCCAGTGCACCAAGCAGGATTGCATAAATATCCTGTTCGCTGAGGGTGCGCTTGTCGATTGCCGCTGCAATGATTTCAGCTGCAAGGCCATTGCTGATATTGAATTGTGCGTTTGCCAGAAATGCGCTTAGCCCCTTTACGCCGGCCTGACTCACCACCGAGCCGAATCCGCCGGTAAGCGCACCGGCTCCGCCGGCGACTGCAATCTTTCCCAGACTGGCGCCAGTAAGCGCAAGGCTACCGTTGTGGAATTGGCGCAGCCCTTCATAGCCGGCCCCGACTCCAGCACCTACGACACACCATGGACACAGTCCGTTAGGGTCTGCCTTCGCCAGCGGATTATTCGCGACATAGCTGTACGGATTCAGGCCGCCCGCCAGTCCGATTGGATCCGGTTGCAGGTATCTGCCGATATCGGGGTCATAGTCGCGAAAGTGATTGTAGTGTAATCCCGTTATCGCGTCGTAGAACTGGCCGGGGAAGCGCAATGTGTTGTCAATGGAGTTGATGTTCTCAAGTGCGCGTCCGAAAGGTAGATAGTCGGCATGCCAGACTGTATCACCAGACTGATCGGTCATTCGATGCGGGGTGCCAAGGTGATCGTTGTGGAAATAGTAGAGGGCCGTGCGTGTTTCGACCTTGGCCGGGAGTATCTCAACCAGACGTATCCCGTCAGCGGCGGTTTCCCCACCTTCGTCCGATAGTTCAATGAATTCGCTGCCGTCACCGGTAAAGGCGAATGTGCCCAGGTAAATCCATTGTTTACCATTGCGGCTTTGGTCAACCACCGTGGAACTCTGCGTACCATGGTGTGAAATGGTGAAAGCCGCCGCTTTGTTTTGTTTCTTCCTCTTGGGCCACCAGGCATAAACTTCGTAGGCAGTGTTTTTTAATGCTTTCGGCAGCCAGCGATACTGATTGCCCAGGCTTTTTGATCGGCTGTAGTAATCGTTAATCGCGCCTTTTTTTCTGACCCTGTCCCAGTTGCCGATTGCCTCGGCTGTTGGGCCGTCATCATCCAGAACTTGCTCCGGGCCGGGTTGGGATTCGATGACGCTTTCTGATGTAGAGGCTGCGGCGAGAGGCTTGCCATTGAGATAAATGTACTCGTGCAATACAAGGCCGTCGGAGCGGACCTCTGCCAGCATCTGGCCATCGGGGCCATAGAGATAATCGATAGTACTCTCTTCACTGATACGTCTTGCTCGCTGTCCGCTTGCGTTGTACACATAGCTGACAAGGTCGTTCTCCAGTTGTGTAGGCTCGTTAGCGTTGCCATCATCCGTTGAAATTTTCGCACTTACTCTGGTGAGCCTGTTTCTCTCGTCATAGTGGTAGAAGAAGCCGTCTCCGGTGGTGTCAAGTTGGGTGATTTTGGCAATTTGATTGCCTCTGTCGTCGTACTCATACCGCCACTTATCACTTTCGATTAGCTGGTTGGAGGCTTCTTTATAGCGGTATTCTTCTAGCAGCGATCCTTCCCTGAGGCTCAGTCGATTGCCGTTGGCATCGTAGCTGTACTCCAATTGTCTGGAATCTTCCGTAGCGCTCACCAGTCTGTTGAGCGCGTCATATTCATAGTCAGTGGCTGCGACGCCACGACTTATGCGAGTCACATTGCCCACGCTATCGTGTTGGTATTGCCAATCATTCACTGTACTTAATGAGATACTGGCGATCCTGTGATCTGTATCGTGGGTCGAGTCCAGTATCAGCCCGTTCCCGTACTGGATACTGCTGTGACCGCCGAAGGGTAGGTAGCGAATATCGCTGGCCAGCAGCGTACTACTTCCATCGGTGTTGATTGAGGTAACGGCGGTGACATTGCCGTCCTGATCGCGTGTATAGCGGGCGCTTCGGCCACTCGGATAGATGATCTCTATAAGACGATCTGCTGCGTTGTATTTATAAGCCAGTTGCAGAGTGGTTTCTTCGATTTCCAGGTCCTGGCTAACCAGGTTTCCGCGAGAGTCGTAGCCCAGTGTCGTTAGGCCGCTAGCATCTCTAATTACTGTCAGTCGACCTTTGCCATACTCACCCTGGTCGTAGGCGAAATGGATATCCAGATCTGAATCGGAGTGCTCTTCCTTGATAAGTCTATTCAAGGAATCGTATTGATACTGGATGTTGGAGCCTGTCGCATCTATTGAGTTCACTCGATTACTGCCCGCATCATAACTATGTGTAGTTAGGTCAGTGTCGGGACTTGTGGTTCCGCTCAGGCTGTCGAAACCATCGTGATGGTATTCAGTGGTGGCTTGTCGCGGGTCCGTAATGCTTGCAAGGTTCCCGTGGCTGTCATATTGATACTCAGCATTACTGCCAAGCGGCGCGAGAATACGGTGGACCCTATCAAGCGCGTCGTAGTCCGTTGCCACGACGCGCCCGTTACCGCTCTCCCTTTCTATCTCATTGCCGTTTTTATCGTAGCGGTATAGAACACTGGAGTCTGGGTTCCTGCTGAGCGCGATGAGACGGCCCAGAGCGTCATATTCCTTGTCGACCTGGCGTGTAATTGAGCCGGTTGCAGAGAGCGTGGTTGTCTTCAACCGGTTTCCGGATCGATCCAGTAGATACTCGATTCGCTCACCCAGACTGTTAGTGATAGCAGTCAGGCGTTGGGCCGCATCATACTCAAAAGACAATGTACTGCCGTCAGCCAAAGACGTTGTTAGTGGCTGACCATTGTTGTCATAGGAGTAGCGGGTTGTTACATCCCGTGATTGATCGCCATCCGGATCGATCAGTGTTTTAGATAGCAACCAGCCGCGCGGATGGTAGGTCATCCTTACTTGCACCCCGTTGGGGTCGGTTATAAGGCCGGGTTGTCCGCGGTTGTTGTAGTTAGCCAGTGTTGTTGTGTGCCCCAGTGAATTGAGTATCGATGACAGGTTGCCATTGCTGTCATAGGAGTAGCGTAGACTGTCTTCCACAGAAAGCCTGGGCCCGTCTGACACCGTAAGTTGTCCTGCATTATTAAAGCTTTTCAGCCAGCGCTGCTCTAGCGCACTTACCTGCATAGCGCTAAGCGCCGTTATGCAAGCGATAATTTTTGAATAGTGTTTACCGGTGTCTGCTATTTTCATTCCGGGGTCCCTCCCTTTTCCGGACATTCCTTGCCCGCATAGATATTGTTTCAACAAATTAGTCGCCGCTGGTATCGACGATCCTGCGGCCAACTTCGTTTCCTGTTTCATCGTAGGTGTAATAGGTGCTTCTTTTTGGTTCTATCACCAGCTCTGGCAGATTGAAATCTTTATGCCAGCGAGTGATTATCTGTCGCTCCATTGGCGATTGTGCCGCTTCGGTGCGTTCTATCTCTCGCCCCTGATCATCTCTGCTAAATGTAGTGAGATTGCCGTTCCAGTCGGTATAGGAAGCGATGAAAGCGTTAGCATCAAAATTGTAGCGCTGGTTGGCGGCCACACAGTTTTCGCTGGCATGACCACTGACATGAAAGACCTTGCGGATGCCGTTAGCCCGGATGTAGTGGTAAGTCGTTTGTTTGCCCAAAGAATTTGTCACCGTGGTTTGAGGGTAGATCGCGTCATCGGTAAAGGTGTAGTCGAAGAGAGTGAGGTCTGTGCCGCCAGCGTGTTCGGAGCTGACAGTACGGCGCAAACTGTCGTAGCGCCAGGTGGCAAAGCGATTTCCGGCGGCATCGGTGATACCGGTCAGTAAGTCTGGAAATGTCGGGTCTTCGTAGTGATAGCGTTTTTCTCCGCTGGCTCCCGGGTATATAACGCTCTGCATCATGCCGTTGTCGTCATAAATGTAGCTGTAGTTGTAGCCTGCAGGGTCGGCGGCGCTGCTGATGCGACCGTCAGTGTCCAGCTTGTAGATAATGCTGCCGCCCAGGTCGTGGGTGACGGTAATATCTGTCGTCGTATAGGTAAGATCGTGTCCCAATCCGCTACGTGCTTCACGTCGTGACAGGCGCCCTTGGGCGTCATAGTGCTCAAGCTCATCGTCGAGTGTACGAAATGCCCAGGTGTTTATTAGCCCATCGCTGTTGCGAGTGCTGCTGAGTCGCCCGGTAATGTCGGTGCTCGTGGGCAACCAGGTGTTGCTGCCTGGTGCGCCGGCAAATGTAATCGCTTTGCCATCGTTACGAATCACCTTCGCGACTCTAGCGCCTTGTTGGTGGTCAATTTTGCGAAAGAACTGCCAGACGCCATCGCTGGAGTTGTAGGCGCGAGAAATTGTTAACGGCTGAGGCCGCAGACCCTGGTAATCGGTCTCCAGCTTAAACTTGTTGCCAACTGCAGGGTTCACCGGATTGCCCCTGGCGCAACTGGTCTCGCCTTTTTCACGGTCATCATCTTCTTCGCCCGGCGTAGAGAAAAAAATATCATCGATCCCGAACCCAGCCAGCTCTTCGGCGATAATATGGAAGCGCCAACTGGCGATGCCTGCGCTGCCTCCCCTGGCGGCATAACGTAAGTAGCCAGGTCGTGGATTCTGTAGTGAAAATAGTGTTTCGCCCCCGGGGCCGAAGAAGTCCATACGCACGCTCTCGGTTGAGTCCAGATAACCGATATTCCAAGCCATGAAATACACTGTCGCCGGTTCGTCGGTACCGGGGCGGACGAAGTAGCCGGTGATATCTCCCTCAAGCGTTGGCGTGCCTGACAGGACCGGGCTGTCGGGTGCAGCAGCGTCACTAATAGTGCGCGGCCCCGAGCCGGCAAAGATAATTCCCCTATCGCGATAGGTGCTGTTCACAGCTGACCCGGTCGTCACTTCGTCGAAGGTGATTACCTGTGAAAATCCCACGGAGGTCTCAAAGAACCCTGCGGTATTGGCAGATGTACTCGTACCTGCGATTTTGCCGACTGTCGCGGTGGGCGAGCCCGGAATAGGGGTGACCACCGGTGCACTCGCTGTAATTGTTTCTTCATCCGCTGGTGCTTGCTGCGAATCGTGCGCCGAGGAGACGTCTGCTGCAGTGGCATCACTGCTACTCAACAGGGTCGAGCCAAACAGAAACGCCGCAAGTGGCAGGGCGACTGTGCCGATGAGGCGAGGCGGTAGATTTGGAGAGCGGACGTAGGCCGCCGTAATGACACGTTGCTTCATCATCCTTCCCTGGATTGATGTTAGTGTCGTTAGAACTTACTGGCCTGGCGGTTGTTCTAGCAAGCGAACGCCTGCAAAGGACTTAAAGTGAGCGAAACTGGTGCCGCTACCGGGCGAGCCGTGTCGCCCGTATCAGGCTTCCTCCGCCTCCCGCCAGGCATCTATTGCAGGGCAGGCGCAATACAGGTTTCTGTCCCCATATACATTGTCTACGCGGTTCACCGGCGGCCAGTACTTACTGGCGCGCAAGCTGTCCACCGGGTAGGCGGCCTGTTCGCGGGTGTAGGCGTGTTCCCAGGTGTTCACCGTGATATCCGCCAGAGTATGCGGGGCGTTCACCAGCGGGTTATCGGTGGCATCCAGCGCGCCGTCCTGCACTGCACGAATTTCGTCGCGGATCGTAATCAGTGCATCGCAAAAGCGGTCCAACTCCGCCAATGATTCCGATTCGGTAGGCTCCACCATCAATGTGCCTGCCACCGGGAATGACATGGTGGGTGCATGAAAGCCAAAGTCGATCAGGCGCTTGGCAATGTCTTCCTCAGAAATACCGCTGGCTTCCTTGATGGGGCGCACGTCGATGATGCACTCGTGGGCCACGTTGCCGTTGCTGCCGGTATACAGAATCGGGTAGTGATCTTTCAGCCTGTGCGCAATGTAGTTGGCACTGAGTATGGCCACCTTGGTCGCTTCTACCAGGCCGGTGCCACCCATCAGGGCAATATAGGCCCATGAAATAGGCAGTATTGAGGCACTACCGTAAGGCGTGGCTGAAACCACGTCGTTGTTTTCGTCCAGCCCTGGCACCGGCGATACCGGGTTGGTTGGCAGGAAGGGCTGCAGGTGTGACCCCACGCCTATGGGGCCCATACCCGGGCCGCCACCACCGTGAGGGATGCAAAACGTTTTGTGCAAATTCAGGTGTGAAACATCGGCACCGAACTTGCCCGGTGCCGCCAGTCCTACCAGTGCATTCAGGTTGGCGCCGTCCACATACACCTGCCCACCGTGCTGGTGAACAACGTCGCATAGCTCAACAATCGATTCTTCAAATACCCCATGGGTAGAGGGGTAGGTGACCATAATGGCCGCAAGGTCATCGGTGTGGCGCTCGGCCTTGCTCCGCAGGTCATCCATGTCCACATTCCCCTGGACATCGCATTCAACGATGACCACACTCATGCCGGCCAGCGCTGCGCTGGCGGGATTGGTGCCGTGGGCAGAGGAGGGAATCAAACACACTGTGCGTTGGTGATCATCGCGGCTCTCATGATAGCGCTTGATCGCCAGCAGGCCGGCGTATTCGCCTTGCGAGCCGGCGTTAGGCTGCATGGAGATTGCGTCGTAGCCGGTACACTCCAGCAGCATATGATCCAGCTCGGCCAGCATCTCGGTATAGCCCTGGGTCTGGTCAGTCGGTGCAAAGGGGTGCAGGCCGCCCAGCTCTGGCCAGGTGACTGGCAGCATTTCAGTGGTGGCGTTCAGCTTCATGGTGCAGCTGCCCAGCGGAATCATCGCGCGGTTCAGGGCGATATCTTTATCTTCCAGCCTGCGCATATAGCGCAGCATCTCGGTTTCCGAGTGGTACTCGTTGAACAGTGGATGTTGCAGGTAATCAACGCCGCGCTGCAGCCCCTGCGGAATACCGGCGAATTCGTCCACGTCGGCGTCCAGCTGCTGTGCTGTACTAGCGGCAGCGCTACTACTGAATATTTCAATCAGTGCCAGCACATCGGCCGCACTGCTGGTCTCATCCAGCGACATGCCCAAGCGGTTGTCATCAATGATGCGCAGGTTCATGCCCTTGGCCAGGGCGCGCTCAATGATGGCGGCTTGCTGGTCACCCACGGTGAAGGTGAGGGTGTCGAACCAGCTGTCATTATCGGCTTTGAAGCCTGCTGCCTCCAGGCCGCTGGCCAGCATGCTGGTCAATCGTTGAATACGTTCGGCGATGCGGCGCAGGCCATCCGGGCCATGATACATGCCGTAAAACGCCGCCATTATCGCCAGTAGTGCCTGCGCGGTGCAGATGTTGCTGGTGGCCTTCTCCCGGCGAATATGCTGCTCGCGGGTTTGCATGGCCATGCGCAGGGCCTGGTTGCCCAGCCTGTCGATGGAGACGCCGATGATGCGCCCCGGGGTTGAACGCTTATAGCTGTCGCGGGTCGCGAAGAAAGCAGCATGAGGGCCGCCAAAACCCATGGGTACGCCAAAGCGTTGGCTGTTACCCACCACAGCGTCGGCACCCAGTTCGCCCGGTGATTTTAGCAACAGCAGCGACGCAAGGTCGGCCGCCACAGTCACCAGTGTTTTAGCATCATGGGCGGCTTCCACCAGCGGGCCAAGGTCACGCACGTGGCCGTAAGTTCCGGGGTATTGCAGCAGCATGCCGAAGGCTTGGTGGCTGGCCAGTAGCTCTTCCGGGTCGCCCACCACAATGTCGATATCAAGTGCCTGGGCTCGGGTAGTCACCACGCCAATGGTTTGCGGGTGGCAGTCTTCGGCCACAATAAAAACGTTACTGCGGTTCTTCTTGTTAACCCGTTGCAGCAGGGTCATGGCCTCGGCGGCGGCAGTGCCTTCGTCCAGCATGGAGGCATTCGCCAATTCCATGCCGGTAAGGTCCATGATCATCTGTTGGTAGGTCAGCAGCGCTTCCAGTCTGCCCTGGGAAATTTCAGGCTGATAGGGCGTGTAGGCGGTATACCAGCCCGGGTTTTCCAATACGTTGCGTTGTATGACGGCGGGGGTAAAGGTGTCGCTGTAACCGGTGCCAATAAAGCTTTTGTTGACGATGTTCTTATCAGCCATCGTGCGCAGCCGCGCCAGCACCGACTGCTCGGTTTGTGGTGCCGGCAAGTCCATGGCTGTGGTGCTGCGGATGTTGGCCGGCACGGTAGCATCAATTAACGCATCCAGGCTGTCATAGCCCAGAATTTGCGCCATTTCCTGTTGTTGTTTAATCGTCGGCCCAATGTGGCGTTGGATAAATTCCTGGTGATTTTCCAGGTCAAACAGGGACTCTCGGCTCATGAACGCTCCAGGGGCGAAAACAGGTGAAAATCAACGTGAATCGGAGGCGGCGATTGTACCTGTAGCACCTCTTTGCGGCAATGGATTGTACGGTTAGTGACCAGAGTCGTGGCCAGGCCTGAAACGGCTAACCCCCTTGCCAGTTTCAGCCTCAGGGGCCAAACTTGCGCCTCTTTTGGTCCGGGAAAGTGGTCACACGTGAAAATAGTAGAACCTGAGTTCGTAGGCATAGACCATAACCAGCTGGGCAGGGTGCATCAGCACCTGCGTGACCGCTACATAGACCCGGTCAAAATACCGGGCAGCCTGACCCTGGTGGAACGCCGGGGCGAAACCTGCCTGCTGGATGTGCAGGGCCAGCGTGATCTCGAGCGCGGCACCCCCATGACAGCCGACACCATCTTCCGTATTTACTCGATGACCAAGCCCATCGTTTCAGTGGCGCTGATGACCCTGTACGAGCGTGGTATGTTTGCCCTCACCGACCCCGTGCATCGGTACATTCCCAGTTGGAAGAACCTGCAGGTGCGCACCGGTGGCACTTACCCGGATTTCACCACAGAGCCCTGCAAGCGGCCAATGACCATTGCAGACCTGTTGAGCCATACATCCGGCCTCACTTATGACTTTCTGGAGGCCACAGAAATCGACCGGGCTTACCGCGAGTTGGCAGTGGCGCGAGTGCGTCATGGCTCAACCCTGCAGGATATGATCGACCAGCTCGCCGAATTGCCGCTGGAATTCTCGCCCGGTGAACGCTGGAACTATTCGGTGGCCACTGATGTGCTGGGTTATCTTATCGAGGTGATCAGCGGTCGTTCCCTGCCTGATTTCCTGCAAAGCACCATATTCGAGCCGCTGGGTATGGTGGATACCAGCTTTAATATTGCTGCAGACAAAGTAGATCGCCTGGCATCCTGCTACCAGCGCGATATGAACAAGTCGCTAGCCCTGATCGATGACGGCCAGGCCAGCGCCTACCGTGACCGCACGTTCTTCTCTGGCGGGGGAGGGCTATTGTCTACAGCATCCGACTACCAGCGCTTCTGCAAAATGTTACTTGCGGGCGGCACGCTGGATGGCAAGCGTGTGATCGGCTCGCGAACGCTGGGCTTGATGACACGCAACCACCTGCCGGGCGGGGAAGACATGTCGCGCCTTGCACTGGGTAGTTTCAGCGAGACAGCCTACGAGGGCGTGGGCTTCGGCCTGGGCTTTGCCAGCCGGCTTGATCCCGCGGCCAATGGCTCGCCGTGCAGCGAGGGCAGTTATTACTGGGGTGGTTTGGCTAGCACCCTGTTCTGGGTGGATCCGCGTGAGGAGCTTATCGTGATCTTCATGACCCAGTTGATTCCCTCCTCGATCTTCAATTTTCGGGGACAACTGGAGTCCATCGTCTACGGCGCCCTGAATTGACCTCAAAAAAAACGCTACATGTAAATAAGAAACATTCTCACTACCTGTTGTAAATGAGAATTATTCCTATTAGACTCCTCTGACACTGAAATACTGATCGCGGGCCGGCAGCCGGCACACGCGACAGGGCGTCATTAAGGGATAGCATGAAGAAGCAGGTTTTAGCGGCTGCAGTATCAGCGGTATTGGCACCATTGGCGCTGGCGGGCAATCATGTCATCGAAGAAGTCACAATTATTGGCTCCGCCGAGGATGCCCAAAGCCTGCCCGGTTCCAGCTCTGTGGTGGGTCTGGAGCAAATCCGTATAGAGGCGGCGGGCGACATCAATCAGCTGCTCAAAACGGTTCCCGGCATTTATATTCAGGAAGAGGACGGCTTCGGCCTGCGCCCCAATATTGGTATACGCGGCGCCACCTCCGAGCGGGCGTCCAAGGTCACATTGCTTGAAGACGGTGTGATGATCGCGCCAGCACCTTATTCCAACCCGTCCGCCTATTACTTCCCAACTACTTTGCGGCTGCAATCGGTAGAGGTGTTAAAAGGGGCTCCCTTATTGCGCCATGGCCCCCAGACCACGGGCGGAGTGGTCAATATGGTGTCCACACCAGTCCCCGCACAAGGGACTGCCGGTACCGTTAATTTCGCCTACGGTCAGAATGGTCAGGCAGACCTGCTGGCCAACTACGGTGCCCGCATGGGTGACTTTGGCTTTCTGGTCGAAACGGCCCAACGTCGCAGCGACGGCTTTAAGGATATTGATCGCAGCAGTGCCGACAGCGGCTACGATATCCAGGACTATGTTGTGAAGCTGGCCTGGGAGGGCGAGCGCCAGAGCGTGCTGTTTAAAGGTCAGTACTCCGAGGAAACCTCCGACGAAACTTACCTGGGTCTCACCGATAACGACTTTAATCGTGATGCTGATCGCCGCTATGGCCTGTCACAGCCGGATGAAATGGATAACGACCACCAGGGCTATAACCTGGTGTACCGTCTCGCGCTTACAGATAGTGTAGCCATGACAGCCACCGGCTATTACAACGAGTTCTCCCGCGACTGGTTCAAGCTGGGTGGGGGTAGCAATTTTATTGATGCCGCCAATGCTGGTGACGCTGAGGCGCAGGGCGTTCTCGATGGCACCGTGGATGCTCTCGGGCTTGAATACAAGCATAACGCTCGGGACTACGAGTCACAGGGTATTGATGTCAATTTCGATGTAGACCTGGGTGCGCATCAGTTGGCCTTGGGCGGGCGACTGCATCACGACGAGATGGACCGCTACCAACCGGTAGAGTATTACGACCAGATTGACGGCGAGTTGGTGTTCGCGGGTAGCAAAGCGCCCAGTGGCAGCAACAATCGCTTGGAAGAGGCAGACGCCGTGAGCTTTTGGGCAGTGGATAGCTGGCAGCTCAACGATGCCTTGAACCTGAACCTTGCGCTGCGCTATGAAGATGTTGAGTCGTCGCGCAAACAGTACGCCGATCCCGGGCGCAATGAGCTGGATAGCCGCCGCAGTAACGACAGCGACGAGTGGTTGCCCGGTGCCTCGTTCACCTACGACCTGAGCAACAGCTGGCAATTACTGGGTGGCGTACACAGAGGCTTTTCGCCTCTTGGCGGTGGCGCCAAGGAAAATGAAGATCCCGAAACCAGCACCAACTGGGAAGGTGGTGTGCGTTACCGTGGAGACTGGTTTGTCGAGGCGATCGGCTTCTATAGCGACTTCGACAACAAAACCGAGAACTGCTCCAACGCCAGCCCTTGTAGTGATGGCTCAACCTCGGGTTCGTTTAATACCGGCGAAGCTGTAATCGCCGGTGTAGAACTACAAGCCAGTACGTCACTGGAGCTGGGTAACTTTCTGGTACCGGTAAACCTGATGTATACCTACACCGATGCCGAGATCAGCAAAAACAATCCGGACGAAGGTATCAGTGACGGCGATCAGTTGGCCTCCGTACCTGAGAATACCTTCAGCCTGCGTCTTGGCCTGGAGGCGGCCAATGGCTGGAATAACTATGCGGTGGCGAAGTACATAGACGAGATGTGCATGGATGTGGGCTGTAACAATGGCGGCACCAGGTTCGATCGCAGTGAAGACCTGTTCGTGGTCGACTATATCAGCCGCTATGCGTTTACCAATGACGCGGTTGTTTTCCTGAAGGTAGAGAATATCTTTGATGAGCAGGCCATCGTGTCACGGCAACCGGATGGCGCCAGGCCCAATAAGCCGCGTACTGCATCGGTTGGTGTTGAGTGGACCTTCTGATTATCAGAAGTGCATAAAAAAAGGCGGCCATTGGCCGCCTTTTTTGTTTAACCCTTACCGCTAGAAGTGGTAAGTCGCCTGCAGGTAAAGTGTGTGTTTGAAGTAACTAGCCCGCGGCCTGGGCGTCGTAATCGATTGCCACAATCACATAGTGCTGCTCGCCAGAGGGGCTGGCTACAGTGGCTTCATCGTCCAGGGTTTTACCCAGTAATGCTCTGGCTAGTGGGGAGTCCATGCTCAGTTTAAGCTGGGCGAGGTCGAATTCATCCGGACCAACAATGCGCCAGCGGGTTTCAGCGCCGTCATCGTCTTCCAGAGTGACCCATGCTCCGAAGTACACTCTTTCGGGGTTGTCCGGAGGGCGGTCTACAATCTGCAGTTCATCCAGCCGCTTGTTGAGAAAGCGCACCCGCGAATCGATCTCGCGCAAACGACGTTTACCGTAGATGTAATCACCATTCTCCGAGCGGTCGCCGTTTTTGGCGGCTTCGTGCACCGTATTGGTGACCACGGGGCGTTCCACCTTCCATAGCTGGTGTAACTCGTCGCGCAGGGTTTGTTCGCCCTCTGCGGTAATGTAAGTGGAGCCGCGCTGGCGCGGTGGTCGGTATCTGCCCATACAGCCATTGTAGAGAACAGTGGGCAGAAGCGAAAATAGCGCTGGACGCGTCGGTGCGCGACCTGCTAGAAATGCGGTTTGTTCAAGATAACGCTCAGGAGCGTCCTTACCGTGTATTCCTTCCACCGTTTGCCCCGGCTTTTACTGCTTGCTTGCGCTGTGTGCGCAATGCCAGCGTTGGCCAATGACTGCATTTCGCTGACGGGTGACCTGACTCAGGGCGGGCTGGTCTGGGGCAAAGTGCCACAGGGCCATACCGTAACGCTGGATGGTTCTCCCTTAGTGGTGCTTGAGGACGGCACAACGGTTGCTGGCTTTGGTCGCGATGCGGCTGCCACGGCCGAATTAGTGGTGAGCGGTGAAGAGGATTGCAGGCAGACCCTGGCCATATCCCAGCGTGAATACAATATCCAACGGGTAGAGGGTGTACCCCAGCGAACGGTGACGCCGCCGCAGGAGCAGTTGGACCGCATCGCCCGTGAACGTGCCTTGGTGGGTTCCGCCAAAGCCCGTGTTATAGAGCGCCCAGACCTGTTGCAAGATACGCTTGCCGGTTTTATCTGGCCCGCCCAGGGCCCGATCTCGGGGGTGTATGGCAGCCAGCGGGTGTATAACGGCAGCCCACGCAGTCCTCATTACGGGGTGGATGTAGCTGTACCCACGGGCACACCGGTCATTGCGCCTGCACCGGGCGTGGTTACCCTTGCCGAGCCGGATCTATTCTATTCCGGCGGTACTATTATTCTCGATCATGGCTACAACCTGTCGTCTTCCTTTCTGCATTTGAGCGCGGTATCGGTGAAAGTAGGGCAGGTGATCGAAACAGGTGACGTGATCGGCGAAGTGGGTGCCACGGGCCGAGCAACCGGCCCGCACCTGGATTGGCGCATGAGCTGGCGCCGTGAGCGCATAGACCCGCAGTTACTGGTGCCAGCGATGCCCAAGCCCTGAAAAATCCGTATAATGGCGCTCCCACGAGACGTGCTGGACTGTCATGATTGACGAAAAATTACTCAGTATTCTGGTCTGCCCGGTGAGCAAGGCCCCGCTGGAATACCATGAAGACAAAGACGAATTATTCTGCAAGGCCAGTGGTCTTGCGTATCCCGTGCGCGATGGCATCCCGGTGATGCTGGAGAATGAGGCTCGCCAGTTAACAGCGGACGAGAAGCTGGGCTAGGCGATGTCGGACACTATTTTCGGCAAGATTATCAGCGGCGAAATACCCAGTGAGTTCATCTACGAGGATGACCACTGTATTGCGATTAACGATATTAATCCGGCAGCCCCTGTACACGTTCTGGTGATTCCCAAGCGTGCCATCCCGCGCCTGGTCGATGCCCAGCCAGACGATCAGGCTCTGCTGGGGCATCTGCTGCTGGCCGCGGGAAAAGTTGCGGAACAACTTGGTGTGGGCGATGCCTTTCGTCTCATCATCAACAATGGTGAGGGAGCCGGCCAGACGGTCTTTCATCTGCACTTGCATATCATTGGTGGTCGCGAGTTCACCGAAGGCCACATGGTGGGCTAGAGCCCAGCTAACACACAGTACCGAGACCAATTATGAAAACCGGAGAAATACGCGAGGCGTACCTCGCCTTTTTTGAACAGCAGGGCCACACCCGTGTTGCCAGCAGCTCGCTGGTGCCCGGCAATGACCCCACGCTGCTGTTTACCAATGCCGGTATGGTGCAGTTCAAGGATACTTTTCTTGGAACAGACCCTCGAAGTTATGTGCGGGCAACCAGCAGCCAGCGCTGTGTTCGAGCCGGAGGCAAGCACAATGACCTCGAAAATGTGGGATATACCGCACGTCACCACACTTTCTTCGAGATGTTGGGCAACTTCAGCTTCGGTGACTACTTCAAACGCGAAGCGATACAGTTTGCCTGGCAGTTTCTGACGGTTGAGCTTGGCCTGCCGCCCGAGCGTTTGTGGGTTACTGTGCACGTGAGCGACGACGAAGCTGCAGATATCTGGATCAACGAGATCGGTGTCCCTGCCGATCGCCTTTCTCGTCTGGAAGAAGATAACTTCTGGCAAATGGGTGATACCGGCCCTTGCGGTCCCTGCTCGGAACTCTTTTACGATCACGGCCCAGAGGTAGCAGGCGGCCCGCCCGGCAGCCCCGACGACGATCTCGACCGCTATATCGAGATCTGGAATCTCGTATTCATGCAGTACAACCGTGACGCCTCGGGAGAAATGCACCCTTTGCCCAAGCCCTCGGTGGATACCGGCATGGGCCTTGAGCGCATCGCGGCAGTTATGCAGCACGTGCACAGCAATTACGAAATCGACTTGTTTCAGGGGCTGATCAAGGCCGCTGCTGCCGTACTAAATGTCTCCGACCTTGAAAACAATTCCCTGCGCGTGATCGCCGATCACATACGCTCCTGCGCTTTTCTGGTGTGTGATGGTGTAATGCCGGGCAATGAAGGTCGCGGGTATGTGTTGCGACGCATCATTCGGCGGGCGATTCGTCATGGCAACAAGCTGGGCGCATCTGCCCCGTTTTTCAATCAACTGGTAGCGCCGCTGGTCGTCGAGATGGGCGATGCCTATCCAGAGCTAGTGACGATGCAGGCTCAGGTTGAGAAAGCCTTGCTGGCTGAGGAGGAGCAGTTTGCCAAGACCCTGGACAACGGCATGGCTATTCTCGAAGAGGCATTGGCGTCATTGAGCGGCTCTGAGATTCCCGGCGATGTTGTGTTCAAACTGTACGACACCTATGGCTTTCCGACAGATCTTACCAACGATATCGCCCGTGAGCGGGACCTCACCCTGGATATGGCCGGCTACGATGCCGCCATGGCTGACCAGCGCAGCCGGTCTCAGGAGGGCGGCAGCTTCAAGGTGGATTACAGCGATGTGCTCTCCCTGGAGGGCAGCACCACATTCACCGGCTACGACAGCACCAGTGGCACCGGTAAAGTGACAGCCCTGTTGCGTGATGGCGAGGCGGTAGAGAGCCTTGCGATTGATGAAGCAGGGCTTTTGGTGTTGGACCAGACCCCGTTCTATGGCGAATCTGGCGGCCAGGTAGGCGATACCGGCTATCTCGGTGGCAAGGGCTTGCGCCTCGAAGTCACTGATACCACCAAGTCCCAGGACCAGCACGTGCACCATGTGAAGGTTCTTGAGGGCACTATCAATATCGGCGACGAGGTTATTGCGCAGGTTGATGATTCAGTTCGTCAGCGAACCCGGCTCAATCACTCTGCCACTCACTTGCTGCACGCCGCCCTGCGCGAGACTTTGGGCGACCATGTTGCCCAGAAGGGCTCGTTGGTAGATTCCCAACGCCTGCGCTTCGACTTCTCGCACCCTGAAGGGGTGAGTGCTGAGCAACTCAAAGCGATAGAGAACCGCGTAAATGGCCAGGTAAGAGCTAATACGCCGGTACAAACCCGTCTGATGACCATGGATGATGCGGTGGCGGCCGGCGCGATGGCGCTCTTTGGCGAAAAATACGGCGACGAAGTGCGTGTATTGTCCATGGGCGAAGCTGATTTTTCAGTTGAGCTGTGTGGCGGTATTCACGTTGATAGCACCGGCGATATAGGCCTGTTGCGACTAACGTCTGAGTCCGGAGTGGCGGCGGGAGTGCGTCGCATCGAGGGTGTGACCGGTGTTGGTGCGCTGGCCGTCGTTGATGCTACAGAGCAAAGCTTGTCTGCTGTGTGCGACGTTGTGAAAGGCACGCCTGAAAATGTCGCCAGCAAGGTGGCCGCTCTACGCACTGAAAATCGTGAGTTGGAGAAGGAAATTGCCAGGCTGAAGCAGAAGCTAGCCACCGGCGCGGGCAGTGATCTCACCGCCGATGCGGTTGAAGTTGCCGGCTTTAAAGTGTTGGCAGCCAATGTCGACGGAGCCGACTCCAAGTCTCTGCGCGATACGCTGGACCAGTGCAAGAATAAGCTGGGTAGCGCTGTTATCCTGTTGTCGGCCATAGAAGGCGACAAAGTGGCCTTGGCCGCTGGTGTGACCAAGGACCTTACCGACAGGGTGAAAGCGGGCGACCTGATGCGCGAATTTGCCGGCCGTCTTGGCGGTAAAGGCGGTGGCCGGCCTGATATGGCCCAGGGTGGTGGCAACGACGTGGCTGCTTTGCCCGACGTTCTCAAGGAAGTCCCAGACTGGGTGGCCGGCCAGCTAGGCTGAGCCCCGGTCAGGCGGGTATTAATCCCGGTTTAAAACCGCTCCCGATTGGTGTTTAATACGCCCCCATTTTTCCAGCGCGTGCGGCTTACGATCCAATGAGCATCATCGTACAAAAATTTGGTGGTACCTCCGTTGGTACCATCGAGCGTATAGAGCAGGTAGCCGATAAGGTTGCCGGTTTTCGTACGAATGGCGATTCTATTGTTGTGGTAGTTTCGGCGATGAGCGGTGAGACCAATCGCTTGATTGCCCTTGCCCACGAGGTGCAGGACAGGCCTACACCCCGCGAAATGGACGTTCTGGTATCTACCGGTGAGCAGGTGACCACCGCACTCCTTAGCATGGCGTTGAACAAGCGCGGTGTAAAAGCGAAATCCTACAATGGCAGCCAGGTGCGCATCCTGACTGACGATGCCCACACCAAGGCCCGCATTCGTGAAATTGATGACCAACGGATGCGTGCCGATCTGGAGCAGGGCTATGTTGTGGTTGTGGCCGGCTTTCAGGGCGTGGATGAGCAAGGCAATATCACCACGCTGGGCCGAGGCGGCTCCGATACGACCGCGGTGGCACTGGCGGCCGCACTGAAGGCGCAGGAATGCCAGATTTACACTGACGTTGATGGCGTGTATACCACGGACCCACGTGTGGTGGATGGCGCCCGTCGCCTGGACAAAATTACCTTTGAGGAAATGCTGGAAATGGCCAGCATGGGTTCAAAAGTGTTGCAGATTCGTGCCGTGGAATTTGCCGGTAAGTACAACGTGCCGCTGCGTGTGCTGCACAGCTTTCAGGACGGCCCCGGGACACTGATTTCAATAGAGGATAACGACGCCATGGAAACCCCAACCATCGCGGGAATCGCGTTCAATCGCGACGAGGCCAAACTCACTATCCTGGGCGTGCCGGACATGCCCGGAGTAGCTCACCGTATCCTGGGTCCGATTGGCGATGCCAATATCGAAGTGGACGTGATCTTGCAGAACGTAGGCGATGACAATATCACTGACTTCACCTTTACAGTGGGGCGCGGCGACCTGGATCGTGCCGAAGAAATTCTCCGGCAGGTAGCCACAGAAATTAATGCCGCGGAAGTGCGCAGCGACAACAAGATCGCCAAGGTCTCGGTGGTTGGGGTTGGCATGCGCTCCCATGCAGGTGTGGCCAGCCAAATGTTTTCTACGCTGGCAGGAGTAGGTATTAACATCCAGATGATCACGACGTCTGAGATAAAAATATCGGTGATTATCGAGGAGAAATTCCTCGAGCTTGCCGTGAGATCACTGCATTCGTCCTTTGAGCTGGAGAAGGAACCTCTGGACGAATCTGGTGCCTAAGTTGGTAATGGCGGTCGGTATGCCCTTGGGTTATATCGCCCATGTTGGTGTTTTCCTGAAAACCCGCTAGAACTATAGTATGCATTAGGGTTGGCTCAGTCGGCAGCTCAGGCGTAGAGAAACGTCGAACAAGGAGGTAGGCGCATGCTCATTCTTACAAGAAGGGTTGGCGAGTCGTTGATGATAGGCGAAGAAGTCACTGTCACCGTATTGGGTGTAAAGGGCAACCAGGTGCGGATTGGTGTTAATGCCCCCCGCGACGTTGCTGTTCACCGTGAAGAAATCTATAACCGCATCCAAAGCGGAGATGATCAGTCGGAAGAATCCACCGACTAGCGCTGTAATCCCGGCGTTTTACTTTGTTTTTTACCTCGTTATGGTATTATGCCGCGCCTGTGGAAATGGCCCTACAGGGGCGATAGAGGGTGGTCTTTGATAAGGCCCGACACAGAATTTGGAGAGCTGGCCGAGTGGCTGAAGGCGCACCCCTGCTAAGGGTGTATAGGCTAATACCCTATCGAGGGTTCGAATCCCTCGCTCTCCGCCATAAACTAAAAAGGCTGCCCCATCGGGGCGGCCTTTTTAGTTTATAGAGGTGAGTGCGGACTTGGTTCAAGCCCTCGTTCGATAAAACGAGACCCAAGGAGCGTTTTAGACGCCGAAGGCGCCCCGCAGGGGGCAGAACAGCACGAATGCTGTTCTGATCAATCCCTCGCTCTCCGCTGAGCCCCTAACCTTCTCGCCGAACGACCATAACCTCGTAGCTGCCTTTGGGCCCGATAAAGTTGGCACACAGCCCGCTCACCAGGCTCACCACGATGGCACCGAACACGGCGCTCCAGAAGCCCACCACCTGAAAGCCATCGACGAACCAGCCCGCCAGGTTGAGCATGCCCGCATTTAGTACTAACAAAAACAGGCCCAGGGTCAGAATGGTGAAGGGTAGGGTGAGTAACACCAGTATGGGCCGCACAAAGGCGTTTATCAGCCCCAGGGCTATTGCCGCCCAGATAAGCACGGTTGTTGAACTGGCGCTGACACCTGGCACGATATAGGCCGCTAGCCAGATGCCCAGTGCGGTAATGAGTGTTCTCAGTAAGATTCCTATCATGTGCGCAATGTAGCACCGTCGTCCCTGGCACGCCAATTTGTTCCGCCCAGCCCGTGCAAGACTCGCCTGGTCACTGGTAAGCCCTTAATTTCTATTGATTCAATATATCAATACGGCTTTCTTGTTAGGCTGTGACTATTGTAATGATAAAGACAATTCATTTTACCGTTCTATATTCCATTGCTATCTTTAATGAACAATCTGGCAAAAGCTGGGTGAGAAGGCGTTTGTGGATCCATCGCGGACAGTGCCGGTCTTGCAGATAAATTGAATCAGTAGGGAGCAGAGAATGAAAACACGCAAACTCACAACAGCAACAGCTGTGTCAGCCTTGTTGGCTGTCTCCGCGGCCGGCGGTGCATACGCCGAAACTGCCACGGAGATCAGCAAACCCGCAGGCGCGATGGGTATGGGGCAGGTCAGCCCCAGCCAGGCCAAGAGCAACCAATTCTGGTGGCCGGATCAACTTGATCTTGCTCCGCTGCGCGATCATGACTCACGATCCAACCCCATAGGTGACGATTTCAACTATGCCAATGCCATTGGTCAGCTTGACCTCGAGCAGGTTAAAGCAGACGTGGAGGCCGTGCTCACCGATTCCAAAGACTGGTGGCCAGCGGACTGGGGCAACTATGGGCCATTCTTTATTCGTCTTTCATGGCACAGCGCTGGAACCTACAGGACGCTGGATGGACGCGGTGGCGGCGATGGCGGCCAGATGCGTTTTGATCCCTTAAACAGCTGGCCCGACAACGGCAATCTCGACAAGGCGCGACGCTTGCTGTGGCCGGTGAAACAAAAATATGGCGAGAGCCTGTCCTGGGGTGACCTGATGATTCTGGCCGGTACCGTCGGCCTGGAGAACATGGGTTTCCAGACGTACGGCTTTGCTTTTGGTCGTACCGACGATTGGGAGCCTGACCTTGTGTACTGGGGCCCCGAGGTCGAGATGCTGGCCAGTGACCGGGAAGACAAAAACGGGAAGTTGCAGCGACCTCTGGGCGCGACTCACATGGGTTTGATCTATGTTAACCCGGAAGGTCCACGGGGCAAGCCAGACCCCGCAGGTTCGGCCAGGAACATTCGCATAGCCTTCGGCCGCATGGCGATGAACGACGAGGAGACCGTGGCTTTGGTAGCCGGCGGCCATACCTTTGGCAAGATGCATGGCGCACGCAAGCCAGCTGATTGTGTTGGTCCGGAGCCCGCAGCAGCCAATATAGAAGACCAGGGCCTGGGCTGGAAGAACCGCTGTGGCAAGGGGCATTCTGAAGATACCACTACCAGCGGCCTCGAAGGTGCATGGACACAAGCGCCTACCCAATGGACAACACTTTATCTGTCTAACTTGCTCAATAACGAGTGGGAGCAGACTCGCAGCCCGGCGGGCGCCATTCAGTGGGTGCCAAAAGACAAGGCTATGCACAACTCGGTTCCCGACGCTCACGTGGATGGTCAAACCACTACGCCGGTGATGACCACGGCCGACCTGGCGTTGAAGGCCGACCCGGCATACCGGGCTGTCGCTGAGCGCTTCCTGGCCAACCCAGAGGAGTACAGGTTGGCGTTTGCCAAGGCCTGGTACAAGCTGACTCATCGCGATATGGGCCCCAGGGCACGCTATATCGGCGACACAGCGCCAGAGGAAGCGTTGATCTGGCAGGACCCGATCCCTCAGGTGGATTACAAGTTGGCCAGCGACCGCGACATCAACAAGTTGAAGAAGGAAGTTCTCGACAGTGGCCTTACGGTTGGTGAATTGGTACGCACCGCATGGGCCTCTGCCGGTAGTTTCCGGGCGGGTGATATGCGCGGTGGAGCCAACGGTGCTCGCGTAGCCCTGGCTCCGCAGAAGGATTGGCCGGTCAACAATCCGCAGGAGTTGGCCAAAGTACTGGCCAAGCTGGGCGAGATTCAGGCGGACTTCAATGATGGCAGTGATCGCAAGCCGAAAATCTCACTGGCAGATCTGATCGTACTTGGTGGCGCTGCGGCTATTGAGAAAGCAGCCGATGATGCGGGGATCGAGGTTGAAGTGCCCTTTGTCCCGGGTCGTGGCGATGCCAACCAGCAGCAGACCGACGTTGCTTCCTTCAGCCTGCTGGAACCAAAGGCAGATGCCTTCCGCAATTACTTTAACGCGGAGCAGAGCTACCAGTCACCGGCAGAGATGCTGGTGGACAGGGCGGACCAGCTCAGCCTGACGGTACCGGAAATGACCGTACTGATCGGCGGTATGCGCTCTCTCGAGGGCAACTCCGGTGGCACCAGTCACGGGGTATTCACCGATAAGCCTGGCACGCTGAACAACGACTTCTATGTGACCTTGATGGACATGTCTGTTCGCTGGCAGAAGTCTGATACCGAAGGTCTGTATGAAGGTGTTGATCGCGATAGCGGTAAGGTCTTGTACACGGCTACGCCGGTTGATCTGATCTTTGGCTCGAACGCAGAATTGCGCGCAGTAGCGGAGTCCTATGCCTACGACAACGCGCAGCAACGATTCGTCAACGACTTTGTCGCCGCCTGGGCGAAAGTCATGCAACTGGATCGTTTCGACCTTAGACACAATCTGTAGATAGGTACCTCAAAACCGCGGCGAGCTTGCTCGTCGCGGTTTTTAGCTCAAGCTTGAGAGCGCTGCGCCTTCATCTGCTGCACGCCCCGCACAATAAAGTGGATGAACGCGATCCACAGACAAATATATGCGAGAGTAAATCCCCAGGGGGCAACGAAGTATCCGATGCCGATGCCGATGATGGGTAGCATGGCCAGCCAGTGCCCGGGTACCCAGGCGTCCATGCGCCATGAGATAAGAATGGCGCTCACGGCAGAGAGGAGCATCAGCCCTGCAAACAGCGGCAGTGCCCAATCGTAGGCATACATCATACCGCCAAGTACCAGCGCGATGATGCCTGCCGTTGAATGTATCAGTGCCCCGATATCCAGCTTGCTCTCTGCCTTGTCTGTCGCTTGTGTGTCAGTCATTCGGCTCTCCCTCGGAATCTTGAAGCTGCCTATTCGATAGAAATCGGCTGCGACTTGTATACCGCTGCAGTTATCGAAGTCTGTGCTCTAGCTGCCTTATATTGGCACGCTTCGGCCAGCGCTGCTAACCTGAATTGCAGGCATTCCTATAACTTTTCACCAAACAGCGGGACAGCAGACGATGACAACAGCCGAACAAGCAGGGCAACAGGCAGGCGAGCAGGGGGTTGCTCTTATTGTGGGGGGTGGCCCTGGTATCAGTGCAAGCTGTGTGCGCCTGTTTGCAGACAACGGCATGACCGTGGCGATCGCGGCCAGAAATGCCGACAAACGTGCGCTGGTTGATCTGGAACAGACGCACGGCGTGCAGCGCTATGCCTGCGATGCCTCTGACGAAGCCTCTGTAGCCGGCCTGTTTGAGCAGGTGGTGAAAGAGCACGGTGCTCCGACGTTGGTGGTGCACAATATCGATGGCCGCTTCGAGGGAATTTTCCGTAACCCAATCTCCGAGGTTGATCCGAAGAATGCGTTTAGAGTGTTACAGAACTCTGCTTTCAGCGCTTTTCTTGTCGGTCAGCAGGCTGCCAAATATATGCTCTCTAATGAGCCCGGTGCCAATGGTGCCAGGGGCACGATAATTTTCACCAATGCCAGCGGCGCGATAAAAGGGTATGCGCAGAGCGGGGCGTTTGCCATGGCCTGTCATGCCAAGGCGGGTCTGGCAGAGAGCATGGCGCGCGAGCTGATGCCGCAGGGTATTCATGTGGTTACGGTGCCCATCGATGGCGCTGTTGGCTGGACCCGCGAAGATGGCAAGCGCGCGCATTGGTTGGCAGGTGAGTCAGTGGATGATAATACGCTTGATCCGGATGCGATTGCGGACACTTATTTCAACCTTCATCGTCAGCACCGTTCGGCGTGGACCTCAGAAGTGGTCCTTCGTCCCTGGTTGGAGACTTGGTAAGCGGTATCGCGCCGGCGGCCGGCTGAATGCCGTTATCCGCCTCCTTAGTAGCCCAGCGCGGCTGCGATCGCCTTTTGCATATCGTCCAGACAGTCTGCCAGCACAGGCTCCCTCTTCGCATTGGACCAGTAGGTATGTAAGGTATTCCTGCCAGCGAAGGGATCATTGCCGCCAAAAGCCGGTACAAACACCTCTGCAAATTTCAAGATAGGTACCAGCGCCAGGTCTGCCAGTGTTACCTCTTTGCCTGCTGCCAGTGGCGATGGCTCAAGCATTGTGTCCAGCCTGTCCAGACCGGTATCAACTGCCAGCAGTGTCGCTGCTATTACTTGTTCATCACGGTTATCGGGATCAAGGTTGGCGAACAGCGGCAACATGGCATCCATGACATAGGCGTCGGCGATGCGAATAACCAGGTTCATTTGCGCGCGCTGCCAGTGGTCTGTTGGCCGCAGCGATGGCTGCGGGTAAGTGTCCTCCAGAAACTCCGCTATAACCGCAGACTCGGGCAACACGATGCCGTCAAACAGCAACGCGGGAATCTTACCCGTCGGGTTAATAGCCCGGTAATCTTCCGAGCCGATACCGCCTGGGGGATCGATCGTGGTTATGGGAAGTTTTTTGATCGCAATCTGCAGAATAACGCGTTGCGAGTAAGGCGAGACAGGCGCCGCATACAGGATGTTATCGCTCATTGTGAATTCTCCAGATAAAGCTGTGCGGCGCGCGCATAAATGTCCGTGTCGCCCAGTGTTGCCGTGATAGTTAACTTGACGCCATCGATCAGCCACTCGTCTGCCGATTTGGTCAGTGAGGTTGTGTAATAGCCGTGAATCACTGACGTTGCCAGCCCGGCTTCTTCGGTCAGAAAGTGTGCGGCCTGCATTTGTGATACGCATACCGCGGTATCGCCATCGAACTCGAACACGTGATTGGTGCTCAGGTGCTGGGTGCCATCAAACCCGGATAAGCCAGCGGTAACCCTTGTAACCCAATCATCGGCGGGCAGCGTGACGTCCAGCTCTGGGGCGAAATCGGTATAGTCGATATGTACTTCATTTGTCATCAGGGAGCGCAACAGATCCCAGTCGCGTCTATCCAGCGAGGTGGCATAGCCGATGACGCGGTCGCTGATTTGCGCGCGGTCTTCCAGTCTCATGGCTGTCATTGCAGTCGTCCTGTGCTGAGGGTCGCCGAAAGAGTATAGGCGATGCCCCGGAGCTGGGATCAATTGGCGCTAAGGAAAAGCTACCAGTGGCCGGTTCCAGGTTCGCCTTTGATCGGCCCGGCAATCGTGCTGGTAACCCAGCCACCGTAAAATCCGCCGGGCTGTGCTTGAACCCTCTCACCGTCAACGTAGCAGGCAACCAGGCCAGGGTAAAATGAGGCGTGACCGTCTATGGCAGCGAAGCTGTCGCTTGGATTTTCATAGCTCCAGCCTATTGGCTTTGCCTCGGGGTCGCTGGCCAGCGCCCAGTAGCTCGCCAGACCTTTCCATTCACAGAAGCTGCTATCGGCGGTGCGTACTAATAAAGACCAGTCAATAGCCTCTGCAGACAGGTAGTAGGTTGGCGGGCTAGCCGTTTCAAGAACTCTCAATGTTTTAGAGGTACTCGCCAGTACGGACTGGCCGCAGACAATCTCGATCTGTGAATCGCACGGTACCAGGGCCGGCGGGCGGGGATAATCCCATACGGATTCCTGTCCCGGTTTTGGCGAGTCGGCAAATGGTGGGCGTTGTTGACCGTTGTATTTCCACATCTTAAATAAACGTCGGAGCCTGCTTAGTCCTTTACGCGCAGTGGGACCAGCATTGCAGCGGCACCAATTAGCACGCAACCAAAGACGATCAGCCCGGCGCTGTAGCTACCGGTGCTGTCGAACAGTCGTCCAACAATCGCGTAGGCGGGCATGATATTGAGGGTTATCAATGGCCCCATGGCACCCATGGCGCGGCCAAAACTGTTTACCCCGAACACTTTGGCTACCAGCGCATTCCACACTGGCAACAGCCCGCCGGTCGCCAGACCGAAACAGATGGCGGCAATCAACATGACCCAGTAGGGCGGTTCCAGCAATAGCAGGGCGAAAGCGATCAGTAGCAGGCAGTGGGCTGACCAAAGTCCGTACTTCAGGTTAATTTTGTCTGCAGCAGTGCCGAAAATCAGCTTGCCCACCAGGCCGGCAACAGAAAGTACCGCAATCATGGTCGATATGGCGGCGTCGCTGACGCCCAGTCGCGCTGCATAGGGCGACAGGTTTGCCAGCATGGTGGCAAATGCGGCAAAGACAAACCCCATACTCAGGCCTATCAGCCAGAACTCCCGCATGCGGATTATCTCAGCCATGGTGAGACTGTCTACCGTTGCAGGCCCCGGCGGGGCGGGGCTTTGATCGCTGCCCTGTGATGGCAGTTCCGCCGCCTCCGGGCGATTGCGAATTGTCACCCACATGTAAGGAGTAATAAGAATGAGAGTCACCCAGGCAGTGTTCTGCAGTGCACCACGCCAGCCTTCCGATTCCACCCACCAGGTGAGTAGCCCGGGAACGATGACTCCGCCAACTGAGGTTCCCATGGCAGCAATACCTAATGCCTTACCGCGATTACTGGTGAACCAGCGAGATACCACGGCGCTACCTGTCATTGAACTCATGGTGCCCATAGACAGGCACATGGTGACGCCAAAGGCGATGTTGAAGCTTGCGATTGACTGTGTTGCTGCCATCCAATACAAGCCAGCGAATGTAATAAGCCCGCCCACCGTCATGATATGACGCACCGAATAGCGGTCGATCATGACGCCGATGATGGGGCTGACAAGGAGTCCACCCAGGGTTCCCAGCGTGAGGCTGTACATGACTTGCTCGAGGCTGGCGCTAAATTCTTCCCTGATGGGGTTCACCAGTATCGTGAAGGCATAGGTGAAGAATCCATTCGCCAGCACCATGCCGACGAAAGCTCCCGAAACGACTCGCCATCCCATTGTCATACAAATACATCCCACTTGAAGTGACGCCATTATGGTGGGTGCCGGGCCAAGCGTCTAATGTTTATGCGTGCCAGTCGCTAAGCTCGCATCAGCTGTGGAGTTGAGTGAAATCTGCAGTGCAGGTAAGCTCTGTCTGCCCGGCGTGGCGGGGCTCGGCCCTGATGCGATTCAACATCGATATAAGAAGAGAGAGAAAAGTGCCCAAATTACTGCCAGCTTTGTTATTGATTAGCGTGTCAACCACCACTTTCGCAGAAAAACAGCTTTTGTGGGGTGATACGCACCTTCACACGACCTATTCCTCGGACGCCTACACCAACGATAATTTGAGTGCCAAACCCGACACGGCTTATCGCTATGCGCTGGGCGAACCGGTTATCCACCCTTTTCACAAGGCGAGGGTGCAAATCGAAACACCTCTGGATTTTCTGGTGGTGTCTGATCACGCCGAGTTTCTGGGTCAGATCAGGAATATTCACCGCAACGGCGTAGACACCTCCGAGTTGGGTATTTTCGATTCGGCCAAAGCCTGGTTTGCACAAACAGTGCTGCAGCGCGCAATAGATAAGGGAGAAGGACTGGCACTGTTTAATGATGTATTGCCAGACCCCGAGGTGACGCCTGCGCAGGCGGCAGAAGAGTCAATGTTGGGTGGCGGGATTAGCCTCTTGCCCATGCCCAAGCAGGTTGAAATCGATACCTGGCGCACAATCACTGACACTGCCGACGCCTTCAATTCACCAGGCAAATTTACCGCGCTGATTGGTTGGGAATGGAGCTCAATACCAGGCGGCGCTAACCTGCACCGAATCGTGATCACCGACAGTGACGCGGCCACAGCCCAGCAGTACGATCCCTTTGGTCTGGACGATAGCCCTTATCCCGAAGACCTGTGGGCCTGGCTTGAAGAAACCAGCGCCTCCACGGGCGCAGGCTTTACCGCCATCCCGCATAATTCCAATATTTCCAAGGGGTATATGTTTTCCAGGCAGTCCTTGCGTGGCGCCGACTTTGACAGCGATTACGTGGCCAGACGGACCAAGTGGGAGCGAGTGGCGGAAATTACCCAGATCAAGGGAGACTCTGAGACACACCCGGATATCTCACCAGACGATGAGTTCGCTGATTTTGAAACATACCCCTACTATATTCAGCGCGCATACACTGACTATGTGGCGAGCCCTGGCGACTACGTTCGTGGCGCGCTGAAGACGGGCCTCGAACTGGAGAGCCAATTGGGCCAGAACCCCTATGCCCTCGGTGTTATTGGTTCTACTGATTCCCATACGTCCTTGCCTTCTGCCGAGGAAGATAACTTCCATGGCAAGTTGGCCACAGATTCCATTCCTGCGAACAAGCACACTAGCAGGCGACATGACGGCAAAGGGTCGAGTGGCTGGGCTATGTCGGCCTCCGGTCTTGCTGCGGTATGGTCAGAAGACAATACGCGCGAATCAATTCTGTCTGCCATCAGCCGGCGTGAGGTATATGCAACCTCTGGCCCGCGTATCGGTGTGCGATTTTTTGGTGGATCCGGTTATACCGCTGCGGACATTGAGCGCGCAGACCTCTATACGCATGCCACCTCGGTGGGCGTCCCCATGGGCGGCGAGTTGGCTGCCTCTGACCAGCCCCCGACCTTTCTGGCGATTGCCTCTCGCGATCCCAAGGGTGCGAACCTTGATCGAATCCAGATTGTAAAAGGCTGGCTGGATGCAAATAACGAAGCACAGGAAAAGGTATTTGATGTTGCCTGGTCAGGCGAACGCGCAGCGGGGGCTGATGGCAAACTTCCGGCGGTAGGAAATACGGTCAATCTCAAGACGGGCAAGGTGGATAACAGCATTGGCGCTCCGCAATTATCTGTGGTGTGGACCGATCCCGAGTTTGATGCCGGCCAAAGTGCCTTCTACTACGTAAGGGTGCTGCAGATCCCGACCGCCAGGCACTCACTGATGGATGCAGTGGCACTGGGCATGGAGCACGCTGGTGACCAACCTGACACTATCCAGGAGCGGGCCTACACGTCATCGATCTGGTATCGAGGCGGTAAATAGAGATAGTTTGCACCGACGAAACGCTCTTATAGTTGTAAGTTCCTGGCAGCTATTCTGAAGCCGGAAACATCGATTCTGGCGAGCATTCAATGACACTATATGGCATAATTAGTGTCATATTAAATATATCAAAATTTCACTTAACCTCAATAAGGATTTAGCTAGCGATGAAAACCCGAGTGACTGAAATGTTAGGCATTGAAACTCCCATTATCTGTGGTGGCATGATGAGAGTCGGTACGGCGGAGCTCGCTGCTGCAGCGTCAAATGCCGGCGCCCTGGGCGTAATGACAGCGCTGACCCAGCCTACACCTGAAGGCCTTCACGCCGAGATAGAAAAGTGCCGATCGCTGACCGACAAGCCTTTCGGTGTAAACCTCACTGTTGGGGTGGTCGCTACCGAGATTAACTACGACGATTACGTGGATGTCATTGTAGACAGTGGCATAAAGATTGTTGAGACGGCGGGACGCAGCCCCGAACCGTTCATGGAGCGCTTCAAGGCCAATGACATCAAAGTCGTGCACAAGTGTGTGGCGGTACGTCATGCACTGAAGGCCGAGCGTATCGGGGTAGACATCGTCAGCATTGACGGCTTCGAGTGCGCCGGACACCCGGGCGAGCAGGACATAGGTGGTTTGGTCTTGTTCCCCGCCGCGGCACAGGCTCTGAAAATACCGGTGGTAGCGTCGGGCGGTATTGCCGATGGTCGTGGTCTTGCGGCGGCACTCGCATTGGGCTGTGAAGGCATAAACATGGGTTCACGTTTTATGGTGACTCAGGAAGCGCCTATACATGAAGGCATCAAACAGAAAATTGTCGAGATGGACGAGAACCAGACGCGTTTGATTTTCCGTAGCTACAAGAACACCGCGCGGGTTTATCGCAACAGTGTGGCAGATTCTGTTGCCGAAATTGAGGCTAGCGGCGGCGACTTCGGCCAGGTACATCACCTGGTGTCTGGCGCGAACCAGGAAAAAGCCTGGAGCACAGGTGACATCGAAGCCGGCATGGTGACTGTGGGAATGAGCGGTGGCTTGATCAATGATATTCCCACCTGCAAAGAGCTGGTACACAACATTGTCTCGGATGCCGAGCAAATCATTAATGAAAGACTGGCCGGCATAACCGCAGGCTAAGTCTGGTTGATAAATTCGGTCCTTTATCTGATCTACACAGGCGTATAAGTATGGCGCATGAAAAGCGTATAGCAGTGACACTGCCCGGCGGGCTGAAGGTTGAAGATACTGTTTCGATGATTCGCTGGGCAGAGGAGAACGGCATCACCGACGGTTGGTTCGCCGATGCAGGCGCGCCAGACTCTTTGACCCTGATAGCCGCCGTGGCACATCACGCAAAGTCACTTCGCATTGGCGTTGCTGTTACGCCGGTGTATACGCGTACTCCCGCGGTACTTGCCGCAACCGCGGATGTTATCAGCCAGGTGCTGCCCGGCCGTTTCGTGATGGGTCTGGGCTCATCAAGCCAAACCATCATGGGTGGCTGGAATGGTATCCCGCTGGACCGGCCGCTCACCCGGGTAAAGGAAACTGCCATTATGGTGCGCAGCATGCTCAGCGGAGAGAAGTCTTCGTTTGAGCTGGAAACGCTGTCCAGTAAGGGTTATCGACAGGCACCGGCAGAGAACCCACCACCGATTTACCTGGCAGCCTTGCGCCCGAAGATGATTGAAATGGCGGCAGAAGTGGGTGATGGCGTTATCTTCAATCTGTGGCCACAGGGCGCCTTGCCGCGCATGATGGAGCACGTAAAAATTGGCGCCGAGCGTGCTGGTAAAGACTGGCAGGACGTGGAAATCGTCAATCGCGCGATGGTGTTGGTCACCGATGACAAGGCCCGAGGCCGCGATCTTTTTCGTGCGATGTTTGCTCCGTATTACGCGACGCCGGTTTATAACAAGTTTCTAGCTTGGGCGGGTTATGAAGATGCGGCCGCAGGGATTCGAGAGGGTTGGGCGGCCCGCGACAGAGAGAAAACCGCCGGTGCGCTGAGCGATGCGATGGTTGATGAAATCGGCATTATCGGCACCGAGGAGGAAGTACAGGAACGTATCCGAGCCGGTGCGGCAGGTGGTGTACACACCCAGATTATTGCGCCACTGTTCAGCACGCCGGAAGAAATGCAGCGAACCTTTAATGCGTTCACTGCAGATCAGTTCTCGTTTTAAGGTCTAAGCTGGGGCGTTAACCCGCCGCGGCAGCTCTTACCCTGATCGGAATCGAACTCATACGCGGGATGCCTGTGCGGCGATCGAAGTCTCTATCGCTGAATGACAGGCGCCCGGTATTACCGCCTTCCCCCAGGGGATCTTCTTTCTCATTAGGGCTTGTACCCCAGCTGTGTGGTATTGCCACGCAGCCTGGTCTTACTTCGCTGGCGGCCTTTGCCACGCAGCTGATCATCGCCCGTGCTGATTCAATCTCTACCACCTGACCGTCAGACAAGCCCAGGTCGGCAAGGTCGTCGGGATGGATGAATGCGGGGTGGTGCCCCACACGTTTACTTTGCACCGGGTCCTCGTGCCAGCTGCTATTCAACACATCGTTAATGCGCCGACTGATCATTCGGAAAGGGTAGTCCTGGTCATCCAGGCTGGCGGGTTGGGCCAAACGCTGTGAGATTTCTTCCAGCTCCGCCAGCATCGCCGTATTGCCGATATCGAGTTTGCCCTGCCAGTCGTCGGGTTTGGGTTCGACAGTGGTGGGAGGGCGATCAAACATTTTTCCACGGTGCGCCTCAGGATCATCAAAGGCGTCGCTTATAGATACAGGCGATCCCCGCAGTGAGATCGACCACGAGGTCATTGGGTCAGGTGTCTCACCCGGGGGAACCGCGGTTGCTTGCCTGTCCTGTTCTTCAGGGTCACCAAATAGCGCAAATGACTTAACATTCAAGGTCTTGTCCATCTCGGTGGCGACCCGATGGATGAACTGATATTCCTCGCAGAGATCTGAACCCTCGGGTACTTCCAGTATGGGGTCGCTGACCTGCCCATAGGGCCCTTCGAATCCCCAGCCAGCGCCGAACATGCCAAATAGCTCTGGCGCGGCGGTGCAGCCTTTTATCTCGTAATGCAGCTTGGGAGCGATTACATAGTCTGCAAGTTCACAGGTCTTGGACATTCTGGGGTCAAAACAGACCAGCAGATCCAACGCCTGCATGGCTTCATAGGTTTTGATCTGGTCCGGCCATGCCAGCATCGGGTTGCCGCCCAGGCAGATCAGCGCTTTGATCTGGCCTTCTCCTGGCGTAAGAATCTCTTCAGCCAGTGCCCCGGTAGGTAGCCCGGACGCGGATTCCTCCAGATCGCGTACCCGCATCTTTCGGCCAAAGCCCCAGGCTGGCATTGGCCCGGGTGACGCCGCAATGGCAGGCGCAGGGGTGATAAAAACGCCACTGTTTTGTTTTACTTCACCGGCCTGTCGCCAGTGACCCATCAGCGATGTCAGTGCCAGATTCAGATATTCGGTGGCATTGCCAAAGCCGGACATATTGGGCCCGGTGCCTACACTGATGCTGCCGCGTTTCCAGCCGCTGAGCATATGCGCTGCCTTAACCAGTTGCTCAGAATCTATGCCTGCGTGGGCCGCGACTTTGCCCGGGTCGAATGGAGACAAGGTTGCCTTCAGCGCCTCTAGTCCTTCTACCTCTGCACTGACAAAGTCCTTGTTGTAGCGTTCTTCCTCCAGAATGATGCGAGCGATTGCGCCCAGTATCAGGGGGTCCTCGCCGGGTCGGCACTGCAGATAGATATCGGCTTCTTTGGCACTCTCGGTTTTGCGTGGATCGACTACGATGAGTTCCATGCCGCGCTTGCGGGCATCAAACAGGCGCTTGGCAGGGTTCATACCAAGCCCGCCGTTCATGGAGATGACCGGGTTGGTGCCCACCAGCATCAAGCCATCCCATTCGTCGACACGGTAAGGCCCGGCGAGCCACGGCCCATGGCAGGATAAGGCAATACCCTTGCCGGGCTGGTCGATTGTTACCGAAGTAAATTTCATGGAGCTGCCCATAGCGTCCATCAGGGCTAGCATATAGGCGTGCGCATTGAGATTGTTGTAGCCAAAGGTCCCGATATACATGGCCACTGAATCAGGCCCGTGCTCGGCGATAATGCCCTGCAGTTTTTCGGCCATTTCCGCTGCGGCGTCCTGCCAGTGGATATCATGATACTGGCCTTCAGGGCCGCGCTTTTTACTGGATAAAAGGCGAGAGGGGAGAGTGTGGTGATTGACCAACCTGCGTCCCTTGATGCAACTGAACCCTGCAAAAGCGGGGTTGTCTTTATCCCCGTGAGTGGCGACGGGAGCCCCGTCTTCGAAATCGACTATCAGTCCACAGTGGGCATGGCAGGAACGGCACATAACATGTTTCTGTTCTTTGGTCATATTACACCTGGCTTCCTTGTTGTTATCGCAGCTAAATGCCCTGTTGATAGTAGCCTATTTCCGAACTTTCGTGCGTCTTTCGATCGCGCATAAAAAAGGCCACGCAAGCGTGGCCTATGTCAGGTATCTCAACTCATTGCTGATTAGAACTCATACCCTACTGTCACACCCCACTGGCGGCCCGGCACCAATTCCTGCCAGGCGAAAGCGCCGGCATCGAATGCACGTGCAACCCGGCCATCACTTTCGGTAATATCAGTGCCATAAACCATTAACTTGGCAGTGCCATCACCTACTGGGTAGAGGAATGTGGCAGCAATATCTAGCTGGCTGTGCGAGCTGATGCTGATATCGGGACCGGTATCAAAATTGTAAGATTCCCATGGCGCATTACCAAACACTTCATCGGTGTAAGAGTAAGTGCCGGTGAGTATCATATTACCGCCCATCAACTCAGTATCGTACTCAGCCGTTAAACTCGCCGTGTTTTCTGGCGCGTATATAACCGGAGCAATATCTGACAGGTCGCGACCGTCAAAATCATACTCGTCAAACTCGGCGTCCAGATAGCCATAGCTTGCGCGCAGCGTGATCGCGTCTGTCGGTGTGTAAACGGCTTCGATCTCAAGGCCCTGGTTGGTAGTCTCCGCCGCGTTGCGAACGAAGGTACAGGTCTGGTCGATTGTCAGGCCGCATTCGCTACCGTCGGTCACAACAAATTGTTGCTTGTCGGAGTATTCAGAGTAAAACAAAGTGACGTTCATCAGCACATTGTCTGTGGGTTGGGTGCGCAGCCCCAATTCCCAGCTATCCACTTCCTCTGGGTCGTAGGGTCCTATGGTCGCGGGATCAGAGCCACGGTTGTTGAAGCCACCGCTGCGGTAACCGGTAGAGAATGAACCATAGGCCATACCGAAATCGCCTATATCCCGCTGGATAATAGCGCGGTAGGTGACATTGTCGTCTTCGAAATCAGGCGTCAAGGGGGAGCCCGGGTTGAGTGTTTCCTTGTCCGGACCAGTGAATGTCTGATTATTCAGGTCCTTCTCTTCCTCGGTATAACGTGCCCCCAATGTCAGGGTCCAGAGCTCGCCAAGCTGGTAGTTAAGCTCACCAAACACCGCTCGCGCCTCTGCATCCTGCGTGGTTGTGAAATTAGTTACAGGACCAGACGTAATATAGGACTCCGTCTCCAGGTAGTAGAGGCCAGCTACGAAGTTCAGCGGGCCTTGGAAGTCGGAGATGAATTGAATCTCGTGCGATGTCTGCTCATATTCCTGTTCTCGCAGCACCTCAAACAATGGTGTAGGAGCGCCCCACGAGTTGAAGTAGGCCAGCTCCTCAAACTCCATGTTGCCGAAAATATACTTCACGGAGAAGTTGTCCCCGGAGTAGACCGCGTTCAGCGTGATGTTCTCACCCTCTATGTAACTCAGTATCTGTTCGCTGGCGACTGAGTCGGTATAGCCGCTCTTTCTGGAAACCGCGCCGGAGTCAGCGTTACAGCCCAGGCCAAAGTTGCCGCAGAACACGCTGTCGTTGGTGCCAGTGGCGATAACATCGGGTGGCTGCGTCTGGTGATCATAGTCGTCATAGGCGAGTGTTGCGGTGAAGTTCTCGGTAAAGTCGTAACGTACCGCGGCGCCCCAGACAACAGAGTCTCGATTGTCTGGAGTCTCATTATTGGTAACGTTTTTGAGATGCGAATCCTGCTGCAGGTCACGATAGCTCAGCTTGACGCCGCCATCTTCGCCCAGAGGCAAGTTGAAGATACCCTTGATGTCCTGCCTATCATGCTCAGCGTAGGTGCCCTCCAGTTTCATGCCAAATTCACCCGTGGGCTGGGAGCGAGTTACGTTGACGACACCGCCAATCGTGTTCCGGCCATAAAGGGTCCCTTGAGGACCGCGTAGTACTTCGATGGCAGCGACATCGAAGAAATCCAGTACGGCGCCACTGTTGGATGCCATGAATACGCCGTCTACAGCGATACCTACAGTGGGCTCAAAGGTTTTTTCGAGGTCATCAAAGCCTATGCCACGGATGGATGCGCCAAGTGCTGCGCCAGATTGCGTCACCATATGCATTTCCACATTGGGAACCAGCTTCGACACGTCAACCATGGATTGAATGCCACTCTGTTCTATTTGTGTCGGTGTAAGTGCCGACACGGCCACAGGAACATCCTGTAGAGACTCTGAACGCTTCCGAGCAGTAACTACCACTTCCTCAAGCCGGCTGGCAGATTCGTCTTGTGCATGGCTGGGAACAGCGAAAATGAAAAAGGGCGAAACACTTGCTGCAAGCAAGCCCTGCGCTAATCTGGATTTGCGAAACTTAGACATGACCTGGACACCTTTCGATTTATAATTCGAGTGCTGAGAATTGGGTAGCAAGGAGGATACAGTAAACGTAAAATAATAAAAGACCGAACGGTTCGTTTTTTTTAAAGACAGGATGGACGGTTTTTTGCGACTGAGCGTGCGCGGACACGTGAATGTGTCCGCCCGGTTGGCAAGAAGTGTAAATGTACGGTTAATAGTTATTTTTCAGCCAGCAAGGGCAGCATTATCATTCCATGTGTGGCGCAGGACTTTCCAGCTACCATCTGCATTTCGTCTTAGTACATCTGAGTATTTCAGGTTGCTCTCCTGCTGGTTGAGAGCACCCGCCTGTTCAACGCCATCTACTCCCTCCTTTAGAAATACGCTCACGATGTAATCGTAACGTGCTACCGCAATGTCGCCGAGTATCTCTATGTCGTAATCGGCCACGGGTGTAATTTTGTAACTGGCACTATCGAAGACTGGAATCAGAAATTCAGCGTAGTTGTCCTTGCTGATAACATCAGCTGCCCCTGGCGGTGTCATTCTGATGTCCTGGTCCAAATGAGCAAGGTAGCCTTGCCTGTCGCCGGTTTCTACGGCGACTATCCATGCTTTGTACAGCGCTACAATTTCTTGTACGTCATTGTCGGGCGTATTCATGTGAGCGGCTCCGTGTTCAACAAGAGGGGAGAATAGAGTGCGCGATGAACAGTTTCTGAATCATCACGCTGTCATTTGAGTGAGGCTGTCTTTCATCACCTGTAAATGCCGGGCGCGAACGGACAGCTTATTTTCGGCGTATTGCGCCTGCGGTAATTCAGCAAGTTTTTTGGCAATCTCCATTGTTCTGGACTCAAGTTCATCAACTGGAACAACTTCGTCGATAAAGCCAGCATCTACAGCAGCTTCTGGTGGATAAACTTCCGATTGAAGTATCACGCGGGTGGCATGCCTCACGGATATCCGTGAAGTAGCGAGCTCTACAAGCAAGGGTGGAAGCTGCATGCCTATGGCGGTTTCCGGCAGACTCATTTTGAACTTCCCGCTACAGGCAACGCGAGAATCGCAAGCCATAATCATAAACGCACCCATGGCGACACCGTGACCGGTACTGGCGGCGACCAGTGGCAATGGAAAACTGTACAGGCGTACCAGTAATTCGAAGCCCCGTTGCACCATCGCCATGCCTGCTTCTACGCCTTTTTCAAATTCGGCCAAATCGAAGCCGCCGGAGAACATGCCCTCTCTGCCGCGCAGGATTACGGCCCCGGCCTCTTCCTGCACTGCTCTATCCAGTCCCGCATTGATATTGTCGAGGAAGTCGTGTCCGACAGCATTGGCTTTGCCGTCGTCGAATGTGAGGGTAACGATATTGTCGGAGACCTGATAGTCCATCATTGTCGAATAACCAATTTGAAAGTGGGGCGTAACAATCGCATTACACTGAATTTCCTGCAAGTTATTCCGCAGCAGAGAATGTAGCCTGTGGTGGCTTTCAGGGCGATCCTGCTTGCCTGTCACCGAGACGGCGCATAAACTTCAATTGGTCCTATGCGCGGTGCCCGTGGCGGCGCAGCGTTCTTAAGTTGGTCGAGCCTTCGTAGTAGTAACCGCCAACCTCTGCTAATAGACCTACTGTCTTAATGGAAATTCAAGTATGCCTGTAGATGCGCCTTTGGTTATCTCCGCCGCTGACGAGTCGGTCGATGCACTGCGTGCCCGTTTTGAGGAATATGGGTATTTGTATTTCCCCCGCTATATCGATGGCGACAAGTGCGAACGGTTGTTAAAAGCGTTCTCGCAATGCCTGTTACCGCATATCAATTACGACGCTGATTGTTCGGCACCGAGACTGGTAGGTGCGCCCTTTTTTGAGACCGATCCTACCTGGGACGAGGTTTATCCCAGGATGCAGTCGCTGTATGAATTTCACAATTTCTTTCACCAGCAAGATGTACAGCAATTGATGAGCACACTGGTGGGCGATGATGTATTTGTTTATCCCATGAAAATGGCCCGCATAGCGACCCCTCGAAAAATCGGGTTTGAGACGCCGCCCCACCAGGATGCCCATTCCCACCAGGCTGGTCCGACCATGGCCGGAATATGGGTAGCCCTGCATGATGTGAGGGAAGGAATGGGTCGTCTGAAGCTATTGCCCGGCTCGCACAAGCGTGGCGTGAGAAAAGTGTTCGAAGCTGAAGGTGTTGGAGGCGTGCAATGTGAAATTTTCCCTGAAGAGAAAACCTGGCATGTTTCCGACGTGGAGCAGGGCGGGGTGATTCTCTTCCATTCCTGCTGTGTGCACAGGGCTGAGCCCAACATCACCGAGGAGACGGTGCGTATCAGTGTTGATACGCGATTCTGTGATTATGGTGCGCCAGTATTTACCCTGAACCTGCAGCCGCATCACGGCTGGCGCATCGACAATTTCGATTGGGATAGCATCTACGCTGACTGGCAGGATACCGATCTACAGTATTACTGGCGGGGTTATCCCGATGTCTTTGATGATGTCAGGTTTGTCCCGCAACAGGCATCCTGAGGCGTAGTCCTTAGCAAGGGCAGCTACGCAGTTTTTGGTGCGCCCTCGCTATCCAGCCACCGATTGAGCGTCTCGTGGAAGTGCCTGAGCTTGCTCTCCTGGTAAGACGCAAAAATCGTTTCACCCTTGGGGTGTGAGTGCAGCCCCTTTTGCACCATGCGGTGATTGACGTAATCCTGGTTGAATATCTTCGCCAGCTCGCTGCCTAACTCGGTTGCTTCGGTATAGTCGTCGTCTATATTCAGAAAGGTGAGCTCGGCAGGCGGGGGAATTTCTGCCCCTTCGGGTACCGGAAGCATGAACATAACCTCGTGGAAAGATTGCTCCGGGTTGTCACCGTCGGGCCGAAAGCGGTAGAAGATCGGATTGAAGTCGGCCCATGGGCTCAGGTTCGGGAACAGTGAATAGTAGATCGAGTCGTTCAGATCTGCGTCACTGATAGAGTCCACGGCGTCACCGAAATCTGGTCTCATCTGGTCGCGGCGAGCCTGCGCCTTGGCATCACGAAAAGCGTGGCCGGACTCGGTAGGAAATTCCATGGGCTGATCTTCTTCGCCGGCAATTATCTTGCCCCCCACCCAATCGCACATCTGGATATCCGCGGACTTGACGTCGCCACTGATGTACTCGGCTGCGTCGGTGAAAATGCCTGTGCGGCCACTGGGTAAAGTAACTTCTACCTTGCCCTCTTCAAGGCGACGGTAAACGTGGTCGCTGATCAGGTGCTTCATGCTCTGAAAGGCTTTGCCATCAGGATGAGAAGACTGATCGGGGTTCTCCAGGCCGGTGTGTGGGCTGGGCGGCCCCTGCGGCGACATAGCGCGCGAGAGGTTGCCAAAAACATCGTATTTCGAATTCACGTCGCCGAAGTAGCCCAGTAATTCCGGATGTGTCGCTACCACGTGATAGGACTCCATGAACGCTTCCTGGGCTACCTTCCAGTTGCAGGGCAAACGCTTGATCACATGCAGGGCTTTGTAGCGGCGTTCAAAGGGAACAGCAAAGTGGCGATCGATGTCGCCCAGGAAATCCTCCAAAGGTTCACAGTCGGGGTCGGGGTTGAGAAAGATAAATCCGCCCCAGTGTCCGACGGGTAGTGATTGCAGTGAGTATTCCTCTGCGGTAACGCTGGGGAAATCCCATTGCCCGGGAATCTCTTTTAACTTGCCATCGAGGTGCCACGACCAACCGTGAAATGGGCACCGGAATGCCTTCAATTCTTTGCGGTGGTTGTCGCAAATGGCTCGGCCACGATGCAGGCAGGCGTTGGCGTAGGCTTTTACCTCGGTCTCGCTGACTCGTACGATAAGAAATGAAAGCTCAGCAATGTCGTATACATGGGTGTCGCCTACATTTGGAATGTCAGACTCATGACAGGCCATTTGCCATACCCGTTTCCACAATCGCTCTACCTCGCGATCATGCTCCGCCTTGCTGAAGTAGCGCTCCACCTTGACCTTGGTAACTCCGGCCGCCATTGGGCTGTCTTCCAGATACACATCTGGCGGTGGCACTGTGTCGCCCTTCAGTATGTCGTTGTATGAGGGGCCGTTTGACCGGTCGTGTCCTGTTGTTGTCTCTACCATGTCGCTTTGAACCACTTTTATTTTATAGGTGGGTTGTATGGCTTCGTTTGCAGATCAGTGATCTGGCTTCGGAGTCTGCCTTAGTGTAGACAATAATTTCAACTGTAGTCAGCCCTGACTCAATTCTGCTCCTAGGCACTGTTATGGGCAACCGGCGCTGCAGATTTGGCCTCTATGAGCAATTGGTTGGACAGGGAAAGGAATGCCAGCAACGCTGAGTCCGCATCAATACGCTCAGCGATAAGGAGCTCAAACACTTCTTCCTGCAGTTCGTAAAGAGTGGTCTCGATGGCTGCAGTATTGGCGCCAGAATCGCGCAGGGCAGTGCGGCAGGTGAGTAGTTGCTGATAGTAAGTGTCCAGCCTGTCCTTACGTGCCTGCCGTCGGCGCCGGTATACGGCTACCAGTAGACTGACCACAGCGATGGTCATAGTGACTGTGGCGCCCACAAATTCGGCATATTGTTCGATAAGCGAAGGCAGCTCGCGGTCGATATAACGCCGGGCCCCGGGGTGCCAGGGGAGTGCCCGGGCGGCGCTGCGAGACTTACCCAGTGTTTCGACGCCAGCGAGTGGGTAGGCCGAGGCGATTTCGGGTTTCATGCGATCGGTGGCCATCGCCAGCTGGTATACAAGGTTCTGGTCCAGGTCTTCCCGCGCCACCAGTAGTGTCTTTACAGCGACGGTCAAGGAAGGCCCGTGGCCTAATGTCGGGTATAGCTGGGCAGGTAATACAAAGCCTCTCAAGTTGGGATAGCGCAGCACCATGCCATCGGCAATGCTGCCCTGCTGGTTTTCGGGCTGGCCAACACTGAAAAGTTGGTAGTCTTTTAACCTTGCAGTAGCGTCAGAAGCCAGCAGACCACCGAATATGAAATACACCTGAGGTTCCTTGCTCCACGGGTCTGCCAGCAGGTCCGGAGGCCCGACACCATAATCCTGCGCCAGTCGTTCGGCCAGTGAGTGGCCAATGCCGTCGGCTACACCTGCCCAGATCGCCGGGCTGGCAAGTACCTCGCCCAGTGTTTCAGCCTTGGAGTCTTTATGGACGAGAATATGTAGTACGGCGGGATAGAGCTCACTTACCGCTGCGACATCTGGTATCGCAGCTCCCGGTTCTTCAAGAAAAGCCAGTTCCAGCTCGCCCTCGGCCAGGGCGCGGCGTAACTCTGAAACATCGTCATAGGCTACAAGCTGTGGCTGCAGCTCGGCGGGCAGGCGTGCTGCCAGCAGTTCTGCAATTGTGGGGGCGGGTTCATCGCTGTGCACACCCAGGCGCAAAGCGGCCTGGCTTGCCATTGATGTGACAAGCAGCGCAATCGCCAGGCACAGGCGTGTTCGCACGGCCTAGTGAACCAGTTTTTCGAAGTTGGAGTCGGCCCTTTGGCGAAACCCCTCCGGGTCGCTGTTCCATAGGGAGCGGCCATTGGTAAAGCCGGCAAGCTCAAAGAGTAGAAGTCTGCCATTCTCGATCTTGAAGTTGGTGTAATCGGGGCAGGTCAGTTGACCCATCGAGAGGGTGGCAGCACACCAGCCCTGATAGACGGGAAGATACTTTTCTGGCGAGGCCTCAAAAGTAGCCAGGTTGTCTTCTGATATGAACTGGTAGGTCAACCCAGCTACCTCCGCAGAGAACGCAGGGTCGCCGCCTTTGGGTCGTTCACCCTGGTGATAGCTCACCGCGTCGTAGCCGCCCAGCGCGATGCCGTCGGGTGCGCATTGGTGGCCACTGTTTGCTTGCTCGGCGGAAGCGAGTGACGTTAGGGCCATCAGGAGCACTAGGGATATCAGCTTCACGGGTATTATCTCCGGATTAATGTGCTTTTTTTGGCAGGCCAATCTCGATTTAGTTCAATTCCAACCGGCGTAGTGATTTTAATCCAGGTCGCTGGCGCTATGTCTTTCTGGCACCTGTTCTTCCTCAGGCCCCCAGGCACGATTCACCCGCCGTCCCCGTTGCACTGCCGGACGCTGGTGAATTTCTTCCGTCCAGCGTCGCACGTGCTTATAGGAGTCAACATCCAGAAAATCGCCAGCTTCATACAACTTGCCCATCACCAGCGCGCCGTACCAGGCGTAGTTAGCCATGTCGGCAATCGTGTACTCGTCGCCGCAGAGGTACTGTCGGGAGGATAAATTACGGTCGAGAACGTCCAGCTGTCGCTTCACCTCCATGGCGTACCGGTTGATCGGGTACTCCCATTTCTCCGGTGCATAGGCGTAAAAATGGCCGAAACCCCCGCCCAGGTAGGGGACGCTACCCATTTGCCAAAACAACCAGGACATACATTCGGCGCGAGCGGCAGGCTCAGTGGGCAGGAAGTGGCCAAACTTCTCAGCCAGATAGACCAGGATAGCGCCCGACTCGAATACGCGTATGGGAGGGTTGCTGCCGTTGTCCAGCAGCGCAGGGATCTTGGAGTTGGGGTTTACATCCACGAAGCCGCTGCTGAACTGGTCGCCTTCGCCAATATTGATCAGATAGGCATTGTATTCGGCATCTTTGATGCCCAGAGCCAGGAGTTCTTCCAGTAATACGGTTACCTTGACCCCGTTTGGGGTGGCCAGGGAGTACAGCTGCAATGGGTGTTCACCAACAGGCAGGTCCTTGTCGTGGGTGGAACCTGCGACAGGGCGATTGATGTTGGCAAATTTGCCGCCGCTTTCCTTGTCCCATGTCCATACTGCGGGTGGCGTATACGTGTCAGTCATAACCGGCTCGTCTCAATTATCGTGGCAAAGTAGTTTAGCGGCTGCCGGGAAGTTGGCGCCAGCACTATATTATAAACCGGCCCGCTATTAGACCATTTTTCATAAGCTGACTGGCCAGCTGAGATTGCCAGAACGGGGGTATATGCGAGACAATCCGTGCCCGAATAAAAGACGACCGCCTCAGGTCCGGTGATATCCAATTACCGAGACTAGCCGGGGTAGGCGTATTGCAGCGACCACAAGTCGCTGAGACCGCCGGCCAGGCTGCAGGTATCAATCTCACGAGGAGCCCCATGACCGATAATAGCCAGACGATTTACTACACACTGACTGACGAAGCGCCATCTTTGGCAACCTGTTCGTTGTTGCCCATAGTCAGGGCGTTTACTTTAGCTGCCGGAATAGACATAAAGATTACCGACATATCGTTGGCTGGGCGCATTCTGTCTGGCTTCTCGGATCGACTGACAGACGAACAGCAGGTTCAGGATGGCCTGGCATTTCTCGGTGAGCTTACCCAGGACCCCTGCGCCAACATTATCAAGTTGCCCAACATCAGTGCTTCAATTCCGCAGCTGGCCAACTGCATCGCCGAGTTGAAATCGCAGGGCTATGACCTTCCTGATTACCCGGAAGACCCGCAGACAGATGAAGATCGTGACGTGCAGGCTCGCTACTCGAAGGTACTGGGCAGTGCGGTGAACCCTGTTTTGCGTGAGGGTAATTCTGATCGCCGAGCGCCCGCTGCGGTAAAGAAATTTGTTCGCAAGTTCCCCCATTCTATGGGTGACTGGAGCAAGGCGTCCCGCACCCATGCCGACTACATGCGTGGCGGGGATTTTTACTCCGCCGAGCAGTCTGTGACCATGGAGCAGGCAGGCGATGTGCGTATTGAATTTGTTGATGCCAGCGGCAATGTCACGGTGAAGAAGGAATTGCATCTGGAGCAAGGTGAAGTACTGGACAGCATGCGTATGAGTGTTGCTGCCTTGCGTGAGTTTCTGGAAGCGACCATGCAGGACGCTAAGCAGAGTGGCGTAATGTGGTCGCTTCACGTGAAAGCGACGATGATGAAGATTTCTCACCCGATTGTGTTCGGTCATGCGGTTACTGTGTTTTACAAGGATCTGTTTGAAAAGCATGGCGCGTTATTCGAGCAGCTGGGTGTCAACGAAAACAATGGTTTAAGTAGTGTTTACGAGAAAATTGAATCCCTGCCCCGGTCCAAACGGGAAGAGATCATGGAAGATATTCATGCCTGCTACGAGGGGCGCCCCGAGCTTGCCATGGTGGATTCGGTCAAGGGTATTACCAATCTTCACGTGCCCAGCGATGTCATCGTCGATGCTTCCATGCCTGCCATGATTCGCAACGGCGGCAAGATGTGGGGCCCGGATGGCAAAGCCAAGGACTGTAAGGCGGTAATGCCTGAGAGCACTTACTCAAGCATTTATCAGGAAATGATTAATTTCTGTAAGACCAATGGTGCTTTTGATCCCACGACTATGGGCACTGTTCCCAATGTTGGCCTGATGGCGAAGAAGGCTGAGGAATATGGCTCTCACGACAAGACCTTTGAGCCCGATGAGGATGGCGTAATACGCGTTGTGTCCTCCGACGGCACTGTGCTGATGGAGCACGATGTAGAGAAGGGCGATATCTGGCGGGCCTGCCAGACAAAAGACGAGGCAGTTCGTGATTGGGTGAAACTGGCGGTGACCCGCTCACGTCAATCCGATACGCCTGCCATATTCTGGTTGGATCGCAACCGGCCGCATGACATTGAGCTGATCAAGAAGGTTAATGTTTTCCTGCAGGACCACGATACGTCCGGCCTGGATATACGCATCATGACCTATGATGAGGCGATCCGTCGCAGCATGGAGCGCATGGTTCGCGGCAGCGATACAATTTCAGTAACCGGCAATGTGTTGCGTGACTATCTGACGGACCTGTTCCCAATTATGGAGTTGGGTACCTCGGCCAAGATGTTGTCCATTGTGCCCATGCTCAAGGGCGGTGGCATGTACGAGACAGGCGCCGGTGGTTCTGCTCCCAAGCACGTGCAGCAGTTGCAGGAAGAGAACCACTTGCGTTGGGATTCCCTGGGCGAGTTTTTGGCGCTGGCAGTATCACTGGAAGATATGGGTACCAAGCAGGACAACCCGCGCGCCGTGGTGCTGGCTAAAACACTGGATGATGCTACCGGCAAGCTTCTGGAAAACAATAAGTCTCCCTCCCGTAAGGTTGGTGAGCTGGACAATCGCGGCAGTCATTTCTACCTCGGTCTTTACTGGGCTCAGGCCGTTGCGGCGCAAAGCGACGATCCGGAGCTTGCGGCCCAGTTGGCACCCCTGGCTGCGGCACTGGCTGACAACGAAGAGCGTATTGTGGGAGAGCTGGAAGCGGCGCAGGGCAAGCCCATCGAAGAGGTTGGCTACGGTTACTATCATGCCGACCGCGAGGCAATAAAACGCATTATGCGGCCCAGTGTCACCTTGAATGCCGTACTTGAACAGGCCACAGCCGGTTAAGGCCTGGGTCGTAACAGGGAAGTTGCTGTATGTCTGAGCGGAAAAACCGTGCGGTAGTGTTAGCTCGCCGGCCTGACGGGAATCCGTTGCCGGAAGATTTTCGGGTGGAGGAGTTACCGCTGCCGGCATTAGCCGACGGGCAATTTCTCTGTCGAAATCGTTTTGTTTCGCTGGATGCGGGGTTTCGTAACTGGATGAACGAGGATTCCGGTGATGAGGTGCTTCCCGCCATGGCCATTGGCGCACCGGTAATGGGCCTGGTTTTGTCGGAAGTAATTGAATCCAGAAACGGTGAGTACAGCAAGGGTGACCTGTTGATGGCGCGGTTTGCCTGGGAGGAGTATTCGATAAGTGACGGCAGCGACTTTATCGCTCGCCTGCCAGATAAGCTTGAATTCGACCCCAGTGCTTATATGGGGGTTTTGGGTGACACGGGTATGTCCGCTTATTTCGGTATGACCGAGATAGGCAAGCCGCAGCCCGGTGACACCGTGCTGGTCAGTGGTGCCGGTGGTGCAGTGGGCACCATAGCGGGGCAGATAGCCCGGCTATTCGGCGCGAAGGTTGTAGGTATTGTTGGGTCGCAGAAGAAAGCTGACTGGATTACTTCTGAACTGGGCTACGATGCGGCTGTTGTGCGCGGTGGCGATATGCCTATTGCCGAGGCAATCGGTCAGGTGTGCAGCGATGGCGTGGACCTTTTCTTTGATAATGTGGGCGGCGCTACCCTGGAGGCCGCGATCGCCAACATGAATCACAAGGGACGCCTTGTCCTGTGTGGCGCGGTTGCGGTGTACGGTGCCAGCGAGCCCGTTAGTGGGCCTGCCAATATGTTCGATGTGGTCACCAAAGAACTCAAGATGGAAGGCTTCATGACGCACTTTCGACATGAGCGCTATGACGAAGCGAGGACCCAACTGGCTGAATGGCTGCAAGCGGGCAAGCTGAAGAACCCTGAGTATATGCTAGAGGGAATAGGGTCTGTGCCACGGGCATTTGCCGATATGTTCAGCGGGCAAAACTTCGGCAAGACGGTCGTCAAGCTCGATTAATACCCGGCCCCATCAGCTCGTCGCGCGATTGCGATACTTCTCTTTGTTTTTGGCCCCTTTTTTGTACAGCGACGGACGCATTTTTTTGCGCAGCCAGGGAAACAGGTAGCTAAGCGTGGTCAGCTTGCCGCTCATGGCGGGCATGCAAATCTCTACGCTCTCCCCACTGGCAACTGCAACCACGGCCTCTGCAACTTCAACAGCGGTGCTCATGGGTTGCGAGTAAACGATGTCCTCTACCTCATCGATGCTGTCCATAATAAAGGCGGTATCGATTGGCCCGGGTGACACCACACCGATGTTGATGCCACTGTTTGCCAACTCATCCGCCAGCGACGAGGTAAAAGATTTCAATCCCGCTTTGGTTGAAGCATAGGTTGCCGCACCTTGCAGTGGAGTACGCCCGGCCAGCGAGCCAACCATTACTACGGATCCACCCCCGGCTTTACGAATGTGGGGTAGGGTAAGCCCGGTAAGGTAGATGGGCGCCCTGAGGTTAACGTCGACCATCTGCGCCATATTCGCCGGTGTTTGGCTTTCAAAATCGCCGCGGTGATGTAGGCCGGCGTTGTTTACCAGTACGTGAATGGCGCCGTACTCGGCAATGGCCTTGTCGACCAGAGCGTGGCAACCTTCTTCGCTGGCCACATCCATTGCCACAGTGATCACGCTGGTTTTACCGCGAAGGGTATCCGCAAAACGGTCGAGTGCCTCTTCACCTCGGGCCGATAGCACCAGTTTGGCGCCCAGATCAGCAAACATCTCGGCACAGGCGGCGCCCACGCCTGCTGAAGCGCCGGTTATAACAACAGTTTTGTCTTTAAATTGCGTATTGTTCATAGCTTGCTCACTTAGCTAACGCTGTCTAGCCGGCAACTGCCGGACCCAATGCTCGATTGTAGCGGCTGTGCTGGCGCTGCGCATGTTTTGAGAGAACTTTGCACCGCGTAATTGGGTTCTGACCACATTTGATGTTCCACAGCCGCTTAACAATTTCTGAACTTAGCCAGTAGGATTTGGAGAACCACGATGTCTGCGGTAGCATTTGACCCATTGGAATACGCTCGTCAGCTAGAGGCTGCGGGCTTGCCCCGCCCCCAGGCGGAGGTGATAGCCAAGGGTTTGACTACTATGTTTATCCACAACTTTGATACGCTCGTCACCAAGGATTACCTCGAGACTCGACTCGAGACCCTGGAGTACCGCATGGAGGCAAAGGTAAGAGTCTTGCTGACAGAGGCGTTTACCTCGAAGAATCCCGGTTACGCCAAAATCGAGAGCCGGTTTGATCAAATGGATGGCCGCTTCGATCGTATGGACGACCGTCTTGGTCGAATGGATGACCGTTTCACCGACATTGATGTTCGCCTTAATTCGATTGATGTCAGGTTTGCCAGGGTCAATGTGATGCTTGGTATTATTCTGGCAGCTGTCGCGGTCCCCATACTGCAATTGGCTGTCACCTTGTTTATGTGATTTAACCGCCTGTCCTCACTGCTCGATCAACCACGGTACCGTTCTTTGGACCTTTTCCCAGACCCTGCACCGCAGACCCTCACGCTGCCCGATTCCCAGTTGGTGTTTTACCCTGCCATAGAACTTGGTCAATCACCTGAAGTGCTTTTGACAAGCTTGCTCAAGGAGACGCCATGGTCTCAGGAAGACATCACTGTTTTCGGTAAGACTCACCCGCAGCCGCGCTTGCTGGCCTGGTATGGCGATAAGGGCGCCACTTACGCCTATTCGGGTATTGCGCACGAGCCGCTGGAGTGGACCGAGACATTGTCTGCATTACGTCTGCAGATGGAGATTCTGTGTCAGTGCAAATTTAACAGTGTGCTGCTCAACTATTATCGCGATCATCGCGATTCCATGGGCCTGCATGCCGACGACGAAGCGGAACTGGGCCGCGAACCTGTGATCGCGTCACTCAGTCTTGGTGAGCAGCGCAGCCTGTACTTCAAGCACAAGACCCGTCGCGAGCTGAAGACATTTAACTTGCCGCTGCCGTCGGGCAGTGTCCTGGTGATGCGCGGACCCACCCAACGGTTTTGGAAGCATGGCCTGCGAAAACTCGGGAAGCCCTGCGGTCCTCGTGTTAACCTCACGTTCCGTTATATCCACCACTGAACCATCCATAACCCCTGGAGTTATCCATGCACACAACGACGTTCGAAGTAGATCGCGCCAACCCTTCGCAAACCCGGGTTCGCGAGCAGGAACTGGCGGCGCTGGAGCCCGATGAGGTGCTTTTGGCAATTGACCGGTTTGCTCTAACGTCCAATAACATTTCCTATGCTGTCGCCGGCGAGATGCTTGGCTACTGGAATTTCTTCCCCACCGATGAGGGCTGGGGGCGGGTTCCCGCTATGGGCTATGCCGATGTCATCGAATCGCGACATCCCGACATCGCTGTTGGAGAACGGCTGTGGGGGTTCTACCCGATGGGTTCGCACTTGAAGGTAAAGGCCGGGAGTGTCGATGCAGGCGGCTTCAGCGATGTCTCGGAGCATAGGGAAGGGCTGGCACCAATCTATGCACGTTTTGACCGCCAGCCGCCCACCGGGAAAGCAGACCCTCATCGTGAAGACCTCACTATGCTGCTTCGTGGCTTGTTCCTCACGTCCTGGCTGGTCGAGGACTTCATGTTCGACAATGAGTATTTTGGTGCCAGTCAGTATGTGGTGACCAGTGCATCAAGCAAGACGGCGATTGCGCTGGCATTTGCGATCAAGCAGCGAGGACAGTTGCGTTCTATCGGCCTGACATCAGCCTCAAACGTTGAGTTTGTGAAGGGCCTTGGCTGCTACGACGAGGTGCTAGCCTACGAGCAAGTGAGCAGCCTTGATAATACGCAGGCGACTATATCGGTAGATATGGCGGGCAGCCATTCTGTGCTTGCAAGCATCCACAAGCACTTTGGCGAGCAGTTGAAGTATTCCTGCCTCATTGGTGCCACTCACCATGAGGATGGTGGTGATAACAGCGGGCTACCCGGCGCGGAGCCAACGTTCTTTTTTGCGCCCAGCCAGGTTGAAAAACGCGTTCAGGATTGGGGCGGGGCGGTATTGTTTCAGCGTATCGGAGAAGGCCTGCGCGAGTTTCAGGACTTTTGTAAGCCTTTAATCAACGTTGTACGTCGCGGTGGGCCTCACTGCCTGGAGAAAATTTATCTCAAGGTTCTCGAGGGGCGCGCCGATCCTTCAGATGGTTATGTGCTGTCTATTACAGACCCGGATCAGGATAACTAGATAGTGGTTTTTTCTAAACGCATAGTTGCTCGCTTAAGCGCTTAACAACGTCCTCTGGCCAAGCCTCTTCAATGTTGAGGTTGCCCCAGACGGGGTTTGGCCAGCAGGGATCTTTCGGGTGTCGGCCGATAACGTGAAGGTGCAGCTGGGGAACCACGTTTCCAAGGGCCGCGACGTTTATCTTACTCAGACCAAAGTGGGTTTTTATAAAGCCGGCTACCGACTTCGCGTCTGTCATCACTTGTTCACGCAGGTCATCGGGTAAAGCCAGTAGATCTTCACAGTCGGTTTCCGGTACCAGAATGAACCAGGGCAGGGCAGCATTACGATGCAGCAGCAAATGTCCGCTGCCCAGCTTACCCAGAATATGGCAGTCGGCGAGGAGCTGGGGGTGAATAGTAAAGTTATGCATATCAATCACGTTTGGGTTGGCGGCTGCTCTTACAGATAACTCAACCACCAATCTTTGCGACGTTGTTTGATGTTTGCCAGCCAGCGGCAAAGTGGATACAACAGAATCAACACAATTATCCAGGTCAAATATACCCCAGCTAGCCCAACACCGTAGCCCTCGGGGTAGAACATAAAAATCACCAAAAATTCGCCAGGGTCAAAGCCTTGTAGTGTAGCCAGCCCAATGCTGAGAAAATGTATCAGGTATAAATGTGCGACATAGAAGGCGAAAGGAACTCTACCGAACATGACCAGGGTATCCTTGAGCCAGCCCTTTAGCCTGTTTGCGCGCGAGCAAACTACCGCCATGGGCCCAAGTGTTATCAATAGAAATAGCAGGCTAGGTGGATACTTTGTCAGATTGAAAAAGTCTCGTATTGTTGCGATCACGCCTGCGCTGCTGATATTCCAGTCATTTGGGTCGCCATAAAAACTAATGCTCCTGAGCAGGAAAAATACCGCGATTGAGAAAATGCCAATCCGCATCAGTATTCGGTCGCGTTCTTCTGGATTTTTCTCAAAAATAAACGAAGAACCAAACCCGATCAGCATTACACCGAACCAGGCGAAAATAGGATAGATTTCTACAACAAGCACTGCCCCCAGGTTGATCGACATTTGAAAAAAAAGTAGCCCCCAAAGAGGTCCCTCACGAAAAAGATCCGCGTTAGAGCCCAAAGGGTCCAGTAAATTGTGTAACACCACGATGGCAATTCCCAGGTAGAGACAGGGAGCTCTTCCTAGTAGCTGAGCAAAGGCCAGCATCGCCATGCTTACCCCTATTGCCCAAATCACCTGTAATCCAACCAATGTTGCGCCCCCAATTTGAGCCATTCCCATTGGTGCAAACGTCCAGGCGGTGGAGATCACCACGACTTCGACGAAAATTAACCACATGCCCCTTTTAAACAGGAATAGCCCCAGATCACCCGGCGTTTTTCTTGCCGCCATCAGGCCCGCGGATGTGCCTGCGAGGAAGATAAATACCGGAGCACAAAAATGGGTTATCCAACGAGTTACATACACGCCTAGCGACGTGTCAGGATCGCCCAGCGTATTGAGGGTGGCGCCAGAGAGAAAAAAATCGCGGACGTGATCGATCGCCATGACCACAATCACGAGGCCTCGCAAAAAATCGATACTACTCAACCTGTAAGTGCGTGCGTCCTTGCCTGCTAACTCTGACATTTCCTATTCCCTTGCTTTGCGTCTGGCCAGCTTGAGAAGGAGATTGTCAGCCACGCCTGGCAGGCTCCATGGGCATACGGCGACGCAGGCACCACAGCCAAAGGATTCGGCGAAGAATGGAATGCACTTGTCGAAATCGACATACCATTTCTCTTTACCTCGCACGGTTTTTTTCTCCTGAAATATTGCGTCGGGCGGGCAGGCGTTTTCGCAAGCGCGGCAGCCATAGCAGACATCGTCAACGTCGAAAAAATCAGGTGCATCCACAGCCAGTGGCATGTCTGTTGTCACAGCGGCCAGCCTGAAGGAGGAGCCCAGGGTTCGATTTATTAATGACCCATGTTTGCCCAGCTCGCCCAGTCCGCAATCTATTGCTGCGGGAATCATCACAATCGCGTCAGCCATAGGGCCCGGATAGTCAGCAGCGGGATAACCCTGTTCCAGAATAAAGTTACGCAAATTGCTTACCACTCTGGAGCCGCGGTTGTACTGGCGCGCTACCTCCACGGCCGCGGATGGATTTTCAACTGTCGATGGTGCCGTCTTCATCAGCTCGTGTTCATGTGCAACACCAATCATGATGATGTACTTATGCGATACCTCGTAGCCGTCAAAAATGTATTCGTCGCGCATCTTTGCAATGCCAACCACGTCTGCTTCATTGGCCAGTGCAAAAGCTTTTAGACGTTCGCTCCATTCTTGTGGTGTGCCCGCAACTTTTTCCGCTGATTGTTCTACCGGGACCGGGCCGCGTTTGGGGTCACCTGGACCGGCGTGAATAAACTCTGCGCCTACTGACGGCTCCCCCATGACGTACTGGAGAACTTTCTTCTGTAGCCCGCCGTGAGACTGTAAGTCAGGTTTGTGCCAGAAGAAGCGTGAAGCCCGGCGGTACTCGGTTTCTCCGACGCCGTTTACCTCATTACCAGACGTCTCGGGAAAGTGCGCCAGAATGTCGGCGGGGGGGGTGTAGGGAGCAGATTTGGCCATATCATTTCGCCCTTGTGCGCATTCTCCCATTGCACACTACTGACGAGTGAAAGGCAATGTGACTTGAAGCTACTGACGGTTATCGATTCAGGTATATGGCTATCGTCCCTAGTCCGGGATTCCTCGCTCATTACACAAGGCGAGTGGTGTGATGCTCTTCAGGATGCGGGAGACTCTTGAAACTCTCCGTCAACTTCATCTATCAACACATCGGAAGGTTCCCGCTGAGATTTAAGTGTTTTAGAAACCGCTTCTGCTTCCCTCATTACCCTGAGAATATTCTTCCCCGCAATTTTTGCGACATCTTCGTCACTGTAGCCCCGGCGCAGTAGTTCGCTGAACAGGGCAGGGTAGGTTGAGACGTCTTCCAGCCCTATGGGCCCTGGTGGCATGCCATCGTAATCAGCACCGATACCGATATGATCGATACCGATAAGGTCGCGGACATAATCGATATGATCGGCTACCTGGTTCAGGGTCGGCCTGATTGGAGGGTTTGCTTCGAAATAGGCATTCACTCGTGTCTCTGTTTCCTCTGGTGTTGTGCTGCTTTCCTTTATTTTCTGGATGGCTAGTTTGCCGGCCTCAAACGATGCAGAGGCTTCGGTAGAGCAATAGGCTGGGAAGAAGGTGATCATGATGACCCCGTTATTGTCCTTCAAACGCAGGAGTACATCGTCTGGCACATTGCGGGGATTAGCGGTTACCGCGTAGGCATTGGAGTGGGAAAAAATCACGGGAGCCTCGCTGACATCAAGCGCATTGTGCATGCTGTCTGGAGAGACATGTGACAGATCGACCAGCATGCCCAGTCGATTCATTTCTCTTACTACCTCTTTGCCAAACGGGCTGAGGCCGCCCAGCCGCGGTTCGTCGGTAGCGGAGTCGGCCCAGCGCAAGCCCTTGCCGTGCGTGAGCGTCATATAGCGGGCGCCGGCCTGGTGCATCATGCGCAGTGTGGCCAGCGAGTTTTCGATTGCATGTCCGCCCTCCATGCCGATTAAGGAGGCGATTTTGCCCTGCTTGTGGGCCTGCACGATATCCTCGGCGGTGTAGGCCATGGCAAGGTCGTCGGGGTAGCGCGCCACCAAGCGATTCACCAGATCAATCTGGTCCAGTACCCGGCTGGCATCGCCGGGTGCCCCGCCGTGCTGCTTGATAGGTATGTAGACCGACCAGAATTGCCCACCGACCATGCCATCTCGCATTCGCGGTAAATCTGTATCTGTTGGCTTTTCCAAACTGGTGAGGTCACTGCCAAAATCCAGTCGCTCAAGGTGATTGTCAACCCGCATCTTGTAGCGATAGGGGATATCGTTGTGGCCGTCGATTAATGGGGTAGTGGTAAGGATGGCCTTAACGCGAGCATGGTATGGGTCTGGTTCTTCACCGGCTGCAGCGACTGCAGCCATTAAGAATAACAGGGGGCTTGCGGCCACCAGGCCCACTATGGCTGCTCTGCTTATCATGGGTATTGTTTTAGTCCTTTAAATTAAGTTCAGCCTGTTAGCTGTTCGGAAACCTGCCACAAACGTGCTGCCAGATCTTCGTCATACATCAAGGGATTTGCGGTCGCAGGGTTACAGTCAGCAAAGTACTGACCGCTGATTGGCGCGGCAGTAGGATGAGCGGCCACATAGCACTGGGTGGCGGCGCCCTGGGCTATGTCCTTGTTGTAGACAGGGTCGTTGGGATCGCGAGCAGGCGTGTCCAAATGCCGTCCCAGATTGGTTTGAATCACACCTGGGTGCAGGGAGTTGGCGGTAACCCCGGTGTCTTTGAGTCGGCGCGCCAGCTCGGCGGCGTAGAGTCCGTTTGCCAGTTTCGAGCGGCCATAGGCCGTCCAGGCCTCATAGGACTGGGAGCCATCCAGATTATCGAAATCGATACCTACTTCTGGTGCGTTATTGTGGGCACAACTACTGACCATTACGATGCGGCCCTGGTCTGCGCGCTTGATTGATTCGATCAGACCATTGGTGAAAACGAAGTGTCCGAGATGATTGACCGCAAATTGCAGCTCGATACCATTCGCTAATCTAAGCTCAGGTAAGGCCATGATGCCCGCATTACAGATGAGCATGTCGATAGGCTTGTTCATTGCTGTGATGCTGGCAGCACAGGCTCTCGCCGAATCCCAGTCGCTAAGCTCCAGAACCACTGGTATGGCGCTCTCGCCGAAAGCAGCGCAGGCCTTCTCGGCTTTTTCTGCATTGCGCGCAGTGCCAATGACTGTGGCCCCTCGCGACGTGAGCGCGCGCATGGTTTCAAGGCCCAGGCCAGAATTACAGCCCGTTACCACCGCGGTCTTGCCCGTAAGGTCTAGTTGCGCAACGACTTGATCGGCGGTGGAATTTCCGTCAAAGGGACCCATGGGCAGTGCAGCATCAGGGCTGGTGTATGGCGCATAACAACTATTGGCCATACTGCGGGCACTCAACGCAGAAAGCACTGCTGCTTGCAGAAAGAAACGACGCTTAATCACAAAACGATTCCTGTCAGTCACGATTATTGCTCCTCGGGTAGCTCAAAATCCACGCGTGCATGTTCTTCGGCAAGGCATGCAGTGGCAATCGGTTTTAGCGGGTTATCCAGAAAGTGGGTCACCATGGCCATCACGCAATCGCTGTTATTAGTCATGGAATGCACGGCATTAGGTACCGCCACATACTGCGCTTTGGCCAAATGGGGAAGTGCTGCGACAGAGAAATCTGTTGGGCAGCCGGCATCAATTTCTGCAGCAATAAGCAGGCTGGGAACTGCGGACACTACTGGGGTATTCTCTTTCGGATTCGGCGCACCTACCGGCCAGTCTGCACAGGCATTGAACAGGCGCTGTGTATTAGCCAGTACGGCTTTTGCCAGCGGATCATCACCTGCTAGCTGCCTCATCGTTGCGGTATCTTCGAAGGGTAATTCCTCCTTGCAAAAGTGTGCCAGCAGCTGGCCTTCGGCAAAATCACCGCCACCTTCCAGATAGTCCACGATAGGTGAAAGGTCGCCTGTAAGTATCGAATCCAGATCCTTGGGCAACGCTTCGATACCGTCCCAGTCGTAAATGGCATCCAGCAGGAAACTGGCCAGGTCACTGACTGTGATTTGTCTGCCCTGATAATCTTGCGGTGTTTTTAGCCAGGCTATGAGCCTCTGGCCTAGTCTCGACTCTAACTCGGGATAGGCAGCGTTACAGGCCTTATCAGCGGCACAGAGTGCCAGTGTTTGTCGCACTTCCCTGGCCAGCAGCATCGGGAGTTGCTCGGTGCCACGGGCTTCCGGTGGATAGGGGCTATCATGTACAACGGCGCGCAGCTCCTCTGGCGCGTATTGCTGCACCGCGAAAGCAACCCTGCTGCCATAGGACACTGAGAAAAGATTGAAGCGCTTGTAGCCCAGCGCATTCTTGAGGTCGACGATATCGTCGACGGTGGTTTGAACATTGTATTGGCTTAGATCTATGTTGGCGGCTATAAGGCGCTGGGCACAGGCAGATGCGGCGACGACATCGGCATCACTGGTGAACCCGGTATCGGATAAGCCCAGCTGGCCGCAGTCGAGCAGCGGTTGCGAAAGCCCGCCACCGCGCTGGTCGAAGAATAGCCAGTCGCGATTACCGCCTATCAGATGCTGCCAGCGTGGGTCGGTCAGTTTCTCTGGCAGGTCATCCATTATGCCGCCGCCCGGGCCACCGTGCAGATAAATCACCGGGTCGGGCAGTGCATCAGCCGAACTGGCGCGCACCCGCACCACCGGCAGGGCAACAGAGCGATTGCTTTTGCTGTCTCGAGTTTCAGGGACACGCAGCACACCGCAGTCGATGTTAGCCTTGATGCTGGCGAGGTCTACTGGGCATGGCCCTGGGCTGAAGCTTGCTGATTCTGCCAGCGCGTTAGCGGCACCAGCGATTAACAGATGGGCAAATAATGCTATTCGAACTAAATTCTGCAAATGACTAGTCTCCGCAAAGTAGCGAGTCGATGTGGGCGCATTGGCTTTAGCTGAACTATAGTATAGGCATCGCGTCGAAGGCGCGACTACCGGCTTAATGATGGGTACAACAACAGGGGTGAAGAGATGTTCTCCAGACGTAACTTCCTGATTAACTCCGGTTTGCTGGCGGCCTCGGGGACAGCACTTTGTGCGCCTGCAGCAGCTGAAACGCTTGCGCCAGCACCCGCCACGGCCACCATTGCCGATGCCACGGCACAATCCTATATCCGCTCTCGCCGCGACTGGCTAAAAAACCACGACCCCAAAGTCTTTTTGGGCTATCCCGCAAATATGAACAAGCCGCCGGAAGGTTTTTTTCGCTGGCGTGAGCAGTTGGCTGACGTGGAGGTGGGCGCGCGAACCATGAACAATGTCGGTGACCCGTTCTATCACCCGGGGGCGATCAATACGCACTATCTTGAGGCCGACCTTATTCAACGTTTTGGGTTGCGTTACGGCTTCCCCAAGGACGACATATGGGGCTTTGTGTCCAACAGCGGCACCGACAGCAATACCCATGGCGCTTTTGTTGGGCGTACCCTCCTTGAGGCGAAGACCGGTGTTACCCCCAAGGTTTATTACACAAAAGAAGCTCACTACTCGATACAAGTGATTCGCGACTTGCTGGACATGCAGGAAGTGTTGATCAATACCACGCCCGCGGGAGCAATGGATCCTGTTGATCTGCGAGAAAAGCTGAAAGAAAACACAGATGCGCCTGTGCTGATACTTGCCACAATAGGCACCACGCTTAAGGGTGCTGTTGATGATATTGATGACATTAATGCAGCTGTAGAGGGGTATGAATCCTATATTCATCTGGATGCGGCATTATTTGGCGGATACCTGCATGTAACAGAGCATGCCTCAGACCTCCACAAAGTGGGAGAGAATGGTAAGCGCTACGATTCAATAGCGGTTTCCTGTCATAAATTTTTCGGCTTTCCCCCTGGTGCCGCAGGACTGTTTATAGCGGGTAGGGCAGACTTCGAAAATTTTCGGGAGCTGTTCGCGGCGGTGCATGATCCTGCTTATATTACTCATGTACCCGGCACAATCAGCTGTTCTCGCGATACGGTTAAGCCAGCAGAATTTCATTATTACTCCACTGCAGAGTCTCTGGCCCAGCAAGAGAGAGATGCCCGGCTCATCTTGCAAAATGCCGCTTATCTACAAGCAGAGATGAACAATCACTTCCCAGAGCTGAACCCGATGCTGGTTGATAAACGCTCCAACACCGTTTATTTCGACAATCAGGTTTCGAAAGCCCTTAGGAATAAGTGGACGCTGGCAACAGTGAAGGCTTCTGAGAGCCACGGAAAATCCCTGGCTCATGTAGTGGTGATGCCGCACGCTGAAAAAGCGCTACTTGACCAGTTCCTCAGCGATCTGGACGACGACCGCAAACGCGCCTAGCGTTGTGCGGCATGCTCTTTGTAGGCCTGCGCATAAACAATTGAGTCAGCGTTATCAATGATGGTGCCATTGGGCAACTCGTCGGTGCGGGCGGCAATCTCCAGCATGGCGCCACCGAGGTCTACTGCAGTAATTACCATGAAGCCCGGTTTTAACAATGTCTCCATGACATACTCGGCTGAGGTGGCGCGCTCTGAGGTGCGGCGAACCATGGCCGAGCGATAAGCAAACGAGCGCATGTCAGTGGCCGCAGCCATCTCGGCGACCTCCAATTCAGCACGTCCTTTTTCTCGTTCCCAGTGACGGCTGCCGTCGGGGTCGGTGCCCATGCCCGTTATGTAATGGAACGACATTGGCCCCTCGGTTCGAGTATCCAGCCACGCTTTCACGAATGCCACCGGGAAATCGACATGTATCCAGGTGAACGTTTCATCATCGACATTCAGTGAAGATGTGCCCAGCCCCCAAAGCACGGTGTTTACATCGGGCAATACCGCTGAGAGTGATGAGTAGTCCGTGAAGTCCTCAAGCAAGTGCAGTTCGACCTTACCGGATTCGACCCCCGCATCAATTCTGGGTGAGCTGCGCCGGCTGATCACGTGGATTTGAACAACCTCCGGATCTTGTATTGCTGCCTTTAACAAGCCATCGCCAACCGAGCCGGTGGCCCCCGATATAAGTACAACCCGATTGGCATCATTGTCACGCTGTGCATCTGTATCGATCGCTAGCGTGCCTAACGTCAAGCGGCCCCAAACGTTGAGGCTCACAATGGCCAGAGCCAGAAGTAGAAATAGTGCGAAAATGGCTTTAAAGAAAATTTTCATAGGGTAGCAGGTCCACTTGAGGTCAGACCGTCAGGGTATCTAATATGGCCGCATTATCACAGTAGAGATGAGTTCACGAATGACCGCTTCTCTTACCTATGCCGCCTTGCGTGTCTGCTTAATCCTCCTGCCTGGGCAAGGCCAATAATCGCAAGGTATAACAGCGCCAGAAGCCAGGCAGGATTTGCTGGCACTGGAGTGGGAGGTGTCGCCCTGACTTGAGCAGCACCGCTGGGGTCTACTATTTCGCCGTTCACAATGCCGTCATCGTCATTGGGTCCACCGTCGGTTATTGAGAACGTGAAAGATGTTGCGGTTACAGATGCAGCAATCCGCCTCCAGGGGTCACCTTCTTTCCAGTACTGTGCACCAGCGGGAAGTGTATCGCCATATTCCATAGTGAGCTCAACGGTTGCGCCCGGTGTGCAGTCGGTAATTCTGAAGCTTGTGATGCCGTCAATGAGATTGATCGAAGCTGGGGGCGGTTCTCCGGCAGCGCTGCCGCTTAAGAACATTGGGTCTTCTGAGAATTCGCAACTTATATCGTCTGTATCGAAGCTCAAGGTACCAGTATTGCCACTGGGTAGTGGCCCGGTGAAGCTTCTATCTAACAGAATACCGTTACCCGCCAGGCTGAGTGTGTCTGGGCTGGTATCGGAATTACTGGTTACGTTGATGCTTTGGTCGGCAGCGCCAGTGACAGTGGGGCTAAACGTGTAGGCGACCGTGCAGTCACTGCCGGGTGTTAGCGTAAAGGGCACGGCGGTACAGGTGCCGCTGGCATCGAGGGTAAACGGCGCCGTAGCGGCTTCGATCATGGAAACGGTGAGATCAGCGGTACCGTCGTTACGCACGGTTACTGTTTCTGACGTGCTGGTTTCGCCGACCATTGTGTCGCCGAAATCAATATCGTTGGGATCCAGGGCTATGCCCGGTTGAATACCGTTACCCGCCAGGCTGAGTGTGTCGGGGCTGGTATCAGCATCGTGGGTCACGTTAATGCTTTGGTTGGCAGCACCAGTGACGGTGGGGCTAAAGGTGTAGGCGACCGTACAGTCACTGCCGGGTGTTAGCGTAAAGGGTACGGCGGTACAGGTGCCGCTGGCACCGAGGGTAAACGGTGCCGTCGCGGCATCGATCATGGAGACCGTGAGATCTGCTGTCCCGTCGTTACGTACGGTTACTGTTTTTGCCGTGCTGGTTTCGCCGACCATCGTGTCGCCGAAAACGATATCGTTGGGATCCAGGGCTATGCCCGGTTGAATACCGTTACCCGCCAGGCTGAGCGTGTCGGGGCTGCTATCGGCATTACTGGTTACGTTGATGCTTTGGTTGGCAGCGCCAGTGACAGTGGGGCTAAACGTGTAAGCGACCGTGCAGTCACTGCCGGGTATTAGCGTAAAGGGTACGGCGGTACAGGTGCCGCTGGCATCGAGGGTAAACGGTGCCGTCGTGGCATTGATCATGGAGACCGTGAGATCTGCTGTCCCGTCGTTACGTACGGTTATTGTTTCCGCCGTGCTGGTTTCGCCGACCACTGTGTCGCCGAAATCGATATCGTTTGGGTCCAGCGCCAACGCGGGTGCCGGAGGGAGTACGACATTTACCGTTAGGTCTTCGCTCGCCATGTTCCCGACCGAGTCTGCAGCTGTGTAAGTACGTGTATACATACCCACTATAACCGTATTTACAGTACCGCTAGGCGTGATTGTTGGATTTGGATCGATGTTGTCAGTAGCGGTGACAGCTGGATCCGTGAACGTGTCGCCCACAAAGAGTGTGACTGGATTTGGTGGAGGTACCGTCACCACTGGTGGCGTGTTGTCTACGACTATCGTCGCTTGAGAGGTGCCTCCATCGCCTTGCGACAGATCAGGCAGTGTGAAGGCAAGGCTGCCACTCACATTGTTATAGCTTCCATCCGCAGTACCTACGATATCCACCCTTACACTGCAGGTACTCGCCCCCGACACGCGGCCTCCGGATAGGGAAACCGAGTTCGAGGTTGTTGTCACGTTCCCGCCGGTGCAAGTAGTGGATGTATTTGGAGCGGAAGCAACAGCGACTCCGGTCGGTAAGGTATTGCTGAAAGCCAGACCCAAAGCCCTGACAAGGCTGCCCGTATTATCAATGTCGAATTGCAGCGTGCTGCCTACGATCGTTGCGCTGACGCTTATGAGGTCGGGTGTGAAGCTCTGGCTCAGGGTGGGCGCCACGATACTGTCGAGAATATTCTGTAGTGAATTACATTCATCTCCACCGTTACGTTCGATATTGAGAGTTCCACCCACATCTGGAACTGGTGACATTCCAGGCCCCATGACGCCATCATCTATCTGATCTAGCAGCGGAATGAGTGCGGAGCATGCATTCAGTTGGTCGTTCAGTCGCACTACTACATTAGCACTAACGCTGATAAGCGATGCGAGCCCGTCGACGTTCAACAATCCATCATTATTTTGGATAGTTAAGTTACCGGAAATAATTGGATCTTCGGGTACGCTGGTAATGCCGCTAAGTGCGTCGAGATTCTCAAGAATATTGTTGTCCCTGATTTCCAGGTAGCTATCAATGGACATGATGTTCTCAAGCCCGCTCAAGCTAAGCAGCATGTCGTTGTTTCTGATCATGAGATACCCGGGAACCGTGGTGATACCCGCCAGAGCAGTCACGTCATTCAGCACATTGTTATCTCTTACCATTAGATAGCCGTCGATTGATGTGATGTTCCCCAGCCCACTCAAGCTAGTTAGCATGTCGTTGTTTCTTATTTGGAGGTACCCGGGCACGTTGGTAATACCAGCGAGACCACTGATGTCATTGAGCGAGTTGTTATTTCTGATCTGTAGCCATCCGCCCAGTGTGTTGACGCTCTCCAGCCCCTGTAAACTTTGTAGCAGTGGGTTATTCAAGAGTCGCAGATTTCTGCCGATTTCTGACAAAGAGGTAAGCCCTGCAATACTTTCTAACTTGGCATTGTTGCTGATATTGAAATCGCGGGGCACTTTGTCGAGCATAGCTAGACCGTCGATGTTTTCTAGATTCGCATTATTCTGAATAATCAGGCTTTGATTGATTGACTGCAGTGCAGCGAGCTCATTGATATCAGTCAAGCTATCATTGTTGTAGATGATTAAGTTTCCGCCTATTGTTCCGACCGATGCGAGACCACTCAGGCTAGCCAATAGCGCATTGTCTCGAACTCTTACATATCCCGAGATACTGGTCAGAGCGCTCAAGCCAGTGATAGAGGTTAGTTGAGGGTTGTCTTCGATTCTCAGGTACCCGTTTGTGCTGTTCAGGCTGGCGAGTGAATCCAGGTTCTGCAATGCAGCGTTGTTTTGTATGCGAAGGTAGCTTGCTATGGTTTCGAGACTTGTGAGGTTAAGTGTCTGCAGGCTGTCATTGTTTCGGATATCGACGTAGCTTCCGAAGTCTGTAATTCCCTCTAATCCGGCCAAGCTAGTTAGTATTGTCGTATTCAAAACGGCCAGACGATTGCCAACGGAACGCAAGTCCTGGAGCGGTGTGAGGTCATCTATTGCCGTGCCAGTGTTCTCATTTATAACCAGGCGCCCCGATATACTTGAGCAACCAGACGGAAATAAATCGACCTCTTCCTGGCTGTTTAGGAAATAATTGTTTGCGGGGCAGGGCTGCGCAGACGCGTTAGTACTAACAAGCCCCAGCAGCGAAGTCAGAATAAAAATAACGATTGGTTTCATATACTTGCGCGGCATTTTGAGCAAAAAGCATTATGTAGCCGAGGTCTAAGCCTCTACAACGTTTAAAGGCCATTTTGTGACATTGATCACAGTTTTATTAGGCCTTTAGTAATGCGAGGTTCTATTTGGCATTTTTCTTTTGCATTCAGACCCCTATGGAGCAGCTGGCTTCCTCAACTTCGGCAGCAAATAATCATCCCCCAAAGCAGCAGCAGACGGTTCATACAGCCGCATAACTAACATGAACTTACCAGCTGGCACCGGCAACCAGTTCACTGCTTCGGCGGCGGGTTCAGCGTGCTGTAGGGTCAGTGTTAGAGAGCCGTCGGGGTTGTAAGTCAGCCCGTGTGTGCGATCTCCTATGCTGAAGCGCTCTAACTCGTTTGCTTCCAGTTGCAGGTCTGATAGCCGGTAAGCGGATAAAGACCAGAAGCCGTCCACTGGCGGTAATTGTCCGGCCGGGAAATGCAGTTCGTAGCTTTGGTCGCCATCGAGCAGGTCACCATTGGCGTCAAATACCATGGCTGGGTACAGCGACTCCTCCGGCAAGTTACCGTAACCGCCGCGCGCGACTGATGCCCTGTGCATATACGAAAACCCATAGCGACCAATTTGTTTGGAGATCATCCAGCCGTTGTAGTTGGGAATAGTTCTCTGGGTAGCGGCCTGTGCGATGGCCTCGCCATCTTCAAGGGCCCGCTCCAGGCCTCGTCGCGCGGCAGGGGAGAGTGCTGATTTATCGAAGCTGGCGTTCCTGCCCAGACCAATCTGGTCAAACTGAGCCATTAGTGCTTCCTCACCCGTTCTGGCTGGTAAGTTCTGTAGTTTGTTGTTTAATATCTCGAAAAATTCCAAGGTCGACAGAGGCTCCATCATGTCGCCTTTGACCTCTGGTGGCATAGATGGGCGCTTACCGAACTTGAATTCACTCAGCGGTGCCGACCAGATTGCATCAACCAGGGCCATAGCATCTTCGAAGTCTTCAACTCCCTCAACCAGCATGCGACCCAATAACCAACCTTGCTCGCTTTCTACGCTGATACGTTTGACGCCGTCAGGCAGCTGACCCTGCCAGCGCGGCCCCACCAGGGCAAAGTAGGCTTCCGCCGTGCCAGTGGTGCGCCGCCCAATGTGCTCTACCTCGGCGTAGAGATTGGTAACCGCGATGGTGAAATAGCGCCCGTCTGTGTCCGGCGTATGAATAATCAGTGGCTCCTTGCTAACGTCATACCAGCCGCTGTAGTAGAGGGTGTCATTGTTGGGGGCGCGAAGGTTGCCACCAGTGCCCGGCCCCACGATATCGGGGTAGCGATAGAATCGGTTAACAGGCGCGTAGACAAATTGATCGCCAGATACACGATGCGTTTCATTGTGCATCTGTCGTGTCATATCCACAATCGGGTAGCCGTAAAGGTAGGCCATCGTGCCCACGTGGTAGGCCATTTGCTCGGCGATCAACTCGTCGTTTTTTTGCTGCCGCGAAGCCGCGATGTCTGCCGGGTTGAAGTTGACTGCGACCACGGCCGCCACGATGGCCAGCACCGCCACTACCAGCAGAAACCACGTGCGCTTGCCCATCTTCTTCTTGGTCATCGATATGCCTCTGGCGCTTGAACCCGTAACGAATTAAGGCGATATTGCCGAGCTTCCAATAAGTTCAAGCAGAGGTTAATCGCGTGGTCGAGAACAGGCAAGCCAATAAGCGCAGCTGGTTTTTATGGTTTTTCCTGATTGTGCTGCTTGCTGGCTGTGATGAGAGGGTCGCCCTCGAGCCTTTGCCTGAGAATACGACCGTTCTCGCCTTCGGCGACAGTGTCACCTATGGAACCGGCGCCGCCAAAGGTGAGGACTACCCCACTCGGTTGGCAGAGGCTACAGGCTGGAGCGTGGTTAATGCGGGTATTCCCGGCGACACCGCTCGTGAAGCTCGCAGTCGTCTGGCAGCCCTGTTAGATCAGCATCGGCCTGGCCTGGTGATTATCGAGTTGGGGGGTAATGATTTCTTACGCAAGTACTCAACCGACTCTGTTCGGGAGTCTCTGCGAGATATTGTCAGGCAGTCACGCGAGTCGGGTGCGATTACTGTGTTGGTTGGCGTACCGCAGTTCTCGCTACTGCGCGCCACGGCTGGTGCGCTTAGCGATTCACCCATCTATGAGGCGCTGGCGGAAGAGGAGGGCGTGTTATTGGCTGCCGATGTGTTCTCTGACGTGCTCAGTGAGGAAGCGCTTCGTGCTGACCCTATACATCCGAACGCCGTGGGCTATGAGCAAATGGCCACGGAGCTGGTTGCGCTATTCCGGCAGTGGGGTTTGCTGCTTTAGTGCAGGCTATCCCGCCTGACGGGTATCCTCGTAGCTGTGCCACTGGCCATCCTTGAGATACAGGTTGTACTTGCTGGCGCACTCTTCCTCGGGATCACCAGTGCCTTCACCAGTAGCGCCGGCTTTGAAATTTAGCCCCCGGATGCATTCTTTCATTTGTTCCTGATACTTTTTCAGCTTGGTTTCGTAGCTGGGGTTCACCCGTTCCTGGTAAGGGCCGGTGTAATACCAGTAGGCCGCTGCAATAAGCACGGCGACTGTAAATAGCTTCCCGATCATTAGCTGTCACTCCCTTAATCTGTGTCGTTTAAATTGTAGTGTGCAGCGTTAGCAAGCCAAGCGCTTTCAGTAAAAACCTCAGGAAAACTCGGGTTCGTCCCACCATGGGTAGAAGTCGGGCATATCGCTGCTGGGTTTATCTGTGAAGTTGGCTGGTCGCTTCTCGAAGAACGAGTCAATGCCTTCCTTGGAGTCAGATTGCTGCCCTCGGGCTGCCACGGCCCTGGAATCTATCTTGTGCGCTTCCATAGGGTGGTCTGCCCCCAGCATGCGCCATAGCATCTGCCGGGTGAGGGCGACCGATACGGGGGCGGTGTTCTCCGCAATATCGCTAGCAATTTCGTAGGCCTTGTCGAGTAAGTCCTCCACAGGGTATAGGGCCTTCACCAGTCTACCGTCCAGTGCCTCTTGCGCACCAAACACATTGCCGCGTGCGCACCACTCCATAGCCTGGCTGATGCCAACAACACGTGGCAGAAACCAGCTGGAAGCTGCTTCGGGAACAATCCCGCGCCTGCCGAAAACAAAACCAAACTTTGCCTTGTCTGAAGCCAGGCGAATATCCATTGGTAGGGTCATGGTGATACCGACACCTACCGCAGCACCATTAATCGCGCCAATCACTGGTTTGACACTTTGGAAAATCCGCAGTGCGACGCGTCCACCGGTGTCGCGTTGGTCATCTGCCGGTTTGGTCACTTCACCTTCCTCCAGCTTATCGTAATCAAAGGTAGCGCCACCATTGCTGAGATCGGCACCTGCACAGAAAGCTCTGCCAGCACCGGTGACAACGATAACTCTCACGTCATCGTCGGCATCCGCCGCATCAAATGCGCGAATCAGCTCCTCGGCCATGCCGGTGGTGAAGGCATTCATGTGGTCTGGCCGATTCAAGGTGATGGTGAGAATGTGGTCTTTGACGGCGTACAGGAGGGTTTCGAAGTTCATGCGTGCAGTGATCTCTTGGTTAGTGAGTGGGCGTCAGGTTCGAGCAGCTGAACGGCCATATCCGGAGCGTAAAAGTATACTCCGAAACCTTGATCGGGGGTAAAACTGGCGGGGGTGTAGTCGCCGCAGTACATGCGTTACCCTGTTTTTGACCAGTCAGAGGGCTGTACCTGATGGACGAGTCAATAGACGCCATAATCCTCGCCGGTGATCGTGCTGCCAGTAATAACTTTTCTGGTCAGAATAAGCTGTTGCTGGAAGTCGACGGGATCCCTTTATTGCTGCATGTACTCAGCGCGCTAGATGATGTGCAGCGGGTCGCGCGTATTTTTATTGTGGGCCCGGCGAAAGAGATACAGGGCCTGCTGTTAAACGAGAAGCTGTTGCTGGATTGCCATACGCCGGTACATGTTCTTGAGCAGCGCAACACGGCCTATGAAAACTTTTGGTCAGCCCTGGTGCATAGCATGCCGGGCTATAAACCGGGCATGGAAGACGAAGATGCAGCGGTGGCGAACAAGGTGGTGCTGGTTTTACCCAGTGACATTCCGCTGGTTTCTGCCGCTGAGATTGACGAATTCCTCGATGGCTGCAATCAGGAGCGGTTTGACTACTGTATCGGCGCTACCGCTGAACCCAATATGCGTCGTTTTTTGCCCACGGAGGATAAGCCAGGAATAGAGATGAGCTACCTGAACCTCGACTGTAGTAGTCTCAGGCTCAACAACCTCCACCTCATCAGGCCGTTTAAAGTGGCTCACCGTGGCTATATAGAGCGGGCTTACGAGCTGCGTTATCAAAAGAAATTGTTCAACGTTGCGCTGGTGATCTGGGAGATGTTCAGGATTCCAGGCTTCGGCGGAAAGGCTGTATCCACCTACTATTACTATCAGTTGGCGATGCTGTTCAAAGCCTTGGGTTGGTCCCGGCCGCTGGCCTGGGCACGCAGCAAAGTCACCCGGGATAAGGTCATACACCTGACGGGTATATTGCTTGGCACCCGCGCAGATATTGTTGAGACAACCATTGGCGGTTGTGTAATCGACGTTGATAATGCTGCCGATTATGAGACTATCACGCAGCGTTTTCTGGAATTTTGTCAGCCCGACTAAGGAACCTCTGTATGACCAGCGCCAATACCGCGTCCAGCTTTCCCTTCAGTGATGTTATGAAGGTGCGCTTCAGCGATACCGACGCCCAGGGGCACCTTTATTTCGCTAATTACCTGGTATTCGCCGACGAAGTGCTGGGCTTTTACATGGAGGAGTTGGGCTACCGCGGCATGAATCCCCAGCAGGCTCCCTGTTTTATTTTCACCGTCAATCTCAATTGCGATTATATCGACGAGGTAAAAGCCTTTGACGATGTGCGTGTCTGTGTAGGCTACACGCGCCTTGGTAACAGCAGCGCCGATGCCGGTTTCGAGTTGTACAACGATGCAACAGATACGCTGCTCGCCCGCGGGAGCTTTACCCAGGTGTATGTCGACAAAGAGACCCGCCAATCTACACCCATACCTCCCGAATTCCGGGCGTCAATAGTTCGCAATCAGCCGGAACTCGCTAGCTCCGAATAATCGCTTTGGTCACAGTTTGCGTAGTAACCCTGTGATTAGTGCAAAAGCGAAGTTATGAAGACGAATCCCAATCCACAGGGCAAGGGCCTGGTACCAGTTCTGGATGCCTGGAAATCTGTGCAACCGGAAGAGGTTGCGCCGAAGTCAGCGCCGCGCCTGCTGGCTGATTACCTTGTATCGCTGCTGGTATTGTCCGCGGAATTCAGTTTCAAACCTGTGCCGGGCAACCCCTATTACCTTTACTGGCAGCATGGGCAGTGGCAGCTGTCTCTGATAAGCCCCAGGGAATGGGGCCACAGACAGCCCGGAGAGTGTCTTGGTGAATGCCTGCTGGGGTTTGATATGACATGGCACCTTGTTGCCGAAACAGGCCTGGCCATGAGTGAGGAGTTGCAGGACGAGATAAAGCAGTTTACCGCCATGTTTGGCGAGCAACTCGCCAGTAATGAGCCGCTGGAGGATACTTTGCCGTTCTATGTGCGCCAGCTGCCTTTTTATCGCCGCCTGTTGGCAACCGGCTTGGCCACTTCACTGCAAAGCTCGATACGAAGCGGCGGGCAATTGGGTCACAGCGGGCGGTCTTGGCTACAAGAGGCTGCAGCTGACATGCCGCAACTACTACCTGAGGCCTTGTCGGCGGTGGAGTAGTGGAGTAACCGGGCCCCATTCCGGCCTTAAATCCAGATCATCAGCTACCGTCACTGGCAGAAAAATACGCCAAAGTAGGCTATTATCAGGTCATTCCCGACCCGGCAAACAGAGAGAGCATCGACAATGAAAACACAGCTTGGAAAAACGATGAGTTTGCTGCTTGCTATGGTGCTGGCTGCAATGTCTGTGCAGGCTCAGGACTCAGAACTGGCGGGTGCCAACTGGATAGACCTGGTCAAAGGTGGCAAAAGTGAAGCAACCGGCGCTGAGGTAAGGGAAGTAAAAACCGCAGAAGACGGGAGCAAGCAGTTAGTGATTGCGATCCCCAAGGTTGCGGTAGAAAATCGGTCGGATATGGAAGAGGTGGTTGTTGTAGGGCAGGCGCCGGAGAAAATCGATTTCGACTTCATCCCCGAGTTTCAGTACGAGTGGGTGGATGACTACGACAACGACTATTATGGGCTTCTTATCCGGCTGGATGAGAACTCGGATATGCCGCTAAGGCTGTATATCAACTCTGAAGAGGGCTTTTTGCGCTAGCAAGCAGAGGCGCCCGCGCCTAAGGGATATCTGGCCTTTCAGGCCGTCTAATTATTGGCCAATTAACTGCCCAATTGGCTGGTTGATCACCGCCTATAAGCCCTTGACTACTAAGAGGTTCCTCCCTATAGTACCGCCCCTCTCGCGCCCGTAGCTCAGCTGGATAGAGTACCTGGCTACGAACCAGGCGGTCGCACGTTCGAATCGTGCCGGGCGCGCCATTTCGTTACGACAATGGGCACTGCAGGTAACTGCATGCTCTGAGTCCACTCAGATATTGCCGCGGCGAGTTGTAGTTTCTTGCCCACAATTTTTACCTCCCTTTTGGAAACCGATATTTCCGATATCACAGAGCTCAGATAAGCTTTGGTGGCCTCTTTGTTTCCTGCGGCTAGAGTCTCCTGGAAAGCTTCACAAAATGCACGAGTATGCGCTCTACCATAGCGCTTCAATGCGGGAGAGAGTTGCAGCTCAAGCTCTTCAATCTGGTCCGTTAGAAACCGAATCTCGCGATTTTTATTGTCTAATGACTGTGTCAGTACTTCGTTGACTGTCAATTGGCCTTCAGCAATTTGGTCGTAAAGAACATTCAGGCCTGCGGAAGGTACTGCCAAATAAACTCGCCTTCACTGGTAGAATCGGCCGATGAATATCTACAAACGCTACAGATTCCCGCCAGATATCATTTCCTACGCAGTCTGGCTCTACTATCGCTTCAATCTCAGCCACCGGGATATTGAAGATCTACTCGCAGAACGAGGAATTATCGTCTCCAGATAAGCAATCCATCTCTGGTGTATGAAATTCGGAGCTATCTATACACGTCGATTGAAACGAAAGCGCCGAGGTTTCGGCGATACCTTCTACATCGACGAAGTCTTCGTCAGAATCAATGGCAAGCAGCACTACCTTTGGCGGGCCGTAGACCAGGATGTTGAGGTGGTTGATGTGTATCTACAACGGAAGCGAGATGGCGCTGCTGCGAAACGCTTCTTCAAGCGTCTGCTGAGATCGCATGGAGGCGAGCCCAGGAAGATCGTGACGGATAAATTACGTAGCTACGGAGTTGCACATCGGGAGCTGGCTCCTGAAACGATCCACAGCACCAATCAGTATGAGAACAATCGCGCTGAGCAGTCTCACGAGGCGACCAGGGTGAGAGAACGTGGAATGCGGCGATTCAAATCCGTGAGGCAGGCTCAGCGATTCCTGGGTGCTCATGCTGCGGTTTCAAATCTATTTAATCTTGGTAGGCACCTGGTGGGGGCTGAACACTATCGGAATCTCAGGATCAGTGCGTTCAATGAGTGGAGTAGGGCAGTTGCTTGACTGGTGACTGCTGATTATCACCGATTCCAGAAGTTAACTTGTCAGAACCTGCTGCATTGTTCCGGTACTCACCCGATGGTGAAGGAGAGCCGGTACGCGAACGTGACATCGGCGGGAGGCGGTTTATCAATGTGGCGATACCCGGTGAGCCCACGGTTCATTCTGGCGGCATGATGCAGATTATGGTTAATAAGTCCCATGTGGTGGGTTATGAGGTGGGCCGCACCTTGACCATTATGAGCTTGCCCGAGGGCGACTTTGTCGAAGTTGTCGGTAACGCGGACCATGACGAAGAACTGCCACTGCCCGAGGGCGCTTGTCTGAGAACGATTAAATTGCAAGCACCCTGGGTCGTGCCGCTGCCCTCGCCAACCACCACCTTCTTCCACTTCGGTTTCGGTATGCGCAGCTTCCAGGGGCCGGTGACGCTACCCTGAAATCGGGAAAGGTGTTCAAGAAAATCGTGGTCTGTCCCCCATTTTGGTTTTCTAGCGGGGCGGCAAGCCATGCACCATGGTCAGTGATACCAGGCTTGTGCCGGCCCGGCGGTGCTCCGACAAGGCTTGATATTCCGGGTCGTTGTACCAGGCGTCGGCGGCGGCTTCCGAGGGAAACTGGAATATCACCATTCGGCCTGGTCTGGGGTCGGAACCCTCCAGGTGCCTGGTGTTGTCGTCAAAGGTGAGAAATGTACCGCCGTGTTTTTTCAGGATTGGAAAAAATCCCTTTTCGTATTTCCTATATATATCCTTATCGTGAATGGTGAAGTTGGCGATAACATATGCGGGTGCATCTGACATGGACTGGTTCCTTTCGGTCGTTAAAAGATTAGATTGCTTTCAACCAACTGGCGACGGCCTGGCCGATCTCAAGCGGCGAGTCTTCCTGGATAAAGTGCAGGCCTTTAACAGTGACTTCCTGTTGGTTCGGCCAGCTGCGGCAAAATTCGCGTTGTGGGCCGACCAGAATTGAACCCGGGTCTGCATTGATGAACAACTTGGGCAGATCGCTGTTGGCCATGAATGCACCGTATTCATCCACCAGGGTAACGATATCCTCGGGCTCGCCTTCAATGGGAATTTGCCGCGGCCAGTTCAGCAGAGGTTGTCGATCGTCGCTGCCGGGGTGGGGTGCTCGGTAGGCATCCATCTCGGCTTCGCTGAGTTCACGGATTATCGAGGTGGGCAGCACGGCTTCAATGAACATGTTGCGGTTCAGGATCAGGTCTTCCCCTTTTTCGGAGCGGAACCCTTTGAAAATGCCTACGGCACCCTCCGGCCAGTCTGCCCAGTTCACCGGCTTAACGATACCCTCCATATAGGCCACGCCCCTGACGTTAGCGGGGTGACGCATGGCCCAGAGAAAACCGATGGCGCTGCCCCAGTCGTGGATGACCAGGGTGACGTTCTTGTTGGCGCCGATCGCTTCAAGCAGGCCATCCACATAATCGTAGGCTACTTCCAGCGAGTAGCGACCGGAGCCTTCACTGGCAGGCAGCTTTTCCGAATCTCCCTGACCGATCAGGTCGGGAACGATAACTCTGCCCGACTCGACCAATTCAGGTACGACATTACGCCACAGGAAGGAGGAGGTGGGGTTGCCGTGTAGCAAGACAATAGGGTCACCAACTCCCTCTTCAAGGTAGGCGATCTGTTTGCCGTTTACGCGGGCAAACTTTTTCTCGTAAGGCATGGTTTTAGGCAACATGAAAGTCGCTCCTGTATCCTGATTAGTCTTTAGGCAGCCAGCCCGAGCATGGACAGGCTGTTTTCGAAAGTGGTTTTGAGTTCTTGCGAGCTTAGGTTCTGGCGGCTCTTAACGCGCAGGCCAAGATTAATCGTCATCACCATGCTGGCCAGCTCTTGCGCAGTTCGCCTGGTGTCCAGTTGGCCTTCTTGTTGGGCTCGCTCAAAGGCCAGTGCAAAGGCATTTTCGATGGCATCAAGTTTTACTGTCGCCCGCTGATTGAGTTCCTGATCTACATCGGCCAGTTCGAGTACCGTATTGACCAGCATGCAGCCCTGGTTAGCCTTGCGTTGCGACGCATCGAGCAAGGTGGCTTCAAAAAAAGCGCGGGGCAGGGCGGCGGCGGGCAGCTCACCGGCATCCTTGTCGAAAATGGCCAGGGTGCGGTCTCCGAACAGTTCAAGGCATTCTATGAAAAGCTTTCGCTTGGTTTTGAAGCTGGCGTAAAAGCTTGAGCGGGCAATGCCCATGGTCGCCAGCAGATCAGGCAGTGATGTCGCGGTATAGCCGCGGGCCCAGAACAGCTTCATAGCCTCTTCCAGGGCTTTGGTGCGATCGAACTCGGTTGGTCTGGCCATATCCGCTCACCATTGGAGGATGAATATTTAATTATGTACCAATCGGTCCATTATGACAAGTAAAGTCATAAAGTGAAGGGGAAATAGGGGATATAGGATGCAGACTCCAGCTAAATAACAGCGGTCTGTCCCCTGGTTCTTAAAGTTGCGAGACGTTGGTCTCCAGATCCAATTGGATCCGACCGACAAGTTCCAGCGCCGCTTCGTCTGCCATCATGTACTGTATGACGACATGAATATCGAGGAAGTACCGCTGAATCGGGCTTCGCAGGTAAACCGAGGTGCCCCCGGCCAGGGTGTAGAGGTTGTCTAAGTATAGGACATACAAACGGCCTGTTGAGAGAGGATTTCCTCACTGATTCTGATAACTGAACTTGAGAAATTCGCGAAATGCCCGCCTAGTGGCCTGAATTCCGTCTTGCGGCGGTGGTCATGCAATTCATATCTGCTCATTCCCGTCCTGCTATACGCAGGAACCCATGCCATCTGTTGTTCAGTGGCTTCCCTGCTGATTGAACTGTGAACTCGCGGAATCCTTCCCGGCGAAAAGAGGCAATGCCTCTGGTGGTGCTCTGGTTGGTGGTGCTAGGTGGTGCTAGGTGGGGCAGGGTGGGGGTGCCCTTTTCCTTATCGCGCAGATGAGCCAGAATTCTATCGATGACGTCCTGGTCCTCGATACACGCGATGACTCTGACAGATCCACCACAGCGGCTGCAGACTTCGATGTCTATGTTGAATACTCGCTTGAGTCGCTGAGCCCAGGTCATGGCGGCATGGCGCTCAGCCGGTGAACGAACTTCCGTACTAGCGATAGGCTTCACACGTTTGCCGCGTTTGGCTGGCGTGACCAACCTACGCCATCGGTGGTTGGGGGCCAGCACGCCGTGATATCGGGTGAGGTTGACGCGGGGCTTGGGCACCAGGGCAGCCAAACGTGCGATGAAATCCACCGGCTCGAATGCCACTTGCGTGGTGCCATCCCGGTAGGGCGTCTTCAGGGTGTAGACCACCTTGCCGGTGGAGCTCAGTGAAAGACGAGGAACTGCCACGGTAGGGCGGGAAATATACCGACATAGGCGCTCACGTTTTTCTTTCTGATGCCCTTCGCAGCTCACGCCGGCGTGGAGTGAGAACCCGTTGGCTTTGGCCACCCGCTCCAGTCCGGCATCAGGCCGGTCGAGTGGGCGGATAGTGCGAATCATGAAGGCCTTGCGACCCTGTTGCGGGCCGACGGCGATCCGATAAGACACGGAACTACCTAGAAGATGAGGCATGGCATCCGTGTCGTCTGCGGGCTTCAGTTCCAGCCAGGCGCTCTCGGTATCTTGCTCCAGCAGCCCCTGTCGTTCCAGGCAGCGTCCCACGCGCTGGCTAATCAGCTGGACCAGTTCCTCTAGCTCACTTTTATCCGGCGCTTTTACGCGCTGAAATCGAGGGGGCCGGTTGTCGCGATAGACGTATACGCCATCCAGAAACAGAATGTGAAAATGTATATTGAGGTTGAGAGCCGAGCCGAAGCGCTGGATCAGAGTCACTGCACCGGTAGCCCCGTCCTTGAGCCGGTATCCCGCTTTGTGGATCAAATGTGTAGAAATTGCGCGGTAAATAATGCCCAGCACTTTGCCCATTGCCTGAGGGTGGGCGGCAAACAGGTACCTCAGAGGAAAGGGGAAACTGATGACCCACTGGCGCAATGGGACATCGGGGAACACCTCATCGGCCAGCAGGGCGGCGGTCTCGGCCATGCGGCGGGCGCCACAGCTGGGGCAGAATCCTCGCTTCTTGCAGGAGAACGCCACGAGCCGCTCGAAGTGGCACTTATCGCAACGTACCCGCAGGAACCCGTGTTCGAGGCGACCGCATTTGAGATACGCTTCAAACTCTCTACAGACATGAGCCGGCAGGTTTTTACCCTGGACTTCCAATTGCTCAACCAGGGCGGGGTAGTGTTTCTCTACAAGTTGGTATAGCAGAGTTTGCTCTGGGCGATGGCGTTCATAGGTGGCGTGACCAAGGGCATGCCCATAAACAGGGGCAGACCCTCCTTTGCCTGGTGACGGCATGCTGCGTCGACTCCAACAGAGTTGAAGTCAAACACAGTGGGGCCGTGAGCTTTGGCGGGGAACATCCGAAGTATCCAACCGCTTGGCTATGTTCAAGCAGTTCTGGTCACACCCACCGACTCCCGTCTATGAGTCAGTACCCATAGTCGGATGGTGTATTCTATAGAAAACCTATAAAAATCAATAAGATGGTGAACCCAAAAGGACTTGAACGGCAGCGGCCGACCGTCTTCGACCTGCCAATTATGAGTCGCGCGGTTAGCGTCGAGGCTCGCTAGTACCTGGATATACATTAGAGGGGTTTACTAGTCAGCTGCAGCAGCCGACTGGACAGCGCAGTCTGGTAGAGGCGGTCAAGGCAATATAGCAGGCCAGTCAATCGGTCGCAGCGCCCACATAAAAGGAACCCGGCAGATTGGGTAAAGCCAGGTCAGCTGAAAAAAGTGTCCATGTGGGTGATGAACTTTGCGATTCTGGCCTAATTTGAGATTTAGACAAGCAGGCCCAGGTGGATGTCATTCTCTAATCTATTGATTTAAAGGAAGATAAATAATTTCCTCCCAGTGCCCAGCGTCGTCCCATTCGGCGCGCCATATTTCCTCGCAGTTATCAAACGGTTAGTACATTATGTGTTAGCCGTTTTTTGTATCTGCATAAGCGGTATGAGGCAGCCTGCCTGAGAGCTTATTAAGCGTTTTTCCTGTTTCTGCCGGCAGCATCAGAAGCTCATGTTCAGCTGAATGCCGTAGCGCCGTTTGTAGTCGTAGTTGTAGCCCTGGGCAGTGATCGCACCAACGATTTGTTGGCCGCCAATGGTGTTGATGTAGTAGTCGTCGAGAGCATTCTTAACGAATATTTGCAGAGTATAGCGACCATCGCCGGCTCGAATGCCTGCGTATAGGTCAAGAAGATCGTAGGCCTTGATCACGTGAAGCGGGTTTTGGTCTACCGCGTAAATACTGTCATCTCTCCAGGAGTAATCCCCGCGCAGGAATAAATCGAAATCGTAGGAGGCCAGTGGAATGGTGTAATCCGCCGACACATTGGCCATCCACTCGGGGGCGTTGGGTAGTTTGGCGCCGCTCAGGTCCTGAGAGCCGTCGATGCAACCCAGTTCTTCGGTTTGGCCTTCATAGCAGGGGGATGACGCATAATCGCTGAACTCTGCATCTGTGTAGGCGAAACCGCCTGTCAGAAACAGATTCTCTGTTGGCAGGGCTTGTAGCTCTACCTCTATGCCCTGGGTCTCCAACTCGCCAGCATTGGTAAGGAAGAACTCTGGTGGAATGACACCGGGCACCTGCGCGGAAGCCTGGAAATCCTCGAACTCGGTGTAATAGGCGGTGGCATTCAGTCGCAGCCGGTTATCGAACCATTCAGATTTGATGCCCACTTCGTAGCTGGTTGGTATTTCGGGGCCAACAATAAAATCGGTGCCAAAACTGTTGCCGCCCAGTGTGTTAACAGCGGGCCCTTTGTAACCTCGGGCGACAGAGGCATACAGCATGGCGGAGTCTGTCACATCGTACTCGCCGATGATGCGCCAGGACCAAGCTGAATCGGTGTCATCATCTTCCTTGACGCCTTCTGCGCCTTCCTGAATTGTGCCGGGTATCTTGGTTCTGTTTTCGTAGCCCTCTATTTCCTCATAGTTATAGCGTGCGCCCAGTGATAGCCGTGTATTGTCAGTTACGTTCCAGGTTGCCTGGCCGAAGGCTGCGTAGCTCTGTTGCTTGGCTTGCTCTTCCTTGATTACGGAACTCTGCAGGCTGGGCGCAGGGAGCAAGCCTACGCCGTAGAAGTCGATGATACGGATGAAGTCATTGTCGTAGTCGCGCTGGAAATAATATAACCCGGCCACATATTTGAGATCGCCGGCAGTATCGGAAGTAAGTCGCAGCTCCTGCGTGTACTGCTTTATTTCTGTGTCGTTGTCGTTTGCAGGTAGTGCTGTTCGGCCGTAGTTGTCTGCGGCGTTACGGTCCTTGAAGGTTTCCTTTGTGTAGGAGCTAATCGATGTGAAGGTCATGTTTTCCAGCTGATAATTTAACTCGATTATGGACATGTCCACATCGGTATCCTGCACGGAATAGTCCTGGTCAAAGACGGAATCTCCTTCATCACTGACTTCGCCGCCCTCAAGGTCTATCAGGCTGCCCGGTATTACCTCTACCAGTGTGGTATGCCCACGGGTAGGGCTATCGGCAACAATTGAGTGAGTGAAGGTTAAATCCAGCTCGTCGGTGGGAAGCCAGCGGAGCTTCACCCGGCCACCGTATTGGTCCTTATCGTTGCTGTCGTCCTGTCCGGGGAATGTGTTTTTGATTACGCCGTCGTAACTGTTGTTATAGGCAGAGATGAGTCCGAGCAGTTTGTCGCTGCCCAGCGGGCCCGATACATAACCGTTCAGGTTGAGGAAGTCGTCATTGCCGTAGGTAACGCCAAAGCCAGCGGTTAAATCTGCCGTGGGCGAGCGGGTAGATATGTTGATCAAGCCGGCACTGGCATTCTTGCCGAACAGCATTCCCTGGGGCCCGCGCAATACCTCGAGCCTTTCCACGTCGCTAAATTCTATAAAACTGGCCACGACGCTACTGGCCACCACGCCGTCTACCACAACGCCCACAGACTGATCGATTACCGCGCCAAAGGACTGTGTTCCCACGCCTCTGATTTTCACGCTGCGGCCGGCATTGGTAGTGGGCTCCGAAAACGTCAGCCCGGGCACGATGCGGGCGAGGTCTTTCACCTCAGTTTTAATTTGCCGTTCAAGTTGATCTCCGTCGAAAGCCATCACCGAGATGGGAACGTCCTGCAGGCTTTGTTCTCGCTTTTGTGCGGTGACGATCACTTCTTCCAGTACTTGCGCCGAGGCCTGCACTGAACTAAAAAAGTAGCTAAGCGTAATACCTAGCAGCAGTGTTGATTTTTGCGTCATAAGAGTCATAGCCCTGATTAAAAATGGGTTAGTGTGCCCTGGGGTGCCTGACGCTCCACATGAAGTAGAGCGCGGCTATAATTCCGCAGGCCATCAATACCGCGAATATTGTTTCACCATTATCTTGAAGAATGCCACTGCGATAATAAGTTAGTGGTGAAATTACCTTTTTTCTGTTCAAGATAATCGCCAATGGCATTTTGGTAAGTATGTATCCGCCCTATGAATCTCCATTTGGTAGAGGTTCAGGCAAGGATATACTCGCCTCGGAAAAATGACAGGTAAAGGTTTGTGGTTGTGTAGTACCACTGCTGATAGGCTAGCGCTGTCATTTCGGGAATCACTTTAACCTATGTCTTTTATTCAGGAACTGAAACAACGCAAAGTATTCCGTGTGGCGGCGGTTTATGTTGTCTTGGCGTGGGGAATTCTACAAGTTCTCGATGTAGTCAGTGAGCCCTTGAGTCTGCCACTCTGGTTTTCGACCGTCACCATCTTGTTAATAGCGATAGGTTTTCCAATAGCCCTCATATTCAGTTGGATCTTCGATTTGGGGCCGGAAGGGCCTACACGAACCGTTAGCGATACGAGCGCGTCAAAAGGCGTTCGAGGTACCCTGGAGGTGGGGCTACTGTGTGTCTTGATTGCCGGAATCGGATGGCTAATTTTCAGGGACGTCAGTGGCGGTGGCCAGGGTGCCTGGCAATCAAGTGGTACTCCGGTCGTTGTTCTGATGGATACCTATGCGCCACGAGGAGTTTACGACGAAGAGATTCGCAGGAAGAGCGGTACGAATGCGGATGTATTGAGCGATGTTCTTGCCGATTTCCCCGTCATTACGCAAAAAGAGGCGATAGGTTCTACCTGGGCTCGAGAGGCTCAAATCGTCAGGCAGCGTCCCAGCCTGGTACTGATTCACCGGTCTGCGTTTTTTCACTCGATGAACCAGGATCTGGGAGTAGGGTATCCCGAGGGTACAGACGATTACTCTGAAGAATTCCATAGGCTGTATCAGATAGCGGACAATAAACTGGTGGCACTTCTTGGTTTTCTGGCGAAACAGAGTAGCAAGGTCGAGTTCCTTGTTTACTCGCGCGGTACGGGAGGAGGGTGGTCTGATCTTGACTACCGTGCCAATTGGATACGTCAGGCCGAGGGCCGTTTCCCACAATTGGCGAACAGGATTACTGCAGTCCCTGTGCCGGGTGGAACTGAGGAGGGCAGTTTCAAACGTCAGGACGCTGTAGCGTTAATCAGAAACTATGTTCAGGAAAAGCTACGGCTCGAATTAGAAAATAGCGATTAGCCATTATGGTCGGCTTAGCCTTTTTATTTTCGTACCAGGCGCTTTTCCCCGCGTTGATTGCCCAGCCTGGCTTCATGTACAACGTAGGCTTTGATTTCATCGGCCTCAGCGGCAGTCATATATTTATCCCAGGCAGGCATACCATTGGTTCGCAGGCCACCGTCCATCACAATAGCCTGCCAGGCGACGTCCAGGTCGTTGATGCGATACCGTAAATCTGGCACCAGTCCGCCACTGATAGCATTGCCGCCGTGGCACACGACACAAAATATGTTGTAAAGCCTACGACCCTGCTCGACTGTAGCGGCGTCAGCTTGTGCAAGTTCGACTACGGGAAGAGCCTGCTCCTCGACTTCGATGTGGGGCAACGCCAGTGATGCACCCAGCCTGTAAACCAGCACCCTGCTGATATTGACCATATTTCTGGGCCCGGTAATCGCGCCGAAAGGCAGACCAGTCTCTCCACCCCAGCCTTGTACTACTGCTACATACTGCTCGCCATCTATCTCGTAGGTGATAGGTGCTGCCATCACACCACCCTGAACAGACTGGGACCATAACTTGGTGCCTGTATCTGCAGCAAAGGCGCTGAATTCCCCTTGCAAGTCGCCCTGAAAGATCAGGTTTCCCGCTGTGGTCAACAGGCCGCCAGCAGAATAAAAGCCGCGGGGGATACGCCAGGCCTCGGTATTCGTAGCCGGGTCGCGGGCGATAAGGAACGCCTGTAGTGCTTCATCACCCAGGGCCGCTCGTGCATCAGCTGGAAGCTCATCCGGCACAGCAACCATAGACGCGGCATCATAATTTGTATTCCACACTGCATCCCGTGTCTCAGCATAAAAGTCATCTTTATAAATTGCACCGCCAAGCATCGCAGGAATATAGACGTAACCGGTTTGCGGGCTGTAACTCATGGGATGCCAGTTGTGCGCACCACTGGGGCCGGGGATCAGCAGAGTATCAGCGGCACCATCGCGCGCGCCGGGGGCTTCAACAGGCCGGCCAGTTTCCATGTCCACATGGCTGGCCCAGGTTACCGGCATATACTTTTCGGCGGACAACAGCTCACCGGACGCGCGATCAAGTACGTAGAAGAAACCGTTTTTGGGGGCTTGAATGATGACCTCGCGGGGTTGCCCGGCAATTTCTATTTCCGCCAGAATCATATGTTGGGTTGCGGTGTAGTCCCAGTGATCACCCGGCGTTGTCTGGTAGTGCCAGACGTATTTTCCGGTGTCGGCATCCACTGCAACGATGGAGGACACAAACAGGTTGTCGCCGCCATCCGGGCTTCGAATTTTCTGGTTCCAACTGGAGGCATTGCCAACCCCTATGTACAAGAGGTTCAGCGCAGGGTCGAAGGCAAATGCATCCCAGGCTGTGCCACCGCCTTTGCCATTTTCCCACCACTTGCCAGTCCAGGTTTTGGCGATGCGTTCCTGAGTTTCATCTTCGAAACCATCTGCAGGGTTGCCGGGAACCGTGAAGAAACGCCAGACCAGCGCGCCACTTTCCGCGTCATATGCCGATACATAACCGCGAACGCCCATTTCTGCACCGCCATTACCGATGATGACTTTGCCGTTAACAATTCGTGGAGCCCCGGTAATCGTATAGGAATCTGTGGTATTGATTCGTGTGTCGACCTGCCAGACGACATCACCTGTATCGCGGCTCAGGGCGATCATGCGTCCGTCCAGGCTTCCCACATAGACTTTGTCGCCCCATAGGGCGGCGCCGCGATTGACCACATCGCAACAGGCATGGACACCATAGTCCTTAGGTACTTTAGGGTCGAACTCCCAAAGTAATTCGCCGGTCTTTGCATTGTAGGTATAAACGCGACTCCAGGTTCCGGTAACAAACAACTTCCCATCTGCCATCAGCGGCGTGGTTTCAATGCCTCTACGGGTCGGTAGGTCTGCGAACCAGGCCAGCCCCATATTGCCTACATTTTTGTCATTGATTTCGGTAAGCGGACTGAAGCGCTGCTCATCATATGTACGGCCGTGGCTTAACCATTCTTCGGGTGTGGCATCTGCATTTTCGATACGCGCTCCGTCTATAAGCGGAGCTGTTGCCGAGGTGTTTATGCTAACCGGGGCGGCGGAAGATATTTCTGTTACTGTTTCGGCCGTCGTCGAGTCCCGCCCACAGGCGCCAAGTAATAAAATAGTGGCCGGAATAATCAGGGCAGAGATTTTCGGTAGAGCCATGGCTGTTGCCTCTTATTCTTGGTTGCTGCTGGTTGCGGAACACTATTGGGATGTCAGGATCAGCGAGTTCACTCAATGGAGTAGGGCAGTTGCTTCAGCTAACAAGCCTGATTTTTTACGCCCTCAAGAAGTTAATTTCCCGGCAGCCTATTCGCCCCCAAATTCTTTAGTTTTCAGCCCTTAGATTGGCATGCGCCAATTTAATCAACTTGTAGAATTGAGCCGCTTCCTTTTTTGACATCCCCCGCGTGGCAATACCGCCAATATCCTCAACCAGGCCCTCCAGGGAATCTAGCATCGGTTGTATTTTTGGGGTCAAGCTAACCAGCTTCGCACGCCTGTCCTTGCCATCGTCTCGCCGCTTAATCCATCCACCGGCCTCCAGGCGCTCTACTACTTTACCGAGAGGAGGTTTCGCCATCATCAACGTGTCAGCGATATAGGTTTGACTCTGTTCCCCTTGCATATACAGCAAATAAAGCACTTGCCATTGAGTGCGGGTGAGACCCATTTCCTTCACCTGTCGATTGAACAGCCGGGCTACCATCAGGCTGATTTCATGAAACAGGGTGCTCACCGGCTGTTGCTCCTGCTTGCCTTCGTAGTCTGATTTTTCTTGTATTGACAATTTAGTTATCCTAGTTAATATAACTACAGTTAATATATTACTTGTAGCCGCCAATTAATGCGACTGTCAATTCATGCCCTGCAAGTGTAACCGGACATGTAAAATGTGCCATGGTAAACGGGCGGCTACCGCCCTTCTGATTGCCCTTTTTTTCACTGGCTGTGACGGTCAGAGCGAGAGCACACAAGACCTTGAGTCTGACGGTGTGGGGGCGACGCCCCTTGCGGTTTCCACGGTCCTTCTGGATCTGACCGAGCTTACTGAGCCAATTTTCGTAACAGGAACCATCCTCCCGCTTAAATCTACAGATATCGCTCCACTGGTTGGCGGTCTAATTGATGAAATCTATGTCCGCGTCGGTGACCGCGTTGAAAAGGGAGAGCCACTGTTTCGCATGCGCCAGAAAGATTTCGAAATCAAACTCTCCAGGCTGGTTAACGCCGAGCGCCTGGCGGAAGCTGAGTTTATCGATGCAAAGCGCGACCTCGAAAATGCAGTCGCGCTGAGAAAAAAGGATGCGTTTTCCGTCGAACAACTTGATGACAGGCAGACACGGGTAGAGGTGACAAACGCGAGACGCGGCATTGCCCGGGCCAATCTGGCGGAAGCTCAAAAGGAGATGGATGACGCGACTACACTGGCGCCTTACCGTGGCGTAATCACCAGGAGGGGCGTGGACGAAGGGACATATATTCCATCTATAATGCGCTCGGAGAGGTCAGTCCTCCAGATTCAGAAAATCGATATCATGGTGGCCTTACTCTACGTACCCGAGGTTCATTTACAATCCATCGAGTTGGGTACCCCTGGTAGAGTTCACATTCCCAGCATGAATCAAACTTACGATTCTAAAGTGGAGCTGATCAATGACCGAATTGACCCAAAGACGCGCACGATAGACGTGCGTCTGGGTGTTCTGAACCCGGACTACCAAATCAAACCCGGCTTGTTTATTGAAGTAGAGCTCATTCCAAAGCCACGCCAGGGGATATTGTTGCCACCCAATTCAACCAAAGGGTTGGGCAGCACCCGTTATCTTTTCGTGGTTGAAAACGGCATCGCAAGTCAACGCCAGGTAAAGGTTCGTGAGCTGAATGACGGCAGTCTCGAACTGCTTGACGACATTGCGCCTGATACCAGAATCATAGTGGGCAAGAATATCCACTTGGTATCTGATGGCGCGTCCGTAATTATCTCAGACCAGTCCTATGTGGATAGCTGACCTTTGTATACGCCGCCCGGTGCTAGCCATAATGATGGTGGGGGCACTCATGGGGCTGGGCTTTATCTCCATGGGCAGGATCAGTATTGATCTGTTTCCCAATGTCGAAGTGCCGATCGTGACGGTGGAAACGGTTCTTGATGGAGCCTCGCCAGGTACCATAGAGATCGAGGTCACAGACAAATTGGAGGAGGAATTCATCTCCATCGCTGGCGTCAAGAGCCTGCGATCGGTTAGTGCAGACGGTTTTTCACAAATTATCATTGAATTCGAAATGGAAGAGGACCCCAATTTCAAAGCCCAAGAAGTCCGTGACAAAGTTAGCCAGATCATGCCCGAGTTGCCTGATACGGTGGAGCAACCGGTCGTTACCATGTTGGATTCGGAGTCCGAGCCGATAATCGCCGTCATTGTTTCCGGCTCCAGGCCTGTTGGAGAGATCACGGCTTTTGCCAAGGATGTGATCAAGGAGCGCCTCCAACGAGTATCTGGCGTCGGAGGCGTAAAGCTGGTCGGTGGTCGCGAGCGCGAGATACGCATTTGGCTGAAAGCGCCCCAAATGAGAGGCTTCGGTATCACAGCGCATGACGTTGTTTACGCAATACAGCGCGAACATGCCGATATTCCAGGCGGCAGGCTGGATTCTCGAGGTGGGCAGTCAGAGTTAATAATCAAGACGATGGGGGAAGTTACAACACTGCGAGAAATGGGTGAAATCGTCATTTCTCGCAATGGAAAAGCAGCGGTGCGCCTGAAGGACGTAGCGGAGATTGCTGATGGCCTTGAGGATGAGCGCAGCTATTCCGAGCTGAACGGAAAGACCGGGGTGAGTCTGGAGATTAGAAAACAGTCGGGCACTAATACCGTCGATATTGCCCGTGCGATCAAACGAGAATTAGCCAGACTTGCTACCGAAATCCCTCATGACATTGAGGTTACTGCGGTGCGAGACAGTTCGCGTTTTATAGAGTCATCCGTGCGAGATGTGTCCTATGATATCTTACTTGGCATTGCCCTTGTCGTTATCGTTACGCTGTGCTTTTTGTTGAGCGTCCGTGCGACCCTGATTGTCGCCACGGCAATTCCTACCGCACTGGTTTCCACCTTCTTCGCCTTCTACTTACTAGATTTCTCCATCAACATGATGTCCCTGATCGCTATATCACTGTGTGTGGGGCTACTGGTCGACGATGCCATCGTTGTTCTGGAGTCGATCCATCGCGAGGTTGAAGAGGGGCGCGAGCTCAAGGAAGCCGCTTCTGTGGGCACGCGCAATGTCGCAACCGCTGTTATTGCCGCCACACTGGCTGTCATGGCGGTGTTCCTGCCCATTGCATTTACCTCGGGCCTGATTGGCGTGTTCTTTTACCAATATGGTATGACGGTCTCTGTGGCAGTGGCTCTTTCATTGTTCGTTTCGATTACCCTGACACCTATGTTGAGCTCTCGTCTGCTGAAGAAAAGCGGAGACCACAAAGGCCTGTTTGCTCTTTTGGATCGCGCTTACGTGCATCTGGAAACCACCTATGTAAAATTGGTTCGCTTCTCTCTGCGCACCCGTTGGCTTGTTCTTTTACTTGCAGGCGCGGCGGTGGCTGTCGGTGTTCACTTCGCTGGAAAGGTCCCGTTGGCTTTCACTTCCAGTACTGATCGAAGTGAGTTTCTGGCGACCATTGAACTCCCGCTTGGAACGGGTATTACTGCCGCCAGACGCGTTGTTGCGAGAGTAAATGACACCATGCAAGACTTGGATCATATAAATCTTGTCTTCACCGTGATTGGTTCTGGCGCCCAAGCGAAGGCGAACGAAATATCTTTCTATTTTGGTTTGACGCCCAAGCAGCAACGGGGTATTCATCAGCGAGTCATCATGGACCGGGCCCGCGAAGTTCTCACCGTGACGGTACCGGAAGCCAAACATATTTCTATAGCCGAGGTGCCCTGGTTGTCTGGCAGCGGTCTTTTTGGCGCAGATGTTGCAATGGCTCTGAGCGGCCCGGACCTGGAACAACTCAGGATCTATGCTGACACTATCACCACCCAGATGGTGGCCTCAGGTCTATTTAAGGACACCAAGTCCAGTTACGAACCGGGCAAGCCAGAAGTACAGGTCAGCATCAAACGCGGCCGTGCCGCTGACCTGGGTATTTCAGTTCGCGATATAGCCGCTTCCGTTGGAGCTGCCATGGGCGGAATAGACATCGCAAGCTACGAGGAGTTGGGTAATCGCTATGATATTCGTCTTAGATACGCAGAGAGTTACCGAGACCAAATCAATAAGTTTGACTTGATTCAACTACGTTCGGCAGACGGTACCTTAATCGATTTTAAAAATGTTGCTGAAGTCAGCGTAACCAGTGGTCCTGCACAGATTGATCGGTACAATCGTGCCAGGAAAATCGAGCTATCCGGCAATGCGCCGCCAGGTTACGCGAGCGGTGACCTAATGGACAAGATGGACGAGATTATCAGTGGTGTCGACTTGGCACCTGGATACGAAGCAGCCTATCTGGGTAGCTCCGAGCAAATAACCGAAATTGCCGAGGCAATGCTTTTCGCGTTCATGTTGTCACTGGTGACTCTTTACATGATTCTGGCGAGCCAGTTCAACAGCTATACGCAACCAGTTGTCATTATGCTCACGGCCCCACTGTCGTTTGCCGGCGCATTCAGCCTACTTGCATTAACCAACTCGGCGCTGTCAGTCACCACGCAGATTGCGCTGGTCGCTTTGATGGGGCTGGTTATGAAGAACGGCATACTGTTGGTAGACTATGCCAACCAAGCGGTAGCACGGGGTTTATTAGCAAACGAGGCAATGCTTGAAGCTGCCCATCTGCGCCTGCGCCCGATCCTCATGACGGCCTTTTCAACGGTATTCGGAATGATCCCCATTGCATTGGCCACATCGGATGGCGCGGAGTTACGTACCTCCATGGGAATCATCGTCATCGGTGGCCTGATTTCCTCGACCTTTCTTACACTGTTCGTTGTTCCGGCGGTGTACACCCTTCTGGCTGATGCGAAAGTGTTGTCCAGTCGGCTGGTTGGCGCGGAGAGATAGTCACTATGGACGCGCAGCAACTGGAAGAACTTTACAAGCTATTCAGCAGTGGCGTAGGCGCTCACAATGATATGTCACTGCGGCTCGTAAGCTCCGGACAACGCCACGTGGTTATGGAGCTGCCCTTTCAGGAAAAGCACGCCACCGCAAGACTAAATGGAGCTTTACATCCAGGCGTACTAGCAGCGGCACTCGACAGTGCATGTGGCTTTGTTGTTCTGCTCAGTCAGGAACAGCCGCAGGCCATCGCTACTGTAAATCTTCGGATAGATCATATTCATCCCGCACCGGCAGGAGAGGATGTGCGCGTTGAGGCCCGGTGTTACCAACAGGCCGGAGAGTTCGCCTATGTCAATGCTGTCGTAATGAGTATGGGTGAGGAAAAAATGCTGTGCAATGCAATGGGTATTTTTAAGATAGGTAGTCCCGGCCCTGATTTGGGAAGAGGTTTTTTTAAGTCCGAACTGGATGTTTGAAATGACTCAACCATTAGAGAAATTCCTTGACGACTCACCCTATGCGATCAATTACGGTATACAGCTACACAGTGCTGATCCCAATGTCGAATGCGTGACACCGTGGGCTGATCATTTTACGGGTAACCCGTTACTACAGGCCTGGCACGGTGGTGTCGTGACGGGTGTGCTCGAACTAACCGGCGCACTGCAGGCCTTGACGATTACAGGCGACGAACTCTGCCCCTTGCTCTCGGCCAACGTCAATTTCCTGCGACCCACCAGGGGCAATCAGGTGGTCCATACCCGCGCTTATCTAGTTCGCAGCGGCAAACAAATTTTGAATATAGATGTCGTCGCCTGGCAAAGCTCGCCTCAAAACCCGACTGCAGGTGCCTCACTGACCTTTGCTAGAGGAGGTGCTGCCCAGTTAAGAGCCCCAAATTGATTCACTTGGCCCACGACTATATGTAAATGCCATCGATATCTCTCCAGATGCCCATAGTTACGCCGGTTACTTCACCAGCCACCCCAAGTCTTCATGCGGCTGATCCAAGTATGTGATGGTTTCACAGGCCGCATAGGCAAGGATTTGAACGGCAGCGGCCGCCGCCTTCGACCTGCCGATTATCAGGAGTACGCACAGCGCAGAATTGCTCTAGTAAGTTGAAGAATCTAAAGGCATTTTTATATGGCAACAGGAGAGGGCTAGCAAAACCGACCCTATATCGAACTTGGTTGGGGTCGGTTTTTGAGTGCGTTGTCTGTAAGTCGAAGCATGCTAACTGAACCCCAGAAACCGAAACCCGAACCAAGGCCGAACCTAGCGCCGCTAATGTCCACTTTCACCTCATAGCGGACATTTTAAGTGTGAGCTGATGGTCCGACTATCACAGAGACGTTCAGTGGGCATCTTTCTAGTGGTTCGATTTTATTAATCGAATGGAGCCTGTAATTCCATCTCGTTGATTAGTGTAAATACCAAGGAGTTCAGGTAGCGCCTTTGTCCCGCCTACAGCAAAGTTCAGGTTGGCTGTGCCGACAAGCTGACCATTCCTTCTAATGTTTAATTTAGCCGTACCGATACAATTACTATTTACGGAATAAGATCCTCCACCATTCACAGTGGCCCTGTCACCATAAGCGCCCTCGGTAAGTGATTTTAAGGTCATCTTGCCATTGCCGTTAAAGTGAACGATACCTGCTGCTATCGATGGATACCCCTCGTAATAGTAGGTAAACGCACCCCCTGCGGCATAGTTACCCTGTAACGTAGATTTGCTGCATGCCGCGTTAGCAACACCTGGAAGGGCAAAAAGAAACGCTATTGCAATCAATACTCTCATCGGTATTCTCCATAAAGTCGAATTTTATTGGCGTATAAAGCTCGCCAGTACGGAGAGAATTTAACTCTGTTAGCGTATCTGTTGGATGGCGGTGTGCGCCAAAAGCATTGCCCTACACGCCAGTGTGCGTTTATAGGCGAAATCGGACCGATTCACCGCCTTTCTGGTCAGCCGGTTAGCCCTCTCCAAAACGCTTTCATACCACCTATCAGCCTCACCCTCGCAGCTCTCCCAGACCACTGCCGCACTATGCAGCTGAGGGTGGCAGGCTGCGTGAGTGTGATCTGCATGCGACTTGGGATTAAGAGATAAATTACGGGGTGCAATCCGGTGGGCGTTAGCGTGGCTTCTTGCCGCGACATCATTTACTTCTTGGCCTACACGTCTATTCTTCCAACCTAGAGCACACTCGTTTGCACTGGCTTGCCGTCGAGGAAACTCTCGATATTCGATTGTGCGACCTGCGCCTGTGCGAACAGCGTCTCGTAGGTCGAGCCACCCTGGTGAGGGGTCAGGATCACGTTTGGAACATCGGACCAACGATCGCTGCTGGTTGGTTCGGGGTCGAATACATCTAGCCCCGCAGCGCCGATTCGACTTGATTTGAGGGCGTCGATCAATGCGGTTTCATCAACGACGCTGCCTCGCGATACATTCACCAGTACACCGTCTGGTCCAAGTCGATCAAGAATGTCTTGATTGATCATGTGTCTGTTTGACGCGTCCGGTCGGCAGCAGATGACTAGACCGGCGCACTGATCAGCCAACTCTTCGAGAGTATCGACGTAGGGAATGACTGCGTCCGATTTCGCTGTAGGTCCCCACCATTTCAGGTCCAGCCCAAAAGGTGTCAATCGTTTCACAACCTCCTGACCTATTGAGCCAAGGCCCACGATACCCACAGGCGTATTTCGAAGTGAGTGGCGCAGAGGGCCGGCCGGCGAGATCCATTGGTCGTTCATAATGTACGATTGCGATTGAGGTAATCGTAATAGCAGGCTTGTCAGGGAAGTAGCCGCCAGGTCTGCGACATCGCCAGAATTTAGCCCTGGCGCATTTGTTACCACGATATTACGCGAGCGGCACTCATCAAGGTCGACATTGCTGAAGCCGGCCGAGATCGAGGCAATCATCTTCAATCCGGGAAAGCGCGATAGCATGCTCTTGTCCAGTTTCTCAATGCTGGCTGAGAGAAGTACGTCCACCTCGCTACCGTGTTCCTCGATGATATCGTTGATATCTCCTTTCCCGGTGATCCAGCGCCAGCGCGGTGGTGGATTGGGAAACAAGGTGTGCATTTGCGTGTGCATAGCGAGAACACCTACGGATTCTGACATTAGCAGCTCCTGTTTGAATTGGCCCTAGATGCTTAAATCAAGGGCGTTATAGTCGTGTAAGCCCACCTTTGCTTTAGCGTTCCATTTGTAGTCCAGCCCTTGCTCGCGGAACGGCTGATACTCGTAATGCGTTTCTTCGGGAAAGCGTTGTCTTCGCGCGTCGATGGCGTAGCCAATAACCTCAGAACGTTTTGCGATAACTGCGTCGTCGAAAACTTGCGCTTCATTGTGGGTGCCAGCACCCATCACATTAAGCACCGAGCTTCGCCGGTGGAAGCCCATGTTGACTGTGATACGGGGCTCGAAACCTGTATTGGCGAAGGACCCGTGAACAAGTTGGCGATTGCATAGGATTACATCGCCGGCCTCGCAGACGAGAGGCACTGTTCCCTTGATGCGCTCGCTACCTGATTCTTTGACCAATTCTGTGATGTCTACTTTTCCGATTTTATGACTACCCGGGAGTACCCAGACGCCATTCACGGCAGTGCTTCCGTAGACCTGGGCCATAAAGTTGAAGCCATGAATATCTTGATCAAAGTCTTCGCTGTCCCAATGAGTCGTGCCGTCCTGATGCCACGATACTGCTGCACCGATACCGGGTTCCTTGATGAACAGCGTCTCATTGAAGGGTGCGAAGTCTTTTCCATTGATCTCTTCGGCAACCTTCAATAACTGCGGGTGTCCGTAAACCCGCAGGCAGGTTTCGGAGAACTGCAGGGAGCCAAGCAGGATGAAGGGCGCCATTTCGGGCGCGTCGTCTGCGGCTTTGGGCTCGTGAAGCTTTACCTGGTGCCTACCATTGGCTAACGTTGAGCCGCCCAGGGGGTCGCCCAGAGGCTTTGACCAAACCAGTGTCGGTGCTGTGCAGTCAGCGCCAAGTGCGGGAGCACCATCGGCTGCAAGCTTTTCCCCGGGGCCAATTGGGAACCGCTTTTTAAGCGCTTCGAGATCTTGTTCAATGTCTTGGAGTTCTTCAGGTTGTAGAACGCCGGTGAAGACGTAAAACCCGTACTTCTTGTAGGCATCCACAATCTGAGGGTCTAGATTTCCGTCACTGTCGAAGGAGATAGGCCCCCGATTGTCCAGTTGCATAGCGCGTTCATGCCCGTCTAGCAGGTACGTCCGCATTGCCTGGGCATCATCACCATAATGTGCCGCACACGCTTCAATTGAATCTATATAGTCTGGTTTTTTCATCAATGTGTCGTCCGCTCGATCAGTAGCCATAAATGGTTTACATATTTTATTAATAATAAAATTTTACTAATAGTAAAATTCTGTGTCAATATCTTAACGATGAGAATACCGGGGGAACATTGTGGCTGCTAAGGGGCATGCAACACGCCAGGCAAATAAGGAACGTCGCAGGGAGAAAATACTCTCGGTCGCCCGGAGCCTGATCGCCGAGGAGGGGTTTGATGCCCTTACGATCAGCAAAATGGCCGAGAGATCCGGAGTTACCATCCCGACTGTGCACAACCTGCTAGGGAAAAAGAACGATATTGTTCTCGCGCTATTCCGGGGACTCGTCGATCGCATTGATGAAAGGCTTGCCGAGCCTGAGATGGTGGACCCCATAGATGCATCAGAGGCGTTCCTCGATAGCCTCCTGTCGCTCTACGGGTCCGACGAAGTGTTCTACAGGGCAGCTTTCCTGGGAGGAGAGCGCCTTGGGCTCTTTGAGCATGAAATGAACGATGGTGTATTCCGAAAGTCTATCAAGGTAGCGCAGCGACTCTGTGATCGAGCCCTTGAGCACGGATATCTGCTGGGCCGCGTGGACAGTCGCTGGTTGGCTCAACAGTTATTTGGTTCCCAGCGACTCGCGAGGCAGGACTGGGTCAGTGGCTACATTGATTTGCCGGAGTACCGGCAACAGGCGCTGATCGGCATGTTGATTACGTTCGCTGCAGATGCAACTCCGGATCTACACCAGCGAATCTGTCAGCGAATAGATCAATTGGCGCGCTAACACAGCGAGAAACTGTGAAGATGTAGGGCCCACCAAGACCTGAACCCGGACCAATCGCTGCGTTTTCTCGAGAAGTAGGCAATATCCCCTAGAAGCCCGAGCCGTTATAATTCTGATTCGAAAGGGAGGGATGATGTTGTTTTGGGCTAAGCGTTTAACGGCGTTGTTGGCGTTGAGTATGCTGCTCACTGCGTGCAAACAACCGTTGGTTATATTTGGCGAGGGAGATATCGTTGAGCGCCTCGCTGGCATTCGAGGCTGCTCGCTTGAGGAATTCCAAGCCAATTCTCTCCGTTGTGCGGAAAACGAAGTAATTGCTGAAGACTACATTGTCAGCTACGAGGCGATACCGCGCCCTGGGTGGCATTTCGTTGGATGGACCGAAGGATCTTTCTGTAAACGAGATAATACCCCGCTTTTTTGCGACCTCAATATTACTGCAGATTTTGTGCAGCAGATGGACGAGGCCTGGCCAGGTGCCAACTGGCCCCCCGCCAAAGCGGTGTTTTCAGAGAGCGGGGTGTTATCAACGTTCACCCATAAGATGGTCAGGAATACAGGCGAAAACCTGTTTTCCCAATTAGCCTACGAGTGCTCGGAATGTTCCATAGCGCAGCAGACCTCGATTGTTCCGCCACCGGGTTGGCAGAAGGGACCCATTCAGGTGGCACTTCCCATCGCGGCACTGCTGAGCAGCCCCTCTGTGGAGGGAGAGCCCGACTCAGTGGATTTTTTGCCTGATGTTCCGGGCAATGAATATAGAATGATTGCCGTTGTAAGAGATGGCGAGTTACTGGATTCCGGCGGCAATGGGGTGATGGCGGTTACTGAGGTCGAGCGTAATACCATGTTCCGGTACCCGGCCAACACCCGGGTTCATGAGTTGACCGACCCCGATGGCTCTATTTTCGTACTGTTTGCCTACGAGGTCGAATCTGAGGAATTCATCGGCGTCGACTTCCAGTCCGCAGATGCGCTGCGGGACGACCCCATTCCGGTTGGTTGGAGCTATTCCACGCGGATTTTGGCGAATGATCTGGTCATGCATGCCCGTGAAGTCGCTACCGTATTGGCGATTCGAGCATCGGTGACCTCTACCTGGCAGCTGAGGTGATCCGTCCGATAGTGTGGGAGTGAGCTGCCCAAGTCGAGCATGATCCTGTGCAAGCTGCCTAGGATTTCTTCACTGTCACAACTACCTTTCCCTCAACCTTGCCACCTGCAATATGGGCAATCGCCGACAGCGCGTCGTCAAAATCGAAAACCTGTTGTGACGACAGCTTTAGTTCCCCTCTTTCCCAGTAGCTGATCAGTTCATCGACACCACCACGCATGGTGTCGATAGAAAACCCCACAGGCATGGCGCCCACCAGTGATATATTCGTCATCAGCGTCTCTGGAAGACTTATTCGCGCCCACTCGCCGCTCGCGTAGCCGATTACCACGAAGCGTCCCTCGAAGGCCGTGGCTTTGAAGGCCGCTCGCCCGGCTTTTCCGCCTACGGGGTCGAACACCATGCTGGCGCCAACACCCTGCGTCAGACTTCTAGTCACTTCGGTAATGTTTTCAGCGCGGTGGTCGATAACGTGGTCTGCGCCAATGCTCTGGCAGAAGGCCGCTTTCTCCGGGCCGCCAGCCACTGCGATCACACGTGCACCAATCGCTTTGCCCAACTGAACGGCCGCAGCGCCGGAACTCCCAGACGCGCCCAGGACCAGCAGGGTGTCGTCGGCTGTGAGTTCACCGCGGCGGACAAGCCCAACCCATGCAGTCATGTAGGGAATAAAGAAGCCCGCTGCCTCTTCTCCGCGCATTGCGTCAGGAATAGGCAGAGCTGCACTGGCGTCCATGAGGCAATAGTCTGCCAGCCCCCCGGCCTGCGCCTGGAACAATGTTGCCCCCATGACTCGGGCTCCAACGAGATCTGCATTCACTCCTTCGCCCACAGCTACCACCTCACCAGCCGCCTCCTGAGAGGGCGTAAAGGGTAAGGGGGGTGTGAGAGGATAGTTGTCGCGGCACATGAGTACGTCTGGCAGTCCAAGGCCGCAAGCCTCTACTGCAAGCTTGATTTCGCCTGAGCCGGGTTCGCATTCGCGAATATCCTCCGATAAATGCCATTGCTCCGTCGGTTCGCCAAACTGATCTACACGCCATGCTCGCATTGAATTTCTCCGGTTTTGGTGAATGATTCGGTCACCCGCAGGTGGCCGCGATCGTCTGCGTTTTAATAATAATCTTTATTTTGAGGATTTCCGCTCCCACATCAAATATATATAATACGGCGTTGCGGCTAACCGGCAGCAGACACCTCTTCCCTGGGGTGTCGTCGAAGGATTGGGCAAAGTGCCCCAGTCCTATAGATTATTGAATATCAGGAGTAACAATATGGCACAGCAGCAGCCCATTCGTGTGGGCATCATGGGCTTCGGTCGAACCGGCCGGCAGATCTTCGAGCTGGCCTCCCGCAGCGATGACGTTGAAGTAGTCGCGGTTGCTGACATTGGTGAGCGAGAGATATTGCACTACCTGTTGTGTTCCGAAGTGGATGGGCCAGAACGTCATCGGCTGGAAGGCAACTTTCTGGTGAATGATCGTTTCCGTGCCCGCCTGATGGAGATTGACCGGCCCGCCGAGATGCCCTGGGATATATTCAATGTTGATGCGGTAATCGATGCGACCGGTAAGTACCGGGATCGTAGTCATATGGAGGGGCACTTGGCCAACGGAGCGCAACGTGTCTTCCTGCGTACTCTGCCAACTGACCATATCGACCGTATCGTTATTCCCGGTATTAACGAAAACTCTGCCTCGGTTAGCGATCGCATGGTTTCGGCGGGCTCAGCCACTACCAGCGCGTTGGCCTTGCTGCTAAAAAGTGTGTCGGCCGCCTATGAGATTGATTGTGGCAGCATGACCACAATACATGCCTTCACCTCAGACCAGGCGCTGCAGGATTACGCGGGAAGCGATTTCCGTCGTAGTCGCTCAGCCGCCAAGAACATTATCCCGAATAACCACGAGGCTTCGCTTTGGCTGGGCAATATCCTGCCAGAGTTTGACGGCAAGATACTGACCTCTGCGCTAAACGTGCCAGTGCAGGAGGGCTGCCTGCTTGACGTCACATTGGTGATGAATGACAGCGCGATTAGCGTTGAAGATATCAATGAAGCCATGCGTACTGCTGCAAGGTTACTCCCCGGAATTCTCGACGTGGTTGAAGATCCTATTGTTTCTTCCGACATTATTGGCAATCCGCATTCGCTAGTGTTTGATGCCGTAGGCACCATCAAGGCGGGTTCGAATACGATCAAGACCCTGAGTTGGTACGAAAATCTTGGGCATGCTGCTCGCTTACTCGATGTGGTCAGGCTCTATAGCCAGCTTTCCCAACAGCAGGAGGCCGCGTAATGAGAGTCGGAATAAATGGTTTTGGTCGCATTGGACGCTCGGTCTTTCGTATTCTGGATGAGGTGGAGGGCATCGAGGTTGTAGCCATCAATGACCTGTTCGATAACGAGGCACTGCGTTATCTGCTGAGTTACGACACCGTTATGGGGCCGTTCGGCAAGAACCTGAAACTTGAGGATGATCACTTCGTCACGGATAACACTCGCGCGAAGTTGCTCAATGAGCGTAATCCCGCCGAGATACCCTGGGCTGAACTGGAGGTAGATGTTGTAGTCGAGTCCACAGGTGTATTCCGGAGCCGCGAGCAACTTGAACAACATTTGGCCGCCGGCGCGAAGTATGTGGTGCTCACCGTGCCTGCCAAGGATGAGATCGATTACACCGTTGTTCTCGGCGTCAATGACGAAGGCCTGGAACCGGGTCACCGAATCATTTCCAACGCAAGCTGTACCACCAATTGCCTCGCACCAATGAGCCGGGTTCTTGATGATGCCTTCGGGATAGAAGAGGGCGTAATCAACACGGTGCACGCTTATACCAACGACCAGCGTCTGGCGGATGTACCGCATTCCGATTGGCGCAGGAGCAGGGCAGCCGCGGAAAATGTTATTCCCACGTCCACCGGCGCCGCCAAGGCAGTGGGTGTGGTGTTGCCGCAGTTACAGGGTAAGTTGCACGGCATAGCAGCCCGCGTACCTGTGCCAGACGGCTCTGTTGTCGACCTTTTTGTGAAGCTGGGTAAGTCCGTAACTGTCGATGATGTTAATGCTGCTGTGCGCGAGGCCTCTGAATCGGAGCGCCTGAGGGGAATCCTGCAGTACAGTGATACCCCTATTGTATCGTCAGACATAATCGGCAATTCGCATTCTTCTATTTATGATGCAGGCTTTACGGCGGTTACCTCCGACCGTTACCTGCGTGTGCTGAACTGGTACGACAACGAGTGGGGCTATTCCGCGCGGGTTTGTGACCTGTTAGGGAGAATAGCCAGCTGGTGAATACTCAGAGCCCCCCCATAGATTATGCCAGCCTGAAAGGAAACGTTAGTCTTCTGGGGCGCATACTGGGAGAAACCATTGCCGCTGCTGAAGGCGAAGATTTTCTCGCCTTGATTGAGCGAATTCGTGGCTTATCCAAGAGCGCGAGAGAGGGCGACAAAGAGCAAAGGGAAACTCTGCTTGAGGAATTGCGGGGTCTGGATAACGATCAACTGGTTCCTGTGGCCCGTGCCTTTGCCCAGTTTTTGAACCTGGCCAACATAGCGGATCAGCACAACCTTGTTTCTCGTGAAATGGATCCACTGCTGTCTGCCTCTCGCAACATCAACAACAGTCTCAAGGAACTAGCGGAAGAGGGTGTGTCGGCGCAGGATATAGCGGCCACCATTGCAGACTTGAAAATTGAGCTCGTGCTCACCGCGCATCCCACAGAGATTACCCGGCGCACACTGATTCATAAGCACAGCGAAATTGGTCGCTGCCTGGGGCAACTCGAGCTCGGCGGGCTAACCGAGCGCGAGCGTGAGGTGTTGCAGGCCCGCCTGCGTGAACTGATTGCGCAGATCTGGTTCGGCGACGATTTTCGCCTGCAACGACCAACACCGGTGGACGAGGCCAAATGGGGTTTTGCTGTTGTTGAGGATTCGCTGTGGCGGGCGGTACCTGAATTTTTAAGACGTCTGGATCATGGCCTGCAGGAGCACTGCAATGTTCAGCTGCCGCTGGATGCGGCGCCAGTATCCTTTGTGTCGTGGATGGGGGGAGACAGGGACGGAAACCCCAATGTTACCGCCACCATTACCCGTGAGGTGCTCTTACTGAGTCGTTGGCAGGCGACAGACCTCTACCTCGGGGATATTACAAATTTGCTGGAAGAGCTATCCATGACGCGCTGCAACGAGCAGTTGCGCCAGCTCTCCGGGGGTGCCCACGAGCCCTACAGGGAAGTATTACGCGACCTTAGAGCGTTGCTACGCCGCACTCGCAGTGCAATTGAGGCGGAACTTGAGGGTGAGCTGCCCCCCGAGGGAGAACTGCTCTCCAGCGCGGAACAGCTGTGGCAGCCATTGCAGGCTTGTTACCAGTCTCTCATGGACACGGGTATGGAGCTGATTGCGCGCGGTGCCTTGCTGGATGTGATGCGTAGGGTTCGCTGCTTCGGGGTTCACCTTGTCAGGCATGATATTCGCCAGGACAGTGCTCGTCATACAGAGGCGCTGTCTGAGATTACCGAATGCCTGGGTCTGGGTGACTATGAGCAATGGGACGAAGCGCAGAGACAGGAGTTCCTGCTCGCCGAGCTGCAAAGCAGGCGTCCTCTGGTGCCCAGGAACTGGCAGCCATCGGCCGATGTACAGGAGGTGCTGGATACCTGTGCCGTGGCAGCCGCACAGCCGGCGGACGCGTTGGGCGCTTATGTAATTTCGATGGCGAGGCAGCCCTCCGACGTGCTGGCAGTGCACTTGCTATTGCAGGATGCAGGCGTCAGTGCACCCCTGCCCGTATCGCCCTTGTTTGAAACCCTGGATGACCTGTCGCGGGCGCGGCAGGTGGTAAGTAGCTTGCTCGAGAATGACTGGTATCGCGACCAGATCAACGCCAGCATGATGGTAATGATTGGCTATTCAGATTCCGCCAAGGATGCAGGTGTGCTTGCCGCCTCCTGGGCGCAGTACCAGGCGCAGGAGTCACTGCTGGAGGTCTGTGCGCAGCATGGCGTGCAGCTCACGTTGTTTCACGGCCGCGGCGGCACCATTGGCCGCGGTGGCGCACCAGCGCAGGAGGCCCTGCTTTCCCAGCCACCCGGTTCCCTGAAGAATGGACTCAGGGTTACCGAGCAGGGCGAGATGATCCGCACCAAGCTTGGCTGGACGTCATTGGCTGTGAAAACGCTGGCCCTCTATACGGTGGCAATTTGTCGCGCCAACCTCATGACTCCGCCGGCGCCAAAAGATGACTGGCGTGAGATGATGGATTTTCTGTCGGAAACTTCCTGCACGGCCTATCGTGATGTGATCCGCGGTGAGCCGGAGTTTGTGCCGTACTTTCGTCATGCAACGCCTGAGCAGGAGTTGGCCAAACTGCCCTTGGGATCCAGGCCCGCGCGGCGCAAAGGCTCGGGTGGTATCGAAAGTCTGAGAGCCATTCCCTGGATCTTTGCCTGGTCCCAAAATCGTCTGATGCTTCCCGCCTGGCTGGGTGCCGGGGCTGCGCTGCGCAAAGCGCTGGATAACGGCGGGGTAGAATCACTGCGCGAAATGTCTGAGCAGTGGCCATTCTTCACGACGAGATTGTCCATGCTGGAAATGGTATTTGCCAAGGCCGATGCTGGCCTGTCTGCCTACTACGATGAGTTGTTGGTACCCGATGAGTTACAGGGCATTGGCAGGCGATTGCGTGGGCAACTGCAAAACGATATCGATACAGTGTCGTCCATTAATGATGGAGATACCCTGGCCGCTGGACAGCCCTGGACCATGGAGTCCATTCACCTCCGTAATATTTACACCGACCCCCTGAATTTCCTGCAGGCTGAGCTGCTACAGCGCAACCGGCAGGAGGAAGAAGAGCGTTTAGAGCGGGCGATCATGGTAACCATTGCAGGAATTGCAGCCGGTATGCGTAACACCGGCTGAGAAATCTGCGCGCCCTGCTGGAATCAGTGGTGCGCATTTTGCTGGAGGAAATTTATTTTGTTCGAAACACTTGAAACCACAGTCGATGGCGCCATTGGTACGATTGTCCTGGACCGGCCGGAGCGGCTGAATGCGTTGTCACTTGAATTGGCTGAAGACCTGATTTCGGCGGCGGCATGGTTCGATAAGCAGCCGGAAGTTCGTGTGGTGGTGGTACGCGGTAATGGGCGGGCCTTTTGTGCGGGTGCCGATCTACAGGGCTTTCCGCGGCCGGGCGAGGACGGCCTGAGGGAAGCTGCTGACACCGGCAGGCGCATGGCTGAAGCAATTGAAGACATGCGCGCGATTACTATCGCTCAAGTACATGGCTGGTGCGTGGGCGGAGGACTGGTGCTGGCGGCTAACTGCGACTTGCGTGTGGCAGCTGATTCCACTCGATTCTCTATCCCTGAAATTGACCTTGGTATCCCCTTGGCCTGGGGTGGCATTCCGCGTCTGGTGCGGGAAATAGGCCCTGCGTTAACCAAGGAGTTGGTAATAACCTGTCGCGAGTTTGGCGCGGGGGAAGCGCTGTCGGCCGGATTTCTTAATCGCTCAGTTAGCGAGCAGGACTTGACGGCCACGGTTGCAGAGCTGGCAAGTACCGTGGCCTCCAAGCCTGCTATTCCCATCTTTGCGACCAAACGTCATACCAATGCAGTCACACGGCAAATGCTGGGCACCGATAGAGCCTGGTCCGATGCCGACAGCCTGGTAGCCGCGCTGTATGACCCGGAGTGTACCGAGGCTCGTGAGGCTTACTTGAAGTCTCGCTTGGGCTGACACGGCTGCCGGCGTGTTGGTGCCGCTTACACGGATACTAGCTTTTCAGCTTTGCTGTCACACGGATTTCCACGTGTGCACCGGGAACTGCGAGCTCGGTGATGCCGATCGCTGTCCAGGCGGGCCAGGGCTCGGATAAAAACTCATCCCTGACTGCCATAAAATCCTGCATGCTGGCCTGCAGGCCAACGTGATAAGTGGTGTACTCCACGATATCGTCAAAGCCCAAATCGCACGCTGATAATAGCTTTCCTATGCCCGACCAGGCATTGCGGAACTCTTCCTTGATGTCTTCTGGCAGTTTGCCGTCACTTCCCAGTCCGATCACGCCTGAGCAAAGCAGAAAGCCGCTGCTCTTGCTGGCCTCTGAAAAATGGAAATTGTCATACATGTATCGACCGGCATCTGTTACGACTGCTTCAAAGCTCATACTGGAACCTGCTGTTTATAAAGTTGACTGTTGAGTATAGGTTAATTGGGGGCACCGGCTAAATTGGATGGACTACTTGTCGCCAAGCTTTGCTACCAGCATGTTGAGGCTGGCGGCTGCAGCTATCGGCTCTAGTAGGCGCCCTGTGAGTAAGTTAACTCATAGCTGTGTGAATATACTTCGAAGATAAGGCCGAAGGGATCCTCCACATAGCACATCTTGTAGGGTTTCTCTCCTGGGTAATATTCCCGAATCGGCATGCGCTGCTTGCCACCATGCTGCACAATTTTTTCAACCAGTCCTTCGATATCCGGGTCCTGAACGCAAAAATGAAATGTGCTTGTTTTCCAGTACTCGAAGTCCTTCGGGGTTTCGTTGTTTTTGAATTCAAACATTTCAACGCCAATCTTGTCGCCAGTCGACATGTGGGCGATCTTGAAGGAGCCCCAGCCCTTACCGAAAACATCAATACACATTTGCCCTATGGGGGTATCTGATTCCTCAGTGATGATCGTGGGCTCCATGATGTGGTACCAGCCCATTACATCGCTGTAAAACTTTGCAGCTTTTTCTACATCAGGTACTGATATTCCGATGTGTGAGAAGGTTCGGGGGTAGGTGCTCATAGTTCTTCCTTTGGTTGGTTTACGAAGTGCGCCCCATAATAGCGTAACGCTGCCTGCTCGGATTCGTGTGTTGAGAAAGAATAGACCGGTATTTTTATTCTGGCGAGGCGCCACTTCAGCAGCAGTGTTGCGGCTTGCTTTCCACCTGTGAATGTTGGAAGGTTTAGCATTGCCCCCGGGAGTCGGTATGTCCAAAGCTAACAGCCTCGCAATCCTTTTATTGATCAGTTTACCGCTAGGTGCGGGCGCGGCGCATGCTCAGGCCCAGACACCACAGTCAGTAGGCGAAATGGTCACCGAGGGTGAGATCAATCTGACATTTCGCTATCGCTATGAATATGTTGATCAGGATAGCTTTGACCGCAATGCACGCGCATCCACGCTTAAGTCACGTATTACGTTTACCTCTGCACAGTATCTCGGTCTGTCGTTTCTGGCCGAGGTAGACAACGTGTCCTATATCGGCGATGACGACTTTAATTCAACGGACAATGGTAATACCAGTTACCCCACCGTGGCCGATCCTAAAGGCACCGAGTTCAATCAGGCATGGCTAAAGTACAGCTGGAATGACTTGTCAGGCATCTATGGCCGGCAGCGTATACATCACGGTAACCAGCGCTTTGTGGGCGGCGTGGGCTGGCGGCAAAATGAACAAACCTTTGACGGCTTTCGCGGCCTGCTGAAGAACGACGGTGGGCTGACGGTCGACTATGCCTATGTGTATAACGTGAACAGGTTGTTCGGCCCCGACGATACGGATGTGCAGCCCGGTAATCTTCCGGGTGACAATCACCTGTTCAGGTTGGACTATAAATTTTCCGAGGAGCACACGCTTAGCGGATTTGCCTATCTGCTGGATGTAAAAGAGCGGCGGTCTTACGCGCCTGGCCTGTCGGTAGATAACTCTTCGGATACATTCGGTCTGGAATATAAGGGACAGTTTGGCCCCGTAGCCCTGAAGGCTGCGTACGCTAGCCAATCTGACGCCGCTGACAGTAACCTGGACTACGATGCCGACTATTATGTGTTGGAAGGATCCATGGCCTTCGCGCCACTCACCTTAAAGCTGGGTTATGAAGTGCTGGGCGGTGATAGCGGGGTAGGGTTCAAGACACCTTATGCTACCTTGCACGCGTTTCAGGGCTGGGCGGATAAGTTTCTGACCACCCCTGCAGACGGTATAGAGGATTTTTATGTTGGCTTATCAGGAAAACTGGGTCCGGTCAGCCTCGCAGCGACTTATCACGACTTTCAGGCAGAGGACAGTAGCGCTGATTTTGGCTCCGAAATAGATTTGGTGGCTTCCTGGCCGCTTAATGACATATTCAGTTTTCAATTCCACTACGCTGATTTTTCAGGGGACACGCCTGAGCGTTACGACGATACACGCAAAGCCTGGTTTACCGTCAACGTTAGCTTGTAGATATAACGGCGTGGGCTACTCTGTGGCTTAGGTCTTAAGCTCGCAAGTAACAAGTTCGGGAGGAGAAATTGGCAGCTACAGATAACAACTGCGGTTTTGATCGGCAGCTTGCCGAGTTGGAAACCCAGGGGTTCACGTTCATCGAGGACTTCCTATCGCCAGAGCGATTGTCGCTTGTAAATAAGAACTTTGATCGTATGTTAGGTCAGCACGGTGGTCGCAATAATTTTGAAGGGCACCAGACCGAGCGTATTTATACACTGGTTGCGCGTGATCCGGTGTTTCAGGAGATTGTGGAAGACGAACGCATATTGGCGTTCTGTAACGCTGTGCTGCAACCCAACTACCTGCTCACCGCCAGCCAGGCAATTGTCATCAGTCCGGGCGAGTCGCCCCAGCCCTGGCATACCGATGATTCGTTCTACCCCATACCCAGGCCCAGGCCGATGATCAGCTTGTCGACAATCGTGGCCGTGGAAGACTTTACCTCTGCCAACGGGGGAACAGAGGTGATACCGGGAAGCCATCTGTGGAGCGATGAGCAGATCACCGGAGATTATGTCAGCGGTGATGAAGAGGTCGATAGTGGCTTCGCCGAGAAGTTATGCGGATTGTCGCAGCCCGTAGAAATGAAAGCGGGCACCTGCATGGTGTTCGCAGGTACCTTGCTTCACCGGGGCGGTGGTAACAGCGGCTCCAGTACCCGTCGCGCTTTTTCGAACCAGTATTGCCAGCCCTGGGCCAGGCCCCAGGAAAACTTCTTCCTGGCCATCCCGCCGCAGGAGGTCGCGAAGATGTCTGCCACAGTGCAATCGCTGCTGGGCTATTCCATCCACCCACCGTTTATGGGACAGGTGACGGCATACCATCCGCTGAAGGTGCTTTCCCCGGACTTTACGCCCCCGGCACTGCGTGGCGACTAGTTACCCAGTAGCGCGGAACGTAGTGCCCGTGCCTGCGCCTTGACCATGGCTAGATTCTCGGGGCCCATGCGCAGTAGCTGTTTTTGCAGTGGTGACAGTTGTTCCAGCGCTGGATCAGCAAACACGTAAATAGCCTCTTTTTTCTTGACCGCAACGTCACCTTGCAGCTCCGGTGTTGCGATAACGCGGTCCAGTGCCCTGATCAACGCATTGTCGAAATCGTCAGGCTTGTACCCCAGGCCCGCATAGGACTGCTCCAGAAGAGGCCGAAAAGTATGAAACGTGGCGACTAGCTTGTCGGTATTCAGGTCTGCAATTGCCTGTGCGTGTCCGTCATAGCGGGCGTAGCTTGTTGGGTCGATGTATTCCAGCTCGTCGACATTAACTGTCTTGAAGCTGCCCTTGGGCGCCGCAACGGGGAGTACCTTATTGAGCACCAGTCCGCGGCTTAATCCATCTATTAATCCAGTACCACGTTGCAGCAGGTCGGCGTTGGCCAGCGGATCGGTGAACAGCTCAGAGGAACTCGCTTGAGACAGCTCTTCACGCACCGGTTCATCGCTGTTTTCCAGCGCCAGTGGTGGTTCAGGGGGCACCTCAGCGACTTCCGGTTCTTGCTGGGGCTCAGGTTCGGGTTCCGGTATATCCGCAGCCGGGGCTGGCTCCTCGGGCTCAGGTTCTGGTGCCACAACAACGGGGGCGGGTTCTGGTGCGGCGGGTTCCGGCTCATTGCCGCTAAACAGGAAGACCACGATAATGATGCCGATCAGGGCGATTGCGCCCAATATCAACATAGGGTTCAGGCCAGATTGCTGAGGCGTCTCCATCAACCGATCTTCGGGATCGATCATCAGCGCATCGTTGTCGGGCTGCTCGTTTTCGGGTTGATCATGTTCGTTCTGCAAGGGTTGTCTCCACATCAAGGCGTGTTTGATGTTGAGAGTATAGTTCAAGCTGGAAAGTTCCAGCTAACCCATCTCCGGGAAGATATTTGTTTGGAGTGAGGCTTGGAATTGGCGTTGCTGGGTGCGGGGTGGGTTCAGTCTAAGACTTTCGGCGGCAGCTCTGGCTTGGCATAGGCCATGCGGCGTACACGGGTTGCGCGGTAATAGCTATCCAGACCGCTTATCGCGACGGTGTTCGCGGCACTGATATCAATGCTGCCATCCTCAAGCACGCAGTCCTGTGGCACATCAACTCCCACCACTTCACCAATTACCAGATGGGTGCTGTTTATTGCCAGCGGCTGGTGCTCTCTGAGCTCCATAGCCATGCTGATTGCGGCCTCTGCGACGAATGGAGCGTCAAATCCTGGCTGCCAACGTTCAGTGAGGCCGGTTGCGGAGAACTCCGATTGCTCCCTTTCGTAGCGCGCTGCGGTTTGGTGGGCTGCCTCTATGAAGTCTTCAGCCACGTGATTGAGCGTATAGCAGCCGTTTGCCAGCAGGTTTTCCAGAGTATGTCGTTCTACCGGGCTGGGCCGTATAAAAAGTGCCAGCAGGGGAGGATGTGACCCCAGGTGAACGACAGAACTGACGATTGCGAGGTTGCTGTTGCGATCTTTGTCGGCAGTGCCCACAAGGTTGGCGGGTTTGAAACCGCTGACTGAATTGATAAAAGCAGCCCGGAAGCGCTGCTCCATGCTCGCTATAGCGGCAGCATCAAACAGCATCGTTGGGCCCCGTGTACTGCTCACCATAGAGCCTTTGATAGCGCCACAGCGCCCAGCGAGCGTAGATTCTATCGGTGACACTGCGCACCAGCGGCCACCGCATCCAGGCGAAGAGAAATGACCAGCGGGTGTGTCGCCAGGCGGCCACATTGGCGTCCACTCCGGTCAGAAATTCTCCGTCTGAGGTCTGTAGATGAAGCTGACGCAGCAGGGTGTCCGTGTCGGGCAGGGAGTCATCACGCGCCTGAAAAATGTCGCAGATAACGAGTTCTTTGTCGGCAATTTGCTGCAGCCTGCCTACCTCTTTAACGCAGATAGGGCAGTTGCTGTCGTAATAGAGCGTGTCTGGCATTAGCTCGGTTTGTTAGCCGCAATCCGGTTCGGTTCGGCAATTTGCGTCGGTGCCTTCGCAGCTGTTGAAGTCCAATACATACCAAAGATAACAGCGCGAAAAAATGCCGTTTAGAATCAAGAAGCTGGAGATGAGCATCACGAACCACTCCATCCCGTTGAGTTCCGGCCTTGAGAGAGCCCAAAGCAAAAGCCCAAAACCCGCGAAGAGGCGAATAATTCGCTCAATATTGCCTAGATTTTTCTCGATCATGGTGGGGTGCCCGATTAGTTAAGTCGTGGGGTTTACGGGGCGATTGCCCTACCGGATGACTAAAACTTGACCATAAAATTCACGCACGGCACCCTGTTACCTGCGCAAACACCATAAGAGTAGCTCTATGACTCAGCACGAGTACGTTTTTGTCGCTGTATCCATCATCCTGGGTCTGGCGATTACCCGCCTGTTGCACACGGTTGCGATGCTGGTGAGGGCCCACGAACGGGTTAGTTTCCACTGGGCGACAGCCCTGTGGAGCCTCAGTGTCATGACGTACATTCTGCAGCTCTGGTGGGTAGGGTGGGGCCTTAGAGACCTCCCTCAATGGGCCTTTTCAGACTTCCTCATTCTGGTGGTCGGTTCGATTTGTATCTACGGTGCCGCTGAGATGGCCCTGCCGGTACCGGAAGAGGATAGGCTGGACATGCTGGCACACAGCCAGAATCTGGGCCGTTTGTCGGCCCTGTCGATGCTGATTTATTTCCTGATCGGCCCTTATGTAAATCTGACGATGTACAAAGTGGACCTGGTGCCGGCCCTGACGGTGCCCTCAATGGGCATCGCAATGATGGGGCTTATTATCTTCGTACCAGCCTGGTTTCGGCAGGTAGCAGTGCTATTTGCTATTTACAGCCTCTGGATCCTGTTGCTGACAGCCTGACTATAGCTGCTGCGGCGCGAGGTTTAGCCGGCCAAAGCCTGAGCACCGCGAATCAGCTTGCCCGGTGTGGCCCCGGTATATTCGCCGTTTTCCATGATGAGTTCGCCGTTGACGATAGTCGCAAGGTAACCCCTGGCACCCTGGAAAAGTCGTCTGCCGCCGGCTGGCAGGTCAAAGATAATTTCCGGCGCATCAACCTGTAATTGATCGAAGTCGATCAGATTCAGGTCTGCCTTCATGCCAGGCTCTATGGTGCCGCGGTCTTCAAGGCCGACACATCGGGCCGTGTCATAAGTCTGCATCTTCACTGCCTGCTCCAGAGAGAAGCGGTGACCGCGCTCCCGGTCGCGCACAAAATAGCTGAGCATTTGTGTTGGCACACTGGCGTCGCATAGCACACCGCAGTGGGCGCCCGTATCAGCCAGTGATAATACGGTGTTGTCATCTTCCAGCAGTTCAACCTGACGGCTCAGGTCGCCCGCACTGTAGCCGAAGCAGGGGAAATAGATAACGTTCTTGCCATTGCTCTTCATCATGGCGTCATAACAGTATTGGCGTGGTGGTACCCCGGCCTCAGCTGCACGAGCAGCGATGCTGTCCTCGGGAGATGGTTCATAGTTGGGTGGGTCACCCAGCTCATACAGTTTGTCCCAGCCGGCAATGATCGTATCCATGAAGGCGTCACCCATCAGCGGATCGTCCTCTGCCAGAATGGCGGCTCTTACCTCGGGCTTGCGCAGTTCGGCCAGCCTGTCCTCATGTGACATGATCGACAGGTTCGCGTAGTTGCCGTGAAAGCTGAATGGATTGACGGTGCCATCCCAGCTGAGCAGGATGTTAACGGGCCGCGCACCTACGTGAGGAATTAACTGGGCGCCTTCCGCATTGGCCTTGCGAACGTAATCAAGCTGTTTCAACACGCGGGGCCAATCCTCCTCCTCGCGGAAGAAGAGAACAAAGTTAATCTGGCATTTGTTTTCTAGCGACAGACGCTTCATCCAGTCCATCTCGTTTTCCCAGTCGTTAAAATCCGAGACAACGCCGTAGATGCCCTTGCCATCCAGCTCGCCAATTGCAGAGCCTATGCCCAGCAACTCCGCTTCGTCGGCGTAGGTACCCGGCATGGCCATTTCTTCGCGGGTGGTATGCAGCTCTGTTCTAGAGGTGGTAAAGCCCAGTGCGCCAGCTTCAATCCCTTCCTTGACGATAGTGGCCATCTGGCTCACGTCGTCGGCGGTTGCCACCTCATTTTTGCGCCCGCGTTCGCCCATCACATAGGTGCGCACAGCGCAGTGGGGTACCTGGGCCCCTACGTCGATCGCCCGGGGAAATGCCTCTACCGCGTCCAGGTATTCTGGAAAGGATTCCCAGTTCCACTTAACGCCCTCGTGCAGGGCGCTACCGGGAATGTCCTCCACATCTTCCATTACAGCGATAAGGCGGTCGTGGGCCTCGTCATTGGAAGCGCAGGGAGCAAAACCTACCCCGCAGTTGCCCATGATCAGTGTGGTAATGCCGTGGTTCGCCGCCGGGCTGCATAAAGGGTCCCAGGTGGCCTGGCCGTCCATATGCGAGTGCACATCAACCCAGCCGGGTGTGAGCACTTTGCCCTGTGCATCGATCTCGCGTTTGGCGTCACCCTCAAAGGAGCCCACCTGGACGATTTTGCCGCCTTCAATGGCAACGTCGCCGTGAAAAGACGGGGCGCCGGTACCGTCGACAATGGTTGCACCGCGGATGATCAGGTCGTACATAGTGGTAGCCTCGAATCAGGAAGTAGAACCGGACTTAACATACTCCTGGCCGCGAGAAATTGCATCTGCTCAGGCCCTGAGCTGAGCCTTTGGTCAACGCTAAGGTCAAGATGGTGTGTATTTTTGCACTCGGAGTTGGGGTTCCCGAGATCTACTGCAACATCGCTGCACCCTCTGCTAGTAACTCAAGAAAGGCAGCTATTTGAGGCGGAGTGACACGGCTCGCGGGGCGGCGTGATTTTCGCCGGGGAAATGCATTGCGTCAGGAGGCGATATCGAAGCACACCTTGATGGCCCCGCTGGCGCGATCTGCAGCGGTGTCGAATGCCTCTACCGCACCGTCCAGTGGGAAACGGTGAGAAATTAACTTGTCGGCGATGTGGGGATTGGCATGCAGTAAGCTAGCGGCTTCTTCAAAGGTGCGATTGGGGCTGGCGCATTTGTAGCCTGCAGCGGCAATCATTTCGATTTCCTTGGCGCAAAAGCCTATGTCTATTTCTACCGGTTGCCAGAAACTACCTACCATGCCGATACGGCCTCGGGGCCGGACATGGGCAACGGCTTCAGCAACGGATTGGCTGTTGCCAACCGCATCAATAACCACATCATAACCATCACTGATGTCGGTGGTGCCGCCAAGCTCGGTGGCCACGCGTTTTTGACCGGGGTGACGTGCCTTGATGTCGAACGCCATCCCGCGCGCCTGCAGTACAGCTGCCGTGGCCAGACCGATGGCCCCGGCGCCCAGAATAAGCAGACGATCAGATGGCGTGACACTAGCCTGGTTAAGGCCGTGAACGGCTACCGCCAAAGGTTCTACAAGACAGGCGCTGCTGATGTCCAGCCCAGTGGGCAGTTCGTAAATCAGGTGCGCTGGCACCGAGACATATTCCGCCATGCCGCCCTGGTGATTGATACCAAGGTAGGTGGCGCCATTGATACACAGTGGGTAGCGACCCTCGTCACAGTAGTCGCACTGATTGCAGGCAACCACCGGTTCCACTGCGACCGCTGTACCGTCCGGAGTGTAGCCGGCGAACTCATGGCCCATGACGGTGCCTTCCGCCCAGCCCAGATTAATCAGGTGCAGGTCGGAGCCACAGATGGAAGAAGCTGCAACGCGCACCAACACATCGTCGTTATCGGGTTTGGCCATGTCGATCAGCTCGGGCTTACCCGCGGTGATCCGGATCGCTTTCACGGAGAGCTGTTCGCTATCAGTTTGCGTTGGTTTTCAGCATCAGCTTCTTGAACACCACCGCATTGTGGTCGTGCTCGTCCCGCTCCGGTTCGCCGTCAAGCTCGATGTCTGGAAAGCGTTTGAACAACTCGGAGATGGTCAGGTAGAGCTGCCGCTTGGCCAGTGCCGCTCCAATGCAGTAGCGTGGCCCATAGCCGAACAATACATCGGGATCGAACTTACGTTGTACATCAAACTGTTCGGGGTTGTCGTAGTGGTCGGGGTTGTAGTCCTTCAAGTGCGGCATCATCAAGATCATCTGGCCTTTGCGCACCTTGTGTCCCAGCACCTCCATATCCCTGGGAGCGTAGCGCGCGAAGCCCATTTTGGATGACACACCCCAGCGGCTGATTTCGCTGAAAGCATTGGAGAAGGTGTCGGGTGATTCCATTGCTGTGGCTATCTGGTCTTTGTGCTTCAGCAGGGCATACACGGACCATTGCTGGGCGACCAGTGTGGTGTCGGCGCCGGCGCCAATTAGCGCGAGTATCAGGGTGACAATATCGCCTTCAGCGAAGTCCGGGTTCTCCTGCTCGATCTTGAGCAGCGTGCTCAGAAAGTCATCCTGTTCGGGGGCCTGTCGTCGTTCGGCGATAACTTCGCGGATGATATCAATGGCGCGGTTGCTGTCTTGCCTGGCGGCTTCTCGGCGCTCGTCCGAAATTGTCGGATTCCAGGTTTCGGTAAACGTGAGCACAACTTTACGGATATCGGGCCAGTAGGTCTCGGGAATCCCGACCATACGGGTGATAGAAATAAAGGGAATGTGCTGGGCGATGTCCTCGATATAGTCAAAGCGCTCGGGAGTGCCAAGGTCGTCAAACAGGCGCTTCACGTCGGGCTCGATGCGCTCCTGTATTTTGTCGACCACGTTGCGGGAAAAGGCTGGCGCTGTAACGCGCCGCACCAGACGGTGATGGTCGTGATCGGCCAGCAGGCTGTGGCCAATCATGGCCCGCTCGAAATTGGTCCACTCATCTTCAGGTGGCCTGGCGGGTGCGAACTCCCAGTCGTAGAAGTCTGACGACAGGTACTCTTCTTTCCAGCAGGCCATGATGTCGGGCATCTGGGTCATGATCCAGGCCTGCCAGGGCTCATACCAGACCAGCGGGCCACGCTTGGCCAATTCCAGGCAAGCGGTGATTGGGTCCGTCATGTACTCAGGCGAGTTGGGGTTAAAGACCTCCTCGATGGGCGGAAGATCTTGCTGAATCTGGGTCATTCGGTTTCTCCTGGGTGCGAGCGCTGTCTACGAGTCCGCGTTTATGTCATCCCTTACGATAATGGGACTGCACGCCCAGTACCAGCTTAAAAGTATATGAATGTATACTTTTTGATAAAGTTACTGCGTCTCTGTGCCTTTGTCAGTGCAGACAGACGCGGTAGAGCCGATGGCCGTATCCTGGTCTATAGTGAGTGAGTCTGAGAGCAAACTTGGGAGATTAACAATGCTTTATGCCATGCCGGGCAGCGACGATGCGCTGTATACCTTCAAAAGCCGTTACGCCAATTACATCGGGGGTGAATGGGTAGCCCCACTGGAGGGGAAGTACTTTGATAATGTGTCGCCGGTCACCGGTGAAGCTTTTTGCGAGATGCCTCGCTCGACCCCAGCTGACCTGAATAAAGCCCTGGATGCCGCTCATGCTGCCGCCGATGCCTGGGGCAAGACAGCAGCGGCGGAGCGCTCAAATATTTTGTTGAAGATTGCCGACCGGATTGAGGCCAATCTCGAAACACTGGCCTATGTGGAGACCTGGGAAAACGGCAAGGGCATTCGGGAAACCCTGAATGCAGACATTCCGCTATTGGCAGATCACTTTCGCTACTTCGCAGGCTGTATTCGTGCGCAGGAAGGCAGCGCCAGTGAGATCGATGCCAATACGGTGAGCTACCATTTTCACGAGCCTCTGGGTGTTGTGGGTCAGATTATCCCGTGGAACTTTCCTCTGCTGATGGCTGGCTGGAAACTTGCACCCGCATTGGCAGCCGGCAACTGCGTGGTCCTCAAGCCCGCAGAACAAACGCCCACCTCCATTCTGGTTTTGATGGAGATGATAGGCGACCTTTTGCCGCCCGGTGTCGTTAATATTCTTAATGGTTTTGGCGAGGAGATTGGGCAGGCCCTGGCAAGTTCGGATCGCATTGCCAAGATTGCTTTCACCGGTTCAACCGCGGTAGGCCATCTGATATTGGCTAATGCTGCCAAGACGCTTATTCCCTCAACGGTAGAGTTGGGCGGCAAGTCGCCAAATATCTATTTCGAAGATGTGCTGCAGCAGGAAGACGAGTTTGTTAGCAAGAGCGTTGAAGGGTTGCTAATGGGCTTTTTCAACCAGGGAGAGGTTTGCACCTGTCCATCCCGGGCCCTGGTGCAGGAAAGTATCTATGACGATTTTATCGATATGGTGCTGGCCAGGGCGCAGAACATCAAACAGGGAAACCCCTTTGATACAGACACCATGGTCGGTGCCCAGGCCTCCAAGGAACAGTTCGACAAGATCATGAGCTACATGGATGTGGCCCGCGAAGATGGTGCCAAATTCCTGTTGGGCGGCAACCAGGCGACAGTGGGTAGCGATATCTCCGGGGGCTACTACGTGGAGCCAACCTTGTTGCAGGGCACTAACGATATGCGGGTTTTCCAGGAGGAAATTTTCGGCCCCACGCTTGGTGTGACCAGTTTCAAAGATGAGGCTGAGGCCCTGGCGATCGCCAATGCGACGGATTATGGTCTGGGCGCGGGGGTGTGGACCCGCGATACCAACAGGGCCTTCCGAATGGGTCGCGGCATCAAGGCGGGCAGGGTCTGGATGAACTGCTACCACGCCTATCCTGCACACGCGGCCTTTGGTGGTTATAAAAAGTCCGGTATAGGACGCGAGACCCATAAAATGGCGCTGGGTCACTATCAACAAACCAAGAGCATGCTGGTCAGTTACGACGTAAATCCGCTTGGGTTCTTTTGATCCCTTCGGGCAATAAGTCGTTGAGCCATTGAGTTAGTGGCTCTCAAGCTGGGTATAACGGCCTGGACCGGGCGCGATGGCTGGCGTGCCCGGGAATTGGCCGAACAGGCTGCCTGGGCTGAGGCGTTCGGTTTCGATTCATTCTGGCTGCCGGAGAATCATTTTACCGATGCCCGGGCTATTCCGTCCCCGCTGACCTTGCTGGCCGCAGCCGCTGCCGGGTCAAATACGATTAGCCTGGCAACCACCTCCTATCTGCTACCCATTCGCAATCCTGTTCTCGCAGCGGAGGAGGTCGCTGTGCTGGACCAGTTGTCCGACGGACGACTTATCCTTGGCGTAGGTCGGGGAATAGGGTCTGAGCTGTTCGATGTCTTTGGGTTACCGGTAGCGGAAAAACGGCGTGTATTCGAAGAAAACCTGCGGGTGATGCTGGCTGCACTGAGTGGCGAATCACTGAGTGATGTGGGCGAAAAGCCGGTCAAGCTGGCGCCCTTACCAATACAGCAACCGCATCCTCCCATATGGCTGGCCGCGTTCGGACCCCTGGCGCTGCAGCAATCCGGTCGTCTCGGCTTGCCCTATCTGGCGTCGCCGCTGGAATCACTGGCCGTTCTCGCCGACAACTATGGGGCTCACCGGTCGGCGCTGCTTGAACATGGGCATGCCGCGGTTGCAACGGTGCCCGTGATGAGGAGTGTGTTTGTTTCTGATGATTCAGCTTTGCTGGCGCGGTTGACCGATGCCCTGCAGTCTACGGTGCCTGCCCGGCTGCGTGAAAAAGCGGGCGCGGTAGAGGACTGGGCTATTCTTGGTGACCGCGAAAGGGTCTATGACAAATTACAGGAATATCAGGAAGTGCTTGGCATGACGCACCTGATCGCCAGAGGTCAGGTGTCCAGGCTGGTAGCGGATCAGCAGACCGACAGCCATAACATGCTGCTTGATATCGCCGGGCGGCTTTGATCGTGTGGTGTATAGGATACAATGCCGCCTGATAATTTAGCCTTCAGGACACGTAGCCCCATGCTTCACCACAAGACTTCCCCAACATCTGCCAGCGTCGGGCCTCTTGGCCGCCTGCGCCTGATCTTTGCCATGTTACTGCTTACGCTGGTCAGCGGTTGCGCAACCACTGTAATCACTCCAGAGCTCGAGGAAGAGTTGGGTACCGAGATGTCGGTGCAGGTAAAGGACCAGATAGGTCTGTACGCCGATGCCGATCTGGACCGTTACCTGCAGAGCGTGGGTAATCGCCTGGTCGCGGCTTTGGGTGCCACACCCTATACTTTTCGCTTCGCCATCGTAGACCAGTTTGAACCCAATGCCTTTGCCTCCCCGGGTGGGTTTATTTATGTGTCGCGTGGGCTGATGTCGCAAATGAATAACGAAGCCGAGCTGGCCGGAGTATTGGCGCATGAAATCAGCCATGTCACCCAGCGCCATCACGCGCGACAGATCGGTCGCAGCGTTGGAGCGGGCCTTTTCACACTGCCCGGCAAGGCGGTGGGCGTAGTCAGTCAGGATCTGGGTAATATCATCAATGCGCCTATCGAAGCGGCGGGGCAGGTTTATCTCGCCAGCTATAGCCGCGGGCAGGAGAGCGAGGCCGATGCTTATGGCATGCGCCTTGCCGCGGGTGCTGGCTACAACCCGCGGTCACTGGCGGATGCTCTGTCCGGTATAGAGCGCACGGTAGAGGCCCTGACAGGAGAGAAGCACAAAGCCAGCTTCTTCGACAGTCATCCCACAACGCCCACCCGGGTTGCTGACATCGCGACAGAGTCGGCTACCCTGACAGTGGCGCCGGTGCCTCCAATTGCTGATCAACGCACTCTTTATGGTTATCTCGATGGCATGTGGGTAGGTAGCCAAAACCCTCAGCAGGGTATTGTTGCTGGACGGGATTATCTGAACGCAGATCTCGATTTTTCGATTACCTTTCCCGACAAATGGGAAACCATGAACACACCTCGTTTCGTGGCAGCCGCCCAACCTGACGGTGGAGCCTATCTGGCGCTGGGCGGCAGCGATGCTCCCGGAAGTATTACTGAGATTATTGAGGGCATGGCGCAAAAGATGCGCGAGGACGCAGGCATTGAGCCGGCCGAACGTCGCGCCCTTACCGTGGGCAGTTGGCCCGCCGAGGTGCTGCGCTACGACGATACCAGTGGCGACCAAACCATAAGTCTGTATTACATGCTGGTGCAGTCACCGCGCGAGAAATTCATGTTGGTAGCGATGGGGTATGAAGAATTCCGCGATGTGCTGGGGAATTCGGCACTAACCCTGGGCCCACTCACCGACGTTGAGCGCAACAAGATTGGCGGATTACGCCTGCGGATAGCAGAACCGCGCGGCGGCGAATCATTGACTGCATTGGGCCAGCGCACTGGCAGTAAGTGGCCGCCGCAGCTGGCCGCCGCCATCAATGGGCTGGCGTCGAAAACAGCGCCGATTGCCGGGCGGCCGATCAAGTTCTCTCGTGTGGAACGCTATACCGCTGCCGGTCGGTAGCGGGTAGCAGCAAGCGGCAGGCCCCATGGGGTTTGATTAACTATACATTGAGCGACTCAATGGCAGTGTCTTGTTGTTGCGGCGGTTCTGCTGCTTCATGCTGACGGCCTTGCGATTACAAGGTATTGATCATGCTTTCCAAATTTGACGATTATCCCATCCACCAGACAGCTGAGCCGGTTATGCACACGGCTACCAGCGACCGTAATACCTACGACCGCTACTGGTATAACGCCCATGCGCTGGATGGCGCCTTCTACTTCGGCGTTGGACTGTGCCGATATCCCAATCTGGGCATACTCGACTGTAGTCTTAGCCTGGCCATAGATGGCCACCAGTATGCTTTCCACGGCTCTAGGCGTGCGCCCGACGAGCCTACCGATACCAGCTGTGGGCCGTTTACGCTGAGCATACTTGAGCCCATGGGTCGCCATCGTGTTCAGATAGAAGCGAATGAAACAGGAATCGAAGCCGACCTGGTGTTCACGCCGACAACGGCGTGTATCGAAGAAGGGCGGCAAACCCTGCGCAATTCCCGTCATGTGGTAATGGATGCAACGCGCCTCGACCAGTTTGGCCGCTGGGAAGGCTGGATTCGCTACGACGGCAAGGAGTTAAAGGTGGATGGCCGGAATACGATGGGGCTTAAGGATCGCTCCTGGGGCTTGCGGCCGGTGGGTGACTCTTATACTGGTGGTGCTCCCTTGTCTGAATTTCAGGCGGTTCACTTCAATTGGCTACCGATTGTCTGGGAAGACCAGTGCAGCCTGGCAGGTTGGTTTGAGGATGATACTGGCCACCAGTGGCATACCGACCAGGGCTTCCTTCCCCATTACACATCCATGGACGCCATACCTGGAACCAACGACCCCGGTGCGCGCAGCTGGCAGGGTAAGGTGGAGCACAAAATCACCAATATTCCTGGTACCCGGCGGGCCAGTTCAGCAGTTATTACAATGAATGATCGGTCCGGGGAGAGTATGGAAATCCACGTTAAGCCGGTAATCGTGCACAGGATGAAAGGACTGGGCTACCAGCACCCTGAGTGGGGGCATGGCAAGTGGCATGGTGAGTTGCACATAGGTGGTGAAAGCTGGAAAGACAGTGACCTGGATCCGCTAGCCTTGGAAAACATTCACGTGCAGCAGATTATCGTTGCGACCTGTGGCGATAAAACCGGGCATGGTGTGCTGGAGCAGATGCACATAGGCCCATCGGTATCGCACGGCTTTAAGGACTGGTTTGATGGCGCCGCCTAGGTGGGGCTGCCTAAGTGGGGCCGCCTAAGTGGGGCCGCCTAACTGGCTCCATCCAAGCGAAACCAATTAGCCAAGGCAGGCCAGATAAGCCTGCCTCGACAACAGGGCATTAAGCTCAGGCCACCAGGTCCTTGTACAGGCTCTTGCGTGGTGAGCTGAAAACCTTGCGTACCAGCGGCTCGAACTGTTCAAGCGACAGTTCGGGAGCCGATGCATCAAACGCCGGATTATCGTAGTGCTCGATAAAATGCGCAGTCCGCTCGAAGTACTCGTTTTCCCGGAACTGGTCGCGCATGTTGCGATCCATGCCTACAAAGTGGAAAAAGTTATAGCCCTGAAAGATGCCGTGATGTTTGACCATCCAGAGATTCGCTTCGCTGACAAACGGCTCCAGAATCGCCGCTGCGACATCGGGATGGTTGGTGCTGCCCAGTGTGTCGCCTATATCGTGTAGCAGCGCACAGACCACGTACTCGTCATCTTCTCCCGCATCTGCCGCCAGCTGCGCTGTCTGCAGGCAGTGTTGCAGTCGATCAATGGGAAAGCCGCCGTAGTCACCCCTGAGCAGTTCCATATGGCTCAGTATCCGGTCAGGCAGTTTGGCAATGAATTTAAGTTGTTCTTGCATGATAGTCTGCCAGTCTTCGGCAGTGCTTTCGGACATCTTGGAAAATGAGGCTTGTGCCACGGTATCGTCTCCTCGAGTGATAAAAAGGGCTTGCAGCTTAGTACCCGGTTAATAGTAGCGCAAATCAGCCATTTCTGGTTTGTGGCCTGCACGCGCGTTTTTGGCTTCATTGCAGCCTTGCCATCGAGAGTAGGGGGTCGCGCTAATGCCCGGCCGAGCCCAGACAGGTGTTGTACATTTTGCCCATCGCGTCATGCTGGCTGCCGCTGCCGTGCATGCGCGCATCCCGAAGCATGGCGGTAAACGCGGTATAGCCCAGGTCCTCCTGGCCGAATGCATCGGCAGCGGCAAGCCGGCAGTCTTTTTGTACTGCCGTTTCTGGCGACTCGCTAAGCGCGATATAGACTACGCCGCCGAAGAACGAAAAAATTAGTAAACCTGCAGCTAAAAATAGTCCCTTCACACTATTCCTCTCTAATGGCAGCCCTAAAATTACAACAGTCTGACTGCCTGTGTCATGTCGCTTTTCCCGTCGCTAGCGGGTCGCCAAATAAGAGCGGCCGAAATAAATTTCTATTACCACCTTTTCGGTATACTCGCGCTGTCTCTGCAGGCCGTATGATGTCAAGATTGCAGGAAGTTGAATACAGGAAAGCTCCCATGAGCCGTGTTGTTACCTTTGCCGCTACCCAGTTGGCGATTAGCTGGGATATTGAAGCCAATCTGGCCAAATGCGAGGACACTATTCGTCAAGCGGCGAGTAATGGTGCTCAGGTTATATTGTTGCAGGAGCTTTTCGAAGCGCCTTATTTCTGCAAGACCCAGCAATACAAGTATCTCGACCTGGCCAAGCCCCTTGAGGGAAATTCCCTGATCAGTAGATTCTCGGCGCTCGCAGCCGAGCTCGAAGTGGTACTGCCGATCAGCTATTACGAGCGCGACAACAATACCTTCTTCAACTCGCTGGTTATGATCGATGCTGACGGCAGCGTGCTGGACAACTATCGCAAGAGCCACATCCCGGATGGCCCCGGCTACTGCGAGAAATTTTACTTTACGCCGGGCGATACCGGTTTTCGAGTTTGGCATACGCGCTATGGTGTTTTTGGCGCCGGTATCTGCTGGGACCAGTGGTTTCCCGAGGTGGCGCGCAGCTGTGCACTTATGGGTGCCGAAGTCATGTTCTACCCCACGGCTATAGGTAGCGAGCCACAGGACACCACGCTTGACTCCAGTGGCCATTGGCAGAGGGTAATGCAGGGCCATTCTGCCGCTAATATACTGCCGGTGATCGCCTCCAACCGTGTTGGATTGGAAGAGGATGATGGCATCAGCACAACATTTTATGGCTCTTCATTTATCACCGATCACACCGGTGACAAATTGGCTGAGGCTAATCGCGAAGAGGAGACCATACTCTATGCCGCTGTCGATCTGGACGCGACAGCCAATTATCGACATTCCTGGGGGCTGTTTCGCGATCGTCGTCCGGAGCTCTATAACAAGATCAATTCGTTTTAATGTGCTGCGTTAACAGGGTTATCCAGTGACTGTGAGCCTCGATACACTGCCCTGTGCTGACGGCTTTCGTATGCCTGGTGAGCACGAGCCGCAACAGGCGGTGCTGATGATCTGGCCTGAGCGACCCGACAACTGGCGTGACAATGCCCGGCATGCTCAGCAGCAGTTTGTAGAGGTAGCCTCGGCGATTGCCGAGGTAACGCCAGTGTTCATGTGCGTTAATCCCGATCAAATAAATAATGCCAGAGCGCAGCTGCCTGCCAGCGTGACCGTTTTGGATATCGCCAGTGATGACAGCTGGATGCGTGATGTGGGCCCCACCTATGTGATCAATGACGCCGGCAAAGTACGCGGCGTGGATTGGCAATTCAATGCCTGGGGCGGCGAGCTGGATGGCTTGTATTCTCCCTGGGATCGCGATGCCGCTGTCGCTGAAGGGGTGCTTGAGCTGCGCGGCGAAGATCGTTACGCGGCACCGCTTATTCTGGAAGGCGGCTCTATTCATGTTGATGGCGAGGGAACCCTTTACACGACAGAGGAGTGCCTGTTGCACCCCAGTCGAAACCCGGGTCTTAGCCGTGGCGACATTGAAGCTCTGTTGGCTGATTACCTGTCCGTCGAAAAGTTTATCTGGCTCAAACGCGGCCTCTATAACGATGAAACCAATGGCCACGTCGACAACCTGTTACACGTGGTATCGCCGGGTGAGGTGGTGTTGAGTTGGTGTGACGATGTGGGCGACCCCATGTACGAAATTTGTCGGGAGGCGTGGGCGACCCTGTCAGGGCAAAACGACGCCAGGGGTCGCGAGATTATTATCCACAAGTTGCCTATTCCGGGGCCACTGTATATGTCTGAGGAAGAGTTCGGCGGCTTGAGCTCTTCTGGTCATGCCAACAGGCGCGCCGGTGAGCGATTGGGTGGGTCTTACGTCAACTTCCTCATAAGCAATGGTCGTATTATCTGCCCTCAACTGGATCCCGCCCGCGACCAGCAGGCTATCGATATCCTGCAGGCGCTGTTTCCTGCTCATGAAGTGGTTGGCGTGAACAGTCGAGAGATTCTACTGGGCGGCGGCAATATCCACTGTATTACCCAGCATATTCCGCGGGGCTAACTTAGCGCTTTGAGGAGACGATAGGCCGCATCAACTGCGAGTTGTTGGAGCCGGCATCGCGCGGCATGGGACGTACGGGTGGCCGGGCAATGGGGTGTTCCGGCTTGGGTTTCCAGCCCGGTCGGTAGGGCGGCCGATGATTGTAGTAGCGGCGATTATTGTAGCCAGTGTATGCGGGGTAGTAGTCGTCGTAATAATCTTGCGTGCTGTTGCTTTCCGCCGATGTCGTGTTTGTTCGTGCCTGCAGTTCACGCATTTCGGCGCGATGCTTCTCTCGCTCTCGCCTGTCTTCGGCCATTCGGTCAGTGGTTTCACGCATCGCTTCAAGGTTGGCCTGCTGCGTGGGGTCTGAACTGGGTGGTGGAGCCTGTATCTCCAGTGTCTCGGTTTCCACATCAGCTTCCGGTGGCTTGTCCGAAAAACTCACAGCGCCACTTTCATCCACGGTCTTGTAAACCGTTTGCGCCCCGGCTATCGAGGCGCAAAGTAAAGTGATCGCAACAAGGCAGGTTTGGGTAAGGGCGTTCATTACTGGCATTATAGAACACGTTCCGATTATTACGACTATGCTCTGGCATGGGTGGGCCAAAGGAGGCCAATGTGGCACAGGACAAGGTGGTTATCGATGATCTGGGAGCACCAAAGCTGACAGAGCAGCAGCAGGCTGCACTGGACTACTGCGCGACCCTGACCATTGAGCTTACGCCAGAGAGTATTCTTGCAGAAGCCAGGGCCACATCAGGGCTTGACGATACTGGCCCCACTGACGCCCTGGATCGCTTGGCATTGCTTTGTGAGGAGTGGCGCACTGACGGCGAGTTGACCAATCTGGGCCGGCTCAGCTTACGCAATAAACTGGTTCAGCATGCGACCAGCCGACTGCTGCTTCATGATCTGCTCAAGGCTCACCCTGAAATACATGAGGTTGAGATACAGCGCCCCATCATTGTTGCCGGATTGCCCAGATCGGGTACCACACACTTGCTGAACCTGATGGCGGCCGACACGCGTTTGCGCTCCCTGCCTTTATGGGAATCCTATGAGCCTGTGCCGCGCCCTTCGGAAACCGTCGCCCCGGGGGAAGTTGATCCGCGCTATGCCCGCTGCGAGCAACAATGGCAAATGATGCAGGGTATGTCGCCTCTGCTGGCGGCAATGCACCCGATGAATCCCGATCATATCCACGAAGAACTGGAGCTGATGGGACCAGACTTTGCGTCATATAACTATGAGTGGCTGAGTGTGTCGCCACGCTGGCGTGATCATTACTACAGCACCGACCAGACACCGCACTATGAATACATGAAAACGGTGTTGAAAGTGCTGACCTTCAGAGACGGTGATCTTACCGGCGCAGATACACGCTGGGTGCTCAAATGTCCGCAGCATCTGGAGCAGCTACCGGTACTGCATGCGGTCTTCCCGGATGCATTTATTCCAATTACCCACCGTGATCCCGTGTCCGTTATCCAGTCAGCGGTGACCATGCTGGCCTACGGCCAGCGTACCGGCCGTATGCGAATTGATCTTGCTGCAATCCTGGAGTACTGGACAGATCGCGTAGAACACCTGTTGCGCGCCTGTGTAAATGATCGCGACAAGTTGCCATCGGGCCAGAGCCTGGATGTGTTGTTCCACGAATTTATGGCCGATGATCTGGCCACTGTTGAGGCGATCTACCAGCATGCCGGGTTGCCCATGACTGACAGCGCCCGGGAGCAATTACGTGGTTATCTGCGCGACAATCCCCGCGGTAAGCACGGCCAGGTGGTGTATCGATTGCGCGAGGATTTCGGCGTGGACCCTGCCAAACTACGTGATCGATTTGCGTTTTACTTTGACCAGTTCCCGGTGAAGGCCGAGAAGGGATAATTATCCCGGCACGTTGTACTCGTGGCCCCAGAGATCACCTACCGTGCTGACAGTGGGCGTGTAGTCGTCCCAGTCGATGAGCAGGCCGTCGTAGCCGTATTCCACCGCGATCCCGCCAGGCGCCATGACATAGAAGCTGCACATATTGTCGTTAACGTGGCGGCCCAGCGTTGCAAATAGCGGTAGCCCGGCTTGCTTGACGCGCTCCAGGGCGCGGCCTACTTCATCGAGACTCTCGACCTCTACCATGATGTGGACCACACCCGCGGGATGAGGGTGGTTGTAAAGTGCCAGGGAATGCTGGCGCGGATTGTCGGCATGCATGAAGTACACTCGCGCCTCTGGTGCGCCTTCGGGCATTGGTGGATACAGGTCATCACTGGGGCCCAGGCCGATCAGGTCCTGGTAAAAGGCGATGGTTTCCTCGGTTTCTGGCGCTGGTAATACCGCGTGGCCAAATCCCATATCGCCGGTGATCTCGTCACCGGTAATGAACTGCCGTATGCCGACTGGAGAGATCAGGTTGGCGTAGTCCAGCTTCCTGCCGTAATACAGTTCCAGCAGGTTGCCGGATGGGTCCGTGACAGAGGCGAAGCCACTCACGCAGCGCTTTTCTGCCTGCTCAGCGCTGCCCGAGGAAAGTTCGTAACCGGCCGCGGCAAGCCCCTGGCAAGTTGTCTCCCATTCGGTCTGGTCGCGAAACTCCAAACCACAGGCGGTGAGGCGATCGTTGTTGCCAGGCTCTACCATGAAACGGAAAGGATGGTCGTCCATGCGCAGGAAACGGGCACCTTCGCTGTCTTCCCGTTCAGCGTCCATCAGGCCCAGTATATTGGTGCCAAAGTCCATCCACGCGGCGGTGTCGGTGGATTCTATTCTCAGGTAACCGATGCTGGCGACGCCCATGTTGTATTCCTTCTACTGGTGGTGCACGGCCCTAGGCCGGGCAAGGGGATGGTCATTATGAATTATTTTCTTGTTTGCGCCAGAGCCGCGTGTTTATTCACCGTCTGCTGGTATAAGTAAGCCGACCTGTCAGTGGCCAGGGACGGTGATGAGCGCAAAAGTCATAGGCACGTGATCCTTCTCGTCATTGAGAACGGTGTCTGGCTACTTGATACTCGGTTTCCCGTCATCATTGCTATAAAGGAGTGCCGTGACTGTGTCGCAGCCGGAAGTCCTAAGCCAGGCCTTTGAGCTTGGTTTTACCTATACACGATCCACCGGGCCGGTAGTCGGCCGATTTCTGACCGGGTTGCGAAACCGGCAGATTATTGGCAATCGCGCCAGCGATGGACGCGTGATTGTGCCACCCATGGAATACGATCCTGACACAGCAGAAGCGCTGGACGACTTCGTTGATGTTGGCCAGGAAGGCGAGATTGTCACCTGGTGTTGGGTCAAACACCCCAGAGATGCGCATCCGCTCAATGAGCCTTTTGCCTGGGCGATGATCAAACTCGATGGCGCCGATGTTCCCATGGTCCACTGCGTCCGCGCGGCCAACGAGGCAGCGCTCGCAACTGGCGGCCGGGTAAAAGCCGTGTGGGCAGAACAGCCACGAGGCTTTATCGATGACATCCAGTACTTTGAGCCGGCCTAGGAGAGCGTGATGAGTGAACAATCCGAAATGATTACCGACATCGAAGCGCCGGTATACCTGCAATACAATTTCACCGCAGGTCGTGCGCCGTCCAAGTTTCTATCCCGTCTTAAGCAGGGGGAATTGACCGGCCAGCGCTGCCCACAGTGCGCCAATGTGTACATACCGCCAAGGGGGTCATGTCCCGCCTGTGGCGTTCCAACTGAAGAGGAGGTGTTGCTGTCCGATAAGGCGACCGTGCAATCTTTCACTATTGTTGCGATACCCATACCAAACAACCCGATAGAGCCTCCCTATGTGGTGGCGAACCTGGTGGCCGATGGCGCCAATATTTCCTTTATCCATTTGCTCAGCGATTGCGTTAATGAAGAAGTGCATATTGGCCAGCGTGTGCAAGCGGTCTGGAAGCCGGAAGAGGAGTGGGACTACGCGATGGACAATATCCGTTATTTCAAACCACTTGATGAACCGGATGTTCCGGTTGATCGCATAGGCTCAGTACCTTATGAGGGTTTACCTGAGAGCTGGGAGGAATAGAGCGATGAAAGATATAGCAATTGTTGCTTTCAGCCAGTCCGATTGTCTGGCCCAGGCGGGTGTAGCCAACGAAGTCGAATTGATCATGCCGCAATTACGAGCGGTGTATGACCAGGTCGGTATCAACAATGCCCAGGATGTGGATTTTGTCTGCTCGGGTAGTTGTGACTACCTGCAGGGTGCCGCATTTGCCTTCGTGGCAGGCGTAGATGCACTGGGTGCCGTGCCGCCGATTAAGGAGTCCCATGTCGAAATGGATGCGGCCTGGGCCCTGTTCGAATCGATTATGAAGATTCGTATGGATCAGGCTGATTCAGCGCTGATTTATGGATTCAGTAAATCCTCACCGGGTGAGCTGCCGATTGTTTTGTCGCAGCAGCTGGATCCCTACTATCTTGCGCCGCTATGGGTGGATTACATTTCCCTAAACGCGATGCAGGCGCGGCTGATGCTGGAGCAGGGTGTTATCAGCGAGCGGGATATGGCAGAGGTCGTTGCGCGATCACGCAATAATGCGCTGGCCAATCCCCATGCACTGCTGAAAGGTGAGCAGACCGCAGACGATATTCTCGCAGAAGAAACCTACCTGTCGCCTCTCAGGCGTTCTGATTGCAGTCCCATTTCGGACGGGGCCTCGGCAATGATTATCTGTACACCGGAAAAGGCCAGGGAGTGGGGGGTGCCTTACGCCCTGATCACCGGTATCGACCATCGTATGGAAACCCACAACCTCGGTATGCGCGACCTTACCGATTCCGTATCTACCCGTAAGGCCGCAGAAGCGGCTGGCGTCGCCGGTGGGTCGATTGATATCGCGGAGCTGTACGCGCCTTTCAGCCACCAGGAAATAATCCTGAGTCGCGCCCTGGGGCTTGATGATAATACCAAGGTAAACCTCAGTGGCGGCGTGCTTGCCGGCAACCTCATGATGGCCTCCGGCCTGTCGCGAATAGGAGAGGTGTTCAATCGTATCGTAGCGGGTGAGGCGCAGCGCGGGGTGGCTCACGCCACCAGTGGTGCTTGTCTGCAACATAACATGGTAACTGTCCTGGAGGCTGTGTAATGGCTGAATTAGCAGCAGTGGTCGGCATAGGCCAGACCAGTTATAAAACCAAACGTGGTGACGTATCGATTGCAGGTTTGGTGCGTGAGGCCGCCCAGAATGCGCTGACGGACGCGGGACTTGGCTTTGACGATATCGACGCCGTGATTATTGGCAAGGCGCCGGATATGTTCGAAGGTGTAGTCATGCCGGAGATTTATCTGGCGGATGCACTTGGCGGTAATGGCAAACCGGTTATGCGGGTACACACCGCAGGCTCTGTAGGTGGTTCAACCGCGCTGGTTGCGGCCTCTCATGTGCAAAGTGGTATGTTCAAGCGCGTTTTGACCGTCACCTTCGAAAAACAATCCGAGTCCAATGCGATGTGGGCACTGTCCACGCCGCAACCTTTTTCAGTACACCTGAACGCTGGTGCCGGCGGTTACTTTGCACCCATCATTCGGGAATACATTCGGCGCTCCAATGCACCCGCTGATGTAGGTATCAAGGTCGCCGTAAAGGATCGCCTGCATGGAGCGCGTAATCCGCTGGCGCACTTGCAGAAGCCGGACATTACGATGAAAGAGGTTGAAGAGTCCTTCATGCTCTGGGATCCACTGCGTTTCCTGGAAGCCTGCCCGTCTTCTGACGGCGCCTGCGCCATGGTGATCGCCAATGAAGAGCTTGCTGAGCAGTCGCCGAAAAAGCCTGCCTGGATTCGCGGTGGCGCTATGCGCTCCGAGCCCACTATGTACGCGGGCCGGGAAGAAGTTAATCCGCAGGCCGGCCGGGACTGTGCGGCCGATGTCTATCGCCAGGCGGGTATCACTGATCCACGGCGTGATCTCGATTGTGCCGAGGTGTATGTCCCGTTTAGCTGGTATGAGCCGATGTGGCTGGAAAACCTGGGCTTCGCAGAAGAGGGTGAAGGCTGGAAATTGACCATGGAGGGGGCCACCTCGCTCGATGAGGGCGGTGATATCCCCTGGAATTGTTCTGGCGGCGTGTTGTGTTCTAACCCCATAGGTGCATCCGGAATGATTCGCTTCGCTGAGGCGGCTCGTCAGGTGCGCGGGGATGCGGGCGATCACCAGGTCGAAGGTGCGAAGCTTGCGCTGGGTCATGCCTACGGTGGTGGTGCGCAGTTCTTTTCCATGTGGGTTGTGGGCGCTGAAAAATCCTGAAAATAGTTTCACGCGAGGAGTCTGACGTGGCAAAACATTTTAATATCGCCGATATGTTCGAGATGGTGGCAGACAAGGTCCCGTCTCGTGACGCCCTTGTCTGTGGCGAGCAGCGCGCCAGCTTCGCCGACCTTGAAGCGCGCTCCAACAGGATGGCTCACTACCTCAGCGAGCGCGGGGTAAAGGCGGGGGACCATGTTGGTCTCTACCTGTACAACTGCAACGAGTATCTGGAAGGCATGATGGCCTGCTTCAAGATCAGGGCCGTGCCAATCAATGTCAATTACCGCTATGTGCGCGAGGAGTTGCTCTACATTTTCGACAATGCGGATATGGTGGCATGCATTCATAACCGCGAGTTCACCCCTCACATCGCCGAAATCTGTGCCTCTGCACCGGACCTTCATACCTACATTTACGTCGACGACGAAAGCGACGCTGATATCAGTGTGATCAATACTGCGGAGTTTGAGTCCGCAATGAGAGGGCATTCTGCTGAGCGCGACTTTGGCGAGCGCTCGGATGACGACCTGTTTGTGCTCTATACCGGGGGCACTACCGGTATGCCCAAGGGCGTTATGTGGCCGCACAAGAATGTCTTTTTCGCTGCCATGGGTGGCGGTGGTTGGTTTCACCCGGATGGCGCAGTGTCCGAGCCTGAACAGATTGCCGATCGCGTGGGAGATTTCCCCATCGTTGGCATGGCACTGGCACCACTGATGCACGGAGCCTGCTGGTGGTATGCCTGCATTCAGTTGCTGGCAGGGAACACCGTTGTACTCAATCCGGCCCGTTCGCTGGTCGGTGAAGAGGTTTGGAATATCGTCGCCAATGAGAAAGTAAATGCCCTGTCGATCGTGGGCGATGCGATGGCGGTGCCGTTGCTGGATACTCTAGAGGCGAACCCGGAGCGCTGGGACCTGAGCTCAGTGTTCAGTGTTGGCTCTGGTGGCGCGGTATTTTCCGAGAGTAAACAGGAAGCATTCCGTCAGCACTTCCCTAATGTCTTTATCACCAACTCTTTCGGCTCCTCGGAGAGCGGCAATATGGGTATGGATGGTGGCGGCAAAAAAGGGCAGGGCCTGGGCAACGTTGTCAAAAGCGAGTTTATGTCTGTGGTCAGTGATGTCGAGGGCGAGCCCCACCGGCACGTTGGCGCCGGCGAAATGGGTATCTTTGCGCGCAGCGGTTTTATTCCGGTGGGTTACTACAACGATCCGGTGAAGACCGCCAAAACGATTGTCGAGGTTGATGGCAAGCCCTGGCTGCTGCTGGGTGATGAAGCCCGGTTAGAGGATGACAACAGCATCACAGTCTATGGCCGCGGCTCCAACTGTATAAACAGCGGCGGTGAGAAGATTTTCCCGGAGGAGGTAGAGCAGGCGCTCAAGGCACATCCGGATATTTTTGACTGCCTGGTGGTGGCGACGCCTGATGAACGTTTTGGCAGTAAGGTGACTGCAATTGCCGCTGTGCGTGGCAGTGCCGACCTTAGTCTGGCCTCGGTTCAGGAAGAGGCGCGAAAGCACATCGCCGGTTATAAGGTGCCCAGAGAGTTGCACATCGTTGACACCGTCCCACGGGCACCCAGCGGTAAGCCAGCCTACCCCCTGGCTCTCGAAATCGCCTTGGCCGGCGAGCATCGCGTTAATTAGGCAAAAGGAGATAGCCGTGGCAGAACTTTCCATCAGCACCAAAAATTGCATCATCGAGCAGGACGGCAATGTCCTGACTGTGACATTGAATCGTCCTGAAGCCAAAAACGCCTTCAGCCCGGAAATGCTACTGGGTATGTATAAAGCATGGCGATTGCTGGAGGAGGACGACGGACTCTACTGTGCCATTCTGACCGCAAACGGCGACACTTTTTGTGCGGGCATGGACCTCAAGGCGGGAGCCGATGGCGAGCAGCGCTCGACAGAGGAATTCATGGAGCTGATGGCCGAGGTGCCGAATATCCATTGGCAGGCATTGTTGCGAGACAATCGTCCGAACAAGCCCATTATCCTGGCGGTGGAAGGGTATGCCCTGGCCGGTGGTACCGAGATACTGCAGGGCACAGACATTCGCGTGGGCGCTGACAATGCGATTTTCGGTGTTACTGAGGTAGCGCGCGGTTTATATCCCATGTCGGGTTCCACAGTACGCCTGCGCAGACAGATTCCCTACTGCCTGGCTGCAGAAATGCTGTTGTGTGGTGATCACATTACCGCACAGCAGGCGCTGGACTTTGGGTTAATCAACCGGGTAGTACCCGCGGGTACAACACTTGCGGTTGCCAGGGAATTTGCTGAAAAAATCTGTGCCAATGGGCCTTTGGCTGTGAAGGCGGTTACCCGCTCTTTGCGTGAACACCAGGAGTGCATGTCTGAGAACGATGCAATGGTTGCCTCCGACGAATTGGCAGGCCCGGTGTTCGGCTCGGCTGATGCCCGTGAGGGCATGAAGGCCTTCAAGGAGAAGCGGCCGGCTAACTTTACCGGTAGCTGACTGGTGCCTTGGCACCGCAAGCATCATAATACCGGCCTTCTAATCGACGGACAGTAATCAATGACAGATACAGCCAGTGTGTTTAACGAGGTTGTGGCTCAGCGGCGATCGCTGCGTGCCTTCTTACCAGAGCCAGTGCCGCAGGCGGAGCTGGATGAGATTTTTAGTACTGCCTTGGGTGCCCCCAGTAACTGCAATACCCAGCCCTGGTTTGTACATGTGGTTTCTGGCGAGAAGCTTGATGCCCTGCGAGCCGAGCTACCCAAGCGGTTTCTCGCCGGCGAGCTTAGTCTGGATTTCCCCTACGATGGTAAATACGAAGGTGTTTACAAGGATCGCCAATACGGTGCGGCTCAAGCCTTATACGACGCGCTGGGCATTGCGCGAGAGCAGAAGGACCTGCGACAGCAGGCTTTTATGCGCAATTTTACTTTTTTTGATGCACCTCATCTGGCATTAGTGTTTTTGCCTGAACCGTTCGGGTTACGGGAGGCTGCCGACCTGGGCATGTTTGCCCAGACCATAATGTTGGGACTGACCGCCCATGGACTTGGCAGCTGCCCCCAGACTGCACTCAGCTTTCACGCGGATTATCTGCGCGAGCAACTGTCCATCGATGCCAGTAACAAACTGATGTTTGGCATTTCTTTCGGACGCCCTGCGCCGGATGATCCCGCCAACAAATGTGTTACTGACCGGGCTGAACTAGCCGATGTTGTGACCTTTCACGTTTGACAGGAGTCGCGCCATGACCGAAAAAATTACGGCACATAATGATGATGGGGTATTGGTTGTTACCTTCAACCGGCCAGAAAAAAAGAATGCTATAGACACCGGTATGTGGGTGGCGCTGCGCGAGATTTTCAATGCTGCGGCATCGGACGATGCGGTCGCGTGTGTGTTGCTGCACGGCGCGGGGGATAACTTTTGTGCGGGCGTAGACCTGACCAGCTTCGGTGATGACAGTGGTGAGGGTGAGCATCCCTTCGAGAGCGCAGCCAAGGCAGTGGCGGCTTTCGATAAACCTATCGTGGCCGCTGCGCACGGTGTGGCCGTGGGTGGCGGCGCTACCGTGCTGTTTCACTGTGACATTGTGTATGGCGGAGAGAGTATGCGGCTACGCTTGCCGTTCGCCAGTCTTGCGCTGGTGCCAGAGTGGGCCAGTAGCTATATGTTGCAGGCAAACATCGGTGCCCAGCGAGCGGCGGAGTTGTTTTACACCGCGGAGTGGGTGGACGCCGACAAGGCGCATGCGATTGGCCTTGTCGCCGACGTATTGCCCGATTCAAACCTGTTTGATCATGCCATGAATAAAGCGCGCGAAATTGCCCAGTGGCCTGTGAGTTCGCTACGTGAAATAAAACGCTGTCTGCGACTTCATCACACGGCGTCTATCGACGCGGCATTTACCGCAGAGCAAGCCGCCATGTCGCGACAGGCGATGTCTGAGGACAATATTGAAGCGCTGACCGCGTTTATGGAGAAGCGCCCGCCCAATTTCAAGCGCGGTTGAGTTCCCTACAGCTCAGGGTTGAACGAAGTCGGTAACTTCCAGGTTGAAACCTGAGAGGGCATTGAAGCGTACGGGCTCCGACATGATTTTCATCTTGCCCACACCCAGTCTTCGTAGTATCTGCGAACCGGTACCTATCCACCGGTAGTTGGGACTGCTGGTGCCCGAGCTGCCGCCAGTGATGCTGGCTGGCTCCGGAAATTGCAGCACTTCAGCGAGGCTGTCTTCCACTGACTGTGTTTGACCAATCAACACGACTACGCCAGATCCTGCCGCAGCGATGTGTTCCATTGCCCGTCGATACGACCAGCCCGCAGATTTACCGGGAATCTGCGTACCCAGCACATCTCGCAGCGTATTGACGGTCTGCACCCGGATAAGTGTGTCCTTGTCTTCCACAATTTCACCGCAGCTCAAGGCGTAGTGCAGCGTGTCGTCAATCAAGTCTAAAAAGGTGTGCAGCTCGAAGTCGCCCCATTCGGTACTGACGGTTTTGCTATCGCGCAGTTCTACCGATTGTTCATGCAGTGCGCGGTACTCGATGAGATCGGCGATAGTGCCCATTTTCAAGCTGTGCTTGGTCGCAAACTCTTCCAGCTGTGGTCGGCGCGCCATGGTGCCATCTTCATTCATGATCTCGACAATTAAGGCCGCTGGGGCAAAGCCTGCCATGCGCGCCAGGTCTACGCCGGCTTCTGTGTGACCCGCGCGTCGTAATACGCCGCCCGGTTTGGCCACCAATGGGAAAATATGTCCGGGCTGGTTAATGTCCTGACCGGTCGCATCGGGTTTAATTGCCTGCAGTACCGTATGTGCCCGCTGTACTGAGCTTATCCCGGGCCCCTTGCGTTCTGCAGCGTCGATAGAGACGGTAAAGTTGGTCTCATGCTGGGAGCGGTTGTCACGTACCATCAGCGGCAATTGCAATTGGCGCGCCCGCTCCTGTGTTATGGGCATGCAGATCAGGCCGCAGGCCTCCGACGCGAAGAAGGTGATAATCTCCGGCGTGACAGCTTCAGCTGCAATGATCAGGTCACCCTCGTTTTCACGATCTTCGTCATCCATGAGGATGACCATTTTGCCATCGCGAATATCATCGAGCAGGTCTGGAACGGTGCTTAAAGCCATAGGGCGAGCCTGTATCGTCAGTTAGAGCATTTCAATGGCGACGGCGGTTGCTTCACCACCACCGATACACAGGGCAGCAACGCCCCGGCTTTTACCCAGCTTCTTCAGGGCGTACATCAGACTGATGATGATACGCGACCCGGTAGAGCCAATGGGGTGGCCCTGCGCGCAGGCGCCGCCGTGGATGTTGACCTGGGCGTGGTCCAGTCCTAAATCATCGATGGCCATCATAGTGACCATGGCGAATGCCTCGTTAATCTCAAACAGGTCGACATCCTTTGCAGTCCAACCCGTTTTTTCAAACAGTTTATTGACAGCTCCCACCGGGGCTATGGTGAACTCTTCCGGTGCTTGGCTGTGGCGAGAGTGGCCTACGATGCGCGCCATAGGGGACAGGCCACGCTGTTCTGCTTCAGCGCCACTCATCATTACCAGGGCGCTGGCGCCATCTGAAATAGAGCTGGAGTTGGCTGCGGTGATTGTTCCATCCTTGGCAAATGCCGGTCTGAGCTTGGGGATTTTCTCGATGGCGGCTTTGTGTGGCTGCTCATCATCGGTAATGACGGTGTCGCCCTTGCGGCTGCTGACAGTCACTGGCGCAATCTCGGCGGAAAGCGAACCGTCATCGATGGCTGCTTTTGCGCGACTGAGTGATTCCAGCGCAAAGTCGTCCATTTGCTCCCGGGTAAGGCCACGCTCGTTGGCGGTTTCCTGGGCGAATGTACCCATGGCTCGGCCCGTGTACGCATCTTCCAGGCCATCCAAAAACATATGATCGTAAAGTGTGCCATTGCCGGTGCGAACACCGGCTCGCGCGCCCACAACCATGTGCGGTGCATTGCTCATGCTTTCCAGGCCACCCGCCAATACGACCTTGTTAGTGCCGGCTACGATGCTGTCGTAGCCAAAAATTGTCGCTTGCATGCCGCTGCCACAGGCTTTGTTGACCGTGACCGCACCGGTAGATTTCGGTACGTCCGCGCCTATGGCGGCCTGTCGGGCTGGACATTGCTTCAGGCCTGCTGGCAGTACGCAGCCCATGAAGACCTCGTCGATATCGGCCGCAGGGACGCCACTGCGCTCTACTGCCGCTCGTATGGCGGTACTTCCCAGCTCTGTGGCAGGGACTGTGGACAGGCAGCCCTGTAAGCCGCCCATGGGGGTGCGGGCGCCGTTGACGATTACTACCGAATCATTACTCATAATGGTGTTCCAGTGTGTTCGTTGAAAGAGAACTCTCCGGCGGCTACAGGAGCTGCCAGCTGAGGTAAAAAGGGCGCTAATTTAGCCATAGACACCGGCTATTCACAAGTCGGTTCAGTTGTCTTGCGGGGCAAAAAGCTTGCCCCTGACAGCCTCGCGGTAGGCCAGTGGTGCCATGCCCGTATGTCGGCGAAACAGCTGTCCAAAATAGCTCACGTCCTGCAGGCCTGTTTGCCAGGCGACCTCACTAACCGCCAGGTTACTGTGGCGCAGCAAATCTTTGGCCTGGGCAATACGCAGGGTCTGTAGATATGCCTGTGGGCTCAATCCGGTCGCCTGCTTGAAACGCCTGCTCAGGGTGCGCTCACCAAGTCCCATTTGCCGGGCAAGCTTGGACAGCTTCACTGCGTGCGAGAGGTGCTCTTGCAGCCATACCTGGGCCTGTAGCACTGTTTCGTCGTGATGGGTGGTCAGTGGCTCTTCCTGATAGGCCGCGCCGCTGAAAGGGCGGCGGATCTCGGGAGAAAACTGGTTTTCCACAGCCCTGGCAATACGACTGCCGAACCATTCCTCGACAAAATGAACCATGACATCGGCGATAGAGTTGACGCTACCGATACAAAAATAGTTGTCGCTTTGGGTGATCAGGTGGCGTGTTTTCAGGGTGATTTGCGGATAGCGTTGCGCAAAGTGATCGAAGTAGTTCCAGTGCGTGGTTGCCGGCTTGCCATCCAGCAGGCCCGTTTCAGCGAGCAAATAGCTGGCTGTTCCCACGGTACAGATTCGTGTTCCGGCGGCGGAATGCTTCACAAGCTCCGGAAGCCAGTCGGTGGCGGCGTTCAGGGTGGGTAGTGGGCTGCGCCAGATGGCGGGTAGTAATAACAGGTCCAGCTGCGGTAGTTGATCGATGGCCAGATCGGGTTTGAGGGTGATTCCTGTCCCCAGTTTGAATTGCTTGCGTGTGGGCGCGGCGAGTAAGAAGTTAACTTGCGGTTTGCCGCGCTGTTGCAAGCTGGCCATCTGGCTGGCAGCGAGCAGAATCTCCATGGGTAGTGTAAAGCTGGTGGCCAGTGCATCGGGGTAGAGCAGAGCCGCGGCGGTGTACATGGACGAAATCCCAAAGCAAATGAGATGTCAAAAATACCATAATATGTGGCTGTTATGACATAGCAACGCTACCGGGCCGAAAGTACACTGGGCGCAGGCATTCATCAATTTCAGGATCTTCAGGCATGAGTAGACCGCGGTTACCAGTGATTGTGGGTTTTGGTGGCATCAACGGCGCCGGCCGTGCCTCCGGACATCACGCGTTCAACCGCCTCGTTCATGACGTATTGCCAGCGGATCAGCAGAGTCGTACTTTTGCGTCACTCGCCCAATTGATGCAATTGGAATCAGCGCAGGGGCAGGAGCAGTACATTCTCGACCACACACTGGTGCGCCGTGTAGAGGAGCAGCACTTTGACGTGGACTCCGTGGCCTGGAACAGGCGCTTCCCCACGCAGAGTAATGGCCACCCGGTCAATTTTGACGTCAAGCGTCAAAACCTGCCGGAAATTATTCCGCCAGATTGGGTGGTAACTCCCACCTCTGTCACACACGTCAACGTACAAATCGTGGGTGAGCAGGATTTTCTGCTGCCCACCCATCGTGAGTTTGAGGTCAAGGCGGCGGGTCAGTTGCCCACCGGTTTTGATCCGGGAACCCTGTACGCCTCGCGCAATCATCCACGCGGTTTACAAATGACGGTCTATGCAGCCTCGGATGCGCTGGGCAGTCTGGGCATAGACTGGGATACCATCTGTCAGCGTGTCAGCGCCGATGAGGTGAGCGTCTATGCGGGCAGCGCCATGGGGCAACTGGATGGCGCTGGCGCAGGTGGGATGTTGAAGGCTCGCTACAACGGCCAGAGAGTCACTTCAAAATTCTGTCCGCTGGGCTTGGCAGAAATGCCAGCAGATTTCATCAACGCCTACGTACTTGGCACGATGGGGGCTACCGGGGCCAGTTTGGGTGCCTGCGCATCCTACCTCTACAACCTCCGCCACGGCATCGAGGATATTCGCAGTGGCCGCGCCCGGGTGGCCTTCATAGGCAGTTCGGAGGCGCCGATCAACCCTGAGATCATGGAGGGCTATGCCGCCATGGGCGCGCTGGCTACCGATAAGGGACTGCGTGAACTTGATGGCTTGGCTGACCACCTGACGCCCGATCACCGACGTGCCTGCAGGCCGTTCGCCGATAACTGTGGCTTTACGATTGCCGAGTCCGCACAGATGACAGTGCTATTCGACGATGAGTTGGCCATGGAATTGGGAGCGACGATATTTGGCGCTGCCACCGATGTCTTTGTAAATGCCGACGGTTACAAGAAGTCCATTTCAGGTCCGGGCGTGGGCAACTACATTACTATGTCGAAGGCGCTCGCCGCCGCTAGGGCTATCGTTGGTGAGGACCGTTTGCGTAGCGGTGGGATAGTGCAGGCCCACGGTACAGGGACGCCGCAAAATCGGGTGACAGAGTCTGAAATCATGAGCCAGACAGCTAAAGCGTTTGGCATTGATAGCTGGCCTGTATCAGCGCTGAAGTGCTATCTCGGTCACTCGCTGGGTTCAGCCTCGGGTGATCAGGTCAACGCCACCCTGGGTACCTGGTCGACCGGCTTGATACCCGGGATCAACACAATAGAGTCCCCGGCGGATGATGTGCGACAGGAAAATCTCGCCTTCAGTAATCGTCACCGTGAAATCGATCCCCAGCAGCAGGCCTACGCCGTGATTAACTCCAAGGGCTTCGGTGGCAACAATGCCTCGGCTACCTTGCTCAGCCCTGCGGTGAGTCACCAGATGCTGCAAGCGCGTTACTCTGCCAAAGAGTGGCAGGCCTGGGAAAAAGCTAACGAGGCAGTACTTGCCAGACAACAATGTTACGATGACGACATGATCGCCGGCACCCGGGCACCCGTATATAACTTTGATCACGGGGTTCTGGCTGACGGCGATGTTGCGTTAGGTGAGCATGAAATGCGCGTGGGTGAGCGCCGTATTTCTCTTGCACTGTCTACGCCCTATGAAGATATGAAACTGCGCTGATCAACACTCTGTTAGGTCAGTTGTAGAGGCCTGAGGAGTAAAAGCGCAATGAGTAAAAAACAGCTGGCTGTGTTGCTGGGACTGCTGGCGTTAATCGCCGTGTTCTTTCTGCTTGACCTTGGCCAGTACTTCAATCTGGACTATTTCAAATCCAACCAGGCGCGGTTCGACGCGTTCTACCAGGAAAATCCACTGCTCACCGTTCTGGCCTTTTTTGCGCTTTACGTGGCGGTGACTGGACTTTCATTGCCCGGTGCTGCGATTTTGACACTGGTGGCGGGCGCACTATTTGGCCTTTGGGTGGGAACCCTTTTGGCCTCTTTTGCCAGTAGTCTTGGCGCTACGCTTGCGTTCCTGTTCTCTCGCTATGTGCTGCGCGACGCGGTCCAAAATCGTTTTGCCCATCACTTGAGTGCGATCAATAAGGGCATTGAGCGCGATGGCGCGCTGTATCTTTTCACTCTGCGGTTGGTGCCGGTATTTCCTTTCTTTGTGATTAACCTGGTCATGGGGCTGATGCCCATTCGTACGGCGACATTTTACTGGGTCAGCCAGGTGGGTATGCTCGCCGGCACAGTTGTCTACGTCAACGCCGGCACGCAGTTGGGTCAGCTGGAGTCGTTGTCCGGCATTCTGTCGCCGGGGATCATCTTCTCCTTTGTTTTGCTGGGGGTTTTCCCGCTATTGGCGAAAGCGATTGTGGGCAAAATTGCCGCGCGACGGGTGTATGCAGATTTTCAACGGCCATCGCGATTCGATACCAACATGGTGGTTATCGGTGCCGGCTCCGCCGGTCTGGTCAGTTCACTGATTGCAGCAGCGGTTAAAGCGCGTGTGACTCTGATTGAGAAGCACCGAATGGGCGGCGATTGCCTTAATACAGGCTGCGTGCCTTCCAAGTCACTTATCCGGTCAGCACGTTTTGTCGCGGAAAGCCGCCGCTGTCAGGAGTTGGGTATTGCCAGCGCAGAAGTCACCTTTGAGTTTTCGGAGGTCATGGAGCGTGTTCAACGGGTTATCAAAACCATCGAACCCCATGATTCGGTGGAGCGATTTACTGACCTGGGGGTGGAGTGCGTGGAAGGTGCGGCCACCATTCGCAGTCCCTTCGAGGTTGAGGTTAATGGCAAGCTGATTACCACCCGCAACATTGTTGTAGCGACCGGCGCCAGACCGGCGTTTCCACCGGTGCCCAATATCGAGGCTATGGCGCCGCTGACCTCCGATACTATCTGGGAGATTCGTGAGAATCCGGGCCGTCTGCTGGTGTTGGGTGGTGGGCCTGTGGGCTGTGAGCTGGCGCAGAGCTTTTGCCGCCTGGGAGTCAATGTTATTCAGGTGATACGCGGCCCCCGTCTGATGCGCAGGGAGGATCCGGAAGTGTCGGAGTTGGTGCAGGAACGTTTTCTTGCCGAGGGCGTTGACCTGCGACTGAATCACACCATGCTTGAATTTGCCGAAGACGAACAGGGCCGCAAGTTGATTTGTGAGCATGAGGGCGCGCGGGTAGAAATACGCTTCGACCAGCTGTTAGTGGCAACGGGCAGGCAAGCCAATGTTACCGGTTTTGGTTTGGAGGCTTTGGATGTCGCCCTGAACAGCGATGGCACCATTGAGGTTAACGAATATCTGCAAACAAAATACCCCAATATCTATGCCTGTGGCGACGTGGCTGGTCCGTTTCAGTTTACCCATACGGCTTCGCACCAGGCCTGGTACGCGTCGGTAAATGCGCTGTTCGGCAGTTTCCGCAAGTTTAAGGTGGACTACTCGGTGATTCCCGCCGCAACGTTTACTGAGCCTGAGGTTGCGCGCGTGGGCTTGAATGAGCAGGAGGCGCAGGCTCAGGGCATCGCTTGCGATGTCACGACTTACGGTATCGACGACCTGGACCGGGCGATTGCCGATGAGGAGGCCTACGGCTTCGTCAAGGTGCTCACGGTTCCCGGGAAGGATCGTATTCTCGGGGCAACTATCGTGGGTGAACATGCCGGCGAATTAATTGCCGAATACATTACTGCCATGCGGCATGATTTAGGCATGAACAAGATACTTGGCACCATCCATATCTATCCAACGATGATGGAGGCAAATAAATTTGCCGCAGGTAACTGGAAGAGAGCTAACGCGCCTACCGGGCTTTTGGCGTGGGTTGAAAAGTTTCATCGGTGGCAACGGCGAGCGGGATCAAACGCATCATGACAACAGATAAAACCCCTGTAATTGTAGGTGTTGGCCAGTTTACGGAGCATTTGGACAGCGCTGATTACAGCGCTCTGCCGCCGCAGCACCTTGCGGCGAGGGCGGCGACAGCTGCGCTTGCCGACACCGGTGTCGATGGGCTGGCGGAGAAGGTCGATTGCCTGGCCGCGGTACCGTTAGTAGCGGATTCAGTCGCCGACAAGATCAAGCCGCTAGTTGCGCCGTTCGGCGCACCTGACCTGTTTCCCTGTGCAGTTACTCATCAGTTGGGCATGTCTCCCGCGGCGACCATTTATTCCGCCGCCTGTGGCAACGAGCCACAGCGCCTGGTGGCAGAGATGGGTGAGGCGATAGCACGGGGTGATCATTCCCTTGTAATTCTGTGCGGCGCCGAGGCCGCCGCCAGCCAGCGGCATGCGCAACGCAATGGCCAGACGCTGGACTGGACTGATCACAGTGACGGGACCTGTGAAGTCCGCGACCCCGGGTTCACCGCGCTGCAAACCCAGCATATGGCCGACAATGGCTTAATCAGGCCTGTCGATATCTACCCCCTGTTTGAGCACGCCCGTCGGGCACGTCTCGAAGCATCCAGGGATGAGTACAGTGCGCAGATGGGTGCGTTGTTTGCCCGCTATAACAAGGTGGCCGTGGACAACGCGTTTGCCATGTCCCGCAAGGCACTGAGTGCCGATGACATTGCAACAGTGAGTCCTGGCAATCGCCTCATTGCCGACCCTTACCCCAAGCACATGGTGGCTCGCGATGGCGTTAATCAGGCTGCCGCAGTTTTAATGACATCGGTAGGTCGTGCCAGAGAGTTGGGTATCGATGAAAGCCAGTGGGTCTATCTGCATGGTCACGCCGATACGAAGGAGAAGGGCATCGGTCAACGCCCTGATCTCGGCGCATCTCCGGCGATGGTTGCAGCCTATAGAACGGCGCTGTCTCGTGCCGGGCTGAGGCTGGACGAGGTTAGCTATTTCGATCTGTACAGCTGTTTCCCAATCGCGGTGTTCAGTGCAATGGATGGTCTAGGCCTTTCCATAGATGATCCACGTCCGTTCACGGTAACTGGCGGCCTGCCATTTTTTGGTGGCCCCGGTAACAACTATTCCATGCATGCAATTGCCTCGATGATAGAACAGCTGCGGCGAGATCCGGGTAGCTTTGGCGTTGTCGGCGCCAATGGCGGGTTTCTGTCCAAGCACTCTGCAGGCGTTTACTCAACTACGCCAGTCACCTCCTGGCAGCCTTTTGACAGTGGCGACTTACAGCAGCAGTTGGACGATGTGCCAGCGACGCCATTTACCGAACGGCCAAATGGCGAGGCTGTGGTAGAAACCTATACGGTAATGCCGGGGCCGCAGGGCTATCGCGGCGTTGTTGTGGGCAGGCTGGCAGCGACCAACGAGCGTTTTCTGGCGGTTACAGACCCCGAAGACACCGGCGTCAGTGAGATGCTTGAGCGTGAGGACTTGCTGGGTGTATCAGGGCAGGTATCTGCGATGGAGCGGGGCAATCGCTTTCGTTTTGGCTAAAAGCGAAACCGGTGGTGCCAGCATTTTCTGCGCCAGCACCACCGCGTTCAAGACTAGACGCGTTCGATGATGATGGCCGGAGCCATACCACCAGCTGCACACATGGTCACCAGGCCAAATTGCTTGTCCTGACGTTCCAGTTCATCCAGTACGGTGCCTATGAGGATTGAGCCTGTAGCCCCTATGGGGTGGCCCAGCGCCATTGCCCCACCGTTGACATTGACCCTGTCGCGATCCAGATCCAGGTCGCGGATAAACTTCTCGGCAACCACTGAAAACGCTTCGTTGATTTCGAACAGATCGATATCAGACAACTGCAAACCGGCCTTGGCCAGTACCTTTTTGGCGGCCGGTACCGGTGCATTGAGCATCAGTGTGGGTGAGTCGCCTACGTTTGCCATCGCAACGATGCGGGCGCGAGGCTTCATGCCGTGGGCCTTGGCATAATCCGGTGAAGCCAGCAAAACCGCAGCAGCTCCATCGACCACGCCTGAAGAATTACCCGCGTGATGCACATGATTGATCTTGAGATCCGGGTACTTCTGCAGCACCAGGCCGCGGAAGGTGGTGCCATCTTCGTCCAGCGGGTAATCGGCCAGCGCCTCGAAAGAAGGCTTTAGTTCAGCAAGGCTGTCCAGCGAGGTGTTAGGCCTGGGGAATTCCTCGTGGTCCAGTGCCAGGCTGCCATCGGGCTTGTAAACCGGCACAAGGCTGCGGTCGAAGTGGCCGTTGGCGATTGCGTTGGCAGCTCGTTGCTGCGACACCACGGCCAGGCTGTCTACGGCTGTGCGGTCAATGCCCTCAAGTGTGGCGATCGCGTCTGCACAAACGCCCTGATGGGGCTGCGGGTGAACTTCACGCAGACGCAGGTTGTCGCTGTCGATAAAGGGCGACTGATTGCCATCCATACCGAAGGTCGACATCATTTCGCAACCGCCGCCTATGACCAGGTCTTCCATCCCGGACATTATCGTTGCAGCCGCAAAGTTGACACTGGTAATACCGGAGCCACAGAAGCGGTCCAGAGTTACGCCTGAAGACTGGGTGTTGTAGCCGGCATCCAGGGCGGCCATACGGGCGAGGTCACCAGCCTGTTGGCCACGCTGCGAACTGGTTCCGAAAATGATGTCGTCGACTTCGGCGGTATCCAGCGCATTGCGCTCGGCTATTGCCTTGAGGACAGTGGCACCCAGGTGCTGCGGGTGTTGGTCGGCGAGTGCGCCTTTGCCGCGCTTACCGATGCCACGGGGTGTTCTACAAGCGTCTATGATCCATGCTTCTGACATAGCTGTTCTCCTTATTTGCCTTTCCAGTTGGGTGCGCGCTTTTCAGCGAAGGCTGTCGCGCCTTCGATGGCATCTTCACTGACGAAAACCGGTTGCACGATCTCATTTTGTTTGTCGAACATGATGTCGCTGGTCCAGTCTTGAGCTGCAGCAACGACCTTCATGCTGGCGGCAACGGCCAGAGGACCGTTAGCGGCAATTTTTGCGGCCAGTTCGGTAGCAGCTTCCAGCGCGGTGCCAGCCGGTACTACCTGGTTTATCAAACCCAGGTCGTAAGCGCGCTGAGCGCTGATGAAGTCACCGGTGAGGGCGAGTTCCATGGCGATGCGGTAGGAAATTTGCTTGGGCAATTTGGCCAGGCCTCCAGCGGCGGCAGCCAGCCCGCGCTTGACCTCTGGAATACCAAACTTTGATTCTTCAGAGGCAACAATCAGATCACAGCTGATGGCCATTTCGAAGCCGCCAGCCAGCGCGTAGCCTTCAACCGCAGCGATAATGGGTTTGCTGGCACGGTACTCTGTGAGTCCGGCAAAGCCACGTCCGGGAATGTGTGGCGTCTCGCCGCTGATGAAAGCCTTCAGATCCATGCCTGAGCAGAAGGAACCGCCGGCGCCCGTCAAAATGGCAACCCTCAGGTCGTCATTGCTTTCCAGTTCGTCGACAGCAGCAACAAAGCCCTCTGCCAGCGCACGGTTGGCCGCATTTTTGGCTTCCGGGCGATTCAGTGTAATCGTCAGAACGCCGTTGCCGGCGCTGGTCAGTACTTCGTTTGCCATGATCTCGTTTCCTCTTAGTCTTGATTGATATAGTGAACGCCAAACTGGGCCAGGCCTTCGACCATGGCGCCCTTGGCTTCGGCTTCAGCGCTGGACGCTGTGCCGATCAGTGCTCGTTTCTTGACGCCCTGCAGAATGGCTGCGAGGCGGAAGAAGCAGAACACCAGGTAAAAATTCCAGTTCTCGATGGAGCTGCGACCTGTGCGCTCGCAGTAGCGATCGATGTATTCCTGATCGCTGGGGATGCCGAAGTCGGCGCGATTGACCTCCAGCATTCCGCGAAGGCTGCCATCTCCGGGCAATTGCCAGGCCATAACCTGATAAGCCAGGTCGGCGAGCGGATGCCCCAGTGTGGACAACTCCCAATCGAGCACGGCAATAATCCGGGGCTCGGTGGCGTGGAACATCACATTGTCGAGTCGGTAGTCGCCGTGCACCAGGCCGCTGGCGCCGTCGTCGGCAGGCATATTCTCGGGTAGCCATTTGATCAGCGTTTCCATCGCTTCGCTGTGCTCGGTCTCGGAAGCACGATATTGCTTGGTCCAGCGGCTAAGCTGTCGCTCAAAGTAATTACCCGGCCGGCCGAATTCGGTGAGGCCCACTTTATCGACGTCTACACTGTGTAGCGCGGCCAACACTCGGTTCATATCGTCATAGATAGCGCCACGCTCGGCGTTGTTAGATACCTCCGGCAGTGTGGGATCCCAGAATACACGGCCTTCAAGGTATTCCATGAGATAAAACATGGAGCCTACGACCTCATCGTCTTCACATAGCAGGAAGGTCTTTGGCACGGGCACGTCGGTATCCGCCAGCGCACTGATCACCCTGAATTCACGGTCGACAGCATGGGCCGAAGCCAGCAGCTCGCCAGGTGGCTTGCGCCTGAGTACATACTGCTGGTCGCCAGCGCTTATCTTGAAGGTTGGGTTGGATTGTCCCCCGGCGAACTTCTCTGCCGTGACTTCTCCTTCGAAGTCAGGGATCTTCCCTGCCAGGTATTTGGTGAGGCTGGCGGTATCCAGATTTTGGGTACTCATGGTTGTCCTCGTGCTATGGCAACGGCTGCCGAATAGGGCAAGTAGTCTGCGGGCTACGCAGTGTAGGGGCAATGGCGCCGGGGATCAAAAAAATTGACGGCAAGCGACACTGTCAGGGCATTGAACTCAGGCCCGTCCGGCGCTAGGCTGGCGAGTCAATAACAGAATAATGAAGAGGCTACTGTGTACGAAGAACTGAAGCAGACTTGGGAAGAGATGATCGCTCCCGGACAATTATTTGAGATCACCACCAGGGAAGTGCGGGGCGCGCCTGCAAAGTGTTACGCACTGGCCCCTGGGTCTCTCAGGGACTTTTGGCTGAGCACAGCTGGCTATGCCGATAAAGACTACCTGGTGTTTCAGGATGAACGGTGCACCTACGCCGAGGCGCACACCTATGTGGCCTCAATTGCGAACTGGCTGCAGAGCCAGGGGGTAGGGCACGGTGATCGTGTTGCTATTGCCATGCGCAATTACCCGGAATGGATGCTGGCCTATTGGGCAATCACGTCTATGGGTGCCGTGGTGGTTGGCGTCAACGCCTGGTGGGTGCCGCATGAGCTTAACTTCGGGCTGCAGGATTCCGCGCCCAAAGTGCTGATCTGTGATCGCGAGCGACTGCTGCGTTTTGAGGAGATTCGCGAAAACTTCCCAGATATGGTCGTTGCTGCCGTGCGCCTTGAAGACGAGGTGCCCGATTGGGCCGTGGATTGGGTCGAGGTTATTAATGCCCCTGCCGAGTTGCCAGAGGTGACGATTGATCCCGACGATGATGCCTGTATTTTTTATACCTCGGGTACCACAGGTACGCCCAAAGGGGCCCAGCTGACCCATAGAGGCTGCGTCGCCAATATCATGAATACAGCCTTCATGAACATGGTTCAGCCCCGTGCGCTGGCCCGTGCTGCCGGAGAAGATATTAGTGGTCCCGCAAGCTTGCCAGATGTGCGTGCCATCATCGCAACGCCGCTGTTCCATGTGACCGCCAACAACTGTGTTGCCCAGGTCACTACCCTGACCGGCGGTAAGTTGGTGCATATGTACAAATGGGATGCTGGCGAGGCCCTGCGGTTGATCGAGGCAGAGCAGATTACGTCTTTCGCGGGGGTCCCCATGATGACCCGTGAGCTTCTGCTACACCCGGATTCCAAGACCCGAGACCTGTCTACCCTGAAGGGTATAGGCGGCGGCGGTGCGGCTATGCAGCCGGACCTGGTTGAGAAGGTCGATAAAACGATGGACGAAGTTAGCCCCACAACTGGCTACGGCATGACCGAGGTCTGTGGCCTGATTTCCGGCATCGCCTCGAAGTTCTTTCTGGACAGGCCTTCAAGTGTAGGGCTACCCGTGCCAACACTGGAGGCGCGCTGTGTCGATGCAGAAGGGAACGCGCTGCCCGCGGGAGAGATCGGTGAACTCTGTGTGCGTGGCTCGCCAGTGATCAAAGGTTACCTGAATCGCCCCGAGGCAACTGCGGAAACTATTCAAGACGGTTGGTTGCACACAGGAGATATTGCCTACATAGACGAGGAGGGCTTTATTTATCTGGTCGACCGAGCGAAGGATATGGTGTTGCGCGGTGGCGAAAACGTGTATTGCGCGGAAGTGGAGAATGCGATGTTCTCCTATGATGACGTTGTCGAGTGCGTCGCGTTTGCCGTGCCGGACGAGCGGCTGGGCGAGGAAGTTGGGGCCGCCATTTATGCGACCCCTGGCAGTGCCATGACAGCAGACGGGGTGCGCGAGCATCTTAAAACGCTATTGGCGCCTTACAAGGTGCCGCGCTATATCTGGTTTGTCAGTGAGCCGCTTCCCCGCAATGCCAGCGGTAAATTCGTCAAGGCACAGGTCAAGGAAGCGCTTGCGCTGGAGGATGCCAGCTAACGTCAGCTTTCGACGAACGCCCGCTCTATCACGTAGTGGGCGGCAACGCCGTGACGTGATTCCTCAAAGCCCTGGCTATTCAACATAGCGGTAATGTCCTTGAGCATGCCCGGGCTGCCACAAATCATGAAGCGGTCTTGTTCCACGCTGATAGGCGGCAGGCCAAGGTCGCTTGGCAGCTTGCCGATGCGAAGCAGGTCTGTCAGGCGGCCATTGTTGCGAAACTTCTCCCGCGTCACCGTGGGGTAGTAGAGCAGCTTTTCCGCGATAGTCTCGCCCAGATACTCATCGCGTGGAAGTTCACTGGTAATCAATTCCTGATAGGCCAGCTCATCAACTGTGCGACAGCCGTGGGTGAGAATCACCTTGTCAAAGGCTTCATATATCTCGGGATCCTTGATGATGCTCATGAATGGCGCGAGACCGGTACCGGTGGCAATCAGGTACAGGTTACGTCCCGGCAGCAGGTGGTCCAGAACCAGTGTCCCGGTGGCCTTACTGTTAACCAGCAGTTCATCACCCACCTGTATGTTCTGTAGCTTCGAGGTCAGGGGGCCATCTGGCACCTTGATACTGAAGAATTCCAGTTCATCCGCATAGTTGGCGCTGGCCATGCTGTAGGCCCGCAGCAGGGGTTTGCCCTCACGCTCCAGCCCTATCATGGTGAAGTGGCCGTTCTTGAAGCGGAATCCGGGATTGCGTGTGGTTTTAAAGCTGAACAGACTGTCAGTCCAGTGGTGAACCTCGGTAACCTGTTCGCGCAGTATCGTAGCCATGGTGTCCTCGCTTGTTGGTGGGCCCCAGCGGGCCTCTTTCAATCTCTGAGAACATAGTACGGCGCCACCTTATATTGGTAAAATGAGAAATAAATCTATAACATATCGATAAAATGGATATAAAATAGATACAAAGGGGGCGCCTGATGCGCTACAGCTTGCGACAACTTGAGGTTTTTCTTGCCACCGCGCACTTCGAGAATATTACTCGCGCCTCTGACAGTCTGGCCATGTCGCAATCGGCGGCCAGTGCGTCGCTCAAGGAGTTTGAGCAGCAGTTTTCGGTGCAGTTGTTCGATCGTCGCGGCAAGCGTCTTCACTTGAGTGAACTGGGCCGGCAGTTGCGACCCGCCGCCGAGAATTTGCTGGCGCAGGCCACTGCGTTTGAAAACGCACTTACCGGTGGTGAGGTATTGGGCCGCCTGAATATTGGCGCGACACTGACCATCGGCAATTATCTTGCCGTGGGCATGATCGCGGATTTCCGTGCCCGTTTTCCCAATGCAGATGTGACTTTGACGGTGGCGAACACCGCGACGATTGCCGAGGCGGTCGCCGATTTCGAATTGGGTATTGGCCTGGTGGAAGGCGAGCTGGCCCATCCCGAGCTGGAAACCCTGCATTGGCGCAACGACGAACTGCAGGTGTTTACCAGTCCGGACCATCCGCTTGCCGGCACCGAAGTTACTGACGAACAGCTACTCGAGCAGAGCTGGATCGTTCGCGAGCCGGGCTCGGGTACGCGCCAAACTTTTGAGCGGGCGATGCACGGTATTCTGCCCGATCTTAATATCAGCCTTGAACTGCAGCATACCGAGGCGATTAAGCGGGCAGTGGAAGCTGGGCTGGGCATCGGTTGTCTGTCCGCGATAAGCCTTGTAGATGCCTTCAAGAGGGGGTCGCTGGTGCCTTTGTCGGTGCCGCAACGTGACTTCCGACGCCAAATGAATATCATCACTCACAAGAAAAAATTTCATGGCGCCACATCCAGGCAGTGGCTGGCCATGTGTCGTGATGAGTGGTCCTGATGAGAAGTTTCGATAGCTGATGATAGAACCGATAGACGCCGTACAACGCGCCGAGGTGTTGGCCCGAACCCACCACTATATCGAGCGCGCGGGAGAACTACTGGAGTACAGCTTTGCTGTGGTGCCGGTGGAATTTGATTTGCGTGGTACCACCGCCGGTATGTTCAAGTCCTACGGCAAGAAGCACTGGATTCGCTACAACCCCTGGATTTTCGCCAAGTATTACGAGGAAAACCTGCGTGACACGGTGCCTCATGAAGTGGCGCACTACATTATTCATCACCTCTATGACACCAAAAGGGTGAAGCCTCATGGCCCGGAGTGGCAGGCGCTGATGGCAGCCTTTGGTGCGGACCCCGGCGTTACCTTCAACCTGGACCTGAGTGGTATACCGCAGCGCCGGCAGCGCAGTCACCCTTATCGCTGCCACTGTCAGGATCATGCCGTATCAAGCACTCGCCATAATCGAGTGCAAAAGGGTAAAGCCAGCTACCAGTGTCGCAGCTGTCACGGCGATCTGGTCTATGTTGGCTAGGTATCTACCGACATTTCTACGCCGCTGAAGCGATTGCCTTCAGCAGTCGGGTCGGCTTGCTCCAGGACAGCACGATCCGCCGCCATGCCCCGCTCATTAACCAGAAAGCGTTTCACACTGGCTGCCCGCTCATCGGCCAGCGCTTTCAGGGCGCTGTCAGGAACGACCTTACTGGCGATGACGGCGTCTGCCTGCTTACTAATGGAAGGACTTTCTTCCTCATCTGGATTAAGCGTCTGATAGCGTTTTTCAATCGCGTTTTGCCACTGATCGTTTTTTGTGGCGATGGCTTCTTCACTGAGTCCGTCCGCGAGCATTTCAGCAGTAAGCTGTTGCGCTTGCAGATATTTCATATCGGCAGTGGGGTGCAGTCGCCCGGTGATGACCAGGGTCAATTCAGGTCTTTGCAACATGGCGTCGTGTAGTGTTATCAGCTTGGCACTGGCGTTTTCGTCGGGTTCGACGGCGCCTGATGGGAAGATTACGCTCTGCAAGTCTTCATCGCTGTTAACCAGCCCTGCCAGCAGCGTGAAGGGCGCAGTCACGGCCTTGGTAATCAGGTTTATCACTGCTCCGGCGATGACACTACCAAGGGAAAACTGCGGGTCGTTAACATCGCCGCTGACAGGAACGGCCAGGTCGATAACCCCGTTGGAGTCGGTGAGCAGGGCCAGGGCGAGGTTGATAGGAAGGTCTACCGCCTTATCACTTTCTATGCGCTCGCCTAGCTTCAGCTGATTGATGACGATCTGGTTATCGCCATCGAGACGGTTGTTTTCCAGCCCGTAACGTACATTCAGGTTAAGAATGCCTCGGTCGATGGCATAACCGGCATAGGTCCCGGAGTAGGGTGTCAGTCGCGCGAGGTCCACGCCTTCAAAACTCAGGGCAAGATCAACTGCTGGAAGTTCGCCGAAGGGTCGGGCATTGCCATTGAGTATCACAGGCGCATAGCCGTCCACTGACCCCTTCAGGTCCACTGCCATCTCGCTGGCAGGATCGGTTCCGAAGCCGTTGATCTCACCGTTAACCTCGCCTATGAGGGTCTGGAAGTTCAGGGGAAGTGACTCGTCCTTAAAATCGATCTGGCTGTCGGCGAAAACAATTTCGGGTATTTCTACGCTCCAGGAATCCTCCGCTGCCTCCTCAGGGCTTTGTTCCGCTTCCACCTCTGCAAGCTCCTCCTGAAGCAGCCGCTGGGTGTTGATGGAGCCATCTTCCTTGATATGCAGACGGCCGTTGTACTCTTGAATATGCAGCTTGTCGATGCGCACAGATTTAGCGGGTATATCGATCGCAAGGTTATGCCAGCGAAGTTGCTCTACTCCCGATAATGACTCTTCCTCTTCAGTTATGATCATCGAAAAATCAGAGATAGCGCCGTTCATTACTGTTGATACAGGGGCGAATTCAGCTAACCGCAGTTCGCCGCGAGTGCTGGCTGATCCGCTATCAATGTTTGCGTTTAATACCGTGGGCAGGTTGGGGCTGAACCAGCTTAGAGGCAGCTCGGCCAGGTCGTAGTCGATTGTGCCCGCGCCGCTTTCCAGATTGATTCGCCCTCCGACTTGCAGCGCAGCCATGTCGTTGATGCGCAGTCCCAGTTCAGCGTTCGTGTCGCCGGACAGTGGCCAGCGTATACCCGCAATTTCGATGTTGATCGGGGAGACCTGTAGCGTTGGTGGTTCGGTGAACTCGCTGCGCCAGTTGACGTTGCTGTCCTTCATCGAAAAAGTCGCCAGGCTGGCCTGCCACTCCGGCCCCGTGGTCTGGGTCTCGGCTTCAGGTTCGCTTTCAAAAGAGGTGGCAAAAAGGTCAACGAGGCTGACTTGATCTTCTTCGCTGAAACCTGAGACTGACAATTGTTCGATACTGAAACTCTCGACCGTGACGGTTGTTGTCTGACTGTAAAGGGTAATCCCCTCTACGCTTGCATTGGCCAGTGCAAGCGCCGTGTCTGGCAGGCCTTCCCTGTCTTTGGGGATAATGTTGAGATTGCTCAGGAAGGCGCCGCCATTGTCGACTCGGTAGTCAAGTTCTTCTGCCCATGACACCTTGTAATCTCCGGCCAGGGTTAACCTGCCGTCTGTTAACTCAAGCGCTAACCAGGGCTCTAAAAAACGCCACGCTGTTTGTAAATGAATGTTGGCGACTTCCAGGGTGCCTGAGCTGGTCGCATCCGGTACCGAAAGTTCGCCGCGCCAGGTGAGTCGCCCACCTCGCTCAGCGGTGGCAGTTAACTGATACGGGCGACCCTCACGGCGCACGGTCGAAATTTCGCTAACATTGAAGCTGAGTCCATCCCAGTGCGTGGCATAGGGCTTTGCTCGGTTTTCGTCTGTGACCTCGATACGCCGAGCACTAAAATCCAGCTGATCGATGGTTATGCCTGGGACCTCACCGGCTTCCTCCGGCTCGGTTGCCGGGTCGCTGGCGGGAATCATGTCAGAGAAGTTGAAATCCCCGCCGGGCAGACGCCTGACATGCAGGTATAAATCCTCTACTGCCAGCGCATCCAGCACCCAGCCGGCTTGCCATAGTCCCGATAATGACAGGTTCACCTCGGCCCTGCGCAGGGCGGCGAAGGTCTCGCCATCAGGTTCCAGCAGGGTGGCGCGCCTGACTTCCAGTGCCATGGTGAACGGGTTATAGAGGATTATCTCTGTTTTGAGTGTGCGGTTGAGTTGCTCCTGAACCAGCCTGGGCGCCAGCAGGTTCAATGCCGGCAGTACAATTACCAGCGAAATGGCGACATAGACAACGTAGATCAAACCGGAAATTTTTAGCAGGCGTTTCAAGCTGTTCTTACCCGTGTGCAGACAGAGGATGAACTATAGCCAAATAATCCACTGCTGGCGCGGGAATTGGTTGAAAATTCGGCCTACAGGCCTTTTCTGTAAGTGTAGGGTGTGACGCCTGTCCAACCCTTGAATGCCCGGATAAAAGCGCTGGATTCCGAAAAGCCCGAACGGTAGGCGATTTCCTCGATACTGACCCCCTGCTTGCCCAACAGGTGCAGCGCAGTATCCCTGCGCAACTGATTCTTTATTTCTTTGAAGGTGATGCCTTCCGCGGATAAGCGTCGGCGTAGGGTTTGCGGATGAACATCCAGCGCCTGCGCTACTTCCTTGAGCTCGGGCATGTCTACCAGGTTGTGGCGCACTTTTTCGCGCACCTTGGTAGTCCAGCTCGCGCTGGCAAAATCCTGTGTCAGCATCATCAGTACCGGGTGGCGCAGGTAGTGCCGCAGAGATTGCTCGGTCTGGATAACAGGCTTGTCCAGCATTGATCTGGACATTATCAGCTCTGAATGTGGTTGCTGGAATGCCATGGGATTACCCCTGAACATATGGCGGTAATCACGGGGTTGCGCTGCAGCGGCGTACGACAGGTTGACGACCTGTAAGGCCAGGTGCTCCTGTACCAGCCAACTGGCGAAACGGTGGCAGTTGAATAACATCAGCTCTGACATATAGGGGGGCGGCGATTGCTCTCCATTCGTTCTGGCGAGTCGTATGCTGGCGGTCTTTTCATCAACCAGTAGCTGTGGCTGTGTACCGAAATCGAAGAGCTGAAAAAAACGGCAGTGCCTGGCCAGCGCCTGGCCCAGATTCTCACAATGGATTACCGCGTGGCACATCATCGACCAGCTACCTATTGGCATGGGACGCTTTGTGTAACCCAGGGCCTCATCGTTCATGGCCAACATCGTCGCCACCTGCAGGTCGGCAAACCGCTCTATGGATATTCTCGCATCGGCCTCCTGTAGCAAGCGGGGGGAAATGCGCTTCTGCCGCAGCAGTCTGATTGGATCAATACCCAGTCGCACTGTGTGCTTGAGCACTGCTCCAACGAAGTAAACGGAGATAGACAGATCACGCATAGGTGTCAGCCTTGCTCGCCACCGGCAACGATCTGCAGGGGATTGTGCTCAACCGAAGCGACCCGGTTGCGACCGCCGCGTTTGGCGAGGTACATGGCGCGATCTGCCTCCTGGTAAAGCAGGTCCAGATCGGCCTGACCGCTGGCGCAGGAGACGCCGAGGCTGGCAGTAACCTGTATACGCTGCTGATCGACCAACAGGGGAAATTCGCCAATTGAGACACGGATTCGCTCCGCCAGTGACTTGGCGGCAGCAAGGTCAGTATTGGGCAGCACTAACAGAAACTCTTCGCCACCTGTGCGTGCCACTACGTCACTGGAGCGACACATACGCGTCAAGATGCGGGCGACCAACTGGATGACATGATCACCTACGTCGTGCCCGAAGCTGTCGTTAACCTGCTTGAAATGATCAATGTCGACCATAATTGCTGAGGTTGTGTAGCCGTGCCGCGCCGCTGCAGCAAGGCTGACATGTAGCGCGTCACCCAGTCCTCTGCGGTTGAGTAGCCGGGTTAAGGGGTCTTCTGTCGCGAGGTGGGACAGGTGGCGCTGGTATTCGATGAGTACGCTGGCCAGGAAGCCGATGGCAACGAGCACGTAGGCCGAGCTGTGTACACCGAAGGCGATCGTTTGAGCCTGCAGAACCTCATCGGCTATCAGCGCCTGGTACGCCGAAAGTGGCATGCCAACTATCATCATGCCGGCAGCAAAGGCGATGATGGCGTCGCCTATATTGCGATAACGCCAGGCGCGCCATGCGCATAATGCGCCGGCACACCCGAAAAACAGGCCGCTGGCTAGAGCCTGGATTATGAACATTTTTGCCCCCGGCAGGAAAAAGGCGCTGAGGCTGGCGAGAACGCATAGAAAACCCAGTGTGTAACGGCCTCGCAGTTTCTGGGCCCGTTGGCCACAGGCCAGGAACAGGATGAAGCTGTTGATGATTGCCGCCACCGAAGGTACGTCGATGCCGACAGCGGCTGTTGACCCCTGTTGCAGGGTAAAGGCTATCCATCCCAGAAGCGCCGCCATGAAATACACGGTAAACAGCCCAAGGCCAGCGGGTGGGTTGCTGGAGTCGCTCAGGGAATACACCACCATCATCTGGGCGCAGGTCAGCGACAGGATCAAGCCGTAGTGCATTATTGCCCAGCTTTCCGGGAGAATCTGTTCCATTTTTTTGTGAGTCAGCGTCCCTGTTATCAGTTGGTAGTTTAGGTCAATAAATTTGTCGGGGCAGGTCATTGTTGCACTTTTGGCCGCTCCCCATACTGTGCCGCCTCATAGATGTCCTTTTAGTGGAGAAAGTCCCCATGCTGCAACGTAATTTTACCGAAGAGCAGGCCATGTTTCGCGAGGCTTATCGCAAGTTTCTTGCTGCGGAGATTGTGCCACATATGGAAGAGTGGCGTGAGGCCGGTCAGGTGGATCGCTCGGCCTTTGCCAAAGCCGGGGCTCAGGGCTTTCTGATGATCTGGCCCGATGAAAAGTATGGCGGCATGGGCGATGATGATTTCCGTTTTGAGCAAATCATCATGGAAGAGTGTGCCTACGCGCGTGTTGGTGATTGGTATAACACCCTGCACAGTCGTCTTGTCGGCCCGTATTTCACGCGTTTTGGCAACGAGGAACAGTGTCAGCGCTTCCTTCCCGGCTGCGTCAGCGGTGAAAGCATTCTGGCCATCGCCATGACTGAACCCGATGCCGGTAGCGACCTGGCAGGCATGCGCTCCACCGCGGTAGAGCACGATGATCACTGGGTACTCAATGGTTCCAAAACCTATATTTCGAACGGTATCAATGCCGACCTGGTAATCGTGGCGGCCAAGACCGACCCCGACAACAATCCACATGCAATGACACTGTTCGTTGTAGAGCGGGGTATGGCCGGATTCGAACGTGGCCGCAACCTCAAAAAGATGGGCCTGAAAGCCCAGGATACGGCTGAGCTGTTTTTCAATGACGTCAAGGTTCCCAAGGCGAATGTGCTTGGTGAGCCGGGCAAGGGCTTCATCTATCTGATGGAAGGGTTGGCGGAAGAGCGCCTGATCGGTGCTTGTGGCTACCTGGCCGCCGGCCAATTGTCCTGGGACCTCACCGCGGAATACGTTACCGAGCGCAAGGCCTTTGGCAAGCCGGTCGCACATTTCCAGAACACCCAGTTTAAAATGGCCGAGCTGCGCACCAAGCTCGATATTGCCCAAACCTACGTCGACCAATGTGTGGCGGCTTTTAGCGCTGGCCAACTCACGGCGGTGGATGCGGCAAAGGCCAAACTGGTCACCAGCGAATTACAGCTGGAAGTTGCCGATGCCGGTGTACAATTACACGGCGGGGCGGGCTTTATGGACGAGTATCCAATCAGTCGGCAGTTTACCGATGCAAAAATTTCGCCTATCTACGCGGGCACATCAGAGGTGATGAAAATTATCATCAGCCGTGATTGCCTGTCGGACGATTATCAGGCATTCAATACCCGCAACTTTTGATAGAGCGGTAATAAAGCGACAGGAGAAGTTAAATGGGTCCACTGAACGGATATACGGTAATTGAGCTGGCTGGTATTGGCCCGGCCCCGATGGGCGGCATGATACTGGCCGACATGGGAGCGGAGGTCATTCGCATTGATCGGGTTGGCGGCGCGGACCCCAAGCTGACCGAAGTGGTCAGTGGCCGTGGCAAAAAATCTGTCATTCTTAATCTTAAGGATCCGGCCGGTGTGGAAACCCTGTTGAGAATGGTCGAGAATGCCGATGTCATCATTGACCCCTACCGCCCTGGCGTCTGTGAAAAGCTGGGTGTGGGTCCTGAAGAGTGTCTGGCGCGCAACCCGCGAATTGTTTTTGCCCGTATGACGGGGTGGGGCCAGGAAGGGCCTTTGGCGCACGCTGCTGGTCACGACATCAATTACATCTCCATCACTGGCGCCCTGTTTGCCACGGGTCGTAAAGGTGAGAAGCCAGTGCCACCGCTGAACCTCGTCGGTGACATGGGCGGCGGCGGCATGTTGCTGGTCAACGGCGTATTGGCTGCACTGCTGGAAACGGCTAACTCCGGCCAGGGCCAGGTAATTGATGCGGCTATGGTTGATGGCGCCGCCCAGCTTATGTGGATGTTCCATGGGTTTGGATCAATGGGGCTTTGGGACGCCGATCAGCGCGAATCTAATATGCTTGATGGCGGTGCTCACTTTTACGATACCTATGAATGTGCCGATGGTGAGTACGTCTCCATAGGGTCTATCGAGCCTCAGTTCTACGCGCTGCTGAAGCAGCACGCTGAATTGTCTGAAGACGATTTTGGTGACCAGAATAATCAGGCCAACTGGCCGGCGATGAGTGACAAGCTGACCGGTATATTCAAACAAAAAACCCAGGCGCAATGGTGTGAAATCATGGAGGGCAGTGATGTCTGCTTCGCTCCGGTTTTACGCTTCACCGAGGCGCATGAGCATCCGGCTAATGTCGCCAGAAATACCTATACCAATGTCGACGGCGTCGTACAGCCATCTCCGGCACCACGCTTCAGTCGCACGCCATCCGAGATTGCCCACGGGACGCATGGCGGTGGTGAAGATACCGAATCGATTCTTGCTGCCATGGGTTTTGCAGAGCAGGAAATCTCAACCTTGAAAGCGAATGGCAGTATTGCCTGACCACAAGCCACAGTGTCAGAGAGAAAAACTATGAGTGATTACCAGACTATACAGATAGAGCGCACCGGCAGTATTGCCCTGGTGACCTTTAATCGACCGGACAGCCTGAATGCGTTTGATACCTGTCAGCGACAGGAGTTCGTCAAGGCAGCCCGGGAAGTTAATCGTGATGATGACATACGGGTGGTGGTGCTGACCGGCGCAGGCCGCGGTTTCAGCGCGGGCGCTGACCTGGCCGAGAAGGTGACCGCAGAGAATGCCAACGGGCAGGCTACCGAGGACTTCCTCAACTCAGACTACAAGCTGGGCCTGATGGCTGTAAGGGATGCCAACAAGCCCTGGATCAGTGCCGTTAATGGACCGGCAGCAGGAATCGGTAGTGCTTATGCACTGGCCTGCGACCTGGTGATCATGGCGGATGACGCCTATCTGTATCAGGCGTTTGCTGCCATTGGTTTGATTCCGGATGGTGGTGCGACCTGGCACCTCGCGCGCATTCTCGGTCGTCAGCGGGCGTACGAGATGATCGTATCGGGAGAGAAGATACGGGCAGAGCGTTGCCTGGAGTTGGGGCTCTGTAATCGGGTTGTGCCAGCGGGAGAGCTTGTAGAGCGAGCCATCGAGCAGGCTGAAACGCTGGTAGGCAAGGCGCCTCTGGCGCTGCGCTACGCCAAGGAGTCGCTCAACTTTGCGCTGGAGCATACGCTGGAAGAGGTCATCAGCAACGAGGCCAGGCTGCAGCACAAATGTGTCGACAGTGACGATGCCAAAGAAGGTATTCGTGCCTTCATGGGCAAGCGCGACCCCGCATGGACAGGCCGCTAGGCACTGTTGATTCCCGGCAGCCGAATCACCGGCTGTCGCATTCCTGCCTTACTGGTTATAGTGGCGCGCTGATTTAAACCTTACGGCTTAGCTATGGACAAGGATACCCGACCGGAACTCGCTGCGCTGCACCTGCGGCAGTCCAAGACCCTGGACGACGAGCGGAGTGATGCGCGAGACAAGCGTCACGCCAAGGGTTATCGCACTGCCAGAGAAAATCTCACAGACCTTGTCGATGCTGACTCCTTCGTAGAGTACGGCCAGCTGGCCGTGGCCGCCCAGCGTACCCGCCGTGACTATGAAGACCTACAGCGCAGTACCGCCGCCGACGGCATCATTACCGGCCTGGCGAGTATCAACAGCGAGCGGGTAGGGGATTCGGCAGCGCAGTCGGTGGTGATCGTCAATGATTATTCGGTACTGGCTGGTACCCAGGGCTTTTTTCACCACAAGAAACTGGACCGCGCCTGTGAGCTGGCCGAGCGACTGCAATTGCCGGTGGTGATGTATACCGAGGGCGGTGGCGGCAGACCCGGCGATACCGACGTAACAACGCAGATTGCCGGCCTGGATGTGCGCTCTTTCAGTTCCTGGGCGAGGCTGGGTAGCAAAGTGCCGCGCATCGCTGTAAATAATGGCTACTGTTTTGCAGGGAATGCGGCGCTGTTTGGCTGTGCCGACTTTGGGATTGCTACCCGTAACTCCTGGATAGGGATGGCCGGTCCGGCGATGATCGAAGGCGGCGGCCTGGGCCGGTATGAACCGACCGAGATCGGTCCCAGCAGAAGCCAGGAGCGCAACGGCGTTGTCGACATCGTGGCCGAAGACGAGGCCGACGCGACTCGTATTGCGCGGCAGTTGCTGTCCTACTTTCAAGGCTCCGTTGCTGACTGGCAGAGTCCTGACCAGGCGGTTTTGCGTGAGGTGATTCCCGAAGACAGACGTTGGGCTTATCCGGTTCGTCGTATCATTGAAACAATCGCCGATGAGGGTAGCTTTCTGGAGCTGCGCCGTATCTATGGGCGCGGAGTAGTGACCGGGTTTTTGCGTATAGAGGGAAGGCCTGTCGCGCTGTTGGCTAATGATTGCCAGCAGCTAGGCGGGGCGCTGGACTCGGAATCCTCTGAGAAAGCCGCCGAATTTCTGGAAATCTGTAACGCCTTTGGTCTGCCTGTACTGTCACTGACCGATACTCCGGGATTTATGGTGGGCCCGGCCAGTGAAGAGGAGGGTGCAGTGCGGCGAATGTCGCGCTTGTTCCGTGTTGGTGCGATTCTGCAGGTGCCGGTGGTAGCTGTGTTCCTGCGCAAGGGTTATGGTCTTGGTGCAATGGCGATGGTCGGCGGCAGTTTCGTTGAGCCGGTTTACAGTGCCGCCTGGCCCTCCGGGGAGTTTGGTGCCATGGGTCTTGAAGGCGCGGTGCGCCTGGGCTTCCGCAAGGAACTTGAAGCTGTAGAAGACGCTCAAGAGCGCGATGCTTTATTCGAGGAACTGCTGGCAAAGATGTACGAAATTGGTAAAGCCACAGAAGCAGCCGCCCATCTCGAGATAGATGCGGTTATCGATCCCGTCGATACACGGAGGGTAGTCGCCAGGGCGTTGGCTGCGGCTCTGGGAGCTTAGGCCCGCTCTGTGGCAGTTGCGGCGCTAGCGGCAATGCCGTCTGGTTGCTGTTTGACCGTAAAGTGCTCCGGTTCCAGTTGACGATGGTCTTTCTGAAACGTGCGCGCGCTGTAGGGGTAGAGTATGGAAATTTTACCGTCTTCGCGTTTGTACCAGCTGGAACAGCTGCCAGCCCACACGGTCTCTTGTAAGTCGGCTTGAATACGCGCGTTGTACTCGTCCTGGGCCTGCTGTTCGACTTCGATAATGCCCGTTTCTCCGGCTTGCTCGATTGCCTGCAGAATCAGCTGTAGTTGTGCTTCAATCATATACACCACTGAGGTGGTCCCAACGCCGGTATTGGGGCCGGTAGTCAGGTAGAAGTTGGGGAATCCCGCGACGAATCCACCTTTGTAGGCCGTGGGGAGATCTGCCCAGCGCTCACTCAAGCGAACGCCTGAGGAGCCGATAACCTCCGTCTGGCGCATATAGTTTTCAAGATCAAAGCCCGTGGCGTAGACGACAATATCAGCGGGGTGCTGTTTGCCGTCCCGGGTGACAACGGCATCCTCAGTCAACTGCTCGATTGATTCGGTTTGCAGATGAACATTGTCCCTGTTCATGGACGCGTAGAAGTCGTCGGCAATCAGAATACGCTTGCAGCCCAGGGGATAGTCGGGAATCATCGCCTCCGCCATGGCGTCGTTGCTTACGCTGCTGCGGATATGGGTCTTGACCAGGGCCTGCAGCCTGTTGCGCCAACGTGACAGATGTCTTGTTCGCACTACCGGGAACAGAATCCATTCGCCGCGCAGGAAAATAAAGCGGCGGTAAATACGGTTCAGCCAGGGCCAGCGGGCAAAGCGCGCTTTCTCGCGCTCGGTAAATTCCCGATCATTGCGCGGCGCAATATAATTCGGGGTGCGCTGAAATACGTCAACTTTGCCAGCGACCTTGGCTAATTCAGGAATCAATTGGATGGCGCTGGCAGCGCTGCCAATCACAGCGACATTTTTTCCGCTGAAGTCTACCGAATGATCCCATTCGGCAGAGTGCATGGTTGGCCCCTTGAATTTTTCCATACCGGACAAGCTTGGAAATGCGGGCAGGTGCAGGCCGCCGCTGGCAAAAATGACATGGCGAGCGGTGGTGATGCTGCCGTCGGCCAGGCGCGCCTGCCACAGCCCCTCGCTTTCTACCCAGCGAAATTCCTCTACCGCAGTATCAAGTTGCAGGTGCTTGCGCACCTCATATTTGTCGACGCAGTGCTCTATGTAGGCCTGTATTTCAGCCTGCGGCGAAAATTTGCGCGACCAGTTGGGGTTGGGCTCGAAGGAGTAGCAATAGAGGTGTGAGGCGATATCACAGGCAGCGCCTGGATAGGTGTTGTGCCACCAGGTGCCGCCTATGCCCGATGCCTTTTCGAGGATGCGGAAGTTATGAATGCCGCGCTCGCGCAATTTGATGGCGGCACATATGCCGCCGAAACCGGCGCCAACGATGAGTACATCAAGCACCGTTGTGCTGTCTGGGGGAATGGATTCACGAGAAGTCATGGTATGCACATTTTAAATCAGTTGCTTTAATTTTACGGGCCGTATCCGTTAAAGGCAAGTTCAGTCTCTGAGAGCGGTTGCCGGCTCGTGACACGGAGGGCTAAAGTAGGGGCAATTGTTCTCTGGAGATCCACCGATGTCTGGCATTCGTTACGTGCTTTATCTAGTCCTGTTGTTGACCGCCCCGCTGGCTGTGGCCGATGAGCGCGAAGCCATAAACCGTGCTGTGGACGCCTTCCATAAGGCTGCTGCCGATTCTGATTATGATGCCTATGTTGCGTTGATGACCGAGGAAGTGGTGTTCCTGGGCACAGATGGCAGCGAGCGGTGGCAGGGTGAAGCATTTCGTGAGTTCGTCCGCCCACGCTTTGAGAGTGGCAAGGGTTGGGAGTATTTGCCACTGTCGCGAAACATTGATCTTACGGGCAACGGCGCCGTCGCATGGTTTGATGAAGCGCTGCAGAACGAAAGCCTGGGACACTGTCGTGGTAGCGGCATGTTACTGCGCCAGGACGGCAATTGGCGTATCGCCCAGTACAACCTCAGCGTGCCAATTCCCAACGACCTTGTGGATGCCGTAGTGGTGCAAATATCCGAGTTTGAATCTGGCGCTACCTCACCGGAGGCACCAGGCGAGACTGGCGCATCGGCTAAAGAGTCGGGAGACTCATCGTCCGGATGTTCGCGCCGAAGGCATAAGACCAACCGAAAGGCCGGCTGCTGAAGTGCCCGCTGCCCTCAGGTGGTTATGATCAATCGCAAGGCCTGCATTTGCAGGTTCGCGTGGCGAATGTGTAGGGCGCATTCATCGATGCGATAGCGCAGGTGGTCGATTTCTTCCTGTCGGATAGAGGTATTCACCTCCCGCAGAGCCTCCAGTCGTTGCAGCTCTTCGCCCAGTGCCGATCTCATCGTGGCCTCTGCTTCGTCCAGCAGAGTTTGTAATTGTTGTTCGGCCTGCTGATTAGCCAGCGCCATCTTGGCGTCAACCTCATTCTGTACGCGCTTGATGATTGCCAGTGCAGTGCTCTTCTGCACTTTCTCTACCAGTGTATTAAGGCGTTCATGGGGCACCAGCCTGGCGAGTTCTTTGCCGCGTGCGTCGACCAGCAATCGAATGGGAGACAGTGACAGGAATCGTTCAACTTCCAGCGCCCGCGGTGCCACGCAGTTCACGGTGTAGATGGACTCCAGCAGCATAGTGCCGGGCGCTATTCCCTTGAGCTTTATGGTGCCAATCGCGGCGTTGCCCAATTCGGTGGAGTGCACCATCTCCATAGCTTCCACCAGCATGGGATGTTCCCAGGTCAGGAAAGCCATGTCTTCGCGTGCCAGCGCGATTTCGCGGCTGAAGGTGACGGTCGTTCCCTCTTCTTTCACATAGGGGAAATGTCCGGTGAGCATATGATCGGTAGGGCGTAGTATCAGGGCCTGCTCTGAATGAAACTCGTGATCTACACCAAAAGATTCACACAGGGCCTCCAGATATTCCTGCAGGATCTCGCTATTTTCATTACTCGAAATTTCTTCGATCAGCGCCTGCGCTAATTCCGGCTTGCAGGAGTTGCGTTCCAGTAGACGGTCTCGTCCCTCGCGTAACTCCGTTCGAGTCTGCTCTGTAAATGCAGCGGTTTCAGTAACCAGTGCTGTAAACGCATCGGTACGCTGCTTGAGTTGTGCCAGCAAGGGCTCTCTGAAATTCTCAAAAATCATGGTGCCGGCAGAGCAGCTGTCGCAGAAAAGATTGAGTCCGTTCTGGTACCACTCCAGCAGCACCTGTTGTGCGGTGCCCTCCAGGAACGGCACGTGTATTTGCACGTCTTCAGTTTGTCCTATCCGGTCAAGACGGCCGATGCGCTGCTCCAGCAAATCGGGATTGAGCGGCAGGTCAAACAAAATGAGGTGATGGGCAAACTGAAAATTACGACCTTCGCTGCCGATTTCTGAACAAACCAGCGTCTGGGCACCGCCAACATCGTCGGCGAAATAGGCCGCGGCCCGGTCCCGCTCGATAATGGACAGACCCTCATAAAATGCGGCTGAACGAATTCCTGCGCGCATCTGCAGGTGATGCTCCAGCGCTACTGCAGTCTCGGCGTGGGCACAGATCACCAACACTTTCGCCGGACGCAGCGTCTTGAGTGTATCTTCCAGCCAGCTGACTCGCGGATCGAAATCAAGCCAGCTGTCGTCCACATAAGGCAATTCCGGATGCAGCCTCGCCGCCATATCGACTTCAGCCAGCGTGTATTCCTCCGGTGCTGGTAGTGGGTAGGAGTGCAATACCCGCTGTGGGAAGCCGCTGATAGCAGCCCTGGTGTTGCGAAACAGCACACGACCCGTGCCGTGACGATCCAGAATTTTGCCGATCAGGTCTTCTGTGGGCTCCGCCGGGTCCAAGCCGGCAGGCAGTTGGTCTGGTCGCTCGCCGCGCTCCAGCGAATCCACCAGGTCACTCCAGTGACGGTAGGTCTGCTCCTGTTCCCGAAAACTTTCCAGGTCGTGGAAACGCGAGGGATCCAGCAAACGGAGTCGGGCAAAGTGACTGGCCTGGCCAACTTGTTCCGGCGTCGCTGTCAGCAGCAGAAGGCCGGCACTGACCTGGGCCAGCGCCTCTACGAATTTGTAGTCGTCTCCAACTTCCTCTTCCGACCAGTGCAGGTGGTGGGCCTCGTCAATGACCACCATGTCCCAGCCAGCGCTGAATGCCTGGGATTGCAACTCGGGTTGTTCCTGGAACAGGTCTGAGGCGCATAAGACCAGCTGTTCTGTCTCAAAGGGGTTGTCTTCTTCGACTTCGGCAATACGTTCGGCATCGAAAAGTGAAAAATGGAGATTGAAACGGCGCAGCATTTCCACCAGCCACTGATGCAGCAGGCTGGCTGGCACCATAATCATTATGCGGCTGGCGCGTCCGGTCAGCAGCTGCTGGTGCATGATCATGCCGGCCTCGATGGTTTTGCCCAGACCAACCTCGTCGGCCAGCAATACTCTGGGCGCGAAACGTCGGCCCACATCGTTGGCGATGTATAGCTGGTGCGGAAGGAGACTGGTGCGTGAGCCCATCAGGCCGCGGGCGCTGGACACCTGCAGGCGGTTGATGTGGTCAAGGGTGGACACCCGTAAGGCGAAGTCGCTGTTTTTGTCGAAGTGACCATTCAGCAGCCGTTGCTGTGGTGTGGTCAGCTGGACGAAGGCGTCGAGTTCCAACTCGGAGATAGTCATCATCTGGTCGTGGTGATCTGTGCCTATATAGATCAACAATCCCTGATGCTCTTCGACCTCCAGTACCTTCAGCTCATCCTCGTTGACGGTGGAGACATAATCGCCCGGTTTGAAGCGCAATCTGGTTAGCGGGGCACTGTCTGCGGCGTAGGTGCGCTCCTCGCCAACCGCAGGAAAATTGACGGTGACACGGCGCCCGTCTAGTTCGACAATAATACCGAGGCCAAGTTGGGCGTCAGCATGGCTGACCCAGCGTTGTCCTATTATGTAATCCATCAGAACCTTTGCTTCCCGTTAGGTGCTGGCACGCCAGCTAGTCGAGGGCGCGTAGTTTAGCACTGAACCTGAGTTTCGGGTGCAGTGTCGCTGTCAAAAACCTGTACGCCGTCTGAGCGCTCAGGCCTCGTGGGGGAAAAACAGGCTCAAACTGTTGCTGCGCGCCTGTAGTAACAGATCCTCTACCGGTACCGCCTTGACCTCGGCAACCTTTTCAGCAACGAAAGGCAGGTAGTGCGGCGCGTTTGGCCGACCTCTATAGGGAACGGGGGTGAGATAGGGGGCATCGGTCTCGAGCAGGATGCGATCTACCGGGGTGGCAGCGACTACCTCGCGCACGTTTTCTGCGCGATTGAAGGTGGTAATGCCGTTAAATCCCAGCATGAAGCCGCTGTCCAGGCAGTAGTGGGCAAGCTCTAGGCCGGAGGTAAAGCTGTGGATGACACCCTTGCGAGTTAGTGATTTCTCGAAGTTCTGCAGTATGTCCCGGGTATCCTGATCGGCCTCGCGGGTGTGGATGACAACTGGCATATCCAGGTCCACAGCCAGTTGCAGCTGACGTTCAAAGGCCTCGCGCTGTCGGCCTCTATCGGCATGGTCATAGAAATAATCCAACCCTATTTCGCCCACTGCCAGTATCCGCGTATCGGCACAGTTCGTGCGTATGGTATCCAGCACCGCATCATCAAATTTTTCGGCTTCATGAGGGTGAATGCCCTGTGTGCCCCAAATATTATCTGCCTTACGCGTCAGATCGAGTACGGTTGCCAGATTGTCCGGGGAGACAGCGATAGTGATGATGCGATCTATGGAGACGTCCTGGCAGCATGCCAGCGTATAGTCCAGGGCTTCATCATCCAGATAATCCAGATGGCAGTGGGTCTCGATAATCGGGGTTTGAAAGCGAGGTATGTCGCGCCGCTTTTTCTTACTCATGGTGATATCGCTGTGCCGTAGTGGTGACGTTTATGCGGGGCGAGTATGCCACAGACAAGGCAGCTGCATCACGTGGCGGACTGCCCAGGCACGCGAATTCGAGAGCTCTGTCCTTCGATGACGGTGAGAATTTGCTGCCAAAGCCAGTTATGCAGCGCTGAGTTAGCCGTGCGCGCATGCCGGACCATGACATAGTCGAGGCTGTATTCGCTGCCCTTGGGTAAGGGGAGGGCAACGATACCGTCGGTCGCTGCTCGATTGCGGGTCACAAATTCCGGGCCCTGGAGGAAGTAATCCGTACTTTTGAGTACCTCCAGTGCCGTCAGCAGATGCGAGGTTTCGAATGCCGCCTGCCCGGGATCCCTGGCGCGAAGATAGGCTTCACTGGTTTGTGCAATCTCAGCTTTGTCGGGGTCAGAGATGTACAGGCTGATCAGGGGGTAGTTTGCCAGCCGCGCCCAGGTGATTTCGCCCTGCGTCAGCGGGTGCTGCTCCCTAACCAATATGGCGGGGGGCGAACTGCCCAGGGGCTCGACAGTAAACTCCCTGGCGTAGTGGCTTCGACGGATGTGGATGGCGAAATCCAGTTGCCCGGAGGTGAGGTGCTCAAGCTGGTTTTCAACCCGCGTAATTGTGCGAACACTCAGCCTGGGTGCTTGCCGGTGCAGTTCCTGGACCAGTGCAGGCAACAGTGCGGCGCCGATATACTCGGACAGGGCGATGGTAATCTCGCCGGAGAAAGCCAGCGGATCGAATTCTCCACCTCCTACAAGACGGCCTATGCCGCCCAGGATGTCCTGCAGGTCCTGGGCCAGTTCCAGGGCGCGGGGTGTGGCTTCGATGCTGCGACCGCTGCGGGTAAACAGGGGGTCGTCGAAGGTCGCTCGCAGGCGGGACAGCGTTTTGCTCATTGCCGGCTGCGTGATGTGCAGCCGGGTCGCTGCATTCGACACACTACGCTCCTCCAGCAGCACATGCAGTGCAAGCAGCAGGTTAAGGTCGATCCTGGCCAGTTCCTTGATATCCATCGCTTATATATGAATTAAATTCATGATAAGTATAAAACAAATATATTTGATATATAACACCGTGTGTTTACACTGAACACAACTCTTAAATAGGCCTGAGTTACCCGCTCAGGTCAGCGGCAGGAGCACCGCCGCGGTGATGGGAAACCATCCAGGTCCAAAGCAGAGTTATTTTTTAAGCCCACCGTTTGGTGGGCTTTTTTATGCCCGTAGATTTTGCGCAGAAGGTACGCTGGGCCTTGATTGGCGCGCCAGTACTGGACTGGCGCAACTGGTGTGGTGCTACGACGCCGCTTTCAGCTTAGGCACGACTTTCAAGTCGGGTTTGCCAGTCTTGCGGCGGGTAGCTTTTGGTCGCGCGGTAGCTGGTTTAACGGCTTTAGCCTTGGTGCGAGCGGTTTTCGCCTTTGCTTTGGCCTTTGGCTTGGCAGTTGCTGGCTTTTTGGCTTTCGCCGTTTTCGCTTTGGCCTCGGCAGCTGGCTTGCTCTTGCTGGCGCTTTTGGGCTTGGCGGCTACGCTGGCCCGCTTTCGCTTGGGCGTGGCGATCTTTGCCTTCGCCTTGACGTTGGCTGCAGCCTTCTTGCCAGATTTAGGCTGGGCAAGTTTATGGGCCGCGGCATACAACTCCTCATAGGACTCAACCAGGCAATCGTGATAGAGCTCGGGGTCCGGCATGATGTCGCGGTCGGCGAGTACCGATAGCGTAACTTTGCCTGAGTAGCTGAACACAAGATGGAAAATCCCCATGCCAGGGGTCAGAACGCCCAATCCATAGTAGTCAACCATGCGTGCACCGGCGCAGTACAGCGGAAAGTCCGGCCCGGCGACATTGGAGATTACGGTAGAAATGTTTACCGGGATGTGGCGCGAAAGATTGTTGCGCGACCAGAGACCAGCCGCTGATTTTGCAATGAACGGTGAGAATGCGCCGGCAATTTTCAGTATGTCCACCATGGGGCTGGCCTCGCCATATTCTTTGGCTTCCTTGGTAGTGCCGTGAACAGCCTTGAGTCGCTCAATGGGATCGGCAATGTCGCTATGCAGGGAGGCAAACACCGCGCCCACCTGGTTGTTGTCATCGGTGGAATCACGACGGGTGCGCATATTCAGTGGCATGCTGGCGGCCAATGAGCCTTCGGGTGCCTCATTCTTGGCTTCCAGGTAGCGTTGCAGTGCACCGCCGATAATACCCAGCGCCACGTCATTGAGTTTCACCCCGGCCACGTTTTTAATGTCTTTAAAGCCTTCCAGCGGAAATTCGGCCGCATCGAAAGCGCGGTGCGGGCCCACGGGCTTGTTCAGAATGGTCTTTGGCGCGGAAATATCGGGGGTGGGAATTTCCTTGCGGGCGATTTCCAACGCATATTTACCCATGTCCACGGTATTCTTGACTGCGCCGCGGGCCAGACCGACAGTATTCTTCACCGAGTTGATTGAAGCCTTGGTTAACAGTTCTGCCACTGATGGTTCGCTGTCTACCAGGCGCGGCTCCAGGTCTTCAGTAATATCGTCTACCGGATCCGGAACGAGGTCGTGCAGCATTGCCATGAAGCTGGCGCCGCCGGCACCATCAACCAGTGCGTGATGCATTTTGGTGTAGACCGCGAAGCAGCCCTCCGGCAGGTTGGGGATATTGTCCAGACCCTCGATGATGTAGGCCTCCCAGAGCGGGCGGGACAAATCCAGTGGCCGTGAGTGCAACCTGGCGACCTGAATACAGAACTGGCGCCAGTCTCCCGGTGCAGGCAGGGCGATATGACGAAGGTGGAATTCCACATCGAAATTGGCGTCCTTCACCCAGTAGGGGCGGTCCAGTCCGCCGGGTACTTCTACCAGGCGAGTACGGAAAAGTGGATTCTGGTTCAGTCGTCGTTCAAAGTTGGCGATCACCTGCTTAAAACGCACGAATCCACCTGGCGCGGTGGAAGGGTCGTAGATGCCAAGCCCACCCACGTGTTGCGGGGTATTCGTTTGCTCAAGATTAATGAACGCGCTGTCGAGTATGCCTAATTGCTTCATAGTGTTAGTGTCCTGAGGGGTTAGCCCCCACAAAATTGGCTGAAGCCAGTACAGCGGAACGCTCCCCGGTGTTCTCGCTGACAGGTCTCAGACACTGTTAATACAGGATGACTTGCTCAGGAATGATGACGCTTTTTATAGGTGAGCAAATTTTGGCGCCGTTATATCATTTCGGCCCACCTTACTCCAGAAATATTGGTTAAAAATTGCGCAATAAGTTGAATATTTGGACTTTTGCCCGAAGCTGGCCTATCTGGGCCTGTGTCCTGCTGCTCTGGCCGGGTCTTGCCTTTGCGGACGAAAGCGCAGCGCCCTACGGTGAGAGCTTTGTGCGCGTGGGCAAGACCTGGGTAGATGCCGCGCCCCCGGTAAGCGTACCTGATGTGGCAGCGCAGACAGCCGCGGACCGCGATGAATACCAGGGTCGACTGGCTGAAATGGAGTATGCGGAAGGCCCATATTCCGACCAGCTGGCCGAACCACTGCTTGGGCTGGCGCGCTACCACCGCAGTGAGGGAGACCTTGAGGCTGCTCAGGCCTTGTACCAGCGTGCCTTGCATTTAGTGCGAGTTAATGACGGCTTGTACAGCGAGCGCCAGGTGCCGTTAGTGCGCGAGCTACTGCAGCTGTATCGCGATGCAGGGGACTTTCAGGCGCTGGACCGGCGTTATGACTACTTTTTCCGTCTCTATGGAAGTGGTCGCCCTCCCTACACCGACCTGAGATTGCAGGCCACGCTGGAATATCTGCGCTGGCAAAGGGAAGCTTTGCGCAGTGGTCTTGATGAAAGTGGTGAACAGCGTCGATTGCTGGCGCTTTACGAATTGAATCGCGATGTATTGGAAATGGCGATGGCGGATCCAGCCGTTAATTCCAGCATGCGAATGGCGCTGGGCCTGAGTCAGCTGCGTAATCTTTATCTGCTGCAGGACAAGGTGCAGCCCGCGGTGGAGAGCCTGTATGGCGTTAATGGCAACCGCGCGGCGCCGAATTACCCGGGTGGGGAGCTGCAGGATTTCAATACCACTCGATTGCGAGCAATGCGTCAGACCGCCCTTGCCAGAGGGCGGTCACTGTTGACGGCATTGTTGGAAGAGCAGCCGGGTATCGCGGTTCGTGATCGGGCCCGCTTGCACCTGGAGCTGGGCGATTGGTACCAGTGGAATCGTTTGCGACCCAGTGCCATGAAACACTATCGCTCAGCCTTCGACATTCTTTCCGGGGCAGGGGAGGAGGAGTTGCTCAGCCAGTGGCTGGGTCAGGCCATAGAGCTGCCCGACAACGGCGCGTTCTGGCAGCCCACGCGCTTTCAGGCTGACGAGACCAGTGCAGTCGTGACGGCCAGTTTCAGAGTCAATTCCAGAGGCAGGGCCAGAGAGGTGCAGACGAATGCCAGCAGCCAAGAGGAGAGTCGTTTTGCCTCACGATTGCGTCGGCAGTTACAGGCAACTTACTTTCGGCCGCGTTTTGAGGAAGGGGAAGCTGTCGAATCTGACATAGTTCAGCGGCAGTACCGCGTCTATGATTAAGGCTTGCCTGTCAGGCATTCTCCAGCAGTAGAATCGCGCCGCGAGCGTCAATGGAGCCGCGAGCGCGCCAGTCAAAAACCTCGGCGGCATACTTTTCCTGGCAAGCAGCAGCCATCTCCAAAAACGTCGAGCGCTCCGGATCGCTGATCAGTATGTGCTTGACCCCGGCTGTCACTGCGCGGTCAATCATTGCGCTGACCGGTTCGACTAACTCATCCCAGAAGCAGATGTCTGCAGCAATCAGCATGTCGTAACGGGACAATTGGCGCGTTGTCAGGTTTTCGAAGCGACTGACCAGGTGATCAGTTTGCACACCGTTCAATTCTGCAACCGCGTCCAGGTAGGGGAAGACCTTGGGGTCTGCATCCATCGAAGTGACTTGCGAGCCAAGGTGCCTGGCGCACCAGATGCCACCAATACCCCAGCCGCAACCAACGTCCATCACCGTGGAGGTATGTTCAGGTCTGTTCTTGCCGAGATAATCTATAAGTAGGCAACTTGATTTCCATAGCTTGTTGCCGTGAATGGTTGGCTGGTTGCCCTGACGACGAACCCTGCGGATGGCAGGGTGTGCCGATGTGGGCATAATAACGTTGCGAAAGCGGCGTTCCGTGCGCGGACGAGTACTCAAGACTGCTCCTCATTGCTGTGGGTTTATCCAAATGGGTGATGTCCAGGCTCGTTCCTGTATCACCGGAGAGTAAAACGGCTCCTTGGCCGGGTCCAGACAACAGCGACCATAAACGTCGCCTATCGCCCCGGACACAGATTCTGTCATCTTCGTGGCCTGCTCCGGGCACTGTTCGCTGAAGGGGTTTACGCCGGCTGCCATACACTGGTGAGTACTCCAGCGACAGCTCGGGTTCTCCAGAACTCGTACGTAATAAAACGCGTTCTCGCTGGCAGTGTAATCCGGGTCGCGCCAGACCGTGCAAAGTTTACTGTAACCGCTACCGGTTACTGCGCAGCTGTTTTCGTTAACCCAGCCACCGGTGTCGTCGCTGCCGGCGACATCGAACACCCGCTCATGGGTAGTGCCGTCGGCCGTCACCCAGCCCTTGATAAGCTGCAGCCGTTGCAGGTCGGTTCCGGGATGCTCGGCAGTGCCTGCATCCTTGCTGGCGCTTATCAAAAATGCCGGTGATTCTGCCGTTGCAGGCAGCTCTGCCCCCATAGGCACTCCGTTGGCATAAGCCAGGCTGACCATGTCTGGATCTTCACAGATGTTTGCAGGCATAGTCTCACCTGCAAAGAAACGAACAATAGGTCTGGTACCGCTGGTGGCGTAGGTCTCGCGCCTGCGCATGGCCTCAAACAACGAGTCCCTGGCATTTTCTTCCGCCCAGACGACGGCGAGGCCACCCGGATTATCGAAAAAGTGATCTTGCAGATTGCGGTAGCCGGCATCCCGACGGCCAAGATGACCTTCATAATTGTTCTCGTCAGCGCCTCCGGGAGTGGCGCTGTGTGTATCTGTGCTGCCTATAAACCCGAGCTTGAAGGGGTTAATGCCACTGCTTTGTTCCAGCGCCAGGCCATCCTTGAGTACATTCCTGACCATGTTGCGCCTGCCGAATTTATCAATGGATACTGCTTCCCCCACTTCTGATCGCATCTCCCCGTACACGGTACCCAGCATTGCAAGATTGTCTGACGGCGCCTGTTCGAAATCGCAGAGTTCGTCCTCCGTAGCAACACCGCGCTGCAGCAGTCGGTCAAACCGACATTCGCTGGCGGCTTTGTGCTGGACGAGTTCCACCAGAGGCTCGAAGAACAGGCGGTCCTGGGCCTGCTGCGCATTTACAGGATCAGGGAACATCAAGCCGCGGCTCAGATTGGGGTTGTGGGGTATAGACATCACATCGCAGCTGCTGTCGCCTTCGATGCATTGTTCGCGCAGTCTGCGCCACAGCTCGGGATAATTGCGCGAACCTGTATCGTAGGTGGAGATGGCTGTTTCTGTTACATCGGCATTGCGAAAAATGACGTTCCTGTGCAAGTTCGAGTAATTCGGCGCGTCGGTGTATTCGTAACCTACAAAGGAGGTGAAGGCGCACTCTTCACTGCGGTCGTAATGCTCCTCAGCTGCCGCTTGTATCAGGCCCCAGGTTTCGCGGTGAGCGGCGTCGCAATCGTCCAGTGTGCAAACGAATGACGCTGACTTCTCATTGCTGTCGGAGACTACCCCAAGCGTGGTCCAGTAGTCTGCGGCCAGCAATTGGATACCGAACCATTCACTGCGTGTGGCCATGCAGGCGGGAAACCAGTAAGAGAGTCGTGAGGGGTCCTGTGTACAGAGGTTGATCGGTCCCAGAAATTCGGCGTGGTCGGTGACTGCGGTGAAATCCAGAGGTCGTTGTATCTGCGCAGTAATGGCCTGTTTTGCATCCGCATCAGACAGGACAATCGGCTCACCCCGGGCGTAGCGATAGGCTGCACCAGGATCGTTTCGCTGGCTGGAAAGATAGCTGTCAAAGGAATAGCTGGTGTGAACGTGCAGGTCGCCGAAAAGCGGCAGTTTGTTCTCGTTGAAGTGGCTGCAGGGCTGACGTGACTCGGTGCGTTCAAACGGCAATTCTGCCCGCGGGCTATGGCATGCGATGGCCAATGCCGTTGCAATGAAAAAGGTAGATAGTGATCTGTGCGTCATCTGATGTGCTGTCAGTTTTGATTGTGCCGTATTTTCGCATTCACCGAGGCTAATATGCCAGCACGCATTACAGGGTTCACGTGACGTTACCCGTCGCCTTGGGGTAGGATGCGGCATGACCCGGGGCCGCAAATAAAGCCGAAAGGTGAAGGATATGGCAGATAGACAGCAGGTAGAGCTGTTGGAGAAAAACAAACCCCGGCAGGCACGTGCCAAGCGTACCTATGAAAGTATTTTGACCGCGGCGGCACAATTGTTGGTCGAAATCGGTGTCGAACGCATATCGACCAACCTGATTGCGGAACGTGCTGGTATTACGGTTCCCGCGCTCTATCGTTACTTCCCCAATAAATACTCGGTTTTGCACGCACTGGGTGCGGTTCTCATGGACAGCCAGAATGACGTTTTCCAACTGTGGCTGGATCGGCATGGTACGCAGGTAGATCCACAGACCTTACTGGACGACATCTATCAGGTGTTAAAAGACTCTTACGATGTGACGCTTGCCCAGACCGGTGGTGCAGAGATCATTCAGTCACTGCGCGCCGTTGCGCCGCTGCAGGAACTGCGGCTGGAATCGCATCGACTGGTATCGGCCCAGTTTGCACAACTGGTGGGAGAATTACTGAATCGGCCTGTTGACGAAGTTCTGCTGATGCAGGCAAGGCTGACGATAGACACTGGTTATGCCGTGGTAGAAATGGCCCTGGAGGACGACACTCTGTCGCCTGAAAATACCTTGCGACAGGGCGCCCATATGATTGGTTTGTACTGGGCCAATATATTGCAGGGCCCATCAATCCCTTAATCCAGGGGTTCTACATCCTCTGCCTGCGGGCCTTTGTCACTCTGCGCGACCCGAAATGCGACGCGCTGTCCGTCGCGCAGGCCGCGACGACCCTCACCCAGAATAGAGCGGAAGTGCACAAAAATTTCCTCACCGTCGTCCTTGGTGATGAACCCAAAACCCTTGGAAATGTTGAACCATTTGACTTCGCCCTCGGTTCTGTCGCCAGAGGGTTTTGCCTTTTTCTTTTTGCTTGCAGCCTTGGCAGGCTTCTCTGTGGCGGTCTTGGCGGGGGTGCTCGCAATAGCAACAGGTCGGCTGATGGTGGTAAGAAAGGCCGTCGCCAGCGTGGCGATGGTGAATGCTGCCAGAAGCGTGACGTCGGGCAGGGACTTGCCCAGCAGCAGTGTTGTAGCAGTGGAGGTCACGGCAGCGATAAATACGCTGGTGACGATTTTTCCTAGGACGGTCATGGTGTTCCTCTTTGGTCGATGTCATACCGGTCGTGGCGCCGGCGCGCAATTCTAACACCCTTGAGTGCTTTCAGGCCGGCTTATACAAAAATTATTGCGCGCCACGGATGTTCGTACATCGGTGGCGGGGGAGTGGTACTGGCAGTGTTATCCAAACCTGATAGCGTCGCTGCCAGGTGACCTGCGTCAGAGTTTGGAAACTTCTTCGGCCTGCAGCCCCTTGGGGCCCTCAACCAACTTGAATTCAACCGCCTGCCCTTCATTCAAAGTGCGGTATCCTTCTCCTTCAATGGAGCGAAAATGAACGAAGACGTCGTCTTCACCTTCCTCGCGGGTTATAAAGCCAAATCCTTTGGCATTGTTGAACCACTTTACCGTGCCGCTAACACGCTCACTCATACCACCTTCCTCGGTTTTGCACTGGGCTTTTTATTATGCTTTCCAGCGCCGGAGCACTGAAAAGGCGGAAACCGATTTTTCGGGGCTACAGCTCTTTTATGCGCTGCTCCTGCTCCCGTAATTTACTCAAGGCCTGCTTCTGGGCCTCCAGCTTTTCGCGTTCTTTGGTGACTACCTCGGCGGGTGCCCTGTCGACAAAAGATGCATTGGACAACTTGCCTTCTATGCGGGCCAGGTCCTGCTTTAGTTTGTCTATTTCTTTCGCCAGCCTCGCCAGTTCTGCCTCTTGGTCAATCAGGCCCGCCATGGGCACAAGAATTTCAAGGTTGCCGACCAGTGCTGTCGCAGCAACGGGGGCTTCATCGCCCTCCGACAGCCAGGTAATGTTTTCCAACTTGGCCAGTTTCACCAGGAACGGCGCATTTTGTTCCAATCTGGATTTATCTGTTTCGTCGCCATTCTTGAAGAGCAATGACAGCGCTTTACCCGGTGGAATATTCATCTCGCCACGGATGTTGCGCACGCCAATAATGACGCCCTTGAGCCATTCTATATCCGCATTTGCAAGCTTGTCTATTGCCGCATCATTAGCCACAGGGTAAGGCTGGAGCATGATAGTAGGGCCGCCGGTGCCCGCCAGTGGCGCCACGGTCTGCCAGATCTCCTCGGTGATAAAGGGCATGAAGGGGTGTAACAGGCGCAGCCATGTTTCCAGCACCCGAATCAGGGTGCGACGAGTGCCACGTTTGGCCTCGGCGCTGGCGTTATCGTCCCACAGTACGGGTTTGGACAGCTCTAGATACCAATCGCAATACTCGTTCCAGACGAATTCGTAAAGCGCCTGGGACGCGTGATCGAAACGGTAGTTCTCGATGGCCCGGCTAACGTCCAGTTCGGTCTCCTGCAGTCGGCTGATAATCCAGCGGTCTGCCAGGCTCAGCTCGACCGCACTGTCGTCCTGCTGGCCGCAGTCTTCGCCCTCGCAGTTCATCAGCACGTAGCGCGCGGCGTTCCAGATCTTGTTGCAAAAGTTTCGGAATCCCTCAATCCGCCCGATATCAAACTTGATATCCCTGCCGGTCGAGGCCAGCGAATAGTAGGTGAAGCGAAGGGCATCGGTGCCATAGGGCTCAATGCCCTCGGGAAACTGTTTGCGGGTTGATTTTTCAATGCGTGCCGCCAGTTTGGGCTGCATCATCCCGGCAGTACGTTTGGTGATCAGCGGCTCCAGCTCTATGCCGTCGATGAGGTCGATAGGATCCAGTACATTGCCTTTTGACTTGGACATCTTCTGGCCTTCAACATCGCGGACCAGGCCGTGTACATAGACTGTGTGAAAAGGAACCTCCTTGCGAAAATGCAAGGTCATCATAATCATTCTGGCAACCCAGAAAAAGATGATGTCAAAGCCGGTAACCAGCACGCTGCTGGGGTGGAACAGTGCAAGTTCTTCGGTGTCCTCCGGCCAACCCAGCGTGGAGAAAGTCCATAAGGCAGATGAGAACCAGGTATCCAGGACATCTTCATCCTGGGTCAGTGCCAGCTCATCACCCAGTTTGTACTCAGACCTGACAGCAGCCTCGTCGGCGCCAACATAGACATTACCCTGAGCGTCGTACCAGGCTGGAATTCTGTGCCCCCACCAAAGTTGCCGGCTGATACACCAGTCCTGGATATCCCGCATCCAGGCGAAGTAGGTGTTCTCCCACTGCTTTGGAACAAAGTTGATATCGCCCGACTCGACCGCTTCTATCGCCGGCTTGGCGAGTGTTTTGGCATCCACGTACCACTGTGGCGTCAGGTAAGGCTCGATGACCACACCAGAGCGGTCTCCCCTGGGCACCTTGAGCGTGTGGTCGTCGATTTTATCCAGCAGTCCCAGCGCGTCGAGGTCGGCGACAACGCGGTCGCGGGCCTCGAAACGGTCCAGCCCGCGATAGGCTTCCGGGGCGTTATCATTAATCTCGGCGTTGTGATTGAGAATATTGATAAGTGGCAGGTCATGTCGCTGGCCCATTTCGTAATCATTGAAGTCGTGGGCGGGTGTGATTTTCACGCAGCCAGTACCGAACTCGCGGTCAACGTAGTCATCGGCGATGATAGGTATCGGCCTTTTGGTAAGTGGCAGGTCAATGGTTTGGCCTATCAGGTGAGCGTAGCGCTCATCCTCGGGATGAACAGCCACGGCAGTGTCGCCCAGCATGGTTTCCGGTCGGGTTGTTGCAACGGTGAGATGTCCCTGGCCGCTACTCAGCGGATAGCGGAAGTGCCACAGATGGCCTTTTTCTTCCTCAGATACGACCTCAAGGTCAGAGATGGCGGTGTGCAGTGCCGGGTCCCAGTTAACAAGCCGCTGACCGCGGTAAAGCAAACCCTCGCGATACAACTGTATAAAGACTTCCTGAACCGCCGTGCTCAGACCCGGATCCATGGTGAAGCGCTCTCTGGACCAGTCCATGGATGACCCAAGACGGCGCAGTTGGCGGGTGATGGTGCCGCCGGATTCCTCTTTCCACTCCCACACCTTGTCCAGGAATTTTTCGCGGCCTAGTTCGTGCCGATCTGTACCCTGTGCTTCCAATTGGCGCTCTACAACCATCTGGGTGGCGATGCCGGCATGATCGGTACCGACCTGCCAGAGTGTGTTATAGCCAGCCATGCGGTGATAGCGGATTAATGCATCCATGATGGCTTCCTGGAAGCCGTGTCCCATGTGCAAGCTGCCCGTAACATTGGGCGGGGGAATCATGATGCTGTAGGCCTGCTCGCCCCCCTGGGGTGCAAAATAGCCCTCGCGCTCCCACTCTTCATACCAGCGGGTTTCAATATCGGCGGGTTGGAACGTTTTTTCCATGGTGGTCAACTGTGGGGCTGTGCCCGATCCTGCGCGTGAAGGGGCGCGATTATACGCTTCAAAGGTCGTGTTTTTCCAATTCGTAACCGCGCGCCTGGTAGAAGCGCCAAGACTCGCGCAGTACTGCCAGGCTCTGGGGGTCTTGCGTAACTACCTCGGCGACGCGGTTGAAGCGGCCGAAGAACTCTGGCACTGCCAGCTGTAGATTGACCAGCAAGTCATTGTGGTCGCCCGGTTCCTGGCCCCAGCCAATGGCGATTTGCCTGGAATCCTGCTCGCCCGCTATACCGTGGGGGAGAAAGCTGGCCGGCCTGTAGCTCCACAGCATCTCGTCAAGCTGTTTGCCCTGGACCTCGTCAGTGGCCTGAATGAACACGCGGTGGCCCTGTTGCACAGCCTTGTCTACCAGACGGACGGCAACCTGCAGGCGCTGTTCTGGCTCCGCGCTTTGTACCACGTAGAAGCCTACCTTGGTCATGCGCTTACTGGCCGCTTCTGTCGCGCAAGTATCGGGTAAGCAGTGCGACTGGCCTGCCAGTGGCACCCTTGGGTGCGCTGTTCCATGCAGAGCCAGCAATGTCCAGGTGTGCCCAGTCAAACTTCTTGGCAAATCGGGACAGGAAGCAGGCCGCTGTGATGCTGCCACCGCCGGGACCGCCAATATTGGCTACATCGGCGAAATTGCTGTTCAACTGTTTCTGGTAGTCGTCCCATAGGGGCATGCGCCAGGCTCTGTCGTGGCTGTCGACACCGGCCGCCAGCAGCTCGTCGGCGAGGCCATCCTTGTTGGCATAGAGCGCTGACGCGTGAGCACCAAGAGCAACCACACAGGCGCCAGTCAAAGTGGCAATATCAATGACGGCTTTCGGCTTATAGCGTTCCGCATAGGTCAGCGCATCACACAGCACCAGCCGACCTTCGGCATCAGTGTTCAATACCTCGATGGTTCTTCCCGACATACTGGTAACCACATCGCCTGGCTTGGTTGCGCCGCCACTGGGCATGTTTTCGGCAGCAGCCACGATTGCCACGACGTTTACTTTCAGGCCCATATCAACCACGGCCTGCATGGTGCCAAAAACGCTGGCGGCTCCCCCCATATCGAACTTCATTTCATCCATTTTGGCGCCGGGTTTGAGGGAGATGCCCCCGGTGTCAAAGGTAATGCCTTTACCCACCAGTACATACGGTTGCTCAGAGGCTTTGCCGCCCTTGTATTCCATGATGATTAGCCGAGCAGGTTCGTCGCTGCCAGCGGATACCGAGAGCATTGACCCCATGCCCAGTTCACGCATCTTTTTCTCATCCAGCACTTTGGTGGTCAGTTTTGCCTGCCCGCGAGCCAGTTTGCGTGCCTCGCTTGCCAGATAGTTGGGCGTGCAGATATTGCCGGGCAGGTTTGCCAGGTTGCGCGCTGTATTGACACCCTGACCTGTGTGTTTGCCAGCGGCGAGAGCGGCAGACGCTGCCCGCGTACTGATTTTCGCGCCAGGGTTCACCACAACCCTGCGCAGTTTGCTGGCGGCGGTTGGCTTCGACAATGTTCGGGTGTAGCGATAACTGGCTGCCACAATCTGTCGGGCAAGTTGATCAAGCACCCAGGCGTTGTCGGTGCCGCTGGGACGAAAATTGGCCAGATAGATTGTCGCGTCGGTTGCCTGGCCCTTTGTCAATGCCTTGGCTGTAGTCAGGCAGAATTGCAGTGCCAGTTCCCTGTCCACTTTTTTGCTGTCGCCGCAGCCAACCAGAAGCAGTCGCTTGGCTTTGCCGCTACCGGGTAGCAGTAGAGTTTCTCCCCGGTTGCCAGAAAAATCTTCCAGTTCCAGAGTGCGACGAATAATGCCGCCGCCTGCCCGGTCCAGCTGCAAGGCTGCACCACTTAATTTGGCACTGCCGAAAACAGGTATTACCGCGCACTGGGTCGCGTTTGTTGCAGCGTCTTCGATGCTGCGGGCGGTGAAAGTGATCTTGCTCATTGGAATTCCTTCGCTGTAATCAAGCCACCTAGTGTATGATGTCGGGCGTCCGAACTAAACCACGAAGTGACGAAAAACGCCGCCTGACCTGCCTCTGTATGAAGATTCTTCGCTATCTTAATCGAGAAATACTGACGCACATGGTAGCGGTGAGCTTTGTGCTGCTGGTGATTATCATCAGTGGACGTTTCGTAAAGTATCTTGCAGAGGCCGCTGTCGGTGATATTGCTGCCGGCATTTTGTTACCGGTGATGCTTTATCGGCTGCCAGGTTTTCTGGAACTCATCATCCCCCTTGGCCTGTTTATAGGCATTTTGATGTCCTACGGACGGCTTTATGTCGAGAGTGAGATGGTCATTTTGTCGGCCTGCGGAGTGAGCCCGCAGCGGCTGGCGCTTTACACACTTGTTCCTGCGAGTGTGGTGGTGATCATTGTGGCGCTGCTCAGTTTACTGATCACGCCGCTGGGCGCGCAGCGCTCGGCAGCCTTGCTTGATGATCCCAGTTCTTCACAGGGTCTACAGTCGTTGGTAGCGGGCCGCTTTCAGACGCGGCGAGGCAGCGATATTGTCAGTTATGCCCAGACAATTTCTGCCGATACGGGGGTAATGAGCTCGGTATTCCTGACTCAGCGCGCCAGTGATAAGGATGTTGATCCCAGGATGGTCATTACCGTCGCCCAGGAGGGCGAGATGCGTATCGACCCGGAAACCGGCGCCCGCTACATGGAGCTTCGCAAAGGCTTTCGCTATACCGGTATGCCCGGTCGGCTGGACTACGAAGTGGTTAGCTTTGACCGTTTTGGAGAATTGATCCCGGAGCCGGAAGGCGGCATCAGGACGGCCTCGCCTGTCGATGGCAGAACAACACTTTCCCTGCTTAGCTCCTCCAGGCCTGAGGATGTCGCCGCCCTCAAGTGGCGTCTGTCGCTACCATTTATGGTCCCCATTGTGGCCATCATTGCCATGTGTCTGAGCCGAACAGATCATCGGCGCGGACGTTATATCAAGATGGCGCCGGCTTTTCTGATCTATCTCGCTTACCTGATGTTGTTGGCTAACGCTCGTACTGGCGTTGAGGATGGGGTGGGTAACCCGCTGCTCAGCTTCTGGGCGGTGCATGGCGCTTTCATGCTGCTCGCTGTCGGTATGTTGTTTGGTGGTCAGCTGAAAACCCGTTTCCGGCAATGGAGACTGGCGCGTGAATAGGTTGGACCGCTATGTCGGCAAAACAGTACTGGCAGCGATATTGCTGGTGCTGGCGATTATTGTGGGTCTTGATGCAGTGGCCGCATTTATAGACGAAGCCGATAACATTGATGAGACCTACACTTTTGGCCAGGTGACACTTTATGTGGTGCTGACTCTGCCAGGACGATTCTACGAATTCATTCCCTTTGCGGCATTGATTGGCTGCCTGATTGGTCTGGGACAATTGGCCAGTTCCAGTGAGCTGGTGGTGATGCGCGGCGCCGGCGTGTCCACTGGTCGTCTGGTGTGGATTGTGATGAAGCCGGCATTGTTGGTGGCATTGGCCGGCTTCCTGATCGGCGAATATGTCGCGCCCAAGACCGAGCAATTGGCCCAGAGTCGCCGTGCGATCGCGCAGAACCCGGGCGAAGGGGTGGCGGGTAAGTACGGCATCTGGAATCGTGAAGGCAACAGTTTCCTGCATTTTAATGCGCTGGAAACCAACGGGGTGGTGTATGGCGTCACCTTGTTACAGTTTGATAGCCGCTACCGCCTGCAGTCTGCACTGCGCGCCCAGCGGGCGACATTCCAACGCGATCATTGGCTTATGGAGCAGGTGGTAAAAACCGATTTCACCAGCTGGGCAACCTCCAGAACGCGTCATACAACATTGCGTTGGGATACCGGGATTACCCCTGAATTGTTAACGATGGAAGTGGTCGCCCCCGATCAGCTCCCGCTTGCTGACTTGTATCGCTACAGCCGCTATCTGATGCAGCAGGGCCTGGACGCCGACGACTTCGAGCTGGCCATGTGGCGTAAAATTTTACAGCCGCTTGCGATAGCTGGCCTGGTGCTGGTCGCCATTTCCTTTATCTTCGGTCCTCTTCGTGACGGGACTATGGGCTTTAGGATTTTTGCCGGGGTTATTGTTGGCATCGTGTTTCGTACCAGTCAGGATCTGCTGGGTCCAGCCAGTCTGGTCTTTGGTTTCCCACCGCTGTACGCGGCGCTCATTCCAATTGCTGTGTGTATGATTTTTGGCATTGTCCTGTTACAGAAGGCTCGTTAGTCGTCGTTTTCTGCAGCGACATTCTTGCCCGATTTCCGCTTGGGTAAGAGGTGTAGTTCTGTTTTGGACAAGCGATCGTGCCAGCTGCGTTTTTCACTGTCGAACAGGCACCAAACATAGCCCAGTCCCAGACAAAGCGCTGAGAGCAGGGCGCCCAGACAGCGCACCACGCAATCGTAAAGGGAAACATTGCCGCCATCGCATCTTACCAGCTTGATACGCCAGGCCTGCATGCCCAGAGTCTGTCCGCTTTTAATCCAGAAAATACTGAAAAATCCAATTACCGTGAGCAGCGCAATGCCCTGGACGGCCAGCGGTGGTAAAGCCAATTCCTCTGTACTGCCGCCGCTGGCAGACATAAGCGCACCCTGCAGTCCCAGCGCGATCGCGACGTTAAACATGATAATTGGCAGGACAAGCAGGGTGTCGTACAACATTGCCATCAGTCTGCGCAATAAAAATGGGGGAGGGAGCTTTGCTCCGCTATCGCTGGTATCACTCATGCTGGCAGTTTAGCATTTCCTGCTAACACTCAGCCAAGCTCCGCCGCAGCAATTGAGCGGCCGGAGGCTTGCGTGCTACATTGCCTGAACCCAAAAACGGGCACTGCTATGAAAGTACTACTGGTAGAGGACGATGCCAGCGTTGGCCAGTTTATCGTCGACGAATTGACCGCTGGTGGACACCAGTGTGTCCATCGTAGCGACGGCGAGCTGGGCTTGCAGGAAGCTCGTAGTGCCGACTACGACGTACTCGTGGTAGATCGCATGCTGCCAAACCTCGATGGGCTTACCTTGATCAAAACGCTGAGAAACACCGGCAATCAGACGCCGGTGTTGATACTCAGTGCTTTGGGTGAGGTAGACGACAGGGTGAAAGGCCTGCACAGCGGCGCCGATGACTACCTGATCAAGCCATTTTCCATGGCCGAGCTGGAGGCGAGGCTACAGGTATTGCTGCGACGTGCGGTAGTGCCGACTAGTGAGGCAGTCACGCAACTAGACGTCGAGGACCTGCGCATGGACCTGCTTACTCAGACAGTACAGCGCCAGGGGGTGAATCTCGTACTACAGCCGCGTGAGTACAAACTATTGGAATTTTTGATGCGTCACCCCGGCCAGGTGGTCACCCGCGCCATGCTGCTGGAGCATGTATGGGGCTATCACTTCGATCCGCAAACCAATGTGATTGATGTTCACGTCTCGCGCCTGCGGCAAAAGATCGACAAGGACTTTGAGCCTCCACTGCTGGCTACTGTGCGCGGCACCGGTTATCGGCTCGGCAATCCCACGCCAACGCGCTAATGCAGGTTTGACACTGATCCAATGAAAGTACGTGATGTTCTTACCAGTCTGACTTTTCGCTACATCGCTCGCTATGTCACCGCGCTGAGTTTTACCGTCTTTGTTCTATTGGGCGCGCTGTACGGCTATTTCAGTTATACCTATTTCAATGATCTCAGCGATTCTATTCTGGAAGAGCTGGAAACATTGCAGCTGGTTCATCGCGGGCAGTCTCTCGCCGGAGTTCGGCAATATATTGATGACCAACTGACTACGCCTGCGGTGGGTCGCTTTTCGTATCTGGTGGTGGATGGTAACAACCTAAAACTGGCGGGTGATTTGCCGCTGGCTCCCAATTATCAGGAATTTACCGGCGGCTGGCTGGGCTTTGAGCTGGCCTTGTCCAATTGGGGTGAAACTGTAGATGTCGATTTTCTGGCGCGTACCACGACATTGGGAGATGGCCAGCAAGCGCTAGTTGCGCGCAGTTACGCCGACACTGCGCAACAGGTCGCTATCGTTTTCCAGACCCTGTTTCGTGCCATGCTGGCAACGGTGCTACTGGGGATAGTTGGTGGTTTTCTGAGCGCTGCGGCGAGTCTTGATCGGGTAGAGCGCCTTAACCTCGAGCTGGACCAGATTGTTCGTTCAAATCCTGCGGCGCGCCTCGATATCAGTGATCGAAAAGGCTACGTACGCCAGCTCGCTATAGCGATGAATAATATTCTGGCGCAGATGGAATCGCTGATGCAGGGGGTGCGCATGGTGTCGGATAATATCGCTCATGATTTACGCACGCCGTTGACACGAATGCGCAACAATCTCAGTCAACTGGGGCAGCAACTGGATCCAGACAGTCGCCGTGATGTCGATGACATTATTGAAGAGTGCGATGAACTACTGGCCTCATTCAATGCCTTGTTAAGGATATCGGCGCTAGAAGCCGGCGCCGTGCAAACAAGTGAGTCGGAGCTTGATCTGTCGATACTGTTACGCGATGTGGCGGAGCTCTATGAGCCTGTGGCGGCTGAAAAGGGCATAGAGCTGCAGCTGCAACTGCCCGACGCATTTAAATTAAGTGGTGATCGTGACTTGTTGTTTCAAATGGCCGCCAACCTGGTGGATAACGCCATAAAATATACCCCGGACAATTCACAGGTGGCGCTTGCCCTTATGCCGCTGGACGATGGTGCCTGCAATATCGTCGTGGCCGACAATGGCCTCGGCATCCCCGTAGCGAACAGGAAAAATGTATTTCGAAGGTTCTATCGAGAGGAGTCGAGCCGCACCAAGCAGCCAGGTCATGGGCTGGGTCTCAGCCTGGTACAGGCTATCGTTCAGCACCACAGAGGTAGCGTACAGTTAGCCAGCAATAATCCGGGTTTGCGGGTCAGGATTACCTTGCCTGGCGGGGACCTTACTCCAGGCTAAGGTGATCGGTAGAGGGCGGTACCGGCGCATCTTTATCGCGGTACTCCTCGGGGAGCATATCGGACCCTTCCTCGGCCAATGCGATCGCAGAGAGATCCAGATCGAGTTCGACGGCGTCGGCTGGCGCGCAGTCTGCAAAGTCGCTGCCCTCCGGGGAAAGTGCGATTGCCGAGATGTCTGGTTGGGGAGGAAGATCGCCGGGGTCCAGGTTCGGAATATCATCGCCGACCTCGCCCATGCTCAGGTGATCGGTATCTGGCGCCGCCGGTGGGGCCTCCCGTTCTTCAGACAGGCGGGTTCCGGTTTCCGCCAGGTCTAGCATAGAGGTATCTATTTCCGCCGCGCTGACATCGGGCCTCTCTTCTGGCCTGAGAACATCGCTGCCTACTGGCGCAATATCGAAATCCTGGTTGGTCGCGTCCGCTGAGCCGGAGCCTGCTGCAACAGCCGCAATGCGCTCCGCTGCACTGCTTTGTTCTGCAGCCGGGGGCGTGGCTTGTTTGGTTTCGGGGGCCGGTGAATCGGCCGTGCGAATCAGGGGTTTGGCACCGGCCTTCTTCATGGCCTCCTGATACTTGAGGGCAGTGGCCTTATCACAGTCGCGTTTGATCATCTGTGGTTGGCCGCTGAACAGTTTATCCAGGGTCACCTCGTCGGCCTTGAACAGGCGAGCCAGCTGTTGCCGTACACCAGCGGTGTCGTGGCCTTCGAGTACGGTGCCTGCGTAGTAAATGTTGTAGCGTTCTTCCATTACCGCCCCCTCTGTAGCCAGAGCTTACAGTATATGCCGGGCCGCTGATCTGACCAAGCCGCGCCTGCGGGGCCGATCTGGTATCATAGCCCGCTTGTCTGCAATCAAACCTATAGTCGTGGTATGAGCGATCGCGTACCAACCCAGTTCGTTACGACCCTGCTGCGCATGGTGGGTGATCGCGGCTACGATTTCAGCGGCATTCTTTCCGATGCCGGGCTCGATTTTAACCCGCTGCAACCCCAGGCGTCCGGGTACCGTGCCGAGATAAGTGCGATGCAGTACTCCCGCGTATACCAGCATGTGCTGCACCTGCTGCAGGACGAGACCTTTGGCGTTACCGGCAGTGAGTTGGTGGCGCCGGGGGCTTTTCGCATGATGTGTTACTGCATAATTTCCTGCGACAATCTGGGCCAGGCTATCGGGCGTGCCTCTGAATTTTATCGAACATTTTTTGACGAACGTAGTCAGCTGTTCGCCAACTTTTCGCAGCAGTACGCCCGGGTCGGCTACCGTACCATTGATCGCGCCGATCAGCCGCAGGTGGCAGCCGCTGATGCGTATGGGCTGTCTATGTGGCACCGTTTCTTCGGCTGGCTGTGTGGCCGTCCTATTGAGTTGAAACGGGTGGATTTTTCAGGAGCGGAACCCGAGCGTCTTGAGAAGTATGAGAAGCTTTTCGGTTGTCCACTGTACTTCAACCAGACCAATGATCTTTTGTATTTCGATAGTGCGAGCCTGGCCTGGCCAGTGGTGCATACGGAACATTCCCTGCGCGAATTTTTGCGGACGGCGCCTTATCAACTGTTGATCATGGAGAATGATCCCAACGGCAATAATTTGTCGGCACAGGTCAAGGCGATGATAGGTCATGATTTCAGTGAGGGCTTTCCGAGCTTTGACACCATTAGCAGTGCCCTGAATATGTCGGCACCCACCTTGCGCCGACGACTAAAGCGTGAAGGCACCACGTTTCAGCAGTTAAAAGATGATGCCCGTTGTGAGGCAGCCAAGCTTTGTCTTGACCGGCCGGAGCTGTCGATTAATGAGGTAGCACTGCAGATGGGTTTTACCGATCCAAGCGCCTTTCATCGCTCATTTAAAAAGTGGACTGCGCAAACACCGGGGCAGTTTCGGGCAAGCCGGCGCAGGGGTGAAAGCCGTAGCGCCTGAGTAGCTTGCGGGCGGTGTCTCTGCCGCCTTTGCTCGGGTATACTCTCGCCGCAATTTTTGGAGGTAGTTATGTCAGTTCAGGAACAGATACAGCAGCGTCTTGCCGAGCTTCTGACGCCTGTCCATCTGGAAGTCGTTAATGAAAGCCATCAACACAATGTGCCGGAAAATTCCGAGACGCATTTTAAAGTTGTTGCGGTAAGCGCTGAATTTGAAGGCAAGCGGCAGGTGGCGAGGCACCAGGCTATCTATGGTGCGCTGGCTGAGCAATTGCAGGGTCCTGTGCATGCATTGGCCCTGCACACTTATACGCCAGCGGAGTGGAATACGCGAGAAGGCGCATCGCCAGAATCGCCGGATTGCCTGGGTGGCAGTAAGCAGGAGTCTGCGTGAGCGCCACACCCAACACTAGTGTCGTCGTTGCTGCGCTGTATCAATTCGTTACGCTGGATGACTATGAGGCTCTGCGTGAGCCTTTGCTGGATGTCTGTATCGAGGCCGGTACCCGCGGTACGCTGCTTTTGGCGCGGGAGGGAATCAACGGGACGATTGCAGGAACGCGTCACGCTGTTGATGCGGTGCTGAACTATTTACGCAGCGATGCGCGCTTGCAAGAGCTGGAACCCAAAGAGTCCTTCGATGATCATATGCCGTTTCACCGAATGAAGGTGAAGCTCAAAAAAGAGATCGTCACTATGGGAGTACAGGCCATAGACCCCAACGAGGTGGTTGGCACCTATGTGAAACCGGCGGATTGGAATGCGCTGGTAAACGACCCCGACGTGGTTCTGGTCGACACGCGTAATGACTACGAATTCAATATAGGCACGTTCAAGGGAGCTATTGATCCCAATACGGGCAGCTTCCGAGAATTTCCGACTTATGTACGACAGAATCTCGACCCGTCCCGTCACAAGAAAGTAGCCATGTTCTGCACCGGTGGTATTCGCTGTGAGAAGGCCTCGGCGTTTATGCTCAAAGAGGGTTTTGAAGAGGTTTATCATCTGCAGGGAGGTATTTTAAAGTACCTGGAAGAGGTGCCTGAGCAGGACAGTACCTGGGAAGGTGAATGCTTTGTCTTTGATAACCGTGTGGCGGTTAATCATAAGTTGGAAAAGGGTCAGTACGATCAATGCTACGGTTGCCGCCACCCCATTACTGAGCAGGAAAAACTATCCGACAAGTACCAGAAGGGTGTTTGTTGTCCACGCTGCTATGAGTCATTGAGCGAAGATCAAAAAACCCGCTTCGCTGAGCGGCAGAAGCAAATCGAATTGGCCGCCGCCCGCGGTGAGGTTCATGTCGGTGCCGCAGCGCCCGCGCGACAGGAGCCGAAACCCGAGCAGGCCGACGGTTACTGACCGCTAAAGGGAGACAGAAGCAATGGTGACCTGCGGAGAACGACTGGTTCAGCTGTTGGAAGCGCGCGGTGTGGATACGGTTTTCGGCATACCCGGCAATCACACCGTGGAGTTGTACAGAGGTCTGGCCAGCAGTGGGCTGCGTCATATCTCACCGCGGCATGAGCAGGGTGCAGGCTTTATGGCCGACGGCTATGCACGTGCGACCGGGCGGCCTGGTGTCTGCTTCCTGATTAGCGGCCCGGGTTTGACCAACGCCCTGACGCCCATGATGCAGGCAATGGCTGACTCGGTGCCCATGCTGGTGATTTCGGCCGTCGCGGCACGTCACCAGCTAGGAATGGGTGAGGGCCACCTGCATGAGTTGCCGGACCAGCGCGCACTGGCCGCACAATGCACGCGTTTCAGTCATACACTGATGCGCCCCGATGAATTGCCCAGGGTTCTGGCCAGGGCATTTGCTGTTTTCGACAGCGAGCGCCCCGGCCCTGTTCATATCGAAATTCCGCTGGATGTTATTACTGCCGATGCCAGTCATCTTGCGCTCGATATCTGGCCCACGATAGCTCCCCCGGGTGCGGCGGCATACGCTGTGAGCGAAGCCGCAGCACTACTGGCACAGGCTCGTGCGCCTGTGATAGTAGCAGGCGGCGGAGCCATTAATGCCGCACCGGACGTGCAAATCGTTGCCGAGCAGCTTGATGCGCCGGTTGTTAATACTGTCAATGGCAAGGGCTTGCTTCCTTCCTCTCACCCACTGGCAGTGGGTAGCAGCCCAAGCATTTCGCCAGTGCGGGAGTTATTGAAGGACGCGGACCTGGTGCTCGCGCTGGGCACAGAGTTCGGCGAGACTGATTTTGACATGCTGTTTCTCGGTGATTTAGCGCTATCGGCCCCTTTAATTCGAGTGGATATTGATGCGAGACAGTTGTGCAGAAACCAGCGTCCCGCTCTTGCGATACATGCCGACTGCGGAGAATTTCTGCGGCAGTTACAGCCGCTGTTGGCGCCTGCCGCGCAGGCTGATGGTGCTGCCAGGGTCGCAGCTGTGAAGTCGGCCTTGCCGACAGAGACGCATTTTCATAAGGAATTTCAGGACTTTTTCGATTTATTGCAGGCGACGTTGCCGGAGATGGTGTTGGTGGGGGACTCGACCCTGCCGACTTACTATGCGGTGTGGCAGTACGAAACGCAGGCTCCCCGTCGTTATTTTCATTCGGCTACCGGGGGTGGCACCCTGGGTTACGCGATTCCGGCGGCTCTGGGTGCAAAACTGGCGAAACCCGATGTTCCGGTCGTCGCCCTGATCGGTGACGGGTCGGCGCAATTCACCTTGCCGGAACTCGCTTCCGGTGCGGCTGCTGGCCTGGCGGTTGCGGTTATTGTCTGGAATAACGCGGGCTACAAAGAGATAGAGCAGGGAATGGTGGCGGCGGGAATTACACCTGTTGGCGTTGACATCGCCCCACCGGATTTTATCCAGGCGGCAAAGGCACTGGGCTGCGAGGCCTTACGTGCCACTACCCCCGAGACACTACGCCAGGCCTTGCTGGACAGTCAGGCTCGCGATGTACCCACAGTCATTGAACTGCAGCAAGCCGACTTTATTACTCTGCCAGCTGGCGGCTGGTATCAGCAGTAAACTGTCAGTAAAGATAGCTGTTCAACATCCCACGAAATCGGGAGATGGGTATGTAGGTGCTGGTGCCCTCGCCATTTCCCTGGGAGATAACACCAGCGAGATAAAAAGCGCCGCTTTCTGAGTAACGCACCACAGGCCCACCTGAGGCACCTTTGTACGCCTGGCAATCGGTATGTGTGCTCTGTCTTAGCCGTTCCACCTGACGACAATTCTCGTGATAGGTCAGCGCTTCGCCCGACTGTCCCAGCCCGGAGTCGCCGGAGTATCCTGCCATGACCAGTGGCTCGCTTTTGTCGATCTCGCCAGCGTCGACTAGCAGCGCGGATGAAGGCAATAGCGGCACCGGCTTTGTCAGTCGCAATATTGCCCAGTCTGCAGTTATACCTCCACCGTCGACCAGTTTGCGCGCTTCTCTCACTGTGGCGCTAGCACTGTGGTGCGGCAGGCTGAATGTGATTGTCATGCTGAGATCGCGATAAAACTCCAGACAGTGCCAGGCGGTCACCACGTGATCGGCCTGTTGTGCGCCATCGCGGCCGATAAGCGTCGCTGTGCAGTTCTCCCGATGGTGTACACGCCGGCCCTCCTTGTACTTGAAACCAGGGACATCCAGCCTGCCTACCAGTTGCAGCCATGCGGGTGAGTCGCCGGAGTAAACCTTTCTGGCCTCTGCTTCTGTTTCTGTGGCCCAGACGGGATCGGATAGCTGCCACAACAGCAGCAGTAGCGCTGACAAGATGCCGTGGCAGCGGCCTTTAGCTTGCTGGGGTTTCTGGAAAAATCTGTACGCTGGCATAAAAGGTTGGTCGATTTTTTTTAGCGCGGCTTGGCGAGCTTCCGCCGCGGCTTTAGGATGGTGTCACGATACTAGGTGAAATAGTCAGCGGCGGCAAAGGCTGACCCAAGGAGGATGCCAATGCATCACGGTAAAGACAGGGTTGTAGTTGTGACAGGTGCCAGTCGTGGCGCGGGCAGAGGTATTGCCGTGGCGCTGGGCGCTACCGGCGCAACCGTCTACGTGACTGGGCGCACAGAGCAGGAGGGCGCAGCACCGTTGCCTGGCACCATTGGCGAGACGGCACAACAGGTTACCGACGCCGGCGGGCGCGGCATCGCTGTGCGTTGTGATCATAGTGATGACGCGCAGGTTGAGGCCCTGTTTGAACAGGTGCGTGCTGATCATGGGCGAATGGATATCTTGGTGAACAACGCGACAGCGCTGCACGATGCACTGACCGATACGGGCCCTTTTTGGGAGAAGCCGCTGGCCCTCACCGACATCTGGGATGTTGGTATGCGCTCCTACTACACAGCGAGCTGGTTTGCGGCGCCATTGCTGGTCGCCAATGGTGGCGGGCTGGTGGTCAACAGTTCTTCCTTTGGTGGGCGAATCTATATGCATGGTCCTGCCTACGGCGCGGGCAAGGCCGCCGTCGACAAGATGGCACACGATATGGCCTATGACTTTCGTCCCCATCATGTGGCAGTTGTGTCGATCTGGATGGGTCTGCTGCTGACCGAACGCACACGTCAAGTGATGGAGGCCGAACCTGAAAAGTACGCCGCGCTGGCAGCCACCTCGGAAAATCCCGAATTCACCGGACGTATCATCCAGGCATTGGCCGATGACCCAGACAGGATGCTGCGCAGTGGCAAGGTATGGATAGGCGCCGAGTTGGCCACGGAGTACGGGGTGACGGATATCAATGGTGCACAGCCACCCTCGCACCGAGAATTTTTCGGGGAAACCACCGTTTTCGGCGATGCGGTTGTCGAGTAAAGCCATATAAATCAATGACTTGAAAAATACCCTAAATGAAGGATGCCTCTGTGCTTGGCCCGGGGGTTTAATCTGGGCAGAACCGTAACAAGACAAAGCCTGGAGGCCCCGCATGACAGTCCACCACGAATTATCAGCCGATGATGCCGCATCACAGTACAGTCTTGGCTCCGTCCGGGCAGAGCAGCTGATACAGGCCGCGCGCGACATGGGGCCGCTGTTGCGCGAACGCGCAGCCCACTGCAAGACATTGCGCCGGGTGCCCGACGAAACCATTGCCGACTTTCAGGCAGCCGGGTTCTTCAAAATTCTACAACCGGAACAGTGGGGCGGATACGCCATGGACCCGCAGGTGTTTTACTCTGTTGGCCTTGAGGTTGCGCGTCACTGTATGTCCAGCGCCTGGGTGCTGGGGGTGGTTGCGGTCCACAACTGGCAGCTGGCGGTATTTGATGACCAGGCGGCGCAGGATGTCTGGAGTGAAGATGCGTCTGTACTGATTTCATCCTCCTATGCACCGGTGGGTAAGGTTGAAGTTGTGGAGGGCGGGTTCCGCCTGAGTGGGCGCTGGAGTTTCTCCAGTGGTTCAGAGCACTGTAAGTGGGCTTTCCTTGGGGCGGTGGTACCAACCCCTGATGCCCCTTTTGATATGTCTAATTATCGAACCTTCCTGGTTCCGATCAGCGACTATGAAATTGTCGATAACTGGGATGTGGTGGGTTTGCAGGGTACCGGTAGTCACGATGTAGTTGTGAAGGATGCCTTTGTGCCTGAGCACCGCACCCATAAATCGATGGACGGTTTTCTCTGTGATAACCCCGGTAACGCGGTTAATGACGCGGCGCTGTATAGAATGCCATTTATGCAGGTATTCGTGCGTGCGGTGTGTACTGCCAGCCTTGGGGCCCTGCAGGGTCAACTGGATGCATTCATTGAGGTTGCCAAGACCCGCGTGGCGGGACCAGTGAAAATGAAAGATGATCCCTTTGCCCGCAAGCTGGCAGCCGAGGTTAATACGGCTATAGAAGAAATGAAGCTGACCATGGTGCGAAACTTTGACACCATGATGGCCTGTAATCGCGAAGGCCGTCCTATTCCCATCGATGATCGCGTACGGTATCGCTACGACTCCGCGGTGGTAGCTGACCGCTGTCTTGAGTTGTCGGGAAAAATGCTAAAAGCTGCTGGCAGTAGCGGCATTCGCCAGGGCAGCGAATTGCTGGCAATACACCTGGACATTCTTGCCAGTCAGGCACATGTGGCAAACCATTCCACGCCGTTTGCTGTCAATATGGGCGGGGTGTTGTTTGGTGAAGACACTGTCGACTATGCGATCTGATTAACTCTGACCGGGAACAAAAAATGACAATGATAGGTGTTCTCCCTGAGGGCAAATACGCTGAGTGTGCGAACGGATATCGCATCCATTATCTCGATGAGGGGACTGGCGAGGTGCTGGTTTTCCTGCATGGATCCGGCCCGGGCGCCAGTGGTCACAGCAATTTCAAGGGCAACTACCCGAAGATGGTCGAGGCCGGCTATCGCTGTGTTATCCCTGACCTGATTGGCTACGGATTCTCTGACAAGCCTGACGACAGAGATCACCCCCTGTCATTCTTTGTCGAGTGCGTGAAGCAGACCCTGGATATCGCTGGTGTTGAGCGGTGTACGCTGGTGGGTAATTCCCTGGGCGGCGCTATAGCGATTGGGCTGGCCCTGGACTACCCGGAGCTGGTTGAAAAACTGGTTTTGATGGCGCCTGGCGGGCTCAGTGAGATGTCGGAGTATCAGCAGATGGCTGGCATGCAGAAGATGTTTCAGGTTTTCGGCTCTGGCCAGGACGTCACGCTGGAAGTGATGAGAGACCTTTTCGCTACCAGCCTGATGCACGATCCCGCTCATGCGACTGATGAACTGATGGCAGAGCGTATGCAGATCATGCAGATCATGAACGGTCATGTGATGTCCACGATGCAGGTGCCGGTACTCAGCGAGCGCCTCACTGAGTTGCAGTGTCCTGTGCTGGGATTCTGGGGCCTCAATGAGAACATGATGCCCGAGAGCGGTATGCTGGCCCTGGCCCACAACACACGCCAACTGCGGCTGATCCTTGTATCTGAGTGCGGACACTGGGTGATGGTTGAGCACGAGGCGATGTTCAACAGGGCCTGTCTGGATTTTCTGCAGAACGGCTGAGCCCGGGTTGCAATTAGGTTGACTACGGTGGCGTCTACGCTACCGTAAGGGTTCTTTCAGACTCTCTGCTGTAGGAGCCCCTGGTGAGCGAATTGCAACTGGTCATAGGTAACCGAAACTATTCCTCCTGGTCCCTGCGGGCCTGGCTTGCGCTGCGCAAAGCCGAAGCGTCTTTTGACACCGTTCTGCTACCCCTGGATACCCCCGAATTTGCCGAGCGTATTGCCGACTACTCGCCCTCTGGCAGGGTGCCGGTACTGTGGCATGACGGCCAATGCATCTGGGACTCCCTAGCTATTGGGGAGTATGTTAATGAACAGTTTGCCCAGGGCAGTTTGTGGCCGGAAGATGCGGCCAGCAGAGCACTGGGTCGATGCATGGTGGCAGAGATGCACAGCGGCTTCAGCGAACTGCGCAACCGTATGCCAATGAACTGTCGCGCCAGTAATCGCAGGATTCCCATCGACGATGCGCTGCAGGCGGATCTTGAGAGAATGTGGACCCTGTGGTCCGACAGTCTTGCCTGCCATGCAGATGCCGGTGGCTGGTTGCTGGGTGAGTACAGCCTGGCGGACGCGATGTTCGCCCCGGTTGTCATTCGGTTTATGGGCTACACCGTGGCCCTGCCGGATGATATCAGGGCCTACTGTGAGCATGCGCTGTCCGACCCGGTACTCAGGGAGTGGCTCGCGGATGCGTCCAGCGAGACCTGGATTGTTGCCCAGGATGAGGCCGGCGTGGAATCGGGGTGACAGCACTCCTGCTAATACCGGTCGCCTTCCTGACCTCCTGCCTGGCTGGTGCGATCGGTATGGGCGGCGGGGTTCTGCTAATCGCCCTGATGCCCGGACTGGTTCCGGCTGCAGCGATCATTCCAATACATGCGCTAGTGCAACTTGCCAGTAATACCTCCCGCGCCGCCTTCGGCTGGCGCCATATCGATTGGACGCTGGTGCCTGCAATCACTGTGGGTAGTATTGCTGGCGCTTTTGCCGGCGGGGGAATTTACGCCAACCTCGAGTTGCAGTGGTTACCGGCGATTATCGGCGTACTTATTCTTATGCTGACCTGGTTGCCCTTGCCCAAGCCGCGAGGCGAAGGGCAGTGGTCATTGTTGTTGTTAGGGTTTTATCAATCGGGCCTGGGTATGTTGGCAGGCGCAACCGGGCCGCTAGGGGCGGCGGTGTTGGCGCGCAAGAGCATACAGCGCGACTGGTTGGTGGTTAACACCGCGACCTATATGAGTATCAGTCATCTGATCAAGGCGCTAGCGTTTGTATTTATTGGCTTCAGCTTTGGCCCCTGGTGGTGGCTTATCGTAGCAATGGTTGTCGCCAGTGTGCTTGGGTCCTGGGCAGGCACCTGGCTGCGCCGCTACATACCGCAGATGGATTTTCAGCGCTGGTTCAGAGTGCTTGTCACGCTGCTGGCGTTGCGTATGATAGCGCTCCCTTTCCTGGATGGAGTGCAGGCATAGCGTATGGCGGCCTTGCTCGACAATATTAGTGACAAGCAGCGCGGTACCTTGCTGGGTGTTACGGCCTATCTGATCTGGGGTTTTGCCGCACTCTACTGGGTGCAACTTCAGCTTATCGATACGCGCGACCTGCTGGCTCACCGGGTGGTGTGGACGGTATTTGCCGTTGTACTGACGTTGATGATTGCCGGCCGCTTGGGCGCGACCATGCGGTTACTCCGCCAACCCAAAACCATGGCAATCATGGCAGCGGCCGCTTTTTTCAGTGCCGCGAACTGGGGCGTCTTTATCTGGGCGGTTACCCACGAGCAGGCGATGGAAGCCAGCCTGGGTTATTTTTTGTTGCCATTGGTTAACGTGGTCATTGGCCTGACCATCTTCGGCGAGCGTATCGATACTGCGCAGAAGTGGGGTATTGGCTTCGCTGTAGCGGCGGTGTTGGTGCAGGTTGCCTATTATGGCGGGCTGCCAGTGGTGGCGCTGAGTCTTGCTCTGTCCTTCGGTTTGTACGGCGCAATCCGCAAGGGTATTGCGATTGAATCTATGGAAGGGCTGCTACTGGAGGCTCTGTTGATGCTGCCTTTTGCTCTTGCCTGGTTGATCTATCGCGAGGGTGGTGGCTTTGGTGTGCATGGGATAAAGATTGATCTGCTGCTGATCGGGGCCGGCTTTTATAGCGCGGTACCCCTGATGACCTATGTCGCTGCCAGCCGCTTACTACCTCTGACTGCGCTGGGGCTGGTGTTCTATATAGGGCCCACAGCGCAACTTATTGTTGCCTATTGGGTGTTCGGCGAACCGTTGGTGCCGGCCCAGATGGTCGCTTTCGGCCTGGTTTGGGTTGGCCTGTTTGTGGTGACAGTAGACGGTTATAGACGCGCCCGCCGCGTACGCCGACGCGCGGAAGTGGCGGCGAATCAAAATTGAAAAAACTGAAGGTGACTCGCATGCTATCTCGTCTCGCTGTGATCAGTCTGTTTCTGCTGGGCGCCTGCGCCAGCGGTGAAGGCTCTCAGGCGGAAGCTAAGGAAGGTGTGAAGGATTTTTTGCCTGACCCCAGGCCCATGGGTTCAACCCTGGTGTATGAGTGTTTGGGTTATGAATTTGTAGCCAGAATCGGCCCCGGGGAGATGGCGGTATGGCTGGATGATCGCTACCTCATCCTGTCGCAGGTACGCAGCGCCTCCGGTGTCAAATATCAGGAGGGTGAGGTGATCTTCTGGACCAAGGGGGAGGAGGCCACACTTTTCCTCAATGGGCAGCAGCATTCTGATTGTCAGCTGGTACCAGGTCGCGCGCCCTGGGAAGATGCCCGCCGGCGTGGCGTCAACTTCCGCGCCGTCGGCAACGAGCCCGGGTGGCATCTGGAAATTCGCGATGGTGCGCAAATCCTGTATGTGGGCGACTATGGCATGAATCGTGTGATGACGCCGGACCCGGGTTCACAGGAACTTGCCAATGGCCGGATTTATCACGCGATAACAGAGGCCAATGAGTTGATTGTTGAGATAGTTGACGAGTCCTGCACCGATACCATGAAGGGCGACGCCTTTCCTGCCCAGGTGACTGTGACGCTTAATGGGGACACCTTACGCGGTTGCGGGATGCCGCTGGACTTTCCCTGGCAGTAATCCGGTGGCGCTCGCGATATCCCGCGTGTTTTCTGTGCCTTGCATTCCCTTGACTGACATCAATGCCTCTCTTCTGCGCATTCCATAGGATTGCAGCTGGAGAGTGCAGTCGATCTGCACTCCGTGATCGCAACAGGAGTGAACAATGAACAAAGCGTTAACCGCAGCTGTGCTGGCCCTTATGACTGGTGTCAGTGCCGGTAGTTATGCCTATGAAGAGGGGGACTGGATTGTTCGGGTTGGTGCCACGACGGTGTCGCCCAATGATGACAGCGACAAAATCACGCTACCCACTGAGCCGGCCACTGTATTACGCGGCGTGGAGGTGGATGACGATACTCAGCTTGGGCTTATCCCCGTCTACATGATTACCGACAACTGGGGAATGGAGCTGCTCGCGGCTACGCCTTTCGAACATGATATCAGCCTCAAGGGATTACCTCTGGACGCCGGCTCAACCAAACATCTGCCACCTACATTAAGCCTGCAATGGTATCCGCGTGGCGGCAGTACTGGCTGGCAGCCCTACCTGGGCGTTGGCCTGAATTACACATTGTTCTTCGATGAGGAAGTCGATGGCGATCTTGAAGGAGCTCTGGGGGCATTGATAGGCGCGACTAAAGCGGATCTGTCTCTGAGCGACTCTTTTGGGCTGGCAGCGCAGGCGGGTGTTGATATACCGCTAGGTGAACATTGGGCGATCAATGCCGGCGTCTGGTACATCGACATCAGTACAGAAGCGACGATCAAAACCGATGTAGGCCGGGTGAAATTTGATGTTGATATTGACCCCTGGGTTTACAACGTCGGTATCGCCTATAAGTTCTAACCCCCTTTGGCCGTCTCACCTTCGGCCACAGGGTGTCTGCCTCGGTACTCCGGTATCGGGGCTTTTTTTTGGTCTGGAAAACCCCGGCAAAAATCGTCTAGCAATAGCCTGTAAGGCTATATTTCGAACACGCCAAGCAGAGCGGCATGATCGGACAGATCACGCCAATGCCCTCTACTGAGACGTTGACACGAACTGGGTTGCAGGCCGCGATAGTAGATGCGGTCCACTGATAGAACTGGCGCCCACACCGGAAATGTTCTGGCGTGCCGCCCGCGCAAGGTTACAAACAACTCTGCCAGTTCCAGGTCGCTGCGCAGATGGCGTTCGGCTCGCTGCCGCCAGTCATTAAAGTCGCCGGCAATAATCAGTGGTTCATCATGGGGAACATGCGCGTCAATGCGCCTGGTCAGTGCCTTTAGCTGCTCCCGCCGCTCCTGCTCCAGCAGACCTAAATGCACGCAAAGCGTATGCAGGCGTAGATCGCGACCAGGCAACTCGATAACGCCGTGTAATATACTGCGACTTGAATGTGGAAACAGTGATACATCGATGTTTTCCCATCCAACAATGGGAAACATACTGAGAATGGCATTGCCGTGATCACCCTTGCGGTAGATGGCATTGCGGCCGTAAGCGTAGTGAGGCCAGGCCTGGTCTGCAAGGTACTCAAAATGCGGTTGTTCCGGGTAGGAGAAACGTTTTTTCTTTGCAGCACTCTTGATAGCGGTGCCATGAATTTCCTGCAGGAAAACAATGTCAGCTCCGGTTTCGGCAATCCGCTCGCGCATGGCGTTCAGCACAAATCGACGATTACCTGTGCAGTAGCCCTTGTGGATATTGTAGGTTAGTACGCGAATTTCCTGGGTCACGTTCCATCCTTTTAGATGAGTAGACGTTGGGCCGGAAATCGCTCCCCGGTCCGGCCTCAGTTCTTGGGGGACTGTAATCATAACCCCTAATGGCGTTATCATGTTGCGCTGGGTCAGTGTTTCGCCATCTGTTCGAGCTGCCTTTGATTGTTTTGCCAAGGCGTCTGGCTTTTGTCTTTCAAAACCGCTGACACGGCTCTGTTTAGTAACCCATACAGCTAAGGAATAATCATGTCTGATGCACCCGCTTATGTAATTGCAAATTTCACCGTTCACGACGCCGATACTTACAGAACCTACGAAAAAGGGTTTTTCCCGATATTGAAGCGGCACGGAGGTCAGTTTTTTACCTTTGATGACAATACCGTGACATTCGAAGGGGCCGACCCTCGGGAGGGTCGTATGGTGATCTTTATGTTTCCCAGTGAGCAGGCCGCTACAGACTGGTACAACGACCCCGACTACCAGGCTTTGTCAGAGCATCGTCGGGCGGGTACAGAGCTGAAATTCCTCACCATGGTGCACGGATTGCCGTCCCAGGGTTGATCAGTTAGAGGGGTGCTCGTGATGCTGGTGCTGATTACTGGGCGCTAGCGCGGGATTACCCGCTGGCAGATGGTCACGGTGACTGGCAGTAAGATAGATTGTCCATACACCGGCAACAATCAGCAGTAGGGCGATCAGAAGTTTAAGGCCGCGTTTACGTAATAGCGCCTGCACATGCTCGGCACCGAAACTGGTAGCGATCATGGCCGGTAGTGTTCCCACGCCGAATAGCAACATGAGCAGCCCCGACGTGAAGGCACTCTGGGCTGTGGCAGCCCAGGCGAGACTACTATAGATGAGGCCGCAGGGCATAAGCCCCCAGCACAGACCCAGTGCCAGGGCTCCCCGCCAATCGCGCACGGGTAACCACCGCGAGGAGAAACCTTGTACGGGCCGCCATAAATGTGCGCCGGCGCGTTCCAATATCGAAAGGACACGCCACCAGTCGGCGATGTAGAGTCCCATGGCGATAAGTAATACGCCGGCCAGATAGCGTAAGCCAATCGTCCATGCTGCAAGTTCAATGCTACCGGCAGCAAAGCCCAGTAAAGCGCCCAATAGGGTGTAGCTGCAAATTCTTCCCAGGTGGTAAGACACGGTAACCGCTTTTGAGCCTGAGCCGCCCAGGTTAAGTGCTGCTGCAATGCCTCCACACATTCCCAGGCAATGCCCAGCGCCTGCCAGGCCAAGGCCAATGGCACCGAGGTAGTCGATCGCAGTCATCGGGGAGGCTCTTCCGTCTCTTTTTCAGGGGGTGGCGCTGGTGCCTCTTCGTCAACCAGAACGCGCCAAGCCTCTTTATCAAGGTCATCGTACTGGCCGTTGTCGATTGCCCATAGCAACAGCTTGATCGCAACAATGCAAAAGAGTAGTGCGATGGGGATAAGAAAATAGAGGCTTTCCACAGTGCTTTGGCTCTGGTTATCGAACAGGTCTATTTAACCGCAGTGAGTTACCAACCACCAGCAGTGAGCTTAGTGACATTCCTACAGCAGCAGCCCAGGGTGCAATATAGCCGCTTGCAGCCAGCGGTATGGCGCAGGCGTTATAGCTTAGTGCCCAGGCGAAGTTTTGCAGTATGACGCGACGACATTGCCGGGCCTTGCGAAAAGCTATGGGTATTATTTGCAAGTCAGCGTCTACCATGACCAGGTCAGCCTGCGCGCGCGTCAGGTCGGCTGCATTGGCCATAGCGATAGAGGTATCTGCCCGGCCCAGCACTGGAGCGTCGTTGAGGCCGTCGCCTACCATGGTAACGACGGCCCCCGCTGTTTGCAGCTGGCTGACATGGGCGAGTTTGTCTTCCGGCGTCTGTCCAGCTCGAACCTCGCTTATGCCGAGCTGCTCAGCCAATAATGGCCCCTGGCCACTGCTGTCACCTGTCAGTAGTTCGATAGTTAAGCCTTGCGCGTTGCCCCATTGAATAACGGCGGCGGCGGATTCACGCACCGGATCATTCAGGGATATCCAGGCGATGGGAGCGACCTCGCTTACCAGGGCAATCCAGTAGTCGCTGATGGTGGGTGGCTGAGGAAGTGCGGGGCACAGTTCGCGACAGAATTCGACGCTACCGGTTCGGTAGGTGACACCGTTAATAACACCCGATATACCGGCACCAATTCGATAGTCAGCGCTTTCAACTTGCCGTTTACCATCTACGTCGCTGAATGCTTCTGCAATAGGGTGGTTACTGTATTGCTGCAGGCTGCCGGCCAGTGCCAGCGCTTCGGCTGCGTCTTGCCCTGATATCGCTATAACCTTTGCGACAGTCAGGTCGCCATGGGTTAGCGTGCCTGTTTTGTCGAAGATCAGATGGTTGGTGCGTGCCAGGGCTTCCAGTGCATTATCGCCGTGCACCAATATGCCGGCGTTACGTAAGGCTGCGGCCGCGTTGGCCAGCGCTGCAGGCGTTGCCAATGCAAGGGCGCAGGGGCAGCTGACTACCAGTACTGAAAGGCTTATCCACAGGGCGCGCTCCGGATCGACCTGGCTCCAGAAAACTGCAGTGGCAGCAGTTACCAGCAACACTATTGCCACAAAGCGTGAGGCCAGCCTGTCGGCTAATCCAGCCAATCTGGGTTTTCCCTGTCGGCCGGATTCGGTACTGCGCTGCAGTGCGGCCAATCGGGTATCTGCGTAGGTCCCATAGCTACTGATTTCCACTGCAGATTCGATGTTAACGGTACCGGCGAAAACACTATCGCCGGGTGCAATATCTCTAGGCAGATGTTCGCCGCTGAAGGCATCCTCACGGGCAGCGCTAGCACCGACCAGTATTTTTCCGTCTGCGGGAAAGACTGAGCCGGCGGTCACCAGCAAACGATCATCGGCTTGTATTTGCAGTCGCGGTACTTGTACCCACTGGTTCTCTTTTTGCAGCGTTACCGTGACTGGCAGCTGGCTTTGGGCATCAAGCCAGTTGCCATTATCGCGGCGTCTTGAACGCAGCTCGATAAAACGTGCCAGTAATAAGAGGAAGGTGAACATCACAATTGAATCGAAGTAGACCTGCCCGGTGCCACTGAGCGTCGCCCAGCCGCTGGCAACCCACGCCAGGCCAATGGCCAACGCAACCGGCAGGTCCATCACTAATGCGCCTTGTTTCAGATGTTGCCATGCGGATTGAAAAAAGGGTCTGGCTGAGAATATCACCACGAAGCTGGCAACTATCAGGCTAACCCAGCGCAGCAGGCCCTGATACTCGGAAGCTATGCCCTGTATGTCGCCCGCATGTAGGGCCACGCCAAACATTCCCACCTGCATCATGCCGATCCCGGCCACTGCCAGTCGGCGTAAATCCTGCCTGTAATCCAGTGCCAGCTGTTCTCGTCTGGCATTGGCTTCGAAGGGTTGCACCCGGTAGCCCAGTGCGGCAACCGCAGTGAACAGCGCAGAGCAGGGCAGCTGATCGCGATCGAAGCGAACATCCAGGCGGCCCTGCTGCAGGTTTACGTTGGCAGAGGCGACACCCGGCAGACGCTGCACCGTATGTTCTATTAGCCAGGTACAGGCGGCACAGGTCATCCCGCCTATGAGTAAAGAGGCATGCCACTGTTGGTCGGCTTCACGGCGCAGAAAGAGTTGAGCTAGCTGGGGGTCGTCATACGGTGCGAATGATTCTGCCGGTGCAGCGATCAGCTGCTCGGGGCGTTCGTTATAGGCGGACCGTTGATCGTAGAATCCAGCCATACCACTGCCGGCGATAAGGCTGGCCACTGCCTGGCAGCCCGGGCAACACATAGGTTTGCTGACCCCGTTTATCTCTACGGCGAAACGATCTTCACCATTAAGAGGCTCGCCACAGTGAAAACAGGGTGTAGGGTCGGTGGTAGCCTGTGCGTCAGCCATCGCCAGTTCGATTGAATTCCAGCGGTGACAGCGAGCCGTCGAGACGCCAGCTACTTTCCTCGCCAGTGTCCAGAGTCCAGTGCCAATAGGGTCCTATCGCGTTGGACAACGGTGCGCTATAGACACCGTCGGAACGGCGGCCCAGTGTCAGGTAAAAGTCCCGATCTGATTCCATGGGATGGGATAAACGCAGGCGTAAAACAGGGCCGCTTACCGGCCCCTGAGTGCGCACGGTGAGCTCACTGTCGCCAACGCTTAAACTGGCAGCTATACCATTAGCCCTTGCCTCTTCCTGTCTGGCCAGCTGCCTGTTGATGGCCAGGCCCTCTTTGTAGTATTCGTCAGCGACCAGATCGTCGGCGTGCCTGTTCGCGATGTACAGGGTGGTGAAGCCGGCAACCACAACACTGGCGGGCAGCGCGATCAGGAACCATGGCCAGAACTGGCGATACCAGGGCAGGGTGTCAGTCTTTGGGAGAGAGCGGTTCATCATAAAGGTTTCAGAAAGCGCGATTCAGAGCTGATCTGCAGCGATGGCATATCGGTTGCCCTGACATCGAAATTAAATTCGGAACTGGGTCTGGACAGGGTTTCAGGGGAGACCCTCAGGCGCAGGCTAATAGCGCTAACTTCGCCACCGTTTAAGGTGTGTAGTGTTTCACCGATGATCTCGACATTCTCAAGGCCGTCAACGCTGATGGTGAATTCATGCATAGCTTTGTCCATGTTGACCAGTTGTAAGGTGTAAATGTTGTCGATCTTGCCGCTGTCGGTGGTCACGTAAAGCTGGTTGCGATCTCGTATTACCGTCAGTTCCAGCGGAATCCTGCCGACCACATTGTAAGCGAATACACCAATCATCAAACTCAGTACGATGAGGTAGCCGATGATGCGCGGGCGTATCCAGTGGGTTTTGCCACCCGATAGCTGGTGTTCACTGGTGTAGCGAATCAGGCCTCTGGGATACTCCATTTTATCCATCACCGAATTGCAGGCATCTATGCAGAGCGCACAACCAATACACTCGTATTGCAGTCCATCGCGTATATCGATGCCGGTGGGGCAAACCTGCACGCACAGCTCGCAATCAATACAGTCGCCCAGACCGTTGGCGCGGTAATCCGAGCCGCGTTTACGCGAGCCTCTGGCCTCACCCCGCTGTGGGTCGTAAGACACGATGAGCGTGTCCTGATCGAACATGACAGACTGGAAGCGGGCATAGGGGCACATGTACTTGCATACCTGTTCCCGCATCCAGCCCGCGTTAATGTAGGTGGCGCAGGTGAAAAACACGGTCCATGAGAATTGCCAGATACCCGTGGAGAAGGTCGCCAGCTCATAGGCCAGGTCTTTAATGGGGTAGAAGTAGCCCACGAAAGTCATGCCGGTGGCGAAGGCCACAAACAACCAGGAACCGTGTTTCAAAACTTTACGTGTCGCTTTGTCCATCGTCCATGGACCCTGGTCCCGCTTGATACGCTGGTTACGGCTGCCCTCGGTTTTCTGCTCCAGGAACATGAATATACTGGTCCATACGGTCTGCGGACAGGTATAGCCGCACCAGATTCGTCCAGCTATGACGGTAACAGCGAACAGTGCGAAAGCGGCAATGATCAGTAGAAAGGCCAGTAATGGAAAATCCTGTGGCCAGAAAGTTAGCCCCAGAATGTGAAACTTGCGGGCGGGCAAATCAAAAAGCACAGCCTGTCTGCCATCCCAGTTTAACCAGGGAAGCAGGAAGTAGCCCAGAAGCAGTGGCCAGCCAGTAAACAGTCGTATGCGCTGAAAGAAGCCTTCAATCTTGCGCGTATAAATTTTTTCGCGACGCTGGTACAGGTCGATCTCGCCCACTTCTGCGGGCGCAACTTCCCGAATATCTATCAGGTCCTGTTCTTGCATGGGTGATGCTCGGTAGCGAGTTGCGAGGGGACATGCGCCCCCCCCCTGAGATAAGTCGTGCAGCCTGCACGCCCTTTTTACTGGTTGAGTCCGTAGACGTAGGCCGTAAGAATGTGGATTTTGTCTTCGCTAAGCGTGTCCTGAAAGGCTGGCATTACACCGTTGCGGCCGGCACGCAGGCTGTGGGCGATCTGCGCCTGACTGCCGCCATACAACCACACGCCGTTAGTGAGGTTGGGAGCACCCATTGCCAGGTTGCCTTTACCGTCTGCACCATGGCAAGCCGCGCAGTAGGTGGCGAAGTGTGTCTGTCCCGCTTTACTTTGCGCCGGATCGGCATCACGGCCGTTGAGGGATAACACATAGGCAGTTGCCTCAGCGATCCCCTGGTCACCCAGAATGGCTTGCCAGGGAGGCATGGCAGCCTGCCTGCCGTTGATCAGTGTGGCCTTGATCGCTTCGGGACTACCGCCATAAATCCAGTCATCGTCAGTCAGGTTGGGAAAGCCGTAAGCGCCCTTGGCGTCCGACCCATGGCACTGGCCACAGTTGTTGGCGAACATTCTGGAGCCCATTTTCATGACTGCAGGATCGCTGGCGATTTCTTCAATCGGTAGTGCGAGGTAGCGGTCCCGCATGGCTCGGAAGCGTTCGTCGGCGGCAGCAACCGCCTTGTCGTGTTGGTCTACCTGGGTCCAGCCCAATACGCCGGGAAAGTTGCCCATGCCTGGATAGACAATCAGATAGCCTATGCCCCAGACGATGGTGATGACGAACATGTAGAACCACCAGGCCGGCAGCGGATTATCATATTCCTCGATACCATCGTATTCATGGCCGGTGGTACGCTCGCCTTCGCGGCGCTCAGCCTGTCTGTTGGAAAACAGAATCCAGGTCATGCCAACGATGGTGACGGTGGTCAGGACAATGACCCAGCCGCTCCAAAAACTTGTCATTGCTCTCGCTCCTTCTCCATCGTGCGCTGATTCAGTTCCTCATCCGCAAAGGGCAGGTTGGCCGCATCATCAAAATAGGGTTTACGTTTGCTACTGTAGGCCCAAAAACACAGTCCGATGAATGAAACCATCAGGAATAAGGTGCTCAGGCCTCTAAGGTCATTGATATCCATAAGTATTAGCGCCTCGATTGCAGCAGGGTTCCCAGCTGCTGTAGGTAGGCGACCAGTGCGTCAATTTCCAGCTTCCCTTCGACTGCCGCAGCGGCACCACTGATGTCCTCGTCCGTGTAGGGGACACCCACAGTACGTAGGGCAGACATTTTAGCTCCGGTTCGTTCGCCGTTTACGCTGTTATCAAATAGCCAGGGAAAAGAGGGCATGTTTGATTCGGGTACCACGTCTCGCGGGTTGTAAAGGTGTGCTCGGTGCCAGTCGTCGGAGTATCTTTTGCCAACACGCGCCAGGTCTGGCCCGGTTCGCTTCGAACCCCACAGGAAGGGATGGTCGTAGACAAATTCACCCGCCACAGAGTAGTGGCCATAACGTTCGGTTTCTGCTCGCAGTGGTCGAATCATTTGCGAGTGACAGGTATTACAGCCTTCCCGTATATAAATGTCGCGGCCTTCCAACTCCAGAGCGGGTAGTGGTTTGAGGCCGGCGATTGGGTCGTTGGTTTGCTTGTCAAAAAACAGCGGAACCAGCTCTACCAGCGTGCCGAAACTTATCGCCACGATTACCAGGATAATCATCAGGCCAACGTTTTTTTCTACGGCATCATGCTTCATGGTCAGCTGCTTATGCCGCGTTTGGCGCGGCAGCTGCCGGCGCCAACGCTACGTCTTTACGAGTGGTCATGTAGACGTTGTACGCCATCACCAGCATGCCCGCGAAAAAGATCCCGCCACCCAATACCCGCACCACATAACCGGGATAACTGGCTGATACGGATTCGACAAAGCTGTAGGTCAGGGTGCCGTCCTGATTGTAGGCCCGCCACATAAGGCCCTGCAGAATTCCGTTGACCCACATGGAGACGATGTAGAGCACAGTGCCGATAGTAGACATCCAGAAGTGCACATTGATGAGGTCTATGCTGTACATCCGCTCTTTACCGAACAGTATGGGTATCAGGTGATAGATGCAGCCAATGGAAATCATTGCTACCCAGCCCAGCGCGCCGGAGTGTACATGCCCGATTGTCCAGTCTGTGTAGTGTGACAGTGCGTTAACCGTCTTGATGGACATCATGGGGCCTTCGAAGGTCGACATGCCGTAAAAGGACAGGCTGACAACAAGAAAGCGCAGGATGGGGTCGGTGCGAAGTTTGTCCCAGGCACCTGACAGCGTCATCATGCCGTTGATCATGCCGCCCCAGGAGGGTGCCAGCAGGATAATACTCATAACCATGCCCAGGCTCTGCGCCCAGTCGGGGAGCGCGGTGTAATGCAGGTGGTGCGGCCCGGCCCAGATATAGACAGCTACCAGCGCCCAGAAGTGCACGATGCTGAGCCGGTAAGAGTAGACGGGCCGCTCTGCCTGCTTGGGTACAAAGTAATACATCATTCCAAGGAAGCCCGCAGTCAGGAAGAAGCCTACGGCGTTATGGCCATACCACCACTGCACCATCGCATCGACGGTGCCGGCGTAGATGGAGTAGGACTTAGTGGGCCCCACCGGGATAGCAAGGCTATTAATAATGTGCAGTACCGCCACCGCAATGATGAATGCACCAAAAAACCAGTTGGCCACGTAAATGTGGTCGGCCTTGCGCTTCATGATGGTGCCAAAAAATACCACGGCGTAAGACACCCAGACCACGGCGATAAGAATATCGATTGGCCACTCCAGCTCGGCATATTCCTTGGAGGTTGTCAGGCCTAGTGGCAGGGTGATGGCGGCGGCCACAATGACCAGCTGCCAGCCCCAGAATGTAAATGCGGCGAGTTTGTCTGATACCAGGCCAGTCTGGCAGGTGCGCTGCACCACGTAATATGACGTCGCAAACAGCGCACAGCCACCGAAGGCGAAAATAACCGCATTGGTATGCAGGGGGCGAAGTCTGCCGAAGCTGGTCCACGGCAGATCAAAATTCAGTGCCGGCCAGGCCAGCTGGGCTGCGATCAATACGCCCACCAGCATACCTACGATGCCCCAGACCACCGTCATGATGGCGAATTGGCGAACAACCTTGTAGTTGTAGGTTGGATGCTCCAACGCGGCGTTGAGCTCACTCATGGTTCAATTCCATTTAAAAAGTCAGGTTTTCGATGTTTTTGTTTGCTATCAATTCAGTCTGTAAATGCCGGTGCAGCGCCAAAATCCCAAAGGATGACGGAGCCGACCATCAGGCAGATCAGAATGACCAGTGCGATAGCCATTACCGCGCTGGAGAACAGGAAACCGCGCTCTTGCGGTATCCCCATAACGATAGGGATACCAAGATATAGCAGGTAGACCGCCCAGCTTACCGCTGCCACGCCTATCAGCATGTCCAGCCAAAGCAGCGGATAAAAGCCCACCGCGCCCGACAGAAACAGAGGCGTTGCTGCCAGGCTGGTTATAACGATGCCCTTCGTAATAGTAGATGCAGCGCCGTAAGTGTCTGCCATCCAGTGGATGAAGTAGCCTATCACCGCGACGCAGCCGAGCATGGCGGCATAGAACAGTATGCTAATCAGCCGCGCGCTCTCGACGGTAAGCTTGATGACATCGCCGCTATCGCCAACGCTCCAGCCAACGCGGCTGGTCCCATAGAACCAGGCAACTGCGGGCAATATCGCCAATATGCAGGGGTATATCGCCAGCGTATTCAGTGATTTTTCCGGAAGGTCCGCTATGGTCTGCCATTGCTTACTGGGTCTCGTCAAAAGCCCAAATGTATGCTGGATCATTGTTATTGATCTCCCCAGTGCGGCGTGTGTTATGCGGGTGTCCCGGTATTTTAGGCACCTGCGGTTTTCTGGCGTTGACCTGTATCAAGACTCGGGGAATGTGGTGCCGGGCTAAGCTTCTAGCTGCTCAGGTTGGCCATTCCCCGTAAACTATCAAGATCCAGAATTTCAATTTCCTTGTTATCGACCTTCAGCATGTCCATTTTCTGCATACGGCTGAACACCCGACTGACCGTCTCGACAGTCAATCCCAGGTAGTTACCAATGTCCACCCGGGACATGGGCAAACGGAATTGTGTGGCACTGAGTTTGCGACGGGCATTGCGTGTGGAGATGCTCAACATCAGCGAAGCCACGCGCTCGTCTGCGGAATTTTTACTCAACAGTGTAATCAGTTGCTGGTCTTCGGTGATCTCACGGCTCATCAATTGGAAGAAATGCCGCTGCAAAGTGGGCATCAGGGCGCTGAGTTTTTCCAACGAGGCAAAGGGTATTTCGCACACCGCGGCAGTTTCCAGTGACTTGGCAGAGGAGGCATGCGTGTTGCTGCTGATGCCGTCCATACCCAGAATCTCGCCGGGGAAGTAAAAGCCAGTAACCTGCTCACGCCCGTCGTCCGTCGTTTTGTAGGCTTTGAGCGTTCCTGAGCGGACGGCGAAAACAGATTGAAAATCGTCACCTTCACGATACAGGTGCTGGCTTTTCTGTAGCGGCTTGCTGCGTTGGATAATGCTATCCAACTGCTCGATATCGTCCTGCTCCAGTGCAAGCGGCAGGCAGATACTGGCAAGCCGGCAATTGCCGCAACTAACTTGATAGTCGTGTGTGCAATGGCGTAGAGAAGCCCCTTCACCCTGATCTGCCAGGTGTATTGTCATCAAGTTGTCCGTAGCGGTGTCGAAGGTGTCAGTATAGTCAATTTTCATGAGCGGGGCTAAGGCAAAATAAGGGTTTAAACCGTGGCGGAATAAGGGCTCGATGCGGGTGCATTCCTTGTTTTCAGGTAGGCGTCGAAGGGCATGCAAATGTTGCGCAGAAATGGTCTTCCTTTATCCGTGATCTGGATGGTGTCAATGCCTATGGCGAGTAAGCCGTCTTGCTCCATAGTCTCCAGTGTCTGCAATTCCTGGTTGAAGCTGGTCTTGAAGTCGATGCCGAAGCGTTCATTGCAGTCGTTGATATCCAGTGACATCTCGGAGATCAAGCTCATGATGACGTGTTTACGCAATCGATCTTCCCTGTCACTTTTAAAACCCTTTTCGACGGGCAGCTCCGCTTTGCTCAGCCGCTCATAGTATTTCTGTAGATCGCGTTCGTTTTGCAAGTAAAAGTCGCCCATCTGGCTAATCGCAGAGGCGCCCAGACCCAACAGGTCGTCAGCCATGCGTAGGGAATAGCCTTGGAAATTTCGTTGTAAACGGCCTTCACTTTGCGCAATGGCCAGCTCGTCGGTGGGTAGTACGAAATGATCCATGCCGATATGCAGATAGCCGGCTTCCTGCAGCGTGTCGGCAATGATTTCGTGCAGCAGTAATTTCTCCTCTGGTGCTGGCAGATCCAAGCGGTCGATTGCTCTCTGGCTGGGGAAGCGGTCGGGCAGATGCGCGTAGTTGTAACAGGCGATTCTGTCCGGTGCCAGGCTTATGACTTTGGACAGTGTTTCAGCCATGGTTTGTGCATCCTGATGGGGAAGACCATAGATGAGATCAAAACTCAGGGATCGAAAGCTGTGATTACGTATGCAGTCGACAAGATTGGCTACATCCCTGTAAGGCTGTAATCGGTTAATCGACTTCTGAACCAGAGGGTCAAAATCCTGAATGCCCAGGCTGACGCGATTAAATCCGACACCTTTGAGTAGAGCGATAGTAGGGTGATCAACTGTTCTTGGGTCGATTTCTATAGAGTATTCTCGATAGCCCTTGTCCAGTAGCGCAAAGTGACTTGCCAGACCGTGCATCAACTCTGTTATCTCTGCACTATCCAGATACGTTGGTGTTCCGCCGCCCCAATGCATTTGGGTCACAGGGCGAGTGTTACCAACCAGCGCCGATTGCAGCTCGATTTCGGCAAGCAGGTGGTCGAGATAGTGGCGAGCAACCCCGGGCTTCCGGGTGACGGTTTTGTTACACGCGCAGTAGTAGCAGATGTCCCTGCAGAAGGGCAGGTGAACGTACAGCGACAGCGGCGCTTTACGATGGTCACCGGGGCCAGTTTGCCAATCGGTGTATTGGGTCAGCGGAAAGTCTTCGCTAAATTGGGGTGCCGTGGGATAGGAGGTGTAGCGTGGCCCCTGACAGGCATACTTGGCCGCCAGTTGAAGGTTATCGTGGCGTATTTCTTTTTTGTCTTTGGGGGGCATTGCTTCTGTTTTTTCGATGCTATACATCAAGTTTTTTCAAGGAATAGTCAAACATGGCCGCAGCTTAGCAAGCGCTCGGCGCTGCCGTGTTGATGTGGATCAAGCCGGGCAGTTCGATCAGCCCAGGGAGGCGACACTCTTGAGAACAAGCCGCACCAGTTCGGCCTGCCGGGATACATCGGTTTTGGCAAAAATCGATTTCAGTTGAGCCCGGGCGGTATGTTGGGAGATATTCTGTGCTTCAGAGACTTCCGCGAGGCTCAGGCCCCGAGACAAGAGGATCGCTACATTGGCTTCCGCCGGCGTGAGATCGAAAAGTTCTGCCAGAGTTTGTTGTGACGCCGTCTCACGGTGATCAGGGTCGCTGATAAACACCGCTACACAGGGGCTGGATTGTCCTTCATTCCATTCGCCCGTTGATACGGGGCGTAACACCAGGCCCAGATCAGCGCGGCCTGATTCACGCGGTACCCGTAGCGCTCGCACCAAAGAAGTTTCGCCGCGATGCTGGGCCTCAATAACCTGATCGACTGCCTTCTGTAGTTCGCGGTTTATATCGCGGCCCTCGATGTGCAGATGTTTGGCGCGAATGGTCAAACCGCCGGCGTCCTCGAGCACCGTTCTCGCCACGGCATTGGTATTGAGAACACGGCCCTGCTCATCAAGAATAATTGTTGCCACAGCCAGTTGGTCTACCGCGTCGGCGTAAATATCCCGCTCTGAGGTTGTTCGGCTCAGGGTTGCGAATATCTGGATAGCGCGGCGAAGATGCGGGGTAATCCTGGCCAGGCGCTGTCTGTCCTGCTCGTCAAAGCGCGGCTCCTCCCGCCTGCGGGAAATACGCAGTCTGGCCAGCATGCCGCCAGGCTCCTGTGTATCAACCCCGAGTATCCGAAAAAGCCCAATCGGCTGCAGGTACTGCAGGTAATAGTCTGAGATCACTAACTCGGAGTCGGGCAGCAGATCTTCGAGGCTGATGACCTTGTCGCTGGGTAGATTGACAAACGGGTCCAGCGAAAAGAACTGTTCCCGGTAAGCAGTCAGTTCCCAGTCGCTGGGATCACCCGAATCCGATTGCTGCACAGCAGTTTGGGTATCCGGTCTGAGGCTGTTGAGGATCACGCCCTGATCGCCCTCTGCAGGAGGACGCAATACCAGGGAGACTACCTGTGCATCGAATATTTCTCGCAGCAGTGGCAGGGCGCTTTGCCAGGGTTTTTGTTCCAGCGAGCCCTCATAGATAAGGCCAATCAGGTGGTCGTAAGCCTGCTGCTCGCTATTTTCGTTGCTCATGCCGCGGCCGTAAGCAATGCTGCTACTTCTCGATACTGGATAGTTCTGCAGCGACTTCTTTCAGCAGCTTGGGTCTGCCAACACCCCAGCCCTGCAGATAGTCGACACCAATGGTGCGCAGCTGTGCAATAATCTCCTCGTTTTCCACCGACTCGGCTATGGTTTGCTGGCCGAGAAAATGAGCGAGGTCATTGATCGAACGAGCCATCGCAAAGTCATTGCGGTTGCGATGAATATTAGTGATGAAAGTGCCGTCTATCTTCACGTAATCAACAGGCAGTTCACGCAGATAGTTGTGGCTGGCAAGCCCGGTGCCGAAGTCGTCGATCGAAAACTTGCAGCCAATATTTCTAAAGGTGCGAACGAAGTCAGCTGCCTTGACCAGATTTGAAATAGTGCCGGTTTCAGTGATTTCAAAACACAATTTGCTGGTGCCAACGCCAAATTCGGAGATCTGCTCAAGCAGGTAATCCATGAATGCATCGTCAGTGACGCTCGTGCCGGACAGGTTGATCGCCAGATTGGGCACGATCTTCTGCGCATCCATCAAACTGCTTATCCAGCTGAACGCCTCTTTTACCACCCAGCGATCCACCAGACTCATAAAGCCATAGCGTTCTGCCGAGGCGATGAAGTCTTCCGGAGAACCCAATGTCCCGTCGGGGTTGCTTAGCCCCAGTAACAGCTCATAGTGCGCCGACACTTCCTCGCCGCTCACGACAGTACTTTGAACGATAGGCTGGGCGCGCAATACAAAACGATCAGTGGCCAGCGCTTCCTCTAGGTCCAGCCTGCTCTGTTTGAGGTCCTGCTTGTGCTGCAGTAGTTGGGCCTGGTCCTGCGTATACTCGACCACCCGGTTTCTGCCCTTGTCCTTGGCGACCTGCATCGCGCCGCGAGCTGAAGCGAGTACCTCTTCCACACCGGCGCTGCTTTCTGTCAGTGGTGCAACACCGATAGACACGGTAAAGCTGACCTTTTCGTTCTCTATTTCAATACTGCTGGCTTCGATATCTGCCCTGACTTTTTCGGCAAATTCGCTGGCTTTTTCCATGCTGCGGTCAACCAGCAGAATGCCGAACTCGTCGTCGCCAATACGTGCCGATGAGGTTTTTTTGCCATGGAGTTGCGACAACAACTTGGCAAATTCAAGTAATACAAGGTCGCCATTGACCTTGTCATAGACTTCATTGACCAGGCTGAAGCGGTCGATATTGATGAACAGTATGGCGTGTTGTGACGACTTGCGCTGGGCGTGTCGCAGTGTGCGCCGCATCTGTTCCAGAAACGTATCGCGATTAATGAGCTTGGTTAGCTCGTCGTGATTGCGCTCAAAGCTCAGCGTTTTCTGTACGTGTTCCAGGGTACCGTACATGCTTTCGTCGACCACCGACATTTCGTCGGCAGGAGCGGGGGGCTTGGCTCCGCGCGCGAGGTGCCTGGCCAACTGTACGTTGGTCATTTCAGCGTTTTTCTGGCCGCGCTCATTGACGAAAATAAAGCGGTCGCGATCGGCGTTGACCCAGGCCAGTTGCATCCGCTGCTTTTTGCCCTGCTTGTCGCGATAGTTGAGCCAACTACCGGTTTCAATCTCTTCAACCCGCTTGACCCAGCGGCGCAGTCTGGGCAACTCATTTATGCGGGCGCGGCGTTGTTCTGCCGTGACAACCGGCGCTGGTCGTGGAATTGCGGTGGTTGAAACCTCATGATTCCCGGCGATAGTTTCCTGCAACTCATCGAGGACGGCTTCGTGTGCAACGTTCGCCGGTAGCGCCGAGCTGATCTGTTGGCGAATCATGTCGATCAATGGGGCGGCTTCCAGTCCGCGCTGCATTTGGGTGTCGCTATCAACATCACCCAGTTGCTGTTCCCTTAACCACTGCGCTACCAACTCCAGTGTCTTGGTCTGCTCCTGCCAGCTGCTGCTCTCCGGCCCTTCCTTGACGTGTGTGAGTACCATCAGGTCACGCCAGCCGCTTTCGACCAGTTCCTTCAGAACCTTTGGGGCCTCGGGCGGCGTTATGTAAGCCCCCACGAGTTCCTCCACGGCGCTCCTGGACTGGGTCAGTTTTTCCTGGCCCTCCTGAGTGCGCACAACCCGTTCAACGTTGCGAGAGTGGGCTCGTTGTTGCTGCTCAGCAAGCTTGTCTATCTTGCCCAGAGCGTTATCGAAGACAGTGCTGTCCTCATCGTACTCTTCGACGATTTGCTCGACGATTTCGCCCACTCGACCTTCCAGTGCGCGATTTGGGAAGTTGGCGGTGCTGGCCAATTTGGACAACTTGTCGACAACGGAGCGCGCCGCGTGGCCACGATCAAGGAAAAACCGCGGCTCCATCAATGCCAGTTTCGCCAAGGGGATTTGCAGGTTTTCCAGAGTTGGTTTCAGCTCCGTGCTGACGTCGAGTTGCGACCTGATGGTGCCGAACAGGTTGTCGACCAGGTCGAGTTGGTTGAGGCTGTCGTCGCTGAGCCCCGTGGTGCCTTCCAGCCCACCTATCTGGCCGCTATTGGCGGCCAGATACTCTCGCAGGGAGGCAGCTTGTTGTACTTCATTGCGGACCTCGGCGTTGCGTTGCAAGGCGCCCAATGCGGTGGCAATTGCCTGCGGATCGGCGAGATTGGCATCGCCGCCAGAAGAGGTATCTGCGCCGTCGGCCTGTCCGGCGCCCCGGCCTTCTGTTTCTCGCTTGAAGTTGAGGGCGTCGATGACTGAGCGATACAGGTTGTCGGGATTCAGGCGCTCGGCAATTTTCTCAACAACGCCGTCCACCACCTCGTCGACCATGCGTCGGGGCTTGGATGAATCCGGGTCGGCAGCTGGTTGTCGCGCGGGTTCTTTGGCAGCCGCTACCTCGGCCGGAGTCTGTTCCGGTGGGGGTGCCGGTACACGTGCAGGTTCCTCACGCGGCGGTATTGGTTTCTCAGGCTTACTGCGATTGATTTCCGCCTGCTTGAGCAGTGAGCCTTTGTTGATAATTTCTTCTTCGATTTGCGGACGAATACCCTGCTGTGCCATTCCAGCATTCAGTGGGTTGTAGTAGCTGTCCAGCTCGCGCACGAATTCGTTCACAAAATAGTTAAAAATTTCGGGGATCGCGGCTTGCGGTATTTTCTGTCCGTCTACGGCTTGTTTGAAGATCCGGCAAAGTTCTTCTACATGCACGGGAAGGCGCACACTTAGCGGATCGGCATCGATCAGCGTCGCGATGCGGATCACCAGGGCCTCCAGCGCGACCTGATGTAGCTCCTGGCCTATGCTGATCATGCGATCAACCGCCAGAATGTCCTCGAATTCGTTGATATCGACGAGATCCAGAGACCCGTCAGCCCGCTTTTGCCATTCGTGACGGGAGCGACGGTTTGGCGTCAGGTCGTCGTACAAGCTATCGATGTCGGCAATAAAATTATCGATAAGTTGACGGCCGTTACGTTTTATCTCGTTCAGTGCCTCGTAGTACACATTGTGGCCTGATGAGCTTTGCTGGCCTGAGGCAGACAGGTCAAACAAGTGATCCGCCAGGTGCATGATGAAAACCTGCAGGCGCTCATCAAGCAGTGTGAGGCTTTGTGCCTGCAGTCGTTGCAAAATCCCCGCACGTTCTACGTCAGAAAAGCGCGGTGGCAATTACTCGGGTAGTTCGGCGTCGGGCGCTGCTTGCTGGTCACCGGGTGCCAGCGCGGCAAGGCAGCGCCGTGTTTCGGCGTTATTGCTGTCGGTAACGCGAAGTTCGATGCCCTGCTCGGAATTGCTAGCTACCACAACCTGAAACGATACCGGCGCGCCGCTATCGCCCATCAACTGATCGCAGCTGAGGTTGATTTGGGCACCTTCGATCAGGCGCATGCGATTGGCTGCGCCCTCCAGGCTGGAATCGCTTGGCACCAGGCTCAGTTTGTCCGGGCTGAGCAGAGAAAGCTGGCCAGCGACGCGCACCGCGTGATCGACCTCTAGCGAGGCGGGCAGGGCATTCGAATGTGGGTGCTGTTCGGCCATCAGCTCTCGTGCGTTGTAGCCCCGCAGATTGCTGGCTGCGGCGCTCTTTTAGTCCTAGGACTCAGGCCGGTCAGTATACCTTGAAGTAAAGAGCCGACAAGCACCACACACCCTGATGGGTCACTGTTTGCTTCGTTTTTTCCGTTTGCCTTTAAGTGCCTTTTTAAACCGCTGCTTGTTGTCGTAGTAATGGAAGGGCAGACGCCACAGTGGACTGAAATTGCGGCCGAAGTGGCGCTCGTAGGCTGCCATGAAGGCGCTGCGATCATCCCAGCTCAGTTTGTAGGCTATCCGCATCAGATCCTGCAGGCGATGCCGCTCTCGCAGGCGAGAGCCGGGCCCGCGCCAGACCCAGGCTCGCCCTATGTCGATAACCATGGGTACTATTTCGCCGGCCTCGTTGTGGGCAATTAACAGATTGCCGGAAGACAAGTCCCTGTGCTGAATCTGCCGGTTGTGCATCTGGCAAACAAAGCCGCTGAGCAGGTCAAACCAGGCGGCCTTGTCCAGGCCGTGGTAGCTGTCAGCGCCATCCCGGAAGGCGGCGTACACTTCCCTGGCGGAGAAGCTGTCTGGAATGTATTCGCACAGGTACCAGGAGTCGCGAATACCGGATAACTCTGGCTGCTCCCAAAAGCCGACTGGTAAGGGTGTCGCAATCCCGCGACCCAGCATGCTGCAGGCGTTGTTCCAGTGGCGCCGGCCCTTACTGGGACGGAAGCGGTAGGTGAAACGTTTGAAACCGCTGACGCGATTCAGCTTGACCGTGATTTCCCGGTCAGCGTCTCGGGGGTCGGCAACATTCCAGAGGCGATTACGCGCATCACGCAAAATCCGCAGCTCAGGCAGTTTCGGGATGACCTGCGCTGACAGGTCCTGAACGGCAGCGAGGTCAGTGAGTTGCTCCTGCCTGCGTAGCATAAGCGCCCCTTTCCAGCCGGGTTCAGCCACTGGTATCGACTGCTGGCCAGGTGTCGCCAGATGCACAACGGCCTTGATCACCGGCGCTATAGTGGGCTCTGTCGGGCGTACCGGGAAGTCCAGAAATATGGGCCTCTCACCCACAGCCGCCTGGGGCGGCAATGAGGCGCCACTACTGTCCCTGAAGCTTGCCGACAACAGCTCAGACTCCTTGAACAGATCTTTGAGAGAGTGGCTCTGGCCATCCCGGCACCAGAGAATGTAGGTAATAGCATCCTCAGCGCCGGTCAGCTTGAATATGCTCAGGCCTTCGGGTTGGTGGATCAGGGGCGTGAGTTGCTTGCCCTGCAGCACATTGGCTGTATTGGCCAAAGTATGAAACGCAGGCGTCAGGCTGAAGTCCTCGGCCTTGCCGCGTACCCGTTGATAATAGGTTACCTGGTCGATGACGGGATAGTCGGGGCAGGCATCATCGATCAAGCCGTCGCGGTTGCAGATCAACGGACCCCAGTAAACCCTGCGCAGGGCGCCACTACTGGCAGCCAAAACCAGATAGCGCAGCATGTAGTCGGCCTGCTTTTGCGCCGGCCAGGGCGAGCGACGGGCAGCGCGCTTGCTGGTCCAGCAGGTATAGGTGCAGACCAGTTCGCCGCAGCCGCGCTGTTCGCCTAACTGCTTCAATACTCGGGCTTTCTTAATCAGGTTGAGTTTCAGGAGTGAGGTGGCCGCGCGGCCCAGAACCCTGTGGTCGAATGCCTCCGGCTCAATAACCCGCTCGACAAAAAGGTTGTCGGTGTGCACCTCGGGTGCATGGCCCAGACGTTGGATAAAGGAAAGAAATGCGGCGTTGTACAGCGGCTCGAAGTCAGACACATTGGGCCCGGCTACCTTGACCTGGGCCTTGTCGGCGCACCGCAGGGCGGTCTCCCAGGCCACCAGAAAGGTGCGGCCGCTAAACCCCGACCAGCGACCGCGATTGGGTGTGTTGCCTATTTCAAACAGTGCTATGCGCTGACCGTAGCGTTGGAACACCGTATCGAGAAACTGTTCCCAGCGCAGCTGTGCATCGGGGTCCTCCGCCAGCTCTTCAGCCTCTGTGAGCGGTGGAAAAACATCCAGAAGAACCTGATAGCCCTCGTCAAGCAGGCGCTCGAGTAAACGTTGCGCGGGGCCCTCGATACTGTCGTAACTGAAGTCCATACGCAGTTGAGTCAGGCCCAAGCCTGCGAGCTGCTGCAGGATGAAGTCGTCTATATCTGGGTTGTCGGCAGGCGCGACATTGACGCCCAGAAAGTCAGTCGGAATGGAGTGCGCAGCAGGGACCCAGTCATTGCCCAGCCAGCCGGGCGTATGAACCAGGGCTTGCAGGAAGTCGGCTGCGGCGACCGGATACCCGAACAGCGGATGCAACAATTTATTCAAATAAAGTCCAGCGGTGGCTGGGTCCTGAGTTGGTTAATTGCTGCTCATTGTAACATTGCCATCACTGGTCTGGCCTGCGGTGGATTTCAGCCGGAACGCCACGATTGCATCTCCAGGGCTGGACCAGCCGTGACCGCCAGCGGCAATGACAACGTACTGCGGCCCCGATTCACTGACCCGGTAGCTAATAGGTGTGGCATTGCCGGTATAGGGCAGGGCGTGGCGCCAGAGCTCTTCGCCATTGAGACTATCAAAGGCCCTGAAGTAACCATCGCTGCTGGCACCAATAAAAAAGAGTTTGCCCGCGGTAGCCAGGCCGCCCCCGATGTTTGGACTGCCGGCCTCGAACCACAGGGGCCAGGGCGCCAGTCCCTTGGTTGTCCCCAGTGGTCGGCGCCAGAGGACCTCCCCGGACTTCAGGTTTACTGCAGTGAGGCTACCCCAGGGGCGCGGGTTGCAGGGCGCTCCGACTGAGGAAAGCAGGGGGAAGCGGCGCACGCCATAGGGGCTGCCGTTCATCGGGTAGTGTTCCAATGGGTAGCCTGCGGAGGGGTTTAGTGCATCGTACTCAGCACGCGGCAGCAGCTGAACGACGGCAGCCATGTGCATCTGGTTGGCATACAGAATGCCTTCTTCGGGATCGATAGTGATGCCGCCCCAGTTAATGCCACCTGTGGTTGTAGGGTAGAGCACACTGCCTTCGAGGCTGGGGGGAGTAAAGATACCGTCATTGCGATAGCTCGCCAGCCGGCGTTGGCAACTCTTGCGATCAAACCAGACGAATCCATCCATGTCGTCGGCTGTCAGTTTTTCAGGCAGGTGTAGTGGCGGCGGGTGCGTGGGGAATGGCTGGGTAGGGGACAGCGTTTCCCCACTTACACCGCCCTGAGGAACAGGTTTTTCTATCACCGGGTAGAGGGGTTCGCCGGTTTCCCTGTCCAGTAAGAACACATGGCCCATTTTTGTAGCCTGGGCTACACCGGGGCGACCGTCACCTACCCCGGGTATATCGAAGAGGGTGGGTTGGGAGGCCACGTCGTAGTCCCAGACATCGTGGTGTACCGTCTGGAATCGCCAGTTAAGTTCGCCGGTTTTCGCATCCAGCGCGATCACAGAGGAACCAAAGTAGTCGATGCCATCCCGGTCACCCCCGTAAAGATCGGGGGAGGGGTTACCTGTAGGGATGAACACCAGCTGACGCTGCGGGTCTCCCGATATAGGAGCCCACACATTGGGCGATCCCAGGTGATACAGCGTGTTACCACGCTCATCCTGATGGCGTTCGCGATACTCTCGGCTAACGGGCTCCCACGCCCAGGCCAGTTTCCCGGTGCGAACATCGAAGGCCCTGACTACGCCGCTGGGCACATCTTTGCGGTCATTGTCGGGGACGGTGGCGCCTATAACGGCCAGGTTATTAATAATGTAAGGCGGGGACGTTGGATAATATTCCCAGCTGTTAGCGCCCTCTATGCCTTCTTTCAGGCTAAGGCGGCCGTTGGCGCCAAAGCCGTTGCAGGGTTTCCCGGTTTTTGCATCCAGTGCAATCAGCTCGGCATCGCGAGTGCCATAGACAATGCGCGCATCGCAGCTCTCGCCTGAAGGCTGATCGGTCTGCCAATAGGAGACGCCTCGACACACCGCCGGATATAAACCGCTGTGCTTATTTTTTACCTGGGGATCGAAGACCCAACGCTGCTCACCGGTTTCGGCCGCTAGCGCGAAGACCCGGCCAAATGGCGTGCAATAATAGAGCGTATCCGCCACCACCAGCGGGGTAACCTGCAGCGAGGTGAAGCCCCATTCTCCTGAACCATCGGCAATATCGCCGGAGTTGTGAGTCCAGGCGACCTCCAGTTCGTCGATGTTGCCGCGATTAATCTGCTTAAGTGGAGAAAACTTCGCCGCGTTCTGGCCGCCATATTCGTGCCAGCCTGCAATCTGCTGCGAGTCATTCTGTGACTCGTTGGCGCTGGTTTGCGAGCCGGTTTTACAGGCGGAGAGGACCAGGGTCAGCAGCAGTAATGTGCGTAATGGTGTGCTCATGAGTAGCCGTTAGCGAATGTCTTGCATAAGAGGTCGTTAGCGTTTGCCAGTATGACCGGGCGATACGCAGCTGCCGCTGACGTAATCCGAAAGGCCCGACGCGAGAAACAGGCAGGCATTACAGATGTCTGCCGTTGCAGCTGAGTGCGCCGCCGATTCCACGGCGTTGACCCGAACCCGTGGCGCCCATTCCACCGCCAGGGAGGTCACCAGATTGCGAATGCCGGCGCTGGCTGCGCAACTTGCGGGAACGAATGCATCACCCGGCTGCGTGGGGCTGCCAGTCAAATAGATAATCGCACCGCCAGTGTCCTGTTCCTGCATAACCCGGTTGGCGAGTTGACTCGCATTCAGCGGCGCCACCAGCTGTTGTCGTATGACGTCCTCCGATGCTTCGGCGGTTGCATTATTACCGGCTATTACCAGGGTATCTATGCGTCCCCTGGATTCACGAATCTGCTCGAAAACCACCGACATCTGCTCATAATCCAGCGCATCACAGCTGTAAGCTTCGGTGCCCTCCGGTGGCATTGTGGAGGCATTGCTGACGGTGACTGCTACCTCAGCGCCAGCTGCGAGGAAGTGCTCAGCGATCTGCGCGCCGAGACTGCTGTCTCCGCCGCTGACTACGACCACCTTGCCGCTGAAATCCAGTGACGCGTGCATATACTTTGACTCCCAGTTCCCGAGGTGCCCATTGGCTTGTTATCGTTTCCTGATTTCCCTACCATGCGTGGGCGATTTGCATCCTAACGTAATTCCCGGGGGCAGGAAATCCAATGCCTGCCTTCCCATGGAAAGCAATCAGACTAATCAAGGGCGGTAGCGACTACTGTACTGCGCCAAACATAAACTGACTCGGAAATACGCATCATGACGACAGAAAATTTACCTGTATTGGCCATACTCGGTGGCACCGGCGACCTGGGAACCGGGCTCGCCCGCCGTTGGGCGCAAGCTGGATATCGGGTGATTATCGGCTCCAGAACGCTGGAAAAGGCTGAGGCGGCCACAGCAGATCTGCGGGAAGTTATGGCCGAACGTGGCATAGGTGATGTTGCCGTTGAGGCGATGGAGAATCTGGCAGCCGCCGAAGCGGCCAGTATCGTCACCCTGACTGTGCCATTCAGTCACCAGGCGAGCACGCTGGAGTATGTGAAGCCGGCGCTACAGGGCAAGATCCTGATTGATGTCACCGTGCCGCTGGTTCCACCCAAAGTGGCCCGTGTGCAGTTGCCTGAGCAGGGCAGCGCTGGCCAGATTGCCCAGGAGATTCTCGGCGAAGAAGTAGCTGTTGTGTCGGCCTTTCAAAACGTTGCCGCCCACCACCTGCAGGAAGGCAAGGGCCTGGATTGCGATGTTCTGGTCTGCGGCAATAAAAAGGACGCCCGGGCAGAGGTGATTACGCTGGTTGAAGCGGCCGGCATGAAGGGTTACCACGCAGGCATGATCTATAATGCCGCTGCCGCCGAAGCGCTCACGTCAGTGTTGATAACCATTAACAAGCAGTACAAGTGCCACGCTGGAATCAAGATCAGTGGTCTTGGCGATGCCTGATGGCCAGTGCGCTATCGATTATTCCACTGCAACCTTTTCCGCTGGTAGAACCCGGCGATGACGTTGCCCAGCTGATTTCAGCGGCCTTGCGTGCCAGCGGGGAGCAATTGCTCGCTGGTGACGTACTGGTGATAGCTCAAAAAATCATTTCCAAAGCCGAGGACCGCTACGTATTCCTGGACGATGTAGATCCGGATGAGGCGGCTGTGGAATTGGCGGCGGCAACCGACAAGGATCCACGCCAGGTAGCATTGGTCTTGCGGGAGTCCCGGGAAGTGCTGCGCTCTCGACCCGGGGTGATTATTGTTGAACACCGAAACGGCTACGTGCATGCCAATGCCGGGATCGATAAATCCAACATCAGTAGCGACGATTCCCGTCCGCGTGTTCTCTTATTACCTGAAGATGCGGACAAGTCTGCGGCTGAACTGCGTGAGGCTCTTGCCCGTGAGTTTGACCTCGCGCCGCAAATCATCATCAATGACAGTTTCGGACGAGCCTGGCGCAACGGCACGGTGGGTGTGGCCATTGGTTGCGCGGGCCTGGCTCCCTTGTACAACCAGATTGGCGAGCAGGATCTCTTCGGCAATGAACTGGAAGTCACCGAGGCAGCGGTTGCGGACGAGCTGGCTGCCGCGGCTTCACTGGTGATGGGGCAGGCGGCCGAGGGCTGCCCGGTGGTGCTGGTGCGCGGAGCCCAGCTGGCGCAATCCGAGCAGGATTCCACAGCATTGCTCAGGGAAAAAACACAGGATATGTTTCGTTGATGCCGAATGAATCATCGGTTTTGGCCTTATCCGGAGGTGTGGGCGGGGCAAAGCTGTGCCTGGGGCTGTCTCAGATTGTCGCCGGCTCCTCGCTGAAGGTTGTCGTCAACACCGCGGATGACTTTGAACACCTGGGGCTAACGATATGCCCCGATATCGACACGCTGTTATACACCTTGTCCGGTCGCAATAATCGCGAGCTGGGTTGGGGGCTTGCCGGGGAGAGCTGGCAGGCGATGGACGCGCTGGAAGCTCTGGGCGGCGAGACCTGGTTTCGCCTGGGTGACCGTGATTTGGCCACGCATCTTTGGCGTCGCGAGGCGATCTCGCAGGGGCGCGGGCTGCTTGAACTAACGGCAGAGTTGGCGCAGTCGATGGGGGTGGGCGCAGAAATATTACCCATGTCCGCACAAGCTGTGCGTACCCGGGTTCACACCGCGCAGGGTGATCTCCCATTTCAGCATTACTTTGTTAAATACCAATGTCAGCCGGAGGTCACCGGCTTCAGCTTTTCCGGGCTGGATACAGCGAAGCCCAATCCGCAGCTCATGCAGCTGCTGCAGGAGGCCCCGCCGGCAGTGATCGTGATTTGCCCCTCCAATCCCTTTGTCAGCGTCGATCCGATTTTGCAGTTGCCCGGTTTGTGGCCGGCACTACGGGACTGTTCTGCACCAGTTATTGCCGTGTCACCCATAGTGGCGGGGATGGCTATAAAGGGCCCGGCTGCCAAAATGATGGCCGAACTGGGCATGCCGGTTACGGCAGAGGCGGTGGCGGCGCACTATTTGAGTTCCTATCCTGGGCTCATCGATTGCTTCGTTATCGACGAAAGTGACGCTACACTGGCGCCCATGATAGAGAAGCAGGGTATGAACACTGCTGTCGCAGCAACCGTGATGCGCAGCGACGACGACAAGCGTGCGCTTGCCGGTGAAGTCCTCCGATTGGCGGAGGCGGGTTGAGCGTGCACGCGATTTTACCTCTAAAGGATCTTGTCGCTGCCAAGTCGCGTTTGGGCGGCATTCTTAGCGCGGCTGAGCGTCGTTCGCTGATGCAGGCCATGGTAGAGGATGTGCTAACTACACTTGCGGGGCACGATCAGGTGGATTCGATCACTGTCGTATCCGATGATCCCGGCGCCGCACATTTGTGTGTTGCTTACGCAGCAGCGTATCTGGATGAGCGTAGTCTCGGCTGCTCAGGGCTTAATCCGGTGCTGGAGGCAACAGTAGATACCTTGATACCCGATAGTGATGGGCCGTTGATGATTCTTCACGGTGATTTACCTTTGCTTGATGCGTCTGATATCAGTGCCGTAATCGCTGCACAGGCTGATCTTGGAGGCGTGGTGATTGGCTGTGATCGCGCTGGCAGCGGCACCAATCTGCTGGCCTTTGGTGCTTCTGCGCGTCCCCGTCTTGGCTTCGGCGCCGACAGCTGCCGCCGGCACCAGCAAGCGGCGGCAACAGCGTCTGCGCCGGTTCAGGTTTTACATCGCCCCGGCATTGGCCTTGACGTAGACGAGCCACAGGATATCTTGCTGTTGCTGGACGGCCTTGATGACCTTGGGCCCGACAGTAAGACCGCTGCACTATTAACGGATACACCATTGGGCAGGCGTCTCGCCCTGGCTTTGCAGCCTGGTAGCGCTATTGACCGTGACAACAGGAAGATCAGCCATTGACCACCTTAACCTCCGCCCTGGGTGACAGTCTCGCGTCGGGTGTTCTGCCTGACGACGATCAGGCCCGCGCACTTGCCTCAGTTGCTGATCTTGAAGCGCTGGTGGATCTGGCCAACCGTCTGCGGGATCAAGGTCATGGCAACGTGGTTACCTACTCGCGGAAAGTCTTTATTCCGCTGACGCACCTCTGTCGCGATGTTTGCCACTATTGTACGTTTGCGCGAACGCCCAAGAAAATTGTACAGCCCTACATGCCTGTGGAAGAGGTACTGGAACTGTGTCACCAGGGTGCCCGCGCGGGTTGCCAGGAGGCCCTGTTTACATTGGGCGAAAAACCCGAACTGCGTTATAGCACTGCCCGCAAAGCGCTGGCTGAAATGGGTTACGAGACGACACTGGAATATGTACGCGATGTTGCCGCCCGGGTGTTGGCGGAAACGGGCCTGTTGCCGCATATCAATGCGGGCTGCATGACCGCCGAAGAGATCGACGGCCTGCGGCAGGTGAGTGCCTCCATGGGTATCATGCTGGAGTCTTCCTCCGAGCGCCTGTGTCAGAAGGGTATGCCGCACTATGGCTCCCCTGACAAAGATCCGGCTCGACGCTTGCAAACACTGGAATTGGCAGGATTGGCGGGAGTGCCGTTCACCTCGGGCATTCTAATTGGTATCGGCGAAACAAGGCTGGAGCGTATCGACTCGCTGTTGGCCCTGCGCGCTGTGCATCAACGTCACGGCCACTTACAGGAAGTGATCGTCCAGAATTTCCGCGCCAAGCCCGACACCCTGATGGCGCAGGCGCCAGAGCCTGATCTGCCAGAGTTGTTGTGGACCATTGCGGTCGCCCGCATCATTTTTGGTCCCGATATGAATATTCAGGCGCCACCAAACCTGAGTCCCGGTGTATTACCCCAAATTGTGTCAGCCGGCATCAATGACTGGGGCGGTGTTTCGCCACTAACCCCTGATCACGTGAACCCTGAGGCGCCCTGGCCTCATTTGCAACGGCTGGCCGATGAGACCGCAGTGGCAGGGAAATTCCTGGAACAGCGCCTGACCATCTACCCGTCCTTCGCCCTCGACGCGCAGCGCTGGCTGGATCCCGCCGTTAAGCCCGCCGTGTGGCAGCAAATGGACGCAGGTGGCTTCGCCCGGCGTGATACCTGGGTGCCTGGAGAGGAGGCGCCTGCACCTGCCATAGAGGCTGAGTTGCTCAAGCTGGCTGAACAGACGGTTACGGCAGCGGACGAACTTGAGCAGATTTTAGAGCGCTGTGAAGCGGGCAAGGAGTTGTCCGAGCGTGATGTGACCCGCTTGTTTGAAGTGCGCGGTCAGGAGTTTTCCAGGGTGGTGGCGGCTGCCGACAGACTACGTCGCCGCACCAATGGTGAGCAGGTCAGCTATGTTGTGAATCGCAACATCAACTATACCAATGTGTGTTATTTCAAATGCAGCTTTTGCGCCTTTTCCAAAGGCAAGCAAAGCGAAAATCTGCGTGGGCGGCCCTACGACATCAGCGCCGATGAAATTGCCCGCCGCTGTCAGGAAGCGTGGCAGCGGGGCGCATCGGAAGTGTGTATGCAGGGCGGTATCCACCCCGACTACACCGGGCAAACCTACCTCGATATTCTGCACACGGTGCGTGCGGCGACCCCGGGTATGCACATTCATGCATTCTCGCCATTGGAGGTCTGGCAGGGTGCCGAAACCCTGGGCCTGCCTTTGAACACGTATTTGCGGCGTCTGCGGGAGGCGGGGCTGGACACATTGCCCGGAACCGCGGCTGAAATTCTTGATGATGAGGTCAGGGCTACCCTGTGCCCCGACAAGCTTGATACCGGCCAGTGGCTGCAGGTGATGGAGGCCGCGCATGATGCTGGTTTTCGCACCACCGCCACGGTGATGTATGGCCATGTAGAGGAGCCTAAACATTGGGCGCGTCACCTGCTGGCAATCAGACAATTGCAAAGCCGCACTGGTGGCTTCACAGAATTTGTTCCTCTGCCCTTTGTGCACATGGAAGCGCCCATGTATCTGCGCGGTCAATCCCGACGCGGGCCAAGTTTCCGCGAAGCCATACTCATGCATGCAGTGGCCAGGCTGGTGTTCTTTGGCTATATCGACAACATCCAGGTGTCCTGGGTCAAGATGGGACGCGAGGGCGTTCAGGCTTGTCTCGATGCGGGTGTGAATGATCTGGGTGGCACCTTGATGAATGAAAGTATTACCCGAGCGGCAGGCGCCGCCCATGGACAGGAGTGGTCATCGGCGGAAATCGAGGCGCTGATAAGCGATGCCGGTCGTACGCCGCGTATGCGAACGACCCGCTACCAGGATGCCGACCCCGAGCAACGGACGAAGGCTTTCAATGCGCCCGTATTGATAGATGTGGTGAACGAGAGTGCCGGCAAACGTCAACGTGACAAGCGCTTACACCCGGCGATGGTGGACCTGCATGCATTGAGCTCGATGCCAGGCGAGAGCGAGCAGGTTGTGTTGATGGCGGCCTGTGACTAACCAGATGCGGATACTGTCCTGAGGTGGTGCCCGGGATGGTGAGGCTGGAAGGCAGTTGGTTGGCTCACTTACAGGATCAGTTCGAGCAACCTTATATGAAGGCCCTGGGTGAGTTTCTGCGCGCCGAAAAGCGCGCCGGGAAACGCATCTTCCCGCCGGGAAGCGAGCTATTTTCTGCTTTTGATCATACCCCCCTGCAGCAACTCAAGGTCGTGATACTGGGCCAGGATCCTTATCACGGTGAAGGCCAGGCACACGGCTTGTGCTTTTCTGTCCGTCCCGGTGTCCCGATACCTCCGTCGCTAAAAAATATCTACAAAGAGATTCATAGCGAGCTGAACCTGCCCGTTCCTGCGCATGGCGACCTGACCTCCTGGGCAGATCAGGGGGTGCTGCTGCTCAACAGTGTGTTGTCGGTGGAGAGTGCGCAGGCCGCATCGCATCGGGGCAAGGGTTGGGAGATCTTTACCGACCGGGTGATTGAGGTGGTTAACCGCGAGCGCGAGGGAGTAGTTTTTCTGTTGTGGGGCAGTTATGCCCAGAAAAAAGGCGCTATTATTGACAGGAATCGTCACTGCGTTTTAGAAGCGCCGCACCCCTCGCCGCTGAGCGCTCACCGGGGGTTTTTTGGCTGCGGACATTTTGTTGCTGCCAATAACTATCTGCAGGCGCGCGGTGAGACTCCCGTGGATTGGCGTCTGCCGGCGGCTTAGTCCGCGTCTGGATCTTCTATCGAGTAGGGGAGTTCGGTGAGCGTCATCTGCGGGCCGCCGCCATCTTCCAGGCGTAGCCCGGAAATCGCCCCATCGGCTGTGGCAGAGGCCATTATCCATACCACACCCTGGCTGTCGCGGCAGGCGTTGACGACATTTCCTACAGCCTTGTCACTACCGCTGGCAAACAGAGGTGCCCCTGCCGCCGGTGGTTCGCTGGCATCGATTGTGCCCGCGTAACCGCGTCGCTTCGACTTGCCCCGGTAGTGCAGGCGAGCTACCACTTCCTGGCCGGTGTAGCAGCCCTTGGTGAAGCTGATGAATCCGGTGAGGTCGTAGTTCAGTGTTTGCGGAATGAACTCCTCGACGGTGGCCGACTCAATCCGCGCGATACCGGCGGCGATTTGTAATGCCTCCCAATCTCCCTGTTCACCCGCATTACAGGCGCTTGCCAGCTGGTTTTCCAGCTCGCTATCTGCTTTCAGGTAGCATTCGAACTGTTTGCCCTGTTCATCAATCTGCACCAGCTGGAATTCATCGCCGTTTATAGCTTTGTATTGACCTTGAGGAAGCTCGCCGAATACCGTGCTTATTATGTTGGCGGCGTCATCCCCCCAGCATGCAGTGATGCGCCAGCCATCATCGTCGGGGCTGAGCTCGGCTTTGGAGAAGATGATGTACTTGCCCAGGACCTGCGCCGCAGCGTCTACAATATCCTTGCGCATACGCAGGGCAAATTGATCATCACCCAGGCTGACCAACAGAAAATCTGCGACAGTTCTGCCCTTGGGGGTGCAATAGACACCTGGCACAGCTTGCTCGGGGCCGGCATCGCGTGTGTCACAGGTGGTCTGGCCCTGCAAAAAGGTGAGGCTGTCAGGGCCCTTGATATGCAATAGGCCTTCGTTGCTGAGTAAAGAAAATGCGCAATCCAATGCACTGGCTCCTAGTGTGCGGCGGGCAGCCATAATAGGGAATCAGGAGTTGGCTGTCAGCCCCGCAGCTGACTGCAGATGACGTTATAATGGTCTGCCCGGATGTAGCATCCCAGATCACGGCCACTGAAAATGACTGATGAAGACCTTAAACGTATGCGCTGGGCCAGTCGGCGAGGCATGCTCGAACTGGACCTGGTGCTGGAGCCTTTCGTTAACAACTGCTACGCCGGGCTAGATGAGTCAGATCGGCACCGCTACCGCGAACTGATGGAGTGTGAGGATCAGGAGATGTTCGGCTGGTTCCTCGGGCAGAAGCGGCCTGACGATCCGGAGATCGCCACTATTGTCGACAAAATCCTCAAATTTACCCACGCTGGACGTCGCACCGACTGAGTCTTTGCTAGGGGCTGCACTGGTTCTGGCCTTGGCGTTGGCCCTCACATCCGCTCTCCTGGATCTGTTTACCCGCGGTCAGGCCTTGTTGGCCGGAGCTCTGGTGCCAGTTGTAATTATTGCAATGTTGAGCTTATGGCAGGGCCGCAGCAGCGGGTGCAGACTAAGGTGGCACGGCGGCAACTGGTATTACCTCAGGCGGGGAGGCGCACATTGGCAATTTGTCGACGTGCATGGGTTGATACTGCCGTTTTTGGTTCAGCTGTTCATCAGTGACGGCAGTCGGCGCTGGTCGTGTTTTATCTTTCATGACAGCCTCGACGAAGAGACACTGAAAACCCTGCGTCGATTACTATTGTTGCAGCGGTGAGTTCGCCGGCGTCAGTATGGTGTCTTCGGCCTCTGGCAGCTGATCCGGATAGTCCAGCGTGTAGTGAAGGCCGCGGCTCTCCTTTCGGGCGATCGCGCAGGCAATCATCAACTCCGCCACCATGGCCAGGTTGCGCAGCTCCAGCAGATCATTGCTGACCTTGTAGTTGCTGTAGTACTCGGCGATTTCATCCTGAAGCAATTGCGCGCGATGCTGGGCTCGTTGCAGCCGTTTATTGGTACGCACAATTCCGACGTAATCCCACATGAAGCGGCGCAGCTCGTCCCAGTTGTGAGAGATCACCACATCTTCGTCTGAGTCTGTTACCTGGCTTTCGTCCCAGATGGGGGTAGCGGCGGGCGATGGCGCATCGTCTATGGAGGCGATAATGTGCTTCGCCGCCGATTCTGCATAAACAATGCACTCCAGCAGGGAGTTACTGGCCATGCGGTTCGCGCCGTGCAGGCCGGTACAGGAAGATTCACCGATCGCGTAAAGGCCTGCTACGTCGGTGCTGCCGTTGGTGTCCACCACAATGCCACCACAGGTGTAATGTGCAGCGGGCACCACAGGAATGGGCTCACTGGTAATGTCGATTCCGAATTCCTCACATCGCGACAGGACGGTGGGGAAGTGGGACTCAAGAAATTCCCGCGGTTTGTGGGAGATATCCAGAAAAACACAGTCGATACCCAGCCGTTTCATCTCATGGTCGATAGCCCGTGCCACAACATCCCGCGGCGCCAGTTCGGCGCGTTCATCAAAGCGGTGCATGAACGAACTGCCGTCCGGGAGCAACAACCGCCCCCCCTCGCCGCGAATAGCCTCGGTGATCAAAAAGGATTTGGCCCGCGGATGGTAGAGGCAGGTGGGGTGAAACTGATTGAATTCCAGGTTGGCAACACGGCAACCGGCCCGCCAGGCCATCGCCACGCCATCGCCGCTGGCGCCGTCCGGGTTACTGGTGTAAAGGTAAGCTTTACTGGCGCCGCCGGTGGCCAGCACCACGGCCCGGGCCTGCAACAGATCCACTCGCTCGCGCTGGCTGTCCAGAACATAGGCCCCCTGGCAATGGCCATCTCGCATCACCAGGTCTACAGCGACGCGGTGGGTCAGTATCTCGATATTGGATCGTTCGCAGGCGCGTTCCGTCAGTACTTCCGAAATTGCCCGCCCGGTGCGATCAGCAGCGTGAATGATGCGTCGGTGGCTGTGCCCACCTTCCATGGTCAGGTGAAACTCCTGCATGGACTGATCCTGCTGGTCTTCCCGCAGGTCAAAGTCCACACCTTGCTCGACCAGCCATTCAACGCAGCGCCGACTATTACCGACAGTAAACTCCACCGCCTCCCGATGGCACAGGCCGGCACCAGCAGCCAGCGTATCTTCCACATGGGAATCGACCGTGTCGCGGTTGTGCAGCACCGCCGCCATGCCACCCTGGGCCCAGTAGGTCGAGCCCTGATTGAGGTCGGCTTTCGAGAGCAGGGCGACCCGGTATGTTTCGGGCAGGCGCAGGGCCAGGCTCAGGCCCGCTGCACCGCTGCCTATAATCAATACGTCGTGTTCAAATTTTTGTGGCATCCGCTTTGCGCTTGCCGCTCCAGCTGGTGAAATATATTATGCAGCTCAATGACTTAGCTTATCCCGTCACGCTCGCAGGCGAGTATAAACGAGGTGGGCCCTGTTGAGGAAATCCGAACTTGCGGAACTTTTTTGGTACTAATCCCTCAGATGAGGCCGGCAGGCGTAAATGGGCCGAACTTTTCTGTTTAGTCGGGGTCTATTCTCACGGACGCCCGGAAGCCACTGTGGCAGGGCCGTCGCGGTGAACGCCGCGAATGCAATGTCCTGGACTAGGGAGAGGAGCAGGACGTGACTGCCGCAGTAACGGACCAGCAGCTTGTTGCGAGAGTGCAGAAAGGCGATTCACGGGCCTTCGATATGCTGGTGCTGAAATATCAGCACAAGATCATGGGGTTGATCAGTCGGTATGTTCACGACTCGGACGAAGTGCAGGATGTTGCCCAGGAAGCATTTATCAAGGCGTATCGCGCCTTGCCCCGGTTCAGGGGCGACAGCGCGTTTTATACCTGGCTCTACCGAATCGCAATCAACACTGCCAAGAATCACCTTGTGTCACGTTCAAGGCGGCCACCAGGCAGTGACGTCGAGATTGAGGACGCTGAATATTTCGAAGCCGGAGAGGCATTGCGCACGATTGAGACCCCCGAAAGCGCATTGTTTGGCGCCGAACTCAAGACTGTTGTTGAGCGTGCCATTGGAGAATTACCGGATGATTTGCGCACAGCGGTAACTTTGCGCGAGTTTGATGGTCTCAGTTATGAAGACATTGCGGATGTAATGGATTGTCCTGTGGGTACGGTACGTTCACGTATCTTTCGTGCCCGGGAAGCGATAGACAAACAGGTCAGGGAGCAGCTCGATGGGGAGAGCTAGTTTGCTGGTCGTAGCAAAGACAGGGACTTGCAGCCGTTGCTGTGCCTCCATCGATTTAAATGCACGAAAGTGCAAGGGAAATGACAATGAGTGAAAAATTGCGCGAATCGTTATCCGCCTTAATGGACGACGAGGCCAACGAGCTTGAATTGGAAAGGGTTCTGTCCCGCATAGGCGATGATCAGGATCTTCGTTCCGCGTGGAGTCGGTTTAATGGTGCGCGTGATGCACTGTCCGGTCAGCCGCATGGCCTGTCGCAACTGGATATTTCGTCACAGGTGAGCCTGGCCCTGGCCTCCGAGCAGGGCTCCGAAGGCAGCCGCTGGCAGCGGATGATGCGGCCCGTGGCGAGTTTTGCGGTAGCGGCCTCTGTGGCAGCGACGGTCGTAATAGGCGGTCAACAGCTGGCCCAGATTGGTGTAGGCGATGATGCTTCTCGCAGTGTAGCTGCCGGAGTTTCGGCGGTTGGTTTCGTTAACAGCCTGGGAGCGATGCCGGTGCAGGCCAGCTATGGTACCCGCTCTGCTGTGCCAGCCTTACGGCCGGCCACCCGCACCGCGTATTCTGAATTGGCCCGCCAGCGTATGACTCGCTACAGCCAGGAACACGCCGAACATGCGGCGCTCAATACGCCTCAGGGCTTGATACCCTTTGCTCGAGTACCGCGGATTACCGAGTGAGTGTGAGGCTTAGCATGCAGCATTTTTTTCGCACTGTGGGTACCCTGGCGTTACTGGCATTGGGCGCAGCAGCCCAGGCGATCGCTGCACAGTCAGTTGTTGACGCTGGCTGTCCCGCGGCAGATGCAGAGGCGCTGGCCTGGCTGGATAAAATGTCCCGCAGTTCCCACGAGGTGGATTATCGCGGCGTAGTGACATTCCAGCGTGGTGACGATATGCAGGTTATGCAGATTGCGCACTCGGTGGCTGGCGGCAGCACCTCAGAACAAATGACCAGGCTCACTGGCCAGGGCGCTCAGGTGGAGCGAGCTGATCATCCCCTTGAATGTCTGCACCCGGGGCACAAACTGCTTCAGGTAGGCAATAATTTGCAGTCTGGCGGTTGTGGCATTGCGCAGCACTACCGCTTCGGCGTGGCCGAGGGTGAGAGAGTCGCCGGTCGAGACGCGGTGCGTATTATGGTCGAGCCTCGCGATATGTACCGTTATGGTTACGTGATGGAGCTAGACCGCGAAACTGCCTTGCTGTTGAAAACAAGCACAATTGGCCGTGGTGCCAAGGTGCTGGAGCGATTCCAGTTTGCCGATCTGGCGTATGGGCAAAAAGATCAGAGCTCTGCTGAGGTGGCCACGGTGCACCGCGCCACCCATCCCAATCCTGGCGAAGCACCGGCAGGTCAGTCAGTAGGCCTGGACTGGAGCCCACATTGGTTGCCCAGCGGTTTTACGCTCACTGATGCTGCCGCCCAAGGTGACAGGCGCCGTACCTATACTGACGGCCTCGCAGCCTTTTCGGTATTCCTTGAGCCGCTGCGCGGAGATATCCAGCCCGGTGAGGGCATGGCGCGACAGGGAAGTACCACGTCTTACACCCGCGGTATGGCCGTTGATGGCCGTCCGGTGCTGATCACCGTGATTGGTGAGGTGCCGGTAAATACCGCTAGAATGGTCGCTGATTCAGTAACACAAGCTCGATGATATGTTGACGGAAACTGGCCGTGTTGTTGCAGTAGAACCCGATAGTTTGTGGGTGGAAACGATTCGACAGTCCACCTGCGGTAGCTGTGCGGCGCAGAAAGGCTGCGGCCATGGTTTGCTCAATCGTTATAGTGACGGCAAGCGTGGTTATGTTCGGGTGTTGGGTAGCGAACAGCTGGCTGCAGCCGATTGCGCGGTAGATGACCAGGTATTGATTGCCATCCCGGAAGAAGTGATTCTGCGAGGGTCGTTGATACTGTACATGCTGCCCCTGTTCAGTATGCTCGCGGGCTCGGCGCTCGCCACGTTTGTTGTTCCACAAGGTGGCGATGGAACCGCGCTGTTAGGCGCCTGCGCGGGCTTCGCGCTGGGCTTTGCGATGGTCAGACTACACGCCAACCGCCACCGTGATGACGAGGAGTATCAACCCACGCTGCTGGAGGTTGTGGCTCCCTCGGCTATACCTGTAAACCTGACCTGATTTTCCATTTAGCAACTTAATATCCGGATGTCCGCTATGTTATCCATGAACCGTTTCGCCAGCTTATTTGTTATCTCACTCGTTATTCTTTGTGCGCCATTACAAGCCGCAGAGCTGCCCGATTTTCGGACCATTGTGAAGGCCAGTTCACCGGCAGTGGTCAAGATTGTGGTGGAGCACAGCGCTACCCGCAGCGGTCAGTCGCCTTATGATTCCGAAGAGATACCCGAGTACTTACGACGGTTCTTTGAGCAGCGCGGGGCGCCACCGCAGCAGCGCCAGCGAATGGGGATGGGTTCCGGCTTCATTATCTCCAGCGATGGCTACGTGGTAACGAACAATCATGTGGTGGAGGACGCCGACAGCGTTTTAGTGCGCATGAGCGACCGCCGCGAATATGAAGCCGAAGTGATCGGTACCGACCCGCGCTCTGATTTGGCGGTGCTGCGCATTGAAGCAACTGATCTTCCTGTGCTCAGCCTGGATAAAGAGGATGACCTGGAAGTGGGCGAGTGGGTGCTCGCAATCGGATCGCCTTTCGGTCTGGATTATTCAGCGACAGCCGGTATTGTCAGTGCCAAGGGGCGCAGCTTGCCCACGGAACGCAATGAAAACTATGTACCTTTCATCCAGACGGATGTTGCTATTAACCCGGGTAACTCCGGTGGCCCCTTGTTCAATCTTGAGGGGGAAGTGGTCGGGGTAAATTCGCAGATCTTTACGCGCAGTGGTGGTTCGATAGGCTTGTCCTTCGCCATCCCGGTGAGCGTGGTCCGCAATGTGGTCGCGCAGCTGCAAAAAGACGGCCGCGTCACCCGGGGCTGGTTGGGCGTTACCATTCAGGACGTGGATAAAAACCTGGCCGAGTCCTTCGGCCTGGACCGCCCTCGGGGTGCGCTTATCTCGCAGTTGGCAGAGGGTGGGCCCGCTGATAAAGCAGGGCTGAAATCTGGCGACGTTATTATCACCTTCGATGGGCAGGATATCCCCAGTTCCTCGGACCTGCCCCATGTTGTGGGTTTGATTGAGCCCGGCCGCAAAGTAGAGGCTGAAATTGTTCGCGACGGCAAACGTCGTACGATTGATGTGAAAGTTGGTGGTCTGGGGGCAGACGACAGCTATTCGCTGACCGCCGGTACCGACCAGCCGGGTCAGGGCGGTCGACTCGGGCTGGTGGTAGAAACTGCGGGCGCCGACACGCTGGAGCGTTGGGGCATCAACGGAGGTGTTATCGTCCGAGAGGTGCTTCCGGGCTCGCCGGCTGCTGAAGCCGGAGTGCTGGCCGGAGACGTGGTCACACTGTTGGGTTCGCGGCCTATCAAATCAGCAGAGGCGTTCGGCAAGGCCGAACAAAAGCTGGCCAGTGGCTCGTCGGTGCCGCTGCGGCTGATCCGACGCGGTAACCCGATGTTTATCGGACTTAAACTGCAGGATTAGGCCACGCCGGTCCGCCCGACGGGGCCGGCCGCCGCTGCGCTTGACTAACGTGGTCGCAGCGGCGCCATTGCTGTACAATTCGCGGCCTTTGGCGGTACCCAGGTGAAACCTGTGCCGCCGCTGACCCTTTGAAACTGCAATGAGCACAGGTGAGTGACGAGCCTCAGCCACATCCGTAATTTCTCGATAATTGCCCACATCGATCATGGCAAGTCGACCCTCGCAGACCGCTTTATCCAGCACTGTGGCGGCCTGACCGCGCGCGAGATGGAAGAACAGGTGCTCGACTCGATGGATATCGAGCGTGAACGGGGTATTACGATCAAGGCCCAGAGTGTCACGCTTGACTACCAGGCGCGCGACGGTCAGACCTATCAGCTGAACTTCATTGATACGCCGGGCCATGTGGATTTCTCCTACGAAGTTTCTCGCTCGCTGGCGGCGTGTGAAGGTGCCTTGCTGGTTGTGGATGCGGGGCAGGGTGTTGAGGCGCAATCGGTAGCCAACTGCTATACCGCCATAGAGCAGGGCCTGGAAGTACTGCCAATCCTCAACAAGATGGATCTGCCGCAGGCCGATCCGGACAAGGTCAAGTTGGAGATAGAAGAGATCATTGGCATTGATGCCACTGAAGCTTGTCTTGTCAGCGCCAAGTCCGGCCTGGGCATAGAAGATGCACTTGAATACCTCGTCGAACAGGTTCCGCCACCAGAGGGTGACCCCGAGGCACCCCTGCAGGCACTGATCATAGACTCGTGGTTCGATAACTACCTCGGGGTTGTGTCGCTGGTGCGTGTCAAGCAGGGCACACTCAGCAAGCGTGACAAGTTTCTGGCCAAAACACTTGGCAAGGCTCACCAGGTCGATAGTATCGGTATCTTTACCCCCAAGCGGATGGAAACCGGGGTTCTGCGGGCCGGTGAAGTGGGTTTCGTTGTTGCCGGCATCAAGGACATCCACGGTGCACCCGTGGGCGACACCCTGATCCATGCCAATGAGCCTGATGTACCCGCATTGCCGGGCTTCAAGCAGGTGAAACCGCAGGTGTACGCGGGAATCTTTACCATTTCCTCGGATGACTATGAAGACTTCCGGGACGCCCTGGCGAAATTGACGCTTAACGACGCCTCACTGTTCTACGAGCCCGAGTCCTCGGATGCATTGGGCTTTGGTTTTCGTTGTGGTTTTCTGGGCATGCTCCATATGGAGATTATCCAGGAGCGGTTGGAGCGCGAATACAACCTCGACCTGATTACGACGGCGCCGACTGTGATCTACGAGGTCGTCAAGAATAACGGTGATATTGTTCAGGTGGATAACCCCTCGTCGCTGCCCGATGCCGGGGATATTGATGAGATGCGCGAGCCCATCGCTCGCTGTCATATCCTGGTGCCGCAGGATTATCTTGGAAATGTCATAACGCTGTGTGTGGATAAGCGCGGCGTGCAGAAGGATATGCAGTTTCTGGGCGCCCAGGTGTCGGTTACCTATGATATTCCCATGGCCGAGGTTGTTCTCGACTTCTTCGACAGGCTCAAGTCTGTCAGTCGGGGCTACGCCTCGCTGGATTATAGCTTTGAGCGCTTTGAGGCCGCGAGCCTGCAGCGTCTGGACGTGTTGATCAATGGCGATCGGGTTGATGCACTTGCGGTCATTGTGCACCGGGACCAGGTACAGTTTCGCGGCCGTGCCCTGACCGAAAAAATGAAAGAGCTGATTCCGCGCCAGATGTTTGATGTTGCGATACAGGCGGCTGTTGGCGGTAAGGTAGTCGCGAGGCAAACGGTTAAGGCATTACGCAAAAACGTGACCGCAAAGTGCTACGGCGGTGATGCATCGCGTAAGCGCAAGCTGTTGGAAAAACAGAAAGCCGGTAAAAAACGCATGAAGCAGGTAGGGAATGTGGAAATCCCGCAATCGGCCTTCCTGGCAGTGCTCAAGGTAGACGGCTGACAAGGACGCAGAATGACACTCGATTTCCCCCTGATATTGGTCATCCTCGTTTTTGGTAGCGGGCTGATCTGGCTGATCGACGCGCTGATGTTCGCGCCCGCGAGACGAGCTACTGTTGACCAGCTGCGCACCCGCTACCCCGAGTGGGAAACGGATGGCAGTGAGCATAGTCGACTCTACCAGTCTGAACTACATGAAGACGCCTCAGAGCCGGTGCTGGTCGAATATGCCAGGTCGTTTTTTCCGGTGCTGTTTGTCGTGTTCGTGCTGCGTTCGTTTTTGGTAGAGCCGTTTCAGATTCCCTCATCGTCCATGGTTCCTACACTGCAGGTGGGCGATTATATTCTGGTGAATAAGTTTACCTATGGTATTCGTCTACCGGTGGTCCGTACCAAAGTGCTGGACCTGAACGAGCCGCAGCGTGGCGATGTGATGGTGTTCTTCCCACCTCATATGAACGAGACCTACTACATCAAGCGGGTTATAGGTCTGCCCGGTGATACGGTCAGCTATCGCAATAAACAGTTGTTCTTAAATGGTGCGCCAGTTGCTCAGGAGTCGCTGGGCGTTGTGCCTGATGGCGGATCGCGCTACGAGGTAGCATTGGAATCACTGGGTGATGCCAATCACCTGAGCCAGCGCAATCAGGGTCGACCAGCACGAGATTTCTCAGTCACCGTCAAGCCGGGTCATTACTTTATGATGGGTGATAACCGGGATAATAGTAGTGATAGTCGGATTTGGGGTCAGGTGCCGGAACAGGATATAGTAGGCAAGGCCTTCGCGATCTGGATGCACTGGGATTCGCTGTTTAGCATCCCGAGCTTCAGCCGGGTCGGTAGTATAGAATAATAGGACTTGCAGTTATGGGGGAGAGAGCTATGAAAATGCGCCAGCGCCAGGCCGGTATGTCCATACCCGGAATGCTTGTAATCGCCATTATGGTTGGTTTCTTTGTGATGTGCGGAATTCGGATGACACCGATCTACCTTGAGTACCTCACGGTGAAACGCATCATGGAGGATGTCGCGTCCGAGTTTAAACCTGAGCAAGACACCATCGCCGACATTCGGCGCAAGATATCGAACATGATGAACACCAATCAGGTGTATCTGCTCAAGCCCAAGGAAGTCGAGGTGTTCCGTAAGGAAGGCAAGATAATCATCGACTCCAACTACGAAGCCCGGTTCCCGGTCATGGGAATTATCGACGGGGTCCTGAGATTTGAAGACCTTACATTCGTCGCCGGAGTCGAAGTCCGCAACTGATGCCGATATGAACGCATCGTCCCGTCTGCAACGGGCGCTTGGTTATCAGTTCAAGGACGTTGCAGTCCTTGAACATGCGCTTACTCACCGCAGCGTCGGCAAACGCAACAACGAACGCCTTGAGTTTTTGGGCGATTCCATCCTCAACCATGTCATCGCCCAGGCGCTGTACCAGCGTTTTCCCACGGTCCGTGAGGGCAGCCTCAGCAGAATGCGTGCCTCACTGGTGAAGGGCGTCACCCTAGCCGAGCTGGCCCGTGAACTGGAGCTGGGAGATAAGCTCAAGCTAGGCTCAGGCGAACGCAAGAGCGGTGGCCAGCGTCGTGATTCCATTCTCGCCGATACGCTGGAGGCCATCGCCGGGGCGATTCTTCTTGATGGCGGTTACGAGGTCTGTCGTGATTGTCTCTTGCGCTGGTTTGATAGTCGCCTGCAGGCCATGACAGAAGCCTCGGATGACCGTGATCCCAAGACCCGTTTGCAGGAGTACCTGCAGGGCCGCGGTTTGCCTCTCCCGGACTACGACCTGGTAAAAGTTGTCGGGGACGACCATGCCCGCGAATTCGAGGTGGTCTGCCGCTTGCTTGATTCCGGGGTGGAGACTCGTGGGCAGGGTTCCAGCCGGCGCAGTGCAGAGCAGGCGGCGGCTGCATCGGCCCTGGAGGGTCTCGTTGATGCCTGAATCAACGCCAAGTCGCTGCGGCTATGTGGCCATCGTAGGCCGACCCAATGTCGGTAAATCTACATTGCTCAACTACCTGCTTGGGCAAAAGATCAGCATAACGTCACGCAAACCCCAGACCACGCGGCACCAGGTGTTGGGTATAAAGACCGAGGGCACAGACCAGATTGTTTTTGTAGATACCCCGGGCCTGCACAAGGCGGCGGGCAAGGCTATCAACCGCTACATGAACCGTGCGGCAACATCGGCGATCAAGGATGTGGACCTGATACTGATGGTTGTTGATCGCACCGCCTGGACGGATGAAGACGACATGGTGTTGCAGCAAGTTGTGCAGTCTGGTTTGCCAGCCATTTTGGTGGTGAATAAAGTCGACCTGCTGGAGGATAAGTCGGAACTGCTGCCTCACCTGGAAACGCTGGCAGCCAAGGCAGAATTTGCTTCCATCGTCCCATTGTCGGCATTGCGTCGCCACAATATCGACGAGTTGGAAAGCGAAGTTCTCGGCTTTATGCCGGAGTCCGTGCACCTGTTCCCGGAAGACCAGATAACCGATCGCAGTCAGCGTTTTCTCGCAGCGGAGATTGTCCGGGAGAAAATCATGCGTCAGTTGGGCGATGAGCTACCCTATGCGGTCACGGTCGAGATCGAGGATTTTTCGCAGGATGGCGACGTGCTGCATATATCTGCGCTTATCCTTGTTGAAACCAAGGGGCAGAAGAAAATAGTTATTGGCGATGGCGGTTCGCGTCTGCGCGCCATTGGCACAGAAGCGCGCACTGATATGGAGCCGCTCTTTGATAGCAAGGTCATGCTGCGCCTTTGGGTAAAGGTTAAATCTGGATGGTCGGACGATGAACGCGCGCTTCGCAGCCTGGGCTATGAAGATCGCTAGGTCCAGGGCCGGTGTTACCGATCAGGTGTATAGCGCGTGCGGGTAAGTTTGCAACCAGCCTATTTACTACATCGCCGTCCGTATCGAGACAGCAGTCAGCTGTTGGAAGTATTCACCGCCGAGCACGGACGTTTAAGTCTGGTCGCCAAAGGGGTCAGGCGAAAAACCCGTGGCGGCAGTACCGCTGCAATCGTACAAGCTTTCGTGCCTCTTCTGCTTTCATTCAGTGGTCGCGCCGACCTTAAAACCCTGACCGCGGCCGAGGTAGCGGGCGGTGCATTCACTTTGCGAGGCGAGCGCTTGTTCAGTGGCCTCTACCTGAATGAACTCCTGCTGCGCCTACTCCCTCGTTACGATCCTCATCCCCAGCTCTTTGCCAGTTATGCCAGCACCCTGCAGGCGCTTGCCGCTAGCGATCATGCGGAGGAGACATTGCGACGCTTTGAGTTCGGATTGCTCGATGAACTGGGTTACAGCTTCGACCTGACTCAGGAGGCGGTTACCGGCGCCGCGATAAGCGAGGAGGGCTGGTACAGTTACCAGGCTGACAGTGGGCTGATAACAGCTGTGCGTGGACATAATGCTGAGGTTCCCGCATTTGCCGGTGCTGACCTGTTGGCACTGTCCCGGGACGAATACACTGGCGATACCCGCCGTACGGCCAAACGGCTCTTGCGGCAGGTATTGTCTGAGCATCTCGATGGCCAGCCACTGCGCTCACGGGACCTGTTCAGCCAGTTTCGACAAAGCGGTCGTGTAGAGGGGCAGTCGTCGTGATCGCCGTGGGTACTGATATCCTGAAAGTCAGTCGCATCGAAGCGGTTGTGGGACGTCTGGGCGATAAATTTGTTCGCCGGATACTGACACCTGCAGAGGTTGCTGAATACGACGCCAGCTCACTGGCACTGCGTTTGCTGGCGAAACGATTTGCCGCCAAGGAGGCAGTGGCCAAAGCCCTGGGTACAGGTATTGGCCGCGGTGTTAGCTGGCAGGACATACGAGTGCATCACGATGATAACGGTGCACCGCTGGTGGAACTCAATGGTGGTGCGCTGGAAGCATGCATGCGACGCGGGGGTGACAGTATTGCCCTGAGTATTTCCGATGAGGCCGAATACGTGCTCGCTTTTGCAGTATTGTGGCGCAGCGAAACATCAATTTGACCTGCTAGTGTTGCCCAAAAAACGATATACTTTGCGCTGTTTACCCGGTTAAGAAAAATGCCTGACTATCCAACTATTGAAGCCTGTATAGGCGAGACTCCCCTGGTGCGACTGCAGCGTTTGCCAGGGAATACCAGCAATACCATCCTGGCCAAACTGGAGGGGAACAATCCCGCCGGCTCGGTGAAGGATCGTCCAGCCCTGAGCATGATCGCCCGGGCCGAGGAGCGTGGTGAGATCAGCCCTGGCGATACGCTTATTGAGGCCACCAGTGGGAATACGGGTATCGCCCTGGCCATGGCGGCAGCGATTCGAGGGTACCGTTTGATTTTGATTATGCCGTCCCACATGAGTGAGGAGCGCAAGCTGGCCATGTCAGCCTACGGGGCGGAATTACTCGAGGTCAGTCAGCAGGAAGGTATGGAAGGCGCACGTGATCTCGCCATGAGTATGCAGGCGGCCGGTAAGGGGCGGGTGCTTGACCAGTTCGCTAATGCCGACAACCCGCGTGCGCACCTGGAGGGCACGGGCCCCGAAATCTGGAGGCAGACCGGCGGTACCGTGACGCACTTCGTCAGTTCGATGGGCACCACCGGAACAATTATGGGATGCTCGGCATTCCTCAAGCAGCAGAACCCCGATCTACAGATTATAGGGCTGCAGCCGCTTGAAGGATCAAGCATCCCGGGTATCAGGCGTTGGCCCGAAGCTTACCTGCCCAGTATCTATGATGCGGCCAAGGTAGACCGGGTTATCGATATTTCCCAGGATGAATCGGAACACACCATGCGCCAGTTGGCCGCACGGGAAGGAATTTTCTGTGGCGTGTCGTCAGGCGGCTCAATTGCCGCCGCGTTGAAACTTTCCAGCGAGGTAGAAAATGCCACCATCGTTGCCATCATCTGTGATCGCGGCGACCGATACCTGTCTACCGGTGTTTTCTCGCAGGACAGCTGAGTAGTCTCTTCATGGTCCAGGTTCGCCAGACATTTGAGTACACCCAGAACGGGGATATCGATCTGCGGCACTGGCTGCAGCAATTGCCCCTGCCATTTGACGATGGAGATTCGCAGCGTGTACTGGAGACCTGTGAGTGGGTACGTGAGGTTTCGGAACTTTCAGGTGCTGACTGCATAGACTGGGCGAGCGACGGTAACTGTCTGCTGGCAGGCCTGGAGATTGCCCAGATTTTGGCCGATCTGCATGTAGGCGTGGAGTGTTTGCTCGCCGGTATTCTTTATCGCGCGGTCCGTGAGCAACGAATAAGCCTTGATGAGGTAGCACAGCGCTGCGGACAGGAGACCAGCACCTTGGTGGGTGGCGTGTTGCGCATGGCGGCTATCGGTGAACTGCAGAATAAGGGCGAGGCCCCCGTGCTCGGCCAGGCTGACGGGCAGAAAGATAATATCCGCAAGATGCTGATTGCCCTGGTTGATGATGTGCGCGTGGCGCTGATCAAGTTGGCCGAGCGTACCTGCGCGATACGAGCGGTTAAGGACGATTACCAGCGGCGACAGCCTATTGCCCAGGAAGTTTTCGATGTGTATGCACCGCTGGCTCACAGGTTGGGTATTGGTCACCTGAAGTGGGAGCTGGAGGACCTCTCCTTCCGTTACATTTATGCCGATGCCTACAGAAAGATCGCGCGATTGCTTGATGGTAAGCGCCTGGAGCGTGACCGATTTATCAATCGTGTACGGGAAGAAATGTCCCAGGTTCTGACCGGCGCAAGCCTTGAATTCGAAATTACCGGCCGAGCAAAACACATATACAGTATCTGGCGGAAAATGCAGCGTAAAGGGATTGGCTTCTCCCAGGTTTACGACATTCGCGCGGTCCGTGTGCTGGTGCCAGAGGTTAAAGACTGTTACGCCACCCTGGGCCTTATACACGGCTTGTGGCGTAACATCCCGAATGAGTTCGACGACTACATAGCAAACCCCAAGGAGAACGGTTACCGCTCGTTGCATACGGCGGTAATCGGCCCTGAAGGCAAAACGCTGGAAGTGCAAATACGAACCCGGCAAATGGATGAAGAGGCCGAGCTAGGGGTTTGTGCCCACTGGCGTTACAAGGGTTCGGACGCCGCCGGCGCCTTGGCCAGTACCTATGAGGAAAAGATCGCCTGGCTAAGACAGGTGCTTGACTGGTATGAGGACACTGGCGATAGCCGTAGCGTGGCTGAGCAGTTCAGCTTTGACGTTGCCCAGGACAGAGTGTACGTGTTCACCCCGGATGGCGACGTAGTCAATCTCGCCCAAGGGGCCACGCCACTGGATTTTGCTTACCATGTTCACACTGAGATAGGGCATCGCTGTCGCGGCGCCAAGGTCAATGGCGCAATTGTGCCTATGACTTACACCCTGCAAACAGGAGAGCGGGTCGAAATTCTCACCACCAGGGACGGCTCACCCAAACGTGACTGGCTGCAGCCCGGCCTGGGTTATTTGCGCACCTCTCGCGCTCGCGCCAAAGTGCATCATTGGTTCAAGGCTCAGGCGCGGGATGAAAATATCGATGCCGGCCGACACTTGCTGGACCGCGAGTTCAAACGCCTGGCCTTGACCAGCATCGACTATAAGCGGGTGGCAGCAAAAGTGCAGATGGGCACGGTGGAGGACATGTACGCGGCAGTAGGTGCGGGTGACCTGACGTCTGCCCAGGTGCTGAATGCAGCCCAGGGCCTGGTGGGTAAAAACCCGGAGCCGCAACTGCGACTTACTGGCGGCTCCACAGCGTACCGCAGCCAGGTACAGGTGCAGGGGGTGGGTAACCTGATGACGCATATGGCGGGTTGCTGCAAACCGTTGCCGGGAGATGGGATCACTGGATTCATTACCCAGGGGCGGGGAGTCAGTGTTCATCGCAGCGATTGCGGCCGAATTATGGGCTTGCAGGAGTCCTCTCCAGATCGTGTTATTGAAGTGGAGTGGGGCGCTTCCCAGGAAGACAGTTATGAGGTCGATGTGGCGATCGAATGCTATGACCGGCAGGGGCTTTTGCGCGACATCACAGAGTTGTTTGCCAATGCCCGCATCAATGTCCTGGCCATCAATACCCAGTCCAACAAAAAACAGCACACCGCCACTATGAGGTTGCGCGTGGAAGTGCTGAATCTTGGCTCTTTATCCAAGTTGTTGGAGCGCATAAACCGGCTGAAGAATGTCATTTCCACCACCAGGGTTTCCAGCTAGGTGCTTGTATGAGCGATGAAGGGTATTCCCTGGACGATTTGCTGCGAGTGATGCAGCGGCTTCGCGACCCCGTTTCAGGCTGCCCCTGGGATGTGCAACAAACCTTTAGTAGTATCGTGCCATCCACCTTGGAAGAGTGTTACGAACTGGCCGATGCCATAGCGCATGAGGACTACCCTCACATTGCGGAAGAATTGGGTGATGTTCTGTTCCAGGTCGTGTTTTATGCCCAGATGGCTGCCGAGAAAGACCTGTTTTCCTTTCAGTCTGTTGTGGACACCCTCACCGAGAAGTTGATCCGCCGACATCCGCATGTATTTGCCAAAGGTCAGATTGAGGGTGTGGTGGATGGCGCGGCCACAATAGAGTCAGTGAAACAAAGCTGGGAGTCGATAAAGCAGCAAGAGCGAAATTCTCGTCAGCTATCGGGTGCCCTGGCTGATGTGCCCGTTGCGTTACCCGCTTTACCTCGCGCACAGAAATTACAGAAACGTGCTGCGCAGGTTGGTTTCGACTGGAGTGATGTTCAAGGCGCAGCCGATAAGCTGGCCGAAGAATTAGTCGAGCTGCGCGAAGCACTGGCGAGGGAAAATCCTGACGACAGCGTCGAGGAGCTGGGTGACGTGCTCTTCAGCTGCGTCAACGTCGCACGTCACCTGGCTGTGGATGCCGAAGCGACCTTGCGTCAGTCCTCTAGCAAATTTGAACAGCGTTTCGGCCGAATGGAGGCACTGGCTCGTGACGAGGGCCAGAGCCTGAATGAGCTGGACGAAGAGCAGCTTGATCAACTCTGGAATCTTGCCAAGCGCCAGCTCTGAGGGTGGGACTTGTGCAATGTACAGTGGTTGTATAAGGTTACGCCTCTTCGTTTTTTACCCTGATTTCAGGGCTATGGCGCCGGTAGTCACGGCGGTTTTTTTATACCTTATCGAGGATCCTCCCGAATGCGATTGATACTCCTTGGTGCGCCTGGTGCCGGCAAAGGCACGCAGGCTCAATTCATAACCGAGCAGTTCGGTATTCCACAGATTTCTACAGGCGATATGCTGCGAGCAGCCGTGAAAGCTGGCACCGAGCTTGGCCTGAAAGCCAAGGCTGTTATGGATTCTGGTGGGCTTGTCTCAGATGACATTATTATAGGCCTGGTCAAGGAGCGCATTACGCAGGATGATTGTCGCGACGGCTTTTTGTTTGACGGTTTCCCACGCACTATTCCTCAGGCCGAGGCAATGGTTTCAGCGGGTGTTCCCATCGACCATGTTGTGGAAATCGCGGTAGAAGATGAAGCGATTGTGTCTCGTTTGAGCGGTAGGAGAGTGCACCCCGGGTCCGGTCGTGTGTATCACATTGAGTTTAATCCACCGCAGCGCGACAATCTGGATAACGAAACCGGGGAAGAACTTGTTCAGCGTGAAGACGACCAGGAAGATACTGTTCGCAAACGTTTGGAAATCTATCATTCCCAAACGGCACCGCTGATTGATTTCTACCAATCGATGAGTGGAAACAGCGCGCCGTCTTACCATTGCATTCAAGGCGTTGGGTCGGTGGACGATATAAAAAATGAGGTATTGAAGGCCTTGGGTTGACCTGGGGCGCAGGATTATAAAAAAAGGGAAACACGTTGTTGTTTCCCTTTTTTCTATCTAAAGATAGAAAATCTTTAAAAAATTCATTATTCACAGTTTTATTTTTTGCCCCCCTTTTTTTGTTTTCTACTTCTTTTGAACAGACTTTCTACTGCAGAAAGCCTTCTAATACTTTTTTAGTTTAAAAAATAGCCTATAAAACAAGTGTATTTCTTTGTTCACTTGCAATAGTTCTTTGACCTTGATGAGCTTGGAGCACTATTTTTTTGTCACTGGCACGTTTCCTCAATGAATTTTGACAGCTGAACAGGTGCTGCAAACTGTTGTAACACCTTGAAATTGTTGTTACTTTTTAGCGGCGTTACTTAAATAACAACAGTGGAGAGAGTCCTATGGCTACTGCCCGTAAAAAAGCAACAGCTAAGAAGAAACCAGCTGCGCGTAAAGCTCCGGCTAAGCGTAAGGCACCGGCTAAGCGTAAGGCTCCTG